>CAWGWC010000007.1:0-757425 GCA_963826165.1 uncultured Thermoleophilaceae bacterium | reverse complement strand
TGCCAATCCCGAACCTCCTCGTCGGACCCTCGCTGCTCGCGGCCGCCGCCGCTAGCGATCCAGCGGTTGGACCAGAGCACTACGCAGCACGCGCGCAGAACGCGCTGGCCCGCCTCGGAGCGCAGCGCCGAGCCCTGCTCTCCCAGCAAGTCCCTCGACTGATCGCTATCTGGGAGGTCGTGGGGGCAGCCTCTGCTTCTGAGACATACGGGAACACGCTTGCGCTGCTCACGGGCTCGGGGCGCGCTGCCACGGCCCAGGCGATGCCGGCCGAGGTCGTGGTATCGCTGTCTCCGCCCGCTAAGGACGACGGGAAGCACGCGCTAGTTGAGATCATTCGGTTACAGGCAGTCGAGCGCGCGAGCTCGGCGGGCCTCGATCGGCTCGCCCATGCCCGCATGCGCCTCTCCGCAATGGGGCGACGAATTGAGGCGAGAGGAACCGACGCAACGCCCACCACTCCGTTCCAACGCCTCCTTGAGGGAAGCGCCTTGCTCGCGGCGGCAGCGGCCGCGGCTGCTGGGCAGCCACTCCTGGGACAGGATGGCGGTGTCGACCGCCGCTTTACGGCAGCGCTGCGGCAGCTGCCAAGCTAGCTCGCAACTCCATCCTCGTTTGGAGCGAGCAACATCCGGTCGAAGAGCTGGTCGAGTACTACGACCTCATCGCCGTCGACGAGAACGCCCAGCTCAACGTTGTGGATAAGCGCTGCCCAGGTGAGGTTGGCGCTGCCCACGTAGGCCCATCGCCCATCGACGGAAAGCACTTTGAGATGAGGAAAAACCTCGTTGGTCGGCAACACATGCATCCGCAACATCGACGGGTCACCAGTGCGGTCGACGAGTGCGGGAAGCACCCCGCCTACCAGATCGCTTGTCTCCTCGCGAATCGCCAAGTCGATGAGGACGCGCCTCGTGGTGGCTGCGGCGATGCCAGGAGCAAGCGCGTGGAGGCCGGGTTCATCGACGAACGGCGCGAACATGCGCACTCGACGACGGGCGCGGATTAGAAGGCCGATGAGGGTTTCAGCGGTCCTGTGCCGGATGCCGTCTGCGCCCCAACCCACGTTGCGACGGGCCGCCACCCTCCCACGGCGGGTTGAGCGCGGCGGCCGCATTCGAACGCGGCACCGAGTCGACAGGCCCCCTCTAGCGCTGTCGCGTCCTCAGGCAGCACCCGCCGGAAGTCGTCCACCAACTCCGCCTGTATTCCGGCCTCGTCCAGCTCGTTCTTCGCCTCCTCGGTGGGCGCGAGGAGGTATCGCCATAGGGCAGTGGCTGCCGTCCAAGGGTCAGTCGACCCGACGAGCAGCGCGCCGGCGGTACGAGCCCACGTCGCCGCTTCAGCGTCCGCTGAGGAACCCATCGGGGGTAAAGAGCGCCGCGCGGTCCAGGTACTGGTTGTAATAGCGACACGAAGGTTCGCCGATATGCAGGCACGCCACGCACGCTCCGCCTTCCTTCTCGCAGCCTGGATCGAGGGCGCACCGATGCTCTCCGCCAACGACGTCGTGGAGGACCTTGTCGAGATCGTGTTCGAATACTGCCTGAAGGCCGCCAAGCACGAAATCGCCGCGCGAGGTCGCGTAGACGATGAAGGCCAGGTGCTGTGGGATCAAGTACTCGGCGAGCGAATCTTGATCGATGCCACAGAACCCAGTAATCCGCCGGATCACTCGATGCGAGTAGGAATGAACCAGCGTCAGGAGGCGGGCGCCTGTGCTCGAGGGGTCGACGATCTGGCCGGCTTCTGGCACGGTCGCCGCTTCTGCGATGGCGAGTCTCGCGGCGCGCGGATCGTCCTCGGCCATTTCGAGTGCCCCGTGGTCGTGCAAGTAGCTGCAAACCGCCACGGGATCCAGGCGGAAAAGGAGGGCTTCGGTGTCCGCCTGCTGGCCGTGGATCCGCAGCCCGCCACTGGGCCCCTTGAACCACTGCAACTGGGACTTGCTGAAGTCACCGCTGCCCCTCGTGTAACCAAACGCCGCAGTCAGTACCGGGAAGCGCTCGAGAACTTCGACCTCAAGGAGCTTCCCGCGGTCGAGTGCGGGCGGGTATAGGTCGATGTACCTCTGCTTGGCAGCAGCGCCGGCGTCGCGGATGAGACGAGCGACTCGAAGGCGGCCACCAATCGTCGCATATGCAAGGCGAAGAGCTCCGTTGGTCGTTGTTTCCTTCGCGTCGCCAGTGAGGTCGCCGATGTCTTTCACGTCTTCGTCCGCGGTTTGTCCTGACGCTTTGAAGGCTGCCTCCGCCATCGCTCGAGCCACCGGCGGTTCCGTGCCTTGCGCCAAGAACGTCTCGTATAACACCTCCACCGTTGGCTTTCCGGCGGCCGGAGTGTCGCTCTCCATCCCTCCCAGCACCCATTCGAGCGCCATCGAACGCCCAGCAGGAGAGCGCAGAGCGGCGGCATCCGTCTGCGACGGTGGGTTCACGATCACGGTGGTGCGCGGCTGGTAGACGACTGCCGCGCGATGCGGGTTGTGAAGAAGGATGCCGTTCCCGCAATCGCATTTCCGCGGCGGGGGACCTTTCGAGATCTGCTTGTGGCACACAGGGCAGTCGAACACGATCTCTGCGAGTGATGGGCTGCCGGTTTGGCGGAAGCGAACCTGCTTGTGCTCCGGACATGTCGGAATCCACGGCGTCTCGAGGCGCCCGCACTCGTGAAAGGCGACCCAGTTGATCTGACCCCAACGCCGCTTCCCGCAGGTGCACTGTGAGTCCGGGTCCTTGTTCAGTCGTCCGCACGACTGGCAGCGGAAGAGCTCCGGGAACCGCTCGACGGCGACTCCACCGTCTTCCGACGGTGACACGACGCTGATGTCAAGGCCTTCACGCAGGCGCTGGAGAAGGCCACCGTCCGTGCCCGCGAGCTCCCAGGGGTACAGCGCGCGCATGAGCTCATCGCGGACCACCTCTGGATCCACCGGCAAACCTCGCGCGTCGGTCCACCGGGCCACGCGCCAAACCTTGTTCCTGACGTCAGCGGTCTGGTTTGGCAGGAAGCCAAAAACTACCTGCGACAGACTCCGCGTATCGATCATCGACGCCTGGATTCCGAGATCGGGATCTGCGACTCGACCTCCCGGAGAGAGCGCATCGGAGGCTGCGGAGGCACATCGCCGACGAACGTTGCCGTCGAGGCGGGGTTGAGAAGTTCCGCGAACGTATCCCGCACCTGCCGACGCAGCTCGTCTACCAGAGCATCATCGGTGTCCGCTTGCAGGTCCAGCGCTCGGCATAAGGCCTCGAACTCCGCCTCCTCCTCGATCGGGTGGGCCTGTGCATATGCGCGCAGCTTGCTCGCGGTCGAGAGGGGGCCAGATCCGGCGGCGATGCTGCGGGGCTCGTGAACGGCGAGAACGCGAGCGGCCCACAGCCCGGGAAACGTATTACGCAGAACGCGGCGACTCCGACGGGTGATCGCGACCGGCGCAACAAAACGGTTGCCGTGCCTGACGTAAGTCGGAAAGGACCGGAACACGCTGGAGTCTCGCTCGACACCCATCCGGTGGAGCACGAAAACCAGCCCAGGCCAGCGTCGACCGATTCGCGCAGAGGTCTGGATGAACTCGGCGGTCGCCAGCGGCACGCCGAGAAGTGTGATCACGTTGAAGCGGTCGATGTCTACGCCGTGGGACATCATCGACGAGGCACAGATGACATGCAGGCGGTCGCCGAAGTCTGCTTCTGGGTGATCCAGTCGCTCGAGCGTGTCGCGCACGTCTTCGAGCAGCGTGCCGCCCGTGAGCATCCCGACGTTGAGCGGGTCAACCGGCGACTGCGTCTGCAGCGACCGACCGGCGGCCTCGACGTCCCGCACTCGGATGCCGTACACGACCTGCGTGCCGTAGATGTTGAGCAGGAATTCTGCAAACCCACTCTCGACTCCGATTTCGCGACACGTGCCCTCGGGATCGGCGACCAATCGTCGGACCGCCTTCTGCACTGATTCCGTAATCCGCTCGTTGACGAATTCGAGCGTCTGCCCGCGAGGCGCGATACCCACGAAGCGCCTCATCAGCTGCGTGGTGTCGCACGTCCAGAAGGAAACGCTCTCAGCCGGGCCCGGCTGGGGGAATGCTGCTCCGGCACGCGCGTAGAGCTCGCGCGTTTGCTGCTCGTAGCCCGCGAGGGTCGCAGATGACGCCACGATCTTAGGCGGGTCTGCGCCGTCGACCTCGCGGTGCAGATGGTCGATGAGCGTCTCGTAGTGAGAGTCGACCGCACCGAGCGAGTCCCGGAGGAGATGTAGCTCGTCCTGGACATGGAGCCGCGGCGCGAACAGTCGCCGCGGCTGATCCAATGTCGTCCGATCGAACGAGCAGTCCGGCACGAGGCAACCGGTGGGTTTCGTTGAGCGGGTCGCGTACGTGTAGCCGTGGCCGGGGCCTGTGCACCTCGCGACGGGCGAGCCGATGAGACCACGGGCGGCTGCCTGCATGCCGAGCAGCGCCGCCTTGTCAAGCGTCCCAATGACGACCGGCGGGAGGAACCGGTAGATCTCCTCGTCCACGACATAGAAAGGAAGCCCGGCCTGTTGCCAAGCACAGTCGTCGTTCGTGCATCGGTGCTGGAGCGACCAGAGTCGGCGGTCGAACCCCATCTCCAGGTCAGGCGAGAAGCAGAACGGGCAATGCAGCAGCACACGGTTTCGCGCCGGCATCTCGGGGTCCTCGGAGTCGGCGGCTCCTTCGGCACCGTCTTTGCGTATCCGGTTCGGCGTGCCGCCTGCGCCGACGAAGAACCCCATCGCGAAGGGGTCGCCTCCGAGGTTCTCGCGCTGGCGAACGAGCTCGGCTCCGGCGAGGGCGTCGGCGAAGCGTTGCGTCTGCTGAAGCGAAAGCATCCGAAGCGGGAACCGGCTCCATGCTGTGACCCCCGCCGTCTTTCCACGTGAGCCGGTCGTAGATGCACGCAAGCACGATCATCGCGAGGTACGTCTCGGTCTTGCCGCCGCCGGTGGCGAACCACAAGGTGTCGACAATGGGGCGCTCGTCGTGCTCAGGGTCGAGGAGGCTCGGTAGGACGGTCAGCAAGAAGCCGATCTGGAACGGGCGCCACGAGTCGTACTTGGATCCGCCCGAATGAATGAAGGCCTCGTTGGTGAGCTTGAAGGCGCGGAGCACGTCCGGATCGTCGAGAGCGGCGACCCCGGCGCGGCAACGCCGCGTTTCGACAGCGACCCGCTCAGCCTCTCCACGTGCGAGATCGAGCATGCCGTGACTCCAATCCTCGCGTCGCGCGCGCTCGGCCAAGGCCGACTCCGCCCCAATGCCGCTCGTGCCACGATTCGAACGCGTCGACCAGTTGGTCGAGGGGCTCGCGTGGAGACGCGGCGAGCGTCGCGAAACGCAGGTCGGGCTCCGGCCCTGCTTCCCCGTCCCAATACGTCGGGCGAAGCCGGTCCTGCAGCGACTGTGTCAAGTGTTTGGAGCTCACCGCCGGCGTATCCGACGCCGCAGTTGATGCCGTAGGCCGCCACGCGGCGGTCGTAGCGAAAAGAGTCCGGCAGAGCCTCAAGCGCGAAGGGTTCGATTTCGCCGACCTGAGCCAAGACACGAACCTCATAGATGTTCGCGTCGAAGTTCCGGCGCTCGACCGTCTGATTGACGAGCGTAATCGTGGCCGCTTCGTGCCCTTGCTCTGACTCGACTTGCACGTCGCAGCGAACGCTGTGCCGCTCGAGGCCGGCCGCCTCTAGCGCGCGCGAGCTAGCTCGCCGTCGCCTGCCGTGGTCCGGTGCCCCGCGTCCGGAAGCATCGCGCTGAAGCCGGCGGTGATGGGTTCGCTCTTCAGCCAGCGAGCCGGCTTCGTGTCGGGCTTCCGGCTCCAGACCCGAAAGCTGACCTCGACCGAGATGTCGCGCCTTCCCGGGCGGAACCTGAAGCCGGCGGCGCATGGATCGAGCCGATTCCCGCGTTGACCGAGCTTCTGTCTTCCACTCCGCGGACTCCGAGCCGAGCTTGCCGAGCCAGAAACGATCGGCACGCATACCTTCCAGGACGCTGGCATCATCGCCGCGTCCGTCCACGACGACCCGCTGTTCCAGCCAGTGCAGGAACTTCGTGGCCGCTTCCTGTAGTTCGGTCTCGGTCTCCAGGCACTTTCATACCGCCATCCTGCTTGAGAGGAGTCCCGTGCTTCGAGCCGAGACTTCGAGCTTCTTCATCGCCTGATTCTGGATCTGCCGGATCCTTTCCCGCGTAACGTTGAACATCCTTGCCTACCTCATCGAGCGTCTGCGGGTGTGTCGTCCCGCAAGCCATATCGCAGCTCGACGACTCGCCGCTCGCGATCGCTGAGCATCGCGAGGAGCGTCTCCAAGCTCCTCGAGCTCGGAGCCCCTCGAACGCAGCGGCCTCGACGTCGGCGCTCGGGTCGGGCAAGAGGTCGAGCAGCCGGAGCGCATCCGGCTCGTCGCCCGACGGGGGCCTCGAGGGACATCACGTCTCGGCTCACGTCGCGTAGGAACGCGACGTCTGCGGCGTCGAACCCAGTTTTCGTCGAGACCTCCGTGACCGTCGGGTCCCGCCCGAGTTCGAGTCCGAGTCTGTATTCGGCTGCTCGGATCTTGCGCACCTTTTCGACTATGTGAACCGGCAGCCTGATCACCCGGCCCTTGTCGGCGAGCGCGCGATCCATCGCCTGACGGATCCACCATGTGGCGTACGTCGAGAACTTGTAGCCAAGCCGGTAGTCGAACTTGTCGACCGCGCGGATGATGCCGAGGGTTCCCTCTTGGAGCAGGTCGAGAAAGTCGAGGCCCTGGTGCTGGCGTGCCTTTGCATGATTGAACAGAAGCCGTAGGTTCGAGGCGATGAACCGCTGCCTGGCCGCTTCGCCGCGGGCGACGAGGAGTCGGAGCTCGCGTTCCTGCTCAGGGGGTGGGTGCTCGGCCCCCAACGCAGCCTCAGCACGTACACCGGTCTCGATCGTGCGTGCGAGCGCGATCTCGTCCGAGGCGTCGAGCAGCGGGTAGCGCCGAATGTCGTTGATATAGGTCTGCACGAGGTCGATCGGCTCGAGAGGCCGGTCGAACGACTCCTGCGGACTGTCGAGTCGCGACAAGGACTCACGCGCGCTCTCAAGAAGGTCAGCCTTGTCGGCTCGCGGCATGAGCACCGCGACCTCCGCAATCGAGAGTCCGTGGCGCACTGCTGCTCGATCAACCTCCTCGCGTGCGAGTTCGCTTCCCGATCGGAAGAAGTCATCCTTGAGGTCGCGCAGCGCCCGTTCCACGCGGCGCTCGTCGACCACACGCTCGTCGGATACATGCTCGACGGCTTCGTCTGCTTCAAGGTGCTCATGAACGTGGTCGTCGTAGAGTTCGTCGCTCATCGCTCCCCTAGCCGCAGACGAGAATGTCCTCGACCGCTCGAACCCTCCCGACGCCTGCTGGACACGCGGGACATCTTGACCGTTCAGCAAAACGCGGGCGCCGCTCCCGCGTAGCGTACGACAGAAGCGCCGTCCACTCCGCCGTCGCGGTCTTAGTTGTGCGCGATGACGTAGAGCGCGCCCGCCGATGATGGACGACGCGTGTCGAAGTCCCCGTAAGGCGGGTCAAGGCGGTGCGGCGTTGGCACGAGGGACGACCTCCTGAGTCGCCTCCCCGAACTCCGGATGCCGCTCCGAGTTCAACTCCGCCGTGATGTGCTGCCGGGACCATCAGCGGCGGGGTCCGACCGGTGATCAAGCTCATCTCCTGGAACGTGAATGGTCGGGTCGGCTCGGCGTTGGACCGGCAGGCCACGGCTTTGGTCGGCGAGGCACCGCAGATCGTCTGCTTACAAGAAGTGTCGGCCGGCTCAGAGGGCCCATGGAAGGAGCGCCTAAGCGCGAGCGGCTTGACAGAGATTGCGACGACAACCGGACTAATCGGTGCGGGGCGTCGGTATGCAAACCTGATCGCGAGTTGCTGGCCGCTCGCAAGAATGTCGCCGACCGAGTTCGAGATCCCGTACCCCGAGAAGGTCTTGTCCGCGGTCGTGGCGGCCCCGTCGGTCGCACTCGAGGTGCACAACGCGCATCTGCCACCTGGGTCGACTCGGCCGCTTCACAAGCTGGCTACGTTCGAAGGGATCTTTGAGCGTCTTGCGCGTCCGACGCGCAGACCGCGAATTCTGTGCGGCGATTTCAACACGCCGCGGCGCGAGCATGGGGATGGCACAGTCGAGACGTGGTCCGGTCGACATGCCGCGCTCGCGGACCGCTGGGAGAGCGCGGAAAGGAACGTTCTGCTGGGGCTGCGGAAGTTCGACCTGGCCGACGCGTACCGGAGGTTGCACGGCTACGAGAAGCACCCGGCCAGCTACCTGCCTCGCGACGGTGACGCGAGAGGACGTCGCTACGACCACGTATACGTGTCGGAGGACGCCCGCGCCGTGGACTGTGGCTACCGGGATGATTGGTTGCGCGACGGGCTCAGCGACCACGCCGCCGTCTGGGTGGCGCTGGCGTTGCCGCACGAACCTCCCTCGCGTAGGGAGCGTCTCGCCGAGGCCGGGGAGTGGTGCGTCTAAGGCGGTCACGCGCGTAGCTCACCCGTTCGCGGGCCGCCCGCGTCCATCAGGCACCGGCGCGTATCGGGCAAGCGAGTGGGTGGGCCGGCCCTCTCGCGTTAGGACTCTGTGAAGCGCCGGCCACTCCTCGGTTCGACGCGGCCGGGCCTCGATGCCACCGTGCGCTCGGAGCTTGCGGAGGCGAGCGAAAGTGATTGGAGAGCGGAGCCGAGCGACGCGCTGAATCGAAGCCATCCAGTCCGGCTCGTCGCGCCATCCAGGCCTGTCGACGCGTTCCGGAGGGGTGATCACCCGAAACACATCGGTTACGGCGCCCGGCGTGCTGTCGTCGGGTTCCGCTGGACGGTAGATGAGGAGCAAGTCGTCGGGTCCGCAGGTCGACGGGACGCTCCACAGGTTCGTGGGCTTGCGATCCCGAGGCAGCTCACGCCAGAACTGATCCCGGTAGACGATCATGAAGACATCGCGGGCGAGTCCGAACATTTTGCGCAGCTCGAGGACCTGGAGCCCTGATGGAGGGCTTGGCCAGTCGTGTTTCCAGCACACGATTAGGTCGCATTTGCGAGGGTCGTGGCCGTGGATTCCGAAGTTTCTTGAGCGGAACTCGAACTCAATGCGCACCTTCTTGCCGGCCCACTCGGCGGTGCAGTCTGGGAATCCGGCTTGGACGCGCTTCACCTTGAAGCCGAGACGGGACGCCGCGAGAGCGAAGATGTACACGACACCGTTCTCGTTTTGCGGAATAAAGGGCAGATAGATGTCCGGATTCAGTCGCCTGACCGGAGGCGCGAACGGCGCACGGTTAGATGAGACTGCGGGCATTCCCTAAAGTTCGCCCAGCTCCGCTGGCGGGAGCGGCTCGAACGAGAGCTCATCGCGCCCGAGGGCGAGCCGCAGTCGGCGCGACGCAAGCGACAGCAGCTCTTGGCCCCGCTGGTCCTGCACCTGCACCGCGCACCGCTTAAGCCCGGTTCGGAGCGTTTGCGGTGACAGGCGCTCGCCTGAGAACCACGCTACGAGATCCGGTGGAGCCTCCGCGCCAGGCGCCATGGTACGCGTCAGTTCAGTGAACTCCCCGTACGACAGGATGGTGTAGCCACGGAGTTCGAATCCCACGCACAGACAGTAATCCGAACGGGTTCGAGGTACCACACCAGGTACCAATCGAGCAAAACTCAGCCCACCTGCCAGAGCGTCAACCCAGCCACTAGGCGGGGTTACACCTGAGCGATCGAGTGCGCAGCGATCTCGTGGCCCGAAGGTCGCGGGTTCGAATCCCGCCCCCGCTGCTAACCAAAGACTCTGCTAGCGGAGGGCGTCGTACCGGTGTGATGCCGACGGTGCTGACGGGCATCAATTTGCACGCGGGGTGCGTCGTCGAGCCGCTCGCGTGCTCCGGCGGCGGCGCAGCGCCGCGACGGCAGACCCCCGCTTCCCGAGCATCGGCTACGCCACCCCTCGTCGGGCTCTGCATGCTCGTGGTCTTGCCAGCCAGTGAGCGTCATCGACTGAAGCGTGCTTACTGATCGGGCGGGTGTGGGGTCAATCGGCTGATCCCTGGCCGGCTCCCCAACTCCCCTCAGCTCAGCGACAGCTGCTCGTCCGTCAACGGCGGCTTGCCCTGCTTCGCCCGTGACTCGTTGCGCCACGCGATGACCCCGGCCCGGTGCTTTGCCTTGCGGCCCCTTATGGCCTCGATCTGTGGACCCAGCCGCTCGCGGGCCGCCGTGCGGTCTTCGTCCGTGAACAGCGAGGCGTAGGGCTTCTCCTCGTCCATTACCAGCCACTCGCAGGACAGGTCGAGCGCGTCGGCCTCCTCCAGCTTCAGGTAGCCGGCGCTCGGTGGCTTGTAGAGGTAGCGGCGAATGAACTCGACCACCTCGTTCCCGCCCTTCTCGCTGGCGGCGGCCAGGCCGCGCTTGTAGTGGGCCGGGTTGTACGTATTTCCGGCGTCTGTCTTGATGCCGCGCGGCTTGAGCTGGGAGATCTGCCAGTCCAGGTCCCTGAGCAGCTGGTCGATTTTCGCTTGGTCGCTCACACCCCAACCATAGGCCCCCCGACACGGGAACGCCTAGAACGGTGGCGCGCCCACCCCCAAGCCCTTAGAGTCGAAGCGAGCTCGGCACGGCCCTGCCGCTATGGCTGACAAGCCTTCATCTGGACGGATTTCGCGCCACGGTCACGCTGGTGGGACCCTCGTCGGGCGCGAGCGGGAGCTGGCTGAGCTGACCTCCGGGCTCGAGCAGGCGATCGCCGGCCACGGCACCGTCGTGCTGCTCGCCGGGGAGCCCGGGATCGGCAAGACGAGCCTCGCGAGAACCCTGTCGGACGAGGCCGAGGCGCGTGGTGCCCATACCGCCTGGGGCGTCGGTTGGTCGGGCGGCGCGGCGCCTGCCTATTGGCCCTGGGTTCAGGTCGTGCGCGCTCTCGTACGCGAGAACCCACAACAGGAAGATCTGCTGGCTGAACTCGGAGCGAAGGCGACACACCTCGCCGAGATCGTGCCCGAGCTCACCGACCGGCCCGAGGCCGCGCGCGAGAAGGCGTCCACCGACGAGGGCCGCTTCCTCGCCTACGACGCCCTGGTCGAGCTGCTTCGGCTCGCCACGCGAGACACACCCCTCGTCGTCGTCTTCGACGACCTCCATTGGGCCGACGAGGCCTCCCTGCAGACCCTCGGCTTCGTCGCCCGCTCCCTCCAGGACCTGCCCATCCTGCTTCTCGCGACCTATCGCGACGCCGAGATGAACTTCGAGGGCCAGGGGACGGCGCTGCCCGCGGATCTCCTGGGCTGGAGCCGGCGTATCGCGCTGACGGGTCTGGAAACCGAAGGCATCCGCAGTCTCATCGAGCAGATGAGCGAGGGCGGTGCGTCCGACCAGCTCGTCGAGCACCTCCGCGAGCTCACCGGCGGCAACCCGCTGTTCGTGGGCGAGCTGGTGACCCTCCTCGACGCCGAGGATCGCCTCGGCGACAGCGAGCGAGCAACCACCGCCGCTCTCCCCCTGCCCGAGGGTGTTCGGGAGACGATCTCGCAGCGCCTTGCGCCGCTTCCCGAACAAGCCCAGGAGGTCCTCGGCGTCGCGTCGGTCATCGGCGACCGCTTCAGCGTCACCACCCTCTCCACGGCCACCGACAAACCCCGTGAGGAGCTGCTCGGGCTGATCGAGGCGGCGGGGCAGATCGGGCTGGTGCATCCCGTGCCGGAATCGGCGGAGCAGTTCGCCTTCAGCCACGCCCTGGTCCAGGCCACCCTCTACGACGG
This sequence comes from uncultured Thermoleophilaceae bacterium, assembly GCA_963826165.1. Taxonomy (GTDB): domain Bacteria; phylum Actinomycetota; class Thermoleophilia; order Solirubrobacterales; family Thermoleophilaceae; genus JACVRW01. Next base: position 745,630 of record CAWGWC010000007.1, on the reverse strand, counting down.
CCTCAAGCCCAGCCGGCGCATCGCTCTCCACCGCGACGTGGGCGAGACCTTCGAGAAGCTCGCCGGCGACCGGGTCGACGCGCGGCTCAACGAGCTCGCCCACCATTTCCTCGAGGCCGCTCCCCTCGACGGCCCTGAGCGCGGGGTCGACTACGCGAGCAGGGCCGGCGACCGCGCCATGGGCCAGTTCGCCTACGACGAGGCCGCCACCATGTACCAGCGAGCGCTGGAGGCCCTCGAGGGCGCCGGCGGCAACGGCAGCGTCGCCCTCCTGCAATCCCTCGGAGAGGCCCAGACCCGCGCGGGCGACACCGAGCAGGCGCGTCGCACCCTCGTCCAGGCGGCCGAGGTCGCCCGCCTCCTCGACGACTCCCACGGACTGGCCCGCGCCACCCTGGCCTGCGGCATCTGGGGACTGTCCTTCGGCGTGGACGACGAGCTCGTGAAGCTGGCCGAGCAGTCGATCGAGCGCCTCGGCCAGGACCCGGCCGGCGGGATGCTGGCCCGCGTGAAGGGGCTGCTGGCGGTGGCTCTCTACTGGTCGCCGGAGAGCGAGCGGGTGCGCCGGCTGTCAACAGAGGCCGTCGCGCTGGCCCGCGAGGAGCACGCGACCTACGAGGATCGCGCCTCCGCCGAGACGCTCGAGTACGTCCTCGGCCGCGCGCTGCTCGCCGGCTGGGGCCCCGACTCGATCACCGAGCAACTGGGCGACAGCGTCGAGCTGCTCGAGCTGAGCCGGCGCCTGGGCGACAGCGAGATGGAGATGGTCGTCCGCAACTGGCGCATCTCGGTGCTGCTCGAGGCCGGTGACGTGGCCGCCGTGGACCAGGAGATCGCCCGCGTCGAGCACATGGCCAACACCCTGCGCCAGCCCCGCGCCATGGTCTTCCACCCCCTGCACAAGGCGATGCGCGCCGTGGGGGAGGGCCGCTTCGACGACGCCGAGCAGGGCATCGCCGAGTCGGCCGAGATCGGCCGGCGCGTGCGCGGATCGGTGTCCGAGCTCGCCTCGACCGCCACCCTCATCGTCATCCGGCTGCTCCAGGGCCGCCTGTTCGAGCTCGAGGCTCCCCTCGGAGCGATGTCGAGCGCCCAGCCCGGCATGGTCGCCCTGCGCTGTGCCTTCACCGCGCTGCTCGTCCAGGCCGAGCGGCCGGCGGAGGCCCGGCGCGAGCTCGAACGGCTCACCGCCGACGGCCTCGAGGGCCTCCCGCGCGACAACACCCACCTCGTGATGCTGGCGCTGCTGGCCGACACGGCCGCCGAGCTCGGCGACGAGCAACGGTCCGAGCTGCTCTACGGCTGGCTCGAGCCCTACAGCGGTCGCTGGGTCGTGTCGCCCAGCGCGGCGGTGCTGTGGCCGGTCGACCGCTCGCTCGGCCGGCTGGCCTGCGTTCTCGGCCGGACCGAGGAGGCGAAGGCGCACCTCACAGCGGCCCGCGCCCAGGCCGAGCGGGCGGGGTCGCGTCCCTCGCTTGCCCTGTGCGACCTCGACGAGGCGAGGATCGCGGGCGACGCGGAGGCGGCCGCTCGCGCCCAGGCCGCTCGCCGCCGAGCTCGGCATGCGCCGCGTGGAGGACGAGGCCGCCCGGCTGCTGAAGGGCAAGCAGGAGCCCGCGGCGGAGCCGGCGAAGCGGACCCAGGAGGAGGCCACCGGCAGCCTGCAGCGCGAGGGCGACTTCTGGACCCTGATCGCCGGCGGGCGCATGGTGCGCCTCAAGGACGTGAAGGGCCTGCACCACCTCGCCCTGCTGCTGGCCAACCCGGGCGTGGAGTTCCACGCGCTCGAGATCATCGGCCGGGATGAGGGTCACGGCAGCGAGGAAACAGTCCCGGCCGCGGTGGCGACCGAGGAGCTGCACACGGGCGGTCAGGCCGGCGTCGGCGCCCTGCTCGACCCCCAGGCCAAGGCCGCCTACCGCGCCCGCCTCGACGACCTCCAGGAGACGATCGACGAGGCCGAGGCGATGAACGATCCCGAGCGAGCCGCCCACGCCAGAACCGAATACGAGGAGATCGCCCACGAGCTGGCCGCGGCCACCGGCCTGGGAGGGCGCGACCGCCCCGCCGCCTCCGACGCCGAGCGCGCCCGCGTGAACGCCACCAGGGCCATTCGCAAGACGCTGCGGCGCATCGAGGCGCACGATGCGCGCCTCGGCCGCCAGCTCGCCCGCTCGATCAAGACCGGGACCTTCTGCAGCTACGAGCCCGACCCGGACCACCCGATCTCCTGGCAGGTCGAGACTGGTCCCTAGCCGGCCGCCAACGCCTCCAGCGCCGTCATCCCCGGCACGAACAGGTACTCGCCCCCTCGCATTCGCACGAACTGCTGCTGAGGCGAGAAGAAACGCGGAGGATCGCCGGGCACGGTCATCTTCCCCGCCGGATCTGCGCGGCCGAGCAGGAAGTCGCGGTCGGAGCCGAGGCCGAAGGCGTCGCCGTCGTTGAGCCAGTGGCTCTGCACGAGCTCAAACTGCCGCGCGATGCTCGCGTTGAGGCAGACGAAAATCAGTCCGCGCTTCTGACGGTCGTCCTCAAGGGCCCCCTCAGGCAGCTCCGCTCCGTAGGGCATGCCTCGCCGCAGCAGGCGGCTGCGCCTCGTGCGCTCGGTCCGCCAGCCCAGCCCATCGCGAGGGTTGGCTCGCCGCACGTGAGCGCCCACCGGACAGCGCAGGCCCTCCTTGTCTCGGGAGTAACGAAAGCGATTGCGCTTTCCGCGCGGAGTGTGGCCGTCGGGGGTGCGCACCAGCGAGTCGCCGTTGGGCCAGCGCCCCACGATCTTGGCCCTGACCCAGTCCTCCTCGTCGGGGTCCCCGCCCGCCTCGTCTCGGACCCAGCGGCGAAACAGGGCCACGTCCTGGTGGAGCTTGCGCCACACCATGAAGGTGCCGTTGTAGAGGAGGGGAACCCCGCGCGCCGGGACCACGCCGTCCTCGTCGCGATGGCCGAGCACGAACTCGCCCAGCCGCAGCTCGCGCCAGCGCCAGAAACGCCGCATGACCCCCTCGCCCCGAGCGCTGCGCCGGCTGCCCTCGACCGCGGGCTGGGAGAAGCCGTCCCGAAACCCGAAGTGCTCGCGTGCGTCCTCGAGCTGGTCGGCGAGCTGCTCGTAGCCGCAGCGCAGCCCGGGGTCCGCGTCGACCCGCTCCTTCCAGGCGCCGAGCGCCTCGTCGCGGATGCCATCCTCGCTTCCGTAGACGGTGAGCAACAGGTGCGCCGAGAGGTCTCGAAGTCCCTTCTCCCAGCGCTTCGGAGCGTTCGCCCGCACGTCGCCCAGCCGCTTGGCGCGGGCGCGCATGCCGGCGCGGAAATCCTCCGGAAACGTCGCCCGCACCGCCGAGTCGACCCCGATCGCCTCCAGGCCGGCTGCCGTGAGCGCCACGTTGAGCGTCGATTCCGGCCCGTTGCCGGTTTCCCACTCGCGCGCCGTGGTCACGGGGTCGATGAGCTCGGAGAGCAGGCGCCTGCCCGCACCCGCGTCTCGGACCTCGACGAACAGGTAGCCCGCGTGGCGGTGCGTGTAGCCGCGCAGGATGTTGCCCTGAAGGTCGCTGCGGTCGAGCGTCACTGCACGAACGTCTCCCGAAAGGCGTGGACCAGGCCGGCGGGCCCGAGCGCCGGCGCCGCCACCACAAGCTCGGATAGCCGGGCGCGCACGCGGAGCGCCTCGTTGATCTCTCCCACCGAGACCTTGGCCCAGGCGGGCAGGATGTACGGCGACCTCAGGCGGTGACGGGTCAGGTAGCCGCGCAAGGCCTCGGGGTGGGTGAGATCGTCAGCCGACTGGCAGTGAGCCCATATCGTGGCCGCAGCGGGCAGCCGGGAGAGCGCGCCGATGTAGCTCTCCGGGGCCACGTCGAAACGGCTCGAGAAGAACAGCTGGGGACCGTCCACCGGCAGGATCACGAAGCGGGCGAAATGGGTCTCGTATCTGAAGTCCTTCAGCGGGCTCGGGTCGAGGCTGCGCAGGTGCCGGCGCAGCGCCGCCTCGCGGGTCGGCACCACCGGCGCGACCACGACCAGATCGCCGGTCACTAGACCAGATCCTGAACGTCGGTCGTGAAGCGGCGCCAGCGCCGCGCGAACTCGTCGGGCCCCAGCCCGTCGACCTCCCGGATGAGGCGCCTGAGCCGGGGCCTGAGGGCAAGCGCCCTGATCACGTCCTGAGTGGTTGCGCTCTTGCGGTAGCCCGTGTAGAAGTGGTCGGCTCCGTGGTCGATGGTGTCGACCCACGCCAGCAGATCGGTGGTCGGCAGGGGCCCGGGAAAGCGCTCCGTGCCGCCCCAGATCGAGCGCCACTGCAGGGGCATCATCCGGCCGAGGTCGGCGATGTAGTTCTCCCACTCTCCCGACCAGTTGGTCTCGAAGACCATCGTGTCCGTCTTGCCGCGGCGCGGCAATAAGGTCCAGCGCGCCAGACCGATGACCCGGGACCGCAATATCGGCCGCGCGGCGATGTTGGTCAACGACCCGAAGCGGAACACGAGTCGCAGCCACGGGGACCAGCCGCGGTGCAGAGGGGTGAGCGCCGTGACCGCTCCCCAGCGCTTGACGCGAGAGCGTTCCACGAAGCAACATTACGCCCGGCAGCGGGGCCGGTTCAAGGGTATGGTGGGCCCGAGGGCAATGACGCCCGCGGACTCGCACACCGATCGTTTCGATGCCGTCGTGGTGGGCTCCGGTTTCGGCGGCGCCGTAGCCGCGTGCCGGCTGGCGGAGGCGGGAGTCAAGAGGGTGCTCGTACTCGAACGCGGCCGGCCCTATCCGCCCGGTTCGTTTCCCCGCACGCCGCGAGGACTCCGGGAGAACTTCTGGGATCCGGCGACGGGTCTGCACGGGCTCTTCGACGTGTGGTCCTTTGCGCACGTGACCGCGCTCGTGGCGAGCGGGCTCGGCGGCGGCTCGCTGATCTACGCGAACGTGATGTTGCGCAAGCCGGAGGACAGCTTCGTCTGGTTCGACGGCGAGAAGGACCGCCCGTGGCCGCTCGACCGCGAGGCCCTCGAGCCGCACTACGACGAGGTGGAGAGGGTCCTGCGCCCGCGGACCTACCCGAGTGAGTACGACGCCACCACGCCCAAGACGGTGGCCTTCGAGAGAGCAGCTGCGGCAATCGGCCTGGAGGTCGAGCGGCCTCCGCTGGCGGTCTCCTTCGACGACGGCTCCGGAGAGCCCCAACCCGGTGCGCCGCTGCCCGACGACAACAATCTCCACCAGCGTCCCCGCTACGCCTGCCGCCTGATCGGCGAGTGTGACGTGGGCTGCAACGAGGGCGCGAAGAACACGCTCGACTTCAACTATCTGAGCGCGGCCAAGGAGGCCGAGGCCGAGATCCGGACGTGCTGCGAGGCCGTGGCCATCACGCCGGCGGGGAAGGGCTACGAGGTCCGCTACCTGCAGCACCTGAGCGCCCGGGAGGGTCAGCGCAAGGACCTGCTCGATCCCAGCACGGACGTGGACCGCGTCGTCAGGGCGAAGATCGTGGTGCTGGCCGCCGGCACCTTCAACTCGACTCGCCTGCTGCTCGCCAACCGCGCCGCGCTGCCGGGCCTGAGCCGCGCGCTGGGACGGGGCTACTCCAGCAACGGCGACATGCTGGCCGTGGCCCGCAACTGCCGCGAGCCCGGTGGGCGGCGGCGCGAGCGCAATTGGCGCTACCTGCACCCGAGCCGAGGCACGGCCATCACCACCGGCGCCCGGCCGTCGAGGGATGAGGCGGACGGACGCCAGATGTGGATCCAGGACGGCGGCGGTCCGGCCTTCACCGAGTGGCTGTGGCACGCCCCCGAGGTGCCCGAGGACCTGTGGGCGATGCGCGGCGTCGTGGTGCGCCGCACGCTTGCGCGGCTGCGCGGCCGGCGCCTGACCCACCTAAGCGGCGATCTGGCTCGGCTGTTCGGGAGCGGGCGCTCGTCCAGCGCGATGATGGTGCTCCTGTCCCTGGGCTGCGACGTGCAGGGTGGGCGGTTGCGGCTGGCCGGCGACGAGCTCGAGCTCGACTGGAATCCCAACGGCGCCTCGGCCCCCTACTACAACCACCAGCAGTCCATCGCGCGGCGGCTGGCCCACCAGCTCGGTGGGCGGCTGGGGCCACGGATGCTCGTGCGCCGCAGCCGGGCGCTGACCAGCCACCCGGTGGGCGGCTGTGCGATGGCCCTGAAACGCGAGGACGGTGTGGTCAACGAATGGGGTGAGGTCTTCGGGCACGCCGGCCTCTTCGTGGCAGACGGCTCGGTGATGCCGGGACCGGTGGGGCCCAATCCCTCGTTCACCATCGCCGCCCTGGCCGACCGTTTCGCCGAGCGCATGATCGAGCGGGCGGGCTAGGCCCGTGCGGCGCGGAGTGCAGTTCAAGGAGTGGATGAAGGGTTGGCTTTCGTTCGACGAGACCGACCACAACCAGGCAATGCGCGCCGGTCGCAGCCAGGGCACCACGGTCAAGCTGCGCCTGACCATCCGCATTGGCGACTTGGACAGCTTCCTGGCCGATCGCAGCGTCCGTGCTCGCGCCGATGGCTTCCTCGAATGCGACGAGCTGGGCGGGCGGCTGATGGTGGAGCGTGGCTGGTTCCAGCTCTACGCGAGAGAGCCTGACGCTCGTCACGCCAGAATGCGCTACCAGCTGTATCTGCGCGATCCACTGGGCCGACCCCTGACGCTCCGCGGGTTCAAGCTGGTCGAGGACGATCCCAACTTCGACTCGTGGCGAGACACCACGACCCTGTTCTTCCGGCTCTTCCCGGGTCACCGCGAGGAGGTCGAGGAGAGGCCGGGCCACGAGGCGCCCGCCAACACCGTGGCCACCGGCATCGCGCGCCTCGGCGTCGTGGCCGTCATGCACGAGGCGCTCTCGTTTCGCGGCCACGCGCCCGGGCTTCTGTCGAGACTGCGGGCGGTCGTCCGCTTCCAGTGGTTCTTCCTGCGCGAGCTGGCGCTGATCTACTACGGGCGGCCGGTTGCCGACACCCTGCCGAGTTTCCCGCGTGATCGCCGGCGCAGCTACGACGAGTTGATCGAATGGCACGAGGTCCCCGGACATCCCGGCCTCCAGCGCGAGATCGTGCCCTACCAGACCGAGGACGGGGTCTGGTTGAACCTCCATCACCTGCGCCGCCGCGGCGGGATACCCCGCAATGCACAGCCCGTGATGCTCGCCCACGGCGCGGGTGTGCGCGCGCAGCTGTTCTACGGACAGCCCAGCGGCATCAGCCTGGCCGAGCGGCTGCTCGAGGAGAGGTACGACGTCTGGGTCCAGAACTGGAGAGGCTCGATCGACTTCCCCGGGATCTTCTACACGCATGACCACGTGGCCCGCTACGACCATCCGGCCGCGGTTGAGAAGGTGCTCCAACGAGCCCACGCCTCGACGCTCAAGGCGATTGTCCACTGCCAGGGGTCGATCAACTTCACGGCTTCCGCGGTATCCGGTCTGCTGCCCGAGGTGACGCACGTCGTGTCGAGCGCGGTCTCCCTGCACATCCGCGTCACCCTGCCATCGCGAGTCAAGCAACTCCTGATGCTGCCGCTCGCCGACCTCGTGCTGCCCGGCTACGACGCCCAGTGGGGCATTCGCTCTCCTTCGATACCAGCAAACTTCTTCGCTGGGATCGCAGGCCTGGTGCGTCGCGACGTCGATTGCCGCAACCCGGTGTGCGCTACCGCCAACTACATGTACGGGGCGGGTCCCGACGTGCTGCTGCGCCACTCCGAGATCGACCGCGACGTTCACGAGTGGCTGGGCCGTGAGCTGGGCTACTCGACGTTCGGCTTCGTCAACCAACTGGTGAACAGCGTGGGCGCGGGGGCGCTGGTCCCGGCCCAGCGGGTCGAAGGTCTGCCGCCCAGCTACGTAGACGGGCCGCCCGATACCAGGGCGGCCTTCACGTTCATCTACGGAACCGAGAACAGGATGTTCCTGCCCGAGGGCCAGCGGCTTACCTTCGAGCACTTCAAGGACCACGCGCCTGTGCCCCCCGAGATAGCCCCGTTCGAAGGCCTCGGCCATCTCGACACCATCATCGGCAGGCGCAGCCCCGAGGTCTTCGAGGCCATGCTCGCCGGTCTGGAGCGCTAGACCGGGCCGTTCCGGTGCAGTGAACGTCGTTCCCCCGGGTGTCACGCCTAGGGGGTATGGCGCAGCACCGAGACTCACACAGCTTCCTCTTCGCGGACCTCGTCGGCTTCACCGCCCTCACGGCGGCTCGTGGCGACGAGGCGGGCGTCGAGGTGGCGCTGGAGCTGCAGAGCGCCACCCGCTCGCTCGCGGCTGACTGCGGCGCCGAGCTCGTCAAGGCGATGGGCGACGCGGTCATGGTCCACGGCTACCACGCCGCGGACATGGTCTGCCTCGGCCTCCGTCTGGCGGACGAGCTGCGCGCCCTGCCCACGCCGCAGCTGCTGCGCGTGGCGGTGCACAGCGGGCCGGCGGTCAGCTGCGCGGACGACTGGTACGGCAACACGGTCAACGTGACCGCCCGCCTGGTCGAGCTCGCCGGTGAGGGCGAGCTGCTGGTGAGTGACGGCGCGGCGCAGGGCCTCCCCTCAGCCGACGCGTTCGAGCTGATCGACCGCGGCCCCTGGCGCCCTCGCGGCGCGCGCAACGCAATCCAAGTCTTCGTGGCTCGCTCGCTTCAGATGCGAGAGCTGGGCCCCGTTGCAATGGCCGTCTGAATGGTTCGGACGGCGGAACCCAGGAGGTAGTCATGCAATACGCACAGCGACAGATCGCCCTTCCGGACACCCGCAAGCTGCTGGTGCCGGTGCTGGCCCTGGCCTTCGGAGCGGCCGGCGCGACCGGGGCCTACGCCCTGCTCGACAACGACGGCAGCTCGGTCACGCAAGGCGAGACCAAGGTGATCGTGGCCGACCCGCCCGCCCAGCCGGGCAGCGGCGTCTCGGCCAAGAACGAGGCCGGCGTGGCGTCGGCGATCGCGACCCGGCCCCAGGCCGGCGAGGGGACCCTCGCCAAGGACGAGGCCGGAGTGGCCGCGTTGATGGGATCCCCGAAGTCGGGCAGCTCGACCGAGACCAAGGACGAGGCCGCCACGGCGTCGGTCATCGCCACCCCGCAGACCCAGTCCGGCACGGAGACCAAGGACGAGGCCGCGACGGCGTCGGTGATCAACACCCCGCAGACCCAGTCCGGCACGGAGACCAAGGACGAGGCCGCGACGGCGTCGGTGATCAACACCCCGCAGACCCAGTCCGGCACGGAGACCAAGGACGAGGCCGCCACGGCGTCGGTCATCGCTCCCTCGAGGGGCAGCATCAGCCAGGAAGAGGCCAACCGGACGGACCCGCACGGACCCGCGGCCGCCCTTCCGTAAGCAGTCGGCCACAGCAACGCGAGTACAGCGGGGGGCATTCTTGCCCCCCGTTTGCTCGTTCCGTAAGTCGGGCCCGCCTGGCCGGTTGGAGGACCAATAAGTCAACCAACCGACCCTGGAGGTCCGTCATGCCCAAGCGTCTCAACATCGCCGCCCTGGCGATCGCCTGCATCGCCCTGTTCGTCGCCCTCGGCGGCACCAGCTACGCCGCCAAGGTCCTGATCGGGCCGAAGCAGCTCAAGCAGAACGCCGTCACCACCAAGAAGATCAAGAACGGTCATGTGCGGACCGCCGACATCAAGAACGGCGGGATCCAGATGACCGACCTGAGTGGGCCGCTTCAGGCTCAGGTGCAGTCGAACTTCGAGCTGCTCGACAACGCGGTGACCTCGGCCAAGGTCGCGCCGAACACCCTGACCGCCGATGATCTGGGGACCAATTCGGTCGACAGCGACGAGATCGCCGGCAGCGCCGTCACGGACGCCGAGCTCGCCTCGAACGCCGTCGACTCCAACGAGATCGAGAACGGCAGCCTCAACGCTCCGGACGTGGGCCAGTACTCGGGCAGCGTGAGCCGGAACTTCGCGTCGATCGACGCGGGTGAGTGCGCGAGCAAGGACATCGATCCCACGCCGGCCGCTCAGAACATCTCGGGCCACCCGGCCTTCGTGACCCCGGGAATCGGCTTCGGCGGCCTGTTCACGTTCCACACCGAGGTCGAGACGTCCACGCTGACCATCAAGGTCTGCAATCCCACGGCGTCCGACGCGGACCCCGACGGTGCGGGCGGCACGATCTACAACTACATCGTGTTCGGCTGAGCAAGACCCTCCGCCAGAGGACCAATGACCCGGCGCCCCGCCCACCCGCGGGGCGCCGGTCGTTGGCGCCGCAAGATCGGATGGAATAAATCCGGATCAGGGAGGTCGGCCCATGTATGGCCACTTCCACGGCAGAATCCCGCGTGATGACGACCGCGACCGAACAGGAGCGGGCCATCCGGCCCGTTCTTCCCGCCCTCAGCCTCCTCTTCCTCGTCGGCAGCATCCTCGTGCTGCTCGGCGGCACGCAGCTGTTCGTCTTCCCCGAGCGCACCGAGGACTTCTTCGCCTGGACGATCAAGGCGCCCATCACCGCCACGGTGGACGGCGCCTTCTTCTACACCGGCTTCATCCTGCTCTTCCCCGCCTCGCGCGCGAAGAGCTGGGCCGAGGTTCGCCCCGTGGCCTTCGCCGTGTTGATCGTGGCCTGCACCAAGCTGCTCGCCACCCTGCTCGACCTCGACCTGTTCCACTTCGACGACGACTTCCAACCGGCCTTCGCCGCCTGGGCCTGGCTCGCCGTGTACATCGTGATCCCGGTCGGCCTGGCCATTCTCATCACGATGCAGCTGCGCATGGACGGCGGCGATCCCCCGGCCGGCCCGCGGCTGCCCAACGCCCTGAAGGCCGGGTTCGGAGTGATCTCGGTGACGATGCTCGCCATCGGCGCCGTCCAGCTCGTGGCCGCCGACACGGCGATCGACATCTGGCCCTGGCCGCTCACCCCGCTGACCTCGCACGCGCTGTCGGCCTGGTTCCTGGGGGTCGGGGCCCTGGCCGCCTTCACCATCCGAGAGAACGATCTTCACCGCGCTCGTTTCACCTTCCTCGGCTCAGCCGCCCTCGGCGTGCTGCTGGCGATCGCGATCGCCCGCTACGAGTCGGCGGTCGACTGGGGCGAGCCGGTGGCCTGGGTGCTCGTCGGCCTGATCGCGCTGGTCACCGTGACCGGCGTGTACGGCATGGCACGCGCGAGAAGCGCCGGGTAGTCTGCCGTCCCGCTGATGGCGGGGAGGATGGCGCGAACACTGGTTGCCGGGATGGCGGTCGCGATGGCCGGGATGCCGGGCGCCGCAATGGCTCAAAGCAAGCCCACCCAGGACGTCCTCGTGGTCTCCAACAACTGGGCCGGCACCGCGGACGTGATCGCCATCAACGGCTTCAAGCGGCTCGCCCGCCTCAACGTGATCCCCGACGAGGCTCAGCGCCTGGCCGAGATCAACGCCGACCCGGGCCGCAAGGCCATCTTCGACCTCATCCGCGAGCGAGTGGGCGAGGGCAACAACCAGTACGTGGACGACGGCTTCGTGTCGAGGAACGGTCGCTTCGTCTACTTCTCGCGTCCGAGCTTCGCCGACGTCGTCTCGATCAGCCTCCGCACGCGCAAGATCGTCTGGAGGACGAAGGTCGACGGCACCCGCGCCGACCACATGGCGCTCTCGCCCGACGGCCGGCGGCTGCTGGTCTCGGCCTCCACCGCCCGCAACATCAACGTCCTCAACACGCGCAACGGGCGCATCGTCGGCCGCATCCCCTCGGGCGACCAGCCGCACGAGGTCAACTACTCGAAGGACGGCAGCACGATCTTCCACGGGAGCATCGGCACCGTCTTCACCGACACCGACGACCCCTCGGAGGACGCCGGCAAGGGCGAGCGCGTGTTCGAGGTGATCGACGCTCGCACCCTGCGCGTCAAGCGCAAGATCAACATGGCCCAGAAGCTGGCCGACTTCGGCGTCCCCGGACTCAGCTCGGCGGTGCGACCGATGGCCATCGCGCCCGGTGAGCGCTTCGTCTACTTCCAGCTCTCCTTCTTCCACGGCTTCGTGGAGTACGACCTCAAACGCGACCGGCCCACCCGCCTCGCCGTGCTGCCGAAGAGCAAGAGGTCGAGGAACCTGCCGCGCACCGAGTACCTGCTCGACTCCGCCCATCACGGGCTGACGATCAACCCGCGCGGGACCAAGTTCTGCGTGGCCGGTTCGATGTCGGACTACGCCGCGGTGGTCACGCGCCGCACGCTGAAGCCCGAGCGCATCATCCCGGTGGGCCGCACGCCCTACTGGTCGACGACCAGCGAGGACGGGCGCTACTGCTTCGTCTCGGTGGCCGGCGACGACCGCGTGTCGGTGATCTCCTGGCGCAAGGCGCGCGAGGTGGCCCGCATCAAGGTGGGCAACCACCCGCAGCGCATGCGCACCGGAACGATCCCGCCGGGGATCCTCAGCCCGCGCTGACCGGCAGCGGGCTGCGCCGGCGCAGCCGCCGCCGCTCGAGGCGACCGAGGCCGCTGGCGCCCGGGTCGGCGAGCACGATCTCGTCCGCGCCGCGGGTGAGCGCCTCGGCGGTGAGGGTGTCGGCCGGGTGCCAGGCCGGGGTGGCGATGGTGTCGAGGCGAATGCTGTCGTCGCCGTCGAGGGTCATCCAGGCCCGCATCAGATCGCGGCCGGCCAGGTCGCGGCAGATCTCGTTCCAGAGCGCGGAGTTGGTGCTGCAGCAGCGCGGCGAGCCCGTGGGCTCCTGGATGACGAGCGACACGACCGTGAGGTCGTCGCCCTCGTCGTGGGCCCGGCGGGCGACCGAGCGCAGCGCGGCGTCGGCGCGATCGGTGGGGCCGTAGACGAGGAGCGTGTGCACCTCCGAGAAGAGTAACCAGGGTCTACTCTGGGGCTCATGGACTCCCGGCGAGCGGCGATTGCGCGCATCGCCACCTTCGGAGCCGTGGCGGGAACGCTGTTCGTGGCCGTGCTGGTCACCGGCTCGGTGCCGTCGCCGGAGGAGGCGCGCGACTTCGGCGAGGACCTCGGCGCCTGGGCGCTGCTCGTCTACATCCCCCTCTTCGTGCTGGCCAACTTCGTGATCACCTGGCCGGTGCTGGCCGGTGCCACCGGCCTGCTGTTCGGCACCCTGGCCGGCTTCCCGCTCGCGCTGCTCGGGGTCACGGTGGCCTCGCTCGTGCAGATGGGCATCTCGCGCCGGCTGGCGGGCGAGCACTTCGGCGGGCTGCTGCCCGAGCGCACCAAGTCGCTCGAGGACTTCCTCACCCGGCACGGAGCGGTGGCGGTGATGGAGTCGAGGATCGTGCCGCTGCTGCCCTGGGGCCTCGTGAACTACAGCGCCGGGCTCACCAAGCTGCGCTTCAGCCAGCTCGGGCTGGGCACGGTGGTGGGCGGCGCGCCCAAGGTGTTCGCCTACGTCGCGCTCGGCGGCAGCCTCAGCGACCTCACCTCACCGGAGGCCATCGTGGCCGTCGTCCTGCTGGTGGTGCTCGGTCTCGCCGGGATGTTGTTCGTGCGACGGCAGATCGTGGCGGGTCGCCGCCCGCGCCCGGCCTAGTCTCAGAAGCCGTGTCCTACTTCCAGGCCGTGCGGATCTACTCGATCGCCGAGGTGTGCATCTTCGCCGCGCTGCTCGTGGTGGCCATCGGCGGCTTGGGCGAGGGGGCCGAGCAGGCGCTCGGCTGGACCCACGGAGTGGGCTGGATCATCCTCTGCCTGCTGGTGGCCTACGGCTGCAAGCGCGGCACGTTCCCGTGGCCGCTGCTGGCGGCCACCGTGTCCCCGCTCGGCCCCGTGGGCAGCACCGCCGGCATCGAGTACCTGGCGCGGCGCCGCGGGGTCAGCTCTTCGGCGCCTCCGCAGCACTCGCGCCGCTGAGGCGCTCGAGCAGTTCCTGGCTGGTCGTGCCGCGCAGGTAGAGCGTCTGCTCGAACAGCTCGCCGTACACGTCGAGCACCGAGTAGGTGAGGTCGGTGGTGCTCACCGTCTCGCCGCCGCGGGCGTGTGCGAAGTCGCTCGCGCGACGAGCCACGGTCTCGAGCACCTCGGGTCCGTGCGGAGGGGTGTCGGGTTCGGCCGCGGCGCGAGCCGCCTCGTCACCCGACAGCGGGGCCTCGCCCACGCCGAGTCCCTGCAGCGCGGCGCCCACCTCGCCGTGCAGCCGGAGCGCGCGAAGCCAGCGCTCGGCCTCGTCCTCGGACGAGTGGGCAAACGGCATTGCGGTGCCGGCCAGGGCCACGACCAATGCCGCGTCCTGGGAAAGGGGTATGTGCCGGCTCTCGGTCAAGGGGCCTCCGTGTTGCGTATACGCCAAGTCTCCATCGGCGAGGCTTCCCCCTCACCTTGACAGAGAAACCTTTCCCTGGACGTTTGTACGAGAAAGTCGTGCATCCGTTAAAGCGACGGACTACGCCCCGTCCGACTGCAGCCACTCCTGCATCGACACGTGGTGAGGAGCTCGTGCGCCCTCCTCGAGCTCGTGACGTAGCTCGCCCAGCAGGCCGTGACGCTCGGCCACCACGTTGTGCTTGTGGATCGTCTCCAGGTTCTCCTGGCGCGCGGAGATGAAGGCCTGCTCGCCCAGCGAGGCGAAGCGCTCGCTGGCCATGCGCACCATCTCGCGCACGCAGTCCTCCACGAAGCGCGGGTGCATGTGGGCCTTCTCCACCACCTCGACCTCGTCCGAGCGCTTCATCAGCTCGTAGATCTCGGAGCTCATCGAGCTCTCCACGATCTCCAGCAGGGTGGCGGCCTCGATGGGCTGCTCGCAGCCCTCGGGGCAGCCGACGTAGAGCGTGCCGATGCCGCGCTGGTTGTGGGTGGCCACCGGCACCGATTCGAACACCCGCGCGATCTCGCTGTCGCTGAAGCCGGCCTCGGTCAGGCGCTCCTGCGAGCGCTCCATGACCATCTCCTGCGCGCAGGGGCAGGCCGTCATGCCCTGCGCCTCGACTCCCACCATCCGGCGGGTGCCCGAGGCCGAGGCCACGGCCGCGCCGAACAGCGTGTAGATCTCCTGGGTGTGACTGCCGGATGCGGGCGCCAGCTTGTGCTCGGGATAGCGGGCGGCGATCGTGACCTCCGCCCGGCGGGCCTGCTGACGGTCGCGCACGCGCTCGGCGATGTGGGCGGCGAGCGTCTCGGCCTTGAACGCCTCGCCGAGGATCACCTCGTCGATGGCCTCGTTCACGACCTCCTCGAAGCGCGACATGTGCGCGCCCTTCTGCTCCGGACCGAGGTCCACGAAGCACTCGAGCTCGGCGTAGTAGAGCTGTTCGCCGCCGTTCAGACGGATGCGGATGACCTTCTCCACGCCGGTCACGCCCACCCGCGAGAGGCTCACGTGGGTGGAGGGACGGCGGGCCTGGACGTCGCTGCCGAGTAGCGCGGTTCGCTCTGTCATGGCCATGGCCCACTGTACTTACGGAGAAGAAGCGAGGGGGGGCCACGGGGCAATCCGCACAAACGCGTTGTAGACTGGCCGCGGCTGCTACGCCTTGGACCTGGCCCAACGAGCTCAGCCCCTCGCGGTGCCCCCGCGGATCCAAAAAACTCGACATTGAGACAGGCCCCTCAGGGGGCGTCAGCGGTGTCAAAGGAGTGAGGGATTGACCGTAAAGGACGAGAGCGTGGCTCTTCTGGAAGAGCCGGCGGAGGCGCGCTTTCTGGAGATCGAGGAGCTGCGCGGACTCGCGGCTGAGGGAAGGGAACGCGGCTATCTGACCTTCGAGCAGATCGCCGCCTGCCTCGAGGAGGTCGAGGTAACCAAGGAGCAGGTGGTGGAGTTTCGGGCGCACCTGCTGGACTCGGGCGTGGAGATCGTGGCCGCCGACGCGGGCCGGACCCCGGGCGGCCTGGCCGCCGTGCCCGCCGACGGCGACGGCGCGCAGCCCGTGCAGGCGGCGGCCAAGAAGCCGGAGATCGACCTGACCGTGGAGCCGAGCCTGGACTCGCTGCGGCTCTACCTCCGTTCGATCGGCCGGGTGGACCTGCTCACCGCCGGGCAGGAGGTGGCGCTGGCCCGCCGGATCGAGCGCGGCGACATGGTCGCCAAGCAGCAGATGATCGAGGCCAACCTGCGCCTCGTGGTGTCGATCGCCAAGGGCTATCTGGGTCGTGGCCTCTCCTTCCTCGACCTGATCCAGGAGGGCTCGCTCGGTCTGATCCGCGCGGTGGAGAAGTTCGATTACCGGCGCGGCTACAAGTTCTCCACCTACGCCACCTGGTGGATCCGTCAGGCGGTCACGCGCGCGATCGCCGACAAGGCCCGCACCATCCGCATCCCGGTGCACATGGTCGAGAAGCTGAACAAGGTCGTGCACGTGGAGCGCCAGCTCGTGCAGGAGTTCGGTCGCGAACCAATCCCCGAGGAGATCGCGCTCGAGCTCCAGTGGACCGCGCGCGAGGTCAAGGACATCCTGCGCATCGCGCAGCTGCCGGTGTCGCTCGAGAAGCCGATCGGCGAAGAGGAGGACTCGGAGCTGGGCGACTTCGTGGAGGACGACACGGCCGAGTCGCCCTTCGAGCTGGCGTCGGAGAACCTGCGACGCGAGAACGTCCGCCGCGCCCTCGATGTGCTGCCGCCGCGCGAGCGCGAGGTGATCGAGATGCGCTACGGGCTGGCCGGCGGGAAGGCCCGCACGCTCGAGGAGGTGGGCCGCGCCTTCGGCGTAACGCGCGAGCGCATCCGACAGATCGAGAACAACACGTTGAAGAAGCTCGAGGGGCTGCCCGAGGCCCAGCGCCTCAGGGACGCCTCATGAACCAAAGGGTGCCGCCGCCACGTGGGAGCGGCGCGCGCCCGGTCTCCTCGAAGCCGAAGCTCGCGTAGTAGGGAACGTTGGCCGGGTTGCTCGTGTCGAGGTAGACGGGCGCGGCCGCGTCCTCGAACACGCGCGCGAGGAGGGCGCGGCCCGCACCCCTTCGCTGCTGCCCGGGGTCGACGGCCAGAAACCAGAGGAAGACGTGCTCCTCCTCGGGGTGTCCTGCGTCCTGGATGGACGAGAAGCGCAGGCCGCGCACGATCGGCGCCGGCCCGGCGAGCAGGAAGCCCGGCACGAACTTGGCGATGGTCCAGGCCGGCGGCGGATAGAGGCCGGCGGCGAAGGTGGCGGCCACGCCGGCGAGCCGTTCGCCGGGCCCGAACGCGCCGTAGATCGGGCCGCCGTACCGGTGGGTGACGCTCAGGGCGACGCGGTGATAGCGCAGCGCCACGGCGTGCCGGTGGGCTCGGTGATCGGGGCCGACGGCGAGCCAGCCGGGGTCGTCGAGGAGGGCGTCGGTGATGACGCGGGCGGCCGCTGGGTAGTCGGACTCAGACAGGCGACGGACCTCCACGCGGCGTCTATCATCGCCTCTCCACCCGGGGGGATGTCCGAGTGGCTAAAGGAGCGTGGCTGTAAACCACGTGGCACCGCCTACGCAGGTTCGAATCCTGCTCCCCCCACTGCAAGACCCGCCGACGTAGCTCAGCTGGTAGAGCACCTCCATGGTAAGGAGGGGGTCAGGGGTTCGAGTCCCCTCGTCGGCTCTTCACCGTGTGGCCGCCCGAGGCAATCGACTTCCTCCGGGAGCTTGAGCAGAACAACGACCGCGACTGGTTCAAGGCCAACCGCGGCCGGTACGACTCCTACCTGGTCGAGCCGGCACGCGAGCTGGCCGCGCAGCTCAGCGCCTTCGGTGAGCCGCACCTGTTCCGTCCCTACCACGACACCCGCTTTCACATGCGGCCGCCGATCAAGGAGCAGTTCGGTCTGGCGATCGGCTACGGCGGCGGAGGCGGCTACTACGTGGAGCTGTCGCTCGACGGTCTGCTTGTAGCGGGCGGACTACACGCGCCGGCCTCTGACCAGCTCGAGCGCTACCGGGCGGCGATCGACGACGGTCGCCGCGCCGCGGCGTTCGAGAGAGCGCTCGGCGTGGCCGCTGAAGGTGGGTTGGAGCCTGCGCCGCCTGCGCTCAAGCGGGCACCGAAGGGCTACCCGGTGGACCATCCGCGGATCGAGCGGCTGCGCATGAAGGAGCTGGCCGTGTACCGCCGGCATGAGCTGAAGCCGTGGATCCACAAGCCCGCCGCCGACAAGCGGATCCGCTCGGAGTTGGAGAGCACCCAGCCGCTGGTGCGCTGGCTGGCCAAGCACGTCGGGCCGTCGCAGCGCGAGCGTCGCTGAGAGGGCGGGCTTCGGGGCTCAGCCCGTCGGGTTGAAGTCCAGCAGCCAGGCTTCGCCCTGCTTGACCACCCGGACGTTCTCGCCGTTGACCTTGACCGTCGCGTTGTCGCCGTCGACCTTGACGTTGCTGATCTTCAGGTCCCCGAACTCCTTCTTGAGCTCGGCGGGGCTGAGCTGAGAGATGGCCGCTTTCAGTACTCCGGCGCAGCCCTTGCCGCCGAACAGCTCGCCGGCGTCCGACAGCGCCTTCTTGGCCTCGTCGGTGAGCTGGTCGCAGGCGCCGGACCAATCCTTGTCGACGTTCGCTGCCGCGAAGTCCTCGATCGTCCCCCTCACCTGGTCCTCGTCGCTCTCGCCGCCGCCGCAGCCGATCGCCACGGCAGTGAGAGTCACTGTGAGGGTGAGGATCGCCCGCTTCATGACCGGCACTAAAGCAGGCGGTCGTGGCAGACGGCTCGATCCGGCCGACGCGGCGGTCAGGCTCGCGGTTCGATCGTGCTTGGTCGAGACCGCCCACGTCGCGCGAAGGCCGTCGGATTGGGGCTGGCCCTGTTAACGCTGGCTCCAGCAGGGGCGAGCGCGGGGACCCTCGCCGACTACGAGCGCGTGTCGGAGCGCGTCTGGGGGCACGCGCCTCCGGTCGTGTACACGTGGGCGCACTCCGGCGACGAGATGGCCCGCTACTGCGATCCGGCCCACACGCTGCCGGCGGGACGGATCGCCGCCTGCGCCGACCTCGGCGGACCCAGGATGTTCCTGAGCTGGCCGGAGTGGCTCGCGATGGATCGACTGACCCGGTGCCGGCTTCACGCTCACGAGTGGGGACACCTGCTGGGCTGGACTCACGGCGACGGCCTGTTCAAAGCGATGGAGCGCCGCGCACGGCGGCTCTGTCAGCGGCGCTTCGTACGGAGAGGCTGGTTCGTCAGTCGCCCGCGCGCGGTTCCCAGCCCATCGATTTGATGAGGCCATCCTCGAAGTCGTGATGCCAGCGGACCTTTGTCTCGGCGAAGGAGCCGTCGCCGTGGCACACGCGGATCGAGCCGCGCACGATCACGCTGCTGCCAGACTCCTCGAAGCTCTGGGCTCGCGCTTCGATTCGCGTCCCGTCGTCCGCCGACCGCTCGATGAAGGCGCGTATCTCGCTCTTCCCGTGCAGGACGGTTCCCTCGGCGGAGTAGGGCCGCGACTCCACGTCGGGGTGCGCGAAGCCCAGCAGCACCTCCATGCACGCCTCGGCCCCGGCGTCCTCGAAGACCGCCCACGCCTGCCTGATGCACTCGAGGTTCCGGGAAGGGACCTCGAGCGACCGGTCGGCCACGAGCTCCTGGGGCGAGTCCATCACGTCCGAGTCTCGCACCTGTAAGCGCCCCCGGCAATCCCCTGCTTGCTCGCTAGACTTCTCTCGTCCTCGCGGCCGGCCGCGGTAGTTCCGTGTGCCTCCGGCCGCCCACGCCAAACCTTTTGCAGGAGCCATGGCTCGCGGAGACGTCCGAATCGCCGTCACCCTCGCGTGCGAGGAGTGCAAGCGGCGCAACTACCAAACCGAAAAGTCGAAGCGGAACAACCCGGACCGGGTTGAGTTTCGCAAGTACTGCCGCTGGTGCGGCAAGCACACGCCTCACAAGGAAACCCGCTAGACCCGTGGCGAGAGATCGTCAACGCGCGAAGCAGCGCCAGGCCGACCGCCGTGCCCGTCGCCTAGCCGGCGAGAGCGGCGGCTCGGCCGAGCGCAGCGACCCGCCGGAGCGGACCGAGCCGGATGAGCAGCCGACCGACCAGGGAGTCCCTCAGGACCGCGTGCTCGGCATTCCCGGAATCGACCCGGGCCTGGCCGCGGGTGCCCCGCCCGAGAACGAGGGCCGCTCCGACCAGGTGCTCGATGGCGAACGCGGCCTGCTCGACCGAGACACGCCCGCCACCGAGGACGAGGCGATTCGCGAGATCGAGGACTGGGAGGTCGACGCCGACGATCACCTCACCGAGGAGGAGATCGAGGAAGAGCTCGAGATGGAGCGCGAGCTCGCCGGCGAGGGCGAGGGCGGCTACGCGGTCAAGGGACGGCGCGGGGCAGATGAGGCCGAGCGCCACAAGCACCGCCCGCGCGTAATACAGTTCCTCATTGCAGTCTGGGCCGAGCTCCAGAGGGTGCAGTGGCCGAATCGCCAGGCCCTCATCACGCTCACGGGCGTTGTGCTCGGCTTTGTCCTCATCGCCGGCGGCTACCTGGGCCTGCTGGACGCCATTTTCTCCGAACTGATCAAGGCAATCCTCTGATGTTTCGCTGGTACGCAGTCAACACTTACTCCGGTCACGAGAACAAGGTCAAGCAGAACCTTGAGCACCGACGCATCTCGCTCGGCCAGGAGAACGCCATTCGCCAGATCGTCATCCCCACCGAGCAGGTGCAGGAGATGAAGGACGGCCAGAAGCTGACCAAGGAGCAGCGGACCATGCCCGGCTACCTGCTCGTGAACATGAACCTCACCGACGATTCGTGGTCGCTCGTCAAGAACACCCCGGGGGTCACGGGCTTCGTCGGCGCCTCCAACAACCCGGTGCCGCTCAACCAGGGTGAGGTCGATCGGCTGCTCCACCGCGAGACCGCCGAGCGCCCGCGCACCCGCGCTCAGTTCTCGATGGGCGAGACCGTCAAGGTGGTCTCCGGGCCGCTCTCGGACTTCTCCGGCGAGATCTCAGAGATCAACGAGGACGCAGCTAAGCTCAAGGTGCTCGTCTCGATCTTCGGCCGGGAGACGCCGGTGGAGGTCGGGTTCGACCAGGTCAAGAAGGTCTAAGCATGGCTCGCAAGGTTCTGACTCTCATCAAGCTGCAGGTCCCCGGCGGACAGGCCAACCCGGCTCCGCCGGTCGGTCCTGCGCTGGGCCAGCACGGCGTGAACATCATGGAGTTCTGCAAGGCGTTCAACGCCCAGACCCAGCAGGACACCGGCACGATCATCCCGGTGGAGATCACGGTCTTCGAGGACCGCTCGTTCACCTTCATCACCAAGACGCCGCCCGCGGCGGTGCTGATCAAGCAGGCCATCGGCCTCGACAAGGGCTCGGGCGAGCCCAACCGCAACAAGGTCGGCACGATCTCGCAGGCCCAGGTGCGCGCGATCGCCGAGCAGAAGATGCCCGACCTCAACGCGCACGACATCGACCAGGCGGCCAAGATCATCGAGGGCACCGCGCGCTCGATGGGCGTGGACGTCCGCTAGCCATGGCCAAGCACGGCAAGCGCTATCGCAACAACCTCGAGAAGGTCGACCGCGAGCACCTCTACCCGCCCAACGAGGCGGTGGAGATCCTCAAGGAGTTCGAGGCGGCCAAGTACGACGAGACCGTGGAGGTGCACATCCGCACCGGCCTCAACGTGCGCCACGCCGACCAGCAGCTGCGCGGCACCATCTCCCTCCCGCACGGGCTCGGCAAGGAGATGACCGTGGCCGTGTTCGCTCGTGGCGACAAGGCCCGCGAGGCCGAGGAGGCCGGCGCGGACGTTGTGGGCGCCGAGGATCTCTCCGAGCGGGTCGAGGGCGGCTGGACCGACTTCGACGTGGCCATCGCCACCCCGGACATGATGCCGGTGGTGGGCAAGCTCGGCCGCGTCCTCGGGCCGCAGGGCAAGATGCCCAACCCGAAGGTGGGCACGGTCACGATGGACGTGGCCAAGGCGGTGTCGGAGTCGAAGGCGGGCAAGATCGAGTACCGCACGGACCGCCACGCGATCGTGCATCTGCCGATCGGCAAGCTCAGCTTCGACGGCCAGGTGCTGCTCGAGAACTATGCGGCGCTGCTGGACGAGATCCTGAAGGCCAAGCCGGCGTCCGCCAAGGGCCGCTACCTGCAGACGGTGACGCTCACAACGAGCGCGAGCCCCGGCATCAAGATCGACCCCTCGCGCACGCGCGGGATCGTGGAGGAGACGGTCGCGGTAGCCTGACCCTTCAAAGCTTTCCGCCCGAGACCCCCGGCGACCGTAAGTCCGGGACAGGTGGAGCGAGCAGAGCAGGACCGGTCCCGATCCGGTTCGTTCCGTGAGCCCGCCTGCGTGCGGGCTCATTTGATTCGAGAGAACGGAACGACATGGACAGAGACCAGAAGGCAGCGGTCATCGAGGAGGTGGCCGCCCAGATCAAGGAATCGGAGGCGGTCTTCGCCGTCGACTACCGCGGCATCTCGGTGCCCCAGGCGGCCGAGCTGCGCACCCGGCTCAACGAAGCCGGTGCTCGCTTCCGGGTGGTCAAGAACACCCTGACTGTGCGGGCGGCCGACGAGGCCGGCGCCGACACCCTCAAGCCGGTCCTCGAGGGCCCGACCGCGTTCACCTTCGTGGCCGCCGACGGCGACGTGGCCCTGGCGGCCAAGGCGCTCGCCCAGTTCA
Source organism: uncultured Thermoleophilaceae bacterium (assembly GCA_963826165.1). Taxonomy (GTDB): domain Bacteria; phylum Actinomycetota; class Thermoleophilia; order Solirubrobacterales; family Thermoleophilaceae; genus JACVRW01. Next base: position 723,146 of record CAWGWC010000007.1, on the reverse strand, counting down.
ACCGCGAGCACGGGATGCTCGGGTTCAAGGGCGGCGTGATGAGCGGCGAGCCGCTGACGGTGGAGCAGCTCACCGAGCTCTCGCGACTCCCGGCGCTCGATGTGCTCCACGGCCAGCTCGTCGGGGTCATCGCCTCGCCGATCACCGGCCTGGTGCGAGGCCTGAACGCGCTCATCTCCGGCCTGGCGATCCAGCTGAAGCAGATCGCCGACGAGGGGATGGTGCCGGTGGGGGGTGCGCCCGCCGCCGAGCCGGCGAGGCCGAGGCCGCTGCAGAGCCGGAGGCCGCCGCCGAGCCGGCCGAGGCCGAGCCCGCCGAGCCGGAGGCGGACGCATCCGCCGATGAATCCGAGCCTGCCGACGAGGCCCCCACGGGGGACGCCTCCGAGGGCGATGCAAGTGACACGACTGAAGCGCCCTCCGAGGGCGAAGAGAAGGAGTAAGGAGGGCCCATGGCCACTGCAACTGAACTGATCGAAGAGATCAAGAAGATGTCCGTACTCGAGCTGTCTGAGCTGATCAAGGCGCTCGAGGAAGAGTTCGGCGTGTCCGCGACTGCGGTCGCCGCCGCTGCCCCGGCCGGCGCTGCCGCCGGCGATGGTGCCGCGGAGGAGGAGGAGTCGTCCACCGTGGACGTCGTCCTGACCGGTGCCGGCGACAAGAAGATCCAGGTGATCAAGGTCGTGCGCGCCGCCACCGGTCTCGGCCTCAAGGAGGCCAAGGCGCTCGTGGACGAGGCTCCCAAGCCGATCCGCGAGGGCGTGGACCGCGAGGAGGGCGACAAGCTCAAGGGCGAGCTCGAGGAGGCCGGCGCCAGCGTCGAGCTGAAGTAGGCCTGAACGCCGCGCTCGGAACGTTCTGCATGAGATACATGCAGTTCGTTCCGAGCAGGCGCTTATCCCTAGGCGAGCCCGGGTAGGCCCCCTGGAGTGATCGCCCGCCTAGTCCTTACCGCTGTCGTGGCCGTCGTTCTCGTGGCGCCAGCGACAGCCGGGGCCCAGACGGGCATCACCAAGCAGGCGACCGCCGCCGGCCGCGACGGTGCCGCCGCCACGGTGGACGTGAAGGGCACCAAGGCCGCCATCCGGACGCTGCGCCGGGGCGGCAACGCGGTCGACGCCGCGGTGGCCGCGGCCGCCGTACTTGGCGTGACCGAGCCATACTCGTGCGGGATCGGCGGTGGCGGGTTCATGGTCATCCGCACTCCGGGCGGGAAGGTCACGACCATCGACTCACGCGAGGAGTCGCCGGCGGCGATGCGTCCGGACTCGTTCATCGAGAACGGCACGCCGCTGGAGTTCGACCCGGCGCGCTGGAGCGGGCTGTCGGCCGGCGTGCCCGGGACGGTTGCCGGCTGGGAGAGAGCGCTCGACGGCTACGGGACCTGGTCGCTGAAGAAGACCCTCGGGCCCGGTATCCGCACCGCGCGCCGGGGCTTCGCCGTCGACGAGACCTTCGTCTCCCAGACCGAGGACGCCGTCCCGTGGTTCGACGACGTTCCGTCCACCGCCGCCCTCTACCTCGACGCGGACGGCACCCCGCGCGACGTCGGCTACCGGCTGCGCAACCGCGATCTCGCCCGCACCTACAAGCTGATCGCCGACAGGGGCGCCGGGGCCTTCTACCGCGGCGACCTGGCGAGGGCCATCGTCGCCGCCGCCCAGAAGCCTCCGATCGCCCCGACGGCCGACCACGTCTGGCGCCCGGGGCTGCTCGAGCGCTCCGACCTGCGCAGCTACGAGGCGATCCGGCGTAAGCCGACCCGCGTGCGCTACCGCGGCCTCGACGTGTGGGGCATGGCACCGCCGTCCAGCGGCGGGAGCACCGTGGGCGAGGTCCTCAACATTCTCGAGGGCTACAGCGACCTGGCAGCGGACCGCACCCGTGCGCTCCACCTGCTGCTGGAGTCCGAGCGCCTCGCCTACGCCGACCGCGCAGCCTTCCTGGCCGACCCCGAGTTCTTCGACGTGCCGCTGCGGGGGCTGTTGTCCGACAGCTTCGCCGCCCAGCGGCGCGCACTGATCAACCCGACCCGGGCGGCTACCAGCCCGGTTGAGCCCGGCGATCCGGGCGGCGCGGCGGCCGGGCAATCGGCCACCGTCTCCCATCCGCGCCAGTCGACCACCCACCTCGTCGTCTCCGACAAGAAGGGCACGGTGGTGTCGTACACGTTCACCATCGAGTCCACCGGCGGCAACGGCATCGTCGTCCCCGGCTACGGGTTCCTGCTCAACAACGAGCTCACCGACTTCGAGTTCGACTCGACCACCGCCCCCAACCGCGCCGACGCCAAGAAGCGGCCGCGCAGCTCGATGAGCCCGACGATCGTCACGCGCAACGGCAAGCCCTACATCGCCATCGGCTCACCGGGCGGCTCGACCATCCCTGGGACGGTGCTCCAGGTGCTGCTGGAGCGGCTTGACCTGAACGCCACTCTGCCGCAGGCGATCCGCCGGCCGCGGGCGGTCGAGCGCAACATGGACACCGGGACCACGGCGGAGCCCACCTTCATCGCGCTCGCCCGAGGGCCAGGCGCTCGCGAACACCTACGGCCACACGTTCGGGGAGCCGATGGAGGAGATCGGCGCGGTGACGGCGATCGAGTTCCGCCGGCGCGGCCGGCTGCTGGCCGCCGCCGAGCCGACCCGTCGCGGCGGTGGCAGTGCCGCCACGCTGAGGCGCCCGTAGCATTCGGCAGGGTTGAACGCGCCGCCGATTCGCATCGACCACGTGGTGATCCACGTCTCCGACTGGGAGCGCTCGAACGCGTTCTACCGCGACGTGCTCGGCGCGGAGCTGATCGACAAGGGTGACGGCGGCCCGTCACGGCACTACCGCTTCGGTGACCAGCAGCTGAACGTCCATGGGCCCGGCATGGACCCGCACCCGATCGCGCAGCGGCCGGCCGAGCCCGGCGGCGCCGACCTCTGCCTCGTGTGGGATGGGCCGATCGAGACGGCCCAAGAGCATCTGAACGCCCACGAGGTGGACATCGAGGAGGGACCGGTCACCCGCTACGGCGGCCGCGACGAGGGCACGAGCGTCTACTTCCGCGACCCCGACGGCAGCCTGCTCGAGCTGATCTCGTACGAGGGCCGGTGAGCCGCCGAACGATCGCGCTGGCGGCGGTGACCACGGTGCTGGCCGCGGACCTGACGATCCGGCACCTGAGGCCGCCCTGGCTGTTGATCGGCCTGCTGGACGAGCCCGCCCACGTGGCCACCGCGGCCCTGGTGCTCCTGAACCTCCCCGAGCGCTCGCCCGAGTGGTCGGCGGGCTTCATGGCGGGCTCGGTGATGCCCGACGTGGACCACGTCCCGCTCGTGTTCTCGCGCACGCTGCCCCAGGTGGACGACCCCCGGCCGGTGACGCACGGTCTGCTGGCGCTGGCTCTGCCGACCCTGATCGGCGCCGCGGCCAGAGGACCGCTCAGGGAGTATGCGCGGGGCGCGGCCGCCGGCGGGCTGGCCCATTTCGCTCGCGACCTGGCGGTGGGCACCGGCGTGACCCTGCTGCGCCCCCTGACGCGCCGCAGCTTCCGGGTGCCCCACTCGTTGTACTCGGCGGCGATGGTGGCCCTGGCTGTGCGGGCCCAAACCAAGGAATAGCCGCTATCCTGGCCGTCGGCCTATAGCCGTAGCCGTCCCTCGTTAGCCGCGCCGACACATACTCTCGGCGCCTCGGGACGGGGTCCGTGATGGCCGGGCGAGCCACCGAGAGTGGGCTCGCAACCGCCCCTTGTGGGGGCGGGTTTCGGTCTGCTATTCTGGTCGGTCGCGCTTTGCGCCCGTTTCGCCCTCGCCCGCCGTTGTCTCAACTGACTCGAAGGAGTTGCCGTCTTGGCACGCGTTGACGCTGCTCGTACCCGCCGCTCGTTCTCCCGCCTCGAGAACGCACTCGAAGTTCCCAACCTGATCGACATCCAGCGCCGCTCGTTCGAGTGGCTGGTGGACACGGAGAAGGGTGGTCTCCGTGAGACCATCGACGACGTCTCTCCGATCGAGGACTACACCGGCAACCTGGCCGTGGTCTTCGAGGACATCCATTTCGACGAGCCCGTGGCTCCCATCAGCGAGTGTCGCGAGAAGGACCTCACCTACGCGCGACCCCTGACGGTGAAGGTCGCTTTCCAGAACCGCGAGACCGGCGAGATCCGCGAGCAGTCCGTCTTCATGGGCGACTTCCCCTGGATGACCGACTGGGGCACGTTCATCATCAACGGCACCGAGCGCGTGGTGGTCACGCAGCTCGTTCGCTCCCCGGGCGCCTACGTGATGGAGCCCAAGGACCGCGATAAGCAGGTGTTCATCGCCAACCTGATGCCGGCCCGCGGCTCGTGGCTCGAGCTCGAGATCGACAAGAAGGGTCGCGTCTACGTCCGGATCGACCGCAAGCGCAAGCTGCCGGTCACCGTCCTCCTGCGCGCGATGGGCGACACGCTGCGCGAGGGCGGCTATGTGCCCGAGACCTGGACCGGCACCGACGAGGAGATCCTCGGCCTGTTCGACGACAGCCTCTACATGCGGCTGACGCTCGACGCCGACACCGAGGTCACGAAGTCCGAGGACGGCTCCCTGATCGAGCTGTTCAAGAAGCAGCGTCCGGGCGAGCCGCCCTCGATCGACGCTGCCAAGAACCTGCTCAACCAGCTGTTCTTCGACGCCAAGCGCTACGACCTCACGCGCGTGGGCCGCTACAAGCTCAACAGCCGGCTCCACATCGACGAGAAGCTCGACACCCGCACGCTCACCCCGCGGGACATGATCGAGTTGATCAAGGAGCTGATCTCCCTCCCGCGCGAGCTCGGCATTCCCGAGTCGGGCATGTACGAGGGCGCCGAGGGCGAGGAGGAGCCGATCAAGGACTTCGCGGCCGAGGCGATCTCGCTGCCGCGCGAGCCCGTGGCCGATCGGCTCGACGAGTACGAGCACTTCGGCAACCGGCGCCTGCGCACGGTGGGCGAGCTGATCCAGGAGGCCTTCCGGATCGGCCTCTACCGCATGGAGCGGGTCGTCCGCGAGCGCCTCACCACTGAGGACGCGGACACGATCACGCCGCAGACCATCATCAACATCCGGCCCGTGGTGGCGGCGCAGAAGGAGTTCTTCGGCTCCTCGCAGCTCAGCCAGTTCATGGACCAGACGAACTCGCTGGCCGGGCTGACCCATCGCCGGCGCCTGAGCGCGCTGGGCGCGGGTGGGCTCACGCGCGAGCGCGCGCCCATCGAGGTGCGCGACGTGCACCCCACCCACTACGGCCGCATGTGCCCGATCGAGACCCCGGAGGGCCCGAACATCGGCCTGATCGGGTCGCTCTCGAGCTTCGCCGAGGTGTCCGAGTTCGGCTTCGTGACCACGCCCTACCGGGTGGTGGAGGGTGGCGTGGTGTCCAACAAGGTGGTTCACCTGGACGCCAACCAGGAAGAGGACATGGTCATCGCGCAGGCCAACTCCGAGCTCGACGCGAAGTCGAGCAAGCTGAGGGGCCCGCAGGTGGAATGCCGCACGCGCGAGGGCGAGCTGGTGCTGGCGGCGCCCAAGGACGTGGACCTGATGGACGTTTCGCCGAACCAGATCTGGTCGGTGGCCACGGCGCTGATCCCGTTCCTCGAGCACGACGACGCCAACCGCGCCCTGATGGGCTCGAACATGCAGCGCCAGGCCGTGCCGCTGCTCAAGACCGAGTCGCCGCTGGTGGGTACCGGCATGGAGACCCGCGCGGCCGTCGACACCGGCGACGTCGTGCTCGCCGGCGACGGCGGGACGGTGTCCTACGTGGACGCCGAGCGGATCGTCATCGACACCAGCGACGGCAAGGACGAGTACCCGCTCGAGAAGTACATGCGCTCGAACCAGGGCACGCTGATCCATCAGAAGCCGCTGGTCGACCCCGGCGAGCGGGTCAAGAAGGCTCAGGTGCTGGCCGACGGCTCCTCGACCGACAAGGGCGAGCTGGCTCTCGGCAAGAACTGCCTGGTGGCCTTCATGTCCTGGGAGGGCTACAACTTCGAGGACGCGATCATCATCTCCGAGCGCCTCGTGAAGGACGACGAGCTCACCTCGATCCACATCGAGGAGTACGAGATCGACGCCCGCACCACGAAGCTCGGTGACGAGGAGATCACCCGCGACATCCCGAACCGCAGCGAGGAGTCGCTGCGCAACCTCGACGACCGCGGCATCGTCCGCATCGGCGCCGAGGTGGGCTCGGGCGACCTGCTCGTGGGCAAGGTCACGCCCAAGGGCGAGACCGAGCTGACCGCCGAGGAGAAGCTGATCCGCGCGATCTTCAAGGAGAAGGCGCGCGAGGTCCGCGACACCTCGCTCAAGGTGCCGCACGGCGAGGGTGGCGTCGTGATCGACGTCAAGACCTTCAGCCGCGACAACGACGACGACCTGCCGCCCGGGGTCAACGACCTCGTGCGCGTGTATGTGGCGAAGAAGCGCAAGATCGCCGAGGGCGACAAGCTCGCCGGCCGCCACGGCAACAAGGGCGTGATCTCGAAGATCGTGCCCGAGGCCGACATGCCGCACCTCGAGGACGGCACCCCGGTCGACGTGATCCTCAACCCGCTTGGCGTGCCGAGCCGCATGAACCTGGGCCAGATCCTGGAGACCCACCTCGGGTGGGTGGCCGGGAACGGCTGGTACGACGACGGCTCGGACGCCTACAAGGAGGCCTCGAAGACCGGGGCCCGGGTGAACGTGGCCACGCCGGTGTTCGACGGCGCGACCGTCGAGGACGTGGACGAGGCGCTCGTGCGCTGGGCGGAGGAGAAGGGGACCCCGCGAGGGATCAACTTCGAGGTCGACAAGTCACGGCGGGAGGGCATCCGCTGCTCGGGCAAGGTGCAGCTCTACAACGGGCGCACCGGCGAGCCGTACGAGGAGACCGTCACCGTCGGCTACATGTACATCCTGAAGCTGCTGCACCTCGTGGACGACAAGATCCACGCGCGCAGCACCGGCCCCTACTCGCTCGTCACCCAGCAGCCGCTGGGCGGCAAGGCGCAGTTCGGCGGCCAGCGCTTCGGCGAGATGGAGGTGTGGGCGCTCGAGGCCTACGGCGCGGCGTACACCCTCCAGGAGATGCTCACGATCAAGTCCGACGACACGGTCGGCCGCGTGAAGGCCTACGAGGCGATCGTCAAGGGCGAGAACATCGCCGAGCCCTCCATCCCGGAGTCGTTCAAGGTGCTGCTGAAGGAGATGCAGTCGCTCGCACTCGACGTGGACGTGCGCTCCGAGGAGGGCGCCGGCGTGGAGATGCGCGACGAGGACGACGACCTCCTGCGGGCCGCCGAGGAGCTCGGCATCGACCTTTCGGGGGTCAGAGCCACCGACGGTGACGCGGCCGACGAGGCCGAAGAGAAGGTGGAGGCCGAGGGCGAGGGCGGACAGACCGCAGAGACCGCCAAGGCGCAGGACGCAGAAATGATTGAGGAGTAAGGGACCGAATGATCGACATCAACAACTTCGACGCCATCAGCATCGGCCTGGCGTCGTCCAAGCAAATCCGGTCCTGGTCCTCGGGAGAGGTCACCAAGCCGGAGACCATCAACTACAGGACGCTCAAGCCCGAGAAGGACGGTCTCTTCTGCGAGCGCATCTTCGGTCCGACCAAGGACTGGGAGTGCTACTGCGGCAAGTACAAGCGCGTCCGCTACAAGGGCATCGTCTGCGAGCGCTGCGGCGTGGAGGTCACGCGGTCCAAGGTGCGCCGTGAGCGCATGGGTCACGTGGACCTGGCCGCCCCCGTCTCGCACATCTGGTTCTTCAAGGGCGTGCCGAGCCGGATCGGCTACCTGCTCGACATGGCTCCCAAGGAGCTCGAGAAGGTCCTGTATTTCGCCGCGTCGATCGTGACGTGGGTGGACGACGAGGCCCGCCAGAAGGACCTCGGCCGTCTCGAGACGGAGATCGACAAGACGATCACCTCGTACGAGGGCGAGCGCGAGGAGCGCGTGCTCGAGCTGCGCGAGGCGCTCGAGCGGCGCGTGAACTACCTCTCGACCGGGGACCAGAAGGCCTTCTCCGACGACGACCTGCTCTGGGCCGACACGCTCGAGATCAACCTCAAGAAGCTGTCCGACGAAGAGCGCCAGAAGATGGAGAAGGAGCTCCGCAAGCAGTTCGAGGCGGACATCTCCGACACCGAGGCGTACTACGAGGACGGCATCGAGCGGATCCGCCAGACCTGGGAGCTGTTCCAGACGATGGAGCCCAAGCAGGTGGTGGCCGACGAGACGCTCTTCCGCGAGCTCAAGGACCGCTTCGGGTCGCCGTTCGGCTGGGGCGAGTACTTCCGCGGCGGCATGGGCGCCGAAGCGGTGCGCGACCTGCTCCAGCAGGTGGATCTCGACGCGGAGCGTGAGGAGCTCGAGGACCAGGTCAAGACGGCCAAGGGCCAGAAGCAGTCCCGCGCGGTCAAGCGGCTGAAGGTCGTGTCGGCCTTCATCAACTCGGACAACAGGCCCGAGGACATGGTCCTCGAGGCCATCCCGGTGATCCCGCCGGAGCTGCGCCCGATGGTGCAGCTCGACGGTGGCCGCTTCGCCACGTCGGACCTCAACGACCTCTACCGCCGCGTGATCAACCGGAACAACCGGCTCAAGCGGCTGCTCGACCTCGGCGCGCCCGAGATCATCGTCAACAACGAGAAGCGGATGCTGCAGGAGGCCGTCGACGCGCTGTTCGACAACGGCCGCCGCGGCCGCCCCGTGACCGGCCCGGGCAACCGCCCGCTCAAGTCACTGAGCGACATGCTCAAGGGCAAGCAGGGCCGCTTCCGCCAGAACCTGCTCGGCAAGCGCGTGGACTACTCGGGCCGCTCGGTCATCGTGGCCGGCCCGGAGCTGCGCATCCATCAGTGCGGACTGCCCAAGCTGATGGCGCTCGAGCTGTTCAAGCCGTTCATCATGGCCCGGCTCGTCGAGCGCAAGTCGGTGCAGAACATCAAGGCCGCCAAGAAGATGGTCGACTCGATGATCCCCGAGGTCTGGGACGTCCTCGAGGAGGTCATCCAGGAGCACCCGGTCCTGCTCAACCGCGCCCCGACGCTCCACCGCCTGGGTCTCCAGGCGTTCGAGCCGGTGCTCGTGGAGGGCAAGGCCATCCAGGTGCACCCGATGGTGTGTCACGCGTTCAACGCGGACTTCGACGGCGACCAGATGGCCGTTCACGTGCCGCTGTCCGCCGAGGCTCAGGCCGAGGCGCGGCTGCTCATGCTGTCGGCGAACAACATCCTGTCGCCGGCGCACGGCGCCCCGCTCGCCACGCCCACCCAGGACATGGTCCTGGGCTCCTACTACCTGACCTACGGCCCGGACGAGCAGGAGCTCATCGAGCTGCAGGAGCTGGAGAAGGCCGGCAAGTGGGACGAGAAGAAGCACGGCCAGCGGCCGCACGTGTTCCGGTCGGCGCAGGAAGCCGAGCTGTCCTACGAGTCCAAGGCCGTGTCGCTGCACGACCTGTCCGAGTACCGGCGTCGCCACCACACCGAGCACACGCTCACCACGGTGGGGCGGATCATCTTCAACGAGCGCATCGAGCGCGCGTTGGAGGAGACGCTGGGCGACGAGTACGACCCGACCACCTACGAGTTCGTGAACACCCCGTTGCGCAAGCGGGACATGAACAAGGTGATCGAGGACCTCGTGACCCTGCACGGGCCCTATGCCACCGCGCTGGTGCTCGACGCGTTCAAGGACCTCGGGTTCCACTTCGCCACCCAGGCCGGCATCACCATCTCGAAGAACGACGTGGTGATCCCGCCGTCGAAGGAGGCGATCCTGGAGCGCTACGAGAAGCTCGTCGCGGAGATTCAGGACCAGTACGACATGGGCCTGATCACCCAGGAGGAGCGCAAGGACGCGGTCATCGAGAAGTGGACCGCGGCCACCGACGAGGTCGGCGAGGCGATGCAGGACAACCTCGACCGTCTGAACCCCATCTTCATGATGGCCAACTCAGGCGCTCGCGGCTCGTTCAAGCAGATCCGTCAGCTGGCCGGGATGCGCGGCCTCATGGCCAACCCGAAGGGCGAGATCATCGAGCGTCCGATCAAGGCCAACTTCATGGAAGGCCTGACCGTGCTCGAGTACTTCATCTCCACCCACGGCGCCCGCAAGGGCCTCGCGGACACCGCGCTCCGCACGGCGGACTCGGGCTACCTCACCAGGCGGCTCGTGGACGTGGCGCAGGACGTGATCGTGCGCGAGGACGACTGCGGCACCAAGGGGTTCATCGAGATGCCGGTGTTCGGCGAGGACGGCGGGGCCAACAACCAGCTCGAGGGCCGCTACACCGCGCAGGCGATCAAGACCAAGCGCGGGCGGGCTCTGGTGGACAAGGACGAGCTCATCACGAGCGCGCACGTGGACATCATCGTCGAGGCCTTCGGTGAGGAGGAGAGCGCGGCCATTCCGGTGCGCTCGGTCCTCAAGTGCCTGGCCGATGGGCTGTGTCAGCACTGCTACGGCGTGGCGCCGGCCACCGGCAAGGAGGTCGCCATCGGCGACGCGGTGGGCATCATCGCCGCGCAGTCGATCGGCGAGCCCGGCACGCAGCTCACCCTGCGGACCTTCCACACCGGCGGTGTGGCGGGCGCGGACATCACGCACGGTCTCCCGCGCGTGGTGGAGCTGTTCGAGGCACGCAAGCCCAAGGGCCAGGCCGAGCTCGTCAAGGAGCCCGGCACGGTGCACATCGAGGACACCGAGAAGGGGCGCAAGGTGATCATCACCGACGCCGCGGGCGAGGAGCACGCCCAGTCGTTCGGGCGCCGGACCCACCTCCTCGTGGACGAGGGCCAGAAGGTCAAGGAGGGCGATCAGCTCAACGAGGGCTCGATCTACCCGCACGACCTGCTCGCCTACGGCGGCGAGACCCAGCCCGAGCGGCGGACCGCCACCGAGGTGTACCTCGTCAAGGAGGTCCAGAAGGTCTATCGCTCACAGGGCGTGGACATCCAGGACAAGCACATCGAGGTCATCGTCCGGCAGATGATGAAGAAGGTCCGGGTCGACCAGAAGGGCGACGCGGGCTATCTGCCCGGGCAGTTCGTGGACCGCAACGAGATGATCGATACGAACGCCGCGGTGAAGAAGGCCAAGAAGGAAGAGGCCGAGTACGAGGAGATCATCCTCGGCATCACCAAGGCCTCGCTGGCCACCGACTCGTTCCTGTCGGCGGCGTCCTTCCAGGAGACGACCAAGGTGCTCACCGACGCCGCCCTGGAGGGCAAGACGGACCGGCTCGTCGGCCTGAAGGAGAACGTGATCATCGGGAAGCTGATCCCGGCGGCCACGGGCCTTCGCCGCTACCGCCGGCTCGAGATCGAGCCGACGGAGCCGATCCGCCGCCACACCCCGGAGGAGCTCACCATGCTCGAGGAGTCCGAGCTGCTCGGCCTCTCGGAGTCAGGTGAGATCGAGGGCTTCGGCTTCGGCAACGGCGACGACGGCGCGGACGCCTTCGGCGACCTGGCCGACCTGCCGGCCGACCGGGACACGTCCTCGGAGTCCTAGGGCCCGACGGGCACACGCAAGTCTCGAGACGGGTCGCCTTCGGGCGGCCCGTCTTTTTGCGCAATCACGCCTGGCGCAGGCCGGCCGCCCAGTCGAGCAACTCCGTCACGTGGTCGTCGGTGAGCCCGACCGCGGGGCTCGTCTCCACCAGCAGGGTGGGCACGGCGCGCATTGCCGCCCACTCCCGGCACTCCTCGTCGAGGTTGTCGTCGACCCAGGCAGCCGGGCGCTGATACGCGTACTCCTCGATCGCATCGAGCTTCCAGTGGGCGGACCCGAACACGGCGCGGCCGTCGAAGGTGAGCACCGGCAGGCTGCGGAAAGGCAGCTTGAGCAGCCAGGGCAGATGGTCATTGGCGCGTTCCTCCCACCCGGTTGCCCAAACAAGGTCAAACCCTTCAGCTAGCCTGACCAGTCTTGCCCCGTTGTCTTCGGGGATGCAGTGAGCGACACCGTCAATCCAGTGCAGGGGGCCGGGCAGGGTGTCCTCTCCGGGTCGGAACCCGAAGAGGCTGATCACCCCGTCCACGTCGAGGAACAGGATTGGTCGTGTGTCGTGCGCTTGTTGTTGCAAAGTTTCGTTTTGCCGTTGACGGGCAGCCATTAGGTTGACGACTTAGGCGCCTTCTCGTTCAAGCGGGAGGCGTGGGGGCCGATAGGACGAACTATCGGATAGGGGAGTCCGCCTTCCCCTAGAACGCTGAACCAGACCACTCTCTTTAGATAACTCGTGCTCCAACTCGGAATAGTGCTTGCGTTGCTGTGTGCATTCGCCACCAACGTCGGCTTCCTACTCAAGCATCGCGGCGCCTGCGCCGCGCCCGACGTGTCGCTCAGGCATCCCGTGGCCAGCGCCGTGGGCCTCTTCCGCTCGAAGTGGTTCGCGGTCGGCATGCTGGTCGCCCTGATCGCCTGGATCTTCCACGTGGGCGCGCTCGCCATGGCCCCGCTGTCGATCGTCCAGGCCGTGATCGCCGGTGGCCTCGTGTTCCTGACGGTCCTGGCCGAGCGCTTCTTCGGCTGCTCGGTCGGCACCCGCCAGTGGGCCGGGGTCGGCCTCACGGCGCTCGGGCTCGTCCTGCTCGCCGTGACCCTGCCCACCAGCGGCGGGGGCCACTCGAGCTACTCGCTCGCGGGCATGATCGCCTTCGAGTCGGCACTGCTGGTGCTCGGCACGGCCCTCGTCCTGTCCAAGAAGCTCGGCTCACACGAGCACCACGGCGTGATGCTGGGCACCGCGGCGGGCATCCTCTTCGGCGTCTCCGACGTGGCCATCAAGGCGCTCACCACCTCGATGGGCCAGGAGGGCGTGCTCGGAATGGTCTCGCCCTGGCTGCTCACCTGCGTCCTCGCCTCGGTGATCGCCTTCTACGCCTCGGCGCGAGGGCTGCAGAAGGGTGAGGCGGTTCCGGTGATCACACTCACGAGCGCGGCCGCCAACGTGACGGCCATCAGCGGCGGGATCCTCGTGTTCGGCGACCCGATGCCGGGCACCACCGTCGGCATCGTTCTGCAGAGCTTCGCCTTCGTGCTGGTGATCGTGGCCGCCGCGCTTACGCCGGCGCCGCTGCGGGCCGCTCGGGCGAACGCGGCTCAGGCCTAGCCCCGCCGAGAGCGAACTCGGTGATGGCCCCGGCCAGGAGCTCGGGGTCGTCCGACATGGGCACGTGGCCCAGGCCCTTCAGGTAGCGCAGCTCGCAGCCGGGGATGAGCCGCTCGAAGCGGCGCCCCTGGCGCGGGATCAGGATCACGTCCTTCGTTCCCCACAGCACCAGCACGGGGCAGTCGATCTCCGGCAGGCCGGCCACCTGGCGATCGAGGGTGTGGGTCAGGGTGGCGTCGAAGCCCGGCGCGTCGGCGAACAGGCGAGTCTGCTCGATCAGGTCGTCCGGCTCGCACCGCCACGGCCTGCCGAGCGTCGGGCCGGCGAAGATCGCGCGGGTTACCGGGTTGCGCAGCAGCGGCTCGGGCGCCGGCGCGTTCCGGGCCAGCCAGCGCATGGACAGCAGGACCGAGCGGGCGAGGTCGCGCTCGCGTCCGTGTGCCAGACCTGCGGGCGACAGCGCGGTGCAGGTGCGGGCCCGGCCGCGGCGGGCAAGCTCGAGGGCGATCCAGCCGCCCAGTGAGTTGCCGGCCACGTGGGCGGTGCCGAAGCCGGCCGCATCCATCGCCTCTTCCACCGCATCGGCCAGGACCTCGGGCGTGGGCGCCCGGCCGTTGTTCAGCGGCGGCGAGTTGCCGAAGCCGGGGAGGTCCACCGCGAGCACGTCGAAACGGGGTTCGAGGAGCGGCAGCATCGGGACGAAGCCCCGCCAGGTGTGACCGATTCCGTGTACGAGGAGGAGCGGCTCGCCCGAGCCGCCCCGGTGCTGGTCGAGGGTCATGGGCCGGGAAGCCTAGGGAGTCGCCGCTGCTACCATCACCCGCCGCATGCCAAGCATCAATCAGCTCGTCCGCAAGGGCCGCAGCAAGCCCAAGAAGAAGGTCGCCACCCCGGGCCTCAAGTCCGGTCAGGGCCGCAAGAAGCGCAACGCCGCGCCGCAGCGCCGCGGCGTATGCACGCGCGTGTATACGACCACGCCCAAGAAGCCGAACTCGGCTCTGCGCAAGGTCGCCCGCGTGCGCCTCACCAACCAGATGGAGGTCACCGCCTACATCCCCGGTGAGGGCCACAACCTTCAAGAGCACTCGGTGGTGCTGGTGCGCGGAGGCCGCGTGAAGGACCTCCCGGGCGTGCGCTACAAGGTCGTGCGCGGCACCCTCGATGCCGCCGGCGTATCGGAGCGCCGCAAGTCGCGCTCGATGTACGGAGCAAAGGCCAAGTAGAGATGCCTCGCCGCGCGGCACCAGGGGTTCGCCCGATCGAGCCCGATCCCATGTACGGGTCGAAGCTCGTGCAGCAGGTGATCAACAAGGTGATGATCGACGGCAAGAAGTCCGTCGCCGAGAAGACCGTCTACGACGCCCTCGACATGCTGTCCCGCCGCACCAACAACGACCCGGTGCCGGCGCTCGAGGACTCGATCAAGGCGCTCACCCCGACCCTCGAGGTGCGCTCCCGCCGCGTCGGCGGCGCCACCTACCAGGTACCGGTCGAGGTACCGCAGCGCCGCGCCCGCACACTCGCGGTGCGCTGGCTCGTGGAGTTCTCGCGCAACCGCCGCGAGAAGTCGATGTCAGAGCGCCTGGCCGGCGAGCTGGCCGACGCCTCGTCCCAGCAGGGCGGCGCCTACAAGCGCAAGGACGACATCTTCCGCATGGCCCAGGCCAACAAGGCCTTCGCGCACTACCGCTGGTAGCAGCGCTCCGCTCGGTCGGGCGCAGCGGGTCGGTCGGGATCCGGTTGGCTGGGGAAGGGGAGCGCCCCGGCGGGGGGTTTGACGTTCTGTTCGCCGTATAGACGAACAAGTCGTCACACCCCCCGATGAGTCAGCTAACGGCGTCACGGAAGGCGTCCGACGAGTTACGCCCCCAAGTCAACAAACTCGTCGAACGCCCCGAACTAGTCACCAAAGACGAGCGCCGCGCAGCTTCCCCAGTCAGCGTGGGCCCCGACTCGGGCGCTGTGTCAACTTGACCCCCTCCTGGGGGGTGAATCCGACGCAGCTCAAGAAATCGAAAGTACGCCCCCTTCCCCAGCCAATCGTGGGGCGCTCCGCGGCCCGCGCAGGCTCGAGCGGGGCGCAGCCGCGCGCTGCCAACCCTCAGTCGTCGCCGTCCACACCGCTGGGCGGCTCCGGATCCGGCTCCGCCATCGGCACCACCGGCGGTGGCGGTGGCCTGAACCGCGGCAGCGCGAGGCCGTCCAGCAGCTCGCCGTAGGCGCGGCGCTCGCTGCCGTCGGCGGCCAGGATCCCGGAGTCCCAGCGTCGGTTGACCAGGTCCGCTCGCCAGTTGTAGAGGTACATGCGCTTGATACGCCGTGACGACGCCGCGAGGCGGAAGCTGTGGCGCACCGCGCGGGCGGCGCGGCGCTCGTCGAAGGGCCAGGACTTGCGGAAGCGCACGATGCCGCCGGTCTCGGTGATCCAGACCGCGTCGCGGCGCACCCGGCGCAGGAAGATGCCGGTGTTGCGGCGGCTCAGCCGCGTGACGTCGGGGTAGTTGTGCACGCCCCAGACGTGCGGGCCGCGGCCGGCGGCCCGGCGGAAGCGGCGCACCCACTCCCAGGTCCGCGAGGAACCGGTGAGCTGCACCTCCACCGCCACGACCTTGCAGCCGGTGCCCTTGCACTCTCGCCGTAGCGCGCGGTAGAAGGCGGCCGTGCGGCGTGGATTCCTTGCTGTGGGCTGGACCGTGCGGAGGTTGGCCTCGTTCCAGGTGGACAGCTCGCGCACCCACGGGTATCGCTGCCGGAACTCGCGCACCCGGGCGATGTACGCCCTCACCGAGGGCAGCTTGAACTGGCGCCCGCGCCGACTGGAGTGGGCGAAGGTCACGAGCGGCTCGATCTCGAGCCGGCGAGCCTCGGCGAGCCAGGCGTCGGCGCCGGCCAGCTGGTCGCCTCCGGCGCGGACCAGGTCGAAGGGCACGATCAGCCGGGCGTTGCGGATGCCGGTGGCGCGGAAGCGGGAGTCGCCGAAGAACGCGGAGCTCTGCTCGCTGATCCCGACGGCCACGTGTGGGCCGGCCGGGCCCTGGGCGAGTGCGGCGCCGGGCAGCGCCAGGACCGCGAACCCGGCCAGCAGGGCGAGGAACCTCATCGAAACGATCAACACCGAGGATGGTGTCAGGCTGCGGAGGACCGCCGCACGAGTCCGGCGAGGCCGGCCACCAGCGCCAGGGCGCCGCCCAGCAACTCGAGCGTGAAGCCCGGCCCCGCGGACGCGAACGCGCCGTCGAAGTTGCGTCCCAGGGCGCCGGTGTCGTCCGTCACCGGCAGGTCCACCAGCAGCGCCCAGCCCAGCACCAGCGCGCCGATGACGGCGAGCGCGGCGGCGGCCGGCCGTGAGCGGCCGATCCCCGCGCCCCAGGCCATCACGGCGGCGAGCACCGCCAGGAGCAGGAAGGCACCCCCGTTTCGCTCGAGCCCGCTCAGCTCGCAGCGGTCGGCCAGGGCCGGATCGGTGTCCTGAATCACCTCGCAGCTCCCGCTGGCGACGTCCACCGAGGCCACCGCCGTGAACTCGCTGGCCACGAGCAGCAGCGCGGCCACGATGCCCACCGCCGTGATGGCTCGCGGCGCCGCTTGCAGCCCGGATTTGACCCGGGATCGCCTGCTACCATCGGGGATCGCTTCGCGGGCGGCTTCTCCCAGCCGCCCACGGCCTCGCTCAGCCACGCGAGGGCAGGCGGTTGCTCACACCGATGGAGTCCTATTCCACATAGAGATCGCCCGGGTTAGTCGCCGCACGTAGCACTGGGCCCGGAAAGGGCCTTTTTTCTGCTCTGAGACGGAAAGCAACAAGGACACATGGCACGCAAGGTCACACTCGAAAAGACGCGCAACATCGGAATCATGGCGCACATCGACGCCGGCAAGACGACGACGACCGAGCGCATCCTCTTTTACACCGGCCGCACCCACAAGATGGGTGAGGTTCACGAGGGCGCTGCCGTGATGGACTGGATGGAGCAGGAGCAGGAGCGCGGCATCACCATCACCTCCGCCGCCACCACCGCGTTCTGGCGCGACCACCGCATCAACATCATCGACACGCCCGGCCACGTGGACTTCACGGTCGAGGTCGAGCGCTCGCTGCGCGTCCTCGACGGCGCGGTGGCCGTATTCGACTCGGTGGCCGGCGTGGAGCCGCAGTCCGAGACCGTCTGGCGCCAGGCCGACAAGTACCGGGTTCCCCGCATCGCCTTCATCAACAAGATGGACCGCATCGGCGCGCACTTCGACAACGCCGTCGACAGCATGCGCGACCGCCTGGGCGCGAACCCGATCAAGGTTCAGCTGCCCATCGGCGCCGAGGCCGAGTTCAACGGCGTGGTCGACCTCATCAACATGAAGGCGATCGTCTACAAGGACGATCTCGGCCAGGAGTGGGAGGTCATCGACATCCCCGAGTCCCACGCCGACATCGCGGCCGCGGCCCGCACCGCTCTGATCGAGTCCGTCGCTGACTACGACGAGGAGCTGATGGAGGACTACCTGGAGGACAAGCCGATCGAGCCCGCTCGGTTGATCCAGGACATCCGCAAGGCCACCCTCGACATCTCGATCACGCCGGTGCTGTGCGGTTCTGCCTTCAAGAACAAGGGCGTTCAGCCGCTGCTCGACGCGGTGATCGACTACCTGCCGAGCCCGCTCGACGTTCCTCCGATGGAGGGCATAGAGGGCAGCCAGGTGGAGGACGCCGACGACCTGCCCACGGTCGTCCGTGAGGCCTCCGACGACGAGCCCTTCGCGGCGCTGGCCTTCAAGGTCATGGCCGACCCCTACGTCGGCAAGCTCACCTACTTCCGGGTCTACTCCGGCAAGCTCGCCGCGGGCGGACGAGTGCTGAACTCCGTCACCGGCCGCACCGAGCGCGTCGGCCGCATCCTGATGATGCACGCCAACTCGCGCGAGGAGGTCGACGAGGTCTACGCCGGCGACATCGCCGCCGGTGTCGGCATCAAGCAGACCTCGACGGGCGACACGCTCGCGGCGCCCGACGCGCCCGTGGTGCTCGAGGCGATCACCTTCGACGACCCGGTGGTGCACCTGTCCATCGAGCCGAAGACCAAGGTCGACCAGGAGAAGCTCTCCGTGGCCCTCCAGCGCCTCGGCGAGGAGGACCCCACCTTCCAGGTGCGCTCCGATGAGGAGACCGGCCAGACCGTGATCTCCGGCATGGGCGAGCTGCACCTCGAGGTGATCGTCGATCGCCTGCGCCGCGAGTTCAAGGTCGAGGCGGCGGTGGGCCGGCCCCAGGTGGCCTACCGCGAGACCATTCGCGAGCACGTGCAGAAGGTCGAGGGCAAGTTCATCCGCCAGACCGGCGGCTCGGGCCAGTACGGCGTTGTCTACATCGACCTCGAGCCGGCGCCGGGCGAGGGCTTCGACTTCATAAACAAGATCAAGGGCGGCAACGTGCCCTCGGAGTTCATCCCCGCGGTGGAGAAGGGCGTCGAGGAAGCGCTCGAGTCGGGCGTCAAGGCCGGCTATCCGATGGTCGACGTGCGCGCCACGCTCGTGGACGGCAAGTACCACGACACCGACTCTTCGGAGATCGCCTTCAAGGTCGCGGGCTCGCTCGCTCTCAAGGAGGCCGCACGCCGCGCCAAGCCGGTACTGCTCGAGCCCGTCATGGCCGTGGAGGTCGTGACGCCGGACGAGTTCATCGGCACCGTGATCGGGGACCTGTCGAGCCGTCGCGGGCACATCGAGGGCCAGGAGCCGCGCGGCAACGCCGTGGCGGTCCGGGCAAGCGTTCCGCTGTCCTCGATGTTCGGCTACGCGACCGACCTGCGCTCGTCCACCCAGGGCCGGGCCAACTACACGATGCAGTTCGACCGGTACGAAGAGGTTCCGGCGAGCATCGCCGAGGAAATCGTCGAGCACCGCACGGGCGAACCCGTCGGCGCCGGCGCGTAGAGCGTGAGTAAACCGAGTATGTTTCGCAAGTTCGGGTCCGAACCCGAGTGTTCTTTTAGAAAGGGGTAGTTCGAGGTGGCGAAGGAGAAGTTCGAGCGCAACAAGCCGCACGTCAACGTCGGCACGATCGGCCACATCGACCACGGCAAGACGACGCTTACCGCCGCCATCACCAAGGTGCTGTCGGAGAAGTACGGCGGCCAGTCGATGAGCTTCGAGGAGATCGACAACGCTCCTGAGGAGAAGGAGCGCGGCATCACGATCGCGACCTCGCATGTGGAGTACGAGACGGAGAACCGTCACTACGCCCACGTCGACTGTCCCGGTCACGCCGACTACGTCAAGAACATGATCACCGGCGCCGCGCAGATGGACGGCGCGATCCTGGTGGTCTCGGCCGCCGACGGCCCGATGCCCCAGACGCGCGAGCACATCCTGCTGGCGCGCCAGGTCAACGTGCCCTACGTGATCGTCTTCATGAACAAGACGGACATGGTCGACGACGACGAGCTCCTCGAGCTGGTCGAGGTCGAGGTACGCGAGCTGCTGTCCGAGTACGACTTCCCGGGCGACGACGTCCCCGTGATCCAGGGCTCGGCGCTGAAGGCGCTCGAGGGCGACGCCGAGCAGGTCGAGAAGATCGTCGAGCTGGCCGCGGCCCTCGACTCCTACATCCCGGAGCCCGAGCGTCCGCTGGACCGTCCGTTCCTGATGCCGGTCGAGGACGTGTTCTCGATCACCGGCCGCGGGACGGTGGCCACCGGCCGTATCGAGCAGGGCATCGTGAAGACGGGCGAGACCGTCGAGATCGTGGGCATCCACGACCAGACCAACTCGACCGTCGTGACCGGCGTCGAGATGTTCCGCAAGATCCTCGACGAGGGTCAGGCCGGCGACAACGTGGGCTGCCTGCTCCGCGGCGTCGGACGCGAGGACATCGAGCGCGGCCAGGTGCTGTGCAAGCCGGGCTCGATCACCCCGCACACCAAGTTCAAGGCCCAGGTGTACTGCCTGAAGAAGGAGGAGGGTGGCCGTCACACCCCGTTCTTCAACGGCTACCGGCCGCAGTTCTACTTCCGCACCACCGACGTGACCGGAGTGGCCAACCTGCCCGAGGGCACGGAGATGGTCATGCCCGGCGACAACGTGGAGATGACCGTGGAGATGATCCAGCCGATCGCGATGGACGAGGGACTTCGCTTCGCCATCCGCGAGGGCGGTCGCACGGTCGGCTCGGGGGTGGTGACCGAGGTCGTCGAGTAGACCTCGGACAGATGATTCATTGAGGGGCGGGCGTCAGTCTCGAGCCCGCCCTTCAGTCTGTCTCAGACGCACACCATGGCAACTCTCACGCAGAACAAGATCCGCATCCGGCTCAAGGCCTACGACCACTCGGCAATCGAGACGGCCGCCAAGGAGATCGTGGACACGGCTGTGCGCACCGGCGCCACCGTGTCCGGGCCCGTGCCGCTGCCCACCGAGAAGAACGTCTACTGCGTGATCCGCGGGCCGTTCAAGGACAAGGACTCCCGCGAGCACTTCGAGATCCGCACGCACAAGCGGCTGATCGACATCCTGCAGCCCACCCCCAAGACGGTGGACTCGCTGCAGCGCCTCGATCACCTGCCCGCCGGCGTGGACATCCAGATACAGCTCATCTGACCCCATGGCTGGGCTACTCGGAAGAAAACTCGGCATGACGCAGGTCTTCGACTCAGAAGACGGGCACGTCGAGCGCGTGACCGTGATCGAGGCCGGTCCGTGCTTCGTCACGGCCATCCGGCGCGAGGACCGCGACGGCTACGACGCTCTCCAGCTGGCCTTCGGCGCCTCGTCGGAGAAGGGTCTGCAGAAGGCGCGCCTCGGGCACTTGAAGAAGGCCGACGTCGGCCCCATGAAGCACCTCGCGGAGTTCCGCGGCGATCCGGGCGAGGCTGAGCTGGGCGCCGAGGTCAAGGTCGACTCGGTGTTCGAGAAGGGCCAGACCGTCAAGGTCTCCGGAGTCTCCAAGGGCAAGGGCTTCGCCGGCACGATCAAGCGCCACAACTTCTCGCGCGGGCCTGTCTCGCACGGCTCGCACAATGTGCGCGCGCCGGGTTCGATCGGCGCCTCGGCCGACCCCGCTCGGGTGTTCAAGGGCATCCGCGGCCCCGGCCAGATGGGCAACAAGCGCGCCACCCAGCGCGGGCTGCAGGTCGTGGACGTGCGGCCCGAACAGAATCTTCTGCTGGTACGTGGCTCGGTGCCCGGCTCCAAGGGCTCCGTGGTCGAGATCCGGAGCGAGGGCTGACCGTGGCTGCCCAGGCCAAGTACATAGGCGGCGGCTCGGGTGGGCTCGACCTCGACGACGTGGTGTTCGGCGAGACCTTCCACGGTCCGCTGGTGCACGAGGCCGTGCGCTCCGAGCTGGCGGCTCGCCGTCAGGGCTCCAGCTCGACCAAGACCCGGGCCGAGGTCGCGATGACCGGCGCGAAGGCCTGGCGCCAGAAGGGCACCGGCCGGGCACGGGTGGGCGCGCTGTCGGCTCCCCAGCGCACCGGCGGCGGCGTGGCCTTCGGTCCCAAGCCGCGCCACTACACCGTCAAGGTCAACCGCAAGGCGCGCCGGCGTGCGCTGCGGGCGGCGCTGACGATGCACGCCGAGCGCGGCTCGATCGCCGCCCTCGATCCCACGAACTTCGACACGCCCTCCACCAAGGCGGCCGCCGCGGCGGTGGCCTCGCTCGACGGCGACGGCAACGTGCTGCTCGTGCTGGCCGAGGGCGAGGACATCGTGGCCAAGTCCTTTCGCAACCTCACCGGCGTGTCCGTGCTGCCCGCCGACGCCGTGGGCGTGGCCGACGTGATCGGCGCCTCACGGCTCGTTCTCTCCGAGGCCGCGCTCGCGCGCCTGACCGAGAAGGCGGCAGCGCGATGAAGGACTCACGCCAGGTGATAATCCGCCCGGTCATCTCCGAGAAGAGCTACGCGCTTCTCGCGGCCAACAAGTACACCTTCCGCGTTCACGACCGGGCGAACAAGACCCAGGTTCGCAAGGCGATCGAGGACATCTTCGGCGTCCGGGTCACCGGGGTGCGCACGGCGTGGGTCAAGCCCAAGCCCAAGCGCCGCGGGCTCTACGCGGGCACCCGGCGACGCTGGAAGAAGGCGGTCGTGACGCTGCACGCCGACGATTCGATCGAGCTGTTCGAGGGGCAGGGGGTGGAGTAGCCAATGGCCATCAAGAAGCACAAGCCCACTTCGCCGGGACGGCGTTTCGCCACCTGGCTCCAGCACGACGCGGTCACCAAGACCGAGCCTGAGAAGGCGCTCGTCGAGGGGCTCAAGAAGTCCGGCGGGCGCAACGCCCACGGCCGCGTGACCTCGCGTCACCGCGGCGGGGGCGCGAAGCGCAAGTACCGGCGCATCGACTTCAAGAGGCTGAAGGACGGCATTCCGGCCAAGGTGGCGGCGATCGAGTACGACCCCAACCGGTCCGCCCACATCGCGCTGCTCCACTACGCCGACGGCGAGAAGCGCTACATCCTCGCGCCCGCGCGCATCAAGGTGGGCGACAGCGTGTCCTCCGGGCCCGACGCCGACGTGACGCCGGGCAACACCCTGCCGCTGGCCAACATCCCCACCGGTACGACGATCCACAACGTGGAGCTCACCCCCGGCCGCGGCGGCCAGCTGGGCCGGTCCGCGGGCACGTCCATCCAGCTCGTGGCCAAGGAGGGGCGCTACGTCACGCTGCGCCTCCCCTCGGGCGAGATGCGCATGGTCCTCATGGAGTGCCGCGCCACCGTGGGAGCGCTCGGCAACGCCGAGCACGAACTGGTGGAGCTGGGCAAGGCCGGTCGCTCGCGTCATCTGGGCAAGCGCCCGCAGACGCGCGGCGTGGCCATGAACCCCGTCGACCATCCGCACGGCGGGGGCGAGGCGCACAAGACCCCCGGCGGCCATCCGGTGACCCCATGGGGGGTCCCCACGCTCGGCTACCGCACCCGCAAGAAGCGCAAGCAGTCCGATCAGTTCATCGTCCGTGGCCGCCGGCGCGGCAAGAAGGGGAGGCGCTAGGTGTCCCGCTCGTCAAAGAAGGGCCCGTGGGTCGAGGAGCGCCTGATGCGGCGCATCGAGGCCATGAACGAGTCCGGAAACAGGACCATGGTCAAGACCTGGTCGCGGACCTCGACGATCTTCCCCGAGATGGTCGGTCACACCATCGCCGTGCACGACGGGCGCAAGCACGTGCCCGTGTTCGTGTCCGAGTCGATGGTGGGACACAAGCTGGGCGAGTTCGCCCCGACGCGCATGTTCCGCGGCCACGCGGGCAGCGACAGAGTGCGGGTGCGGTGACCCCTCCGGATCAAGTGTCTGGCCCGCCCGAGGGCGGCTGGGAGTCGCTGAAGGTCGACGAGCTCAAACAGGAGCTCGAGGCCCGCGGGCTCCCCAAGAGCGGCAACAAGGCCGAGCTCGTCGCGCGGCTCGAGGACGACGAGGTGGCTCAGGCCGCCACGGCGCCGGCCGAGGAGGCCAAGGCGGAGGACGTTGTCGACGCCGAGGAAGCCACCGACGCGAAAGACGAGGCCGCCGAGGAGGCGCCCGCCACCACCACCCGCCGGCGCGGCTCGGCCGAGACCATCACCACCGAGCGCAAGCGGGCCCCGCGCGAGGCGGACGGTGCGCTCGTCGTGGCTGCGCGCGCCCGCTACGTGCGCAGCGCCCCGCGCAAGGCACGGCTCGTGATGGACCACATCCGCGGCAAGCGGGTGGAGCAGGCCCAGGCCATCCTTCAGCACGCTCCGCGCGCCGTCTCCGCCGACATCCTCAAGCTGCTCAACTCGGCCGTGGCCAACGCCGAGTCGGCGTACGAGCTGGGCCCCGACGAGCTGAAGGTCCGCCGCGCGTTCGTGGACGAGGGCCCGACGATCAAGCGCTATCGGCCGCGCGCGCTGGGGCGGGCCACCCGCATCAACAAGCGCACGAGCCATATGACCATCGAACTGACCACCGAAGGAAACGGGAGGTAGCCATGGGGCACAAAGTCCACCCCGAGTCGCTGCGGGTCGGCTACATCCACGACTGGAAGTCGACCTGGTTCAACGAGCGCGAGTTCTCCGACTACCTGATGGAGGACATCGCGATCCGCGAGCACATCGAGAACAAGCTCGCTCACGCGGGCCTGTCCACGATCACCATCAAGAAGAACAAGAACGAGGTCGAGGTCAACATCCACACGGCCCGGCCGGGCATCGTGATCGGCAAGTCCGGTTCCGAAGTGGACGCTCTGCGCAAGGAGCTCCACAAGATGACCAACAAGGCCGTGAAGGTGAACATCCTCGAGATCAAGCGGCCCGAGCTCGACGCCCGGCTGGTGGCTCAGTCGATCGCCGAGCAGCTTCAGAACCGCGTGGCGTTCCGGCGCGCGATGAAGCGCGCGCTCACCAGCGCAATGCGCTCGGGCGCCAAGGGCGTGAAGATCCAGGTCTCCGGCCGCCTCGGCGGCGCGGAGATGGCCCGTACCGAGGGCTACTCCGACGGCCGCGTGCCGCTGCACACGCTGCGCGCCGACATCGACTACGGCTTCTACGAGGCCCGCACCACGTTCGGCCGGATCGGCGTGAAGGTGTGGATCAACAAGGGCGAGATCATGCCCAAGGGCTTCGCGCAGGACCTGACCGACCTCGAGGCGCCCCAGCCGGCCGGCGCCGGCGGCGGCCGTGGTCCCGGCGGGCGTGGCGGCCCCGGCGGCCCGGGTGGCCGTGGTGGCCCCGGCGGTCGCGGTGGCGGACGTGGAGGCCAGGGCGGCGGCGGTCGCGGGGGACGTACCCCAGGGGGGCACAGGCGGAGGCCAGGGCGGCGGTCCGCCTCAGGGAGGAGGTCGGCTCTGATGCTCCAGCCCAAGCGAGTCAAGTGGCGCAAGGAGCACCGTGGCCGCAGGCGCGGCTACGCCAAGGGCGGCACGAACGTGGAGTTCGGCGAGTACGGGCTGAAGGCCCTCGAGCGCGGCTGGGTCACCAACCGCCAGATCGAGGCCGCCCGAATCGCGATGACCCGCAAGATCAAGCGCGGCGGCAAGGTCTGGATCAACATCTTCCCGGACAAGCCGTACACGAAGAAGCCCGCCGAGACCCGCATGGGCTCCGGCAAGGGCTCGCCCGAGGGCTGGGTCGCCGTGGTCAAGCCCGGCCGGGTGATGTTCGAGCTGTCGGGTGTGCCGGAGGATCTGGCCCGCGAGGCGATGCGCCTGGCCGGCCACAAGCTGCCCGTGAAGACGAAGTTCGTCCAGCGCGAGGGATCGGGTCAGTAGATGAAGGCGGCCGAGATGCGTAACCTCGAGGATCCGCAGCTCGTGGAGTTCGCGGACAACGCGCGGCAGGAGCTGTTCAACCTGCGCTTCCAGCACGCCACCGGCCAGCTGGAGAACACGGCGCGGATGAGGCAGGCGAAGACCGACGTGGCGCGGGCCCTCACCGAAGCCCGCACGCGCGGAATAGACGTGGACGTGGAGATCCGCAGACAGAAGAAGACATGACTTCCGAGACTGAAGACAACGTGACCGAAGAGAACGTGACCCAGGAGGAGCTCCCGCCGAAGGAGCGCCGCAAGCGCGAGCGCTCGAGCAGCGAGGGCGAGGCTCGCCCCCAGCGCTCCGTGGAGGAGCGTGCCGCCGAACGCGCCGCCGAGCGGGCTCGCAAGGCCAAGCACCGGCGCGACTATCGCCAGCGCAGCCGCGAGCGGCGCGCCTCCCAGCCGCGGGGCGAGACCCCCGTGGTCGAGGACACCGGCGGCGGAGTGCTCAAGGTGCGCCAGGGCGTCGTGGTGTCCGACAAGGCCGACAAGACGATCACCGTCCGCGTGGACACGGCGCGACGCCACCGGATGTACAAGAAGATCGTCCGGAGCTCGTCGAAGCTGCACGCGCACGACGAGGCCAACGAGGCCAACGTCGGCGACACGGTTCGCGTGATCGAGAGCCGCCCGCTCAGCCGCACCAAGCGCTGGCGCCTGGTCGAGGTCATGGAGAAGGCCCGCTAGATGATCCAGCAGGAGTCGAGACTCAAGGTGGCGGACAACACGGGAGCGCGTGAGATCCTGTGCATCCGCGTCCGCGGAGGCTCCCACCGTCGCTACGCCGGCGTCGGCGACATCATCGTCGGCACGGTCAAGCAGGCCATCCCGCACGGTTCGGTCAAGAAGGGCGAGGTGGTGACCGCGGTGATCGTGCGCACGAAGAAGGAGTTCGGCCGCGACGACGGCACCTACATCTCCTTCGACGAGAACGCCGCGGTGCTGATCGACGCGACCAACAACCCGCGTGGCACCCGCATCTTCGGCCCCGTGGCCCGCGAATTGCGCGACCGCAACTTCATGAAGATCGTCTCGCTCGCCCCGGAGGTGCTCTGACATGGCCGTCAAGATCCGTCGCGACGACACCGTGCGCATCATCGCCGGCAAGGACCGCGGGAAGACCGGGCGCGTGCTGAGGGTCGACCCGCGCAAGGACAAGGTCTACGTGGAGGGCGCGAACATCGTCAAGCGCCACATGGCGCCCCGCACGCTGCGCGACACCCAGCGCGCCCAGGAGCTCGGCGGCATCATCGAGAAGGAGGGCCCGATCCACGTCTCGAACGTGATGCTGATCGATCCCGAGAGCGGCGAGCCCACCCGCGTGAGCATCAAGCGCGAGGGCGGGCGGCGCGTGCGCGTGGCCAAGCGATCCGGCACGGAGCTCGACTGATGGAAGCCACCGCCCAGGCCCAGGCAAATGTTCCGCCGCGCCTCAAGGAGCGCTACGAGGCCGAGATCCGCGACAGCCTGCAGGAGCGCTTCGGCTACAGCTCCGTGATGGAGGTGCCGACGGTCGAGAAGATCACGCTCAACATGGGCGTGGGCGAGGCCAAGCAGGACTCGAACATGCTCGACGCGGCCCAGGAGCAGCTGGCCACGATCGCCGGACTGCGGCCCAACGTGCGCCTTGCCCGCAAGTCGATCGCCAACTTCAAGCTGCGCGACGGCATGCCCGTGGGCCTCAGCGTCACGCTGCGCCGCGCGCGGATGTGGGAGTTTCTCGACCGGCTCACCGCGATCGCGATCCCGCGCATCCGCGACTTCCGCGGTCTGAACGCGCGCTCCTTCGACGGCCGCGGCAACTACTCGATGGGCGTGCGCGAGCAGATCATCTTCCCTGAGATCGACTACGACGCCATCGATCAGGTGCGCGGCCTCGACGTGACGATCACCACCTCCGCCAAGACCGACGAGGAGGCCTACGTCCTCCTCCGTGAGCTCGGCATGCCCTTCGCGCCCGAGGGCGCCCCGGGCTCGACTGCCGATGCACAGGAGGAGGCCGAGGAGGAGCGCCACCAAGAGGAGCTTCGCCAGAAGGCAGAGGCTGAGGCCGCGGCGTACGAGGAGCTCAAGGAAGAGAACCCCGAGGCCTACGAGGCGCCCGCCGCCTCGGAGGACGAAGAGGGCGAAGAAGAAGGCAGCGAGGCGGGCGAAGGGACAGAGGAGTAATGGCCAAGACGTCACAGAGGGTCCGCCAGCAGCGCGGATCGAAATACCAGACCCGCAACTACAACCGCTGCAAGCGGTGCGGCCGCCCGCGCGCCTACGTGCGCAAGTTCGGGCTCTGCCGCATCTGCCTGCGCGAGATCGCCCACGAGGGCATGATTCCCGGCCTGACGAAGTCGAGCTGGTAGCTCCATGTCGTTCACCGATCCGATAGCCGACTTCCTGACCCGCATCCGCAACGGCCTGCACGCCGATCGCGACGAGGTCGAGATGCCCGCTTCGACGTTCAAGGCGGAGATCGCCCGCATCCTGCGCGAACAGGGCTACATCGAGGACTTCGCGGTGGAGCCGGCCCGCGTGGGCCGGGTGCTGCGCGTGACGCTCAAGTACACCGAGGACCGCAAGCCCGTGATCCAGGGGCTGCAGCGCGTATCGCGCCCCGGCCGGCGCACGTACGTGCAGGCCGGCCTGGTGCCGAGGGTCCAGGGCGGCATGGGCACGACCATCGTGTCCACCTCCCAGGGCGTGATGACCGGTCATGACGCCCGTCGCGCCGGCGTGGGTGGCGAGCTCGTCGCGCAGGTGTGGTGATGAGCCGCATCGGAAAGCAGCCGATCGCCGTGCCCGGCGGGGTGGAGGTCTCGATCGAGCCTGAGCTCGTGAAGGTCAAGGGCCCCAAGGGCGAGCTGTCGGAGCGCAAGAATCGCCAGATCGAGGTGCGCCAGGAGAACGGCGAGATCGTCGTGACCCGCCCCACCGACCGCGGCGAGCACCGTGCGCTGCACGGGCTCACCCGCAGCCTGATCGCGAACATGGTCGAGGGTGTGACCAACGGCTACGAGAAGCGCCTGGAGATCCAGGGCGTGGGCTACCGCGCCCAGCTTCAGGGCAACAAGCTCGTGCTCGCGCTCGGCTACTCGCACCCGGTGGAGATGGACGCCCCCGAGGGAATCGACTTCGAGGTGCCCCAGCCCACCCGCGTGGTGGTGCGCGGCATCTCCAAGCAGGCGGTGGGCGAGGTGGCGGCCAACATCCGCAAGCAGCGCCCGCCCGAGCCCTACAAGGGCAAGGGCATCCGCTACGAGGGCGAGTACGTGATGAGGAAGGTCGGTAAGCGCGCGTGAGCACGACGACGAAGGCACAACAGCGTCTGCGCCGGCGCCGCCGGGTGCGCGCCAAGGTGCGCGGCACGGCCGAGCGCCCGCGGCTGTCGGTGTTCCGCTCCAACCGGGGCATCGACGCGCAGCTGATCGACGACGTGTCGGGCCACACCGTGGCCGCCGTCAACTGGACCGAGGGCGAGCTCAAGACGCTCGGCTCCATGGAGCAGGCCACACGCGCCGGGGAGCTCCTGGCCGAGCGCGGCCGCGAGGCCGGCGTCGAGACCGTGATCTTCGACCGGGGTGGCTACCGCTACCACGGCCGCGTCAAGGCGCTCGCCGACGGCGCGCGCGAGAAGGGGCTGAAGTTTTGAGCGCAACGCTGCTGATCGCTACGGTGAGTGGTTCGCATGGCCGGTAGGGACAGAACACGTGGAGGACGCGGTGACTCCGACATGCAGGAGCGTGTCGTCGAGATCAACCGTGTCGCAAAGGTCGTAAAGGGCGGTCGCCGCTTCTCGTTCACCGCGCTCGTGGTGGTGGGCGACGAGAAGTCGCAGGTCGGCGTGGGCTACGGCAAGGCCAACGAGGTCCCCGTGGCGATCCAGAAGGGCGTCGAGCGCGCGCGCAAGAACCTCTTCAACGTGCCCATGCACGGGGCCACGATCACCCATCAGACGATCGGGGTGCACTCCGCCTCGCGCGTGCTGCTCAAGCCGGCGTCGCCCGGTACGGGCGTGATCGCCGGCGGCGGCGTGCGCGCGGTGCTCGAGCTGGCCGGCATCAAGGACGTGCTGTCCAAGTCGCTTGGCAGCCAGAACCCGATCAACCTGGTCAAGGCCACGGTGGCGGCGCTGGAGAGCCTGCGCCGTCCCGAGGAGGTGGCCAAGCTGCGCGGACTGACCGTGCGCGAGGTGCTCGGGATGGAGAGCCGGAGCACCGAGGCCGAGGCCGAGCCCGGCTCGGACGAGGGTGCCGCTGAGGCGGAGCCGGTGACCGAGGAGACGCCCGCCTGATGGCCAAGCTCGTGATCACCCAGGTGCGTTCCTCCAACGGCTCGTCGCGCAAGCAGCACGACACGCTCAGGTCGCTCGGTCTCGGCAAGATCGGCCGCTCCTCCGAACGCGAGGACGTACCCACGCTGCGCGGCGCGGTGCATGCCGTCCAGCACCTCGTGGAGGTGCGCGATGGCTGATGAGCGCATAGGACTGCATTCCCTCAGCCCGGCGCCGGGCGCCCGCAAGGAGCGCAAGCGCGTGGGTCGCGGCGAGGGCTCGGGCACCGGCAAGACTTCGGGCCGCGGCCACAAGGGCGCGGGCTCGCGCTCGGGCTCCAAGCGCCGTGTGCGCTTCGAGGGCGGCCAGACGCCGATTCACATGCGGATGCGCAAGCTGCGCGGCCCGCACATGAAGAAGTCGATGCCCTTCGAGAAGTTCCGCACGGCCACGCAGCCGGTCAACCTCGCCGACCTCGAGGCCCGGTTCGACGACGGCGCCGAGGTCACGCCGGATTCGCTGAAGGACCGGAACCTGGCCACCCGCCGCGACGTGCCGGTCAAGATCCTGGGCCGCGGAGAGATCTCCAAGTCGCTCACCGTGCACGCTCACGGCTTCTCGAAGTCCGCCCGCGAGAAGATCGAGGCGGCGGGCGGCACCTGCGAGCTGATCGAGGAATAGCGCAGTGCTGCGGACGTTCCTGAACGCCTTCCGGGTCCCCGAGATCCGGAAGAAGCTCGCGTTCACGGCCGCGATGCTCGCCCTCTACCGGCTGGGCGCCTACATCCCGGCGCCGGGCATCAACGTCGATGTGGTCGAGGATCTGGCCTCCAACTTCGAGGGCCAGTCGAACGTGCTCGGCTTCCTCAACCTGTTCTCGGGCGGCTCGCTCCAGCGCTTCGCGATCTTCGCGCTCGGGATCATGCCCTACATCACCGCGTCGATCATGCTGCAGCTGCTGACCGTGGTGATCCCCTCGCTGGACAAGCTCCGCAAGGAGGGCGAGGTGGGCCAGCAGAAGATCACCCAGTACACGCGCTACCTCACCGTCGCCCTCGCCTTCGGCCAGTCGATCGGCTACGTGTTCCTCTTCCGCACCTTTGCCGGCAGCGAGGGCACGCAGGTGGTGGACAACTTCACCTTCGGGCGCGTCTTCGTGATCGTGCTGACGCTCACCGCCGGCTGTGTGCTCCTGATGTGGTTCGGCGAGCTGATCACCCAGCGCGGCATCGGCAACGGCATCTCGCTGATGATCTTCGCGTCGATCGCCTCCGGGCTCCCCAGCGGCATCCAGGCCTGGTGGACCAACCCGGACCAGATCTTCGTGGTGATGATGCCCTTCCTGGCCCTGGCCATCATCGCCGGCATCGTCTTCATGCAGGAGGGCCAGCGTCGCATTCCGATTCAGTACGCCAAGCGCGTGGTGGGCCGGCGCATGGCCGGCGGTGGGTCCACCTACCTGCCGCTGCGCGTGAACATGGCCGGCGTGATCCCGGTGATCTTCGCCGCCTCGCTGATGGCCTTCCCGCCGACGGTCGGGGAGCTCACGCAGGCCAGCTGGGCACAGGACTTCTCCACCTTCTTCAACCCCAACGGGCCGGCCTATCTGATCGGCGAGTCGATCCTCATCATCGTCTTCACCTACTTCTACACGGCGGTCACCTTCAACCCGGTGGAGCAGGCCGACAACCTGAAGAAGTACGGCGGCTTCATTCCGGGGGTGAGGCCTGGAAGACCCACGGCCGAATATCTCGACCGCATCCTCGCGCGGTTGACCTTCCCGGGCGCCCTCTACCTGGCGGCCGTCGCGGCTCTGCCCACGATCCTCATCAACCAGACGAGCGCCAACTTCTTCTTCGGCGGCACATCGATCCTGATCGTGGTGGGCGTGGCCCTCGACACCATGAAGCAGCTCGAGGCGCAGCTGATGATGCGCAACTACGAGGGCTTCCTCAAGTGAAACCGAACGCTCGCGCGCACCGCGCGCTCGCCATATGAGCGAGCTCAACCTGGTGCTGCTGGGTCCCCCCGGGGCCGGCAAGGGCACACAGGCCGAGCGCCTGATCGCCGATTTCGGGCTGCCGTACTACTCCACCGGCAACATCCTGCGCGAGGCGGTGGAGAGCAAGACCGAGATGGGCCGGCAGGCCGAGCCGCTGATGAACGAGGGCAAGCTCGTGCCCGACGAGCTGGTGGCCGGGATCATCGACGAGCGGCTCGACACGGGCGAAGCCGACGACGGCTTCCTGCTCGACGGCTTCCCGCGCACGATCCGCCAGGCGGAGATGCTCGAGAGCAACCTCGACGGGCGCGGGCGCTCGCTCACGGCGGTGCTCCTGATCGAAGCCTCCGATGCGGAGGTCATTCGCCGTCTCTCCGGCAGGCGTACCTGCGTCAAGAACGGGCACGTGTACCACGTGGACTTCGACCCGCCCAAGAACGAGGGCGTCTGCGACCAGGACGGCTCGCGGCTCTTTCAGCGTGACGACGACAAGCCCGAGGTGATCGAGGAGCGACTGTCGGTCTACCACGAGCAGACCTCCCCGTTGATCGACTGGTACGAGGACAAGGGCCTGCTTCGCCGCTTCGACGGCAGCCGCACCCAGGACGAGGTCCACGACCACATCCGCGCGACCCTGGCCACGCTGCGCCTCGAAGCCGAGCTCTGAGCACGGTGATCATCCGCAAGACGCCCGAGGAGCTCGAGAAGATGGCCGCGGCGGGCCGCATCCTGGCCCGCTGTCACGAGCTGCTGCGCAAGAAGGCCCGGCCGGGAGTGACCACGGCCCAGCTGGATGAGGCGGCCGAGCGCTACATCCGCTCCCAGGGGGGCGAGCCGGCCTTCAAGGGCTACAACGGCTTTCCCGGCTCCACCTGCCTGTCACCCAACTCGATGGTGGTCCACGGTATCCCCGGCCGCTACGAGCTCAAGCGCGGCGACCTGCTGTCCGTGGACATCGGCGTGATCCTCGACGGCTGGGTGGCGGACGGCGCCATGACCCACCCGATCGGCAACGTCACCCCGGTGGCGCACCGGCTGCTGGCCGTGACCCGCGCGTCGCTGTTCGACGCCGTCGAGCAGTGCCGGCCGGGCAACCGCCTGGGCGATGTCTCACATGCGGTCCAGGCTCGCGTGGAGGCCGAGGGGTTTGCCGTCATCCGCTCGCTGGTGGGCCACGGCATCGGTCGCGACATGCACGAGGACCCGCAGATCCCCAACTACGGGCCGCCGGGCACCGGGCCGGAGCTGGAGGAGGGAATGGTGCTCGCCGTCGAGCCCATGGTCAACGTGGGCACCCACCAGGTGCGCATGGGCACGGACGGCTGGGCCGTCTACTCGCAGGACGGATCGCTGGCCGCCCACTTCGAGCACACCGTGGCCATTACGGCCGATGGGCCGCGTATCTTGACGCCCTGGCACGAGCTCGTGGCCGAGCCTGCCGAGCCTGCCTCGCGGGCCGTAAGCGCCTGATCGCACCCGGGTCCAGGCTGCTACTCTTTCCGGTCGGGCGCGGAGCCGATTCCTGGGCTCTGCGCTGGTCCTCGTCCCAATACGTCCCACCCAACGGAGCTATGAAGGTCCGCGCATCAGTCAAGCCCATGTGTGAGAAGTGCAAGATCATCCGCCGCGGCGGTGCGGTCCTCGTGATCTGTCAGAACCCCCGGCACAAGCAGCGGCAGGGGTGACGGCGGAGTAGATGGCACGCATCGCTGGAATCAACATTCCCCTTAACAAGCGGGTCGAGATCGGCCTCACGTACGTCTACGGCATCGGCCGTTCGAAGTCGAACGAGGTCCTGACCCAGGCGGGCGTGGACGGCGACACCTACGTCAAGGATCTCACCGACGACGAGGTGCGCAAGCTGCGCGACGCGATCGAGGACGAGCTCGTAGAGGGCGACCTCCGCCGCGAACGCTCACAGAACGTCAAGCGACTGATGGAGATCGGGGCGTACAAGGGCCTGCGACATCGGCGCGGCCTCCCCGCCAACGGGCAGAGGACGAAGACCAACGCGCGCTCCCGCAAGGGACCGAAGCGCGGCTCCTCCGCCGGCGGCGGCAAGAAGAAGATCAGGAAGCACTGAGGTGACCAGCTAAATGCCCCAGCCCCGCAGGCCTCGTGGTCGGAGGCGCGTACGCAAGAACGTGCCCTTCGGCCAGGCCCATATAAAGACAAGCTTCAACAACACCATCGTGGCCCTGACCGACAAGGACGGCAACGTGATCGCGTGGGAGTCCGCCGGCGGAGCCGGCTTCAAGGGCTCGCGCAAGTCCACGCCGTTCGCCGCCCAGGTCACGGCCGACGCTGCCGCGCGCAAGGGCATGGAGCACGGCCTTCAGAAGGTCGAGGTCTACGTCAAGGGCCCCGGATCCGGCCGCGAGACCGCGATCCGCTCGCTGCAGGCCGCCGGCCTCGAGATCACAGGGATCCGGGACGTGACGCCGCAGGCCCACAACGGCTGCCGGCCGCGCAAGCGGAGGCGTGTCTGATGGCCCGCGACACCGGAGCTCAGTGCAAGCAGTGCCGCCGCGAGGGCCAGAAGCTGTTCCTCAAGGGCGAGCGCTGCCTCACCGACAAGTGCGGCGTCGAGCGGCGCAACTACCCGCCCGGGGATCACGGGCGCGGCCGGATGCGCCAGTCCGAGTACCGCGTGCAGCTGCGCGAGAAGCAGAAGACGCGGCGCTACTACGGCGTACTCGAAAAGCAGTTCCGCAATTACTACGACAAGGCGAGCCGCCAGGAGGGCGTGACCGGTGAGAACCTGCTGCGCCTGCTCGAGTCACGTTTCGACAACGTGCTCGTACGCCTCGGTTTCGCCGCCTCGCGGCGTCAGGCGCGGCAGCAGGTCCGCCACGGGCACTGGGCCATCAACGGCCGGCGGGTGGACATCCCGTCCTACCAGTTGCGTTCCGACGACGTGATCACGATGCGCCCCGGCGCCGCCGTGGAGCCCGTCGTGCGCGACGCCACCGAGCTCACCTCCGCGGTACCGGCCTGGCTCCAGGCCGACCACGACGGCCTCACCGCCAAGGTGCTGCGCCTTCCCGAGCGCGGTGAGATCACCACGCCCGTGCAGGAGCAGCTCATCGTCGAGCTTTACTCGAAGTAGCACCAGATACGCGCGCCGCCCTTGCCGAGCGGCCGCTGACAACCGAAGGAATCACCCTCCCCATGATCGAGTTTCAGACTCCCCAGATATCTTCCGAGAGCGTCGAGGACAACCGCGGAACCTTCACGATCGAACCGCTCGACCGCGGCTTCGGCTACACGTTCGGCAACTCGCTCAGGCGAGTCCTGCTGTCGTCGCTGGCCGGTGCCGCCGTCACGAGCGTCCGCATCGAGGGTGTCGCGCACGAGTTCTCGACCATCAACGGCGTCAAGGAGGACGTGACGGACATCGTCCTCAACCTCAAGGAGATCGTCTGCCGCATGCATTCGGATGCGGCCGAGATCGAGGCGCCGCTCGTGGTCACCGGACCCGGCGACATCACCGCGGGCGACATCGATCTGCCTTCGGGCGTCGAGATCCTCAACCCTGAGGCGCACGTCGCCACGCTCGAGAAGAAGACCAAGCTCGAGATGTACCTGACCATCGGGCACGGCCGCGGCTACTCCCCGGCCGAGGACAACAAGACGCCCGACCAGCCGATCGGCGTGATCCCGATCGACTCGATCTTCTCCCCCGTCAAGCGCGTGGCCTACTCGGTCGACGCCGCCCGCGTGGGTCAGAAGACCGACTACGACAAGCTCACGCTCGACATCGAGACCGACGGCTCACTCGACCCGCAGGCAGCGCTGCGCGAGGCGGCCGAGATCCTCATCAAGTACCTGGCCATCTTCACCGACGCCGACCGCGTCGAGGCCCTGCGCGATCAGGGCGCGGCGCTCGTCGCCGGTGCGGACGGCCTCGGCGGCGACGGCGCCGGTGGCGCCACCGCTGGCGGGATGGACGACATCCTGATCGAGGAGCTCGAGCTCGGTGTCCGCTCGTACAACTGCCTCAAGCGCGCCGGCATCCAGACCGTCGGCGACCTCGTGCAGAAGTCGGAGTCCGAGCTGGCGGCGATCCCGAACTTCGGCCGCAAGTCGATCGAGGAGGTCAAGGAGACCCTCGACGCGCGCGGCCTCGGGCTGCGCACCGGCTAGACACGGATAGGGTCCCCGCCGTCATGCGCCACCGCAAGCAGAAGGGCAAGCTCTCGCGCGACTCAGCGCACCGCAAGGCGCTGTTCATGAACCTCTGCCGCGAGGTGATCGACCACGAGCGCATCCAGACCACCGAGGCCAAGGCCAAGGCGGTCAAGCCGGAGCTCGAGCGGCTGATCACGCTGGCCAAGAAGGGCGACGGGCACTCCCGCCGCCTGGCCATGGCCCGGCTGGGCCAGGACAAGTTCGTGGTCTACAAGCTGTTCGAGGAGATAGCGCCCCGCTACGCGGAGCGTCAGGGCGGCTACTGCCGAATCCTCAAGCTGGGCCCGAGGAAGTCCGACTCCACCGAGATGGTCTTCCTCGAGCTGGTCTGAGGGTCTCGGCCGGTCCGCGGGCGCGCTCCTTGGCGAGAAGCGTGTCGCCATAGGTGCATAAGTCGACAGAGTCGCGTTACCCGTAACTCTGTCATGACCTTGATCGAGGCCACCGGGGGGCCGCTCGAGTGCTCGCGCTGCGGGCGCGGCCTCGGGGATCATGAGGGCGAGGGCTGGGGCAGCCTGTTCCTGAACGGCAGACTCGTCCTCGTCACCTGCCCCGACTGCCTCACCCCTGAGGAGCAGGCCCAGGTCGGGGAGCGCGACGGCGCTTCGCTGTACGAGGTGGCCGGCGGCCGCCAGGTGGATGCCCAGGCGCTGGGAGCGCTCGTCCGTCGCGCGCGGGCAGCCGGCCGTCGTGCGCCGGCCGCCGACTGGGCCGATGACCTGCCGGAGGGGGCGGTGGGCGTGGTGGCCGATGAAGACGACACGGGCTGGCTGCTCGTGCTGCTCTCCGGTCCCGCCGCCGGCGCGGGGCGGCGGATCGCCTTCCTCGAGATCGAGGCGGAGCGGTGGCTCGACTTCGACGAGGTGCTGGTGCCGGCGTGGGTGCAGGAGCAGGCGCGCGAGCTGGCTCGCGGCGGCTAGCCTCCCGCGGCGTCCGCGGCGAAGCTCCGCAGGCGCTCGCTCGCTCCACCGGCGATCGGGTCGCCGTGGGCGGTCAGCAGGTTCTCGAACCGCAGCTCATCCGACAGGCGGGCGTAGGCGGCGGCCAGCCCGCGCTTGGTCTCGTCCGGGTCATCCATCAGGCCGTCGGGCACGAAGCTCAGGCCCTCGTCGTAGTGGATGACCCCATCGGCGACCGCGAGGGCGGAGACTGCCGGGATGTGAAGCGCCGCCTCGTCGGGAGAGATCGAGCCGATCTCGTAGGCGATCACCTGCCCGCCGGCGAGCGAGTCGCCGAAGTCGTAGGGCTCGACCGGCTCACCGTCGGTGTACTCGTGCATTCCCGTGCGCGGCGCGCGGATCACGGCCTCGAGCCGGTCCCTCGCCTCGAGGCTCGCCCGGAGATGGTGGCGGTTGGTGAGGAGGATCTCGTCCACGTCGGCGATCTCGTCGGGCACGGTGATCGGATCGAGCACCACGCGCTGATCGGGCAGCCAGTACGAGCTGACGTCGGTGCCGATCTTGGGATGGCGGGCTGTCCAGTGGCGGATTCCGGGTGCGATCTCGTTCATGCAAGTGAAGTACCCGGAGTCGAACTGCAACAAAAATTGCAACTAGCAGGACTTTTGCTTGATAGAACGACGCCTCGCTACGGCTCGCCGCCGAAGCATCTCCCCGACACGAGGGTTGTATTGACAGTGCAAGACAGGGATCTCTCCCGCGATGAACTATGGGCGCGGTCGCTGGCCCGCTCGCGTGCCCGCCGTGAGGCGGCCGCCGCGTCGACCGGACTACCCGTTCTGCCCGCCCGCGGCGTGTCCGTCGCGGCCGCCGTGGCCCTGACCGCCGGTGCGGCCGCGGGCGTGACCGCGATCGAGGCCGGCGCACCCGACACGGCCGAGGCCGTGGTCGTGAAGTCGCGAGGCGCCGACGTGCGCCGGCTGCAGCAGGCGATCGGCGTGGGCGCCGACGGCGTGTTCGGGCCGGCCACCGAGCGGGCCCTCAAGCGCTGGCAGCGCGCCCACGGGCTCACCGCGGACGGCATCGCCGGACCGAACACGCGCGCCGCGCTCGGCATCGGCGCCGGACCGGTGCTCAAGCGCAAGCGCGGCGCCACCGTCCGCCGCTCACGCGCCGGACGCTCGGGCGGGCACCGGCGTGCTCACGGAGGTGGGGGCGTGCGCTCCCTGCAGCGGCACCTCGGGGTGCCCGCCGACGGCGTGTTCGGGCCGGGCACCGAGGCGGCGCTCAAGCGTTGGCAGAGCAGCCACGGCCTCACCCCCGACGGGGTCGCCGGCCCCAACACGCGCCAGGCGCTCGGGATGGGCCCGGGCCGCGTGCTCAAGCGGCGCGGTGTCGGCGGCGGAGGAGGTGGGCTCTCGGTTCTCCAGAAGGTGATCCGCTCGGCCAACCGGATCGCCACCATGCCGTACAAGTACGGCGGAGGCCACCGGACCTTCCGCGACAGCGGCTACGACTGCTCCGGCTCGGTCTCCTACGCGCTTCACGGCGCGGGCCTGCTGCGGACGCCGCTGGACTCGAGCGCGTTCATGTCCTACGGCGCTCCTGGGCGCGGGCGCTACATCACCATCTACGCCAACCGGAGCCACGTGTTCATGTCGGTCAACGGACGCCGCTTCGACACCAGCGCGCGCTCGCAGACCGGCTCGCGCTGGACCAACGAGAACCGCTCGCCGTCGGGCTTCGTGGTCCGCCACCCGCCGGGTCTCTAGGGACGCGAAGGCTCGACTCCGGCCTGTCCCTCGCGCAACTTCAGCCCGATCAGGGGGAACAGCGCGGTGGACAGGATGGCGGCGCCCACGAGCGAGGCGGCGGTGGAGGCCCGCATGTGCCCCTGATCGATGGCGATCGTGGTGATGGCGACGACCAGCGGCAGCTGGGTCGAGGTGAAGAAGGCGAGCGCGGTCCGATCGCGCCGCCCGAGGACGTTGCGGTAGAGAACGAGCGCCGGCACGCCCCGCACCACGAGGAACAGGGCGAGGAACAGCGGCAGCTCGAGCAGCCGGATCGGATCCTCGGCAAGGGCGCCGGCGTCGAACTTGAGGCCGCTGGTGACGAAGAAGAACGGGATCAGGAAGCCGTACCCCACCGCGGTGAGCTTCGACTCGAGGCGCTCCACCTCTCGACCCTTGAGCGCGAGCCGCACGATCACCCCGGCCACGAACCCGCCCAGGAGCAGGTCCAGACCGAGCTCCGAGGCGAGCGCCGCCAGGGCGAACACCATCACCACGGCTATGCGGATCGCGAACTGTCCGCTCGTCTCCAGGGATCGCTCGAGGAGGCCCCAGCCGATCCCTGCCCCGCGCACGGCGACGATCGCGGTGACCACGGCGATGGCCACGAACAGCACCAGGATGAGGCCGCTCGACAGCGCACCCTGGGTCGAGAAGACCAGGGTGATCAGCAGGATCGGCCCGAACTCGCCGAGCGCCCCGGCGGCCAGCAGGAAGGTGCCGAACCGGGTGCGCAGCTCACCGGCGTCGCTGAGTACCGGGATGAGCGTGCCGATCGCGGTCGTGGACATGGCGGAGCCCGTGTAGAGCAGGGACAGGATCAGGCCGGTGAGGGCGAGCAGTCCGCCGATCGAATAGGCGAGGGCCAGGGAGAACAGCCAGGCCACCAACCCCAGACGCAGCGGTTCGCCGCGGATCCTGTCGAAGTCGATCTCGTATCCCGCGAAGAAGAACAGCATGCCGAGGCCGAGGCTCGAGAAGAACTCGATGAACTCGTCGGCTTCGGCCAGGCCGAGGAGCTCCGGGCCGACGATGATCCCGAGAATCAGCTCCATCACGACCACCGGAATGGCGAGGTGGGGCTGGACGACGCCGGCGATCAGCGCGGCGAGAGCCGCGACGGAAACGATGACGAGAAACGAGCCAGCGTCGACATCGACCATGCCGGCGCATCCTATGTCGCTGTCCGCGTGCCAGGCCTACCCGATAATTCCGATGTTTCCGGTGGGCTTTGTGCTAGGTTCCTCGGCCTGCAAAGTCGACTGAGAAGGTAGAGAATGCATCGATTCAAGACCCGTACGCCGCTCCTCGCCCTCGCGGCGCTCGTCGCGCTGGTCGTGGCCGGCTGCGGCGGGTCGTCCTCGGATGAGGGCTCAGGCGGCGGCGGTGATGGCAGCGGCGGCAAGCTCACGCTGGTGGCCTACTCCACGCCCGAGGAGGCCTATAAGGAGCTGATCCCGGCCTTCAACAAGACACCCGAGGGCAAGGGTGTGTCCTTCGACCAGTCCTACGCCTCGTCCGGTGAGCAGTCGCGCGCCGTGGAGGGCGGCCTGCCCGCCGACGTGGTCGAGTTCTCGCTGGAGCCGGACATCACCCGCCTGGTGGACGCAGGTCTGGTCGACAAGAGCTGGAACCAGAACGAGTACAAGGGCATGGTCACCGACTCGGTGGTGGTCTTCATCGTGCGCAAGGGCAACCCGAAGAACATCAAGACCTGGGACGACCTCGTGACCGGTGAAGTCGAGGTGCATCGAGCCCAACCCGTTCACCTCGGGCAGCGCCAAGTGGAACATCATGGCCGCCTACGGCGCGCAGCTCGAGCAGGGCAAGACGCCGGACGCAGGCCAAGGAGTACCTCTCGACGCTGTTCGACAACGTGCCCGTGCTCGACAAGAGCGCCCGTGAGTCTCTGCAGACCTTCTCGAGCGGCACGGGCGACGTCCTTCTCGGCTACGAGAACGAGGCCATCCTCGCGCAGCAGCAGGGCGAGGAACTCGACTACGTCATCCCCGACGAGACGCTCCTGATCGAGAACCCGATCGCGGTCGTGAACGAGTCGAAGGATCCGGAGCTGGCGCAGAAATTCGTCGACTTCCTCTACACGCCGGAGGCGCAGGAGATCTTCGCGAGCAAGGGCTATCGCCCGGTGGTGGAGGGCACGGCCGGCGCGGATGAGTTCCCGACTCCGTCACGCTCTTCGAGATCACCAAGTTCGGCGGCTGGGGCAAGGTCAACGACGAGTTCTTCGATCCCGAGGGCAGCGTCGTGGCCGACATCTTCCAGTCGCAGGGGAAGAGCACTGCCTCCGATTGACGGCATCGGTACGCCGCCGCCGGCGGCTTCCGCGGGCTCAGCAACCGCGGCGCCGGGACCGGCGCCGCCCGCAGCACCGGTGAGCCGCGGCCCGAGGGCGTCCCTGATTCCGGGGGACGTGCTCGGGCGCGGCATCGCCATCTCCTACCTGAGCATCATCGCGCTGATTCCGCTGGCGGCGGTGGTGTTCAAGTCGTTCGACGGCGGCTGGGACACGTTCTGGAACTCCATCAGCAGTCCCCAGGCCGTGGCCGCGCTGCGCCTGACGCTTATCGCCTCGGTGATCGTGGTGCTGATCAACGCCCTGTTCGGAACGCTGATCGCCTGGGTGCTGGTGCGCGACGATTTCCGCGGCAAGGGCATCGTCAACTCACTGATCGACCTGCCGTTTGCCCTGCCCACGATCGTTGCCGGCCTCACGCTGCTGCTCTTCTACGGGCCGGACAGCCCGGTGGGCATCGACATCGCCTATACCCGGGCGTCCGTGGTGCTCGCGCTGCTGTTCGTGACGCTTCCCTTCGTGGTCCGTGCCGTCCAACCCGTGCTGCTCGAGCTGGACCGGGAGATGGAGCAGGCCGCGGAGTCGCTCGGCGCCAGCCGCGCCACCGTGTTCCGGCGCATCATCCTGCCCAACCTCGCGCCGGCCATTATCGCCGGAGGCGGGCTGGCCTTTGCCCGCGCCGTGGGCGAGTTCGGCTCGCTCGTGCTCATCACCGCCAACCTGCCCTTCAAGACCGAGGCCGCCTCGGTGTTCATCTTCTCCCAGGTGGAGAGCAACAACCCGGTCGGCGCCTCCGCCGTGTCGGTGGTCTTGCTCGTGGCGCGCTCGTCGTACTGCTGTTCTTCGGCTGGCTCTCCAAGAAGGCGCTGCGCCATGAAGAGTAAGTACGCGCTTCGCTTCGTCGCGCTGGGCTACCTGCTCCTGCTGCTGGGTATCCCGGTGGTCCTGGTGTTCTTCAACGCCTTCGCGGACGGCGTGGATGCCTTCTGGGAAGCGGTGAGCACCCCCGAGGCCCAGCACGCCTTCTACCTCACCGGCGTGATGGTCGTCGTGGCCGTGCCGCTGAACACGATCTTCGGGATCCTGTGCGCGCTTGCCATCGTGCGTCAACGATTCCGCGGGCGCGCCCTCCTCAACGCGCTGGTGGACCTCCCCTTCGCCGTCTCGCCGGTGGTGGTGGGCTTGGCGCTGCTGCTCGTCTACGGGCGCGTCGACGGCTGGGTGGGCCAGTGGTTCGCCGAACAGGGCATTCAGATCATCTTCTCCGTGCCGGGCATGATCCTGGCCACGATGTTCGTGTCGCTCCCCTTCGTGGTGCGCGAGACCATCCCGGTGCTGCGCGAGATCGGCACCGAGCAGGAGCAGGCGGCCGCCACGCTCGGGGCCGGGCCGCTTCAGACCTTCTTCCGCGTGACGCTGCCGGCGATCCGCTGGGGCGTGGCCTACGGCGTTGTCCTGACCACGGCGCGCGCTCTCGGTGAGTTCGGCGCGGTCAGCGTGGTCTCGGGCAAGCTGTCGGGCCAGACGGAGACCGCGACGCTGTACGTGGAGAACCGTTATCTGCGTTTTGACGAGACCGGCGCATATGCTGTGTCAGTCGTGCTCGCGCTGATCGCCCTGGTCACGCTGCTTGCCATGAACGTGATCAAGCCAAAGGAAGCCCAGGAGGCGAAGGCATGAGCATCGTCGTGGATTCGGTGTCTAAGCGTTCGGCGACTTCGTCGCGCTCAACGACGTCTCGCTGGAGGTGCGCGACGGCTCCCTCACGGCCCTGCTCGGCCCGAGCGGCGGCGGCAAGTCGACCTTGCTGCGCGTGATCGCCGGCCTCGAGACGCCCGACAACGGCAAGGTGGAGATCGCCGGGGAGGACTCCACCCACACGCCGCCGCAGCGCCGCAACGTCGGGTTCGTCTTTCAGCACTACGCCGCCTTCAAGCACATGACGGTGGCCAAGAACGTTGCCTTCGGGCTCACCATCCGTAAGAAGCCGAAGGAAGAGATCGAGTCCCGCGTGGACGAGCTGCTCAGGCTGGTCCATCTCGACGGCTTCGCCCACCGCTATCCGTCGCAGCTCTCCGGTGGACAGCGTCAGCGAATGGCGCTCGCCCGGGCGCTCGCGGTTCAGCCCCGTGTGCTGCTGCTGGACGAGCCCTTCGGAGCGCTCGACGCCACCGTTCGCAAGGAGCTGCGCGCCTGGTTGCGTCGCCTGCACGAAGAGGTGCACGTGACGACGGTGTTCGTCACGCACGATCAGGAGGAGGCCATGGAGGTGGCCGAGCAGATCGTGGTCCTCAACAAGGGGGACATCGAGCAGGTCGGCTCACCGCGCGACCTCTACGAGAAGCCCGCCAACGAGTTCGTGATGGGCTTCGTCGGCCCGGTCACCGCGCTGTCCGAGCGCCAGATCCGCCCGCACGACGTGGAGATCCTGCTCGAGCCCGCCGACGGCGCGGCCGAGGCGAAGATCGACCGCGTGCTGCACCTCGGCTTCGAGATTCGCATCGAGCTGACGCTGAGCGGTGGCGAATCCACCTGGGTTCAGACCACCAGGGAGCGGCTGGAAGAGCTCGAGCTCACCGAGGGCGCCATCGTGTGGCTGCGGCCGGCGGATTCGCCGGTGGCGGCCTAACGGCGCGCCCAGGCGTCCGGCGACTCGGTCAGCCGCTTGACCCTTGCCGGCATGCGGCCGGCCACGACGTCGGCCAGGGTGATCTCGTCCACCACCGAGCGCATGCTCGCGCGCAGGGCGATCCAGACCACCTGCAGGTTCTCCGCCGCGCCCTCGTACTCGACCTCCTCGGGGGCCTCGCCGCGGACGCTGGCCAGCGGTCCGTCCACCGCGCGGATCACCGCTCCGAGCGTGACCTCCGCCGCGGGCTTGGCCAGCCAGTAGCCGCCCTCCGCGCCGCGCTGGGCGCGCACGATGCCGGCGTGGCGCAGATCCGTGAGGATGTTCTCGAGGAACTTCAGCGGGATCGCCTGCGACTGGGCCAGGCGCTCGCCCTTGACCGGGCCGTTGTCGGCCACGGCGAGCTCGAGCAGGGCCCGCACCCCGTAGTCGGTTTTGGCCGAGACGCGCACTCCGGTCCCATTGTTAACAGCCCTTAGGATCCGCCCACATGGAAGTCGACGAGATCAAGGACCGCCAGCGAGCCATGTGGGCGCTGGGCGACTACTCGAGGCTGTCGGAGATCCTCCGGCCAGCGGCCGTCGAGCTGTGCAACGCGTGCGCGGTCTCCGCCGGCCAGGAGGTGCTCGACGTCGGGGCCGGCGACGGGAACTTCGCGCTGGCCTGCGCGGCTGAGGGCGCGAGCGTGGTGGCCTCCGACTTCTCGCCGGACATGGTGGAGCTCGGCCGGGCGCGCTCGGACGCCGAGGGCTACGACGTCGAGTGGGTGCTCGGGGACGCGGAGGCGCTGCCCTTCGAGGCCGAGCGCTTCGACTGCGTGGGCTCGGTGTTCGGGGCGATGATCGCGCCCCGTCCGGAGGTGGTGGCGCGCGAGCTCTTCCGGGTGGTCCGGCCGGGCAACACCGTGGGCCTCACCGCGTGGACGCCGGGCAGCTTCTCCTCCGAGCTCTTCCAGCTCGGGCGGCGCTATCAGCCGCCGGCGGCCGAACTGCCCATTCCGGAGGAGTGGGCTGTGGAGGAGACGGCCAAGAGCCGCTTCGAGGGCTTGGCCGCGCGTGTGGAGGTGGACACGTGCACCCTCACATGGAGCGCCGACTCGGCCGAGGCACTGGCGGCCGAGGTCGAGGCGATCGCTCCCAACTGGGCCCTCGCCCGCCGCAATCTCCCGCCCGACCAGTACGAGGCGATGCGCGCCGAGCTGCTCGAGCTCGTGCGGCGCCGGGGCGGCGAGGGACCCACGGAGATCGAGCACGAATACGCCGTGATCGTCGCGCGCCGGCGCGGCTAGGACGGGCACCGGCCCTGACGGCGCGGCTTCTCCTCGAGTA
The DNA here is from genome assembly GCA_963826165.1 of uncultured Thermoleophilaceae bacterium. Taxonomy (GTDB): domain Bacteria; phylum Actinomycetota; class Thermoleophilia; order Solirubrobacterales; family Thermoleophilaceae; genus JACVRW01. Next base: position 678,343 of record CAWGWC010000007.1, on the reverse strand, counting down.
CGACGGCACCGACTTCGCCGGCTGGGCCCTCCAGCCCGGGCGGCGGACCGTCCAGGGAGTGCTCGAGGAGGCCCTCGGGACACTGCTGCCCGAGCCGGTGACGCTCATCGTGGCCGGCCGCACCGATCGTGGTGTCCACGCGCGCGGGCAGGTGGCCAGCCACCCCGGCGACCCGGCGCCGCGCCGAAACCTCAATGCGCTGTTGCCCCACGACGTGGCCGTGCTGGCCAGCGAACCCGCGCCCGAGGGCTTCGACGCTCGCCGCGACGCGCGCAGCCGCGGCTACAGCTACCGCGTGCTCACCCGGTCGGCGCCCAGCCCCTTCGAGCGAGATCGCGCGCTGTGGTGGCCCAAGCCGCTGGACCGCGGCGAGCTACATGCTTGCGCCGCCGTTCTCGAGGGCGCACACGACTTCACCGCGTTCACACCCACCGTCACCTACCACCAGCGCTTCGAGCGCACGGTGCTCCGGGCGGAGTGGACCGAGGAGGGCGAGGATCTGCTCACGTTCCGGATCGAGGCGGACACGTTCATGCGCTCCATGGTCCGCGTGTTGGTGGGAACGATGCTGGAGGGTGTCAGCTCGGCCGACTTCGAGCGACTCCTCGAAGGACAGCCACGCAGCGCCGCGGGGGCGACGGCACCGGCTCACGGGCTTTACCTGGAGTCAGTGCGTTACCACTAATCTCGAAGCCGCTTTGAAAGTCCTACTCGTAAACGACGACGGCATCACCGCCACCGGGCTGAACGTCATGCGCGATGCCCTGCTCGAGGTCCCGGGACTGGAGCTCGCGGTGATCGCGCCGGACTCCAACCGCAGCGCCACCGCTCGCAGCATCACGATCCGCCATCCACTGTGGGTCGAGGAGGTGGAGTTCGGCGACGGCACCACCGGGTTCGCCACCGACGGCACCCCGGTGGACTGCGTGCGCTTCGCCGCGCTCGGGCTGATCGAGTTCGTGCCCGAACTGATCGTCTCCGGCATCAACCACGGCGCCAACCTCGGCGACGACATCACCTACTCGGGCACGGTGGCCGCGGCCCTGGAGGGTGTGGTGCTGGGTATTCCGGCCGTGGCCGTCTCACAGCAGGCCGACCACGGTGAGATGGACTTCCGCGCCGGTGCCCGCTGGCAGCGCGAGGACTTCGAGCCCGTGGCCGCCTTCGTGGCCCGCCTGGTCGAGCAGCTCGAGGGCGTGCCGATTCCCGACGGGACTCTGCTCAACGTCAACGCTCCGACCGGCCGGCCCAAGGGCGTGTGCGCTGTGCCGGCTGGGCAAGCGCGACTATCGCGACCAGATGGAGCTCACCGAGGAGGACGGCGGCCGGCGCCGCTATCGCATCTACAGCGAGATGCCGAGCTACCACGACGAAGAGGGCACGGACTTCGCGGCGATCGCCGAGGGGTTGATCGCGGTCACCCCGCTGCACTTCGACCTGACCGACCAGGCGGGCATCGAGCAGCTCGCCGGGTTCGACCTCGAAGGGCTGCTGCGCCCGGCCGCCCGGCGGGCGTGAGCGCAGAGAAACGGGCAGCGGAGCTGCGCAAGCAGCTCGAGTACCACGGCCACCGCTACTACGTCCTCGACGACCCCGAGATCACGGACGTCGAGTACGACAAGCTGCTCAACGAGCTGCGCGACCTGGAGGCCGAGCACGAGGAGCTGCGCACACCCGACTCGCCGACACAGCGGGTGGGCGGTGCCCCGTTGGACAAGTTCCGCGAGATCCGGCACCTCCAGCCGATGCTCTCGCTGGCCAACGCGCGCAACGAGGACGAGCTGGCGGCCTGGGTCGTGCGCAGCGAGCGCTACCTGGCCCGCCAGGGCGTGGAGATGGGCGAGGTGCGCTTCGTCACCGAGCCCAAGATCGACGGTCTGGCCATCTCGCTCGTCTACGAGGACGGCCTGCTGGTGCGCGGCGCCACCCGAGGCAACGGAGAGGTGGGGGAGGACGTGACCCAGAATCTCCGCACGATCGGTGCGGTCCCCCTGCGCGTGGAGGGCGCGCCGCCGCTGCTCGAGGTGCGGGGCGAGATCTACCTGCCGCTGGCCGCCTTCGCCAAGCTCAACGAGCAGCGAGCCGCTGACGGCGAGCCCACGTACGCCAACCCACGCAACACCGCGGCGGGCTCGATCCGCCAGCTCGACCCCCAGCTCGCGGCCTCACGGCCGCTGTCGATGTGGTGCTACGGGATCGGCGCCCTCGACGGCCTCGAGTTCGAGTCGCACCACGACTCGCTCGAGTGGCTGCGCAACCACGGCTTCCGGGTCAACGACGGGGTGGAGGTCCACGACACGGTCGACGAGGTGGTGGGCGCCTGCCGGGGCTGGGAGGAGCGCCGCCACACGCTCGACTTCGAGATCGACGGCGTGGTGGTCAAGGTCGACGACCTCGACCTGCAGCGCCAGCTCGGGGTGGTGGGCCGCGAGCCGCGAGGGGCGATCGCCTGGAAGTTCGCTCCCAGCACGGCCACCACCACCCTGCGCGACGTGGCCTGGAACGTGGGCCGGACAGGTCACATGGTGCCCTTCGCCGTGCTCGAGCCGGTACAGGTGTCCGGCGTGACCGTGGGAATGGCCACGCTGCACAACGAGGAGGACCTCAAGCGAAAGGACGTGCGCAAGGGCGACGAGGTGATCGTGATGCGGGCGGGCGACGTGATCCCGCAGGTCGTGTCACCCACCTCCAAGGCTCAGCGGCGAAAGCGCCGGAGCCCCCAGCCCGAGCCCCCGGAGCGGTGCCCGGCCTGTGACACGCCCACGGTCAAGCCCGAGGGCGGCGTGTGGACCATCTGCCCCAACCGCGCGTCGTGCCCCGGCCAGGTGTTCCAGGCGGTCAAGCACTTCGTGGGGGCCATGGACATCGATGGCCTGGGCGAGGAGAACGTGCGCCGCTTCCTCGACGAGGGGCTGATCGAGAGCTTCGCCGACATCTACGACCTCACCGTCGAGCGCCTGACACAGCTCGACCGCTTCGCCGAGATCTCCGCCGGCAACCTCGTCGCCGCCATCGACGCCTCGCGCGAGCAGCCCTTCGAGCGCGTGCTGTATGGGCTCGGGCTGCCCGGGATCGGCTACGTCAACGCGCGCAACCTGGCCCGCCACCTGCGCTCGATGGACGCTCTGCTCGACGCGACGCCGGAGCAGCTCACCGAGGTCGAGGGCATGGGGCCGGTGCTCGCCGCCACCGTGCACGACACGCTGGCCGAGGACCGCGTGCGCGAGCTCGTGGCCAAGCTGCGAGGGCACGGACTCCGGCTCGAGGAGGAGGGGCCGGCTCCCCCCGCCGAGGGACCGCTGGTGGGCAAGACGCTGGTGATCACCGGCACGCTGCCCAGTCTCTCCCGCGAGGAGGCCACCCGGCGAATCGAGAGCGCCGGCGGCAAGGTCACGGGATCGGTGTCGAAGAAGACCGACTACCTGCTCGCCGGCGAGGACGCCGGCAGCAAGTACGCCAAGGCAAAGGATCTCGGGACCGAGATCATCGACGAGGAGCGGCTGCTCGAGCTCACCTGACCGCGGCGATCGCCTGCACCATCGCGTCCTGGAGGCCGCGGGCGCTGCCCGGATAGACGTTGTTCATCAGGATCGAGAAGGCGATCAGGTCACCCGAGCGGATCTCGCAGTAGCCCGAGAGCGCGCTGACGTTCGAGAGCGTGCCCGTCTTGCCCGTGCAGCGATAGCGCGCGACGCCTCGCCGCATGCGGCCGGCCAGCGTGCCGTCGCGGCCGGCCACGGCGAGCGAGTCGATGTACTGCTCGCCGAACTCCTGGTCGTCGAGCTCGTCCATCGCGGTCAGCAGGTCCACCACCTCGCGCGGCGAGGCGCGGTTGCCGCGCGACAGGCCGGAGCCGTCCACCAGCCGAGCCCGCGAGCCGAGCCGGCGGGCGTAGCCGGCGGCGAGCCTGGCGCCGGCTCGGGTGGTGCCCTTGCCGCCGGCCTGGAGAGCCAGGTCCTTCAGCAGCATCTCGGCGAAGAAGTTGTCCGACGGCTTGTTGGTCAGCTCGATCAGGCGCTCCATCGGCGGAGAGTCCACGCTGGCCAGCACCTCGCCCTCCGCCGGCGCCGTGCCGGCACGGGGCCGGAGCCTCACCTTGATCCCGCGGCGCTCCAGCGCCGCGTCCAGCTGTAGGGCGGCGAAGGCGGGCGGATTGACCTGGAACGAGCTGCCGCCGGGGTTGCCGAGACCGCGGTTGAAGGACAGGGCGCTGAGCGGGCCCACCCAGATCGAGGTCCCGAAGCGCGATTCCGGCCCGCCGCGCAAGGAGTCGAACTGAGACTCGTCGCCGTAGATGCGTCCGCTGACTCGCTCGATACCGGCCTGCTCGATCAGCGTGGCCAGCCGTTCCACGCTCGCCCCGCCGCCGTAGCTGCGCCTGGCGAAGCTCCTGGTGCCGAAGGTGGGATCGCCGCCGCCGCGGAGGTAGAGACTGCCGCTGAACACGCCGTCCTCGCCGAGCGTGCCCGCGCTCAGGACCTCCGTTCCGAGCGTGCCCTCCGACCCGAAGCGAGCCAGGGCCGCGGCGGTGGTGAACAGCTTGGTGTTGGAGGCGAGGATGCGGGCGCGGTTCTGATTCCAGCTGAACAGGGTCTCGCCGCTGCTGACGTTCACCACATGGGCGCCGGAGCTGGACCCGGCAGCGCCGATGTAGCGGGTCAGGCGCTTGACCAGGGCCTCGTCGGCGGCCGCGGAGGCGGGCGCCAGGGCGAGCACGAGGGCGCTGAGAAGGGCGATTCGGCGCATGGAGCCCGGAACACGCTAGCGCCCCTTCCGGAGCGGTCCGCCACCGCCTCGGCCATACTTGAGAGTCCCATGGGCGAAGTCGTCAAGCTCCAAAAGCCTGCCGCGAAGAGCAAGCAGGGCGGACCGAAGCCGCGCTCGCGGCGGCCCCGGCGTTCGCGCACGGCGCTGGTTCTGGGGGGTGGCGGCTTCACCGGCGGCGTGTACGAGATCGGCGCCCTGCGGGCCCTCGATCTCCTGGCGGTCAACCGCACGGTCAACCAGTTCGACGTCTACGTCGGCACCAGCGCGGGCTCCTTCGTGGCCTCCCTGGCGGCCAACGGGGTCACCCCGGAAGAGATGATGCGGGTGGTCAACCAGCAGGTGCCGACGCCCTTCCACGACGTCGACCGGGGCACGCTGATGCGCCCCAACGCGCTCGAGTTCGCTCAGAGCACGGCTCTCCTCCCGCTCAGGATGCTCGGCCTGGCGCGGAACTTCGTGACCCACCTGAGCAGCACCTCGCTGATCGACCTGGCCGTTGGGATCGCGGAGTCGATGCCCTCCGGGCTCTACGACGGCAGCGGCATCCAGGACTACCTCGAGGCGGTGCTCTCCGATCCCGACCGGGTCAACGACTTTCGCCTGCTCGACAACGATCTGTTCCTGCCGGCCACCGATCTCGACACATGCGAGCGGATCGTGCTCGGCGGGCCGGACTGGGACGACGTGCCGATCGCCCGCGCCGTGGCGGCCTCCACCGCCCTGCCGATGGTCTACAAGCCGGTGGAGATCAAGGGCCGCCACCTCGTGGACGGCGGTCTGCGCTCCACCACGAACGTGGACGTGGCGGTCGAGGCCGGAGCCAAGTTCGTGATCGTGGTCAACCCGCTGGTTCCGTACGTGAACGACTTCCAGAAGGTCATCCCCACCATGCTGGGCAGCCGGGTGCGCCGGGTTCGGGACATGGGCTTTCCCCAGATCGGCTACCAGGCGTTCAAGCTGATCGCCCACCAGCGCCTCCACGAGGCGGTGGCGCGCTGGAAGGAGCGCTACCCCGGCGTGGACATCATCCTCATCGAGCCCGACACCAACGACGAGCTGATGTTCGAGACCAACATCCTGAACTTCACCCGCCGCGTGGAGATCGCCCGTCACGGCTTCGAGTCGGTCACGCTGCGCCTGGCCTCGGACTACGACGACATCAAGGCGGTGTGCGCCAAGCACGGGATCGAGATCTCCGCCACCCGGGTCCGCAAGGTGGTCAAGAAGTTCGCGAAGGAGCGGGAGCGCTCGGCCGGCTGGCGGCGGATCCTCGAGCAGACAACGGGTGCGCTGCTGCGGCAGACCGACCAGGCCTAGGCGGCCGGCGCTCCGCTCGGGCCTGCGCCGCAGGCTTGGCGTGGTCCGGTTGAGCAGTGAAGGTGTGGGAGCCGGCGACAAACTCACGCTCGGCGCTCGTCCAACGAAGGACGGGAGGTTGTGCCTGCCAGAGAAGCAGAACCTCCCGGAGAAGCCCGAGCACGCGACGAGCGGGAGGTTCTTGTTCTCCCTTCCCCTTCCCCAGCCGTAGTTCGGTGGTAGTGTCTATCAAGAGTGATAAGTACCGCGACTGATAAGCAGTCTGGGATCGCGCTCAGCGCCCTCTCCGATCCCACCCGTCGCCGCATCGTCGCCTGCTGTCCGAGGGCCCGCGCACCGCGTCCGAGCTTCACCGCGAGTTCTCCATCGCCGGGCCGGCGGTCAGCCGCCACCTGCGCGTTCTGCGCGAGGCCGGGCTGGTGGAGGAGAGCCGCCCTCCCGAGGACGGGCGGGTGCGGCTGTACGCGTTGCGTCCGCAGCCCCTCGGCGAGCTGGCGCGCTGGCTCGACGGGCTCACGGGAGGCTGGCAGTCCCAGCTCGAGTCGTTCAAGGACCACGTCGCGCTGCGCGCTGCGGCCACGAAAGGAGACACACGGTGACCGTGCCGGTCATAGCCAGGGCGGAGGTCGTGGTCGACGCCGCGCCGGAGGACACCTTTCACCTCTTCACCGACGAGATCTCGCTCTGGTGGCGGACTCACACGCGCTACTGGAACGACCCCGAGCGCGGGCTGTACCTGAAGATCGAGCCGGGCGTCGGCGGGCGCTGGATCGAGGTGTACGACCCGGACAGCGGCGAGGGAATGGAGGTCGGGCGGGTGACGCGCTGGGAGCCGCCCGGGCTGCTCGCCCTCACCTGGACCCAGGTCGGCTGGCCCGACGACCTGGAGACGGAGCTCGAGCTGACCTTCGAGCCGGTTCCGGAGGGCACGCGCGTGCGGCTCTCGCATTCGGGCTTCGAGCCGCTCGGCGACGAGGCCGCGGCCACCAGCGGCGGCTACGAGGCCGGCTGGCGAGAGATCCTGGGCTGGCTGGCCGAGCACGCGGCCTCCACCACCCAGGGGGACCGGCGATGAAGTACGTGCTCTTCTACGAATCGGCCGAGGACGTGCTCACCAAGGCGCCCATTCACTACGAGTCTCATGCCGCTCGCCTGGGGGAGTTCCAGGCCCGGGGGGACCTCCTCATGGTGGGCCCGTTCGGGGACCCGCAGGAGCAGGGGTCGATGTCGATCTTCTCGAGCAGGGAGGCCGCGGAGGAATTCGTGGCCGGCGATCCCTTCGTCCTCAACGGGGTCGTCTCCGGCTGGGAGATCCGCGACTGGGACGCCTAGCTCACGGCCGTGCCGAGCGCGCGCAGCAGGCGCTCGGTGGCGGCCGCGTCGCGCACGGTCGCGCGCACGTGGTCGTCGGCCCCCAGCGGGCCTCCCAACGCCACGATCACTCCCTGGTCGCGCAGCCGCGCAGCAAGGAGCGCGCCGCTCATCCCGGCCTTGGCCAACCAGGCGAAGTTCCCCTGTGACGGGCCGGCGTCGAGGCCGAGCTCACGCAGCCCGGTGAGCAGCCGCTCGCGCTCGCGTGAAACGGCCCCGCGGCGGCGCTCGATCTCGGCGTCGCCGCTTCGCAGCGCGTACTCCACGGCGGCCTGGCTGAGGGCGTTGACCCCGAGCACGGGTGCGATCGCGGCCAGCAGCTTGGCGTCGGACGAGATCGCGTAGCCGGCGCGCAGGCCGGACAGGCCGTAGATCTTCGAGAAGGTCCGCACCACCAGCAGCCGGGGAAACGCGTCCACCAAGCGCAGGCAGGCGTCGAGCGGCTCGGCGTCCTGGAAGTGCACGAGCGCCTCGTCCAGCAGCACGTGGACCTCTTCGGGCAGCGCCGTCATCAGGTTCCCGAGCTCGTTGCTGGTGAGGTGCTCTCCGGTCGGGTCGTTGGGGTTGCAGATCACCAGCGCGCGCGTGCGGGGCGTGACCGAGTCGAGCAGGGCGGCCGGATCCACGGCCACGGGCTGGGCGTACGCGTGGGCCGCCATCAGCGGGTAGAGCGGGTACGACGGCCAGGGCATGAGCAGCTCGTCTCCGCGGGCGAGCAGCGCCATCGCCGCCGACTGGAGCAGCTCGGCTGCGCCGTTGCCGAGAACGATCTGCTCGGGCGCCACCTCGTGCCGCTCGGCCAGCAGCCGGCGAACGCCCGAAGCATGGCGGTCCGGATACCCGTTGACCCGCCCCCGGGCACGCGCGATCGCGGCGTTCACGATCTCCGAATCGGGCAGGTCCGGCCATTCGGTCCCCGACAGGTCGAGGTCGGGAATCCGCTCGAGCGCCCGGCGGCGCTCCTCGTGGCGCCGTGCCCGCAGCGCTCGGTTGAGCTCGTCGGGGTCGAGGTCCTCGAACTGCCGGTAGTAGTCGCGAAAGCCCATGCGGGCGGGTCAGTCGGTCGGGGCGAGGCTCGGACTGGGACCCTGGATCAGCAGGAACCAGATCGCGAACACCACCAGCGCCACGCCGACGCACACCGCGAAGATGCGCTCGAGCGCGCCTCGCTCCTGACGGTGGCCCGCCGCACGCCGAACGAGCTTCCAGGCGTGGTCGACCCGCTTGGCCGCCGCCATGGTGAGCATCAGCGACGCGAGGCAGCCGAGCATGATCGTGGCTATCCCGGCCGTCACGTAGCCGGTGAGATAGTCGACCTGCGAGCCGATCCAGAGCCACGCGATCGGCTGGGGGCCGAAGAGCGACAGACAGAGCAGGACCTCCACCGCCAAGAGTCCCCCGGCCAGCAGCTCGTCGAAGCGCCGGCGCTGCTCCGAGGCCGGGGCAACGTCGTCGCGGAAGCGCACCGGAGCGGTGCCGGGACGGCGCCCGACGAAGAGGCCGCCCGTGTCGGTGGGGTCGTTGCTGGCCAGAACCCTCAGGGTACTGGGCGTCGCCTCAGCCGGCGCGGGTATAGACGTCGTCGATCACGCCGGCGAACTTCTCGTGCACCACGTTGCGCTTGACCTTGAGCGTCGGAGTCAGCTCGCCCGTCTCCTGAGACAGGTCGTGATCGAGGATCTCGAAGCGCTTGATCTGCTCCACGGGGCCGACGTGCGAGTTGACCTCGTCCACCACCTTCTGGACCTCGGCCCGCACGCGCTCGTCGGCGCGCAGGCTGTCGAGCGAGTCGTCCTCGAGGCCGAGCGACTGGGCCAGCGCCGGGATCTCCTCCGGATCGAGGGTCACCAGGGCGATGAGGTACGGACGTCGGTCGCCCACCACCACGGCCTGCGAGATCCAGCGGTTCTGCTTGAGCCCGTTCTCGAGGTTGGCGGGCGTGATGTTCTTGCCGCCGGCCGTGATGATGATGTCCTTCTTGCGCCCGGTGATGTAGAGGAACCCGTCCTCGTCGAGGCGGCCCAGGTCACCGGTGTGCAGCCAGCTGCCCTCGAGCGTCTCCTCCGTGGCCTTCTCGTTCTTGTAGTAGCCCTGGAAGATGTTCGGGCCCTTGATCAGGACCTCGCCGTCATCGGCGATCTTCACCTCCACGCCGGTCATCGGCTTGCCCACCGAGCCGAAGCGGAAGTTGTTGCCGTCCGGCCGGTTGACCGTGGCGCTGGTGGCCGTCTCGGTCATCCCGTAGCCCTCCATCACCGGCACGCCACAGGCGTAGAAGAACTCGAGGATCTCCGGGGCGATGGGCGCCGCCCCGGTCACGCACTCGCGGATGTTCTGGCCGAACAGGCCGCGCACGTTCTTGAACAGCTTCTCCTCGGCCTGGTCGAAGCCCGCCTGGAGCTCCGCGGGAACCTCCTGGCCCGCCTCGCGCATCATGCGCACCTTGACCCCCACCTGGACCGCCTGCTGCAGCTGCGCCGGATCCTCGCTCGCGCTCGTGGCCAGCGTGTAGATCTTCTCGAACATGCGCGGCACCGAGGGGAAGTAGCTCGGGTTGACCTGAGCGATGTCCGCGATGATCATCTTCGGGTCGCGCGACCAATAGGCGAGGGTCACCCCCAGCTCGAAGGACGCGAACTGGATCAGGATCGCGAAGGCGTGGGCCAGCGGGAGGAAGAGATAGGACGAGTCGCCCTCCTCGAGCACGCTCTGGTCCACCACGGCGTCGGTGATGGCCCGGTAGTTGGCGTGGCTGAGCAGGCAGCCCTTGGGGGGACCTGTGGTGCCCGAGGTGTAGATGTACAGGCAGATGTCGTCAGGGGCGACGGCCTCGTAGCGGGCCGCCCACTCGGACTCGTCGCGCGCGCGGCCGCGCTCGCGCAGCGCCTCGAGCGAGATCTCGTCCTCGCCCAGGTCGGCGCCGGAGGGGTCGATGACGACGATGTGACGCAGCTCCGGACACTGGTCTCGGATCGCGCGCAGCTTGGCCAGCTGCTCCGCGTCCTCGGCGAACACGGCCCGCGAGTCCGAGTGATGGAGCACGTACTGGCACTCCTCGGGCGAGTTCGTCTGGTAGATCGTGACCAGGGTGGCGCCGGCGGTGAGGATGCCGAAGCAGGCGTCCGTCCACTCCGGACGGGTGTGGGCGAGTATCGAGACCTTCTCGCCTCGCTCCACTCCGAGGTCGACGAGGCCCAGGGAGACCTCGCGCACCGCCGTGCCGAGGTCGGCGTAGGAGATGTCGACCCACTCCTCGCCCACCTTGTGGCGTTGTGCCGGCCGGTCGGCGTACTTCTTGGCCGCCAGCGGCAGCAGATCGGCGATCGTCTTCGAGCCCGTGCCTTCTGCTGCGGCCCCGGCCGTCACTGCTTCCATTCTTCGTCCCCTCCTGGTGCGACGTTTGGCCACGGAGCCAGTCCGCGGCGCCGCCGATTCTATGGGGAGAGGGACAACGAGGCCATCCGTGGCCCCGCGCGGTGCTAAGCCTTGGCCGGCTCCTTCTTCTGCTGCGCCTCCTTGAGGCTGTTGCTGAAGAGAGTCTTGTCGATCCGACCCTGGAAGATCGGGACGCCCAGTTCCATGCACTTCGAGATGACGTCGCGGCGGTGCATTCCCGCCTCTCGGCCGAGCTCGGTGGGCGTCAGGTGGATCGCCATGTACTGCTTCCTCCTCGTCGCTGTCAAGCCGTACAAGGAGAGTATCGCCTGACGCGGTCGGCGCAACCGGTGTCAGACGGGATTGGGGAGGTCCACGAAACGGTGCTCGATCCCGAAGCGCTCGGACACGAGCTCGCCCAGCCGGCGCACGCCGAAGGTCTCGGTGGCGTAGTGGCCGCCGGCGACAAAATGGATCCCGTTCTCGCGCGCGTCGGCCATGGCGTACTCGGCCGGCTCACCCGTGATGAAGGCGTCGAGGCCCAGCGCGATCGCCTCGGCGAAGCTCGAGGCGCCCCCGCCGGAGAGAACGCCCACGGAGTGGACGACGCCGGGCCCGGCGTCCCACGTGAACGGGACCTGGCCGAAGAGCCGCTCGCAGCGGTCGCGAAGCTCAGTGAAGGGGATCCCGTCCGGCGAGCGGCCTACCAGGCCGATCAAGCGTCCGCGGTGCTCGGCGAACTGTTCACCTCGCTCCAGACCGAGCTCGGCGCAGATCAGCGCGTTGTTTCCCACTACCGGGTGGGCGTCCAGGGGCAGGTGGTAGGCGGCCAGGGAGATGTCGTTCTCGATGAGGACACGCAGCCGGTCACGCTGGGCGGGGGAGAGCGCGCGCGGCTGGGACTCCCAGAACATTCCGTGGTGGGCGATCACCAGCTGCGCCCCCTCGCCGGCGGCGCGCGTGAACAATTCGCGTTGCGCCGAGACGCCGGTCACCACGGTCTCGATCTCGCCGGCACCCGGGACCTGCAGCCCGTTGGGCCCGTAGTCGGCGAAGCTCCCGGCGTCCAGGAGCTCGTCCAGGAATTCGATGATCCGATCGCGCTCTGCCATCGAAGGACTCTATTACGGCTACTTGTTGCCCCTTTCTTGGCACCGTCGAGGATCATGAGACTGAAGGTTTGAGGGTAAGAAGCCGATCAGGAGGATGAGGCAGGTACGCCGGGAATGACCGTAACTCGCACCGAAGCGTCCGATCGCGACCTGGTCGCCCAGGTTCGCGCGGGCGACGACTCGGCCTTCGAGGACCTCTACAGCCGGTACGGGGCCTCGATAGCCGCGTTCGTGCGCAGCATGCTCAGCGACGAGGCACGCGCGGAGGACGTGACCCAGGAGGTCTTTCTGTCCGCGCTGCGTCGCATGCGCGAGACCGGCGGCGAACTGCAGTTTCGGCCCTGGATCTATGAGATCGCGCGGAACGCGGCGATCGACGCCCACCGGCGCTCCTCGGGCGCGGTGGAGGTGTCGATGGACGCCGAGACGGCGCTGCGGCCGTCGGACCACCTGCGGATCGAGGGCGGTGCGCAGCCCGAGTCGGTCCTGATCACCAAGGAACGGCTGGACCACCTGCGCGGCGCCCTCGACGAGCTGCCCGACGTACAGGCCCGCATCCTCGTGATGAAGGACGTGGAGGGGTTGTCCTACCGCGAGATCGGGGAGCGGCTCGACATGCGCCGGCCGGCGATCGAGCGCACGCTCGTGGGAGCGCGCCATCGCTTCAAGAGCGAGTACGAGCAGGTGTCGGAAGGACGCCGCTGCGCCGCCAGCGTCGGCACCATCATGCGGCTGGCCGACGGCGCGGGGGCGTCGGGCGACGAGCGCCGGCTCGCCCGCCACGCCAAACGCTGCAGCGCCTGCCGGCGACTCGCCCGCGAGCTCGGAGTCGAGCCGCTGCGGGTGCGGACGGTGCGTGAGAAGCTCGCCGGCCTGCTGCCCTTCTCCTGGGGCCTTTCCTCCAGCGGCAGCGGCACCGGCCTGATCGGCGGGCTCGCCTCGCACAAGGCCGCGGCGCTGGTGGCGGCTGTGGCCGTGGCCGGCGCGGGAGGCGCGGCGCTCGAGGCCGGCCGTGACGCAGGTGGCGGATCGGGCAGCGACGGCTCCTCCACGGCGAGCCAGAGCAGCACCGGGGCTCCGGTCGAGCGCGGTCCGGGGCAGCCCGGGTCGGGCTCCTCGGCGGGTGCCGATGCCGACGGGAAGAACGGGGCGAACTCCGGCGACCGCCGCAGCGACAGGCGTCGCCGCGACCGCCAGCGCTCTGGCGGCGGCGAGGTCACGCAGGCGCCGGCTCCCCCCGCTTCGGACAGCGGCACACCAGCGCCGTCTCCCGCAGGGGGCTCCGGACAGGGCCAGGCTCCGAGCGTGGTCCCGCGGGTGAACCCAACAGTGCCGGAGGTGCGGCTGCCGCAGGTGAACACCCCCCAGGTCCAGCTGCCGCAGGTGGGCCAGCCGGCTCCGGGCCAGACGGTGCCGCCGGTCACGCTGCCCCCGCCCGTCCCGCCGCAGGTGGGCGACACGGTGGACGGGGTTCGCGGCGGGGTCAACGGCCTCGTTCCCTGAGCGGCGACGGCGCGCCGGGCGCCGGTAACCTCACCGCGATGGCCGCGAAGCGCAGCCGCGCAGCCGAGGGCGAGGAGTTCATCGAGTCGCTCATGGACACGAGCCTCTACTCGATGGGCGCCTTCTTCTCCGACCAGCACCCCGATCTCGTGGACGAGGTGATCACCCAGAGCGAGGCCATCGAGGAGACGGGCCTGGTGAGCTACGCCGAGGCCCACGACATGACGGTCGAGGCCTGCTTCGAGACCCTCCTCACGGGTCTGGCCGTGCGCTACTACAACGCCGTCGCAGCCTGAGATGCAGGGCCGCTCGGCCGACGTCATCGTGGTGGGGGCGGGCATCGTGGGGCTGTCCACCGCGTACGCCCTGGAGCAGCGAGGAGTCGACTTCCGCATCTTCGAGGCGGCCAGGCCGGGCGCCGGCCAGTCGGCGGGGCGCACGCGCATCTTTCGTCACGCCCACCGCCGGCCCGAGCTGGTGCGCGATGCCGCCGCGTCCCGGGCGATCTGGGAGGACTGGCAGGCGCGGCTGGGCGTGACGTTGATCGGGCGGCAGGGGCTGGTGGTAGCCGGATCCCACGCACCCGAGCTGGAAGCGCTGCTGACGGCCGAGGGCCTGCCGGCACGGATGCTCGACCAGGCCGAACAGGAGCGGCTGCTGCCGATCATGCGCCCGGTGAGCGGGCCCGCGGTGCTCGACGAGCTGGCCGGTCCCACCGATGTACGGGGCGCCATCGCCGCGCTGGCGGGCGCCGTGCGGGATCGCCTGATCGAGGGGCAGGTGTTCCGGGTCGATCCCGGCGAACCCGCGCTCGTGGAGAGCTCGGAGGGGGTGTGGAGCGCCGGGCGAGTGGTCATCTGCGCAGGCGTGGGCATCCGGGAGCTGGCCCCGGCGGCCGGATTCGACGTGCCGGTGTCCGTCGGGCTTCACGTGCGGGCCACGTTCCCGCTGCGCGATCCCGGACTGGCGGGGCGGCTGCCGTGCCTGCAGGAGCAGAGCGGCGACCATGCGGAGATCGTCTACGCCTCACCTCTTCCCGGTGCGGCCCAGTACGCGGTCGGCCTCGCGGCCGACGATGAGATCCCGCTCGACGCCGACCGCGAGACGGGGGTGGAGGAGATGGTGGCGCGGATCGCCGCCTACGTGGAGAGCGCGCTGCCCGGCCTGGTGCCCGAGCCGGCCGAGCTGCGTCTCTGCCTCACGTCGATGCTGCCCGAGGGCAGCGACAGCTCCCGGGTGTGGGACAACGGCTCGGTGCTCGCCCTCGCGGGCGACAACCTGTTCAAGTTCGGGCCGTTGCTGGGGCAGCGCCTGGCGGCGGCGGCGCTGGGAGAGAGCCCACCGCCTCCAGCGGAGCAGCGGCCTCCCGCGCAAGCGCCTCCAGCAGCTCGCGCAGGCGCTGATCCAGCTCCGGCATCAGCAGGTCGCCCTCGGGGCTGAAGGCCAGGTCGGCCGTGGGCACCGGGAGCTCCTCGTCGAGCACGTGGGCGCCCGCGTAGCGCAGGACCTTGCGCAGCTCGGCCTGCGCCCAGACTGCCCCGAACAGGCCCGTGCTGGTGCCGATCACGGCCGCCGGGCGGTCGCGCAGGACGTTGTCCGGGAAGGGCCGGGAGGCCCAGTCGACAGCGTTCTTGAGCAGACCCGGGATCGACGCGTTGTACTCCGGCGTGCTGAACAGGAGAGCGTCGGCTCGCGCGATGGCCTCCTGCCATCTCACGACGGACGCCGGCGGCTCGAGCTCGAGGTCCTCGTTGAAGGGCGGTAGGTGCGCGAGCTCGTAGTAGAGCTCGAGCCCCGCTCCGGACGGCAGCGAGCGTGCCGCCGCCCGGAGCAGGCGCGAGTTGTGAGAATCGCGCCTGAGCGATCCGGAGATGCCCAGGATCCTCATCGCGCTAGCCCTGAGCCTCTTCGGCCGGCACGAGCGGCAGGTTGGCGGTGAGGGTCACGTCGTAGTCGAGCGCGATGCCGCCGCCGGGCAGCTCCATCTGCCAGTCGAAGCCGAAGTCGCGACGGTCGAATGTGGTGCTGAGCTCGAGGCCGGCCTTGGTGCCGCCGAGTCCCTCGCGCGGCTCGGACCAGTTGCCGGTGGCGATCACCGGGCGCGTGATGCCGCGGATGGTGAGCTCACCCTCCACGTTGGCGCGGCCGTCGTCGTCCAGGTCGACCTTGGTCGAGCGAAACGAGACGGTGGGGTGGTTCTGGACGTCGAAGAACTCCGGGCCGAGCACGTGAGCGCGGAACTGGGGCGGGTTCTGAATCGAGATCGAATCCACGTTGGCGGTGCCCTCGAGCGCGAGGCCGGAGTCACCGGCGTCGAGGCTGGCCTGGACGTCGCTGAGGCTGCCGCGGTAGTCGGACAGGCCCGAATAGCGGACGGAAAAGCCGAACGAGGCGTGGACGGGGTCGGATACGTACTTCTCGGTGAAGGGCTGTGCTGCCGTGGTCATCGCCGATGTCCTCCGTGATAGTGGTTAACAACCATGATGGTACTATACCAGCAATGTTCGGCGACGTTAAGATCGGGACCATGGCTCAGGTACAGGCGTCGATCTCCAGCTCGGCTGACGCCCGCGTGCCGTACGGAGTGCTGATCGCCCGCCTCGGCCAGGAGTCGGTGGCCCGCTTCCGCCGCGCCCTGCGCCCGCTGGACCTGAGCCCCCAGCAGTACATCGTGCTCAAGCAGCTCGAGGCCATGGGCCCGGCCTCGCAGACCGAGGTGGGCGACGGCCTCGGAATCGACTACAGCAACCTCGCCGGCGTGACCGCGGAGCTCTGCGAGCGCGGCCTCATTGAGCGGACGCGCGACGAGGCGGATCGTCGTCGCTACACGATGGATCTGACCGGCGACGGCCGCGGCCTGCTCGGCGAGGCCGACGCCGCGATCGGATCAGGAGAAGAAGACCTGCTCAGCGCCCTGGACGAGACCGAGCAGGCGCAGCTGTGGCAGCTGCTGCGCACCGTGGCCGACTCACTGGATCTATGTCCGGGAGCGGGCGCGGAGGAGTGCTCGAAGGCGCTCTAGCGGCCAGTTCCAAAAAAGTCGCAGCCGCGTACGGGGAAGCGTCCCGAGACGTTCACCGTTCAAGCACCGCCCCCCGCCACCAGGACGGCCCCGCACCATGCGAAAGCCCCTGACCACGTGCCTGCTGTCGCTCGCCGCCGGATCGCTGTTGGTCTTGCCCGGCGCCGCCCACGCCACCGTCCTGGCCTGCGGTGACCAGCTCACCCAGGACACCACCCTCACCGCCGACCTGCACTGTGGCGAGGGCGCGCCCACCGTGCCCCGGCCTGACGGCACAGACAGCTACGCCTCGATCCTGATCGCCGCCGACGACGTCACCCTCGACCTGAACGGTCACGAGATCGGCTCCTACTTCGGGGACGCCATCGTCGCCTACGGCCGGCGCAACATCACCATCCGAAACGGCACCGCATGGGGGATCTCGCTCGACGACATCACCGACAGCCATATCCACCACATCCGCACCGCGGGCGGCGGCACGGGCATCGGCCTGACTGCCTCGCACCGAAACCGCGTCGAACACAACACCGGCCGCTCAGAAGGCGGCATCGGCCTGTACAACAGCAGCGACAACCTGGTCGCCGACAACGACATCGGCGCGCCCGCCGGCGCCCTGTCCATGTCAAACGCCCACCGAAACCGGATCGTGCACAACAGCCTGTGTGGCGGGATGGGCGGCCCGCTCCGCACCTCAAACGCCGACCACAACCTGTTCAAGGCAAACCTGGTTCCGTCCAAACTGCCCGGCATCCCCGGCCCGCTGCACTGCCACGGTCTCGGCGGCGATGGCTTTGACATCGGGCCCGACTCCAGCGGCAACCAGCTGATCGAAAACAACGTGTCCGGCATCGAGGCCGCCGGCCCGGAGTTGGAGTACGACGACCCCAACGGCGACGGCATCGACGTGCAAAGCCCCGGCAACTACCTGGCCGCCAACACAGCCAACGACAACGCTCGCTACGGCATCAACGCCGTACCCGGAAACCAGTCCGGTATCAACTACGCCACCGGCAACGGCAACCCGGCCCAATGCCTCAACGTGATCTGTCGCCCCGGCCCTGAGCGTCCTGCGCCCGCCGGGCCCCGGCCGACCCCCAAGCCCGGCGTGTCGACGACGCCCGCCGACCACCTAGCCCCGCAGGCACGACTTGTCCGTCAGGAAAGTCAACGTCTCGGACGCTCGCTGCGGCTGACCGTGACAGCTGGAAACGAAGACCTGTGGCTGTCAGCGACGGCCAAGATCCGCATCTCCGGCGCAGCCCGCGCCTACACGCTCGCCCTACCCCGCGAGCGCTACATCGCCAGCGGGGACACCCGCACGGTGAAACTGCGTCTCGGCTCGAAGCTGCAAGCTCGCCTGGCCCGCGCGCTCGACCAAGGCCGAACCGTCACCGCCAAGGTAACGCTCAGCCTCCGGGACCGAGCCGGCAACAGCCGGACCAAGCGGCACACCCTGAAGCTCGCACCGCGGCGGCTCTAGCCAGTCTCGCGGGGTCAACTGGCCCTCGGTGGGCCTGACCGATGAATTTTGCGCGCCGTGCTGGTCTGCACGCGAATACCGACTCACGGGAGGCTGACGCCATGCGGAAACTGACCTTTGCCATGAACCTGAGCCTGGACGGCTATATCGCCGCGCCCGGCGACGACCTCGGCTGGAGCGTGCCGAGCGACGAGCTGTTCCAGTGGTGGTCCGACCGGGTGGGGGCGACAGGCCTGGCGCTGTACGGGCGCAAGCTGTGGGAGACGATGAGCTCCCACTGGCCGACCGCCGACCAGCAGCCCGGCGCCACACCGGCGGAGATCGAGTTTGCCAGCCGCTGGCAGGAGATGCCGAAGGTGGTGTTCTCCTCGACGACCAGGGCGGTCGACTGGAACACCCGCCTGGTCACCGGCGACGCGGTCACCGAGATCACCCGGCTCAAGGCCGAGGATGGCGGCCCCATGGACATCGGCGGCGCCACACTCGCCGGGGCGGCCATGCGGGCCGGGCTGATCGACGAGTACGCGCTGGCCACCGCACCGGTCTTGGTGGGCGGCGGCACATCGTTCTTCACGGCCCTGGACAACTGGGTGAACCTGAGCCTGGTGGAGACCCGGACGTTTCCCGACGGCGTGGTGCTGACCAGGTACGAGACCAGGCGCTGAGTGCCCGAAGTGCACGTGGGCGACGACCTCGTGTGCAATGCGGGCATTAAATCGGGCTGACTGGATTTGAACCAGCGACCTCTCCGACCCGAACGGAGCGCGCTACCAAGCTGCGCCACAGCCCGAGCGGCAGAGACTAGCGCGGCGATTGCCATACTGAGGTGGCGTGAGGCTTGGCTCGTACGGAATCGCCGCGGTCCTATCCGCGGCCGCACTCATCGCAGGCTGTTCCTCGTCGGACGACGACAACGGGTCGTCGGGCCCCCCCGCGGCCACCAGCACACAGGGAGCCGGCGGCGACGAACAGCCGGCCGACAGCGCCGGCGCTCGCCGCAACGTGCGCCTGCTGCGCCTCGGCAACTTCGACGAGCCCACGTATCTGGCCGCCCCGCGCGGCGACCGGCGCCGCTTCGTGGTCGAGCGCGGCGGCCGCATCCTGATCCTCAAGGGCCAGCGGACGCTCCGGCAGCCCTTCCTCGACATGTCGGACCTGGTGAGCAGCGGTGGCGAGAGCGGGCTGCTGTCGATGGCCTTCGCACCGGACTACGCCGACTCAGGGCGCTTCTACGTCTACTACACCGACCAGCGCGGCTACCCGACCGTCGCCCAGTACCAGCGCTCCGGCAACCCGGACCGCGCCGACGCGGGGAGCCGGCGCACCGTGATCAGCGTTCCCCATCCGCGCTTCAACCACAAGGGCGGCCAGGTCCAGTTTGGCCCGGACGGCCGGCTCTACGTGGCCTTCGGCGACGGCGGTGGCGGGGGTGACCCGGACGACAACGGGCAGGACCTCTCACAGATCCTGGGCAAGCTCATCCGGATCGAGCCGCGGCCCAACGGCGGCTACAGCGTCCCGCAGAGCAATCCGTTCCGCGGCCGCTCGGGCGCGCGCGGCGAGATCTTCGCCTATGGCCTGCGCAATCCGTACCGCTTCTCGTTCGACCGGCGCAGCGGCGCGCTGGCCATCGGCGACGTCGGCCAGGACGCCGTGGAGGAGATCGACTACACACCGGGCCGCGGTCGCGACCGAGCGCCGCGGGCGGGCGACAACTTCGGCTGGGACGTGTGGGAAGGCCGCAGCCGCTACGAGGACGGCAACGCGCCCCGGCACCGGCCCCCGGCGATCGCCCACTCGCAGGACGGCGGCTACTGCTCGATCATCGGCGGCTATGTGATTCGCGACCGCTCGCTGGGACGCGGGTGGAACGGTCGCTACGTCTACGGGGACTACTGCAACCCGGTGATTCGCCTGGCTCGTCTGCGCGGCGGCAACGCGCCCAACCGCGGCACGCGTCTGCGCGTTCCCGGGCTCGTGTCCTTCGGCGAGGACGGCCGAGGCCGCGTCTACGCCATCTCGCTCAACGGGCCGGTCTACCGGCTCGGCGTGAACTGAGCGGCGTGCAAGACTGACGGACTCCCGAGCGAGGAGTTCGCGCATGCACTTCGAAGGGGTGATCCCCGCCGCCATGACGCCGTTCGACGAGAGCGGCGACGTGGACACGGCGGCGCTCCGCCGCAACGCCGAGTGGGTGCTGGAGCAGGGCGCCTCCGGGCTGGTGGGCAACGGCACGATGGGCGAGGCGCAGAGCCTGAGCCGGGCCGAGCGCCGCCAGGTGCTGGAGACCCTCGTGGAGGCCGCCGATGGCCGCGTGACCGTCACGGCGGGCATCTCGAGCGAGACGCCGACGATCTCGAACGGCTACGCGGCCGATGCCGCCGCCGCGGGCGCGGGCGGGCTGATGATGCTCCCCTCGCTCGGCTATCAGGGCGACGCGCGCGAGGTGGAGGCCTTCTACGCCGCCGTGGCCGGGTCGACCGACCTGCCGCTGATGGCCTACAACAACCCCAAGTCGAGCGGCACCGACATGCCGCCCGAGCTGATCGCCAGGCTGGCCGGCATCGACGGCGTGGTGGCGGTCAAGGAGTGCTCGGGCGATGCTCGCCGGATCGCGGCGATCATCAACGCCACCGACGACTTCGAGGTGCTGGTGGGCGGCGACGACTGGGCTCTGGAGGGCTTCCTCGCCGGCGCCACCGGCTGGGTGGCCGGGGTGGCCAACGTCGCCCCGACCGAGTGCGTCGAGCTTCACCGGCTGTGCGGCGAGGGGCAGCTCGAGGAGGCACGCGAGCTGTACGCCCGCCTGCTCCCGCTGGGGCGCCTCGACATGAAGACCAAGCTCGTGCAGTACTTCAAGGCGGCGATGGACATCGCCGGGCACGACGGCGGGCCCTGCCGCCCCCCGCGGCTTGCGCTCACCGAGGCCGAGCAGCGCGAGGTCGAGGAGGCGGTGAGGGCGCTCGGGGTCGGGGTGCCCGGGTGAGAGCCAGCCGGGTCTTCTCGGCCGTCGACTCCCACACGGAGGGCATGCCGACCCGGGTGATCACCGGGGGTGTGGCCCCCCTGCCGGGTGACTCCATGCTCGCCCGCAAGCTCTGGTTCGAGGAGCATCTCGACGACCTGCGCCTGCTCCTGATGCGCGAGCCGCGCGGGCACGGCGCCATGTCCGGCGCGATCCTGCAGCCGCCGCTGGCGGAAGGCGCCGACTGGGGCGTGCTGTTCATCGAGGTGTCGGGCTGCCTGCCCATGTGCGGTCACGGCACCATCGGCGTGGCCACGGTGCTGGTGGAGACCGGCATGGTCGAGGTCACAGAGCCCGAGACGCTCGTCCGGCTCGACACCCCGGCAGGGCTCGTGGAAGCGCGGGTGGCGGTGGAGGACGGGCGGGCGCGCTCGGTCCGGTTGCGCAACGTGCCCTCCTTCCTGCTGGGCGCCGGCCGCAGCGTGCGGCTCGACGGGCAGACCCTGGCCTACGACATGGCCTTCGGGGGCAACTTCTACGCGCTGCTGCCGGCCGCCGACGCCGGTCTGTCCGTCGATCCCGCCCGGTCGCAGGAGCTGATCGAGGCGGGCCTCGAGCTGATGAGCGCCATCAACGAGTCGGACCCTCCGGTACACCCGGCGGACGAGCGGATCGCCGGCTGCCGCCACGTGGTCTTCACCGCGCCGGGCGAGGACGGCCCGCGCTCGCAGTGCAGCGCCACCTCGATCCATCCCGGCTGGCTCGACCGCTCGCCCTGCGGCACGGGCACCTCGGCCAAGCTCGCGCAGCTGCACGCCCGAGGCGAGCTTGCGGTGGGCGAGGAGTTCGTGAACCGGTCGGTGATAGGCACGCGCTTCGGCGCCCGGATCGTCGCGGAGACCGAGGTGGCCGGGCTGCCGGCGGTGGTGCCGGAGATCAGCGGCCGGGCCTGGATCACCGGCATGGGCCAGTACGTGCTCGACCCCGACGATCCGTTCCCGGCGGGCTTCGCGCTCTGAGTCTGGGTCGGGCGTTCGACGTCGTGGTGGTGGGCGCCGGCATGGTCGGCTGCGCCACCGCGTGGGAGCTCGCTCGGCGCGACCTCTCGGTGTGCCTGCTCGAAAAGGGCGATGTGTCCTCGGGGACGACCGGCCTGGGCGAGGGCAACGTGCTCTGCTCCGACAAGGAGCCGGGCCCCGAGCTCGACCTGGCCCGTCCGGGGCTGGCGCTGTTCGACGAGATCGAGGAGCTGCTGGGGGACGAGGCCGGCATCAGGCGCAAGGGCGCGCTGGTGGTGCACGCCGATGCGGCGGGTTGGGAGCGCGAGCGCGGCCGGGTGGAGCGGCTGACCCGGGCCGGCGTCGAATGCTCGCTGCTCGATCCCGGCGAGCTGCGCGAAGCCGAGCCCGAGCTGAGCGGGGCCGGGTTGCTCGGCGCTTCCCGCTTCCCGCGTGACCTCCAGTGCACGCCCCGGGCCATCGCCCGCGGCCTCGCCCGCGAGGCGACGGCGCTCGGCGCCGCGGTCGAGACCGGCGTGGAGGTCGAGACGATTGCGACGGCCGCCGGCCGCGTGGAGGGGGTGCTCTTGGAGGGAGGCGAGCGGGTGGGAGCCGACCACGTCGTGCTCGCCGCGGGAGCTTGGAGCGCGCCGCTGGCCCGCGCCGCCGGACTCGAGCTGCCGCTCGAGCCGCGCAAGGGCCAGCTGGTGCAGCTCGAGCGACGACCCGGCTTCCTCTCTCACAAGGTGATCGACGGCGGCTACATGGCCTCGGTGTCGAGCCCGGACTCCGGCCTGCAGGTGAGCACGGTCGTCGAGACCACGTTGGACGGGCACGTGCTCGTGGGGTCGAGCCGCGAGCGGCGGGGCTTCGACCTGGAGGTCGACCACCACGTGACCATGAAGCTCCTCGAAGCGGCGGCCCGCATTGCGCCCCGAGTGAGCGAGTTGCGCGAGCACTCGGCCTGGGCCGGCCTGCGGCCCTGGCTCCCCGGCGGCCTGCCCGCGATCGGCCCGACACGCGCGGCCGACGGGCTGTGGCTCGCCACCGGCCACGAGGGCGCGGGCGTGGCCCACGGACCCCTCACCGGACGCCTGATCGCCCAGGCGATCACCGGGGAGGAGCCGGCCGTGGGCCTGGCGCCCTTCGACCCGGACCGCTTCTCGGGCTCCGGTTAGGACCCTCAGCGGATCTTCAGCGGCTCGACCTCGAGGGCGGCGCTCACCCTTCCGACGGTGCCGCCGAGCTCCGCGGCGGTTCTTCCCGGCTGAGCGAGCAGGGCGTGGGTCTCGCCGAGCCCGGCGCGCTCGACGAGAAGCTTCTCGGTGAGCACCCATTCGCGGCGTTCGCACACCCGAGCATGAGCCGTACAGAGGACCGCGCCGGCCAGCATGCCGGCACAGCCGACCGCGTCGGCGGCCCGCGCGTGGCTGCCCGCGAACATCAGCGCCACCTGCGCGCGCCCATCCCAGTGCCGGCTCGCGGCTGTTGCCAGCGCCTCCGGAAAGCGCGGCCGCGGCAGCTCACCCGCGATCGGCAGGCAGAGGGCCAGCTCTCCCACGGGCAGGTACGTGGGCGCGCCGACGATGTGGCCGTTCTGGTTCAGCACCTGGAAGCGTCCCTTCTCCGCGTCCTCCATCCAGTGCTCGATCGTGTCGAGATCGCGATACAGAACGTCGACCGCCGTGTCGCCGACCGTCAGCCACCCGCCTCCATTCATGGTCGGCCCCCATTCCCCGAGCTCGGAGACGTAGCCGGAGTGGCCGAGGCGCCGAAGGTCCTCGGGCTCCAGCGGGCGGCGCGAGGCGCGGTAGTAGACGGCCAGGTCCCAATCGCTGTCGGGCCGGTGAGTGGCGGTGGCTCGTGAACCTCCGAGCGCCACCGCGATGGCGCCGGGCAGCTCGGCGAGCCGCACGGCGAGCGCGCCAACCGACGGGGTCAGGTCGGGCTGGGGCGGAGGCACAGCCGGGCTCCGCTAGGCCAGGTTGACCCAGACGGTCTTGTTCTCCAGGTAGGCGTCGAGGCCCTCGCGGCCGTGCTCGCGCCCCACCCCGGAGGCCTTGAAGCCGCCGAACGGCGCCGACGGGTCGCCCGCGCTCCACGTGTTCACCCACACGTCGCCGGCGCGCAGCAGCGCGGCCAGCTTGTGGGCCTGCTTGAGATCCTGGGTCCAGACCCCGGCGGCGAGGCCGTAGGGCGTGTCGTTGGCCCGGCGCGCCACCTCCTCGAGCGAGTCGTAGGGCAGCGCCACCAGCACCGGGCCGAAGATCTCCTCGCGGGCGATCTTCAGATCGTCGCGGGTGGCGCTGAACAGGGTGGGCTCGACGAAGAAGCCGCCGTCATCGGTCTCGCCGTTGCCGGGCGAGCCTCCGCCCGTGACCAGCTCGGCACCCTCCGCCGTGCCGCTCTCGATGTATGCGCGCACCCGCTCCTCCTGCTCGGCCGAGATCAGCGGGCCCAGCTGCGTCGACGGGTCGAGGCCCGGCCCGATCCGCGCCTTGCCGGCGGCTTCCGCCAGCCCGGACAGCACCTCGTCGTACTGATCGGAATGGACGAACAGCCGCGATCCGGCGTTGCAGGCCTGACCGGCGTTGTAGTAGATGGCCTGGTAGGCCCCCTTCACCGCCCGGTCGAGATCGGCGTCGGGAAGGATGATGTTGGGCGACTTGCCGCCCAGCTCGAGCGTCACCCGCTTGAGCGCCCGGCCGGCCTTCTCGCCGATCTCCCGGCCCACCACCGTGGACCCGGTGAAGGCGATCTTGTCCACGTCCTCGTGGTCCACCAGCGCCGCACCGGTCTCACCGTCGCCGGTGATCACGTTGACCACGCCCTCGGGCAGGCCCGCCTCGAGCGCCAGCTCGCCCAGCCGCAGCGCCGTGAGCGGGGTCTGCTCGGCCGGCTTGAGCACCACCGTGCAGCCCGCCGCCAGAGCTGGGCCGAGCTTCCACGCCGACATCAGGAGCGGGAAGTTCCAGGGGATGATCTGGCCCGCTACCCCCACCGGCTCCTTGCGCGTGTAGCAGTGCATGTTCGGCGTGGCCACCGGCAGCACCTCGCCCGCGATGCGCTGGGGCCAGCCGGCGAAGTAGCGCAGGTGCTCCGCCGCCAGGCGCACGTCCACCCGCTTGGCGAGCTTGACCGGCTTGCCGTTGTCGAGCGACTCCAGCTCCGCCAGCTCGTCGGCGTGCGAGTCGATCGCGTCGGCCAGGGCCAGCATCGCCACCGATCGCCGCGCGGCCACCAGCCCGGTCCAGCGGCCGTCCTCGAAGGCCTCGCGAGCGGCGCGCACGGCGCGGTCCACGTCCTCGGCGCTCGCGTGAGGTATCTCGGCGATGACCCGTCCGGTGGAGGGATCGACGGTCTCGAAGGTGCGTCCGCCGGCGGCCTCGGGCCGCTCGCCGCCGATCACGAGACGGTGCGGGCCGGCGGCGAACGCGCGGGCGGGCTCGGAGAGGGCGTCGGGCAGGGCGGCAGTGGTCATGCCGGGAAATCTAGAGTCAGTCGGTGAAGCTCAGCTCGACCGCGCCGAGCGCGTCGAGCTCGAGCCGCACACGGTCGCCCGGCTCGGCCGGGTGCGGCGGAGCCAGCACTCCGGTGATGATGCGCTCGCCGGGTCGCAGCTGCTCGCCGGCCGCCTCCAGCCGCGCGGCCACCGCGTCGATCATGGCCGTGAGCGACGCGCCCGCGTGCTCGGCGCTGAACTCGTGCTGTGCCTCGCCGTTGACGATGATGCGGCCCGCTCCCGGCTCGGCGGTCTCGACCCGGGGGCCGAACGCCACGGCGCGGTGGAAGATGTTGCCGGCGAGAATGGTCTCCACGTCCTGCGAGAGGTCGGGCGGATCGGCCACCTCCAATGCGGGGAGGAGAGCCACGATCGAACGAGCGTCATCGCCCAGCTCCACGGCCACCTCCGACTCCACCACCAGCGGCCCGTCGGAGAGCGACACCTCGTCGCCGTCGTCCAGTACACCGTCGCCGGTGAGAAAGCCGGCCAGCGGAGCGTCGATCCCGAGCTTCTCCTGAATCTCCGGCAGGTTGAAGCCGATCTTCCAGCCGATCGGCTGCGCTCCCTGGGCGACCGTCTCCCGGTGGCGCAGGAGCAGCGCTGCCGTGCCGCGTTCGACGCTCACGGCGTCATCACGATCTTGAGGGCCTCGCGCCGGTCGTAGATCGCGTAGGCCTCGGCTGCATCCTCGAGCCGCATGTGATGGCTGACGAGCGGCGTGGGGTCGAGCACACCGGCGTTGAGCATGGCCAGCACGCGATCCACGTGGCCGATCACGTTCGCCTGGCCGCTGCGGAGGGTGAGCGCCTTGATCCAAACGATGCCCATATGCATCTCGATGCGCTCCGCGTAGACACCGGTGGCCGACACCGTACCCGCCTTGCGCGTGATCCGGCAGGCCAGCCCGAGGGCGTCGGGATGGCCCACCGCGTCGATCGCCGCGTCCACGCCCCGGCCGGCCGTTGCCTCCTTGACCGCCGCCCGCGGGTTGTCCTCGGTGAGGTGCACGGGCTCGGCGCCGAAGCGGCGAGCGAGCTCGAGCCGGTCGGCCACGGTGTCGATGGCCACGACGTGCGCCGCGCCGGCGGCCTTCGCGGCCTGGACCGCGCACAGCCCCACCGGTCCCAGTCCCAGCACGGCCACGCTGTCGCCGGGGCGGGTGCCCGCCTGGTCTACCGCGTGCCAGCCCGTGCCCATCACGTCGCCGGCGAACAGGGCCACGTCGTCCGTCATCCCGTCCGGAACCCGTCGGAGGGTCAGGTTGGCGTGGGGCACCAGAACGATCTCGGCCTGGGCGCCCTGCAGCGAGCCGAGCGTCTTGCCGTGTCCGAAAACGCGCCCCTCGTCGCACTGGTGAAAGTCGCCCCGCCGGCAGAAGAAGCAGTTGCCGCAGGCCGAGCAGTAGCAGCCCAGCACGCGGTCGCCCTCCGCCACCTCCGTCACGCCGTCGCCGGCCGCCTGGACGGTGCCGACGAACTCGTGGCCGAGCGTGAAGCCCGGCTCGATCGGTATCCGCCCGTGGTAGATGTGCAGGTCGGACCCGCACACGCCGGTGGCCTCGACCCGGACCACGGCGTCGTCACGGGCCACGAGCTCGGGTTCCGGCCGGTCCTCCAACCGGACCTCCCCGGGCGCCTGGAAGGTCACCGCCTGCACCGGGCGCACGCTATAGGGTCGAGCCCATGACGAACGCCGTCGTGCTGATCAAGGCGGATCGGAACGAAATGGCCTCGCTCGGCGGCATCCTGGCCGACGTCGACGGGGTGGCCGAGGTCTACTCGGTCACCGGTGAATGGGACTTCGTGGCGATGCTGCGGGTGAAGGCTCCGGAGGACCTGGCCGACGTCGTGACCCAGCGACTGGCCGGCGTGCGCGGCATTCGAGACACGTACACCATGGTCGCCTTCGAGATGTTCTCCCAGCACGACATCGAGGCCATGTTCTCCATCGGCGCGTAGCCGCCGCCGCTCGTGCCGGACGCCTTCTACGTCCAGGACGGACGCCGCTTCGTCCCCACCGAGCTGACCCGCGGCCCCTGGGACGCCGGGGCCCAGCACGCCGGGCCGCCCTCGGCTCTGATCGGCCGCGCGCTCGAGCGCTGCGAGCCCCGCGAGGACATGCGACTCGGCCGGGTGACCTTCGAGATCCTGCGCCCGGTGCCGCTCGCTCCGCTGGAGGTCGAGGCTCGTGTGGTGCGCCCGGGGCGCAGCGTGGAGCTGCTCGAGGCGACCCTGACCGGGCCGGACGGCGAGCTCGTGCGGGCCCGCGCGTGGCGCCTCATACCCGGAGAGCTGCGACTGGATGAGCCGGTCGAAGAGGCTCCGGCCGGTCCCTCGGCCGGCGAGCCGGGCCAGTTCTTTCCCACCGGCGAGCCGGTGGGCTACCACACGGCGATGGAGTACCGGTTTCTCGAGGGCGGCTTCCTCGAGCCCGGGCCGGCGCGCGTGTGGATGCGCATGCGGGTGCCGCTCGTGGAGGGCGAATCACCCACGCCGCTGCAGCGCGTGCTCGTGGCCGCCGACTCGGGCAACGGGGTCAGCGCCGCCCTGGACTGGAAGCGGTTCATCTTCATCAACACCGACCTGAGTGTGCATCTGCTGCGCGAGCCGGCGGGCGAGTACGTGTGCCTGGATGCCGTCACCCACGTTGACGGGCTCGGCCTGGCCGACACGGTCCTGTGGGACGAGGAGGGCCGTATCGGGAGGGCGGCCCAGACGCTGCTGGTGCGCCCGCGATAGCCGGGGGCCGGCGGGGCGGCCCTACACTCTCCGTCGCATCGAGAGAACGAGGAGAATCTGAAACGTGGCGTACTTCAAGGACGCGGACGAGGTCTACGCGTACATCGGGAAGTTGTTCGAGGACCTGGCCCATGACGACGAGCTGGCCCCCAAGTTCCGCAAGGCCAACACGGTCGTGCAGTACCAGTACCGCAATCCGGAATCGCAGATCACGGTGCGGATGATCGAGGGGGAGGAGGGCCAGGTCGACTGCGGCGAGACGACGATGGAGCCCGAGGTCGTCATGACCATGGACGCCGACACCGCCCACCGCTTCTGGCTGGGCAAGGTCAACGTGACCGTCGCGCTGGCGCGCGGTCAGATGAAGGCCAAGGGACCGGTGGCGAAGATCCTCAAGCTGGTGCCGCTGGTCAAGCCGGTGTTCCCGCGCTACCGGGCGATCCTGGAGGAGTCGGACCGCCGCGACCTGCTCGAGGCCGCCTAGTGGAGTACTCGGAGGGCTCGGCGCTCGACGCCATACCGCTCACGGGGTTCAAGGACTTCTACCAGTACGCCTCCACCACCCGGGTGATCGCGGGGCGCGGCCTCCTCGAGTCCACCGGGTTCGAGTTTCACAAGGAGGGCGCGCAACGGGTCTTCGTGGTCACCGACGAGGTGATCAGAGGCACGGGACTGGTGGAGAAGGTCGAGGCCGGTGTCGCCGATGGCGGCCTCGAGGTGGCCGGCGTGTTCGACGACGTGCCGCAGGATTCCTCGACCGAGGTGTGTGACCGCTGCGCGGCCGCCGCCAAGGAAGCGGGCGCCGACTCGTTCCTGGCCCTCGGCGGCGGCTCGGTGATGGACACCGCCAAGGTGGTGGACGCGATCTTCACCCACGGCGGCACGGCCCGCGAGCAGGAGGGCTTCTTCCTGATGCCGCGCGAGGACGACGGCATGGGCCGGCCACTCGACGTGGCCCCGCTGGCCTGCATCCCCACCACGGCCGGGACAGGCAGCGAGGTGTCGATGGCGGCCGTGATCAAGGAGCCCACGGAGAAGGTCAAGCTCGAGATCGCCGACTTCCCGCTGTTCCCGCGGCTGGCCATCCTCGATCCCGAGACCACGCGCACGCTTCCGCCCGCCGTGGCGGCGGCCACCGGGATGGATGCCATGACCCACGCGATCGAGGGCTACGTCTCCCAGGACTGGAGCCCGCACCAGGACGCCCGCTCGCTCCAGGCGCTGCGCATGATCCGCGACAACCTCGAGCGCGCGGTGCAGCGCGGGGAGCAGGACGAGGAAGCGCGGGGCAACATGCTGATCGCGGCCAACCTCGCGATCACGCTGGCGCTCGGCTCGGTGCACGCCATGTCGCACCCGGCCGGCGCCCATTTCGGAGTGCCCCACGGAGTGGCCAACGCGATCCATCTCCCGCACGTGATCCGCTTCAACGCCGAGGGCGGCGCCGACATCGCCGACCGCTATCGCGACGTCGGCGAGCTGCTCGGGCTCGAGACCGGCGGCAGTGGCGCTGCGGTGGCCGACGCGCTGGCCAGCCACGTCAGCGAGCTCACCGCTCGGCTCGGCCTGCCCACGCGCCTGTCGCAGGTGGGCGTCCCGGAGTCCGGCATCCCGGCGCTGGTCGAAGGTGCCATGGGTGACGGCACCACGCTCCTGAACCCACGGGAGGCGGGCGAGGACGACTACGCCGAGCTCTACCGGCGGGCCCTCTAGCCCCTCCGGGAGACATACGTCTGGGCGTCGTGCTGGCCGCCATGACGGCGGCCAACGCGATGATTCTCGTCGATCAGACCGCCGTTCGTCGAACTACGGGTACACCGTCACCTTCATCGCCGTCGCCGTCATCGCCGCGGTGGCGGGCGGCCTGGTCGCCTGGCTGGTGCGCAAGCCCGCGGCCGCCGAGGTCGCCGGGGCCTAGCGCGGCGAGACCGCCTCGCGCTCCGCCCGCACCATCTCCCGCAGCGTGGCCCGGCCGGTGTGCTTCGGCCGCCAGCGCAGCTCCTGCTTGGCTCGTGCGGTCTTCATGAGCACCGGCTTTCGCACCGAGTGGATCCAGGCAACCGAGTCGGGCGCCAGTGGCAGCCGGGTCACGATCTCGGCGGTGGCACCCACGAGCGGCCGGGGGACCGGCACCGAGTACCAGCCCAGGGCGTCGGCCACGTCGCCCAGGGTCAGCAGGCCGGCGCCCGCCAGGTTGTAGGGCCCGGGCTCGCCCAGGCCGCGCACCCCGGCCACGAAGGCTCGTGCCACGTCGTCCTCGTGCACGAGCTGGAAGCGCGTGCCGGGATCGGGGATCACCGGTCGCAGCACGGGCATCAGGCCGAGCAGACGGCGTACCGGGTCGGGCATCGACTCGTTGAGGCGGTAGTAGGGGATCTCCTGAATCATCGTGCGCGCCCGGGGGCCGGCCACGATGGAGGGACGAAAGGCGTAGGCCACGGTGCCCCGCTTGCGCAACAGCACCTCGGCCAGCACCCGCTCGACCTCGGCCTTCTGCTGTGAGTAGGGGTGCTCCTTCGAGCCCCGGGCGGGCACGTCCTCGGTCAGCCAGTCGGGATTGTCGTCGTGGAAGCCGTAGGCCGCCACGCTCGACGCGTAACAGATGCGATCCGCGCCGGCCCTCGCCGCCTCCTCGAACACGAGTCGCGAGCCGTCCACGTTGAGCTCGCGCGTGGCCTCGCTCGCGCTGAGGATCACGAAGGCAAGATGCACCACCACGTCGGTGCCCTTGACCAGATCCCGCACGGCGGCCCGGTCGGTCACGTCACCCTGGCGATACTCGGTCTTCTTCCAGCGCCGGTCCGCCGGGTCGAACGGACGGCGCGCCATGCCCACGACCCGGTCGACCGAGCGGGAGCGCTCGAGCGCGTCGACGATGGCGATCCCCAGGTCGCCCGTGGGCCCGGTCACGGCCACGCTCAGCCCGCTGGCCGGCATGGTGGGGTTCTACCCGATTCGTCCGATCCTGCGCCCGCGGGCGCCGCGCACGCGGCGGGTGGTCTCGCACCCGGTGACCAGATCGGCGGGGTCGACCTCGGCCACGTCGTCGCCCTCACCGCAGTTGACGCGGTCCCGGGCGCCGTCGACGGTCTTGACGGTGTCGTTGCCCGCTCCCGAATCGACCGCGTCGCTTCCCCTGCCGCCCGTGACGGTGTCGCCTCCTTCGCCCGTCCGGATGCGGTCACTGCCTGCGCCGCCCTGCACCTCGAACGGGCCGCCGGTGCCGCTGACCACGTCGTCGCCGCCGCCCGCCAGGATCGTGGTGCCGCCGCCCTCGGCGCTGATGCGGTCGGCGCTCGACCCCGCGTCCACGAAGTCGCCGCCCAGGGTGGCGTAGATGCGGTCGCGGCCTGAGCCGCCGAAGAGCCGGTCCGCATCCGCCTGCCCGAAGAGCGTGTCGCTGCCCTGACCGCCGAGGACAGTGTCCTCGCCCGCGCCGGCGTAGACCACGTCGTTGCCGCCGCCCGCGTCGATCCGATCGGCCCCGGTGCCCCCGATCACGAGGTCGAGGCCGCCGCCTCCCCCGATCTCGTCGTCGCCGGGGCCCGCCTCGAGATAGTCCCCACCGCCGGCTCCCAGGATGGTGTCGTTGCCGACCTCACCGTAGATCTGATCCGGGCCCTCGGTGCCCGGCAGCTGATCGGCGGCGTCCGTGCCCACCAGCGTGCCGGCGAGGGCCACCGCGCCCAGCAGGCCGAGGAGCACGGCCGTGACCGCGAGAATGGTTGCGCTGTGCCTCACCGCTTCAAGAACAATCCTGGCCCGCCACGGTTGCGGTCCCCGCTTGGCGCTCAGGCCTCGTCGTAGCCGGGATCGCCAGGCAGCAGCACCTCGGCGGCCCCGTCGCGCACGGCGACCTTGGGCAGGATTGGGACCACGGGGCGCTCGCGCGCGGCGGCCAGCAGCTCGGCCACCGAGCTCGCTTTGGTCAGCAGCTCCAGGTGCTTGATGGTGGGGAACACGAGCATCAGCTCGTCGCGCGCGGAGGCGTCCAGCGCGTCGGCCGGTCGCAGCCAGCGCGCGTCAACACACTCGCTGCCGTCGGCCGTGGCCTCCGTGCCAGGCGGCGCCTCAGCGGCGAAGAACCAGGTGTCGAAGCGAGTCTTCACCTCGATCGGCGTGATCCAGCGCGAGAAGGGCACCAGCTCGACCTCCGGGGCCAGCTCCACGCCCGCCTCCTCGACCAGCTCTCGCCGGGCGGTGGCCTCGAGATCGGCGTCCTCCTCGTGGACCGAGCCTCCCGGGAAGACCCATGCGCCACCCATGAAGCGCTGCTCGGGATTGCGCTCCACCAACAGCACCTCGGGTCCCTCCCGGCCCTCGAGCAGCAGGATCAGCGACGCTGCCCGGCGCGCATCGGTCACCTCGCCCGGATTGAGCTCCTCGCCCGGCGGCGGACGGTCCACGCGCACGGCGCCAGCCTACCGGCGCGATCATCTAGGCTTCCCGATCCGTGAGCGAGACCGTCACCGCCCAGCAATGGATCTGCACCTCGTGCGGCTTCATCTACGACCCCGCCGAGGGCGACCCCGACGGCGGCATTCCCGCCGGCACCGCGTTCGACGACATCCCGGACGACTGGTTCTGTCCGGTGTGCGGCGCGCGCAAGAAGGACTTCGAGCTGTACGAGGGGTAGGGGGCAGGTCCGCTGGGGCGCCGCTCCGACGGGCAATTCGGGTCGGGTGTGGTCCGGTTGGCTGGGGAAGGGGGAGCTCGGAACGAAATGCATGCATTTCGTGCAGAACGTTCCGCGGGGCGCGGCCGAACGAGAAAGCTCCCTACGTTCCGCATGTATGTCATGCCGAACGTCGAGGGATCGAGCAGGGTCGCGTGCTCCTCTTTGCCAACGAACCCCGCCCGCCCGCCGCGCCCGTCTGAGCGGAGCGAACCCGCCGCCCGAGGAGCCCTAAGCCGCGGTCTCCAGATCGAGCCCGGCCGAGGTCGCGGAGTCGATCGCCGCGGCGGTGATCGACACCAGCCTCGTCAGATCGTCCGCGGAGATCGCCAGCGGCGGCATCAGCACCACCACGTCGCCGAGCGGGCGGACGATCGCTCCGCGGCGGCGGGCCTCCATCGTCACGCGGTGGCCCATGCGGGCGGCCAGCGGGTGCTCCTCGAGCTCGATTCCCACCATGAATCCCACCCGCCGGACCTCGCGCACAGCGGGGTGCGCGGCCACCGGGCCGAGCAGCGACCCGAGCAGCTCGATCTTGGGCGCGAGCGTCTCGAGCGTGCGCTCCTCCTCGAACACGTCGAGGCTGGCCAGAGCCGCGGCGCAGGCCAGCGGGTTGCCGGTGTAGGTGTGGCCGTGGAAGAAGGTGCGGAACTCCTCGAACTCGCCCAGGAAGCCCTCGTAGATCGTCTCCGTGGCCAGCGTGGCCGCGAGCGGCAGGTAGCCGCCGGTGATGCCCTTGGCCAGGCAGAGCAGGTCGGGCGCCACCTCTTCGTGCTGGCAGGCGAACATGCGCCCGGTGCGGCCGAAGCCGGTGGCCACCTCGTCGAGGATCAGCAGCACGTCGTGGCGGTCGCACAGCTCGCGCACTCCGCGTAGGTAGCCCTCCGGGTGGACGAGCATGCCGGCGGCTCCCTGGACGAGCGGCTCCATGATCACCGCCGCCAGCTCGCCGCCGTGGTCGCGCAGGAGCGCCTCCATGGCGTCCAGGTCGCCCGGCGCGGCCTTGAGCGTGTCGAACAGCAGCGGGCGATACATCGTGTGGAAGAGGTCGATTCCGCCCACAGACACCGCACCCACCGTGTCGCCGTGGTAGGCCATGTCGAGGGAGACGAAGCGCGTGCGCCGCTCACCGCGCTGCTGCCAGTACTGGAAGGCCATCTTCAGCGCGATCTCGGTGGCCGTGGAGCCCGAGTCCGAGAAGAAGGCGCGAGTGAGCCCGGCGGGTGCGATCTCCACGAGCCGCGAGGCCAACTCGATCGCGGGCCGGTGCGAGAGGCCGAGCATGGTCGAGTGGGCGACCCGGTCGAGCTGGTCGCGCACCGCGGCGTCGATGCGAGGGTGGCGGTGGCCGTGCACGGTGCACCAGAGCGACGACACGCCGTCGATGTAGCGCCGCCCGTCCACGTCGATCAGGTCCGTGCCCTCGCCGCTCTCCACGATGAGCGGCGGCTCGGTGGCCCAGCCGCGCTGCTGGGTGAAGGGGTGCCAGAGATGAGCGCGGTCGGCGGCGGCGAGATCCATGGCGGCCGAGCCTACGACCGGCGCAGGTCGGAACCGAGCTGGCGAAAACGGCGCACCTGCACATAGGATGGCCCGCCTATGAGGAGAGCTTCCTGCGCCGCGCTGGCCGCGGCCCTGCTGGTGGTCCTGGCCCTTCCGAGCTTCGCCGGCGCACAGGGGTCGAGGCCCTCCAAGCGCTGCGACTTCACCGACCCCGCGGTCTGCCTCTATCCGTGGCCCAACGATCTCTTCACGGAGCGCGACCGCTCTTCGGAGACGGGCCGGCGGCTGAACCTCAAGCTCGCTTCCATGCCGAAGAACAAGGACGAGAAGCCCATCAGCCCGCGCGACATGAACCGCGCCGACGGCTTCAGCCCGGGCTCGATGCTGCTCACCAAGGTGCCTGGCCTCGACACCCTCGAGGCCGCCGCGAAAAGCAAGCTCCCACCGATCGGCGACCTGGCGAAGAGCCTGGCCAAGCGCTCGCCGGTGGTGGTCATAAACGCCCGCACCGGCAATCGCCACCCGGTCTGGGCCGAGATCGACTCGAACCCGCAGAACCCCGGCGACCGCGTGCTGATCATCCGGCCCGGACGCAACTTCAAGGAGGGCCGGCGCTACATCGTCGCCCTGCGCAATCTCAAGAACGCCGGCGGCCAGACCATCCCCGCGAGCAAGAACTTCCGCCTCTACCGCGACCGGCTACCCACCCGCCGGCGCCTGGTGGAGCGCCGGCGCGAGCACTTCGAGGAGCTGTTCGCGCGGCTGCGCAAGTCGGGCGTCCGGCGCGGCAACCTCCACCTGGCCTGGGACTTCACCGTCGCCAGCCAGGAGAGCCTCGCCGGTCGCGCCCTGCACATCCGCGACCGCGCGTTCTCGGCGCTGGGTGACGGCGACCTGGGCGATCTGAAGGTGGAGGGGAGCTCGCCCACCTTCAGCGTGGACCTCGTTCAGGACCGGACCGTCGCGCAGGACGACCGCGTCGCCCGCCGGATCGAGGGCACGATCACCGCTCCCTGCTTCCTGACCAACGGTTGCGCGCCCGGCGGCCAGTTCACCCTCGACAAGCGCGGGCGTCCGCAGCAGCAGGGCACGACCACGTACCGCTGGTTCTGCAACATCCCGCGCTCGGCCCTCGACCCGGCGGCGCCGCCGAAGGCGCGCCCGTCGCTCTACGGGCACGGCCTGCTGGGCAATCCGACCGAGTTCGACGCGGGCAACGTCAAGTCGATGGGCAACGAGCACAACTTCGTGTTCTGCGCCACCGCCTGGGCGGGCTTTGCCGCCGAGGACCTGCCGAACATCGTGTCGGTGCTCAGCGACCTGTCGCGCTTCAACACCGTGGCCGACCGCATCCAGCAGGGCTTCCTGCAGCAGTTGCTCCTCGGTCGGGCGCTGATCCACCCGCAGGGCCTGTCCTCGCATCCGGCCTTTCAGAAGAACGGCCAGAGCGTGATCGACACGCAGCGTCTGTACTTCGACGGCAACTCGCAGGGCGGCATCATGGGCGGTGCGCTCACCGCGCTCGCGCCCGACTACGACCGCGCGGTGCTGGGCGTGCCGGGGATGAACTACTCGACGCTGCTGCAGCGCAGCGTCGACTTCGACACCTACGCGCCGATCCTCTACGGCGGCTACCCGAACGAGCTCGAGCGCCAGCTCTGGCTGTCGCAGATCCAGTTGCTGTGGGACCGCGGCGAGTCGAACGGCTACGCGCACCACATCACCACGAAGCCGCTGCCCGACACGCCCAGGCACACGGTGCTCATGCAGGTGGCCTTCGGCGATCACCAGGTGGCCGACTTCACGACGTCGATCATGGCCCGCACCTTCGGGGCGCGCATCCGTCAGCCCGCGCTCGACCCCGGACGCTCCCCCTTCTCCAACCCGTGGTGGGGGCTGAAGACGCTCAGCCTGCCGTCGACCGGCTCGGGCGTGGTGTGGTGGGACACCGGACCGATCCGGACCGTGGGCACCGAGGTGGAGGGCACGGCGCCGCCGCCGCTGACCAACACGCCGCCGCGCGAGGGAGAGGATCCGCACGGCGCGCCGCGCAGCGAGGTGAGCGCCCGGGTGCAGAAGTCGGAGTTCCTGAAGGTGGGCGGCCGAATCGTGGACGTCTGCGGCGGAAAGCCCTGCTATGCCAGGGGATTCACCGGGGCGCCTTAACGCTCATCGCTCCCAGCTAGTCTGAGCGGCGCAATGCCGCCTCTGCCCTTCCTCGTGTTCGTGGTGGGGACGGGTTCACTCGGCGCGGAGATCGCCGCCGTGCGACTGCTCGCCCCCTACTTCGGCGCGTCGACGATCGTCTGGGCCAACACGATCGGGATCGTGCTGGTGGCCCTGTCGCTGGGCTACTGGCTGGGCGGGCGCATGGCGGACCGCAATCCCACCATGCGCGGCCTGTGCCTGCTGGCCCTGATCGCGGCCGGGTTGCTCGCGCTGGTGCCCTTCGTGGCCGACCCGATGCTGGAGATCGCGGTCGACGCGCTCGACGAGATCTCAGCCGGAGCCTTCGTCGGCTCGCTGCTCGGCGTGCTCGTGCTGGTGGCCGTGCCGGTGCTGCTGCTCGGCGCCGTATCGCCCTACGCCATCCGGCTGGGCGTGTCGTCGGTGGAGGAGGCGGGCACGGTGGCCGGACGCCTCTACGCCCTGTCGACGGCAGGGTCGCTGGTGGGGACGCTGCTGTCCGCGCTCCTGCTCATCCCGCTGGTGGGCACGCGCAGGACCTTTCTCATCTTCGCGCTGGCCATCGCCGTCACCGCC
This sequence comes from uncultured Thermoleophilaceae bacterium, assembly GCA_963826165.1. GTDB lineage: Bacteria > Actinomycetota > Thermoleophilia > Solirubrobacterales > Thermoleophilaceae > JACVRW01. The sequence goes on along the minus strand of CAWGWC010000007.1, from coordinate 641,249 downwards.
GTCGCCGGGCTGCGCCCCGTGCGGCGCTGGGCGCTCGCGCCCGGGCTGATCGCTGTCCTCATCGCGCTGCCGGTGGGAACGCTCAAGGCGGACACCGAGGGCAGCGGCCGGGTCATCCACGAGGCCGAGACCGAGTACCAGTACGCACGGGTGGTGGAGTACGACGACGGCACGCGGACGCTCGAGCTCAACGAGGGCCAGGCCCAGCACTCGGTGTGCGAGGCGGAGTGCGAGCCGGGCCGGGCCGGGCCGCGCTATCCGAGCTCGGTGCTGACCGGGGACGTCTGGGACGGCCACCTGGTCCTGCACCTGGCCGGCCGCGACGGCCCGCCCCGGCGCGTGGCCATTCTCGGTAACGCTGCCGGCACCACGGCGCGGGCCTACGAGGAGTTCTTCCCCGGCACGCGGGTGGACGGCGTGGAGATCGACCGCGAGCTCTCGGACATCGGGCGCGAGTACTTCGACATGAACAATCCGCGCCTGCACCTCTACCACGAGGACGCGCGCCCCTACCTGCGCCGGACCGAGGCCCGCTACGACGTGATCTCCGTCGACGCCTACCGCCAGCCCTACATCCCCTTCTACCTGACCACCAAGGAGTTCTTCGAGACGGTGCGCGACCGCCTGAACCCGGGCGGCGTGCTGATCGTCAACGCCGGTCACCCCGAGGGTCAGGACGATCTCGAGAAGGTGCTCACGGCGACGATCGGCGACGTGTTCCCGAATCTGCTGCGCGACCCGATCGAGTCGACCAACACGCTGATCGTGGCCTCCGGGACGGAGCTGTCCGCGGAGCGCCTGCGCGAGGCCGTCCCGGACCTTCCGGTGGGCCTGCGCAGCACAGCCCTGGCCGCGGCTGGGCGCCTCGAGGCGCCGCTGCAGGGCGGCGAGGTGTACACCGACGACAAGTCGCCGGTGGAGTGGCTGATCGACAAGTCGATCGTGGACTACGCGAGCGGAGGCGAAGACTGAGCGTCAGCCCCGATGTCGCCGTCATCGGCGGCGGAATCGCCGGCTGCGCGGCGGCGGCCTTTCTCGCCGAGGCGGGCGCAAGGGTGGAGCTGTTCGAGCGGACCGAGCTGGCCGGGGCGGCCTCGGGCCGCAACTCCGGAGTGCTCCAGCACCCGTTCGACCCCGTGCTCACCGCCCTGCACGACGAGACGCGGGACCACGTGATGGCGCTGGAGGGCCTGGACCTGCCGGACGAGCCTGCGGGAATACTGATGCTGGCCTCGCGGCGCCAGGACGTGGAGCCCGTGGTGGCCGACGTCCGCCACGACTGCCCGGAGCTGCGGCCCGAGCTGCTCGATCCCGCGCAGGTGCGCGAACTGGAGCCGGCCGTGGCCGAGCGGCTATGGGGCTGCCGGCTCGAGACCGGCTACCCGCTGCGCCCGGCGGCGATCACGCTCGGCTTCGCCGAGCGCGCCCGCCGCCTCGGGGCGCGACTGCGCGAGGGCACGACCGCGTGGCCGTGGGTTACCGGCGACTCCGTCCGCGGGGTGCTGGCCAACGGCGTGCGCCATCACGCCGACGTCGTTCTCGTCGCGGCCGGCCCCTGGACGCCCGAGGTGATCGATCCCACCAGGACCTGGCGCCCGATCGGCCCGGTGTGGGGAGTGGTGGCGGAGGTGGAGCTCGAATCGCCGCCGCGCCACGTGGTGGAGGAGATCGGCGTCGAGGCGGTGGGGGCGATCGTTCCAGACCCTCTGTTCAGTGCCGTCACCGCTCAGGGAGTCACCTCGGTGGGCTCCACCTTCCTCCGTGAGGAGCCCGACCCGGAGGCATGGGCGGGCAGGCTGCTCGACGGCGCGTCGGCGTTCCTCCCCGGCGTGAACGGGCGCGCCCGGCGGCTGGGAGTGCGAGCCTGCGCCCGGCCCCAGTCCTTCGACGGACGTCCGCTGATCGGGCCGTATCCGGGCGTTGACGGGCTCTGGTGCGCCGCCGGCCACGGACCGTGGGGCATCTCCACCGGCGCGGCCACCGGGCGGCTGGTGGCCGACGCCCTGCTCAGCGGCGCAGAGGTCCCGGCCCCGCTGGCCGTCGCGCGGTCGGTCTGAGGTAGCGTCTCGGACGAGCGAGAGAGGAGGCTCGATGAGCTTTCGCAGGTACGAGCTGGGGGACTACGAGGGCATGGTCGAGGCGCACGCCTGGGACGTGCCCGAGCGCTACAACATCGCTCAGGACGTGTGCGACAAGCACGACCGCGATCGTCTGGCGATGGTGTGGGAGGACTGGCAGGGCGAGGAGCGCCGCGTCAGCTTCGGCGAGCTCGGCGACCTCTCCAAGCGCTTCGCCAACGTGCTCCGCGCTCACGGTGTCGAGCGTGAGGACCGCGTGGCCACCCTGCTGCCCTCGCTGCCCGAGACGGCCGCGGCGTTTCTCGGCGCCTACCGCTCGGGCGCCATCCTGCTGTCGCTGTCTGTTCTGTACGGGGACGAGGGGATCGAGCACCGGCTGCGCGACTCGCAGGCCAAGGTCGTGGTCACCAACGCGGCCAACCGCGACCGGATCCCGGACGGTCTGGCCGAGACGGTCCTCGTGCTCGACGACGGACTGCTCGAGGAGATGGCCGAGGCGTCGCCGGAGTTCGACACCGTCGACACCTCGGCCGACGACCCCGCTCAGCTCTACTACTCGTCCGGCACCACCGGCAAGGCCAAGGGCATTCTGCACGCGCACCGCTACCTGCTGGCGCACGAGGAGTTCGAGTACTGCCACGACGTGCGCGACGGCGAGCTGTTCCACGGCTCGGGCGAGTGGGCCTGGGCCGCCGGGATCTGCCCGCTGCTGGGGCCCTGGCGCTACGGCGCCGTGGCGCTGGTGCAGGCCCGAAAGGGCGGCTACGACCCAGAGGAGCACCTGCGCTTCCTCTCCAAGCACGGGGTGGAGAACATGTTCACCACGCCCACCGCGCTGCGAGCCATGACTGGAGTGGAGGACGCGGGGAAGCGCTATCCGCTAGACAAGCTGCGCATCACCTGCTCGGCCGGCGAGCCGCTCAATCCCGAGGTGATCCGCTGGTTTCGCGACCAGTTCGGCATCACCGTGCTCGACTACTACGGGCTGACCGAGAGCTACCCGCTGTGCGGCAACTTCCCGACCGTCGAGGTGCGCGAGGGCTCGATGGGGAAGCCCGTACCCGGCTGGGACGTGCAGATACTCGACGAGGACGAGCAACCGCTGCCGGCCGGCGAGCGCGGCGAGATCTGCCTGCGGGCCCGCTCCAATCCCCACTACCCGCTGGGCTACTGGAACCGGCCCGAGGACACCGAGGAGGAGTTCGGCGGCGAGTGGTTCCACACCAAGGACGCGGCCACCGTCGACGAGGACGGCTACGTCTGGTACGCCGGCCGGGCCGACGACGTAATCATCTCGGCGGGCTACCGCATCGGGCCCTTCGAGGTGGAGTCGGCCTGCGTCGAGCATCCCGCGGTCAAGGAGGCCGCCGCGGTCGCCTCACCCGACCCGCGCCGCGGCGACATCGTCAAGGCATTCATCGTGCTGGCCACCGGCCACGACGCCTCCGACGAGCTGGCCGACGAGATCAAGAGCCATGTGCGCGAGCGCCACTCGGCCTACGCCTACCCGCGCGAGATCGAGTTCGTCGACGACCTGCCAAAGACACTGACGGGCAAGATCCGCCGGGTGGAGTTGCGCGAGCAGGAGCGCGAGCGCAAGCAGGCGGAGGCGCAGGCCTGAAGGCGGATGCCGAGCGGGCGGCGCGCCTCTTCGCGCACGCCGTGACCCGCTACGACCCCGATGCGGCGGCCGCGGTGTGCGACCCGCAGGTCGAGTTCGCCTCCCTGCTGTCGGTCGACGGGCAGGCCTACTTCGGGCACGACGGCATCCGCCAGTACTTCGCCGACATCTCGACCGCCTGGAGCGAGTGGCGGGTCGAGCTGAACCGCGTGACCGCCGGGGAGGACGGGCGCGTGGCGGTCGTCATGACCATGCACGTGCGCGGCCGCGAGAGCGGGGCCGCGCTGTCGGAGCGGGTCGGCCACGTCTGGACGCTGCGCAACGGGCTCCTGTGGCGCAACGAGGCGTTCCGGGAGCCCGAGCAGGCGCTACTCGAGGTCGGAGCCGGGGGGTCTGATCTGGGACCAGGTTGAGACCGAAGCGGCACTGTCTGACGGCCGGACCGGCCGTAGCTTGACGAGGTATGCACCGCACGAGAAGACTTCGCATACCGAGTCCGTCGCCCTCGATGGTGGTCGCATTCCTTGCGCTGCTCGCGGCCCTGGCAGGAACGGCGGCCGCTCTGCCAGGCAAGAACACGGTCAGGTCCAAGGACATCAAGAACGGACAGGTCAAGAGCGCCGACATCAGGAACAACAACGTCAAGAGCGCCGACGTGAGAAACGGCTCGCTTCAGTCCAAGGACTTCGGGGCCGGTCAGCTGCCTGAAGGAGACAAGGGAGACAAGGGTCAGAAGGGCGACAGGGGCGACAAAGGTGAAAAGGGCGATCAGGGCAGCGCGGGGTCGGCCGTGGCGTACGCGCTGATCGACTCAGGTGGGACGGTGATCTCCGAGGAGAGCAGGAACATCACGCAGGCCAATGTCGACCCGGACACCGTGGCCGGCACCGTGTGCTTCACCGGTCTCCCGTTCACTCCGAGAAACGTGATGGTCTCGGCCGACGGGATCGAGAGCGGCGGCCAAAAGGATGTGATCGCCTCCTCGTCTGTCTCGGTGGGCGGCACCATCGTCACCCTCGATTGCCAGGGCAAGGTGCACGTCAACACCTTCGACGTCAGCTCCGGAGCGCTGGCCGATCGGGCCTTCCACGTGTGGTTCGAGGACTAGACGAAGGAGAACCTCCCGATCGTCGCGTCGTCAAGCTCCGTACGGAGGTTTGTCGCCGCTGCGAGGCACAATCTCCCGATCTGGGACCAACGAGCGCCGGGCGTGAGGTTCTGCATCCGCTCCGTCCCCCTTGCTGCCAGCTTGTCGAAGGGCTCGGGACTGGGGGCAAAGGCCAGCGCGTCGTCGGCGCGGGTGCGCACCGCCGCGGCGGGCGCCTGCTGGAGGAGGGCCGTGCTCGGGTCCACCACCAGCGGGAGCGTGGCCAGTTCTGCCTGCGCCGCCACGCCGCCGCGAACAGCCTGGTGCCGCCGCAGCGGGAGCGTAGAGCGCACCCGGTGACGGGTAGAGGGATGGGGTGACCGACACCGCGGACCGGAGCCTCGCTCACTGGAGCGAGCACGGCAGGACCGAGATGGACGCGTTCTACCGCGTCGCCCGCCAGGACTACCGGCTGCTGGCGCAGGAGCTCGACTGGGCCGCGCTGCTGGCCGGCCGGCAGACGCTGCTCGACGTGGCCTGCGGCAGCGGCAAGTTCCCCGAGGCGCTGGACCTGTACGCGGACCTTCCCGACAGCCCGGCCATCGACTACGCCCTCCTCGACCCGAGCGCGTTCTCGCTGGCCGAGGCACGCTGCGCGCTGAGCCCGCCCTTCGCCGGCGGCGCCGAGTACCGCTGCACGCTCCAGGAGCTCGACCCGCAGGCGGGCCCGTTCGACGTGGTCTGGTCGGTCCACGGCCTCTACGCGCTCCCGGCCGCGGAGCTCGAGGCGGGTGTGGCCGCCTTCCTGCGGGCGCTGGGCCCCGGAGGCCTCGGGGTGATCGCTCACGCCGCGCACGACGCCCACTACCTGCGCTTCTACCGAGACTTCCTGGACGACTTCCGCGACGGCGCCGGCACTCCCTACACCTCCGCCGAGCAGATCGAGGAGGCCCTCGACGCGGCCGGCGCACGCTTCGAGGTACGCCGTCTCGACTACCACGCGGAGGTGCGCTTCGAAGACCGCGCCACGCTCGAGGGCTACCTTCAGCGCTGCGCGTTCGACGACACGGTGAGCCTCGCCGAGATGGAGCGGGGCGAACGCCTGGGGCCCTACCTGCGCTCCTGCCGTGACGAGGGCGGCCGGCGCTGGTGCCTGCCCCAGCACGTCGACCTCATCCTGCTCGCCGGCTAGATCAGCGGCACCAGCGGGATGTTCCAGAGGATCGCCGCCACCACGAACGCGGCCAGCGCGATGGCCGCGAAGAAGCCGAGCGCCACCCGCTCTGCCGTGGAGCTCTCCTCCGCACGGTCCTTGACCTGATCGCCCCAGATGATCGCCCGCTCGAGCAGCCGCTCGGCGCGGTCGAACTCGAGGGCCAGCAGGGCGAGGCCGACCAGGATCGTCGCGATGCCCGGACCGGGGATGCCCGGGCCGGACATGACGATCCCGGCCAGCACGACGAGGACTCCGAGCACCACCACGCCGGCCCGGTGAATCGGGTGGCGCTGCTTGTGACGCTCCTTGCGCTCGCGAAGCTTGAGCAGCAGCTCGGGGGTGTCGTCCGCCTGCTCAGCGTCGGGCGTGGCCATCAGGCCAGCATAGAAGGGAGGTCACAGCCAGTCGCCCAGCGGAAGCGACGCTCCCGCGGTGGCCAGGCCGGCGGGATCGGTGGGTGCCAGACCGTGCACGGGCACGCCGCCGAGGCGCTCGACGGTGGACCGGTTCGAGCTCTCGATCGCCGCCGGCTCGGCCGGCCAGGGTGTCATGACCACGCCGGCGACCTCGAGGCCGCCGGCCCGGGCGGCGTCGAGCGTGAGCAACGTGTGGTTGATCGTTCCGAGTCCCGGCCGGGCCGCCACCACCACCGGCAGGGCGAGGTCGACGGCTAGGTCCCGAACGAGGTAGCCGGGCGTGAGCGGCACGAGCAGGCCGCCAACTCCCTCGGCCACCAACACGTCCGCGCCGTCGCCGGCCGCGCGAGCGAGCGCAACCAGCATCGCCGGATCGATGCTCATCCCGGCCTGCTCGGCGGCCAGGTGAGGCGACAGGGGCGGACCGAACCGGTAGGGCGCCACCTCCTCCGGAGAACTGAGGCCGCCCGCCGCCCGGGCGAGCAGCTCGTGGTCGGGCCCGAACGAGCTCGGCGCTTCGTCGAGCCCCGTGACCGCCGGCTTGAAGGCGGCCACGCGCTTGCCCTGCTCGGTCAGCGCGGCGCAGATCGACGCGGCCACGACCGACTTGCCCACCTCGGTGTCGGTGCCCGTTACGAAGATCCCGTGCATCGGGCCTCAGGCCCGGTGCAGCATCTGCCGCCAGCGCCGCACGGCCCAGCAGTCGCGCCGGCTGCCTCGCTCACGCTGAACGACGGCTCGCCGCACCCCCGGGGCGCGGCGGATCACGCACTGGCCGCTGCGCACGTCAGGCGGCGTCGCGCAGGCCGTCGAACACGCGGCCGCGGTCGGTTTCCTGCTGCGTGGCGCCGGCTGCGGCCAGCTTCGCGGTGGCCACCCGAGCCGAAGCCGGCACGCACGACGCGAGCACGCCCGCAGCCTCGCGCAGCTCCGACTTGGTGTGGGCCGCCATGACCGCCAGACGCAGGCGCGAGGTGCCCTGAGGCACGGTGGGCGGCCGGATCGCCTGGGCGAAGATGCCTCGCTCGAGCGCGCGCTCGCTGGCGTGCACCGCCTCGCGGGCATCGCCCACCACCAGCGGCACGATCTGCGTTTCGTGGTCGGGCACCGGCAGGCCCCGCTCGGCGAGCGACGCCCGCAGAACCGCGGCGTTGCGCTGCAGCTTCTCCACCCGGCGCGGCTGCTCGCAGAGCAGCTCGAGCGCCGCCATGGCCGCCGCCACGGAGGGCGGAGACAGAGCCGTGGAGAAGATCAGGGTGCGAGCGCTGTTGATCAGGTACTTGGCCATCGACTGGTCGCAGCAGACGAAGGCGCCGTAGGAGCCGAGCGCCTTGCCGAGCGTGCCCACCACCACGTCCACCTCGTCCTCCAGCCCCGCGGCCGCCACCGAGCCGCGGCCCTCGGGACCCACCGCGCCGGTGCCGTGGGCGTCGTCGACCATCACGCGCGCGTCATAGCGATGCCCCAGCTCGACCAGCCGCTCGAGCGGAGCGACGTCGCCGTCCATGGAGAAGACGCCGTCGGTGACGATCAGCGAGCCGCGACCCTCGGCCTGACGCAGGCCCCACTCCAGGTGATCGGTGTCGCAGTGGTCGTACACGAACGTCTCGGCTCGGGCCAGGCGGCAGCCGTCCACGATCGACGCGTGGTTGAGGGCGTCGGAGAACACCACGTCACCCTCGCGGGCGAGGGAGGACACCACCCCGGCGTTGGCCAGGTAGCCGGAGCCGAACAGCAGGCAGGCGTCGGAGCGCTTGAACGCGGCGAGGCGGTTCTCGAGGCGGCGGTGGATCGTCATGTTGCCCGACACGAGGCGCGAGGCGCCCGCGCCGGCCCCGTACCGCATCGCCGCCTCGGCCGCGGCCTCGCGCACGCGGGGATGGTCGGCCAGGCCGAGGTAGTTGTTCGAGCAGAGCAGCAGCACGGGCTGCCCGTCGAGCAGCACGCGCGGACCCTGCGGACCGGACACGCAGCGCATCCGCCGGTAGAGCCCGCGGTTGCGGATCTCGGCCAGCCGGTCCTCGATGTCGGCGCTCACGCCGCCTCTCGTCCCTCGACGTGAACGATCTCGGGATAGGTGTTGCGAGCCCCGTCGGGCCGCGGTGGCACCGACGCCTTGCGGCGGTGGCGCAGCTGCGTGGAGGGATCCCAGAAGTTGGCCTCGTCCTGTGAGTCGACGAGCTCGTCGACCGGCGTGCGGGGGCTCTCGCCCTCCAGCCAGCCCGAGCGGTTGTCGGGCCGGGGGTTGGCGCCGTTGTCGTCCTGGCGGGCGACGTTGAGCCCCAGCTCCTCGAACATCTGCCGGTCCTGCTCGGGCTCCGAGCCGAGGGTGGTGAGGAAGTTGCCCATCATCACGCCGTTCAGCCCGGCCTTGACGGCCAGCTGCTGGATGTCGGCCGCGCCGAGGTTCTCGTTGCGGCCCCCGCACAGGCGGAACAGCGCCCCGGGCAGGATCAGCCGGAAGATCGCCACCCACTTGACCGCCTCCCACGGATCCATCAGCTCGCGATCGCCGAACTTCGTACCGGGGCGCGGGTTGAGCAGATTGATGGGAACCGAGGTGGGATTCACCTCGGCCAGCTCGAAGGCCATCTCCACCCGCTGCTCGTTGGACTCGCCGAGGTTGAGGATGCCGCCGACGCAGGTCTCGAGGCCGGCGTCCCGCACGGCATCGATCGTGCGCAGCCGCCCTTCGTAGCGAACGGTGGACGAGACCTCCGGGTAGTAGCTCTCGGCGGTCTCGACGTTGTGGTGGACCCGCTGCACCCCGGCCTCCTTCAGGGCCTGGGCGCGCGCGGCCGACATGTGCCCGATCGAGACGCAGCGCTTGAGGTTGGTGTGCTGGGAGACGAGGCGCGCTCCCTCGATGATGTTGCCGAAGTCGCGCTTCGACAGGCCCTGGCCCTGGGTGACCATGCAGAAGCGGTGAGCGCCCGCCGCCTCGGCGGCGCGGGCGTGCTCGAGGATCTGCTCGGGGCTCATCATCGCGTGCATCGGCGTGTCGGCCTCCGCGAAGCGCGACTGCGAGCAGAAGCCGCAATCCTCGGCGCAGCCGCCCGACTTGGCGTTGACGAGCGAGCACATGTCGGTGGAGTCGCCGAAGCGCTCGAGACGAACGCGCCAGGCGCGCTCGATCAGCTCCTCGAGCCCGGCGCGATCCTCGATCTCACCGAGCCTGAGCGCCTCTTCGCGGGAGATGAGGGGCGGCACGATTGGCAGCGACGGTAGGCCGTGCGCCGGACGGAGCGGTTTCGCGCGCGCCCGCTCAGCGCCCGCGCCACACCGGGCGGCGCTTCTCGGCGAAGGCGCGGACGCCCTCGCGAAAGTCCTCGGAGCGAAAGCACGACTCGCGCAGCTCGATCAGCTCCCGCTCCACCGCCTCGGGCAGCGGCTGCGAGCGCAGCGCCCTCAGGGCGCGCTTGTTGCCGGCCAGCGACAGCGGGGCGTTGGCGGCAATCTCGGCGGCGAGGTCGAGCACGCGCTCGTCGAGCTCGTCGGGCTCCACCACCTCGTTGACGAGCCCCATGCGCTCGGCTCGCTCGGCATCGACGTTACGCCCCACGTAGAACAGCTCCGCCGTGTTGGCCGGCCCGCACAGGTCGATGAACTTGCGCAGGCCGGTGTGCGAGTAGATGAGGCCGAGCTTGGCGGGCGGCATGCCCAGCTTGATCCCCTGCGCCGCGAGCCGGATGTCGCAGGTGACCGCCAGCTCGAGCCCGCCTCCGATCGCGTGCCCGTTGACGGCGGCGAGCACCGGGAACTCGTAGGCCTCCAGAGCCTCGAGGGCGTCGTGGAAGGGATGGGCCACGAGCCGCTCGGCGCTCTCCTCGAACGACTGGCCCTGCAGGTTGCCGATGTCGTAGCCGGCTGAGAAGACCGCGCCCGTGCCCCGGAGCACGAGGCAGCGCGCGTCGAGGGTGCGCAGGTGACCGGCGAGGGCATCGAGGAGCTCGTGGTCGAGCGCGCCGCGGCGCTCCGGGTTGGCGATGGTGAGGCGCGCGACCCCCTCCGCCGGGTGGTCGAGCCGGAGCTTGTCCGTCACTCCAGGACGACCAGCGTGTCGCCCTCCGAGACCGACTGCCCCTCCTGACAGACGATCTCCTTGACCTTTCCGGGGTCCTCGGCCTCGACCGGCATCTCCATCTTCATCGACTCGAGGATCACGAGCGTGTCGCCCTCCTCGACGTCCTGACCGATCTGACACTCGACCTTCCAGACGGTGCCTGTGATGTGCGCCTCGACGTCGGGCAAGTGAGCTCCTGTGGTTGAGGTGGCCGAACGGGGGCAAGATACCGGCGGCCGGGGCCGGGTAACGAAACCCGGCCATCGTTGTAGAAGCGGGTAGTGAAGGAGCAGGTCTATAAGGACCCGCGCCCGGCCGAGCACTTCGCGCGGTTTCACGAGCGCACGCGCACGAAGACGCCGAACTGGATGTACGAGCTCGTGCGCCTGGTCCTCACTCCCTACATCGTTCTCTTCTACCGGGCCCGGTGCATCGACTCGCACAACGTTCCCGCGGCGGGGCCGGTGATCATCGCGCCAAATCATTTCTCCTTCCTCGACCACTTCTTCGTGGCGGTGTACCTCCGCCGCAAGGTCCAGTTCATGGCGAAGTCCCAGCTGTTCACCATGCCGCTCGAGATCGTGTTCAACAACGGCGGTGTGTTCCCCGTGCGGCGCGGCCACGCCGACGAGGAGGCGTTCAAGACCGCACACGCGATCCTCGACCGCGACGACATCGTGGTCATGTACGCCGAGGCCGGGCGCTCTCGCTCAGGTGAGCTCGGCAAGCCGCGCCACGGGCTCGGCCGGCTGGCGCTCGAGTCCGGCGCCGCGATCGTGCCCACCGCGATCGCCGGGACGGAGCGCGTGCGCGACTGGAGGCGCCTCCAGTTTCCGAAGGTCACCGTCCAGTTTGCCGAGCCGCTGCGCTTCGAGGCGGTGGCCGAGCCCACTCGCGAGCAGTCCCAGGCCGCCTCCGAGCTGGTCTTCGACCGGGTCAAGGAGCTTCACTCGCGGCTGCAGAGCGAGGGCCGCAAGGGCGCCGTGCGCGCCGCACGGCAGGCCCGGCGGGCCGCCGGCGAGCACGCCGAGCCCGCCGGCCGCCGGCCGCTCGGCGCGGACTAGCTCCCGGACTGCCGCTCGCCCTTGCCAAGCTGAGGGTGTGCCCCGCCTGGCCCCGGCCGTAGTCCTCGCGCTGCTCATTGCCGCCGTTGTCGCGGCCGGCTTCGTGCTGCTCGGAGACGACGGGCCGCCGGCGTCAGAGCCGGTGGAGGTCTCCGGCGAACCGTTCGCCTACACCCCCGCCCGCGAGGCGGACCTGGCCGAGCGAGCGGCGGCCGGCCACAGCCACGTGATCTACGAGAAGTCCCCGGGCGGCGTACTCGCCAGCGCGCGCCGGGTCGAGCGCTGGCGACCGCAGATCGAGGACGCGGCGCAGAGGGCCGGTGTCGATCCCGACCTGGTGGAGGGCATGGTCTTCCTCGAGAGCGCCGGGCTCCCGGAGGCCACCGCCTCCGACGACATCGAGGGCGCCGCCGGTCTCACCCAGATCCTCGCCGGAACGGCGACCGAGCTGCTCGGGATGAGGGTCGACGTGCCGGAGAGCCGGCGCCTCACGCGAGCCATCCGCCGCGCGGAGCGCCGCGGCGAGCAGGAGCGGTCACGGCGCCTGCGGGCCCGCCGGCGTGCCGTAGACGAGCGCTTCGATCCCGGCAAGGCGCTGGCCGGTACCGGCCGCTACCTCAGCCTGGCTCTCTCCACCCTGGGACGCGAGGACCTGGCCGTGGTCTCGTACCACATGGGGATCGGCAACCTCCAGGACGTGCTCAGCGCCTACGGCGACCGCGAGGTGAGCTACACCCGCGTCTACTTCGACTCCACGCCCGACCGCCACCCGCGCACGTACTCCCTGCTGAGCGGCCTCGGCGACGACTCGAAGACCTACCTGTGGCGGGTGCTGGCCTCGCAGCGGGTGATGGACCTCTACCGCACCGATCGAGCCGAGCTCGAGCGCCTTGACGAGCTCCACGGCGCCAAGGCCTCGGCCGAGGAAGTGCTTCACCCGCGCGCGGACACGGAGGTGTTCGAGGAGCCGGACGACCTCGTCGCGGCCTACGACTCGGGCGAGCTGCTGTCCTTCCCGAACGAGCCCGGACGCTACGGCCTGCGGCGCGACCGCCGGATGGGCGAGCTGGCGCGGCGCATGGACGAGGACCGCGAGCTCTACCGCGGGCTGCGCCCCGAGGCGCTCGCCGTGGCCGTGTACATCGGCGGCCGGGTGCGTGACCTGAGCGGAGGCGGGGCGCCGCTCATCGTGACCAGCACGGTCCGCGACCAGACCTACCAGGACGTGCTCGCCCGCCGCAATCCCGAGGCCACGCGTGCCTACTCGCTGCACACCACCGGCTTCGCCTTCGACGTGCGCCGCCGCTACCGCTCAGGGCGCCAGGCGCGTGCCTTCCAGTTCGCGCTCGACCGCCTCCAGTCGCTCAACCTGATCGCGTGGGTGCGCGAACCCGGCGCGATCCACGTGACCGCGTCGAGCGAGGCGGCACGGCTGCTGGCCGACGGGTAGCCGCCGCGATCAGAGCTGCGCGCGCAGCTCGCGCCGCAGGATCTTGCCGGACGGCGAGCAGGGGATCTCGTCCACGCGCTCGACCCGCCTGACGCGCTTGTGAGGAGCCACGCGCTCGGCCACCCAGCTCATGAGACCGGCGTCGTCGAGCTCCCCCGTTACGACCACGAAGGCAGTGGGCAGCTCGCCCGCCTCCTCGTCGGGGGCGCCGATCACCGCCGCCGCGCTGATCTCTGGGTGACCGGTCAGCAGGGCCTCGATCTCCGCGGGCGCCACCTGGTAGCCCTTGTACTTGATGAGCTCCTTGAGCCGGTCCGTGATCTGGACGCGGCCGTCCTCGTCCACGCGGCCCACGTCGCCGCTGTGCAGCCAGCCGTCGGAGTCGATCGTGGCCGCCGTGGCCTCGGGCCGGCCGAGGTAGCCGGTCATCAGCTGAGGTCCGCGGAAGATCAGCTCGCCGGTCGCGCCGGGGCCGAGGTCGGCTCCGGTGTCCGGGTCGAGCACGCGCGCTTCTGTCCCGGGCAGCAGGATGCCCACCTGGCCCGGGCCGTTGGGCACCGTCTCGTCCATGGAGGAGATGGCGATGCCCGCCGACATCTCGGTCATGCCGTAGCCCTGCTCGACCAGGCAGCCGAGGCGCTCGGCGCAGGCGCGCTGGGACTCGGGGCCGAGCGGCGCCGCGCCGCAGCCCACGAAGCGCAGGGAGGAGACGTCGAAGCCGTCGACCGCGGGATGACGTGCGAGCCCCAGTGCGATCGGCGGGACGACGATCGTGAAGGTCGCGCGGTGATCCTGGATCGCCTGGAGGAAGGCCTCGAGCTCGAAGCGCGGCAGGGACACCACCGTGGCTCCGGCCGCGAGCGACGCGTTCATCAGGATCACGAACCCGAGCGCGTGGAAGAAGGGGGCGACGGCGACGCACGTGTCGTCAGAGTCGAGCGCGAGCGCGGTGTGGGACTGCACGACGTTGGCGAGCAGCGCGCGGTGGCTCAGCTCGACCCCCTTGGGCAGGCCGGTGGTGCCGCTCGAGTAGAGCAGTGCGGCGGTGCTGTCCGGATCGATGTCCTGCCGCGGGGGCTCCTGCCCGTGCTCGAGCAGCTCGGCGAACGGCGTCGCGCCCTCACCCTCGCCGAGCACCAGCACGTCGTCGCACCCCGCCCGCCTGGCCGCCTCCTGGGCGGTGGCCAGGAACGGCGGCACCGTGAGCAGGGCGCGCGCGCCCGAGTCCTCCAGCTGGTGCGCCAGCTCGTCGGCGGTGTACAGCGGGTTCGCCGTGGAGACCACACCGCCGAGAGACATGGACGCGTGGGCGGCCACGGCGTACTCGGGCACGTTGGGCATGTGCACGGTCAGGACGTCGCCCGGTCCGAAGCCGCGCGCGGCCAGGCCGGCGGCCACACGGCGGACTCCGCCGGCCAGCTGTTCGAAGCTGAGCGTGCGGCCGCTCGGGGCGTCGACCAGGGCGGGCTTTGCGGCCAGCCGCGAAGCGTGTCTCAGCACGTGGCTCGTGAAGTCGATGCCCGGCACCTCCGGGTCGGGCCAGGGGCTGCGCACGGGAGACTCCATTACCTCGCTAGACGAGGTAACCCGGCGATCTATTCCCGCGCGCCGTAGACCGGCTCGAGCTCGTGCCACGCCTTCCAGTCGTGCCCGGGGACGATGAGCGCCTCCGGTGTCTCCTGGCGGTACTGGCGAATCTCTCGCAGCGAACGGCGAAAGAGGTGCTCGTCGTGCACTCGGTAGGGGAGATGCTGATTCTCGAGCGTCTCCCTCATGAACATCGCGTCGCCCGCGATCAGGGCCTCGCGATCGGGCAGGCGCAGGACGACCGACATGTGCCCTTCCGTGTGGCCCGGCGTGAACACGGTCCGCACACTCCCGTCGCCGAACAGGTCGAACGAGCGGCCGAAGCCCGAGAACGACGCCGCGCCGCGGTCGTCGAAGTCGAGCAGCCGGTAGTCGAAGCCGTGGTCGAACTGGCGCCGGACGTAGCCCTCGCGCTGGCCCTGCGAGGTGGCTGCCTCCCACTCCAGCTTGGAGACCACGAACGTGGCCTCGGGAAACTCTGAGATCGCGCTGGCGTGGTCCATGTGGAGATGGGTCATCACCACCACCTTCACGTCCGCGGGCTGGATGCCCTTCTCACGCAGCTGCGCTGCCACCGCCTGTCCCGGGTCCATCTTCAGATCCTTGAAGACCAACAGGGCGAGCCGCCCGAGGTTCTCCTTCGGGTTGACCGCCACGGAGGGATGAAAGCCGGTGTCGATCAGGATCGGGCCAACACCCGGGTGCTCGACCAGGAACGCCGGCACCGGCACCTCCAGCCAATCATCCTTCGGCACTCCGAACCCGAACGCGCGCCGCCACGCCAGCCGCCCCTCCTCGCGCAGCATCCAAGGCTCGGGCGCGATCATCCGCCCGGTGAGCAGGGGGTGAAGACGCACCGCGGCGTCCTTGCGCCCACCCGGCAGAGGCAGCTCGGCGGGGCGCGGCTCCGCGGCGGTGGCCATCGCGGGTGAGGCTAGACCGCCGGGCGGTCGGCCACCTCGCTCCAGAAGCGGATCCACTCGTGCTCGTGCCGGATGCCGGCCTCGAGCGCGAGGCGGTTGCCCGCCGTGGCGACAGAGGGCATGGAGTCGCGGATGGCCTCGTACTCCGCGAGCCGGCGGCGGTGGGAGGACAGCTGACTGGCGGCCAGCTCACCGGGATCCGCGCCGAAGAAGAGCTTGAGGAGCGCGGGCTCGCGCATCTCCGCCAGGCCGGTCGGCGGCTCGGCCCTCCACGCCGCCAGCGCTGACCTCCCCTCCGAGGTGATCGAGTAGCGCTTGCGCCGGCGGCCGCCCTGCTCCCGTTCGACGCTGAGGTAGCCCGCACCGGCCAGGCGCTCGGGCTCGGTGTAGAGCTGGGCGTGCTGGAGCGACCAGAAGTAGCCGATGCTGAGGCCCACCATCTGCTTGAGCTCATACGGGGTGGCCTCGCCCGCCTGTTCGAGCAGGCCGAGCACGATGAACGACGTGGGTGTCAGCCGGATGTCTTGCAATAGTCCAATCTAGACGGTACATTCTCGACCATGGCGACCGCACTCTCCCAGACGCCCGCGACGGACCACCGGCTCGGTTTCACGAGCCTCGAGGAGGAGACGGCAGTCGACCGCCTTCCGGTGACGGGCGAGCTACCGGCCTGGCTCGCCGGCGCGCTCGTGCGGGTCACCCCGGCGCTGTTCGAGGTGGGCGAGCGGCGCGTGGCGCACTGGTTCGACGGGCTGGCCATGCTCAACCGCTTCGGCTTCGCCGACGGTGAGGTGTCCTACCGAAATCGCTTCCTCGACACCGCGGCCTATCGCGACGCTCGGCGGGGCGAGATGCACTGGAGCGGGTTTGCCACCGACCCGTGCCGCTCGATCTTCCAGCGCGTGCAGTCGGTCTTCTCGCCCGGCTACACCGACAACGCGAACGTGAACCTCGCCCGGATCGGCGAGCGTCACATCGCCATGACCGAGACGCCGCTGCCGATCGAGTTCGACCCCGGCAGCCTGGCCACCGCGGGCGGCCTGCGCTACACGGACTCCCTGCAGGCCCACGTGACCACGGCGCATCCCCATCACGATCCCGAGCGGGACGAGCTGGTCAACTACTTCGCGCACTTCTCGCGCACCAGCGAGTACGTGCTCTATGGGCTGCCGGCGGGATCGTCCAGCCGCCGCGTGATCGCTCGCCTGCCGGTGCGCCGGCCGGCCTACATGCACGCCTTCGGCATGAGCGGCCGCCACCTGATCCTCACGGAGTACCCCCTTCGGGTGAACCCGCTGAAGCTGGCCCTGTCCGGACGTCCCTTCATCGAGAACTACGCCTGGCGTCCCGAGGAGCCCACCCGCTTCCGCGTGGTGGACCGCGAGTCCGGTGAGGAGCGCGGCGAGTACGAGACAGAGCCCTTCTTCTGCTTCCACCACGTGAACGCGTTCGAGCGCGGCGAGTCCGAGCTCGTGATCGATCTCATCGCCTACCGCGACCCCGAGGTGATCTCCTCGCTCTACCTCGACCGCGTCGGCACGCGCGCCACCCTGCCGCCCACCGAGCTGCGGCGCTACACGATCGACCTCGCCGGCGGCTCGGTGCGATGGGAGGCGCTGCCCGGCGGGGACAACGTCGAGCTGCCGCGGATCGACTACCGCCACCGAAACGCCCGCGACTACGGCTACGCCTACTTCGCCGGGTGGGCGGACGGGCACTGGATCGACCGCCTGGTGAAGCTCGACGTGCGCGAGGGAACTCGCCGCGAGTGGAGCTCGGCCGGGTGCTACCCGGGTGAGCCGATCTTCGTCCGCGAGCCCGGGACCGAGGCCGAGGACGCCGGCCTGATCCTGTCCGTGGTGCTCGACTCCCGGAGCGGCCGCTCGTTCCTGCTCGTGCTCGACGCGGGCTCGTTCGAGGAGCTGGCCCGTGCGGAGGCCCCTCACCACATCCCGTTCGGCTTTCACGGCGAGTACCTGAGGGGGGCGCCGGCGTGAGCGAGGACCTCGACCTGCGGGCGTCGGATGCCGACCGTGAGCGCACGGTGGCGACCCTTCGGGACGCCACCGCTGCCGGCCGGCTGAGCGCGGGCGAGCTCGAGGAGCGTCTCGAGGTGGCCTTCGTCTCCCGCCACCGCTCGCAGCTCGCCGAGCTGGTGGCCGACCTCCCGCTGGAGGCGCCGTCCCGGCCACGGGCAATGCCGCGGCCGGAGCGACTGGCCTTCGCCGCCGCCGCCGTCCTGATGCTGGCGATCTGGGCCCTCACCGGGGCCGGCTACTTCTGGCCGGTGTGGCCGATCCTGGGCTGGGGGTTCTGCGCCCTCGGCCCGCGGAGGGGGCGTCATGGGCGCTCCGCCCGCCGCGCGGATACGCTTCGGCCATGCCCTCCGAGCGCTTCGTCGACGAGCTGAACGACCAGATCGGCCGCGAGCTGAACGCGGCGCACCAGTACACCGCGGTCGCGGCGTGGTACGACCGTGAGACCTTCCCGCGGCTGGCGCGCTTCTTCTTCAAGCAGGCCGACGAGGAGCGCGAGCACGCCATGAAGATGGTGGGCTATCTGCGCGACACGAACTCGCCGCTTCGGCTCGGCGAGATCAAGGCCCCGCGCGACTCGTTCAGCGACCATGTCGAGCCGATCGCACTGGCCCTCGAGAACGAGAAGAAGGTCACCGTCGCGATCGCGAAGCTCTACGACATCGCGCGCGACACCAACGACTTCGCCAGTGAGAGCTTCATGCAGTGGTTCGTGGACGAGCAGGTGGAGGAGGAGGCCACGATGGACTCGATACTCCAGGTGGCCGAGCGCGTGCGCGAGTACCCGATGATGCTCGAGGAGTTCCTGGCCCGCGACGGCAAGTCGCTGGGCGGCGACGACTGAGGGCTAGCGGGCTCCGGCCCGCTCGCGCTCGCTGAACGAGCGCTTGAGCAGCGGCTCGTACTTGTGCAGGCTCGGCGGCACGCCTCGCAGGTGGGCGGGCAGGCGCGGCGCCGGCGTGATCCCGAGCGCGCGCAGCAGCTCGTCGTCGGGGCGGCGCGCGGGGCAATCGCGGCAACGTGGTGTCGATCGGCAGCACTTCAGCGGCACGGTCAGCGCAGCCTAGCACCAGCTCTTAGGGTGACCTAATTCGCGGTCGGCACTACGCTGCCGCCCCCATGCCCTCGCAGCTCTTCAAGCCCGGTCTGCTCGAGGGACAGGTGGCCCTGGTCTCGGGCGGGGGCTCCGGGCTGGGGCGGGCATCGGCTCTCGAGCTGGCGGCGCTGGGCGCTCGCGTGGTGGTGTGCGGACGGCGCCTCGACCCTCTCGAGGAGACGGCGGCCGCGGCCGACGGCGGGCGCTGCGAGGCGCTCGCGTGCGACATCCGCGAGGAGGATCAGGTGGAGGCGCTCGTCGACCGCGTGGTCGAGCGCCACGGCAGCATCGACGTGCTCGTCAACAACGCGGGCGGGCAGTTCCTGACGCCCGCGGAGGACATCACCCCAAAGGGCTTTCGCACGGTGATCCGGCTTAACGTGGAGGGCACGTGGCTGATGAGCCACGCGGTGGCCACGCGGGCGATGATCCCCGAGCGCGACGGCTCCTCGCCCGGGGGCAAGATCATCAACGTCACTCTTTCGCCGCACCACGGACTGCCCGGCATGGCGCATTCGTCGGCGGCCCGGGCGGCTGTGGAGAACCTCACCCGCGTGCTCTCGATCGAGTGGGCGCGCTTCGGGATCACCCTCACCGCACTGGCGGCCGGGCACTTCGCCACCGAGACCCTGCGGACCAAGTACCCGCCGGCGGTGGTCGAGGGAGTGGCGGGGACGGTGCCGCTCGGACGCCTGGGCACCGAGGAGGAGTTCGCCTGGCTCGTGGCCTACCTGGCCTCTCCGGCCGGCGACTACTTCTCGGGATCGATCCTCACCATCGACGGCGCGCGCGACAACTGGTTCGGCGCGTGGCCGCCCGGCGGCATGGCCTCGGAGAGCGGCAAGCCGCTGGCGGAGGAGCGCAGGCCGAGGGAGTGAGCTCTGGTCGCCTGCGCGAGGCCCGAGCGGAGCGCGCCATCCCGCCGCCGCCTCCGGTTCGCCCCCCTCCCGGACGGGTACAACCAGCCGATGACCGAGAACGAAGAGACACCGGGAAGCGGCGGTCCGGCGCACGGCGACGAGCGCTACGTCCGCCACGAGGAGGAGGAAGCCGCCGAGGAGGCCGGCTCGATCGGCGGCGAGCGCCCCGAGTACGAGGGCGACGAGGCCGACCGTGCCGTCGATGAGGCCGGTGGCGGCGAGGCCGAGGGCTTCGAGCAGGCCGAGGCAGACCTGATCGAGGCCGCCTCGCACGGCGAGCAGCGACACAACCCCGCCGAGGACGCGTTCACCCCGGAGGTCGAGTCCGACGAGTCGACGGCCGAGTACGGCGAGGCCGATCAGGAGGAGCCGGCGGATCAGTAGGCAGCGGGCGGGCGGGGCGGGCTCAGCGCTCGAACAGCGTGGAGAGCACGACCTCGGTCACCGTCCGGCTGATGCCGTCGGTGGCGCGGATCCGCTCCAGGCAGAGCTCGAGGTCCTGCGTGTCCCGCGCCATCACATGGAGCAGCGCGCTGGCCTCGCCCGCCACTGTGTGGGCGGACACGACTCCGGCCTCGCCCTCCACCGCTCGCTTGATCGACTCCGCCGGCATGCGGCCCTCGCAGTAGAGGTCGACGAACGCCTCCGCCTGCCAGCCGAAGGCGCTGGCGTCCACGGCCGCCGTGTAGCCCAGGATGACCCCGTCGCGCTCCAGCCGGTCGATGCGCCGCTTGATCGCGGGAGCCGACAGGTGCACGTGCTGTCCTATGTCCTGAAAGGACCGGCGGGCGTTTTCGCGCAGCAGCGCAACGATTCTGCGGTCGGTGTCGTCCATTTGCTGCGGAATTGTCGCATTCTTGCAACGGATCGGCGTTGTCCCGCCGCTGAATCAGCGGAATCATTACGGAGACAGACTTGAACCGAGAGAGGAGCCCGATGGCGACCGAGCAGCTCGCCCCCAAGCCAGGCACCGTTGCCCCGCCGGTCCCCGAGCACGACAAGATGCCGCTGCACGGCATCGACCACGTCGAGTTCTACGTCGGCAACGCCGCTCAGGCCGCCTACTACTTCACCCACGCGTTCGGCTTCACCGAGACGGCGTACCGCGGGCTCGAGACGGGCACCCGTGAGCGCGTGTCGCACGTTCTGGAGCAGGGCCGCATCCGGCTGGTGCTCACCGGCACGCTCCAGGGCGGAGACGAGATCGCCGACCATCACGCCCGCCACGGCGACGGCGTGCACAAGATCGCCCTCAGCGTGCCCGACGCCGCGGCGGCCTACGAGCACGCGGTGGCCCACGGGGCGCGCGGCGTGGTCACGCCGCACTGGGACGAGGACGATCACGGTCGCGTCCAGATCTCCGCCATCGAGACCTACGGCGACACGCTGCATCTGTTCGTTCAGCGCGACGGCTACACGGGCGCCTTCCTGCCCGGGTACGAGCGGCGCGGCGAGGCCCCCCGCGATCCGGGCGACATGCTGCTGATGGGCATCGACCACATCGTCGGCAACGTCGAGCTCGGCCACATGGAGGAGTGGGTGGCCTACTACGAGCGGGTCTTCGGCATGACCGAGATGCTGCACTTCTCGGACGAGGCGATCTCCACCGAGTACTCGGCCCTGATGTCGAAGGTGGTCACCTCGGGCGACGGGCGCGTGAAGTTCCCGATCAACGAGCCCGCCGAGGGCAAGCGCAAGTCGCAGATCGAGGAGTACATCGATTTCTACAACGGCGCCGGCGCCCAGCACATCGCGGTGGCCACTCGCGACATCGTCCGCTGCGTCACCGAGCTGCGAGGGCGCGGGGTGGAGTTCCTGGCCATTCCGGAGTCGTACTACGAGGACGTCCCGGGTCGCATAGGCGAGATCGAGGAGGACGTGGAGGATCTGCGCCGGCTCGGCATACTCGTGGACCGCGACGACGAGGGTTACCTGCTGCAGATCTTCACCAAGCCGACGGGTGACCGGCCCACGGTGTTCTTCGAGATCATCGAGCGCCACGGCGCCCGGGGCTTCGGTGAGGGCAACTTCAAGGCTCTGTTCGAAGCCATCGAGCGCGAGCAGGACCGGAGAGGAAACCTCTAGCCATGCGCTACGCCCGTATCGGAGACGTCCCCGCCAAGCGCCATGTCCAGGTGCGTCAGAACGGGGCCTCCTCAGCCTTGTTGGTCGAAGAGGTGATGGGCTACGAGGGCTTCTCGGGCAACGAGTCGATCCTGCTCCACCTCCAGTCGCCCTGCCGGCTCGACAGCGTGGGCGAGTTTCGTTCGATCACGCGCGACGAATGGGTGCCGGACACACACGTGCACCGGCTCGCCGACGCCAACCCCGTTTACGCGGCGGGCGACCCGGTCTCGAGCCGGCGCCTGCTCATGTGGAACGGCGACATCGAGGTGTCGCTGGCCAAGCCCACCGTCGAGCTCGACGGCTTCTACCGAAACGGCGAGGGCGACGAGGTCATCTACGTCCATCGCGGCTCGGGCGTGCTGCGGTCGGTGTTCGGGCGGGTGCCGTTCCGCGAGCGCGACTACCTGGTGATCCCCCGTGGGACCACGCACTCCTTCGAGCTGCCCGAGGGCGAGGAGCAGTTCTGGCTCTGCTTCCACACCCCGGGCGAGATCGAGACACCCAACCGCTACCGCAACCGCTACGGCCAGCTGCTCGAGCACGCGCCCTTCTCGCAGCGTGACTTCCATGCGCCGGCCGAGCTCGAGACCTACGACGAGGCCGGCGAGTTCCCGGTCACCGTTCGCGTGCGCGACGGCTACCAGGACTACCTCCTCGACCGCCATCCGTTCGACGTCGTGGGATGGGACGGCTACGTCTTCCCCTACACCTTCAACGCGGACGACTTCGAGCCGCGCGCCGGTCGCTTTCACCTACCGCCGCCCGCGCACCAGACCTTCCAGGGCCCGAACTTCGTGATCTGTACCTTCGCGCCCCGGATGCTCGACTGGGATCCCCAGGCGGTCACGCTGCCCTACCACCACTCGAACATCCAGTCCGAGGAGGTCATGTTCTACGCGGCCGGCGACTACGCGGCGCGCAAGGGCGTGGACGTCGGCTCGCATCACCCTGCACCCCTCCGGCCTGCCCCACGGCCCGCAGCCGGGAGCGGTGGAGAAGGCGCTGGGCAAGAAGTCCACCGACGAGCTCGCGGTGATGTGGGACACCTTCCGGCCGCTGAAGTTGTCGAGCCTCTGGGCCGAGATCGACCAGCCCGCATACGCGCTGTCGTGGAACCCGGACCGGAGCCCCGAGCCGGCAGCCGTGGACGGCGCGAAGCCCGAGTCCGAGAGCGTGGTCACCGGGCCGTCGGCCTGAGAGCCCGCCCGACGGGAGTCACGGGCTCGAGCAGGGGAAGTAGGGCGCGCCGTCGGCGTTGGTGCATGAGTTGATGCCCGGCCCGCCGTGCAGCAGGTCCTTGCCCTGGCCGCCCACCAGCTTGTCGTTGTCCTCCTCGCCGTAGAGCACGTCCGCGCCCGCGTTTCCGAACAGGTCGTCGTCCCCGTACCCGCCCTCGAGGCGATCGTCGTGGTCCCCGCCCAGGAGGGTGTCGTCGCCGTCGTAGCCTGCCAGGCGGTCCCCGTGCCTGCCGCCCAGGAGCCAGTCGGCGCCTTCGCCCCCGTCCAGGTAGTCGGGGTCGTCGGCGCCGTGGAGGTTGTCGTCGCCGTCGCCCCCGTAGAGGTGGTCGGCGCCGTCGAGGCCCTCGAGCGAGTCCTTCTCGGCCTCGCCGTAGAGCCGATCGGCGCCGTCGCCGCCGGTGAGGTCGTCCTGCCCCGTGCTGCCGCGCAGCTCGTCGTCCCCGTGGCCGCCCTCCATGATGTCCCAGCCCGTCCCGCCGAGCACGTGGTCGCCGTCCCAGTCGCCGTACAGACGGTCGTTCCCCGCCTGCCCGTAGATCGTGTCGCCGTCGTTGAGCGAACCGTTGTCCGCCCCGATTTCCTCGCCGTGGATCGTGTCGCCGCCGTCGCCGCCGCAGATGACGTCGCCGCCGCCGCGGCCCTCGATCGTGTCCTCGCCGCCGAGCGAGGCGATCACATCGGGTCCCGGGGTGCCGACGAGCGAGTCCGGCGCGCCGGTGCCGACGATGGTCGGGGTGAGGCCTCCACACAGGAGTGGGACGGGGGTGTCGCCGGGGGCCGGCGGTGGCCCGGCCACGGCCGTGGCCGTCAGAGCCAGGGCGAGCACGGGGACGGTGGTGATGAGCTGACGGGTGCGCATGGTGTGTCTCCTCCAACGGTCGGTTGCTCACCCAACCGCTGGGGCCCTGGGGAATTACGGGGAGCCGGACTCAGGGACGGAAGGCGATGCCGTCAAGGGACAGCAGGGTGGCTGGCCACGCAGACGAGACCACCGCGCCGTTCGTCAGGACGTCAACCCAGCCAGCGGCGCCGTTGACGCTCGCCGCAAAACGCCGGTTCTGCGCGGGCCGGTAGCCGGCGGGGAGGTGGAACACTGCGAATTGGTCTATGCCGTTCCCACCGTCGCTGCCCGCCACGCTTCCCTGGAGGCGAACGAGCCCTGAAGCGTCTCTACTGAAGGCCGCCGGCGCATACCCGTTGCCGTAGTTGGCCCAGCTTCCCTGATCCTCAGCGATGCAGAACTCGCCCACAGGCGGCGGATTGTTGACGGCGCAGGCGCCGTCCGAGCTGGCCGGAGGGCCGACGAGGCGCAGCGCTCCGGCCCCGCCGGCTCCACCAGCCGGTCCTGCCGGCCCCGCCGGCCCGCGCTCGCCCCGCGGCCCGCGCAGCTTCGCCCGCGCGCTCTTCTTGAAGTCCTTGGCGGTCAGGTTGTGAGCCTCCGAGCTGCCCACCGAGCGCGGCGCCAGCTGCTTAGCCTTGACGCTGTTCTTGGGCAGCTTGAGAGCCGCGTAGCCGGTTCCTCCCATGGCCACGAACAGGGCGACGCAGGCGATCACTAGAGCGGGTGACGGGCGGCGAAATCTGAGCATGGCCCAGCAACGGTTTGGCGTCAGCGAAATTGTCAAACCGGGTGCATCGGCGCCAAGCCGTACCTCGCCGCTGAACCTTTCGGCGTCGGGCCCGCGAAGTCCGGGGCACAAGTACCCCGACTCCCTCCCAGGAGGACTCCATGCCCCGAAGGATCCTGATGGCGCTGCTGGCCGCGGCCCTGCTCGTAGTGGCCGCCGTGCCCGTGGTCAACGCGTCGTACGGCAGTAAGCACAACCGCGACGACGATTGTGGTGAGCGTTATAAGCGCTCGCTCGATGTGGTCGGACTGACCGACAGCGGCAAGCTGATCTGCTTCTCGGAGAACGACCCTCGCGACGCGCGCACGATCGGCCGCGTCAAGGGACTCGATGGTGACGCCAAGCTCGTCGGCATCGACTACCGCCCCGCCACCGGTGACCTCTACGGTCTCGGCAACATGGGCGGCGTCTACGTCATCAACGACGACAACGGCCGGGCGATGTTCAAGTCGCGCGTCAACGTCCCCCTGAGCGGCACCTCGTTCGGCGTGGACTTCAACCCCACCGTCGACCGTTTGCGCATCATCTCGGACACCGGTCAGAACCTGGCCGACAACGTCGACGCCAACGGTGACACCGTCACCAACACCACGCTGTCCAACCCGGGCCCGCCCCCGGCCACGGCGCTCGGTGTGACCGGCGCGGCGTACACCAACAACGACGCTGATCCCACCACGGCCACGACTCTGTTCGACATCGACTCGACGCTCGACCAGACCGTGATCCAGTCGCCGGCAGCGTCCGGCGTGCTGGCCCCCACGGGCAAGCTCGGTGTGGACACGAGCGCGTCGGTCGGCTCGGACATCTACAGCACGATCCGTGGCGGCACCACCGTTCGCGTCGAGGGCTTCGCGTCCCTGACCGTCAACGGCAGGAGCGGCTTCTACGGGATCAACCTGCTGCAGGGTCGGGCTGACTCGCGCGGCTCGTTCTCGTCGCGCCACGTGGTCACCGGCATCGCGGTGCCGCTGAACCAGCGCTAGGAGAAGCAGACACGCGAACGAGGGGCCGGCTCGCGCCGGCCCCTCGTCGTTCTACGCCGTGTCTCGCCGGGCCCGCCGCTTGGCCAGCGCCGAGCGCAGCAGGTACAGCGGGGTGGGGGGCACCCAGCCGAGCTGGAACGCGGTGCCCAGGTCGTCGCGGTTGGCCCAGTGCTCGATCACCTGGCCGTCGGCGATCCGCAGCCAGTGCGTCTGGGTCGTGGCGAAGTCCTTGCCGGTGGCCGGGAACGCCTCCCTGACCTGCGCGTGCTCGTCGTAGCCGACGAACGTCCTCACGTGGCGGCCGGACATCGTGCAGTGGATGGCCACGAGGTCGCCCTCGGCCACCACCTCGTGGATCTCCCAGCGCAGCCCTCCGAAGGCGTCGCGCAGCCACAGAGCGGTGGCGTAGGCGCCAGCCGGACCAAGCTCGCGCGCGGCTGGCGGCTCGTCCTTGGCCTCATGGTTGAGGAAGCCCGGGTGGAGAACCTCGTCGAAGTCCTCGCGGGTCCCGTCCTCCATGATCTGGATGGAGCGCAGGGCCAGCTCCTTGAGCTGGTCCGTCTTTTCGGGTGTCTCGATGATCGCGGTCACGTGGTCCTCCATGGGTTGGTCTCCCACAGAGGACCACGCGGTCCGCGATCTATTCCAGGCGGCCTAGATGTACATCCCGCCGAACTGACCGCCGGTCACGTTCAGCACCTGGCCGTGCACGTAGTCGGCCCAGGGACTGCAGAGGAAGAAGACCGGGCCCGCGGCCTCTTCGGGCGTGGCCGGACGGCCCAGCGGGATGATCATCGCCGCCATGGCCCGCATCTGCTCGGGAATGCCGAGCTGGATCTCCTCACCGTCCTTGGTCATCGTGTTGCCCGATTCCTTGGCGGCGGTGAGACGTGTCTCGACGAAGCCGAAGGCCACGGCGTTGACGTTGATCTTGAACTGGCCCCACTCCTTGGCCAGCGTCTTGGTCAGCCCCACCACGGCGGCCTTGCCGGCCGAGTAGTTGACCTGACCGGCGTTGCCCATCGTTCCCGAGATCGACGAGACGTTCACGATCTTGCGAAAGACCTCCCGGCCCTCCTCGCGCTCCTGCTTGGCGGGGTCGCGCAGGTGGGGAGCGGCCGCGCGGATCACCCGGAAGGGCACGATCGTGTGGATGTCGAGCATCGCCTGGAACTCGTCGTCGGTCATCTTGTGGGCCACGGCGTCGCGCGTGTAGCCCGCGTTGTTGACGATGATGTCCAGCTGCCCGAACTCGTCGACGGCCGTCTGGACGAGCTGATCGGGCACGCCCTCCTTGGTGAGGTCTCCGCCGAACACGGCGGTCTCGCCGTCGATCTCGGACGAGGCCTGCTCGGCCACGTCGGCATCGAGGTCGTTGATCAGCACCCGCGCGCCCTGCTGGGCCAGCAGCTCCGCGGTGGCACGGCCGATGCCGCGGGCCGAGCCCGTGACGATCGCCGCCTTTCCATCAAGTACTCCCACTGTTTCGGTCTCCTCTGGGGGCGTTTCGGTTTCGAGAGGAAGGCATCATGACGATCCGCTTGTGCGGGAGCCCACCGCGCCCTAACTTCCCGGGGGTGACGCTGAATTTCGTCCGCTACGGGATCCCGCTGCTGCTCTTCGTCGCCGGCACGGTCGTCGCGGCCACCTCAGGCAGGATCGGAGTGACCATCGGCGCGATGTTCGTAAGCGCCGCCACCGCGGTCCTGCTGCTCAACCTGCTCTATCGGATGGGGGTGGAGGGCGACAAGGACCGCGACCGTGAGGAAGCGGCTCGGCGCTACTTCGACGAGCACGGCCGCTGGCCCGACCAGCGGAGCTCACGCGGTCAGCCGCCGCGCCGCTTGTAGGGGTCGCGCCAGAGCCGGTAGCGATCCGCTTCGGGATCGTCCGGCAGCTCGAAGCACCATTCGGTCTCGCCGGCTTCCTTCCAGAGCGAGTTGGTCAGCACGCGGGCCTGCACGTCGAGCGCCAGCCAGCGCCGCTCGAGCTCCTCGGGCTCGGCCGCCAGACGCTCGGTCAGGATGTCCTCGCGCAGATAGCTCAGGTGGTCCACCACGAGCGCGGCGTCGTCGAGGAGGTCGCGGGGCTCCTGCGGCGGCAGCATCACCGGCGCCCACTGAGCCAGCACCGGCCGCGACTTGGCGTGCAGCTCGCGCAGGTGCCGGCAGGCCCACCGGCGCCAGTCGGGATCCCGCATGAGCTCAGCCAGCCGGCCCGAGGGAAGCGTGCCGGAAGGGCCGGCCGCGACCGCCTGTCCGCTGCCCAGGACCGCCACCTGCTCGCGACCGTCCGGAACCTCTCGCACCTCCCACTCGGGCAGCAGCCGCTCAGGGACGAGCTCGGGCAGCGGGTCGTCGCGCGCCGGGGCCTCGTAGCCGGCGTCGCGCCACAGCGCGTAGAGCGTCGCCGTGACGCTGCGCGTGACCTCGTCGGCGATGGTGGTGCAGGCGAGAGCCGCCACCCCTCGCCAGCGGCGCTCCTCCCGAATTCGCAGCAGGCGCTCCACCGCCGTGCCGGCCAGGGCCAGCACGAGCAGTCCCGAGACGATCGAGGCGAGCAGCGGATGATCGGTCCAGTAGCCGCCCTCGCCGTCGCCGATCAGCGCCAGCCCACCGGCCACGAGGATCAGCACCACGAGGATGGCCTCCGAGGCCCAGCGCGGGAAACGCGACCGCCGGGCCACGCCCTTAGAGCCCCATCAGCTTGCCGAGGATGTCCTTCATGATCTCGTCGGTGCCGCCGCCGATCGGGCCAAGCCGGGTGTCGCGCAGCGCACGGCCGATCTCCAGGTCGCCGTCCAGAATCCGGAAGGCGGCCTCCGCCACCTCCACCGCGGAGCGCTGCGACAGCAGCTTGGCCTCGGTGACCTCGCGTATGGCGTCGTCTCCCTGGGCGAACAGGTAGAGCGCGTAGCCGGTCAGGGCCCGCGAGGCCTCGAGCTTGATCCCCAGTTCGGCCACGGTCTGCCGGAACTCGGGGCGACCCTGCGCCCCGGCGACCACCCGCTCCATCACGGACTCCATCGAGCCCACCGCCCCGAGGGCCATCAGCAGACGCTCCCACTGGAAGTTGGCCATGATGAGGTAGAAGCCGCGGTTCTCCTCTCCCAGCAGGTTCTCCTCGGGCACGAACACGTCCTCGAAGCTGAGCTCGCCCGTGTCAGACGCGTGCCAGCCGAGCTTCTCCAGCTTGCCGGCGACAGAAAAGCCCTCGCTGTCGCGCTCGATCACGAGGAAGGAGATGCCCTGGTGGCCGCCCTCCTCGGTGGTCTTGACCGCCGTGACCATGAAGTCGGCGCGCACCCCGTTGGTGATGTAGGTCTTGGCCCCGTTGACGACGTAGCCGCCGTCCACGCGGCGGGCGAAGGTGCGCAGGCCGGCCACGTCGGAGCCCGCCCCGGGCTCGGTGATGCCGAGCGCGGCGATCCGCTCACCCCGGATCGCTGGCGCGAGAAAACGCTGCTTCTGGTCCTCGGTGCCGAACTTCCAGATCGGCGGCGTGGCGATGCCGATGTGGGCGCCGATGCCCGCGGCCAGGCCGCCCGAGCCGCAGCGCGAGAGCTCCTGCGTGAGGACGGCGTCCTCGACGTAGCCGAGCCCGCGGCCCCCGTACTCCACCGGGTACTTGAGCCCGAGCAGGCCGTGTCCGGCCAAGCTCGTGAACACCTCGTTGGGAAACCAGCGCTCGGCCTCCCACGTCGCGGCATGGGGGCGCAGCTCCTCGGCCACGAAGCGGCGGATCTCGGCGCGCAGCGGATCGTGCTCCTCGGTGAAGGGCGGCAGGGGACGGGACGAGGCGGCTCGCTCGGGGGCGAGCGCGGGGCCCGTCACAGGCTCTTGCGCAACATCCCGAACATGCCGCGCATCACCTTCTTCTGGAGCGACTTGCCCTCGCGCGAGTTCAGGAACTTGCCCAGCGCCTCGGCGCCGCCGCCGGTGGCGGTCGCGGTCTCCTTCTGTTTCTTGGTCGGCCGGGGCTTCTTCGCCTGTTTCGGCTTCTCGATGCGCGCGACCAGCTTCTCCCGTGCGCTCTCGTTCTCCTCGCGGGTTCCGTACTTAGCGAACAGCGGCGAGGCCTTCGCCGCGCCCTCCACGTCGTCCGCCGGCCCCATGCGCGACGCCGGTGCGCGCAGTCGCGTGTGCACCACAGGCGTGGGCACTCCGTCCTCCGACAGGATCGTGACCGCCGCCTCTCCGATTCCCATCTGTGTGAGCAGCTCCTCGACGTCGTAGAAGTCCGAGGTCGGGTAGGTGGAGGCCGCGGCCTTGAGGTGCTTGGCGTCGTCCGGGGTGAAGGCCCGCAGCGCGTGCTGCACGCGGTTGCCGAGCTGGCCGAGCACCGACGACGGGACGTCGTCGGGCACCTGCGTGACGAAGAAGACGCCGACGCCCTTCGACCGGATCAGCCGCACGGTCTGGGTGACCGATTCGAGGAAGGCCTTGGTCGCGCCGTTGAACAGGAGATGAGCCTCGTCGAAGAAGAACACCAGCTTGGGCTGGTCGAGATCACCCGCCTCCGGCAGCTGCTCGAACAGCTCGGCGAGCAGCCACATCAGCGCCGTGGAGAACAGCCTCGGCCGGTCCTGGACCGCCGGCAGCTCGAGACAGGAGATGATCCCGCGCCCGTCCGGCGCGGTGCGCAGGAGGTCGGCGATGTCCAGCTGCGGCTCGCCGAAGAACTCCGTGCCCCCGCCGGTCTCGAGGCCCACGAGGCTGCGCAGCAGGACGCCCACGGTCGAAGAGGCGAGGCCGCCGATGCCCTCGAGCTCGTCCTTGCCGTCGTCCGATTCGAGGAAGGTGAGGAGCGCGCGCAGGTCGGCGAGGTCGAGCAGGGGCAGGCCCTTCTGGTCGGCGTAGTGAAAGACGAGGCCGAGGCTCTGCTCCTGCGTCTCGTTGGCCTCGAGCACCTTGGCCAGCAGCTGCGGCCCGAAGTCGGAGACCGTCGCCCGCACCGGTACGCCGGGCCCGATGCCGCCCAATGACAGGTACTCGACGGGGAAGCCGGCCGGCGCGAAGGGCAGGCCGAGCTCGCCCATGCGCTTCTCGGCCGGCCCGCCGGGCTCGCCCGGCATGCTCACGCCCGACACGTCGCCCTTCACGTCGGCCGCGAACACCGACACGCCGGCGGCCGAGAGCTGCTCGGCCAGGACCTGGAGGGTGATCGTCTTGCCGGTGCCCGTTGCGCCTGCCACCAGGCCGTGGCGGTTCATCATGCGAAGCGGCACCTGCACTACCGCCTCCGCGTCGAGGCGGTCCTCGTGCACGCCGCGGCCGAGGTCGATGGTCGCGCCCTCGGCGGCGTAGGCGTCGTTGATGGTCTTGGTGAAGTCGCTCATTCGAACAAGTCCAGTGGCAGCGCGGCCGAGACTATGGCGTTCGGCGCGTCGACGAGCTCCGACACGCGCAGCTCGGCCGCCACGCTCATCAGGACGTAGGCCGGCTCGCGGGCGAGGCCGCGCTCGTGCTCGAGCCAGCCGAGCAGCTCCAACAGCGCGCGACGGGTGGCCAGGTTGAGGTCGAGATCGCCCTGCGTGCCGTCGTCGGCAAGCGGAATGCCGGTGGTGGCGAACACCTCGCGCGGCGGGCGTGGCGGCGCCTGGTAGCAGGGGAACCGGGGACGCCAGCCGGCGTCGCCGGCGCGAAGACCGACGCGCAGGGTGGCCGTGCCTCCCGTCTCGATCGCGGAGATGCAGACCTCGCCGTCGCCCTGCGCGAAGTGGAGGTCGCCCACCGACAGCAGCGCGCCGGGCACGTGCACCGGCAGCCAGAGCCGCGCTCCCGGGCCGAGATCACGGATGTCGATGTTGCCGCCGTTCTCGCGCGGCGGGTAGGTCCGCAGGCCATCGGCCGCCGCCGGCGGCCAGGCGTAGCCGGGATCCGGCAGGGCGGCCGAGCCGCCTCGGTCGGCGAGCGCCTGCTCGCGAGCGAGTGCCCGCTCGAACAGGTCATGCGAGGGAGCCACCCCGATCGTGCCGGCGTGCACGCCGGCGGCCACGGCCACGCCGGGGAGCTCGCCCGAGCGCGCCACTCCGTCCGCGATCTCCCAGCGGGCGAGGAAGGGGCGCTCGAACATGTCGCCGAGAAAGCCCGACCCCGGCCAGATCGCCGTCCAGCCGAAGCCGTCGGTCTCGTAGCCGATGACGTCGATCTCGAGCACATCGCCGGGCGCCGCGCCCCGCACCTCGAGCGGTCCCGTGAGCGGGTGGGCGAGGGGCGGCACCGCGAGCAGGTCGTCGTGGGCCGAGTCGGGCCCGATCGCGCGGTCGCGAGAGTCGCGCAGCTCGAAGGTCACCTCGTCGCCCGGATCGACCGCCGCCACGGCGGGCAGATCGGGGTGCCAGCGGTTGTGGCCGTTCTCGGCGCCGAGGTCGAGCCGGCGGCCGCGGTCGATCGCGATCCTGATGCCGGCCCCTACAAGCCGTACGAGCGGCCGATCACGTCCAGCATCACCTCGTCGGTGCCCGCGCCGATCCGGTTGAGGCGCATGTCGCGCCAGGCGCGCTCGATCCCGTACTCCTTCATGTAGCCGGCGCCGCCGTGGATCTGGAGGCAGTCGTCCACCACCTCGCAGGCCATGCGCGCGGTGTAGAGCTTGGCCATCGAGATCTCCCTCACGGGGTACTCGCCGTTGTTGAAGCGCCAGGCCGTGGTGTAGACCATCTGGCGCCCCGCCTCGATCTTCGTCGCCATCTCCGCGAACTTGTGGCGAATGGCCTGAAACTTGCCGATCGGGCGGCCGAAGGCGGTGCGCTCGGTGGCGTACTCGAGGGTCTTGTCGAAGCAACGCTGGGCGCCGGCCACGCAGCCGGCCGCGCCGATCAGCCGCTCGCCCTGCAGCTCCCACATGATGTGGTAGAAGCCCTTGCCCTCCTCGCCCAGCATGGCGTCGGCCGGGACGCGCACGTCCTGGAAGGCGAGCAGCGCCGTGTCGCTCGCGTGCATGCCGAGCTTCTCGAGCCGCTTCTCCCGGATCACGCCCGGAGTGTCCATCGGCACGAGGAAGAGCGTGAACCCGTCGTAGCCGGCGTCGGGATCGGTCTTCGTCACCAGCACGATGAAGTCGGCGCGATGTCCGTTGGTGATGTAGGTCTTCGAGCCGTTGATGACCCACTCGTCAGCGTCCCGCACCGCGCGCGTCTTGATGCCCGACACGTCGCTGCCCGCGTCCGGCTCGGTGATCCCGAGGCAGGAGATCTTCTCGCCGCGGATCGCCGGCACCAGCCACTCCTGCTTCTGCTCTTCGGACCCGAACAGGAACACCGGTGGAGTGGCCATGTCGGTGTGCACCGCAACTCCCATGGCCAGCCCGCCGGAGCCGGCGCCCGCCATCTCCTCGGCCAGCACGAGGTTGGCGAAGTAGTCGCCTCCCTGACCGCCGTACTCCTCGGGGTAGGAGAGGCCGAGGAAGCCGAGCTCGCCCATGCGCCGGAACACCGAGTCGGGGAAGGTGGTCTCCTCCCACTCGGCCGCGTGGGGCGCGAGCTCCTTGGCGACGAACGAGCGGATGGACTCGCGGAGCTGATCGTGCTCCTCCGTGAAGATGAAGTGCTTGCGGCGGGCGCCGTGGTCGGGCTTGAGGAGCGTGTCTGCGGTTGCCATGACCGCAAGCTAGCGCCACCCGCCGAAAAAGTAAACAGTGGCACTTCCTACTTTCCACCCTGGCGTAACGAACACAAGGCTGGCGATACCTTGGGCGCATGAGCGAGCGTGAATTCGATGTCGTGATCCTGGGCGCCGGTCCCGCGGGCGAGGTCTGTGCCGGCCGCCTGGGTGAGGAGGGCCTGAGCGTGGCCGTGGTGGAGCCGCACCTGATCGGCGGTGAGTGCTCCTTCTACGCCTGCATGCCGTCCAAGGCGCTGCTGCGCCCCGGCGAGCTGCTGGCTGAGGTCCGCCGCATCCCGGGCGTGGCCGAGGCGGTGACCGGCGACCTCGACGTCCAGGCGGTGCTCAAGCGCCGCGACGAGATCACCCACGGCATGGACGACTCGACCATGGTGCCGTGGCTCGAGGAGCGCAACTGCACGGTGGTGCGCGGCGCCGGGCGCCTCGATGGGGAACGCCGGGTCGTGGTGGGCGACGACGTGCTCGTGGCCGGCCGCGCGGTCGTCATCTGCACCGGCAGCAGGCCGCTCGTCCCGCCCATCGACGGTCTGCGCGAGGCCGAGCCGTGGACCAACCGCGAGGCCACCACGTCCAAGGAGGTGCCGGACCGGCTGGCCATCCTCGGCGGCGGCGTGGTGGGGGTCGAGATGGCCCAGGCCTACGCCAGCCTCGGGTCGCAGGTCACGCTGATCGAAGGCGGCCCGCGGGTGATCGCCCGCGAGGAGGAATTCGCCTCGGAGCTGGTGGCCCACGCGCTGCGCGACAAGGGCGTGGACGTGCGCCTGGACACCAAGGCTGCGGCGGTGAGAGCCGAGAACGGCACCGTGACGGTCGAGCTCGAGGGCGGCGACTCGGTCACCGCCGACGAGCTGCTCGTGGCGACCGGCCGCAAGCTCAACACCGACGACATCGGCCTCGACACGGTCGGCCTCGAGCCGGGCGAGCCGGTGGAGGTCGACGACTCGATGCGCGCCGCCGGCGACTGGCTCTACGCCGTCGGCGACGCCAACGGCCGCGCCCTGCTGACCCATATGGGCAAGTACCAGGCCCGCGTAGCCGCCGACGTGATCCTCGGGGAGGAGGCGTCGTGCCTGCTGGTGGACGGGCAGCGGTCGCCGCGCGTGATCTTCACCGATCCGCAGCTGGCGGCGGTGGGTTACACGCTCGCCGCGGCCGAAGAGGCCGGTCTCAACGTTCGGGCGGTCGACGTCCCGACCCAGGGCAACGCCGGCGCCACCTTCTACGGGCGCGACGACACGCCCGGCACCACACGGCTGGTGGTGGACGAAGACCGCCAGATCATCGTCGGCGCGACCTTCACTGGCCCGGAGGTCGCCGAGTTCGTCCAGGCGGCCACCGTGGCCGTGGTGGGCGAGGTGCCGCTCCAGCGCCTGTTCCACGCGATCGCCCCGTTCCCCACGCGCAGCGAGGTGTGGCTCTACCTGCTCGAAGCGCTGGGGATCGCCGGCCCCTGCTACGAGGCGTAAGCTGAGCGGCGCATGGACGTGGTGGTGGCAGGAGGACACGGGCAGATCGGGCTGAGGCTGCTGCGCCTGCTGGCCGAGCGCGGTGATCGGGCGCGCGGACTGATCCGCAACCCCGAGCACGCGGCGGACCTCGAGGCTGCGGGTGCCGAGCCGGTGATCTGCGACATGGAGGTCGAGACGGACCTCGACCCCTGGGTGGAGGGAGCCGACGCCGTGGTCTTCGCTGCGGGCGCCGGGCCGGGGAGCGGAGTGGCGCGCAAGAAGACCGTGGACCTGGGCGCGGCGCTCAAGCTCATCGCGGCCGCGGAGAAGCTGGGGATCAAGCGCTACGTGATCGTCAGCGCCCTCGGCGCCGACCGCGTGGAGACCAGCTCGGAGGCGATGCGTCCCTACTTCGAGGCCAAGGGCGAGGCCGACGAGGCGCTGCGCCGCAGCGAGCTCGACTGGACGGTCGTCCGCCCGGGTGGCCTGACCGACGATCCCGCCACCGGCCGCGTCCGCGCCGGCAACGACATCGGCTCCGGCTCGGTCACGCGCGACGACGTGGCTGCCACGCTCGTTGCCGTGCTCGACTCACCCAACACGATCGGGGTCAGCTTCGACCTGCTCGAGGGTGATACGCCGATCGAAGAAGCGGTGGCCGGACTTTCGCCTTGAACGAGGCTCGCGCGGGCGTGGTGCTCGAGCGGGCGCGCTCGATTCCCGAAGGTTTCGTCACCACCTACGGCGACCTGTCGCCCGGCGCGCCGCGCTTTGCCGGCACGGTGCTGGCCGCCTGCCACGACCCCGGCGTTCCGTGGCAGCGGGTGGTGCGCGCCGACGGCACGCTGGCCAAGGGGGAGCGTCAGCGACGGCTGCTCGAGCGCGAGGGCGTGCCCTTTCGGGGTGAGCGAGTGGACATGAACGCCGCCTGGATGCCGCCGACGTCAGGTCCGGGTCGTCTGCACGATCAGTAGGTCGCAGGGCGCGTTGTGGGACACCTTGTTGCCCACGCTGCCCAGCACCCGCCGCGCACCCTGCATCCCCAGGCTGCCGAGCACGATCAGGTCCGCCGCCTCGCTGCGGGCGATGTCGATGAGGGCATCGGCCGGATCACCTTTCGGAGCGTGCTCTTCTATCTCGAGGCCCTCTGCCCGCAGCCGGGTCGTGGCGTCCCCCAGCACGGCGTCGGCCTGGAAGTCCGGAGGGATGTTGAACTCCCCGGCTGGAGCGCGGCCGGCGAGCTGCGGACGGGACGGGTGATACGAGCTCACCACGTGCAGCCGGGCGCCGGTCAGGCGCGCGATCTCGCTCGCACGCTCCACGGCGATCGCGGCCGTGCCCGACCCGTCCGTGCCCACGACGATGGTGTTGTACATCGGTGCCCTCCTAGAGACCGGTCGCTCACGACCGTACCCGGCCGGCGGCGCAGGGGCAAGCCTGCGGCGCTCAGCCGCGTAGTAGAACTCGGCGCGTGGCCTACGAGACCATCCGGTACGAGCCGCGCGACGACGGCGTGGCCACGATCGCCCTCGACCAGCCGGACACCCGCAATGCCCTGTCGAACCAGCTGCTCTCAGATCTGATCGCGGCCTTCGAGGCGGCGCGCGACGACGAGAGCGTGCGTTGCGTGGTGCTGGCCTCGACCCACGACAAGGTCTTCTCCGCCGGCGGCAGCCTCGACCAGTTCGCCGCCGAGGTGCCACTCGTGCACAAGCACTTCGGCACCGAGCGCTTCCCCCGCTTGTTCGAGACGATCATGCAGCTCGGGAAGCCCACCATCTGCGCGGCCAACGGCCACGTGCTGGCCGGGGCCCTCGGCGTGGCCCTGGCCTGCGACCTGATCGTGGCCCGCGAGGGAGCGACTTTCGGCACGCCCGAGATCAACGTGGGGGTGTTCCCCTTCATGATCATGGCGCTGATCTACCGCAACGTTCCGCGCAAGAAGACCAACGAGCTGCTGCTGCTGGGAGAGCGAATCTCGGCGGAGGAGGCGCGCGAGGCTGGCATCGTCAACCGGGTGGTTGCGGCCGAGGACTTCGACGCCGCCGTGGACGAGTGGGCGGTCAAGCTGGCGGGCAAGTCACCGGTACTGATGAAGCTGGGCAAGGACGCCATGTACCGGCAGATGGACATGCCCTTCGAGGACGCCCTCGACCACCTGCGCTCACAGCTCTCGCTCGCCTTCACCACCGACGACATCCAGGAGGGCGTGCGAGCCTTCTTCGAGAAGCGCGAGCCCGAATGGACCGGGCGCTGATCCGTTGGGCGCTTCGCTGATAGCCATGCGCTGCCGGACGGCCGACCGCTTTCCGGGAGCGCCGGGAGGCGTGGAGGCGCTCGCTCCGCTCGTGGGCGAGGCGCTCGGCGTGGAGCCCCGCTCGATCGGCAACGGGGCCGACGTGAGGGAAACCCGGTTCGAGGACGACCTGCGCGAATCCCGGGGCTGCCTGCTCGAGGCGGGCGGTCAGATCGACGACGCCCTCACCGGCGGCAACACGCCGGTGATGCTGGCGGCCGACTGCTCGGTGGCGCTCACGACCCTGCCCGCGGCGCTGCGCAACCGCCCGGAGGCGCGGGTGCTGTGGCTCGACGCCCACGGCGACTACAACACTCCGGACACCACGGGCAGCGGCTATCTCGGCGGCATGTGTCTGGCGGGCGCCTGCGGCGTGTGGGACGCCGGCCTCGGGGACACCGTGCCGCCCGAGCAGGTGGTGCTGGCCGGGATCCGCGACCTCGATCCCGCCGAGCGCGAGCTGCTCGAGGGCGGGCCGGCCACGGTGATCGGCGCGAGCACGATCGAGACGCTCGTGGCGGTCAAGAACGCCCTCAGCTCGGCGCCGGTGTTCATCCATCTCGATCTCGACGTGATCGACCCGGAGCAGTTCCCGGCCGCCGTGCCGGCTCCCGGAGGCCTTCGTCCCGACCGCCTCCTGGATCTGCTCGAGTCGGTGCTCGAGGACTGCGAGCTGGTGGGCGTGGAGGTCACGGCGATCGAGCTCCCCGATGAGCCGAGCAGGAGAGGGCCGAGGCCGTCGCCACGGCCATGCACGTGCTCAAGCCGCTGCTTGACCACCTCGCCGCCGATCAGTAGAAGTAGGAAGTAGAGCTTTCTACTTCGTACCTCGCATGGCGACCACCGAACGCGCAGCCGCAGACACCCTCATCGCCCGACCCTCGCTCCGCTCGCTCGTGGACGACCTGCGCGAGCGCCGCGAGCGGGCTCGCCTCGGCGGCGGCGAGGAGAAGATCGCCCAGCAGCACGAGCGCGACAAGCTGACCGCGCGCGAGCGGCTCGCCCTGCTGATCGACGATGGCACGTTCACCGAGCTCGGGCTCCACGGGCGCCCGCACTTCTCGCAGCGCGCGATGGAGGGCCGCGAGGCCCCGGCCGACGGCGTGATCACGGGGTACGGCAAGGTCGACGGCCGCCTGGTGGCCGTGGCGGCCTACGACTTCACCGTCATGGCCGGCTCCATGGGGATGACCGGTGAGCTGAAGGTCACGCGCCTGCGGGAGCTGGCGCTCTCGAAGCGGATCCCGCTGATCTGGCTGCTCGACTCAGCCGGCGCGCGCATTCAGGAAGCCTCGGGCTCGCTGTTCGCCGGCTCCGGCCATCTCTTCCGCGAGGAGGTCGTGATGAGCGGCGTGGTGCCCCAGGTCGCCGCCCTCATGGGCCCGTGCGCGGCGGGCACCGCCTACATCCCGGGGCTGGCCGACTTCGTGCCCATGGTCAAGGGCCGCGGCAGCATGGCGCTGGCCGGCCCTCATCTCACCAAGGCGGTCACCGGGGAGGACGTAACCCAGGAAGAGCTAGGCGGCTCGCGGATCCATACCCGGGTGTCGGGCGTGGGCGATCTCGAGGTCGCCTCGGACGAGGACTGCATCGACGCGGTGCGCTCGTACCTGTCGTTCATGCCCTCCAACAGCGCGCAGCCACCTCCGTTGCGCGAGAGCGCCGACCCGGTGGAGCGAATGGACGAGGACCTGCTCGACATCCTGCCCGACTCCCCGCGCCACCCCTACGACATGTACGAGCTGATCCGTCGCATCACCGATGACGGCGAGTGGTTCGATCTCAAGCCGCGCTTCGCCCGCACGATCATCACCTGCCTCGCCCGCATGGGCGGCCGCCCGGTGGGCATCGTGGCCAACCAGCCCAAGCACCTGGGGGGCATCCTCGAGAACGACTCCGCCGACAAGGCGGCTCGCTTCATCAACCTGTGTGACGCCTACGGGATACCGCTGCTGTTCCTGATGGACGTTCCGGGCTTCATGGTCGGCACCAAGGTCGAGCAGGCGGGCATCATCCGCCACGGGGCCAAGATGCTCTACGCGGTGTCGCGCGCCACCGTCCCGAAGGTCACCGTGGTGGTGCGCAAGGCCTACGGCGCGGGCTACTACGTGATGTGCGGCAAGGCCTACGAGCCGGACCTGATCGTGGCCTGGCCCTCGGCCGAGATCTCGGTGATGGGGCCGGAGGGCGCGGTGAACATCATCTTTCGCAAGCAGATCGAGGCCAGCGAGGATCCGGACGCCACGCGGGCGGAGATGATCGAAGGCATTCGCAAGACGATCGATCCCTATATCGCCGCCGGCAACGCGATGATCGACGACGTGATCGACCCGCGCGAGACGCGGCCCACGGTGATCCGCGCCCTGGAGATGGCGGCGACCAAACGCGTGGAGCGGCCCTGGAAGAAGCACGGGGTGATGCCGGTCTGAGCGTGAAGCTGCTCGAGTCCGAGGCGATCTTCTTCGACGGGCCCCGCGAGTTCTACGACTGGCTCGAGGCGCACCACGAGTCGGAGGACGAGGTGCTGGTCGGGATGTACAAGAAGCACACGGGCAAGCAGACGATGACGTGGTCGCAGGCCGTGGACCAGGCGCTCTGCTTCGGCTGGATCGACGGGGTGATGCGGCGCATCGACGACGAGCGCCACGTCCAGCGGTTCACCCCGCGCCGGCCCGGCAGCAACTGGAGCAAGGTCAACGTGGAGAAGATGGCGCGGCTGGAGGCCGAGGGCCTCGTCGCCGAGGCCGGCCGGCGCGCTTTCGAGGCTCGCACCGACGCCAGGACCGGCGTGTACTCGTTCGAGGAGGGTCAGGACGCCCGGCTCTCGGCGGAGTACGAGGAGCGTCTGCGCGCGAACGCCGCGGCTGCCGAGTACTGGGACGCCCGGCCGCCCTGGTACCGCCGAACGGCGAGCCACTGGGTCACGAGCGCCAAGCGCGAGGAGACGCGCGAGCGTCGCCTCACCCAGCTGATCGAGGACTGCGCGGCCGGAATCGACATCAAGCCGTTGAGACGCTGATGAGCCGCTTCTCCGATCCCTGCGTGATCACGTGCTCGATCTCGGGCGCGGTGGCCAACCGCGAGCAGTGCCCGGCGATCCCGTACACCCCGGAGGAGTACGCCGAGGAGGCGCGCCGGGCCGTGGACGAGGGCTGCTCGATGATCCATATCCACGCTCGCACTCCCGAGGGCGTGCCGAGCTACGAGATCGACGACTTCCGGGCGATCACCGACGCCATCCGCGGCGCGGTGGAGGACGTGATCGTCAACTACTCCACCGGCGCCATCGGCGTTCCGGTCGAGAAGCGGGTCGCCTATCTGCGGGAGCTGCGTCCGGACGTGGCCGCTCTGAACATGAGCTCGATGAACTACGCGAAGTACTCGAAGAGCCGCAAGGACTTCGTCTTCAAGACGGTGTTCGAGAACTCGTTCGACACGATCATCGAGTTCCTGGGTGTCATGAACGAGCTCGGCATCCGGCCCGAGCACGAGTGCTTCGACACCGGGCACGTGGCCAACCTCGACCCGCTGATCGACATGGGGCTGCTGTCCGAGCCGCTGCAGGTCTCATGCGTGATGGGGGTGACCGGCGGGGTGCGCCCCAACCCGCGCAACCTCGCTCACATGGCGGACCAGATTCCGGGCGGGCCCGAGGGCCCCAACAACTGGGGCGTGATCGGGATCAGTCGCGACCAGTGGCGCCTCGTGGCCGCGGCGGCCGCGCTGGGCGGCAACGTGCGCGTGGGCGTGGAGGACAACTTCTACCTCCCCGACGGCGAGATGGCGCGCTCCAACGGAGAGCTGATCGCGCGTGCCCGGCGCATGGTGGAGGACACGGGCCGGCGCGCGGCGACGGTGGCGGAGGCGCGTGAGCTGCTGGCCGCGCCGGCGCGCCAGCCGACCACGTGAGCGCGCTCAGCGGCATCCGGGTGCTCGACCTCTCCCGGCTGCTGCCGGGTGGGTTCTGCTCGCTCCTGTTGGCGGACTTCGGGGCCGAGGTGCTCAAGGTCGAGGACACCGGGATGGGCGACTACGTGCGCTGGTCGCCGCCCTACCACGAGGGCGCCGACGACTCGGCCAAGTCGGCGCTGTTCCTGTCGCTCAACCGCGGCAAGCGCTCGGTACGGATCAACCTCAAGGAGGAGCGCGGGCGCGAGCTGCTGCTGCGGCTGGTGGCCGAGCACGACGTGCTGCTCGAGTCCTTTCGCCCGGGCGTGATGGAGCGGCTGGGGGTGGGCTACGAGCGCCTGCGCGAGGAGAACCCGGGTCTCGTCTACTGCGCCATCTCGGGCTACGGCCGCGACGGTCCGTACACAGCGAGATCCGGCCACGACATGAACTATCTGGGCCTCAACGGCCTGCTGGGCCTGACCGGCGACGCCGGCGGCCCGCCGGTGCAGTCCGCCGGCCAGATCGCGGACCTCGGCGGGGGCGCGCTGATGGCGGCCTTCGGGATCCTGGCGGCGCTGCGGGAGCGCGAAGGGTCGGGCGAGGGCCAGCTGGTGGACGTGTCGATGTTCGACGGTTCGCTCTCGTGGCTGGCCATGGTGGCGGCCAAGTACCTGTGCGACGGCCAGGTGCCACAGCGCGGTGACAACGAGCTGAGCGGCAGGCTCATCTGCTATCGCCCGTATGAGTGCGCCGACGGCTGGATCACGCTGGGCGCGCTCGAGCCCAAATTCTGGCAGGCCTGGTGTCGAGGGGTGGGCCGCGAGGATCTGATCGAGCGGCAGTTCGAGCGGCCAGGGTCCGACGCCCACTCCGAGGTGGAGGCGATCTTCCTGGAGCGCACGCGCGCCCAGTGGCACGAGTTCGCCGAGCAGCACGACTGCTGCCTCGAGCCCGTGCTCGACCTCGGCGAGACGCTCGACTCCGAGCTGGTGCGCGCCCGGGAGATGGTGGTGGAGATCGAGCAGCCGGGCGCCGGCGAAGTGCGCCTTCTCGGTGTGCCGGTCAAGCTGTCGCGCACGCCCGGTGCGCCCGCCGGGCCCGGCCCCGCCCTCGGGGAGCACACGCGGGAGGTGCTCGGGGGGCTCGGTCTGGCCGGCCACGAGATCGATGCGCTGGAGCAGGACGGGGTGGTGGCGTGAGCCAGAACGGTCTGCTGAAGATGAAGGAGCTCTCGGAGGCGAGCGGGGTGAGCGCCGGCACCATCAAGCACTACCTCCGTGAAGGGCTTCTGGGTGGCGGCTCCGACGTGATCAAGACGTCGCGCAACATGGCCTGGTACCCCACCGACTACGTCGAGCGCATCAAGCTGATCAAGCAGCTCCAGGAAGAGCGCTTCATGCCGCTCAAGGTGATCAAGTCGATGCTCGACGACGATCCCGAGCGAGCCCGTGCGTTGGTCGAGCTCGAGGACCGCATCCTCGACCGGGCGCTGGCCGGGGAGCAGGCGCGCGTGTCCGCGGCCGAGCTGCGGCGTCGCTACGAGATACCGCAGGAGGTGCTCGAGCGGCTGAGCGAGCTCGAGGTCATCACCCCGAACTCACGGGGCTACGGGCCACGCGACGTGGAGATCGTGGAGGCGATCAGCCGCTTCCGGGCCGGCGGCTACGACGAGCGCATCGGCTTCACCGTCTACGACACGCTGCGCTACAAGCGGGCGCTGGAGGAACTGGTCAAGGAGGAGGTCCAGGTGCTGATGGACCGGCTGGCCGGAGAGCTCGAGCCCGAGAGGGCCACCGACCTGATCTCCGCCGGTCTCGAGCCGCTCAACGAGCTCATCGCGGCGCTCCACCAGAAGGCGCTGGTGGGCGAGCTGCGCCGCCAGCGCGCCGCGCGCAGCTCAGCCTCTCAGTAGGTGATGACCGTGCGGATGCCGTCCTGGCGTTCCATCGCCTCGAAGGCGTCGTTGACCCCGTCGAGCTCCACCCGGCGGGTCACGAGCGACTCCAGGTCGAGGTCGCCGGCGGTGTAGAGATCCACCAGCTCGGGCACGCGGTCGCGACCCTTGGCGCCGCCGTACGAGGCCCCCGCGATCCGCCGCCCGGTGATGAGGAAGCGCGGCACCACCTCGAGCACCTCGCCCTTGCCGGCCACCCCGGCGATGGTGCACAGCCCCCAGCCCATGCGCGCCGACTCCACGGCCTGGCGCATCACGCCCACGAGCCCGGTGGCCTCGAAGGTGTAGTCGGCCCCGAAGCCGCCCGTCATCTCGAGGATCTTGTCGACCGTGTCGGGGCCGCCGATGAGCGTCTCGGTGGCGCCCTGCCGGGTGGCGTGCTCGAGGCGCTCCTCGGACAGGTCGACCGCGACGATGCGCTCGGCCCCGGCCAGGCGGCAGCCCGCCACGGCGCCCAGGCCCACCAGCCCGGCTCCGAAGACCACACAGGTGGACCCTGGCTCGACCTTGGCGATGTAGAGGGCAGCGCCGATGCCGGTGGTGGCGCCGCAGGCCAGCGTGCAGATCACGTCGAGCGGGGCGTCGGGATCGACCTTGGCCAGGGCGATCTCCGGCATAACGGTGGCCTCGGCGAAGCTGCTCGTGCCCATGAAGTGGCGAACGCGCTCGTCGCCGCGGTGCAGGCGGGTGGTGCCGTCCGGCAGGTGCCCCTGATTCTGCTCGTCGCGGATGGCCAGGCAGATGTTGGTCTTGTCGCTCACGCAGTGAACGCACTCGCGGCACTGTGGGGAGAAGAGCGTGACGACGTGGTCACCGGGCGCGAGGCTCGTCACGCCCTCGCCGATCTCTTCCACCACGCCTGCCCCCTCGTGACCGAGGACGGTGGGCGCGTAGCCCGACGGGTCGGCGCCGCTGGCGGTGTAGAGATCGGTATGGCAGACACCGCAGGCCTTGAGGCGCACCAGCACTTCGCCGGGTCCCGGGCCGTCCAGATCCACGTCCTGGATCACGAGCGGTTGGGCGAATTCCTCGAGAACGGCGGCGCGAATCTGCATGCCGCAGGACCCTAACGGGCTGAGAGGGGCTGAAGCCAGGGCGCCCGGCCGGCGTAGCCGATCGTGCGCCGGCGCGACTCGCCGGTGGCGCGGATCACCTCGAAGCCGGGATGCTGCACCCAGGTGGGCACGTAGCGCACGCGCTCCACCGCCGCTCCGTCCGGCCCGGCCGTGACCTCGAGCAGTACGACCATGCCGTCCTGAGACTCCGGTGGGCAGCAGGCGGCCGTCTGGTTGGAGAGCAGGTTGCCCTCCCCGAACACAACCGGCTTGCCGTTGACCTTGCGGATCGGCTGCACCACGTGCACGTGCTGACCGATCACCGCGGTCACGTCGGGGGACCTGGTGAGGGTGCGGGCCAGCCGGCGTTGCAGTGCGCTCGGGGCATGCATGTACTCCTCGCCCCAATGCAGGGAGACGATGACCACCGCCGCCCCCGCCTCGCGGGCGGCGCGGGCGTCGGCCAGCATTCGGCGGGGCTCCGCCATATTGAGCCGCCAGTCGCCCGGCCGCTCGGCCATGCCGATGATCTGGGTCGAGTAGGCGAGCAGCGCGACCTTCACGCCACGTGCCTTCATCATCGCGGCGCGCGGCGCGCGCGGGCGCAGGTTGGTCCCCGAATGGCCGATGCCGGCGCGGTTCAGCCGGCGGATCGTGAAGGAGATGCCCTCCTCGGAGCCGTCGTAGGAATGGTTGGACGCCGTGCTGCAGGCGTCCCAGCCCACCCAGCGGATGGTGTTTGCCAGCGATGCCGGTGCCCTGAAGGTCGGCTCGCCGCTCGGAGCGTCGTTCGTGAGTGGCTCCTCCAGATGGCAGATCCCGAGGTCGGCTCCCCGGACGATC
Organism: uncultured Thermoleophilaceae bacterium; assembly: GCA_963826165.1. GTDB lineage: Bacteria > Actinomycetota > Thermoleophilia > Solirubrobacterales > Thermoleophilaceae > JACVRW01. The sequence continues at coordinate 596,604 of CAWGWC010000007.1, read as the reverse complement.
CGGCGGACCTGCCTCAACATGGGGCGGAAGTCGTAGCGCTCTCCGCCGCCGTTGGCCAACGCCTGAAAGAACACCGGGCTGTGGATCAGCAGGTCGCCGCTGGCGGCGATGGTGAGCTTCACCGGCTCTTCGGGGAGGGCTTCGGCCTCGCGGTCTTCTGGGTCGGTGCCCGGGTCGCTCGTGTCTGAGCCCGAGCCGGCCAGCACCACCACCGCGGCAACGGCGGCAACGAGGGCGGCAAGGGTCGCTACGGCGGTGATGCGCCGGCGCCTTATGCGCGCCCGAGCCTCCTCGCGGCGGCGGAGGCGGGCTTCCTGGTCCATGCGCGCCCGGCGTTCCCCTCAGCGCAGGGGCCGGATGCCCTGCCGGCGCCCGGCCACGCTCACGGTGCGGTTCCAGGAGACGGAGCCCGGCGCCGCCGGTTGCACGCTGTACTCGGGCTGGCTCACGTAGGTGGGCACGTAGCGGATCCGCTCCGCCCTCACGGGCTCACCGGGGTTGGCCACGAAGTCGATCAGCGCGATCAGGCCGTCCTGGGACGCCGCCGGGCAGCAGGCCGCGGTCTGGTTGGACACGAGGTTGCCCTCGCCGAAGACCACCGGCTTGCCGTTGATGCGTCTTATCGGCTGCACCACATGGGCGTGCTGGCCGACGATGGCGGTGACGTTCGGTGACTTGGTGAGGGTCCTCGCCAAAGACAGCTGTGAGGGGGAGATCGCGTGCTGATACTCGTTGCCCCAGTGCAGGTTCAGGATCACGGCGTCGGCGCCGTTTCGCTTCGCCCGTTCGGCGTCGGCGAGGATGCGCCGGGCCGTCGCCCAGTTGAGATTCCACGGGTTCGGCACCGCCTGGCCGTTCGAGATCGCCGTGTAGGCCAGGAAGGCGACTCTCACTCCCTTCACGTCCACGACCGCCGCGCGGCGCCGCTCGGCGGGCGAGCGGGCCGTGCCGTGGTGAGGGAGCTGCGCGCGGTCGAGGGCCCGCAGCGTGGTGCGGATCCCGTACTCGCCGACGTCGAGGGAGTGGTTCGACGCGGTGCTGCACACGTCCCAGCCCACCCTCTTGATCGAGCCCGCGAGCGCGGGCGGCGTGCGAAACACCGGATACCCGGTAGGGGTGCCGGGCACGAGCGGGGTCTCCACGTGGCAGATGGCCAGGTCGGCGCCCTCGATGTGACGACGGACCGGGTCGAACATCGGTGCGAAGTCGTAGCGCGACCCTCCACCGAGCGCCCGCGCCCGGGCGGCCACGGGCGTGTGGATGAGGAAATCACCGCTGGCGGCAACCCGAAACCGCGCTGGCTCCTCCACCGGCTGCGCCTGCGCGAAGGCCATTGCCACGGCGACGAGGCCGATCTTCACCAACCCGTCGCACCCCCGTAACCCTCGTCACCCACGTGTAACACGCCACCGCGCATCATGGCGGCATGGGCGGCGAGAGGAAAGTTGACCTGAATAATTCAGGCAAACCTTCCCCTCGATCTCGGAACGACCGCGAGGCGAGGCTCGCGCGGCTGGTTCGAGCGCAGCACGGGCAGTTCACCCGGGCGCAGCTCGTCGAGATCGGGTTCGAGGCCAACGCGATCGACTACCGGCTGCGGCTCGGGCGGTGGCATGTGATCCATCGCGGCGTCCTGTCGATCGTCCCGCGCGAGCTCATGACGCGCAACGCCTTCTTCATGGCGGCCGTTCTGGCCGGAGGCCCCGGTGCGGTCCTGAGTCACCGCTCCGCCGCGGCGCTGTGGGGTATGCGCGGCGCCTCGGGCGGCCGGGTGGAGATCACGGTGCCGAGGAAGCTCGGGCGGCGAAGCGGGATACGGGCCCACCGCGCCCTCATACCCGGCGATGAGGTCACCACGGTCGACGGCATTCCGGTCACCAGCCCCCACCGCACGATCTTCGATCTGGCAGGTCACCTGCAGCCGCACGAGCTCGAGGGCGTGATCGGGCAGGCACAGGTGCGGCGCCTGTGGGACCGGGTCTCGCTGGTGGAACTGCTCGAGCGCTATCCGGGACGTCGGGGAACCGCGGTGCTGAGTGAGCTCGTCCTGGCCGGGGCCCGCATCACGCGAAGTGAGCTGGAGCAGAAGTTTCTGGGCCTACTCGACGGCGCCGGCCTGCCGCGGCCCGAGCGGAACACACTGGTGGAGACGCCGCAGCGCGACTATGAGGTCGACTGCCTCTGGCGGTCTCAGCGCCTGATCGTGGAGCTCGACGGCCGCACCTTCCATGACACGCCCAGCGCGTTCGAGCGCGACCGCGAGCGCGACCGCCGCCTGGCGGTGGCTGGCTGGAGGACGCTGCGTATCACCTGGCGCCAGCTCAGCGATGATCCCGAGGGAGTGCTCCGGGACCTGGCCGCCCTGCTCACCACCACACCTCATGCTCCTCCATCACCCCGAACCCCTCCGCCAGCTCCTCACCCCCTGGTAGCCGGCCCTTGAACTCACCGAAGGGCTGGCGGTAGCGGGTGCGGACGAGCAGCCGGTTGGCCGAGTGGTCGCGAGACGCCCAGGGCCGGAACGACAGGTCGCCAACCCCCGACAGATCCGCAGCGAAGCCCTGAGGCGGAACCTCATGCGCCACTCCGTCCACCCACACGGTCCGTTCGCTGGAGACGGGCGCGTCGTGCACGCCATCGACGAGGTTCCAGGCAAGGGAACGGCCGTCGGCTGACCGCCCCACTCCCGCCGACCAGTGCCAGTTCGTATGGCGCGCGTGATAGCCGGCGGACTCGTCCATGAAGCCGTGCTCGCCGTCGAGCTCGAACCGCTGCCCACCGGCCAGCACGTGCCCGCGGACGTGGAGGGGCGCTCGCTTGGCCGTCCAGATGTAGGAGCGGCCGTGCGGCGACGCGACCTCGACGGGCGCCACGCCGCCGTCCGACAGCGCGAGCTCGATCTGCACCTGGCCGGCATCGACGCGCACGCGCTCCCGCTCGACCAGCACACCGCCGCGCCCCTGCGTGGTGCGCTCGAGGAGTCGTCCGTCGGGCAGGGCCACCGCCCACCAGCGCTGCGGCAGCCCGGCCACGCGGGCCTCCCCGGCGCACAGCATCAGCGCGGGCGTGTAGACGCCGACGTAGCGCCAGCGCTTGAGCGGCCGGCCGGCGCGCAGCGGAGGCATCCGCGCCGGGGGCAGGGCCAGCCCGAGCGCCCGCACTCCGGGACCACGACGAGGCAGCGGGCCTGGGTCGGAGGGCACGAGGCGCAGTACACTGCAGATTGACTGGTCAGTCAACGACCGGTATGAAGAGGCCAGGGGAGAGCGATGAGGGCCGCCGCAGTTCAACTCGAATCGACCACCGACGTGGACAGCAACCTCGAGGTTGCCGAGCGCCTGGTGCGAGCCGCCGTGACGGGCGGCGCCGAGCTGGTGGTCCTGCCCGAGCGCCTCGACATCAGGGGCGCCACCAGTGACTACCTGGAGGGCGCACAGCCGCTCGACGGCCGCCCGGTGAGCTGGGCCCGCGAGCTGGCGGCCGAACTGGGCATCGACCTGGTGGCCGGCTCCGTGGCCGAGCGCCGCGAGGGGCACGAGCGTGTGGCCAACACCTCGGTCCACGCCGGCCCGGACGGCGAGCTGAAGGCGGTGTACCGAAAGATCCACATGTTCGACGTGGAGGTCGGCGGGGTCCAGTACCGCGAGTCCGAGCATTCCGAGCCAGCCCGGGACATCGTGCTCTCGCAGACGGCGGAGGGGGTCGAGCTCGGCCTGTCGATCTGTTACGACCTGCGCTTCCCAGAGCTCTACCGGATCCTCGCCCTGCGCGGCGCCCGCATCGTCACGGTCCCGGCCAACTTCACCCGCGTGACCGGCGAGGCGCACTGGGAGGTGCTCCTGCGAGCCCGCGCCATCGAGAACCAGGTGTTCGTGATCGCGCCCGGCCAGGGCAACTGTCCCGGTCCCGAGGGCGACTCGTACGGCAACTCGATGATCGTCGACCCCTGGGGCGAGGTGCTCGCGCGAGCCCCCTCCACCGGCGCCTCCTTCGTGGCGGCCGATCTCGACCTCGAGCGCCAGGCCGAGATCCGGGCAAAGCTGCCGAGCCTGGCCAACCGCGTCGAGTCGGCCTACCTCTGGCCCGACGAGGTCCTCGCCTGATGGCCACCACTCCGAAGAGCAACGGCGGGGTCGACAAGCGCCGGCTGATCCTGGACGCCGGCGTGCGCGTGTTCGCCCGTCGCGGCTTTCATCACTGCCGGGTCTCGGACGTGGCCGACGAGGCCGGCGTGGCCTACGGGCTCGTCTACCACTACTTCGATTCCAAGGAGGAGATCCTCAACACGCTCTTCCTCGAGCGCTGGCAGATCATGCTCGACGCGATCGCCGAGATCGACGCGAGCGAGGACGACGCCCGCGAGAAGCTGCACTCCGTGGCCGGCTTCATCATCGAGTCCTACCGGCACGACCCCGACCTGATGAAGGTGATCATCGTCGAGGTCACGAGGGCCGCCAACTCGTTCGGACGCATCCACATCGAGAAGATCCGGGAGGCGTACGCCGGAATCGCGGACATCGTGGAGTCCGCCCGGGCCGAGGGCTCGTTCAAGTCGGACATCCCCGCGGAGTTCGCCGCAATGTGCTTCTACGGGGCGATCGAGCAGCTCCTCACCGGCTGGATCTTCGAGGTGCTGCCGCGCACCGACGAGGAGTACGAACGTGCCAAGGGCCTCGTGGTCGAGGCCATCTGTGGAGGCTTGGAGACGGCGGGGCCGGGAAGCCCCGCGGCGTCTGCTTGAATCCCGCCCGCGTGAACAACGATCTCTCCAAGCGACTGATGTGGGCCGGGCTGCTGGCAGGCACCGGAGCGCTCGTCTCGATCATCGCGAATCGGCTCGCCACGGAGATCTGGATCCGGCTCTTCAAGGAAGACCCGCCCACCGATTGATGGCCGACCAGCCGAATCCGGACATCAACCAGGGCGCCACGGGCACCCGTCCGCTGGGTGAGTCGCCGCTGAGCGTCGGAAGCGAGAGCGACGACGACATGTTCGCCCAGCGGCCCGAGGCGTTCGTCGGTGCCGCCTTCGCCGGCGGGCTCGCGCTGGCGCTGATCCTGAGAAAGTTGAGGCCATGACGCCCGCAGACGGCATACCGCCGAACGATGGAGCGGAAAAGTCCCTCGGGGACATCGTCTCCGAGGTCTCGGAGAAGGCGTCGTCGCTCGTCCGGGCCGAGGTCGACCTCGCGAAGGCCGAGGTCATCGAGAAGGTCACGAAGCTCGGCAAGGGCGCGGGCATCGCCGCCGCCGCCGGTGTCTTCCTCATCTTCGCGATCACCATGTTCTTCCACGCCCTGTCGTGGTTCTTCTACGACCTCTTCGATTGGCCGGTGCTGGGCCGGCTTCCTCCTCACCTTCGGGATCCTCACACTGCTCGCCGCCATCGCCGGCTTCGTGGCCTACCGCCTCTTCCAGGGCGGCGCCCCGCCCACGCCCGACATGGCCATCGAGCAGGCCAAGCTCACCCGCGCGGAGCTCGAGGGCCAGACCATCCAGCGCGACCAGGTGCACCGGACACTCGAGAGGGGCGAGGAGCTCAAGACCTGATGGCCGATCCCGTCACCCGCAGCCCGGAGCAGATCCGCTCCGAAATCGAGGAGACCCGCCGCGAGCTCTCCTTCTCGGTCAACGATCTTCGCTCGAAGGTCACCGAGCTCACCGACTGGCGCCGCCAGCTGGTGAAGAACAAGCGCACGGCGCTCGTCGGAGCGGCCGTGGCCGGCTTCGTCATCGGTGGTGGTGTGGCGGCCACCATCTCGATCATCACGCGCCGCTGAGCACGCGCGACGGCTATCGCATCGAGCTGCGCCCGGCGCGACCGGGCGACGCTGACGAGTACACCTCGCTCATGCGCAGCAGCCGCGACCACCTGCGGCCGTGGTACTACGGCGCCGAGACGGCCAACGCGTTCGAGGACCTGATCCGCCGTTCGCGCCAGGACGACTTCCAGCTGCTGCTGGCCTGCCTCAAGGACGGCGGCGCCATCGCCGGTTCGTTCAGCCTCTCCCAGATCTTCCGCGGCGGCTTTCAGAACGCGTTCTTGGGCTTCGCCGCCGGAGCCCCCTACGCGGGCCAGGGATACATGCGAGAGGGCATCGAGCTGACGCTGCGGCACGTGTTCGCCACCCTGCAGCTACATCGCGTTGAGGCTAATGTGCAACCCGCCAACGAGCGCTCGCTCAGACTCGTCGAGCGCTGCGGCTTCCGCTTCGAGGGCTTCTCGCCCAACTATCTGAAGATCGGCGGCCGCTGGCGAGATCACCGGCGCTATGCGCTGACAATCGAAGATTGGGGGACCCTTACATGAAGTTGCTTGGAGTCGGTTTCGGGCGTACCGGGACCATGTCGCTGAAGGGAGCGCTCGAAGAGCTGGGCATTCCGACCTTCCACATGATCGACCTGATCATGGGCGAGAACCGCGACCGCGACCTGCAGCAGTGGATCAAGGTCGCCGACGACGAGCCCGTCGACTGGGACGAGGTCTTCGGGCCCTGGGAGGCGACGGTCGACTGGCCCGCCGCGTCCCGCTGGGAGCAGCTGATCGAGTTCTATCCCGACGTTCCCGTGCTGCTCAACCATCGTGACTTCGACGGCTGGTACAAGAGCGTCGAGAACACGATCCTGGCCGTCAAGCTGGCCGCCCAGTCGGGCGAGATGAAGCCGGACGCGAACCGTCCGGGGCCCGCGCCGGAGCTGTGGGGTGTGATCGAGAAGCTCATCTGGCAGGGCGACTTCCAGGGCAAGTTCCAGGATCGCGAGTGGACCCGAAAGATGTACTACGACCGGATCGAGACGATCCGCTCGACGGTCGATTCCGATCGCCTGATCGACTGGGAGCTGGGAGTGGACGGCTGGGAGCCGATCTGCGAGAAGCTCGGCGTGCCCGTGCCGGACACGCCGTTCCCGCACCTGCACGACACCAACGAGTTCAGGACCGAGTTCGGCCTGGAGCCGCTGCCCGCCTGACGACGGCGGCGGGACCGCGGCGGCGCCGCCGGGCTCAGGCCTCGGGGCGCCGCCGTGGACCGATGTTGGTCACGATCAGCGCGACGATGGTGACCAGGTAGATCCCGCCGATGAGCGCCTCGGTCACGGCCAGCGTGCGGCCCAAGTTGAGAGCCGCCGTCAGGTCGCCGTATCCCGTGGTGGTGAGCGTCGTGTAGCTGAAGTAGAGGAAGTCCGACCGGTTCGGGTCGCTCAGTTCGGCGAAGAAGGGCCGGTCGCTGAACGCCTCGATCACCGAGTAGGCGAACGAGAAGAACATCCCGATCAGCAGGTAGATGGCCAGCACGCCCGAGAGCGTCTGCACGGTCACGGTCATGGTCGCGCGCAACTCGCGGACGAGGCCCGCAGCAAGCGCGAGCGGCGCCACTCCCACCAGCAGCGCCGTGGCCAGGCCGATCGTGTGGGTCTTGACCGACCCCCCCACCACCGCCGCCACGGTGGCGGCAACGGCGGCCAGAGCCGCCAGCAGCGCCGCGAGCCGCACCAGCCGGTGGGAGGCACTGGCCGCCTCTACCGCCGCCACCAGCGTGGCGGCCTGAAGCCACGTGGCCACCAGGCGAGTGGCGTCGGTGTCCGGCGCGGCCTCCTGGACCACGAACGACACCACGACCAGCAGAAGGACGAGGGTGTAGCGCCCCTTCACCTGGCCGAGCCGGCCGTGGCTAGCCGGCAGACCCACGGCGGCGCGCGACCAGGTAGCCCAGCGCGGCGCCGAGGACGATGGACAGCGCGATCACCACGATCAGCGGCGTCTCCCACGTGCCTATGAGCCAGTTGACCTCTACCTGATCGAGGTTGAAGACGGCGAACAGGGCCGCCAGGGCACTCACGCCCGCGACCACCACCAGGCGAGCCCGCTCCCGCTTGCTCCGCTCCGGGGCCGAGCCGTGCCTCCGTGCGGCTTCGTCGCTCACGCGTGCTCGATCATCGGGGGACCGACCATAAGGCAAAAGCCGGGCGAGCGGGGACCGCGCAACGTACTTGCCATCGACACCTCAACTAGGCCAGGATGCCTCCCGGATGACGACGCAGACCGGGCCGGCCCCGGGCCAGGGCGAGCAGCCGAGCGCAGGCGCCTACCTGAGACTCGTGGGGCTGGCGGTGCTGATCGGCGCTCCGGCCGGGCTGCTCGCCGTCGGCTTTCTCGCCCTCGTGAACCAGGTCCAGAACCTGCTGTGGACCGACCTCCCGAACGAGCTCGGGTACTCCTCGCCTCCCTGGTACCTGGTGGTGGGGCTGCCGGTGGTGGGCGCCGCGCTGGTGGCGGCGTCGCGAGCGCTGCTCCCGGGCGACGGCGGCCACGAGCCGCTTCAGGGCCTGAGCTCGGCACCGACCCCGGTCGCGTACGGGCCGGGAGTGGCCCTGGCCGCTCTCGCCGGCCTGTCCTTCGGTGCGGTGATCGGCCCCGAGGCGCCGCTGATCGCGCTGGGATCGGTGGTGGGCATGGCCGCAGCGCGACTGGCGCACCTCGGCCCGCGCGAGAGCGCCGTGCTGGCCACCGCGGGCTCCTTCTCCGCCATCGCCGCGCTGTTCGGCGGTCCGGTGACGGCGAGCATGCTTCTGGTGGAGGCAGGCGTCGGGCTCGGAACGGCGCTGATCCCGACGCTCCTGCCGGGTCTCGTCGCGGCCGCCGTTGGCTACGCGGTGTTCGTGGGCATCGGAAACTTCGGGGGCATCCAGACCACCACGCTGTCGGTCCCCGGACTGCCGGACTACGACGGCACCAGCGTGCCGGACCTGCTCACGGCCGTGGCCGTCGGGCTGGTCACGGCGCTGATCATTCTGGCGGTCCAGCGCCTCGGTCAGAGCACAGCCTCGCTGCGCGGGCGTGGCCTGTCGATGCCGGTGCTCCTGCTGGCCGGCGGACTGGCGGTGGGTCTCATCGCGCTCGCCGCCGACGGTCTCGGCGCAGAGTCGCGCGACGTGCTCTTCTCGGGCCAGAGCTCCCTGCCCAGCCTGGTGAGCGAGGAATCCGTCTCGGTGCTGTTCGTGCTGCTCGCGGCCAAGGCCCTCGCCTACGCGGTCAGCCTCGGCTGCGGCTTTCGCGGGGGCCCGATCTTTCCGGCGATCTTTCTCGGCACGGCGGTGGCCCTGCTGGCGGCGGAGTGGACCGGCATGTCGCCGACGGCCGCGGTGGCCGCGGGCGCCGCTGCAGGGGTGGCCGTCGCGAGTGGCCTGCTGTTCACCTCCGTGGTGCTGGCCACGCTGCTGGTGGGCGCGGCCGGCCTGGATGCGGTGCCGGCCGCGATCTTCGCGGGGGCCACCGCTTGGCTCGTCAGGGCGGCTGCCAAGCGGCGCGAGGCCATCCGCACCGCTACCTAGCATCGCGCCGGATGGTCACCGAGCCCGCCTCGCGAGGGGGGGACAACGGGCCCCCGGTCCGGAGCATCCTCCGGGTCGTGATCACCGTCGTCTGCAGCTTCCTCGCGCTCTACCTGCTGTACCTGCTTCGAGGGCCGATCGGCTGGATCGCGCTCGCCGCCTTCTTAGCCGTGGCGGCCTCGGGTCCGATCAAGGTGCTCTCGCGCCACATGAGGCGAGGCCTGGCGATCGCCGTCGTCTACGGCGCGATCGTGTTCGTGCCGCTAGGACTGGCGGCCGTCCTCCTGCCCTCGCTGATAAACGCAACGGTCGACCTGGTCAACGAGCTGCCCGGCTACGTGAAGGAGCTCGAGAACGAGCTGGAGAAGTCGGAGTGGTTCGCCGAGCTGAACCAGAAGTACGACGTGACTCAGAAGCTGACCGAGGCAGCGCAGGACCTGGTGGGCAAGCTGGGCGCGGCGGCAGGGGCGCTGGCCGACATCGGCGCCGGGGTGATCGGCTCTCTCTTCGCCGGAGTCACGATCCTCGTGCTGAGCATCTTCATGGTGGCCAACGGCCGGGGCTGGTTCGACGCGTTCCTGCGCCGGCGCGACCCCGAGCAGGCGGAGGCTCTCGGCCGCGTGGTCGATCGCGTGGCCGGCGCGGTGGGCGGCTACATCATCGGAGCGCTGCTCCAGGCCACCGTCGCCGGCGCCGCGGCCTTCCTCATGCTGTGGATACTGGGGGTGCCGTCGCCGCTCGCGCTGGCCATCGTGGTGGCCCTGTTCGACCTCATCCCCATGGTGGGAGCCACGCTGGCGGCGGTGCTCGTGGGCGTGGTCACCCTGTTCGCCGACTTCCCGGTGGACACCATCATCTGGGCGGTGTTCGCGATCGCCTACCAGCAGTTCGAGAACTACGTCATCCAGCCGCAGATCCAGAAACGCACGGTCTCGCTCGAGCCGTTCATAACCCTGGTGGCGGTCTTGTTCGGGGGCACCCTCCTGGGGGTGATCGGGGCGGTGATCGCCATACCAATCGCCGCGACGATCAAGGTCGGCATCGAGGAGTGGGGAGCCCATCAGAGGCGTCATTCCTCGCTCCCCGAGCCTGACCCGAGCGGCTAGCCGGACGTGGAGGCATCGCGCTCACGGCGCCTGCGCGCGCGGCTCTCCGGCGAGTTCGCCAGCCGGTTGTCACCGGAGCGCACGCGGCGGGCGACGCTGTTCGAGCGCCTCACCGTGCGGCGGCTGCAATGGGAGACGATCACCCGACTGAACCGCTGGCTGGAGCTGCTCGGCCGGATCGCGACCTACGTGTGGGCCGCGCTGATCGCACTGATCGTGCTGGGCCTGGATCTCAAGGAGGCGGTCGAGGACGTGTTCAACTCCGGCGAGCCGGTGCGGGAGGCGCTCTTGCTGGCGGCGCTCGCTCCGACGCTCGCCTTCTTTCTGGCGCACTCGGCCATCGGGTTCGCCCGCTGGCGCCTGCAGCGCGAGTTGTGGCGGCGCGACGTCGAGCGTTTGCGGAGCGCGCCCGAGGCACCGCGTCACGAGGAAGGCTGAGCCTTCGGTTGCCAGAGGGCGACCTGCCCCCCGGCGGGCACGTCGAGCACGCTTCGCCAACCCGCCGGGCCCTCGCGGGGCTCGAGCTGGACCGAGGCTCCGAGCATTCGGCCGAGCTCCGTGGAGCGATTCACGTCGGCGACCTGGACATAGGGGAGCCATAGGGCCGAATCGCTCTCGCGTTCGACCACCCCACCCTCGATCCGGTCGCCGAGCTCCAGGCCGAGGTAGGAGCCGGAGCCCACGTGAATCGTCTGCGCCCGCCAGCCGAACAGCCGCGTGTAGAACGAGCAGGCACGCGGGAGATTGCCGGTGCTGAGCTCCAGGTGCACAACGGGATCGACGGATTGCGCGTTCATCCCCAATCCCTGGGACGTACGCGGATGCCGCAACTCATCGAGCCCGCGATGACTTCGGACGTTCGGCTACGTCTAAGTTGGTGATGATGGAGGCCACCTCCACCGGCCCGGCCGCCCGCGAGCAGAGCCTGCTCGAGGCGGCCAGGAGCGGCGACGAAGCGGCGTACGGCTCCCTGATCGAGCGCCACCGCTCGGAGCTGCATGCCCACTGTTACCGCATGCTGGGCTCACTCCACGACGCCGAGGACGCCATGCAGGAGGCGCTGTTGCGCGCCTGGCGAGGGCTCGGCCGTCTCGAGGAGGGGAGCTCGCTGCGCGCGTGGCTGTACCGGATCGCGACCAATGTCTGTTTGGACGCGCTGCGGCGCCGGCCCCGGCGGGTGCTGCCCATCGACTACGCGCCGCCGGCCGGCGTCCGGAACTCCGGCGAACCGCTGGCCGACTCGATCTGGGTCGAGCCCTATCCCGATGCCGAGCTCGGCCTCGAGGACGGTTTCGCGGCACCCGAGGCCCGCTACGAGCAGCGCGAAGGTGTGGAGCTGGCCTTCATCGCCGCGCTGCAGCATCTGCCGCCCCGCCAGCGCGCAGTGCTCATCCTGCGCGAGGTGCTCGGCTTCACCGCTCGCGAGGTGGCCGCGTCACTCGACACGACTGTGACTTCGGTCAACAGCAGCCTCCAGCGCGCGCGCAGGACTGTCGAGGAACGCCTGCCGGAGCAGAGCCAGCAGGTGACCGTGCGCGCGCTCGGCAACGAGCGGCTGCGCGCGTTCGTGGAGCGCTTCATCGACGCCTTCGAGCGCGGCGACGTGGACTCGATCACGGCGATGCTCGCCGAAGACGCGACGTTCGACATGCCGCCGTACACCTCCTGGTCGCGTGGGCGCGAGGCGATCGCAGATTCGTGGCTGATGCCCGTCGATCCGCTCACGGAGCTGCGCTTCCTGCCCGCGCAGGCCAACGGCCAGCCGGCCATGGCCGCCTACCGAAAGGCGCCGGGCAGCGACACGTTCGTGCCGATCGCCCTCGACGTGCTCACCCTGCGCGACGAGCGAATCGTGGCGGTCACCGCCTTTCGCAATCCGGAGCTGTTCCCGCTCTTCGGGTTGCCGGCGGAGCTCCCCGGGTAGCTCGCTCCGCTACAGCTCCACCTCGCCGGACACGCAGGTGACGGTCCGGCCTCCGACCCAGATCGCCCCGTCGCTGTCGCGCGAGACCTCGACCCTGCCCGAGCGCCCGAGCGCGGTGCCCTGTCCGGCCACGTACGGGACGCTCGCGCGCCCGGTCCGAAGCAGCCATTCAGCCAGCGAGGCGTTCAGGCTGCCGGTGACCGGGTCCTCGATCAGGGCGCCGTCCTTCGAGAAGAAGGCTCGCACCTCGAAGGCCAGCGGCGATCCCTGCGGATAGGGGCCGACCACGCCGAGATCCAGTTCGCTGAATCCGGGGCGCACGTCGAGCACCGCGTCGGCGTCCGCCAGCAGCACCGCCACCCAGCCCGGCCCGTTGTCGACCCACTGCGAATCCACGATCTCCGAGCGCTCGAGGCCGAGCACCGACGCGATGCGCTCGACCAGCTCCTCCTCCACCGGGCCGGAGTGCAGCAGCGGCGGCGCCGAGAAGGCCAGGCCGGTGAGGGTGCGGCGCACCGGCACCAGCCCGGTCTCGCACTGCTGCACGATCTCGTCCCGCCCGTCCGAGCCGCCCTCGGCGGTGAGCCACGCGTGACACGTGCCGAGGGTGGGATGCCCCGCGAAGGGCAGCTCGGCCACGGGGGTGAAGATGCGCACGCGGTAATCGGCCTCCGGCACGCTCGGATCGAGCACGAACGTGGTCTCCGAGAGGTTGGTCCAGTGGGCGAAGCGCTGCATCTGCTCGGTGGTCAGATCCTCGCCGTCCAGCACCACGGCGACCGGGTTGCCGGCGTAGGGAGTGGCGCCGAAGACGTCGACCTGGCGAATGCGCCTGTGCATGCCGCGAGTCTGGCAGGGGGAACCGCCAGGCCCCCACGGGTGTAGAACGGGCAGTGGTGGGCCGGCCACTACCCGATGCGGAGCTCGTCTCGCGCGCCCGGAGAGGCGAGGCGCCCGCATACGAAGAACTCGTGCGCCGCCATGCCCAGATCGCCTTTCGCACCGCCTGTCTCATCACCGGTTCGGCGGCCGACGCCGAGGAGGCGGCCCAGGACGGGTTCGTCAAGGCCCATCGCGCGCTCGGCCGCTTTCGTGCGGGTGCGCCGTTTCGTCCGTGGCTGCTCCAGATCGTGGCCAACGAGGCGCGCAACCGGCGCCGCTCCACTGGGCGCCGTGCCGCCCTCACGCTGCGAGCCGCTCAGGAGAGCCCCTCGGAGAGCGCGGCCCCGCCTCCCGAGCGGGCCCTCCTGGCGGACGAGGAGCGCGCGACCCTGCTGGGCGCCCTGGAGTCGCTCGAGGAGCGAGACCGCCTGGTGATCGCCTGCCGCTACCTGCTCGAGCTGTCCGAAGCGGAGACCGCGGCGGCGCTCGGTTGCCGTCCCGGGACCGTCAAGTCCAGGCTAGCCCGCGGCCTCGAGCGCCTGCGGTCGGCCGAGGGGGTGAGCACGCTCCATGCCTGATCTCCTCGAGCAGCGGCTCGCCGCCCTGCGGAGCGAGCTGGAGTTCCCGCCCACGCCCGAGCTGGCGCCCGCGGTGATGGCCCGGGTGTCCACCGTTCGGCCACGCCCGCGCCGGCGGCTCGTCCCGGCGCGTCGCACGCTCGCCGTGGCGCTGACCCTGCTCGCGCTGTTGGCCGCGGCCGCCGCGGCCGTCGAGCCGGTGCGCCACGCCGTGCGCGACCTGCTCGGGCTGGAAGGGGCGACGGTCGAACGGGTTCCGCGACTGCCGGTCACGCCCGGCGCTCTCGACCTCGGCCGGCCGGTGACCCTCGACACGGCGACCGAGCGCGCGTCCTTCGCGGTGGGGGTCCCGGGCGATTCGTCGCTGGGCGCACCCGACGCGGCCTACCTGCGTGGTGGCGGGTCGCGCGCGGTGGTCACGCTGGTCTACCGGCCGCGCCCCGGGCTTCCGCGCATCACCGCGGGTCCCGTGGGCCTCCTGCTCACCCAGTTCCGCGGAGACCTGAGCCCGTTGCTGGTGGAGAAGTTCATCGGCCCTGGCACCGGGACACGCGAGCTGCGCGTGGGCGCCGAGCGCGGCTTCTGGATCCGGGGGCCGCACTCGTTCGCGTACCGAGACGACCGGGGACAGGTGCGCGTGGAGGAGCGCCGGCTGGCGGCCAACACGCTGCTCTGGCAGGACGGGCGCGTGCTGCTGCGCCTCGAGTCACGCCTGGGGCTGGAGCGAACGCTCGCGATCGCGAGGTCGCTGGACTGAGGCCTCAGGTCACCTGGGACAGCCCCGCGGCCAGCGCGAAGCCCACCGCCACGGCCAGGCCCGACGCCCGCCCGGAGTCGTGGCGGGCGTTCGGGATCATCGAGTTCGACAGCATCACCAGCAGCGCGCCCGCGGCGAAGCCGTTGACGGCTCCCTCCATCTCGCCGGTGATGCTGTCCCCGATCGCGTAGCCGACCACGGTGGCGATCGCGCACACCACCGCCACGGCGCCCCAGAGCCGGAGAATGGTGGTGTCGGAGCGACCGTGCTCCCGCATCTTCGACGCCGAGCCGATCGCCTCCGGCAGGTTGGAGATGAAGATGGCGAGCATCAGGCTGAGGCTCACTCCGCCGCCCGCCACCAGGCCGAGGCCCAGCACGAGCTGTTCGGGCACGCCGTCGAGGAATGCGCCCAGGGCAAGAGCGGTGGCGGGATCGGAATCGCTGTCGGAGCCTCCCGCGGAGCCGGGTCGCGGGCGGTCGAGCAGCCCGTCGAGCACGTAGAAGGCGAGCGCACCGGCGGCGAAGCCGATGCCGACGGCGGCGGGACCGCCGATCTCGATTCCCTCCTGGGCGAGCTCGAAGGAGACGGCGCTGATCAGCGCGCCGCCGCCGAAGGCGAGCACGAGTCCGACCGCGCGATCGGGCCAGTCGCGCACGATCGCCAGAACCGCTCCGATGACGAGGGAGCTCGCCGCCAGTGCTCCCCATCCGAGCGCGCTGAGCATCAGAGCTCCGTCGCCTCGCCCGGCAGCAGCACGCGGACCTCCACGTCGGGCGCCAGCCTTTCCGCGGCCTCGCGGAACTCGTGAGGGGGGTCGGACAGGCGCCCTCCCCGGTCATTGATGACGCGCGGGAAGAGCGTGCCCCAGTGGATCGGCACCGCCACTCGCGGACGCAGCAGCGTCAGTGCCCGGGCCGCGGCTTCGGGGTCGAGGTGTCCGGCGCCGAGTGTCGGCCCCCAGCCCCACACCGGCAGCAGGGCGAGGTCCAGCTCGCCGAGCTCCGCCATTCCCTCGAACAGGTCGGTGTCGCCGGCAAAGTAGACGCGCGTCGTGCCGGCCTCGACCACGTAGCCGAGCGGGCTCACCTCTCGGGTCAGCGGGTCGCGCCGGCCGTTGTGCACGGCGGGCACCGCGGTCACGACCACGCCGCCGATCTGCACCTGCTCGCCCGGGGAGAGCTCGGTCACCGAGCCGAAGCCCCGGCGCAAGCCTCGCTGCCGGGTGCCCGCGGGCACGACGAGCCGCGCCGAATCGCGGTCGAGCCTCCGCAGGGACGGGAGGTCGAGATGGTCGCGGTGCAGGTGGGAGATGAGAACAGCGTCGAGTGCGGCGTGATGGTCAGGATCCACCGGCGCGGCCACCCGTCGCATGTGCAGCAGCCGGCTGCGCAGCACCGGGTCGGTGAGCAGGCGGACGCCGCCGAGCTCGAGCAGGACGGTCGCGTGTCCCAGCCAGCGTACGAGGACGGCGGCCGGCATCAGCCGAGCGACACGATGAGTACGACCAGCGCAATGCCCAGTATGAGGCCGGCCGCGGTGATGCCCAGCAGCAGCCACTCGCTGAGCGGGGCGTAGCCGCCCTGGTCGAGCGCCCGCTCCAGCTCGCGCTTGCGCGCGTAGCCCAGCCACGTGAAGGCCACGCCGAGCAGCGCGAAGGCCACGCCGATCGACGTGTACGGCCAACGCGTCTCGTCGGTCAGGGCGGGCACGATCTGTCCGGCGCCCAGGCTCACAGCGAACGCCGTGAGGCCGGTGCGCCACCACGCGAGATAGGTGCGCTCGCCAGCGAGCAGCGTGCGCTGGGTGTCGCCTGTCTGGCCAGGCATCCGGACTAGCGACGCCCGCGTACCGGGGCCGGCTGCGTGTCGGTCGCCTCGAGCTTTCGCTCCTCGTCGGCGAGCCTGCGTTCCTCCACCTCTATCGCCGCCAGGTCCTCGCTTCCGTACTTGCGGTTGTGGATGATCGCGGCCACTCCTCCGGCGGGGATCGGCAGCCAGAACGACGCCAGCCGGTAGGCCAGGGTGGCCACCACCGCGGCGCCCGCGCTCACACCCGCCAGGGCCAGCGTTCCCGTCAGCCCGGCCTCGACGAAGCCCAGGCCGCCGGGCGTCAGCGGGAGGGTGCCGAGCAGTTGGGCGGTGAAGAAGGCCAGCAGCACGAGCGACGCTCTCGGCGTGGCTCCCACCGCGTAGAGAGCGGCGAGCAGGGTGAGGAAGTCCAGCACCCAGCGCGACGCCGCCAGCAGCAGAGCCTGCCACCAGCGGGCGCCGAGCACCTTCACGACCACGTTGCGCTCCTTGATCAGCCTCGCCGGCAGCGTCGTAAGGGGCTCACGCTTGCGCATGATCCGGTTGCGGACGGCCTGTACGGCGCGGCCGATCACCTCGAGCGGGCGGTTCCAGACCACGCAGGCCGCGCCGAGCGCGAACATCGCCACGAAGAGCACCGCCCCCGCTTCGGCGGCCCGGGCGAGCCGCGGGTCGACGGCCACGCCGGTGGCGATCGCGGGGACCGCCAGGAGGGGCAGGGCCAGAAGCGTCCCGAACACCAGGAGCGACGAAGCGGTCATCCCCGACGCCGCGGCAGCGGAGGAGACCCCCGAGCGTACGAGCATGGCGTACTGCATCGCTCCGGCCGCCGCCACGCCACCGGGCACGACCCGCCCGAAGGCGTTCGAGGCGAGCTGGGACGTGACCACGGATCCGATGTGATCCGCCCGAACCGCGATCTTCTGAATCCACCACATGCTCGCGTAGCTGCCGATCTGCAGACCGATCATGGCGACGAACCACAGAGGATTGATGTCGTCGAGCTTGTCCCACGCCCCGAAGACCTCCAGCAGCGCCGGAGCGAGCAGGTAGAGCGACACGCCGGTGATCGCGAGGAGGATGCCTCGCTTGGCGAGCGCAGCCGGACTCATCTGAAAGAGGCTACGCGGGAGACGGGTCGGCAGAGGGCGGGGCCATCGGGGGTGGCTCCGGAGGAGGCTCGTCACCTGGGTCGTCCTTCTTGAGGGAGAGGGTGCGCAGGTCCACGTACTCGCGCGTCAGGATCTGGATCGAGGCTGCCACCGGAATCGCCACCAGCGCTCCCAGCACGCCGAGCAGCGTGGCCCCGAACAGGACGGCGACAATCGTTATGAAGGGCTGCACCTTCACCGTGCGCTTCTGGATCTGCGGCTGGATCACGTGGTTCTCGAACTGCTGATAGACGATCGCCCAGACCGCCCAGATGATCGTGACCGTGGGGAAGTTCTCGAACACCGTGACGACGCCGATCAGGACCGCGGCGATGGTGGCGCCCACCAGCGGAATGAGCGAGAAGAGGCCGGCGATCACGGCCAGTGGGGCGGCGAACGGGACGCCCAGGATGGTCAGGACGATGAACGTCAACACCCCCGCGATCAGCGCGATCGTGAGGGCGCCGGCCACGTAGCCCGCCACCGCGCCGGCCATGTTGTCGAGCGATCGCCGCAGCCGCAGCTGTTGTTCTTCCGGCCTCAGGGAGATGGCGGCATCGGTCCAATTGCGCCCGCTCGAGAGCAGGAACGCCGCCAGCACGAGAATCGTGATCAGGGCGAAGATCGAGCTGACAATTCCGAAGCCCACGTCGCGCAGGGCTCCGGCCGCGCCGCCCAGGCGGTTCGGCAGTTTGGCCGCTTCGGCTTCGAGCTGGCTGGTGATGTCGTAGTCGCGGTTGATCTTCCGCAGCTGATCGTTGCGCTGCACGAAGTCGGTCACGTCACGCGCGTAGTCCGGGACGTCCTTGGCGAACTTGTCGGCCTCCGTGACCAGCGGGGGGACGATGAGGGCCACGAGCAGGATAGGAATGGCCAGCAGCCCGAGGTAGACGAGCGTGATGGCAAAGCCGCGCCGCATGTGGCGGGCCAGGTAGTTCACCGGACCCGACAGCGCCACCGCGAGGAACACGGCAATCAGGATCCAGGACAGCGGAGTCCGGATCAGGTAGATCAGGTAGAGGCACAGCACCACGCAGACGACGATCAGGACGAGGCGTATGACCGTCCGCGCAGTGAGCATCAGGGCGCTATTCGCCCCCTTCAGAGGCGCTCCTACAGGTGCACGATCTACTGCACGAAACGGCTGGGCAGACCGCCCAAACCGAGCAGCCCCGGCCCGGTGTGGGCCGCCAGCACGGGCCCGATCTCGCTGACGATGGTGGGCGGGGTGCCGAACACCTCGGTGCCGCGCTCCACCAGCCGCTGGCACTGCTCCGGGGCGTTGATGTGCTGGGCGCTCCAGGCGTCCGCGCCGGAGTCCTTGCAGTGGCGCCCATAGTCGAGCATGCGCTCGAACGCGCGGCCGCTGGTGCGCACCCGCTCAACGGGTGTCATCTCGTTCTCCACGGTCAGGATCGGCTTGACCCGCAGCGTCGAGCCGATCCAGGCGCTGGCCGCCCCGATGCGCCCGCCCCGGCGCAGGAACTCGAGGGTGTCGATCACGAACCACAGCCTGAGCTCCCCACGTGCCTCGGCGACCTTCGCGGCCACCTCGGCCGCGCTGTCGCTGTCGCGTGCCGCGCGGGCCGCGGCGAGGACCATGAAGCCGAGACCGCCGGCGGCGGTCTGCGAGTCCACCACCTCGATGCGCTCGCCGCCCTTTCCGTCCCGCTCGAGCGCGGCCTTGGCCTGCCGCGCCGCCTCCGGGGTGCCCGAGAGCCCGCCGGAGATGTGCACCGACACGACCTCCTTGCCGTCGGCCAGCAGCGGTTCGTAGACGGAGGTGAAGTCGCCCACCGACGGCTGCGACGTGGTAGGGAGGGCCTCCGCCGCTCGCAGCTCGTCGAAGAAGGCCGGATAGTCGGTGATGTCGACCTCGCGCACCGTGCGGTCGCCGCCGAAGACCACGTAGAGGGGGACGATCTCGATCGCGTTGCGCTCGACGAGGTCGGGCGGCAGGTAGGAGGTGCTGTCGGTCACCACGGCGATCTCGGGCATGCGCGCGGCAGCCTACTCGGGTGCAGTAGCGAAGCACTCGGCTCGGCCGAGTGCGCACGGTCGGACTACACTCCGGCGCTTGGCCAAGGTCCTGGTCACCGGTGCAACGGGGTTCATCGGCTCTCACGTCGCGAGGCTGCTCCACGAGCGTGGCGACGATGTGCGTCTGGGCGTGGAGGACGGGTCCCCGACCACGGCGATCGACGGGCTCGACGCCGAGCGCGGGCGCCTCGAGGTGCGCGACCGGCGCTCGGTGCGGCGGGCGCTCAAGGGGGTGGCGCGCGCCTTTCACTGTGCGGGGGTGACCTCGGTTCGCCCCCAGGACTCTCAGCGCCTGTTCGAAGTGAACGTGGGCGGCACCAAGCTGCTCCTCGAGGAGTGCCTGCGGGCCGGGCTCGAGCGGGTGGTGTTCACCTCGAGCGCAGCCGCGGTCGGGCCGGCCCGGAGCGGAAAGACGGCGGACGAGACGCAGCTGTTCACCGCCGGGCGGCTGGGGATCCCCTACGTCAACTCGGTGCACGAGGCCGAGGTGGAGGCGATGCGTGTGGCCGCTCGCGGGCTGCCGCTGGTGTGCGTGAACCCCGCCGTGTGCTTCGGTGCGGGTGACCACCTGCTGAGCTCCACGCGCATCGTGCGGAGCTTCCTGCTCGGCCGCGTCCCGGCTTACACCGACGGCGCGCTGAACATCGTCGACGTGCGGGACGTGGCCCGCGGCCATCTGCTGGCCGAGGAACTCGGCGGCGTGGGCGAGCGCTACCTGCTCGGGGCCCGCAACTTCACCTTCGACCGGCTGTTCGCCGACCTCGGCCGGTTGTCGGGCATCGAGCCTCCGGTCGGGCTGTCGCCCGGCGCGGCGTCGCTGGCCGCCACCGTGATCGGGGCGGCCGGCCGCGGCTGGCCGCTGACACCGTCCGAGGTGCGCGCGGCCTCGAACAGCTGGACCTACCGGGCGACGAAGGCGCGGCGTGAGCTCGGCTGGCGCTCGCGGCCGCACGAGGAGACCCTCGAAGCCACGGTGGCGTGGCACATGGAGCGCGAGCACGATCGCATTGCGCGCACGCGGCGATCGCGGCAGGTCCAGTACCGCCTTGCCGGAGCGGCCGTCGGCGCCGCCGAGGGCGCGGTCGGGCTGGTGCGGCGCCTGCTCTAATTGGGAGCGATGGCCAAGCAAGGACAACTCGGACCGGGACGCGGCGCGAAGGCGCTGCGCAACGCTCGCCGCCTCTGGCCCTACTTCCTCATGGCCTGGGAGCGCTGGCAGGCCATGCCGCCTGAGCAGAGAGAGCGCTATCGCCGCCAGGCCCGCGACTACGCCGAGCGCGGGCGCAAGGTGATGGAGGACCAGCGCCGCAGGCGCGGCGGCAAGAGGTAGGGCACCTCGTCGATCCTCTCGTCGCGTACGCGGTAGACGTTCGCCCGCCGGATCTCGACCGCTCCCTCGGGCCGGGGAAAGCGCTCCTTGACCATCAGCGCCACGCGCTCGTCGCCCACGAGCATCTCCAGCTCGACCGCGACCTGGGCACCTGGGCGGGGCGATGGCGGCTCGAGGTATCGGCGCACCGCGTCAAGGCGCGCTCCCAGCGCCCGCACGCGCGCAATCCAGATAGCGGCCTATCAAGTCCGCGAGCCGCGCGCGGCGCTCCTCACTACCCATGGCGGAAACGATATGGGCCGCGAGGGAATAAGGCGCGCACGCCAGCTGTCTCTAAGGGAACCCCCCGAGTCCCTGGAGAACCACATGAAGCACACGAAGCACATCGCCTGGCTGCGCCGCCTCTGGATCCGCATCCGCGCCGCGCACGCCCGCCAGTCAGAGGAGTGGACCCGCCGCATGGAGGCCCCGTCGCGCTAGGTCTCCGTCGCGAGCCGCCTGCTCACGCCGCACCCCGAGTGCCTGCAACCCGAGGTTGACGATCGACGTGTAGACGATGATCTTCTGGGCCGCCACCTGGAGCTCCAGGCCGCCCTGGGTCTCGAGCGTCGGGCCGCCGAAGAGGATCACGAGGTAGGCCGCCAGCACGAACAGGTAGACCACGTTCAGCACCACGAACCCGCGCGGCGGCCCGGCCGCGCTCTCGCCGCGAGAAGATCGAGCGCCAGGTGGTCGAGAACACCATCAGCGCCAGCCCCACGGTGGCCAGCGCCACGCTGAACAGTGCGTGCGAAGCGGTGTTGCCCAGACCGGAGTAGGTCTTCGTCGCGCCGAGGTCGCTGAAGAAGTTCCCGAAGAACAGGTAGCTGTTCGAGTCGAGGTCGAACTTCGCGCCACCGGGATACACGAGCATGGCCACGACGGTGAGCAGCACGAACTGAACCGCCGCGTAGACGAGAAAGGTCGCCCGCATCTCGCGGGCACGATACGGACCGGGCTAGTTCAGCCGGTTCTCGAGTCCCAGCGGAGCCTGACGCGGCTCGGGCTCGGGGTCCGGCACGTCCGTGTCCGCGGGCTGCTCGACGCCGAGCATCTCGGCCAGCTCACCGTTCTCGAACATCTCGAGCACGATGTCGGAGCCGCCCACCAGCTCGCCGTCGACGAACAGCTGCGGGATCGTGGGCCAGCCCGACAGCTCGGACAGCTCCTCGCGGATACGCGGATCGGGCAGGATGTCGAGGGCGGCGTACTGGACGCCCAGCGTGTTGAGGGCGCCCGACGCCCGCATCGAGAAGCCGCAGGCCGGCTGCTGGGGTGTGCCCTTCATGAAGAGCATCACCTTGTTCTCGCTTATGGCGTTCTCGAGGAACGCGCGAATCTCTTCGTTGTTCACAGTCCGGCTCCAGGGGTCTGGGTCTTGATGGACAGCGCGTGGATGGGACCGCCGACGTCATCACCGAACACGTCGTAGATCAGCTTGTGCTGGTCGATCCGCGACAGGCCCTCGAAGCGGTCCGAGATGACCTCGGCACGGAAGTGGTCCCCGCCGCCGGTGAGGTCATGGACCATCACCTGCGCGCCCGGCAGGGCTTTGAGTATCCGCTCCTTCAGCTCGGCTGCGGTCGGCATCCAAACTCCAGGGTAACGACAGGATCGCCGATATAATGCGGGTCTGATGGTCACGCTCACCGACATCGCTGCCCAGAAGGTCAACGACTTCATCGCTGCCCAGGGAGCCGAGGGCGACGTTGGCCTGAGGGTCGGCGTGCGTGGCGGCGGCTGCTCGGGATTCCAGTACGCCCTGGCCCTCGACGAGAAGCGCGACGACGACCACGTCTTCGACGCCGCGGGGATCAACGTCCTGGTCGATCCCGCCAGCCTCCAGTACGTCGACGGCTCGACCGTCGATTTCACCGAGAGCTTCCAGGGCTCGGGGTTCGAGGTGTCCAACCCGAACACCGTGGCCTCCTGTGGCTGTGGCTCCTCCTTCCGGGTCGCCGAGGAAGAGCCCAGCTGCGGCACCGCCGTCTAGCCCGGCGCGTTGTCGAGCGAGCTCCAGAGGTACACGCACGCCAGAGTGCGGTAGGGCCGCCACGGCCGCCCGATCTTCTCGAGGCGCTTGGGGTCGGGCAGCTTGCGCAGTCGGTAGGCCGCCTTCACCGCGTTGCGGATGCCCTGGTCGCCCACCGGCAGGATGTCCGGGCGCTGGAGGTGGAACATGAGGAACATGTCCGCCGTCCACTGGCCCAGCCCCTTGATCGCGGTCAGCTGCTCGGCCACCTCCTCGTCGCTGAGCTCGGGAAGCCGCTCCAGCTCGAGCGTGCCCTCCTCGACGTGCACCGCCAGATCACGCAGGTAGGCGACCTTCGCGTTGGACAGCCCGGCCGCCCGGATGCGCTCGGGCTCGGTTTCGAGCAGCTCGCGCGGCGTGGGAGCGCGTCCGCCGAAGTTGTCGGCCAGCCGTCCGTAGATGGTGCTCGCCGCCTTGGTGGACAGCTGCTGGCCGACGATCGAGCGCAGTAGCGCCCCGTAAGCATCGCCCGGGCGCTCACGGGCCATGTCACGACGCACGACCTCGTGGTGTTCGTCCACCAGGCGGGCCATCACCGGATCGGATCGCAGGGTGGCGAGGGCCTTCTTGGTGACGCGGGCGGGTTGGGTGCGGGAGCCGGCGCTCGGGCGGGGCACTGGCTCAGCCTACGCGGCCGCCTTGTCGTGGAACGGCTCCTCGAGGCCCCCGAGGTCGGTGGAGGGCGGGTCGCCGAACAGCCACTCCCGGCCGATGCGATGCCAGTTCGCCGTGGCACCAAGCTGGCCGAGCACGCCGAGGGTGAGCGCCTCCATGCGACGGGCCAGCATCGACTGAGGCGGCATCGTTTCCCGCTTCATCAGCTGCCAGTGGCGCGATCGGGGGTCGCCGAAGTCGATCAGGACCTGGGCCACCAGCTCCCGGTCGATCGTCACCTCGCGGTCCTCGATGTACCAGGCGGTCACGTCGTGGAAATGCTCGAAGACGGCCTCCGGGGTGACCACCGGATCGTCGGGGTCGAAGAAGCCCATCGCTCCCAGCTGTCGGTGCAGCCCCTCGACGTCACCGTCCATGGCCAGCCGCATCGCCTCGATCTCGGCGTCGATGTCCTCGCGCGCCACCCGCTTCGACATCCCGAAGTCGATGAACGCCACCCGCCCGTCGTCCATGAGCCGGTAGTTGCCCGGGTGGGGGTCGCCGGAGAAGTGTCCGTTGCGGTAGAGCGAGCCGAAGAAGAACCGGAATACGATCTCGCCGAAGCGGTCGACGGTGGCGTCGTCCAGCTCGCGCACCTCCTCGAAGCCGATGCCCTCGACCCACTCGGTCACCAGCACGTGCTCGGTGCAGAGCTCCGTCACCACGGCCGGCACGTAGATGAACGGGTGCCCGCGCCAGCTGCGGGCAAAGGCCCTGTGCTGCTGCGCCTCGTGCTCATAGTCGAGCTCGTCGGTGAGCCGCTCCTTGATCTCGGCCGTCATCGCCTTGGCATCCATCCCGGGCGCGATGCGCTTGGCCACCCGCATGATGAGCCCGAGGTTCTGCAGGTCCGCCCGCACGGCCTGGGCCACGCCGGGGTACTGGACCTTCACGGCCACCTCGCGGCCGTCGTCTCGCAGGCGCGCCCGGTAGACCTGTCCGATCGAGGCGGCCGCCACGGCCTCCTCCTCGAACTCGGAGAAGACGTCCTCCAGCTTCTCGCCCAGGTCGTCCTCGATCACCTTCTTCATGCGCTCGAAGGAGACGCGCGGCGCCGCGTCGCGCAGCTCCGCCAGCTTGGCCTGGATGCGGTCCTGGAACTCGGGCGGGAAGGCGCCCGTGTCGATGAACGACGCCACCTGACCGACCTTCATGGCCGCGCCCTTCATCTGGCCGAGCACGTCGAAGATCTGCTCGGCGGCCTCCATCTGGCGACGATCGGCGGCCGCGCGGCGGCCTTCCTCGTCTCGGGTGAGGTTGGCCGCCTTGGTCACATAGCCGCGAGCGGCCTGACCTCCGGCGAGCTTTCCGACCTTGGCGGCTCGTCGCACTCGCCCCTTGGGCATGTCCTTAGGCATCGCTTTGAGGGTACGCATAGGGTGGGGGACCGCGATGAGGCTGGTGAGCGTGAAAACCGAGTCCGGTCCGGCTGCGGCCGTCCTGCGGGACGAGCGCGTGCATCCGCTCGAAGGGGCGCCCAGTCTCGACTCCCTGGTGGCCGGGGGCCTTTCCGAAGCGCCCGCGGAGACCGGCGAGGCGCTGTCGCTCGGCGATGTCACCCTGCTGGCGCCGCTGGCGCGCCCGGGCAAGCTCGTCTGCATCGGCCAGAACTACCACGCGCACGCCGAGGAGCAGGGCAAGGAGGCTCCCAAGCTGCCCACCTTCTTCGCCAAGTTCGCCAACGCGATCGTGCCCACGGGCGCGACGGTCGAGCTGCCGCCCTGGAGCCGGGTCGACTACGAGGCTGAGGTGGCGTTCGTGATCGGCAAGCGGGCCAAGGACGTGACCGAGGAGAACGCGCTCGACCACCTCGCGGGCTACATGCTCCTCAACGACCTCTCCGCCCGCGACTACCAGTTCAAGACGCCGCAGTGGATGCCCGGCAAGGTGTTCGACGGCTCGGCGCCGTGCGGCCCGGCGCTGGTCACGCCCGACGAAGCCGGCCCCCATGACGAGATCGAGTTCGAGCTCACGCTCAACGGCGAGAAGATGCAGCAGGGCACCACCGCGGACCTCGTTCACTCGATCCCGGCGCTCGTGGCCTACCTCTCGATGCTGATGACCCTCGAGCCCGGCGACGTGGTTTCCACGGGGACCCCGGCGGGCGTGGGCAGCCTTCGCGACCCCAAGGTGTGGCTGGCACCGGGCGACGAGGTCGTGATCAGCGCGCCGACGCTGGGCGTGCTCGAGACGACGTTGGCCTAGACCGGGTCGGTCACGTCCACCGACCGCTCCACCGCGCCGGCCAGCAGGTCGGCGTTGCGGCGAGCCGCCCAGATCGGCACGCTCGGGTCGCCGCCGGAGTCGGTGACAGGGCGCAGCTCAACCGTGCCGTTTGCAGTGGCCACGCTCACGCTTTCGATCGATCGGTCGCGGCTGCGCTCGAACTGCTCGGCCAGGCGGATGATCGCGCACAGCAGCTCCAGCCGCGCTCCGTCTCCCTTCTCGGACAGGTCGCCGAGCTCCGAGGCGTCGGGTTCCCCCTTGCGGTGGTAGCGCGCGATCAGCCCGATCAGCACGAGCTCGCGTGGGGTGAAGCCCGGCAGCCCGGCGTTGAGGATCAGGTAGTGCGAGTGACGGTGGTGGTCGTCGTAGTCGATCGCCGTGCCGATGTCGTGCAGGATGCAGGCCGCCCAGAGCAGCTCGCGCTCCGGTGAGCCGTAGTCGTGCAGGCCCGCCTCCAGCAGGCCGTCGAACATCTGGAGGGAGAGCGCGGCCACGTGGTTGGGATGCTCGGGGTCGTGCACGAAACGGTGGGCCAGGTTCTCCACCGACTCGATCCGCAGATCCTCGAACAGCCGGCGCTCGCCGAGCAGGCGCTCGAAGAAGATGCCCTCCCGCAGCCCGGCCTCGGTCACCTCGATCGCCTCGAAGCCGCCGGTCTCCATGGCCGCGGCCAGCACCAGGGCGCCGCCGAGGATCACGTCGCCGCGGTCGGGCTTTATGCCCCTCACGTTGCCGCGCTTGGAGGCGGGCCGTCCGGCCAGCTCGTCGATGAGCTCCTCCACGGCGTCGCGCGACAGCAGGAAGCCCTGTACGTCGATATCCGGCAGGTCGAGCCGCTTCATGGCGGCCGAGGCCAGGTTGCGGATCGTCCCGCCGGTGCCCACCAGCCGTCCCCCGTCCTCCCACCATTCCACGCCGCCGAGCTCGTCGGCCACGTGCCGGCGCAGGGCCTTCTGGGACTTGCCCGTGGCCTTCTCGCCGGGGAGGAAGTCCTCGCTCACGCGAACCGAGCCGAGCGGGCGCGATATCGAGTCGGTCATCCGCCGGTCCTCGATGCGGATGGCCTGGATGCTGCCGCCACCCATGTCGAGCCCGCAGCCGTCCTCGATGGTGGTGGAGTTGACGATGGCGAGCGCCCCGTAGCCCGCTTCCTCACCGCCGCTGATCACCCGCGGCACGAGTCCGCTGTGCTCCTCGATGCGTTCGAGGAGTTCGGGCCCGTTGCGGGCGTCGCGGATCGCGCTGGTGGCCACGGCCTCGATCTCGCCGACCCCCGAGGCCCGGCAGAAGGCCGAGAACACCGCCGCGGTGTGCAGGGCGAGCTCGAAGCGCTCGGGCCGGATCGCGCCCTCCTCGGCCATCCCGGCGCTCACCCGTACCGGCTCCCTGATCTCGTCGACGAGGCTCCACCACGGCGTGCCCGGCTCGTAGCCGTAGACCACCAGGCGCCACGAGTTCGAACCCATGTCGATCACGGCCATTCGCTCCACGGCTGCGGATCATTGCCGTTTCGCGAACCGTCCGGAGTTCAGGGCCGCCGGTCAAGGATGCGCGCGAAGGCGCCGATCGTGGGTCGGATGAACGCCATCGCCCATGCATCCGCCGTTTCCGCGTCCGGCCCGCGCCTCGACAACCGACGTGTGCTGGCCGCTCTCATCGACCTGGTGGTGCTCGGCGCGGGTGCCGCCCTGATCGGCTTCGTGGCCGGTGCCCTGAACGGCGGCGAGGTCGAGTTCACCCCGGCCCTGGACGTCATCCTTCTGGGCTGGGCGCTCTACTACTACTTCGCCTGCGAGTCCGGCGGCGGGCAGACGATCGGCAAGCGGCTCATGAAGCTTCGCGTCGTCCGCGCCGACGGCGGTCACGCCGGCATGCGCGAGATCTTCGTGCGGACGATCCTGCGGGTGATCGACGGCATCGCTCTCTACCTGGTCGGCCTGATCGTGATGCTGGTCACCGGCGAGCGCCGCCAGCGCCTCGGCGACCTGGCCGGCGGAACGGTCGTGGTAGACGCTGCTGCGCCGGCCTCGACGGCTCCTGTTCCTGCGGCGGCCGCCGCGCCCGCGGTGACACTGCCCGAGCTGCCGTCCGAGCGGGTCGAGGAGGAGCCGGCGGCGTCAGTGCCGCCCGCGCCCGAGCTGCGGCCCTTCGAGCCCTCGATGCAGCCGGAGGTGGAACCCGATGCGGCTGTCGATGCTGAGCCGGAGCCGGTGGTCGAGGTGGAGGCCGAGCCAGAGCCCCAGCCGGAGCTCGTGCCCGTCGCCGAGCCCGAGCCGTCCGTCGAGGTGATCGCCGCACAGGCGCCGCCGGCGCCGGTCCCGTTCGAGCAGCCAACCGCGGAGGAGGCCGATGCGCCGGCCGGCGAGGCGGTCGTCGTCAAGCCGGTGGAGACCGTGTCGGCCATCGATCTCGTCATGGGCGACGACGAAGAGGCCGATCGCTAGAGTCGCGAAGCTGGCGCGGCCCGGCCCCTCGACGGGGTCCGGCGCAGCTTCATGGCAACGATTGGCACCCCTGAGATTCCGCTTCGCGTAGCGATCGTCGGCTCCGGGCCGTCGGGTTTCTATGCGGCCGGGGCGCTGTTCAACTCGAAGTCGCACCCCGACCTGCGGGTAGAGGTGGATGTTTTCGACCGGCTGCCGACGCCGTGGGGGCTGGTGCGCGGTGGTGTGGCGCCCGACCACCCGAACATCAAGGCCGTCTCGCGGGTGTACGAGAAGATCGCCGCTCAGCCCGGCTTTCGCTTCTACGGCAACGTCGAGCTCGGCCGGGACATCACCCACGACGACCTGACCGCCCGCTACCACGCCGTGATCTACGCGGTGGGCGCTCAGACCGACCGGCGCATGGGGATCCCCGGCGAGGACCTCCCGGGCAGCTGGGCGGCCACCGAGTTCGTGGCCTGGTACAACGGCCATCCCGACTACCGCGACCTCGTGTTCGACCTCTCGGCCGAGAGCGCGGTGGTGGTGGGGAACGGCAATGTGGCCGCCGACGTAGCTCGCATGCTGGCGCTCACCCCGGACGAGCTCAAAGCGACCGACGTGGCCGACCACGCCCTCGAGGCGCTGGCCGAGTCCAAGGTGCGCGAGATCTTCGTGCTGGGCCGGCGCGGCCCGGCCCAGGCGGCATTCACCAACCCCGAGCTGCTCGAGCTCGGCGCCATGACCCACGCCGACATCTACGTCGATCCCGGCGAGGCCGAGCTCGATCCGCTGTCGAGCGAGTTCATCGAGTCGGACGCCGCTCACAACACGGCGAAGAAGAACGTGAAGATCGTGCATGAGTACGCACAGCGCCCCCTGGAGGGCAAGCACCGCCGCATCGTGCTGCGCTTTCTCGTCTCGCCGCTGGAGATCATCGGCGAGGAGCGCGTCGAGGGGATCCGGATCGGCCACAACGAGCTGGCTCACGACGACTCGGGCCAGATCCGGCCGCGGCCCAGGGACACCTCGGAGGAGATCGCCTGTGGGCTGGTGTTCCGCTCTATCGGCTACCGCGGCACCCCAATCGAGGGGCTGCCCTTCGACCAGCGCCGGACCGTCATTCCCAACGACCGGGGCCGGGTGGTGGCCGAGGAGGGCGAGCCGGTCACCGGGCAGTACGTGGCGGGCTGGATCAAGCGCGGGCCCACCGGGATCATCGGCACCAACAAGCGCGACGCCGCGGAGACGGTGGAGCTCCTCCTGGAGGACCTCGACGCCGGGCGGCTGCTCGAGCCCGCCGATCCCGACCGCGATTCGCTCGACCGGCTGGTGGCCGAGCGCCGCCCCGACGCCGTCTCCTACGACGGCTGGATGGCGATCGACAATGCCGAGAAGGCCGCTGGGGAGCCACACGGGCGCCCGCGCGTGAAGCTGTGCAGCTTCGAGGAGCTGCTCGCAGCCGCCCAGCAGGAGCAGTCAGCCACGCGCTAGGCCTGGCGCTCTTGCGCCACCCCTCGTTCCTCGAACCCGGTTAGTTTCTGCCGGTGCTAGCCGCCACCCGCGACCGTTCAGACGCCAGCTTCCTTGGAGTCCGAAGGATGGTCGGGCATCGGCGCTCCGGCGATCTGGTCCTGGAAGCGCTGGTAGCGGCGGGTGTGCCGCTCGTAACGCACCTCGGAGCGCGCAAGCTTCCTGCTGCCCGGCTTGTAGAAGCGCCGGGCCCAGGGCGAGTCGGGCTTGGCCAGCCGGATCGCGCCGATGACGGCGACCAGCGGGAACAGGACCCCGGCGATGCCCATGAAGACCTTGCCCTTGAAGATCGCCAGCCCCGCGATGGCGAGGATCACCGCCAGCGTGATGATGATCACCGGGGCGCTGTCGTCGGTGCTGAAGGGAAGGAAGCCGAGCAGCACGAGGCCGCCCACGAGGCACGCGATCAGGACGGCGTCGACGGAGCGGCGGCCGGTCTCCGCCCAGTAGACGTCCTCCAGGTGCAGCCACAGCGCGAACTCGTCGAGGGTGAGCCCGGCTCCGACACCGAACAACCCGGCCATGATCTCGAACCAGGGACTGCCCGGCTGAAGCGCCATGACGAACCCGGCCAGCAGCATGATGATGATCCCGAAGACGTGATGGTGCACGTGCAGTCCGCCGTCGCTCACGATGCTTCCGGGCCACCAGGGCACCTTGTCGCTCCGCATCAACCGGGTGCTCACGCGAATGACCAGGAACGAGAGCAGCGTGGCGGCGAGCATGATCACGCCCGAACGGGTGCCCTCCTCCGAGAGGAAGCTCTCTCCGCCCTCTACTTCCAGGACGATCTGGGCGAGCGAGACCAAGTTGTCTCGTACCCTATGGCGCGGCACTCATGACCGGCAACCCCTCCGCGCAGGGCAGCTCCCGTTCGCTCGCGAGCGGCGCCCTCGTGGTGCTCGGCGCCGTGCTGCTGTTCGTCGGGACGATCGCCTTCTACGCCCGGAGCGAGATCGTCAACCAGGACGCGTTCGCCGACCGCGCTCTAGTGGCTCTCGAGGACGACGGCGTGCGCAAGGTCGTGCGGCGCGAGATCGTGGTCAACCTGATCGACCGGGGCTCGACGGAGCTGACCGCGGCGCGGCCCCTGCTCGAGTCGGTCACCGACGTCGTGCTCCAGTCCGCACCCTTCCGCCGGGTCTTCCGTCAAGCCGCGGTGGAGGCCAACAAGGTCTTCTTCGTGCGCGACAAGAAGAACGCGCTGTTCGACATCTCCGATTCGGCTGAGCTCGTGCGCTTCGCGCTGCGGTCGGTGTCGCCGAACCTGGCGAAGCAGGTGCCGAAGGATCTCGACGCGACGCTCGTGACGCTGCGCCGGCGCGAGTTCGCCGGCCAGACGCTGGCGGTGGCCGACTCCGTGCGGGTGCTGGGCATCGTGCTGCCGCTGCTCGCGCTCGCGGCGTTCGTGGGGGCCATCGCCCTGGCCCGCGACCGTCGCATCGCCGTGCTCCGCACGGGGGTGGCGGTGGGGGCCGTGGGGGTGCTGCTGGCCGTGACGCTGTTGGTGCTGCGAGCGCGAACGCTGGCCGGGGTGGTGGGCGAGGACGAGCTGACCGACACCGAGGTGCGCGACGCGGTGGCCGGCCTCCTCGACGCCTTCCTGGGCGACCTCGTATCCGGAGCCTTCCTGCTCGCCCTCGGAGGACTGGTGATCGGGGCGGCGGCCGCCGCGCTCGACCCGGAGGACGTGCAACGCCCCACCGAGCGCCTGCGCGACCGCATCACCCGGCGTCCGAAGACCACCTGGGGGCTCGCCCTCCGCGGCGCCGGAGCGGTCTTGCTCGGCGTGGTGGTGGTGCTCAACCCGACGCTCACGGTCCAGCTGGCGGCGATCCTCGCCGGCGCCTATCTCATCTTCTACGGCACCAGCGAGCTGCTCGTCCTGCTCCAGCGTGGAGGAGTGGCCCGCGAGGAGCACGTGAGCACCCGCCGCCGCGCGTTCGTCGTGGCCGGCGCGGCCGGCGTTGTCTGCGTGGCGGCCGTGGTCGGACTGGTGCTGATCGCCACCGACTCGGACGAGCCGGCGCAGTCGACCCGTCAGGTGAGCTCCACCCGCGCGTGCAACGGATCCGTGTCCCTGTGCGAGCTGCCGCTGAACGAGGTCGTGTTCGGCGGCACGCACAACTCTTTCTCGGCCGCCGACAGCCCCGGCTGGTTCATCTCGAACCAGCGGCGCACCATCAAGCGCCAGCTCGAGGACGGGATTCGTCTCTTCCTCATCGACCCGCACTGGGGCGTCAAGGCCGCCAACGGCAAGGTGCGCACCGACTTCGAGGCCGAGGGCCGCAGCCGCAACCGCGTGGCGGCGGCCCTGCCGGGGCCCGTGCTCCAGGCGGCCGAGCGCCTGGCCGGGAGGCTCGGAGCGGGAGACACGAGCGGCGAGCGCGACGTGTGGCTCTGCCACACCACCTGTGAGCTGGGGGCAACCCCGATGGTCGATTCGCTCAACCAGATCCGTGAGTTCCTCGAGGAGAGGCGTGGCGAGGTGGTGATCCTCTTCATCGAGCCCTACGTCCCGCCCGAGGAGATCGAGAAGGTCTTCGACCGCGCGAAGCTCACCCAGTACGTGGCCACGCTCGACCGCAACAAGCCGCTGCCCACGCTGGGAGGCCTGGTGCGCCGCAACAAGCGGGTCGTCGTCTTCACCGAGAAGGACGCCGACGGAACGGTGCCCTGGTATCAGGACGGCTTCTCGTTCGTCCAGGACACCCCGCTGGGCGCGAAGAAGGTGAATCAGCTGCGCTGCAAGCGTTACCGGGGCGACGAGTCGAGCCCGTTCCTCATGCTCAACCACTGGGCCGATCTGTTCCCGCCCCGGCTGCCGGCCAACGAGCCGTTCCAGACCGACAAGGTCCTCATCGGGCGGGCTCGTGAGTGTGCTCGCAAACGTGGGCTGCCGGTGAGCCTGATCGCCGTCGACGGCTACGACCAGGGCAGCTTCCTGGAGTCGATCGACGCCCTGAACGCCCAGCGCGTACAGGCCTTCCGGGAGCGGCAGCGCACGACCGGGGTGCGGCCCGGCTAGTGCCCTCTAGGCCAGAGCGCGGGCGGCCTCACCGTCGAGAGCGTCGAGGGCCCTCTCCAGCGAGCTCGAGATACAGGTGAAGATCGGGGTCTCCGACTCGGTGTAGGCGCTCGACTCCGTGGCCCGCAGCGCCTGGACCAGGTCGAGGAACTCGGACGGATCGTCGAGGTCGAAGGCCACGACGAACTCCTGGTCGTCGAGTCCGAACGAGTAGGCCGTGTTGGTCTCGATGCCGGTGAAGCCACGGGCCACCGCGATGTGATCGCGCATGACTCGCATCCGCTCCTCGGGCTCCAGCCCGTACCACTCCCGCTTCTTCCACATGGGGTAGACGATCAGGTAGCGGGAGTCGGCACCCGGACGCGGCTCGAGCGGCCGGTCGGGCTCGTCGGTGTAGGGCGATTCCTTGGTCATGGCCAGGTAGGAATGCGGTACCTCGGCCCAGCGCATCAGCCCACTCTGGTTGAGAAGCACGTGAAGCTCGTGAATCGGCTCGAGCGCAGGTGAGATCGCCCGGATCATCAGATCGCAGTCGCCCCGCGTGCCCACGAGCGAATAGGCCCGCAGGTAGCCCTGCTCGGCGAATTCCCGGCAAGCAGCCGCAAATTCGCGCTTGTCCGCTGCCCGCTCCTCGGACGAGCGGCGCCGCCAGGCCGGATCGAGCTTGAAGAAGGTGTATTTGACGAAGTTGCGAACGTCGCTCACATGTCAAGTGTGGCCGATACCATGGGCCGGATGCGCGTAGCCCTCGTGTCGCCCTACTCGTACACGTACCCGGGCGGCGTCGGGCGCCACGTGGAGGCTCTCTCCGAGGAGCTACTGGAGCAGGGCCACGAGGTCAGGCTCCTGGCGCCGTACGACCCCGACGACCGCCGGGCCCGTGTCACCCACCGCGGTACCCGCCCGCAGGCCAGGCCCCTCCCCGATCATGTGATCCCTCTCGGCCGCACCCTCGGCCTGCCCATGAACGGCGCCGTGTCGAACCTTGCCGTGTTTCCCGATTCCGTGGCCAAGCTCGGCCGCGAGCTGCGCACCGGGGCCTACGACGTCGTCCACGTGCACGAGCCGAACGCTCCGTTGGTGTCCTGGTATGCGGCCGAGGCCGCCCGAGCACCTGCGGTGGCCACCTTCCACACCTACTCGACGAGCTTCCTGGCGAACAACATCGCCGCGCACGTCGGAGGAGCCCGCCGGCTGTACGCGAAGCTCAGCTCGCGCATCGCCGTCTCCGAGGCCGCCCGCTGGACCGCGCAGCGTTTCTACGGTGGGCGCTACCGGATCGTGCCCAACGGGGTGGACCTGGGCGCGGCGCGACCCGATCTCTCGCGTCCTCACGACGAGCTGCGTCTGCTGTTCGTCGGCCGGGCCGAGGAGCGCAAGGGCCTTCCTGTGCTGCTGCGCGCCTTCGAGGCGCTGCGCGGCGCGGGGGTGAACGCGCGCCTGACGATCGCCGGCGCCACGGAGGAAGAGGTGGCGCCGCTGCTGCTCGAGCCCGACGGCGTGGACGTGGCCGGTCGGGTCGACGACGAGCAGAAGTGGCGACTGTTGGGTGAGGCCGACCTCCTGTGCGCCCCCTCTTTGGGCGGCGAGAGCTTCGGCATGGTGCTCACCGAGGCGTTCGCCTCGTCCACGCCGGTGGTGGCGTCCGACATCGCGGGTTACCGGGACGTGGTGCGGCACGGCACCGACGGACTGCTGGTGCCCGTGGGCGACGCCGTGGAGCTGGGCGAGGCTGTGCGCGCGCTCGCCCTCGACCCCGAGCGGCGGATGGAGATGTCAGTGGCAGCGCGCGAGCGCGCCGGGCGCTTCGCCTGGTCGCGGGTGGCCGAGGAGGTCACCGAGGTCTACGCCGAGGCCATTGAGATTCCCCGGCCCGAGAGCCGCAGGGTGCGTCTGGCCCAGCAGGTGGGTGTCACGCCCACCGAGCCCGGGGCGCGGGTGCCGCCGCGGCGACTGCCGTCGCTCGAGCCGAAGGAGCCGTCGGCCGGGCGCCGGCGCGCGGCTCGCACCGCGAGGCGCATTCTCGTGGGCACCGGCGCCGTGGCGGGCATCGGGCTGACCGCGCTGGCCCTCGAGCGGCTCGGCATCGAGTCGATCGGTCGCGCCCTGCTGGCCGCCACGCCGGTGTGGGTGCTGGTCGGCTTCGCGCTGATGTGCGCGTCGATGCTGCTGCGGGCCGAGGCCTGGCACGCCATCCTCGAGGCGGCGCTGCCAGGCACCCGCGTGCGCCGTCGCGACACGGCCCGCGCCACCATGATCGGCGTGCTCATGTCGGCCACGCTGCCGGCCCGGCTCGGCGAGCCCTCGCGCGCGTTGATCCTGTCGCGGCGCGTGGGCCGGGTGCGCGACCGCTTCCCGGTGGTGCTGGGAACCATGGTCTCCCAGACCCTCTTGAACATCCTCGCCCTGGTGGTGCTCGGCTCGGTCATGTTCGCCACCGTCGGTCTCTTCCAGGGCAATGAGGACGCGCTGATGATCGCCACCGTCGCGCCCGTCGTGCTTCTCGCGCTCGTGCTGTCGGCCCCCTGGATCTTGCGTAAGGGATCGCCCAGCCGCTTTCAGCGCGTACAGCAGGCCGCGGCCGCCGCCCGCCGGGCCATGCTCCAGGTGCGCCGCGGGCTCGAGGTGTTTCGTCACCCCCGTCTGGGCGCCTGGGCGGCGATCACGCAGCTCAGCGCCTGGGCCATCCAGTGGCTCACCTGTTACGTCCTGCTGGTCGCCCTCGGGCTGGACGAGCGCGCCGGGCTGGGCGCCGCCGCCGCCGTCCTGTTCGCGGTCAACGTGACCGCGGCCCTGCCGATCACCCCGTCCAACCTCGGCGTGTTCCAGGCCGCCTGCGTTGCCGTGCTGTCGGCCTACGGGGTGAGCAAGACCGACGCCTTCGCCTACGGGATCATCCTGCAGGCGGTGGAGATCGCCACCGCGCTCGCGATGGGCATGCCGGCCCTGGTCCGCGAAGGGATGACCTGGAAGGACCTGCGCCTGCGCGCGCTGCACGCCGCGCCGGTGGAGCTCCGCGGCTCGAGCCGCCTCCGGCATGAGCCGGCGGAGGCCGAGGCCTAGCCCGGCCCAGCTCCCTTGACCCAGCCGCGTCCCGAGCGGGTAACCGCACGCGGCCCAGGCCGCGTCAACCTGATCGGCGAGCACACCGACTACAACGACGGCCTCTGCCTGCCCTTCGCACTCGAGCGGGGGGTGACGGTCACGGCCGAGCGATCCGACCCGGGCGTCGTGGAGGCGGTCGCGCACGACCTGGACGAGCAGGACCGCTTCCCGCTCGACGCGATCGAGGCGGCGAGCGGCTGGCGTGCGTTCGTGCGCGGGACCGTGGCCGAGCTGACCGGCGCGGGAGTTCCGCTGCCGGGCGTGCGCCTCGAGATCTCGAGCGACCTGCCACGCGGCATCGGCCTTGCCTCCTCGGCAGCCCTCGAGACGGCGCTCGCCCTGGCGCTACTGGGCCTGACCGGCGCCCCCGAGCCCGACCGTCGGGGACTCGCCCGCCTGTGCTCGCGGGTCGAGCACCGCTGGGTGGGGGCCGAGACCGGACTGCTCGACCAGCTCGCGTCGCTGCTGGGCGAGCAGGGCCATGCGATGTTGCTCGACTGCCGCGACCTCGGCACAGAGCAGGTGCCGCTCGAGCTCGGGGACTGGACCCTTGTCGTGCTCGACTCGGGCTCGGCCCACGAGCACGCCGGCTCGGGCTACAACGAGCGGCGCCGCGAGTGCGCCGAGGCGTCCCGGCTGCTCGGTGTGGCCAGCCTCCGGGACGCGAGCGCGGAGGCCGCGTCGCAGTTGCCCGAGCCGCTTTGGGGCCGCGCGGTGCACGTGCTCAGCGAAAACGCGCGCGCCCTGGACGCGGTGGAGGCGCTGCGGGGCGGCGATCTTCCCGCGCTGGGCGGGCTGCTGGACGCCTCGCACGCCAGCCTGCGTGACGACTACGAGGTCTCCGTGCCGGAGGTGGAGGCCACGGTCGACCGCCTGAAGGCCGCGGGTGCCGCCGGGGCGCGCATCATGGGCGGCGGATTCGGGGGCGCTGTGCTGGCCCTGTTGCAGCCGGGGGTGGTGGCGCCGGAAGGAGCGCTGGCGGTGTCTCCGGGACCCGGCGCGCGGCTGGTGGCCGGAGCGTTCTAGAACGCGACCGGCTTGCCGTCGCGGAAGAACCCGCCGGTGGGACCGTCGTCCGGAAGCGTGGCCAGCCAGACGATGCCCGCCGCGCCGTCCTCCACCGGCTTCTTGGCCCCGAACTGCCCACCCATGTCGGTGTTGACGAAGCCCGGGCAGGCCGAGTTGACCTTCACGCCAGACTCTGCCAGTTCGGCCGAGAGGATCCGGGTCATGGCGTTGAGCGCGGCCTTCGAGACGCGGTAGCCCGGCGACCATCCGCCCATCTCCGCGATGCCGCCCATGCCGCTCGAGACGTTGACGATTCGCGGGTGCTTCGACTCGCGCAGGAGCGGCAGCAGGGCCACGGTCAGCCTGTAGGCCCCGAAGAAGTTGGTGTCGAGCGCGCTCTGGATGGCGCCGAAGTCCGGCTCGGCGCCGGCCACGCCCCAGTCCGTGCCCACGCCGGCGTTGTTGACCAGCACGTCGAGCACTCCGGGCTGCTCCCGAACGGACGTCGCCGCCCGCTCGATCGAGTCGGGGTCGGAGACGTCCAGCTCGAGCGGCGTCGCGCCCACGGCCTCGGCCGCCTCGCGCGCCTTGCTCTCGTCGCGGGCGCTCAGGATCACGTCGTAGCCGCGCTCGGCCAGCTGCCGGGCCGTCTCGCGGCCGATCCCGCGATTGGCTCCCGTGACGAGGGCGACCGGCACGCGCGGCAGCTTAAGCGTTTGCCTTGATCGGCGAGCGCGCGGTGCGCGCGAGCGTTTGCCTTCATCGGCGAGCGGTTAGCCTGGGCCGATGGCGCACGAGGGCCAAGAGATCTTCAACCCGCGCACCGGGCAGCGCATGACGTTCACCGAGCTCCGGCCCGAGCTGCTGCGCATCGACTCGGTGCACCCGCCGGGCACCGAGCGCGAGCCTCTCCACGTGCACCCCAAGCAGGAGAGCGGGGCGGAGGTGGTGTCGGGGTCGCTCGTCTTCGAGGTCGCGGGTGAGCGCCGCGAGCTCGGCCCCGGTGACACGATCCCGGTGTCGCCCGGCACCCCGCACCGCTTCTGGAACGAGACCACCGAAGAGGCGTCGTCGGTGCAGTACTTCCGGCCGGCCCTCGACATCGCCTCCTTCTTCGAGACTCTGTTCGCACTCGCGCAGAAGGACGAGCTCGACGACAAGGGCATGCCGCGCCCGCTGCAGCTCGCCGTGATGGTTCCCGAGTTCGGCGACGAGGTGAGGCCGGCGAGCCCGCCGTGGCCGGTGCTCAAGGCGGTCGGGGCCGTGCTCGGCCCGGTGGCCCGTCGTCGCGGCTACCGCGCGCGCCTCACCGTCTGACGCCGCCGGCAGGCACAACCTTCACACAATCGTGTCAAGGTTGGTAGGATCACGTCTTGGCGCAGCGTGACTACATCGAGGCCACCAGAAGCCGCGTCGTCGTCTTCGACGGCGGCATGGGGGCGACCCTGGAGCAGTTCGAGCTGACCCAGGAGGACTACGGCGGGCTGCCCGGCAAGTGCCACGAGGCGCTCGTGCTCAACCGGCCCGACGTGATCCAGGGCGTGCACGAGTCGATGCTGGAAGCGGGCGCCGAGGTGCTGGAGACCGACACCTTCCAGGGCAGCCGGCTCAAGCTCGAGGAGTGGGGGCTCGAGCAGCACACGCTCGAGATCAACCGACGCGCCGCCGAGATCGCCCGCGCCGCCGCGGGTGACGCGCGCTTCGTGGCCGGGTCGATCGGTCCCACCGGCCACCTGCCGGCCTCCGACGATCCGACGCTCGGCAAGATCACCTTCCGCGAGCTCGTGGAGGTGTTCACCGAGCAGGCCCAGGGTCTCGTGGAGGGCGGCGCGGACCTGATCATCATCGAGACCGCGCAGGACATCCTCGAGGTCAAGGCCGCGATCTTCGGAACGCGCGAGGCCTTCAAGCTCACCGGCCGGACGCTGCCCATCCAGACCAGCGTCTCGCTGCTGCCCAACGGCGGCAAGATGCTGCTCGGCACGGACATCCAGGCCGTGCTCACCACCCTCACCTCCCTCGACGTGGACGTGATCGGGCTCAACTGCTCGACCGGGCCCGAGGACATGCGCGACGCCATCCGTTACCTGGGCGAGATCAGCCCGGTGCCGGTGCACTGCATTCCCAATGCGGGGTTGCCGCTGCAGGGGCCCGACGGTGAGACCATCTTCCCGGAGAAGCCCGACCCGCTGGCGGAGACGCTGCAGGAGTTCGTGGAGCGCTACGGGATCTCGATCGTGGGCGGCTGCTGCGGCACCACGCCCGATCACATCGCGGCGATCGTCGACCGCGTCGGCGGCCGCGACACCCCGGTCCGTCCCGACACCCGCGCGGCGCTCGTGTCCTCGATGATGACCGCCACCCCGCTGGTGCAGGAGCCGCGCCCGACGCTGGTGGGCGAGCGGGTCAACTCGCAGGGCTCGCGCAAGGCCAAGGAGCTGCTGCTGGCCAACGACTACGACGGCATCGTCCAGGTCGCCGAAGACCAGGTGGAGGGTGGCGCGCACGTCCTCGACGTCTGCGTCGCGCTCACCGAGCGCCAGGACGAGGACGAGCAGATGCGCGAGGTGGTCAAGCGCATCTCGCTCACGCAGCCGGCGCCGATCCAGGTGGACTCCACCGAGCCCGACGTGATCCAGGCCGCGCTCGAGGCGATCCCCGGTCGCGCGATCGTCAACTCGGTCAACCTCGAGGCCGGGCGCGACAAGCTCGACGTGGTCGCCCCTCTGGCCAAGTCCCACGGCGCGGCCCTGATCGCGCTGACCATCGACGAGGTGGGCATGGCCAAGACCGCCGAGCGCAAGCTCGAGGTGGCCAAGCGCATCGTCGGGCTGGCCTGCGACGAGCACGGGCTCGACCGCGAGGCGCTCATCTTCGACGCGCTGACCTTCACCCTCACCACCGGTGACGAGGAGTGGCGCCCATCGGCCGTGGCCACGATCGAGGGCATCAAGCGGATCAAGGCCGAGCTGCCTGGGGTCAAGACCTCGCTCGGCGTGTCCAACGTCTCCTTCGGTGTCTCGCCC
Organism: uncultured Thermoleophilaceae bacterium; assembly: GCA_963826165.1. GTDB lineage: Bacteria > Actinomycetota > Thermoleophilia > Solirubrobacterales > Thermoleophilaceae > JACVRW01. Next base: position 556,622 of record CAWGWC010000007.1, on the reverse strand, counting down.
GGCGCCCGCGCGGTGCTCAACTCGGTCTTCCTTCACCACTGCGTGGAGGCGGGGCTCGACCTGGCGATGGTCAACCCCAACCACATCAAGCCGTACAACGAGATCGCCGAGAACGAGCGCGAGCTGACCGACGATCTGGTCTTCAACCGCCGCGAGGACGCGCTCGAGCGCTTCATCGGCCACTTCGAGGAGAAGGGCGAGGAGGAGACCGACGACGGCGGCGCCGACCCCACCGAGGGCATGGAGCCCGAGGAGGCGCTGCATTTCCACATCCTGCGTCGCAAGAAGGAGGGCGTGGAGGACTGGATCGACCGCTCGGTGGAGAAGATCGGCGCGGTCCCGACGCTCAACCAGGTGCTGCTGCCCGCCATGAAGGAGGTGGGCGACAAGTTCGGTGCCGGCGAGCTGATCCTGCCCTTCGTGCTGCAGTCGGCCGAGGTGATGAAGCGCGCCGTGGCGCAGCTCGAGAACTACCTCGAGCGTATGGAGGGGCACACCAAGGGCAAGGTGGTGATCGCCACCGTGTTCGGCGACGTCCACGACATCGGCAAGTCGCTGGTGAACACCATCCTCACCAACAACGGCTACACGGTCATCGACCTCGGCAAGCAGGTCCCGGTGGACACGATCATCAACGCGGCGGTGGAGCACGAGGCCGACGCGATCGGGCTGTCGGCCCTGCTCGTCTCCACCTCCAAGCAGATGCCGATCTGCGTGCAGGAGCTGCACGAGCGCGGCCACCAGTTCCCCGTGCTGATCGGCGGGGCGGCCATCAACCGCGACTTCGGGCGACGCATCCTCTACCCGAAGGGCAAGGAGTCGGACGAGGTCTACGAGCCCGGCGTCTTCTACTGCAAGGATGCCTTCGCCGGCCTGGCCACGGTCGACCAGCTGGTGGACGGCGCGGCCCGCGACGACCTGGTCGAGCGCATGCGCTCGGAGGCAAAGACGCTGCGCGAGAAGCCCGTGGTGGTCGACGACGCGCCGCCCGTGACCGACAGCTCGGTTCGCTCCGCCGCCCGCACCGACACGCCGATCCCCCAGCCGCCCTTCTGGGGCGTGCGCGAGATGGAGGTCGACCTCGACGACGTCTATCCCTACCTGGATCGCCACGTGCTGTTCAAGCTCCACTGGGGCGGACGCGGCGTGAAGGGCGAGGCGTGGGAGCGCCTCGTGCAGGGTGACGGCGAGGAGGAGGGCTTCGCTCCCCGCCTCGAGCGCATGTGGGCCGAGCAGGACTATCTGCGCCCGCGCGCGAAGCTCGGCTACTTCCCCTGCAACTCCGACGGGAACGAGCTGGTGGTGTTCGACCCGGCCGATCCCTCGCAGGAGCTCGAGCGGCTCAGCTTCCCACGCCAGCCCAAGCACGACCGCATCTGCCTGTCGGACTTCTTCCGCCCGATCGATTCCGGCGAGCGCGACGTGGTGGCTCTCCAGGGTGTGACCGTGGGCCCCGAGGTCACCGACCTGATGGCCCAGCTCGAGCGCGACGGCGAGTTCGCCGAGCAGCTCTACACCCACGGGCTGGGCGTGCAGTCGGCCGAGGGCCTGGCCGAGTGGCTGCATGCCGAGGCGCGCCGCGGCCTCGGCATCGACCTCGACCAGGGGCGGCGCTACTCGTGGGGTTACCCGGCGTGCCCCGACCAGTCCGAGCACGAGAAGGTGTGGCGCCTGCTCGGGCTCGACAGCGTCGGCATGTATCTGTCCGACGGCTTCGCCGTGATGCCCGAGCAGTCGACCGTGGCGATCATCGCCCACCACCCCCAGGCGGTCTACTTCGGCATGAAGTCCGGCTTCATCCCCGCCGAGCGGGCACCGGACGAGCTGATCGCCGGCACCGACCGCGGCGGCGAGCTGCCGCCGGAGGCCGAGCCCGAGGACGGCGCGGTGGAGGAAGAGGCCGCGCGGGCGACGTCGGACGGCGTGCCGGCGTAGGTCAGCGCTCCCGAGGATTGAAAATCGCCTCGGAGGGATAGGAAAGCGGCGGGAGGCGCCTCGACCAGAGGAGCGCCGTATGCATCAGCTGCACCGCAGGATCGTCCTCTCGCTCGTCTCGCTGCTGGCCGTACTGGCCCTGGCTGCGCCGGCCGCGAGCGCCAAGAGCCCGTCCGATTTCGCGCCCACCGTCGCGGAGGCCCAGGAGGCCACCACCGCGTGCGGGCCCGGTGGAGTCGGGGATCAGCTCGTGCCCGACAGCGGGCCGTGGTTCAACTTCACCGCCGCCTGTGCTGCCCACGACGCCTGTTACGGCGCCCAGCTCGGCCAGGCCTACTGCGACACCCGCTTCCGGGACGACATGTACGCGCACTGTGCCACCCGCGTCTGGTACCAGCGCGGGCTGTGCCGCAACACCGCGAACGTCTACTACGAGGCGGTCAGGCGCTTCGGCTACCTGTTCTACGGCTGATGAAGGAGGCGGCTAGGGTCGCTCGGCATGGCTGAGCGACCCGAACCCGTCCGCGACCTCGACTGGGCTCCGGCTCGCGCCGGCGAGCTGGGGGAGGAGGTGGTGGAGCTCTGGACGGAGCTCCTGGCTCGCCTGCCCGAGCTGCCGGTGGGCGGACAGTTCACCGCCGCGGCGGTGCGCGAGCGGCTCGACCTCGACGTGCCCGAGCAGGGCCTCACGAACGCCGAGCTGATCGCTCGCCTGCGCGCGCTCGCCTTCGACGCCTCGATCTATCCCGGCCATCCCGGCTTCATGGCCTACGTGTCGGGCTCGGGCACGGTCCCGGGCGCCGCGGTCGACCTGATCGCCTCCGCCCTCAACCAGAACCTCGGCGGTTTTCGGCTCAGCCCCGGCGCCAACCAGGTGGAGGCCGCGCTGGTGAGCTGGCTGGCGCGCAGCTTCGGCCTGCCCGACAGCGCCGGCGGCCAGGTGGTGGCCGGTGGCGCGATGGCCAACTTCGTGGGGCTCAAGCTGGCGCGCGACCGGGCGCTGGGTCTCGAGGCCCGCGCCCGTGGCGTGGCCGCCGGGCCGCCGCTGGCCTTCTACGCCTCGAGCGAGGCCCACGTGGTGCAGCGGCGCGCGGCCGACATGCTCGGTCTGGGACTCGAGGCCGTCCGCGCGATTCCGGCCGACGAGGCTCAGCGCATGCGCGTGGACGCGCTCGAGCAGGCGATCGAGCGCGATCTGGAGTCCGGGGTACGGCCGGCCGCGGTGATCGGCACGGCCGGCACCACCGCCACCGGAGCGATCGACCCGCTCGACGACCTGGCCGCGCTCTGCGAACGCCACGGCATCCACTTCCACGTGGATGCCTGCTACGGCGGCCCGGCGGTTCTGGCCGGCGACCTGCGTCCGCAGTTCGCCGGCATCGAGCGAGCCGACTCGATCGCCGCCGACGCTCACAAGTGGCTCTACACCCCGCTGCTCGGCGGCTGTGCGATCGTCCGCGATGAGGCGCTGCTCGGTGCCGCCTTCGCCGCCGACGCCAGCTACATCTGGCTCGACGAAGAGGTGCGCGCCCTGCACGGTGTGGACTACGTCCACCAGGGTCCGGACTTCAGCCGCGGCTTCGCCGCGCTGCGGATCTGGCTCTCGCTCGTGGCCCACGGCAGCGCGGCCTACGGGCGCCGGATCTCGCACGACGCGGCGCTGGCCCGCTACCTGGGCGAGCTGGTGGACGAGCACCCGGACTTCGAGCTGATGACCCCGGTCAAGCTCTCGATCTGCTGCTTCCGGTACGCGCCCGAGCGGCTGCGGGGCGACGAGGAGGCCCTCGACCGCCTGAACGAGCGCATCATGACGAGCTCGCAGGCCGATGGGCGGGTGTACATCTCGAACGCCGTGGTGGACGGCCGCTTCTGCCTGCGCGCCTGCATCGTGAACTTCCGCACCGAGGCCGAGCATCTCGAGCTCCTGCTGGAGGTTGCGGAAGAGTTGGGGCGGGCCGAGCTGACGGCCTGATTTCGCTCTGCGAACGGGTCTGCCGGCTTCCTTCGACACCGGGGCGAATCCCGTTGGCCATATCTTCGACGTACGTCTAAAGACCGTTTCCACAGCCACTCGTAGCTTGGCCGAGTAACTACGGAAGGAGGCTGTAGGTCCTGATGGAATTTCTCGCAACGGCTGACGATCTCGCTAGGGCGGTCGACGGCACCCTTGACAGCACGGTCACGACCAACACGATGTTCGTGTTCGTCGCAGCCGTGCTCGTCCTGTTCATGCAGGCGGGCTTCGCCATGCTCGAGATCGGATTCTCGCGCGCGAAGAACGCCGGAACCGGTGTGGCCAAGATCCTCACCAATCTCTCGATCGCCGCGATCTGTTACTGGGCGGTCGGCTTTGCCTTTGCCTTCGGAAGCGCTGACGTGCTCGGCATCTCGAGCGCGATCATCGGCTCCAACGGGTTCTTCCTTCAGTTCACCGGCAACGGTCAGGAAGCGTTCCCGGTCATGGGCCTCTCAGACGCGACGGTGGAGGCCAAGTGGCTGTTCCAGTTCGCGTTCTGCGCAGTGTCCCTGGCCATCGTCTGGGGCTCGACGCTCGAGCGAATCAAGTACAGCGCCTACGTGATCTACGCGATCGTGTTCGCGTCGATCATCTACCCGATCGGCTCGCACTGGGTCTTCGGCGGCGGCTGGCTGCAGAACGGCGACACCGCCCTGCTGCCCACCGGCATGCAGGACTTCGCCGGCTCCACCGCGGTGCACCTCATCGGCGCCACCGGCGCACTGTGCGCACTGCTGCTGCTCGGTCCGCGTAAGGGGAAGTACGGTCCGGACGGCAAGCCACGGGCGATTCCCGGGCACTCGATGCCGCTGGTCGGCCTGGGCACGATCATCCTGTTCGTCGGCTGGTTCGGCTTCAACCCCGGCTCGACCCTCGGCATCGGGGACACCCGCCTGTCGGACGTGGCCGTGGTCACCCTGCTCGGCTGCGCGGGCGGCATCATCGGCGCCTTCGTCGCCACTCAGATCAGGCAGAGGACGATCGACATCGGGATGGTGGCCAATGGTGCCATCGCCGGTCTCGTGGCCATCACCGCGCCCTCGGGCTACGTGGAGATCTGGGCGGGTCCGATCATCGGCTTCGTGGCCGGACTGATCGTGGTGTTCGGCGTCATCTGGATCGACAAGAAGATCGACGACCCGGTCGGCGCCACCTCGGCGCACGGCCTGGCCGGTATCTGGGGCACGCTGGCCTGCGGCCTGTTCACAGCGCCGCGGCTGGCGGAGTACAACGCCTTCGGCAACCCCGAGGGCGGCCTGTTCTACTCGGGTTCGTTCGAGCAGCTGATCGCCCAGGCGGTCGGGGTGCTCGTGGCGTTCACCTTCGTGTTCGCGATGAGCTACGCCACCTTCGCGATCATCAAGGCCACCATCGGCCTGAGGGTCTCGGAGGAGGACGAGGAGGCCGGACTCGACATCGTCGAGCACGGCATGTACGGCTACCCAGAGCAGTTCATCCCGCAGTCGGACTTCGGCGGCCCCACCGGCGGTCCGCCGGAAGGCCCGGCCCAGCCGCGGGGCGCTGCGGTGCCACGACCGGGTGAGGTGACGGCATGAAGATGGTCGTCGCCTACATCCGGCACGAGGCCTTCGAGCCGATCCGAGCGGATCTGCTCGAGGCGGGTTTCCCGAGCCTCTCCATCGCGGAGGTCAAGGGCTCGGGCAGGCAGAAGGCGATCACCGAGCACTATCGCGGCTCGGAGCTCGCCGTCCACCTGCGGCCGAAGCTCAAGCTGGAGTGCGTGGTCGAGTCCAAGGACGTCGGGGTCATCAAGGAGGTGATCCTGCGTCACGCGCGCACCGGCTCGGTGGGTGACGGCAAGCTGTTCGTGATTCCGGTGGAGGATGCGATCCGCATCCGCACCGGCGAAGAGGGCGAGATGGTGCTGCAGGCCCACGAAGGCGACGAGGCCAGCGTCAACGGCGCCGGCAGCTAGCCCGGAGGGTCGAGCACTGGCTACGGAAGGCCTGAGAGCCGTACCCGACGTAACGCCGCGCGGCGCCCATCTGGAAATGGTGGGCGCCGTGCTGGCCGGCGACGGCCTGGAGCGCGTCGCCGAGATCGCCGCGGCTCACACGGGTGCGCCCGTGGCGGTGATCGTGCCGCGCCTCGGGGTGCCACTCGAGGGATGGGGCCGGTACGAGCGCTATGTGGCCGCCCGCTTGGCGGGCGGGCGGCCGCAGCGTCCCGCCGAGGTCACGGCCGAGGTGCCGATCGCCTCAGGAGGGCGAGAGCTCGGCGCCGTGCTGCAGCTCGGCCCGAGCCGCGGCGACGCGGGGGACTACCTGCACATGGCCGCCATCGCCGCGCTCACCGAGGTGGCGGTGGCCGAGGCGAGGGACGAGACCGAGCAGTCGCTGCGCGGCTCGTTCCTCGAGGAGGTGCTGTCGCGGCCCGAGCTCGACGCCACCGAGGTGGCCCGCCGGGCGTCGCGTCTCGGCTGTGAGCTGTCCGAGGGCTACGTGGCGCTGTGTGCCGACCCGAACGGGCGCGGCCCTGGGCGGGTGACCGCGGCGATCCTCGCCGAGGTGCCCGGAGCCTTGGCCCAGCCGGTGGAGGGCAAGATCTACGCCCTGCTGCCGGGCGAACCCGACTTGGCCCGCCGGGCCGCCGCGCGACTGGGCCGGCACGCGTCGGTGGGTGTCTCGTCGCACCGCTCGGGCGGCGCCGAGGTGCGTCGCGCTCTCGAGGAGGCCGAGCTCGTGCTGGGCGTGACCGCGGCCGGTGGTGGACCGCCGGGCGAGGAGATCGGGGAGGGCACCTACCGCCTCCTGTTCCGCGTGTTGGCCAGCCACCCGCAGGAGGTCAGGAGCTTCTACGAGGACACCGTCGCGGCGCTGGTGCACTACGACGAGCAGTACTCCACCGATCTGCTTGGCACGCTCTCCGCCTACCTGGGCAACAACTGCAACATGGCCTCAACCGCCCAGGAGATCCACGCTCACCGCCACACGGTGGGCTACCGGCTCGACCGGGTCAAGGAGCTGACCGGGCTCGATCCGCTCAAGAGCGAGGACCGGGAGCGGCTGGGACTGGGGCTGAAGGCCTACCGGATCATCGCGCCGAGCCTGCCGCGCTGAGCGGACGCGCCGCGGCGAGGTGGCGCGTTACGGCCGGCCGTTGCTGAACGGACGGTCGAGCGCCGCTATCTCCTCGAGACGCTCCAGGCGGTCCACGCCCAGGGCCGAGCGCGAGGAGGGGGCCACGCGGGCGAGCGAGTAGCGCCGGATCTGGCCCGGTTTGCGGGGCTTTCGCTCGGATTCGCGGTCGGGAACCAGCGCGTACCTGCGGGGGTTCATGCGCAAATCGTGGCGGTTGGTACGTGCGAAGTACACCTACCGATGTCGAAAGATTTGCGCTGGTGTTTGGCCAGGATGTCGAATCGAGCCGCCGGAGCCCCTACGCGGCGTCCAGCACGGCGTCGAGCACGCGGTCGGGCCCGAAGCGCACCACGTCGTCGGTCTCGAGACCTGTTTCCTCGCGCGCTTTCTCGATCGCCGCCCGGGCGGCGTCCTCGTCGAGATCGCTGGTGTTGAGCGCGATCGCCGTGACCCGCGCCGGACGCACGCGCGCCGTGACGAGCTCATAGGCGGCCACGAGCTCTGACAGCGGCGGGATGGCGAGGTCCGGGTAGTTGCGGATCGCCGTCACGCCGGCCTTGTGCACGAGGATCAGCTGATCGGGAGCCGAGCCGTGCAACAGGCCGAGGGTGACCCCCGAGTAGGCCGGGTGAAAGAGAGCGCCCTGGCCCTCGACGAACAGCAGGTCGCCGCGCTCGGCGCCCTCGTGGACCAGCCGCTCACCCGCCCCCGCCACGTAATCCGAGATCACGTGGTCCACGGCGATGCCCCAGCCGGCGATGGCCACGCCGGTCTGCCCGGTGGGGACGTAGACCGAGCGCTCGCCGCGCTCGCGGGCGGCGCGGTCGAGCTCGAGGGTCACGACCTTCTTGCCGATCACGGTGTCCGAGCCGACGCTGTGGACCACCCGCACCGAGTCGGGGCGCGAGTAGGGGCCCTCCGGCACGGTGAGATCGGCGGGGCCCGCTCGGAGGTCGCGCAGCTCGACGTCGGCACGCTCGGCGGCAGCGCGCAGGTCGGGATCGTCGGACAGCAGGGTGTGCAGCCCGGCTTCGAGGTCCAGGCCGGCATCGATGGCCTCGAGCAGAGGGCCACGCCAGGCCGGATCGAGCTTGCCGCCGGTGGGAGCGACGCCGATGAGCATCGTCGTCGCCCCGGCGTCGATGGCTTCTCGCACGCTTGCCACCACCGGCACCGGATGGAGGCAGAAGGGCTCCACCTCGACGGCAGTGCGCCCGGCCTGGCTGGAGTCGACGACGGCCACCACCTCGCGCGTGCCGTATCGAATGACTCCGTGGGCCGTCTTGCCGGAGTGCTTCTCGAACAGGCCTTCGGCGAAGATGGCCAGCCGCTCCGTGGCCGTCATACGGCGGCCCCCGCGCCCGCCGGAGTCAGCCCGAGCCCGGGATCGGATCCGGGCAGCACCCGGCCGCCGTCGAGGCGCAGCCCGGTGTAGGGCTCATCGGCCAGCAGCAGGTGACCGTCGAGGTCGACCCAGTCGGCCAGCGACGCGATCGCCGCCGCCGGCGCGACCCCGAGCTGAGACTCGACCATGCAGCCGAGCATCACGTGCAGCCCGAGCGCCCGGGCGGCGTGAATCATCCGCACAGCCTCCCTGATGCCCCCGGACTTCGCGAGCTTGACGTTGATCCCGTCGGCGTAGGCGGCCACCGGCGCGACGTCGGAGAGGTCGTGACAGCCCTCGTCGACCACCACCGGTGGCCGGGGCCGCAGCTCGCGCAGTCCGCGAAACGAGTCCAGGTCGGCGGCCGGGAAGGGCTGCTCCACGAGCTCGACCCCCAGGTCGACCAACTCGGGCAGGAGCTCGGCGGCGGTGTCGAGCGTCCAGCCCTCGTTGGCGTCCACGCGCAGCGGCACGTCCGTCTCGGCGCGCACGGCGCGTAGGCGGTCGAGATCCTCCGCGCCGCCCAGCTTGACCTTGAGCGAGCGGAAGTCACGAGCGCGGCGCGCGCGGTCGCGGGTGCCCTCGACCGAATCGATGCCGATCGTGTACGAGGTGGGCGGTGCGGTGGGCGACAGCCCGAGCAGCCGCCAGACCGGGACGCCGAGGCGGCGGCCGATCCAGTCGTGCAGCGCGGCGTCCAGGGCGGCCTTGCCCGCGCCCTCCCCGTCGACATCGGCGAGTCGCGAGCCGATGTCCTCGAGCGCAAACGGATCGTCGCCGACCAGCGCCGGTGCCACCTCGGTCAGGAACGCGGCGGCCGACTCGATCGAGTCACCCCGGTAGTAGATCGGCGCGGCCTCGCCCCGCCCGATCAGCCCGCGGTGCTCGAGCTCGACCTGCACCACCGACTGGGTGGTGCGCGAGCCCCGCGCTATGCCGAAGGTCTCGGCCAGGGCGAGGTGAGCGGTGCGGGTGCGGAGCTCCACGAGGCCCGCAAGTGTGACTAGTCGCGCTCGGCCACGCGGGCCAGACGTCGCACCAGCACGCCCACCACCGGTCCGTACGACGCTCGGACCAGCGGTTCGAGAGCGCCGGGAGCCTCGATGTCGATGGCCACCAGCGAGCCACGCCCCCGGGGCTCCACCCGGTGCACGAGCGTGAGCATGCCGACCCGCCAGGTCCACGAGCGGCCGGCCCGCTTGGCCGTGATGCGCGCCGGCACGGGAACCACCCCGAACAGGCGGACATAGCCGCGCGCTCCCTTCGAGACCTCCGGCTCACCCAGACCCCAGGCGCCACGCACGTGCGGTGCCCAGGCGCTCCAGCGCCGGGGCTGGGCGATCAGCGCCCACGACTTCGCGGCCCGCGCCGCGGACAAGGCCTCGTAGGTCAGGATGCCCCGGGCGCCGCCACGCGCGCCTCCTCCTCGTGCGCCAGGCGAAGTGCCTCCCGGCAGCTCATCGGGCGCACGTCGAAGAGGGAAGCGGGGGCCGGATCGGTGACCACCGTCTCGCTGGCCAGCGACTCGACCAGCGGCCGGGCCACGCCCGCGTCGACGGGGGTGACGAGACCGATCCAGTGCGAGGACAGCCACGGGGTCACGAAGGGGACGGGAACCTGAGGCCTCCGGCGCAGGCCGAGCACGTCGGCCATCATGCCGAGGACCTCGCCGTAGGTGATCACGTCGGGACCGCCGATCTGAACCTCACGACCAGCCGCCTCCGGCCGCTCGGCGGCCTGGGCCAGGTACTCGAGCACGTCGTCGATGGCAATCGGCTGGGTGCGGTTGCGCAGCCAGGCCGGCGCGATCATCGCGGGCAGGCGCGACACCAGATAGCGGACCACGCGGTAGGACTCGCTCCCGGCGCCGATCACCATCGCCGCCCGGAAGTAGGTGAGCGGCGGCCCTTCGCGTGCCAGCGTCGCCGCGGTCTCCGCGCGGCTGCGCAGATGGTCGGAGCGCGGCTCGCCGAGGCCGCCGAGATAGACCACGCGCTCGACACCCTCGCTAGCCGCCATGCGAGCGAAGTTCCGCGCCGCCGCGCGCTCGCGCTCGGCGAAGCCCTCGCGCTCTCCGCCGCGTCCCATTGAATGGACGAGGTAGTAGGCGGTGCTCACGCCTTCACCGGCGCCGCGGAGGCTGTCCGAATCGAGCACGTCGCCCTCGTGCAGCTCGAACCCGTCACGCTCGAGCTCCTGGGCCCGCGAACGGTTGCGCACCAGGCAGCGCACGTCCAGCCCGCGTTCGTCCAGCGAGGACGCCAGCCGGCCGCCGATGAAGCCGGTGGCACCGGTGACGAGGACGCGCGTCATAGGCTCACGCGGTGACCAGCGAACGAGCCTTGAGGTCCCAGGCGATCTCGCGCCGGTCGGAGCGCATGGCGTCGAGCACCGCGTCCACCACCACCTCCACCGGCAGCGGGTCCGGCAGTTCGGGCGCCTCGCCGAAGATCGGCCGGTCACCGAAGCTCGTGTCCATGTGGGGCGGCCGAACGTCCAGTACGGCCAGGCCACCGCGGCGCCGCTCGCGGCGAAGGGCGGTGAGGTAGGCCGAGAAGGCGGCCTTGGCCGCGGAGTAGTGGGAGACGCCGGCCGTGGGGTGGTCGGCCACGATGGCCGAGACGCCGACGACGGCTCCGCTGGAGCCCATGTGGGCCAATGCCGCCTCCACCACGCCGATGGGTCCCATGGTGTTCACCTCGAACAGCCGCTGCACGTCCTCGGGGGAAGCGTCTCCCGCCGGCCCGAAGCCGGGTGCGCCCACCGAAACGGCCACACCGTCGAGCTCACCGCCCAGCGCGGCAGCCAGCGAGTCGACCGCCGTCCGGCGTCCATCCGGGTCCGTGACCTCGAAGCGTGCCGTGGGCACGCCCAACTCATCGCCGACGGCGTCGAGCCGCTCGGCGTCGCGACCCGCCAGAGCCAGTTCGGCTCCCGCTTCCTGAAGCGCGCGCGCCAGCGCGCTGCCAAAGCCCCCGGTGGCTCCCGCCACCAATATGCGTGCGCCTTCAATCTCCATCGCAGGGAGTACGCGTCACTCCCGCGCGCGGACGAACAGCAGGCTCTGAAATCCGTGAGGGGACCGGGCGGACTATACGGCCGGCGCCATTCCGAGACGGTGCGCCACCGCGGCGGCTTCGGTCCGCGAGCGCACGTCTAGCTTGGCCAGGATCCGGGACACGTGCACGCTGGCCGTCTTCTCGGCCATGTGGAGCTGCTCGCCGATTTCGCGGTTTGTGGCGCCGGCGGCCACCAGCTCGAGCACCTGGCGCTCGCGCTCGGTGAGGCCGAAGGGATCTTCGACTGCGTCCTCGTCCGCCACCGCGGGGGGCACCTTCCCGTCCACCAGGCGCAGCCGGGCCCGTGCGGCGAGCGACTCGAGCTCGGCCACCAGCCAGCCGCTGCCGAGGTCCCGCGCCGTCTCGAGCGCGGCGGCCGCGACGGTCTCGGCGCCCTCGCGGTCACGGGCGGCCGCCAGTCCCTCCGCCTCGCGCCAACGGGCGTAGGTGGCGGGATAGGGCCGCTCGACCTCCCCCCAGGCCCGCGCGGCGGCAACCCAGTCGGGGCTCTCTCCCACGGCCCGGGCGTACTCGGCCTCCGCGGAGGCGAGCTCGGCCTGTTCCACCGGCCCGCCGAGGCCGGCGGCCAGCCTGACCCGCTCGATCAGGGTGTCGGCGCGCGTGGCCACCACGCGCTCGGCCTCCGGATCGCGCCGGTCGCGCGCCAGCTGGCCGGCATCGCCCTCCACGCGGACGCCGGCGGCGGACAGGGCGGTGATCCGGATGAAGTCGTCGGAGCAGTACTCGATCTCGTCGAGCGCGTTGTCGACCTCGATTCGGGCCTGCTCGACGTCGCCCCGCCGCCGCGCCAGCTCGGCGGCGAAGATCCCGGCGGGCGCGATGAACTGCGGTTCCGTGGATCCCCGCGTGGCGCGGGCGAGGCCCTCGACGTCGGTGGAGGCGGCGTCGAGGTCACCGCGGCCGAGGTCCAGCATGCTGCGGACGGCGAACCAGTAGGCCAGCGTCGGTCCGGCGTGCCGGCGGCTGGCCCCCGGGATCTGCGTCTCGGCCTCGCGCCACTCGCCTAGGTGGAAGCTGAACTCGGCCACCGCCAGGCGGAACCAGTCGGCGGTACGGTGCGGGTTCGGTGGACTCGAGCGCAGGCCGTCGCGCGCCACCTCGAGCGCCTCCCGAGTGTTCCCGGCGAGATTGAGGAGATCGGCGAGGTTGATCCAGGCCGAGCCCTCCTCGGGCGCGAGCCCGCCGTCCTGGGCGATGGCCAGGGCGTCGCGCAGCGCCTCGACGCCGGCGTCCACGTCGCCCTGGCCGCCGACGCTCACGCCGAGGGCGTTGAGGGCGCGGCTCTCCGACTCCCGGTCACCGACCGCCCTGGCGATCACGAGGGACTGTCGGGCCGCCTCCTCGGCCTCACCGAAGCGCGCCTGCAGCATGCGCCGCTTGGCCTTCGTGGCCAGCACCTTGGCCTGGGCCGAGCTCCGCTCGTCTGCGGGCAGGAGGGCCAGAGCCCGGTCGAGGACCTCCACGGCCTCGTCCTGGCGATGGAGGTTCCAGAGCGAGTGGCTGAGCGAGTCGAGGAGCTTGGCCGCGTGGCGAGGCTCGGCCTTCTCATCGACCAGCTCGAGCGCGCGGCGCAACAGCGCCTCCTGACGAGCGGGGACCCCAGCGGCGTCGGCGGCGCTCGCGGCGCGCTGGAGCACCTCCACCCGTGGCGCGCCGGCCAACGTCTCGGGCTCGGGCACGCGGTCCCACAGCTCGAGCGCCCGCTCGAGCAGGGAGTGCGCCTCCGGGAAGGCGTTGACCCGCTCGGCCGCCGCCGCGGCGCGCACGGAGGCGGTGAGCGCCGCCGGCTGGTCGCCGGCCGCCTGCCAGTGATGGGCCGCCTGCGCGGTGATGAAGGCTCCGGCGTCGCCGGCGTCGATGCGCACCTCGAGCGCGCGGGCCAGCGCGGCGTGCATCTCGGTCCGCTCGCCCGGAAGCAGGTCGTCGTGCACCACCTCGCGCAGCAGCGCGTGGCGGAAGGCGTAGGCCCCGTGAGGAAGGATCACCACGATCTGGCTGGCGGTGGCCTCGCGCAGCGAGTCGAGCAGCTCGGCCGGCTCACACCTCACCACGGCAGTCAGCAGCTCGTGGTCGGCCGACGGCTGGCAGGCCAGCCAGCGCAGCAGGTCCTGGGCGCCCGGGGATAGTCGCTCCACGCGCAGCATCAGGGCGTCGCGCAGCGTGGGGGGCAGCGCCCCCCGACCGTCGAGACCGGCGGCCAGGATCTCCTCGGTGAAGAGCGCATTGCCCTCCGAGCGCGAGTACATGCGCTCCACCAGCCCGGGATCGGGCGCAGCGGCGAGGATCCCCTCGAGCTGCTCGCCCATCTCTTGCCGGGTAAAGGGCGGGAGCTCGACCATGAGCGTCGTGGGATCGCGCGAGAGCTCGGCCAGCAGCGGCCGCAGCGGATGGCGTCGGTGCAGCTCGTCGGAGCGATAGGTCCCCACGACCAGCAGCGGCGCGCCACACATGCTGCGGGCCAGGAACGACAGGAAGTGGCGGGTGGAGCTGTCCGACCAGTGGAGGTCCTCGATCACCAGCACCACCGGGCCGTCTTCGCCGAGCGTCTCGAGCAGCGCCAGGAGACCCTCGAACACACGGGCTTGGGTGACCGGCTCGCCCCCGCTGGTCGTGCCCAGCCCCGGCAGCAGCGAGTCGAGGCCCGCGCGCAGCGCCGGCGGCAGTGCCGCCACCGCCGGGTCGGGGTCGCGCACGAGCGGGCGCAGTGCGCCCAGGAGCGGTGCATAGGGGAGCTCGCCCTCCCCGAGCTCCACGCAGTCGCCCCACAGCACGCGCGCGCCCTGGTCCCGGGCACGGCCGACGAGCTCGTCGGCCAGTCGCGACTTGCCTACTCCGGATTCACCGGCAATCAGCGCCAGCGAGGGACGGCGAGCGGACGCGTCGCGCAAGGCGGCCTCCAGCTCGGTGAGCTGAGCGGAGCGCCCGACGAAATGTGCGCTGGTCATGCGGTTGGCCATCACCTGATGATTTTCCCACCCGTTGCGCGTGGTGGGCCATCTCGTCGATTCGAGCGTGGAGATGGACGGCTTGGAGGGCGGAATGCATGAGGTCTCCTCGTGGTGGAACGGCACCCGATGAGCATGCCGCGCTGGGTGCCGCGCCACATCGGGCGGATGGAGCGAGTGTGGGCGCCACACCCCTTAGAGGCCCGCCTGCGAGCCTTAGCGAATGGCTCGCGCGACCGAGGCCGGCCTATGCGATTCCTGCGAGCACCAGCAGCTGGTGCGTACCGGCCGGGGCAGCACGTTCTCACTGTGCCGGCGCTCGAAGACCGACAGCCGCTTCCCCAAGTACCCACGTCTGCCGGTGGAGAGCTGCCCGGGCTACGAGCGTCGCGCGGCCGGCGCTACTCGGTGACGACTGTCTTGCCGTCCCCGCCTATTCGCGCCTGAGGCGCCCTACGCGAGATGGTCCCGCTGAACGAGCCCGACGGTCTCTCGTCGCTGCCGGCAAGCACGGCTCTGGCGCCGCCGTAGAGCCCTGCAGCGATCTGCCAGCGCAACTCGTAGTCGCCGGCCTTGACCGCGGTGACCGACCAGCGGAAGGTCTTCTCCCTGCCCGGACGCAGCGGGCCGCAGGCCCACAGGCCGACGTAGGCCGAGTCACAACCGCGAGGGCTGGCGTCCTTGGCTTCGGGGAAGCCGCCGATCTGGACCGGCACGCCGTTGGAGGCGAACACCGGCCGGGCGGAGTCGGCCAGGCTGCGGTCGTCGTCCTTGCGGTAGTCGAAGCCCTCGACGGTCACGCCGAGGTTGGGAATGGTCGCGTCGCCGGCATTGCGGACGGTGATGACCAGGTCCGAGGTCTGAGCCAGCTTCTGCTGCTCGGGGAAGGTCGCCGACACGATCTCCACCGGGAAGTCGCCCGACGGCTCGTCCTCGTCCGCCCGCTCCCCGCCGCACCCGGCCACGAGGAAAAGCCCCGCGATCGCCACCACTCCGTAACGCCTGCAACTCGCCCCCAAAGCCGGGCGAACATACCACCCGGCGATCCCGCTTCCGACCGCTCCCGGCCTGGCACCCATCGCTATAGCGGCCGTGAGGCACATGACATAGGCTTCGGCGACGAGGCGTGATGTTCACGGGGGGGCCGCCGTTCCTCCGGGAGGGAGCTTTCTGTAAGTGGTCCGGGCCGCAGCTGATCGGGTCTTCCTGCCGACCAAGAACCTGCTCGAGCAGGTCGGCGACATGATGATCCTGACGGGCAAGACGCTCGTGTCGGCGCTTCGCCCGCCGTACCCCTACGGCACCGAGTTCGTGCAGCAGTTCCTGTTCATGCTGCGCCTCTGCTGGCTGCCGCTGACCATTTCCACGATCGCCTTCGGCTACGGGGCTCCCGGCCTCCAGGCGGGCAACTTCCTCGTCCTCTTCGGCGCCATCGACCGTCTCGGCGGCTTCTTCGTGCTCGCCTCCATCCGCGAGTTCGCGCCCACCGTCACGGCCATCATCGTCGCCGGAGTGGGGGGCACCGCGATCACCGCCGACCTCGGCGCGCGCAAGATCCGCGAGGAGCTCGACGCCCTCCAGGTGCTCGGTGTGGACCCCATCAAGAACCTGGTGGTGCCCCGCTTCCTGGCCCTGATGATCGTCACGGGCCTGTTCAACATCTACGCCGTGCTGTTCGGCATCTTCGGCGGCGTGCTGGCCTCGCTCACCTTCGACGCTCCGCTCGGGCCGTTCTTCGCCACGCTGCTCACCAACGCCTCGACCACCGACCTATGGGGCTCCGTGGTGAAGACGACCCTGTTCGGCGCGATCATCGCGATCGTCTCCTGTTACAAAGGGATGACTGCGTCCGGAGGCGCCGAAGGGGTGGGCAGAGCCGTGAACCAGGGAGTCGTGATCGAGTTCCTGGGGATCTTCGCCTTCAACTACGTCTTCACGCAGACCCTGCTGGCCACGCACCCGGACATCAGCATCATCAAATGACTCCGGGTAGGAACATCTAGATGGGCCGCACCTGGCTCGACGTCCCCAAGGACTGGATCTCCTCCTTCGGCGAGATCGCCAAGTTCATGGCCCGCGTGGTGGGCGACGTGTTCAGCGGCCGTGTGTTCCGCTTCTTCGGCGAGGCGCTGCGGCAGGCCGGCATCCTGATCCTGGGCTCGGCGCTCGTGATCTGGGGCCTGGCCTTCATCCTCGGGCTCCAGTGCGGGATCGAGGGGGCGTACTTCAACCGGTCGGTCGGAGCGCCGGCCTACGCCGGTGTGTTCAGCGCCTGGTGCGACCTGCGCGAGATCATGCCCTACGCCTTCGGCTACATGATGTCGGCCAAGGTCGGCACCGGCCTGGTGGCGGAGATCGGCGCGATGCGCATCTCCGACGAGATCGACGCGCTCGAGGTGATGGGGATCAACTCCCTCGTCTTCCTCTGCGCCACTCGCCTGCTGGCCGCCTGGATGGTGCTGCCGTTCATGTACATCGCCGCGGTGGGGGCCGGCTTCTTCGCGAGCTACCTCGCCGTGGTCCAGCAGATCGGGGAGGTCAGCTCGGGCGGCTTCTTCCTGATCTTCTGGATGTTCCAGAACCCGCCAGACCTTATTTACAGCTTGATTAAGGGCATGGCGATGGCGACGGTGATCGTGCTCGTGGGCTGTTATTACGGATATAACGCCAGTGGAGGACCGGTGGGAGTGGGTACCGCGACAGCCAAGTCGATGGTCCTCAACACCGTGATGGTCCATCTGATCGGCATGGCGGGGACCCAGGTGTTCTGGGGCTCGAACCCGAGAGCGCCGATAGGTGGCTGACGCAGGAGCCGCAGGAGGGAGCCGGTGAGCGAGGAGCGCAGAGAGGAAGGCGGGGAGCCCGGCGAGCAGCCCCTGGACGCGCGCGACTGGGAGCAGACGCGCGGAGAGGATCAGCAGGAGCCTCACGAGGAGCCCGCGTCGGTTCAGCAGGAGCTGGCCGAGCCAGACGCCGGGGAGCCGGCCGCGACACAGGCTCCCGCCGCGCCGCCGACGCGCGTGACCAACGAGGACATCCCCGACAACATCATCGACCAGACGCGCGAGGGCGAGCAGCCCTACCAGTGGCACTCCGGCCGCACGCGAGAGCACGGCACCACGGACGCGGTCGAGTTCATCGACGTGAAGAAGTCGTTCGGCCGCAACACCATTCTCAACGGCCTGAACCTCGGACTGCCCGACGATCAGATCTCGATGATCCTGGGCCCCTCGGGAACCGGCAAGTCGGTGTGCATCAAGCACATGGTCGGGCTGCTCTACCCCGACGAGGGCGACGTGCTCGTCCACGGCGAGTCGGTGCCCGCGATGGCCGACGACGACCTCTTCGAGATGCGCAAGAAGTTCGGCGTCCTGTTCCAGGACGGCGCCCTCTTCGGATCCATGAACGTGTTCGACAACACGGCCTTCCCCCTGCGCCAGCACACGGACAAGGGCGAGGAGGAGATCTCAGAGATCGTCCTGCGCCGGCTGGGCGAGGTCGGTCTGGGCGGCGCGCTCGACAAGATGCCGAATGAGCTGTCCGGAGGGATGCGCAAGCGGGCGGGCTTCGCTCGCGCGCTGGTGCTCGACCCGGGCATCGTGCTGTTCGACGAGCCGGACTCCGGCCTGGATCCGGTGCGAACGGCCCTCCTGTGCGAGCTGATCATGGAGGTGCACCAGGAGAACGGTGGCGCCTACTGCGTGATCACCCACGACATCATGTCCGCCCGCCGCGTGGCCGATTACATCGCGATCCTCTGGAAGGGCAGGATCGTCGAGTCGGGTCCCGCGGCCGAGCTCTTCAACAGCGACAACCAGTTCGTAAGGCAGTTTCTCTCCGGGGAGGCACAGGGCCCCCTCGGCATGGAGTAGTCAAAAAGCTCTCGCCGAGTGCGGAGCTGCGTTCGACCACGCTTGGATTCGATAACAGAAGAGGGTAGGACCCGCGAACCGCTCCAAGGCGAGCGAGGCTCGACGCTGGGCCGGGTCATCGGAGTGGCTGTCCTGGTCGCGGCCGTCGCGCTGGTGGCGCTGGCCGTGTTCGGTGGTGCCGACTCCTACAGGGTCAAGGCCGTTTTCGACAGTGCCGGGCAGCTCGTGGTGGGCAACCAGGTCCGCGTAGGCGGCGGGCCGGTGGGCACGATCCGCGACATCGAGCTCTCCAACAGCTCGGACGCCGTGGTCACGATGGAGATCGACGAGAACCTTGCCCCTCTGCACGAGGGCACCACGGCCACCATCAGGGCCACCTCGCTGTCGGGGATCGCCAACCGCTACGTCTCCCTGTCACCGGGTCCCAACGACGCGAACGAGATCGACGACGGCGGCGAGATCGGCGCCGACAGCACGAACGCGCCGGTGGACATCGACGCGGTCTTCAACGCGCTCGACACGGAGACGCGCGAGGGCCTGCGGAACTTCATCCGGGGTTCGGGCACGCAGTACGACGGCAAGGGCGAGGAGGCCGGCGAGAGCATCAAGTACCTCGCACCGTTCCTCTCGAGCACCACCGCCCTGACCAGCGAGCTGGCGCTCGACCAGGCCGTGCTCCAGCGCTTCCTGCGCGACGGGGCCACGACGGTGTCGGCGATCGCCGAGCGCAGCGCTGAGCTCGAGGCGCTCGTGGGCAACACCAACACGGCGTTCCGGGCGATCGGCGACGAGAACGTGGCCCTCGGCCGGGCGCTCGAGCTGCTGCCCGGCACGCTGCGCAAGGCCAACACGACGTTCGTGAATCTGCGCTCGACGCTGGACGACCTCGACGTGCTGGTGGAGGAGTCGAAGCCGGCGACGCGCGAGCTCGCCCCGTTCCTCCGCGCCTTGCAGCCACTCGTGGCGGAGGCGCGGCCCACGGTGGCCGACCTGCGCACGCTGATCAGGAAGCCCGGTCCGGGCAACGACCTGACCGACCTCACGGCCAGCCAGCCCCGCCTGGCGCAGCTGACCTCGAACGTCTTCCCGCGCGCCATCCGGGCACTCGACCGCTCACAGCCCGTGGTGGAGTACGCGCGCGGCTACACGCCGGACCTCTCCGGCTGGCTCACAAAGTTCGCGGAGGCGGCGGCCCCCTACGACGCCAACGGCCACTACGCGCGCGTCATGCCGGTGTTCAGCCCGACCGCCTTCACCCCCGGCACCCCCGCGAACCCCGCCGGCACGCTCACCGGCGTGCCCCCCGGACAGCGGCTGCAGGCGAACTTCGAGCAGGGCGTCAAGAACCGCTGCCCGGGCGGCTCGATCCAGCCCTCGCCCGACGGCAGCGCGCCCTGGCCGTTCCGAGGCTGCAACCCGACCACGACCCCGGCAGGCCCATGAGGCGGATCGTCCTGATCGGGCTGTTGGTGGCGATCGTGCCCTGGATCGTGATCGGAATCGCGCGCGAGGCGAGCGACGACGACACCCAGGACGCCTACTACGTGCGTGCGATCTTCGACAACGCCTCCACGATCGTCCCCGGTGAGGACGTGAAGATCGCCGGCGTCCCGGTGGGACAGATCAGCGACATGGACGTGACCGAGGACGAGAAGGCGGCGGTCACCCTGCGCATCGACAACACGGACTTCGTGCCCTGGAAGGCTGACGCCTCCTGCTCGATCGGCGCTCAGGGGCTGATCGGCGAGAAGTTCGTGGAGTGCGAGCCCGGCACCCCCGACGCGGCCCCGCTGCGGGAGATCGAGGAGGGCGACGGCAAGGGAGAGCGGCTGCTGCCCGTGGCCAACACGAGCGCACCCGTGGACCTCGATCTAATCAACAACACCCTGCGGCTGCCCTACCGGGAGCGCTTCTCGATACTGCTCAACGAGTTCGGCACCGCTCTCGCCGGGCGGGGTGAGGAGCTGAACGAGGTCATCCATCGCGCCAACCCGGCGTTGAAGGAGACCGACGAGGTGCTCCAGATCCTCTCGCAGCAGAACCGCGAGCTGGCCAGCCTGGCGCGCAACTCCGACACGGTGCTGGCGCCGCTGGCGCGCGAAAAGGAGGCGTTCGCCGACTTCATCGTTCAGGCGAACGCCACCAGCGAGGCCTCGGCCGAGCGCCGCGGCGACCTCGCGCGGGGCATCGAGCTGCTTCCGGAGTTCCTCTCCGAGCTGCGCCCGCTCATGGCCGATCTCGAGGGCTTCGCCGACCAGGGCACCCCGCTGCTGGCCGACCTGCGCGCGTCGGCGCCCGCCCTCGGTCGGCTGATCAAGGCACAGGGCACCCTCGCCGACGCCTCGCGCGCGGCCCTCCCGAGCCTCGGGGACGCGCTCGAACGCGGTCGCCCGGCGCTGATCCGGGCGCGCCCGCTGATCCAGGACCTCAACCGGCTGGGCACGCAGCTGGCTCCCGTCTCGGTGGACCTCGATCAGCTCACAGAGAGTCTCGACGAGACCAGCGGCCCTGAGCGCATCAACGACTTCCTCTACTACGCCGCCCTGGCCACCAACGGCTTCGACAGCCTCGGGCACTACCTGCGCGCCGGCCTGGTGACCAACCTCTGCTCGACCTACGACGACAATCCTGCCGAGGAGAACATCAACTGCTCGGCCAACTTCTACAACACTGCTGCCGAGCCGGCTCCCAGCTCGGCAAGCCTGGCGGCGCGCAACGCGCCGCAGGTCGAGGGGGGCGGCAGCGTGGCCCCCACGGGCTCCGTCCTCGGCGCGCTCTTGGGACAGGGTGGCACCAGCGCCGAGACGCGTGAGCGTGAGCGCAACCTGAGCACGCTGCGTGAGCGGGCCCGAGGCGGTTCGCCCGCGCTGAAGGGCACTGGCGAGCCCGCACTCGACTACCTGCTGGGAGACGGCGAGTGAGCCCGCGCCGCTCGGGAGGAGCCGCGCTCACCGCCAGCCCGGTGCTGGTGGGAGCGGTGACCGTGCTGGTCACGATCGTCGCCGTCTTCCTGAGCTACAACGCCAACTCGGGCCTCCCCTTCGTGCCGACCTACGACCTCAAGGCGAACCTCCCCAACGCCTCTCAGCTGGTGCAGGGCTTCGAGGTCCGCATCGGCGGTGCCCGCATCGGCTTCATCTCCGACATCGAGCCGCGCAAGCAGGAGGACGGCTCGACCTACGCGCAGGTGACGATGAAGCTCGACAAGGACATCGAGCCGCTGCCGGCCGACTCGACGCTGCTGGTGCGCCCGCGTTCATCCCTCGGCCTCAAGTACGTCGAGGTCATCCCGGGCGCCGGGCGGGCGGGCCTCAAGCCGGGCGCGACCATCCCGTTGCGCCAGGCCCGCCCCGAGGTGGTGGAGCTCACCGACCTGTTCAACATGTTCGACGACAAGGCGCGGGTTGGCTCGCGCAACTCGCTCGACGGCTTCGGTGGGGGCTTCGCCGGGCGCGGCCAGGACCTCAACCTGGCCATCGAGGAGTTCGTGCCGCTGCTGTCGGACCTCGAGCCGGTGGCCCGCAATCTGTCGGACCCGCGCACCGGCCTGGACCGCTTCTTCCGCGCGCTCGGCCGCGCCGCCGGCGAGGTGGCCCCGGTGGCCGAGGAGCAGGCCTCCCTGTTCGTGAACCTGGACACGAGCTTCACCGCGCTGGCCTCGGTGGCCCGGCCCTTCCTGCAGGAGACCATCTCCGAGGGACCGATCAGCGAGGAGGTCGCGATCCGCGACTTCCCGCGTCAGCGCCCGTTCATCCGCAACAACACCGCCTTCTTCCGGGAGCTGCGTCCAGGCGTGGCGGTGCTCCCGCGCGCAGCCCCGATCCTGGCCGACGCCTTCGAGGCCGGCACGGAGGTGCTGCCCAAGACGATCCGCACCAACGAGGACCTGGCCGACGTGTTCGAGGCGGTCGCCGACTTCTCCGACGATCCGCTGGTGCGCCAGGGCGTGGACCAGCTCACCCGGGTCTCGGCTTCGCTGCGGCCCACGCTCGACTTCCTCACGCCCGCGCAGACCGTCTGCAACTACGCCACGCTCTGGTTCCGCAACGCGGCGAGCCTCCTCTCCGAGGGCGACGCCAACGGCAACTGGCAGCGCTTCCAGATCATCTCGGCGCCCACCGAGGAGGACCTGACGCTGGGTCCGAACAGCGAGGGCGGTCCCTCGGATGCTCCGGCGGACGGGCCTTCGCGGATCAACCATCTGCACAACAACCCCTATCCCAACTCAGCCGCTCCCGGACAGCCCAAGGAGTGCGAGGCCGGGAACGAGGAGTTCGTTCGCGGGCAGACCGTGTTGAGCAACGCCCCCGGCCCGCTGCGCACCAAGACCAGCGGCCAGAAGGGCATCAACGCCGCCGCGGCGGGGGTGAGCCCGTGAGGCGTGCGCCGGGACGCGACCGGTTCACCGCCCTCCAGGTGGGCCTGATCGCCATCGTCGTGCTCGCGGTGGCGGTGTTCCTCGCCTTCACGAAGGACATCCCGTTCACCAAGCCCTACGAGCTCAAGGCCGTCTTCGAGAACGCGCCACCCATCCAGAAGAACCAGGCCGTTCGCATCGCGGGCGTGGACGTGGGCAAGGTCGCCGGAGTCGAGTCGATCGGGGGCGACTCGCCCGCCGTCGAGGTCACCATGAAGCTCGACGAGGAGGCCCTCCCGATCCACGAGAACGCCGAGATCAAGGTGCGACCGCGCATCTTCTTCGAGGGCAACCTGTTCATGGACATCCGCCCCGGCACGCCGGACTCGCCGGAGGCCGACAGCGGCTTCACCGTCCCGGCCTCCCAGACGTCGGCGCCGGTGCAGATCGACCAGGTGCTGGGCACGCTGCAGACCAACACCCGCGAGGACCTGAAGAAGTTGTTGGTGGGCTACGGCGAGGCCATCAACGGAGAGCCGCAGGAGGGCGAGGACGACGACCAGGTGCCCGAGGTGCAGGGGCTCACCGCGGCCGAGGCCCTCAACAAGTCGCTCGACTACTCGTCGGACTCACTGCGCGACACCGCCATCGTCAACCAGGCGCTGCTCGGTACCGACGCGCGCGACCTGTCCAAGCTCATCGGAAGCCAGCAGAAGATCTTTGCCGCCCTGTCCTCGCGCGAGACGCAGCTCAAGGACCTCATCACCAACTTCAACACGACGATGGGGGCGCTGGCGTCCGAGGAGGGCAACCTGCGCGAGACCATCGCCGAGCTGCCCGAGGTGCTCGACGCCGCCAACCCCGCGCTGGACAACCTGAACGCCGCCTTCCCCTCCACCCGGGCCTTCGCGCTCGAGATCATCCCGGGCGTCCGTGAGACGCCGGCCACCATCGAGGCCGGCTTCCCCTGGATCCGCCAGACGCGAGCCCTCCTGTCGAAGCCCGAGCTGCAGGGCCTCGTGAACGAGCTCGAGCCGGCGGTGACCGACTTCGCGACGTTCGTGGACGGGCAGGTGAAGTTGCTGCCCCAGCTCAACCTGTTCAACCGCTGTCAGCTCGAGGTGGTGCTGCCCACGCAGGAGCAGCGCATTCAGGACGGCAACCTCTCGACCGGGCTGCGCAACTACGAGGAGTTCTTCCAGTCGCTGGTCTCGCTCACCGGCGAGTCGCAGAACTTCGACGGCAACGGCACCTACGTGCGCTTCCAGGCCGGCGGCGGCGCCAACCAGGTGCAGACCCCGCAGGTGGGCGCGTCGCCGCTGTTCGCCAACGCCACGCTGCCGCCGCTCGGGTCCCGTCCGGCCAAGACCGCCCGTCCGCCCTACAAGGGGAACTACGCCTGTCACCGCAATCCGGTGCCTGATCTGAGCGACGCGCGGATCGGGGGCGGCCCGTGATCCGTCAGATCAAGAAGCAGGCGCCGGTGTTCATCGCGATCGTCGTTCTGTTCGTGCTGGCCGTCGGCGTGGGGTCCTACATCCTCACCAACCAGCGCTTCTACCTGCCCGCCTGGTTCCCGGTCATCGGCACCGACTTCTACGAGGTCAACGCCGAGCTGCAGACCGCTCAGGCCGTGGTGCCCGGCCAGGGCCAGACGGTGAACATCGCCGGCGTCAAGGTGGGCGACGTGGGCTCGGTCACGCTGGAGGACGGCCGCGCACAGGTGCGGATGCGAATCCGCGACGAGTACAAGCCGATCTACAAGGACGCCACCATCCTGCTGCGTCCGAAGACCGGCCTCAAGGACATGTACCTCGCGCTCGACCCGGGCACGGAGGCGGCGGGAGAGATCGAGGAGGGCGGCAGCGTGCCCGTGGCCAACACGCTGCCCGACGTGAACTCCGACGAGATCCTGGCCGAGCTGGACGGAGACACGCGCGCGTACCTACGCGTGCTGCTGAACGCCGGCGGACTGGCCTTCGACGACAAGGCCACCGGCGCCGACCAGCGGTTCGACCAGACGGCAGCCCAGGATCTGCGCGAGACGCTCAAGCGCTTCGAGCCCACCGCGCGCTATGGCAACAAGCTCACCCGGCTGCTGGCCCGGCGCCGCACCAACATCCGCAACGTGATCCACAACTTCCAGGAGTTCTCCACCGCGCTCGCCGGGCGCGACCAGCAGCTGGCCGCGCTCGTGGACTCGGCCAACGCGAACTTCGAGGCGTTCGCGTCGGAGGAAACGGCACTGCGCGATGCGCTCCAGCTCTTCCCGGGCGCCCTCGATCAGACCGAGACGACGCTGCGCAAGACCGGGGCATTGGCCGGTGAGCTGGGCCCGGCGCTGGAGCGGCTGCGGCCCTTCGCGCGCAACCTCGGTCCCGCCCTCGAGAAGACCCAGCCCTTCTTCCGCGAGACCACCCCGATCATCCGCGATCAGATCAGGCCGTTCGCCCGCGACGTGCAGCCCACGGTGCGCGACCTGCGCAGCGCCAGCGAGAAGCTCGGCATCGTGACCCCGCGACTCACGAAGAGCTTCAAGGTGCTGAACAAGTTCTTCAACATCCTGGCCTACAACCCGCCCGGCGCCTCTGACTCGTTCCTGTTCTGGAGTGCCTGGACCGCGCACAACGGCGCGACTCTCTACACGCTCCAAGATGCGCACGGGCCGATCCGCCGCGGCCTCGTGCTCGTCGGGTGCCCCGCCTACCAGACCCTGGGGGCGGTCGTGCGCGGCAACCCGGAGCTCGGCCTGCTGACGAGGCTGCTCAATCTGCCCGCCGAGCCGGATGTCTGTCCCCAGAACCCGCCCAACGACCTCCCGCCGTGATCAAGCAGACTCCCAGTTTCGGCCGCATCTTCGCCATGGTGGCGTTCGCGCTGTCCTGCTTCGGCATCCTGATCTTCCTCTGGCTGAGCTTCGGCGGTTCTGTGCCGCTGCAGCCCAAGGGCTACCGGGTGAACGTGGCTTTCCCGGAGGCCACCCAGCTGGCCCAGGAGGCGGACGTGCGCATCTCCGGCGTGCCCGTGGGGCGGGTCAAGAAGACGGACGCCAACAAGCAGAGCGGGCTCACAGAGACCGAGCTCGAGATCGACGCGCGCTACGCGCCGATCCCCCGGGACACGCGGGCCATCCTCCGCCAGAAGACGCTGCTGGGGGAGACCTACGTGGAGCTGTCGCCGGGCACGACGTCCTCGGGGCGGGTGCCGGACGGGGGCCAGCTGGCCTCAGGCCAGGTGGCCGAGACAGTTGAGCTCGACGAGATCCTGCGCACCTTCGACCCCGCCACCCGCGAGCGCTTCTCGACCTGGCTCGACCAGGCCGGCGTGGCTGCGCTCGGCAACGCCGAGGCGATCAACGACGCGCTCGGCCTGCTCACGCCCTTCGCCGAGGAGACCGGCGACGTGCTCTCCGTGCTGCGCCAGCAGAGTGGCGCCACCCGGAGCTTCATCCGCGACACCGGGGTGGTGTTCGACGCTCTGACCGCCCGCGACGGCCAGCTTCGCGACCTCATCTCCAACTCCAACCGGGTATGGGAGACGGTGGCGGCCCGCGACGCCCAGCTGGCCGACACCTTCCGTGTGCTGCCCACCTTCCTGCGCGAGGGCCGTGAGACCACCCGTCGCCTGACCCGCTTTGCCGAGAACACCGACCCGCTCATCACCCAGCTGCGGCCCGCGGCCCGCGCGTTGTCGCCGACTCTCGTGGACCTCGACAAACTGGCCCCGGACCTGAACGGCTTCTTCCGGGACCTGGGACCGTTCGTACGGGTGGCCCGTACCGGCCTCCCGGCCACCGAGCAGGTGCTCGACAACACCAGGCCGCTGCTGGCGAGGCTCGACCCGTTCCTGAAGGAGCTCACCCCGGTGGTGGACTACCTCGGGCTCTACAAGCGCGAGATCGCCGCGTTCTTTGCCAACGACTCTGCGGCCACTCAGGCGAGGGACGCTGCTCTTGACGGAAGCGGCAAGCGCATCCACTACCTACGCACCTCCAACCCGGTCAACCCCGAGATGGTGGCCGGGTGGCCCTTCCGGCTCGGCACCAATCGCTCCAACCCGTACACCGAGCCGGGCGGGTACGACAAGCTGCGCACCGAAGGGCACCTCGAGACGTTCGCCTCGTACCTGTGCACGGCCAATCCGCAGCCCGCTCCTCCGGCGGCCAACCAGTACCTCAACGCCGCCGAGGCAGCCGGCATCGCCGAGTTCGTGTTCGGCGGACCCGAGAACACGGGCCGCGCGCCGGTCTGCGATCCCCAGGCGCCGCTCGGACGGCTGGCGGGCCAGTCGGGCGTCTTCCCACGGCTCCAGCCGCTGCCGTAGCTTCTACCTAAGCTGAGTCACGTGAGGGATCTGCTCGGATGGGTGGTGCGCGGGGTCACGCGCCGGCCGCTGCTCGTGTTGGCGCTCACGGCCGTCCTGGCGCTCGGCGGTGCGGCGCTGGCGCTGCGCCTGGAGCCGAGCGCCGCCACCAGCACGCTGGTCGATCCCGGCTCCGAGAGTTACCGGGCCAATGAGCGCTTCAAGCAGGACTTCGGCGACGACGCCGTTCTGGTGATGGTCCAGGGAGAGCTCTCGCGCACCGTGCTCACCGAAGACCTGTCGCGGGTGCTGGCGCTCGAGGGCTGCCTGTCGGGCAACGCGCCCGAGCGCGGGCTCAAGGAGCTGCCGGAGGTGTGTCGCGAGCTGGCCGCGCTCAAGCCGGCCAAGGCGGTCTATGGACCCGGCACCTTCATCAACACCGCGGCCGTGCAGATCGCCGACCAGTTCACCGCCCGGCAGCGGGCCAGCGGGACCCAGGCCGACCGGGCGGCTCGGGCCGCGCGCCGCCTGTCGGCGAGACGCGGCGATCCCCCGGCCGAGCAGCGCCGCCTCGCCGCGGCCGCCCGCCAGGCGGTGGAGGCCCAGTTCATCCAGCAGGTCCTCCAGCTGGGGCTGCGCTACGGGCTCACCGACATCCCGCGCATCAACGATCCGAACTTCGTCTCGACCCTGGTGTTCGACTCTGACGCGCTCCAGGCCGGCACGCCCAAGTCGCGCTTCGCGTACCTGTTCCCGTCGCGCAACGCCGCGCTAATCCAGATCCGCATGCGTCCCGGCCTCTCGGAGAGCGAGCGCACCCGCGCGATCGCCCTGATCGAGGAGGCCGCCGCGCAGAAGGCCTTTCGGCCGCGCGAGGGTGCCCGCTACATCGTCACCGGGGTGCCGGTGGTCACCGAGGGACTCGCCGACGCCGTGCAGGACTCGATCTTCGTCCTGCTGGCCGCCGCCGTGCTCCTCATGGGGGCCACGCTGGCGCTCGTCTTCCGCTCGCGGCTGCGGCTCCTGCCGCTGGCATTGGCGCTGGCCGCCGCGGCCATGACCTTCGGCGGGCTGTCCCTGCTGGGTGGCGATCTGACCATGGCCTCGATCGCGGTGCTCCCGGTGCTGATCGGCCTGGCCGTGGACTACGCCATCCAGTTCCAGGCCCGCTTCGACGAGGCTCAGGCGGGGGGCGAACGGGAGCCGGCCGCGGCCGCCGCGGCGGCCGGCGGGCCCACGATCCTCACGGCGGGTGTGGCCACGGCGGTGGGCTTCCTCGTGTTGCTGCTCTCACCCGTGCCCATGGTGCGCGGCTTCGGGGTGCTGATCGTGGTGGGGATCGCGCTCGCCCTGGTGTGCGCGGTGTGTGCCGGCTTCGCGGCCCTGACCCGCTTTCGCGGCGGTCCGGTGCCCCCGCCTCGGGCCCCGGCCCCCGCGGAGCGCCGGCTCAATCCGGTCTCCGAGTGGCTGGCCAACCGCGCCTGGCGCACCCTGGGCGTGGCGCTCGCCCATCCCCGGCGCGTGCTGGCGGTGGGGCTGGTGGTGGCCGTGGTGGGAATCGCTCTCGACACCCAGAGCGAGGTGGTCTCAGACGTCCGTGAGCTCGTGCCCCGGGACCTGCAGGCCCTCCGTGACGTGAACGAGCTCCAGGAGGAGACCGGCGTGGCCGGCGAGATCGACGTGACCGTCCGTGCCGACGACATCACCGAGCCCGAGGTGATCGCGTGGATGACGCGCTTCCAGGACCGGGTGCTACAGGAGCACGGGTACCGGGAAGGACGACGCTGCGGCCAGGAGCGCAACCCCCCGGAGCTGTGCCCGGCCCTGTCGCTCCCCGACCTGTTCACCGGCGGCACCGACCGCGCGTCGATCCGCCGCCTGCTCGACACCGTGCCCGCCTACTTCTCTCAGGGTGTGGTCACGGCGGACCGCCGTACCGCCAACCTCGCCTTCGGCATTCGCCTCATGTCCCTGACCCGGCAGAAGCAGGTGGTGGACGACATCAAGCGCCGCCTCGACCCCCCGGCCGGAGTCGAGGCCGCGGTGGTCGGCCTTCCCGTGCTGGCAGCCGAGGCCAACGGCGCGCTCTCCTCGCCGTGGCGGCGCGCGCTGACCCTGGTGGCAGCGCTCCTCGGTGTGTTCGCGGTGCTGTTCGTGGTGCGGCGTTCGGCGCGGGAGGCGGCCGTGCCCCTCATCCCGATCGCCCTCGCCACCGGCTGGTCGGCGCTGATCCTGTTCGTGCTCGGCCTGCTGCCCGGACCGCTCGAGGTGGACCTGAACCCGATGTCGGTGGCACTGGGGGCGCTGGTGATCGCGATCTCGACCGAGTTCAGCATCCTGCTGTCGGCGCGCTACCGCCAGGAGCGCGAAGCCGGCGCGGGCCCGGCCCGGGCCATCGAGTTGACCTACGCCTCCACCGGCGCGGCGGTGCTGGCCTCCGGCGCCACCGCGACGGCGGGCTTCGCGGCGCTGATCGCCTCGGACATCCGGATGCTGCGCGATTTCGGCATCGTCACCGTGGTCGACCTGAGCGTGTCGCTGGTGGGCGTGATGGTGGTGCTCCCCGCGGCCCTCGTCTGGGCCGAGCAGCACGGACCGTTCCGGGTGCGCGACCTGCTGGCCCTGTGGCCGCGGCGCGCCCAGGCGGATTCGTCGTGAGCGAAGACCGCTTCGGGGACCTGGGCCGCGAGCGCGACCGCCCGGCTGAGGAGAACGGTCACGGCCCGGCGCCCGGGCAGACGCGGCCCCCCAAGGCGCCGCGCAGCGCCAACAAATACGCCTGGGCGGTGGGGATCCTCTTCGTGATGGTCCTCAGCGTGCTCCTGTTCGTCCAGACCCTCCCCAACAGCGGCGAGTCTCTGTTCGGTCCCGAGCGCGGCACGCAGCTCAAGGACTTCGCCGCCCCGTCCGCGGTCGGCAACCTGACCGGGGACGTGAACCTGTGCCAGAAGGAACCGTGCCCCGAGGGTGCCGGGCGTGTCCCGGCATGCGATGTTCTGACGCGGGACGTGGTCAACCTCTGCGAGCTTCGGCGGCGCCCGCTCGTGCTCACGTTCATCTTCGACCGGGGCGCCGACTGCTACCCGCAGGTGGACCGCGTGGAGCGCGTCAGGAATGATGTTCCCGGAGTGGAGTTCGCCACGGTGTTCTTCTCGCGCGACAAGTCTCAGGACGAGATTCGACGGCTGGTCCGGGCACGCGACTGGACTCAGCCGGTGGCGCTCGACCGAGACGGTCAGCTGTCGAACGTCTACGGCATCGGCGTCTGCCCCACGACCATCTTCGCCCGTCGTGGCGGGAAGGTGGTCGACGTGGAGCTGGGCAACCTCACGGAGGATCAACTGAGACGGCGGGCAGAGCGGCTGCAGTCGTGAGCGGTCCCGAGCTCCACCTGCATGACGGCTGGATCGAACCAGAGCTGAGGGAGGAGTTCCCCGAGCTGCGCCTCGTGCACGCCGCCGTGCACGCCCGTCCCGGCCGCTCACCCCACGAGGTGAAGGAGCGGCTGCAGGCGCTGGCCAACCGCTACACCGGCGGCCGGGTCATCCACATGCGCCAGGACTCGGTGCCGTGGGCCTACCGCGTCTTCTCACGTCAGGTGGGGATCGATCCCGACACAGATCGGACTCCGGTTGAGGCCATAGCGCTCGAGCGCCTGCGCCACGGAGGCCTGAAGAGCGAGAACATCCTCGACGACGCCCTCACCATCGCCATCGCCGAGACCGGAGTGCCGGTGATCGCCCTCGACGGCGACCGGGTGGAGGGCGAGCCCGGGCTGCGGCTGTCGCGCCCGGGGGAGACGCTCGGTCCGGTTCGGCCGCTGTCGGTCCGACAGATCGTCGTGGCGGACTCCACGCGCCCGGTAGCCGTGGTGCTGGGTGAGGTGGCCGAGGACGCCGGCGTCACCCCGGCCTGCGCCTGGATGATCCTCTGCGCGCTTCAGGTCAAGGGAGTGCCCCGTATCGCCTCCGAGGAGGCCCTCTGGCTGGCGGCCGACGTGCTGAGCCTGGGGTCCTGAGCCCGGCAGGGTCTAGACTGATCTGAGTCGTGCCTGACGTTCTCGACAGAGGAGTCGGCCCGCTCGCTCCCGCACTCCCGGACGAGCGCGCCGTCCGCCGCACGCTCCTGGATCAGATCGCGCGGCTCGAGACTGAGCTCGGCGGCCTGTTCTGCTCCACGTGGCCGCGAAAGAACTTCGACTGGGACGTGCCCGGCCGGGGCGGGCCTCGCCTGCTGTCGCTGGCCGAGCTCGAGGAGCTGCGTGACGATCTCGCCGCCCGCACCTCGCACGCCCGCCGGGCGCTGTCGGACCGCACCTACGTGGAGGAGCAGAACCGGCGGCTGATCGAGGAGATGTCGCTCGAGCCGGCGGCTCACCACTGGGCCCACGTCTCGAGCGAGGACATCGGGGAGCCGGGCTGCCGGCACTGGCACGTCCGGCCGCGCTACGGCCTGATCGGGATGTTCCTGAACTGGTGGCGCGTCGTGATCTCCTCCGGCTGTCCGTTAGCCGCCTGAATGGGCCGTAGGAGCCGCAAGCGCGGAGGAGAGACCACGCGCGCAGAACGCGACGCCGCCCGCCGCGAACGGCGGCAGGAGCAGGCGGCGCAGGTGGCCCCTACGTCGCGGCGCCCGCCGCGCGCCGGCCGGCCGTCGGCCGCCGACCGGCCCCTGCCGCCCTGGGGTCGGTTTCCGTTGTCGGAGCTCGTGATCCTGCTCGGGATCGGCCTGATCGTGTGGGGAGCGCTGAGTGGCGACGCGGGCGAGGAGCGGTTGCTCGCCGGTCTGGTGATCGCCTCGCTCGGAGGGGGCGAGCTGGCTCTGAGGGAGCACCTCGCGGGCTTTCGCTCACACTCGAGCCTGCTCGCCGGAGTGGCCGCGTTCGTGGTGGTCACCGTGGTCGCGCTCGGGCTCGGGCCGGTGCAGGTGTGGGTGCTCACGGTGCTCGGGTTCGCCGTGTTCGGCGCCACCTTCTACGGCATGCGCGAGCTGTTCAAGCGGCGCTCGGGCGGTCTCTCGTTCAGGTAGCGTGCGGCCGCGATGAACGAGCGGCGGTTGCGGATCTCCGGGATACACCACGTGACCCTCATCTGCGCCGACGTCGAGCGGTCGGTGGGCTTCTACCGCAACCTGCTGGGCATGCGCCTGGTCAAGCAGACGGTCAACGAGGACGACCGCGGCGCGCGCCACCTGTTCTTCGGTGACGAGGAGGGGAGGCCCGGCACGCTCATCACCTGCCTGGAGTATCCCGACCTCGACGAGGGCTCGGTGGGCCGCGGATCGACCCATCACATCGCCCTGTCGGTCGAGTCCGAGGCCGAGCTGTCCGCCTGGCGCGAGTACCTCGCCGGCAGGGGCATCCCGGTCACCGAGATCATGGATCGCACCTACTTCAAGTCGCTCTACCTGCGCGACCCGGACGGCCACATCCTCGAGCTGGCCACGCTCGGACCCGGGCTCACCGCGGACGAGCCGCTCGACGAGCTCGGGCGGCGTCCGGTCCACGGGTGAGCGCCGGCGGCCGAGCCCACGCGGCCCGGCCGCCGTCGCTTTCGTCCCGGCTAGGCGGCCGTCAGCGCGCGCTCGCGCGCGTCGACCCGCGCCCTTGAGGGCGCGTGGCTCTCGCGCGGCGCCGAGGTGGCGGGCGCGACGTCCGCTTCTCCGGCCGGGGCGTTCTTCGCGGTCAGCACCGCGGCGAGCGCCATGCGCTGGCGCTCCGTGAGCGTCCCCACCTGCTTGTTCTCGGGAACGCCGAGGGAGACGAGCAGTCTCCTGCAGCGGGTCCGCCCCCAGCGCTTCTGGCTCATCAGCAGGTCGCTGATCGACATGCTGTGGGCCTGCCAGGGACAGCTCAAGACGACCTCCGCAGCGGAGAGCTCGCCCGCCGCGATGTGACGCTTCATTCGCGCACGAGCAAGTCGTACGCGATTCGCGTACTCCAATGCCCGCAGATGCTGCTCTTGACCAGCGTCCATCGTCGCCAACTTGCCCATCAGACCTCCCCCGCATTGATGCGGTCTACAGCGGTGCAGTTCCCCGGCGGCCTTGAGTGAGGCGGTCTGGGAGGCAGAGAGGCGATCCGACGGCGGAGGGTCTCCGACCCGGCGCCATCGCCACTCCCGTCACTCGCTCCCGAAGCCCTTAGGCCGCGGCTCATCAAAGCCGCTCCCGCGCTGAGCGTCAACACGGAACCGTGGCTGTCTGCCGCTAAGAGCGGGGTTTTCGTCGAGCGCCCCGGTTTTCTCTCAGACGGAGTGGGGAAAGCGCGGCAGACCGCGCCTGACCGCGGCGGGCACGCCTGTCCGCGACGGGTATGTTGGGGCCGTGCGCTCGACCAAGATCGTCGCCACCATCGGGCCCGCTTCGTCCGAGCCGCACGTTCTCGAGCAGCTCGTGGCCGCAGGGATGGACGTGGCACGGCTCAACTTCGCGCACGGGACACAGGAGAGCCACGCCGAGACCGCCGCTGCGATCCGGGCGGCGAGCGAAGCCGTGGGACGCGAGGTGGCGATCCTCGGCGACCTGCCCGGACCCAAGCTGCGCATCGGCCCCGTGGCCGGCGGGGTGGCGGAGCTGCCTCGCGGCTCACGCGTGGTGCTGACCGCCGATGCGGTGGAGGGGACCTCGGGGCGCCTGCCGGTGGCGTGGCCGGGCTTCTCCGAGCTGGTGGAAACCGGCGACGTGCTCTACCTCGCCGACGGAGCGGTGCGGCTGCGCGTGGACGGGGTGGACGACACCGAAGTGATGACCCGCGTCGAGGTCGGGGGCAGCGTGGCCTCGCGCCAGGGACTGAACCTGCCGAACGTCACGGTCTCGCTGCCGGCCGTCAGCGCCGAGGACATCACGCTGATCGACGCCGGCATCGACATCGGGGTGGACTTCTTCGCGCTCTCCTTCGTTCGCCGCCGCGAGGACCTGGATCCGGTGCGCGAGCACCTGCGCGAGCGCGGCGTGGAGAAGCCGTTGATCGCCAAGATCGAGAAGCCCCAGGCGGCCGCGAACGGCGAGGAGATCATCGACTCGGCGGACGCGATCATGATCGCCCGCGGCGATCTTGGCATCGAGCTGCCGATCGAGGAGGTGCCGCTGGTGCAGAAGCGCCTGCTGGCGCTCTCCGGGCGCCGGGCCAAGCCGACCATCACCGCCACCCAGATGCTCGAGTCGATGGTGCACTCCACCCGGCCGACCCGAGCCGAGGTCGCCGACGTGGCCAACGCCATCTTCGACGGCACAGACGCCGTGATGCTCTCCCAGGAGACGGCGGTGGGAAAGCATCCGGTGCTCGCGGTGGAGATGATGGCCTCGATCGCAGAGACGACGGAGCGCGAGCTGCCCTACGGGCGCTGGCTGGCCGAGCGCGGCCCGCAGGCCAACAACCAGTACCACGCGATCGCCTTCGGGGCGGTCGGAGGCGTCTACCAGCTCGGGCTCAAGTGCGTGGTCTCGCCCACCAACACCGGCGCCACGGCGCGGTTGATCTCGGCCTACCGCCCTCGCGCGCCGGTCCTGGCCCTCTCCCCGCGCCGCGATGTGGTCCGCCGCTGCCGCCTCCTCTGGGGAGTCCACCCCCGGCTGCACGAGGAGCCGATGGACACCCTCGGGTTGATCGAGGCGTGTGCCCAGGCCGCGCTGGAGTCCGGCTTCGCCGTCCCGGGCGACAAGATTGGAATCACGGCAGGGCTGCCGGCCGGATCGGCGGGCGGCACGAACCTGTTCAAGGTGCATACGTTGGAGTAGGGCTCGGCGCCGCGGCGCTCCGCGCGGGCGTGCGCTCCGGGTTGTTGGTGCAGCAGGACAGCGGCGGCTTACCCCCTTCCCCAGCCAAACGTGGGCGCCCGGAATCGCCGCGCAACGCCTGAGCGGAGCGCACTGGCCCCGGCGCGGCCTAGGACCGGGCGGCCCGCCTGCGCTCCCGGAAGGCCTCGGCCTTCGCCAGGTTCCCGCAGTCCTCCATCTTGCACCAGCGGCCCGAGCGGTTCTTCGAGTGGTCGTAGAAGGCCCAGACGCATTCCTCGCGCGGGCAGGCCTTGAGCCGCTCCCAGGTTCCACCGGTCACCGAGTCCGCGACGATGGCCAGCAGGCGGGCCAGCGCGGCGTCGGCCCCGCTGCCGCCGGGCACCAGCTCGGGGTCTGCACCCGGGCGAAAGCGGACGCGCACGCCGGTCCGCCCGGCCACTCGGTCGAGCCGCTCGACCCTGTCCTCGTCGAGCTCGAGCCCGTTGTTGCTCAGGAGCACCGCCCTCAGTCCCTCGCGCACGTCCAGAGCCCGTCGCAGATCGGCCGCGGCCACCGGGTCGCGGGCGCTCATCAGGTCCCGCTCGGCGAACCACGCCCGCAGCGCCTCGGGACTCTCGAGCTCGTCTTCTCCGGTCTCCAGGTCGACCGAGTTGACGAACCGCTGAACGAGGTCGAGCGGCTGCGGAGCGGTCTTCGCTGGGGGAGAGTCGCCGGGAGGCATCAATAACTGGCTAACAAGTTTAGCTGGTATACAGTTCCGGTATAACTGTTTTGATGGTTATCGCCCCGATCTCAATCCAACGGCATGAGCTCCGGCCCCTCCTCGTGCACGAAGATCAGCGAGCTCTGCAGTCGCGCCACCTCGCGTCGCTCGGTGAGCGCCCAGACGACGTCGCGCAGGTGGTTCGTGTCGCGTATGGCCACGTGGACGATGAAGTCGGTGGTTCCGGTCAGCGCCATCACCGTCAGGGTCTCGGGCAGGTTGCGGATGTGACTGAGCAGGATCTCGATGTCGTCGCGCCCGTGCGACGGGCGCTGCTGGATCGACAGGATCGCCTGCACCGGCCGGCCCACGGCCGCCGGGTCCACGTCGGCCCTGAAGCCGCGGATCACCCCTCTGGCCCGCAGCTCGCGGACGCGTTCGAGGCACGTGGACGGGGCGACGCCGACCTTGGCCGCGAGCGCCTTGTTGGTCTGCCGAGCATCCTTCTGGAGCTCGAGCAGCAGCGCACGGTCCACCGAATCAAATTCGACAACTGTGTTCATCCTGGGAACGATATCCGGTGAGAAGGCTGATCACCCATACAGCAGGTAGCCTCGTGGCCGCCATGGGCGCCACCACGACCAAGCGCAGCGCTCCCTCTCCCTATGCCGCCGGGGCCCGAGCCTTGCTGCCCCTGTCGCCGGCTGTGGTCCTCTTCGGGGCCTCGTTCGGGGTCCTGTCCCAGTCGGCCGGCTTCGACCCGGTGGCCGCCATTGCGATGAGCGCCACCACCTTCGCGGGCTCCGCGCAGTTCGCTGTCGTCTCCGTGCTCGGGGCGGGGGGCACGCTCCTGGCCGCCGTGGCCGCCGCCGTTCTCCTCAACGCCCGCTACGGGCCGATGGGACTCGCCGCGGCACGCGCCTTCACGGGCGGCCGGCTACGGCGCGCTCTCGAGTCACAGCTCCTGGTGGACGAGAGCTGGGCGGTGTCACAGCAGGACGGTCGCTTCGACCGCCGACGCATGGTGGGCGCCGGAGTCCTTCTCTACGTGGGCTGGGTGGGGGGCACGGCCGTCGGCGTCGCGGTCGGCAGCAGCCTCGGCGACCCTGCCACACTCGGCCTCGACGCCGCCTTCCCCGCCCTGTTCCTCGCCCTCATGGTCCCCCTGGTCGATTCCCGTAGGGCTTTGGCCGCCGCCGTGGCCGGTGCCGGCATCGCACTCCTGCTCACGCCGCTCACGCCCGCGGGCGTCCCGGTGATCGCAGCGACGCTGGGGGTCGTCTTCGGGCTCACGCCCGACCGCCGGCGCGTCGCACACAGGGAGGCGTCATGAGCGTCGCCTGGACGGCCGTGCTGCTGGTGGGCGCAGCCACCGTGGCCATCAAGGCCGCCGGCCCGGTGCTGGCCGGCGAGCGCGAGCTTCCGGAGCGGGCCGCCGGGATGGTCGGGCTCGTGGGCCCCGCTCTGCTGGCGGCCCTGGTGGCCACCCAGGCCTTTGCCACCGACACGGAGCTCGTGCTCGACGAACGTGGCGCCGGCCTCCTCGCCGCCGCCGGCGCGATAGCCCTGAAGGCCCCGCTCATCGTCGTGGTGGCCGTGGCCGCCGCCACCGCGGCCCTGCTGAGGCTCGTGGCGTGAGCCCGCGCGGCTGGATCCTGTTCGCCTCGATGTCGGTCATATGGGGCGTGCCCTACCTGTTCATAAAGATCGCGGTGGACGAGCTGTCCGCCGGCTTCGTGGCCTGGTCGCGGGTGGCCATGGCGGCGGCGATCCTGCTGCCGATCGCATGGCGCACCGGCGCGCTCCGCGGGCTGTCGGTCCGCTGGCTGGTGGCCTTCGCCTTCGTGGAGATCACGATCCCGTTCCCGCTGATCGCCTTCGGCGAGGAGAACCTGTCCTCGTCGCTCACGGCGATCCTGATCGCCGCCGTGCCGCTGATGGTCGCGTTCCTGGCGCTGCGCTTCGACCAGTCCGAGCGGCCGTCCCGAACACGCCTCGTGGGCATGCTCGTGGGGCTCACCGGGGTGACCGTTCTCGTGGGCGTCGACGTGGTCGGCAGCACCGCGGAGCTGGTCGGGGCGGGAGCGATCCTCGTGGCGACGATGGGTTACGCCGCCGGGCCCATGATCGTGAAGAACCGCTTCGCCACCGCTGATCCGATCGGCCCGATCGCCGGGGCGCTCGGCATCGCCACACTGCTGCTCCTGCCCGCCGGGCTGGTGGGGCGGCCCACGGAGGCTCCGTCCGGCGACGTGATCGCCTCGATGCTCGTGCTCGGCTTCGTCTGCACGGCGATCGCCTTCCTTATCTTCTTCCGCCTTATCACCGAGGTGGGGCCGGGCCGGGCGACCGTGATCACCTACATCAACCCGGTGGTGGCGCTTGGGCTGGGCGTGGCCATCCTCGGCGAGAGCGTCACCGCGGGCGCCGCGGTGGGCCTCTTGCTGATCCTCGCCGGCTCCTGGCTGTCGACCGACGGCCGGCTGCCGCCCGGACTGGGCGCGACGGTGGGCCGGCTTCGCCGTCCTCGCCGGAGCGGGCGGGACCAGCTCCCGGCCGACGCTCTCGCGGCCCCCGACACGGGCTGATCCGCCAGCTGAGCTAGCCGACGGGCGGGGCGGCGCGCTCGACCTCGTCCTTCACCTGAGCGAAGGCCTCCAGGGCCTGGTCCAGATGCTCCCGCTCGTGGGAGGCCATCACGCTGAGGCGCAGCAGCGCCCCGCCGCGCTGGACGGCCGGATAGATGGCCACGTTCACGTAGACGCCCGCGTCGTAGAGCGCCTTCCAGAACATCACGGCCTTCCAGTCGTCCCCCACGAGAACGGGGACGATCGGGGTGATCAGATCGCTGCCGTCCGGCATGCGGTTGGGCTCCATCACGTGGAAGCCGAGCTCGCCCAGCCCGTCGTGCAGGTAGCGGGCGTTGTCGAGGACGCGGGCCATCAGCGCCGGTCCCTCGTCGGAGCGGATGATCTCGAGCGCGCCCATGGCCGCGCCGATCGCGGCCGGCACGGCGGCGGCGGTGAACATGAACGATCGCGACTGGACCCGCAGGAAGTCGATCACCTCGGCCGGGCCTGCGATGAAGCCGCCGCACGAGGCCAGCGACTTGGAGAAGGTGCCCATGCGCAGGTCCACCTCGTCCTCACAGTCCATGGCCTCGCTGGTCCCGGCGCCCCGGGCGCCGAGCACGCCCACTGCGTGGGCCTCGTCCACCATCAACCGGGCGCCGTGTTCGCGACACATGGCGGCGATGTCGGGCAGCGGCGCCACGTCGCCCTCCATGGAGAAGACGCCGTCCACCACCACGAGCACCCCGCCGCCGTCGCTCTCCGAGCGCTGGAGCATCGTCTCGAGCTTGTCCATCCGGTTGTGGCGGAAGGGACGGATGCGCGCCCGGGACATCGACACGGCGTCGAGTATCGAGGCGTGATCGCCGGAGTCGCAGATCACTGTGTCGCCGGGGCCGAGCAGCGTGCCGATTGCGCCCGTGTTGGCGAGGTAGCCGGTGGTGAACACGAGAGCGTCCTCGGTTCCCATCCAATCGGCCAGCTGCTGCTCGAGCTCGAGGTGGAGCTCGAGCGTGCCGTTCAGGAAACGAGAGCCGGTGAGCCCGGTGCCGTAGCGCTCGAGCGCCCGGCGGGCGGCGTCCTTGACGCGCTCGTCGCCCGTGAGGCCCAGGTAGTTGTTCGAGCCGAGCATGATCCGCTCGCGGCCCTCCATCGCCACCTTGGGGCCCGCCGGGCCCTCGAGCACCCGGAAGTAGGGCATCAGGTCGTGCTCCCGAGCCGCCTGGAGTTGCTCCAGCCGCTCGTGATTGCGTGCCTTTTCGAAGAGGTCGATGGCGGTCGGCATATACAGTCCTGCGCCGTGTCCGTGGAGGTCGCGCCCGTTTCGTCGCGCAGCGACCTGCGTGAGTTCATCGAGCTTCCGTACCGGCTGCACTCTACCGCGGAGCCCTGGGCGCCCCCTCTGCGCATCGAACGCCGGCTGTTCCTCAACCCGCGCTTCAACGCCTTCTTCAAGCGGGGCGAGGCTCAGCTGTTCGTGGCCAGGCGCGCCGGGCGCGTGGCGGGACGGATCAGCGCCCAGATCGACACCGCCTTCAACCGGGCTCACGACAACGCCTGGGGCATGTTCGGCTTCCTCGAGCTGGAGGACGATCCCGAGATCATGCGATCCCTCCTCGACGCGGCGGCGAGCTGGCTGCGAGAGCGCGGGCGCGAGCTGATGATCGGCCCGATGGACTTCACCATGAACGACGAGAGCGGGATCCTGATCGAGGGCTACGACCGGCCGGCGATGATCAGGCAGGCCTGGCAGCCGCCCTACTACCGCGAGCTGTGCGAGGGGGCCGGCCTCGAGAAGGCGATGGACCTGCTCATGTGGCGGCTCCACATCAGCGGCCGCGAGGAGGTGCTGCCCATCATCTGGGATCTGGCCGAGAAGCTCGAGCCCAAGCACGGCATCCGGATCCGCAAGATGAGCCGGCTGCGCCTGCGCCGCGAGCTCGATGCCTTCGCCGAGATCTACAACGAGGCCTGGTCGCGCAACTGGGACTTCGTGCCCTACTCCCCGGCGGACCTCGACGCGTACGCGCAGGAGCTGCAGCTGGTCTACGACCGCAACTGGTTCATGGTGGCCGAGGACGCCGAGGGCAAGACCGTGGGCATGGCCCTCAGCGTTCCCGACATCAACCAGGTGCTGAAGAAGATGAACGGCCGCCTGCTGCCCTTCGGCTGGTGGCACTACCTGAACCGCCGGCGCATAGTCGACCGTGTGCGGGTCGGCTTCCTCGGAGTGCGGCCGGCCTATCAGCACACCGGTGTGGCCGCGGGGCTGTACGCCGAGCATTTCAACATGGCCGAGGCCACGCGCGTGAAGGGCGGCGAGATGGGCTGGATCCTCGAGACCAACAAGGCCATGAACCGCGGGATGAAGGCGATGGGCGGAACGATCGTCAAGCGCTTCCGCGTGTACGAGCAGTCGCTCTGAGCTCGTTGGGGTCGACGCGACCGGACCGAGGTCCCGGCTACACTCGCCGCGTGCCCGATTCAGCCGCCCTGCCCGACCCCGAGCACAGCCAGGAGGACGTCCGCCCGCTGCCCGTGCTCGCCGAGCCGCGGGTGATCGAGCCGGCCCGCGAGGTCTCGCTGCCCGCCGCCGTCGTGGCCGCCACGGGCGGCTTCGTGCTCGGCGTGGCCGCGTTCGTCCTGGTGCACGTGCTGCGGCGCCCGCGGAACTCGGTGCCCGTTCGGCTGCGCCGTGGGCGGGGCCGATCGAAGCGGTCCGAGATAGCGGCCTCGCGATCGTTCCTCGTCGACGTCCACCTCCTCAAGGACCGATAGCCGCCACCGTTGAGCAGGAGGTCACGCCGGCGGGGCCGTTCCGGCTCCCGAGCGCCGGACGCGATCTGGTGCTGGTGCGTCGCGGCGGGGCGCTTGCCCGGCTGGTGCACGTGGCCGGCGATGAGGCCGTCGTGTACGCCTGGCGAACGGGCGGCGGGGTGCGCTTCCGGGCCCAGGCGCCGAGCCGGGCCGTTGGGCTCGAGGCCATCCAGCGGATGCGCTTTGCCCTCGGCACTGACCACGACGTGTC
Source organism: uncultured Thermoleophilaceae bacterium (assembly GCA_963826165.1). Lineage (GTDB taxonomy): Bacteria > Actinomycetota > Thermoleophilia > Solirubrobacterales > Thermoleophilaceae > JACVRW01. The sequence goes on along the minus strand of CAWGWC010000007.1, from coordinate 515,591 downwards.
CGAGTTCCACGCCCGCTTTCGCCGAGACCCGCTGATCGGGCCGGTGATCCGCGCACGCCCCTGGCTGCGGCCCCGGCGCCGTCCTGAGCCCTTCGAGGCGCTGGCCTGGGCGGTCTGCGAGCAGCTGATCGAGTCGCGGCGAGCGAGCGCCATCGAGCGACGGATCGTGCGTCGCCACGGCCGCCGCAGCGTCTGCGGCAACTATCTCGCCCCGCCCTCGGCGGCGTTCCTGGCCGGCCGCTCGCCCGCGGAGCTCGACGCTTGCGGACTGGCCCCCAAGCGCTCGATCGCGCTCATCCGCGCCGCGCGCGAGGTGAGCACTGGGCGAGCCGACCTCAGCCGCCACGAGGTGTCATGGCGACGGCTGCTGACCATTCCGAACATCGGGCGCTGGACGATCGAGATGCTCGCGCTCGAGGGCCAGGGGCGCGACGACCAGATCCCCGCGCTGGACGTGGCCTACCTCAAGTTTGTGGGCCGCGCGGCGGGCCTGGGGCGGCGGGCCACCGAGGACGAGGTCAGGGCCTTCTTCGCCCCCTACGAGGAGTGGGCGGGGCTGGCCGGTCTATACGCTCTTGGCAGGAGGTACACCCAATGACGAAGCTTGAAAAGACCGAAAAGGAGTGGCGCGAGGAGCTCGATTCCGAGCGCTACCACGTGCTGCGCGAGAAGGGCACCGAGCCGCCGTTCACGGGGGCCTACACGTACTCGAAGGCGGACGGCGTCTACCGCTGCGGCGCCTGCGGCAACGAGCTGTTTCGCTCGGACGCCAAGTTCGACTCGGGCACCGGCTGGCCCAGCTTCACCGAGCCCGCCGTGGCCGAGGCCGTGGAGCTGCACGCGGACAACTCGCTCGGCATGACGAGGACCGAGGTGACCTGCGCACGTTGCGGAAGCCACCTCGGCCACGTGTTCCCGGACGGCCCGGGCCCGGACGGCCAGCGCTACTGCATCAACTCGGTCGCACTGGATCTGGACGAGAACGGGTCGGAGTAGCCCGAGCCCGCGGCTCGCCTCACAGCCCCGCTCCGGGCAGTAGCTCGTTGTTGTAGGCCGAGAGCGGATCGGGCGGCTGCTCGAGCAGGTTGTTGTCCTTCATCCAGGCGGAGAACGCGTCCCACTGGTTCGGATCCTGCCAGCCGTAGGGCTCGCCCTGCGGGGGGAAGAAGAGAGGCAAGGTGACCTCGACCACGGCCCGCTGGAGCTCCGGGTCGAGATCGGGATTGGCTTCGAGCAGTCCCTCGATCGCCTGGTCGGGGTTCTCGCGCAGGTCGCGCGTGCCGCGTGACAGCGCCCCGATGAAGGCGCGCAGCTTGCTCGCGTCACGCTCGAGCGCGTCCTCGTTGGCCACCAGCACCAGCTCGTTGTAGGTGGGCACCCCTGCGTCCTCGATGCGGATGATCTGAGGACGCTTGCCCGCGAGGCGCAGCTCGGTGCCCTCGTAGTTCCAGAAGGCGCCCAGCGTCGCGTCGACCTTGCCGGTGAGCAGCGTGGGGGTCAGGCCAAAGCCCACATTGCGCTCCTTCACGGAGTCCTCGGGCACCCCGGCGTCGGCGAGGATCGTGCGCAGGTAGGCGGTCTGATAGTCGATGCCCGCCGTGCCGACCGTCTTGCCGCGCAGGTCCGCCGGGCGGCGGATCTTGGCCTTGGGCAGCGACATGATCGAGGTGAGCGGCTCCTGCACGATCGCCGCCAGGCTCACCACGGCCAGCCCCTGGTCGCGCGCCCGGAACACCTCGGGCTCGTAGGAGATGGCCAGGTCCACGCGGCCGGCGGCCACCTGCTTGATCGGCGCCGCCGGGTCCGGCGGCTGACGAATCTCCACGTCCAGGCCCGCCTGCTTGAAGTGCCCGCCCGCCTGGGCCGCGTAGATGCCCGCGTGGTCGGCGTTCGGGAAGTAGTCGAGCATCAGCTCGACCTGCTTGGAGCCGGAGGGCTCGAGCGCGTCCTCCTTCTCACCGCAGCCGGCGAGCACGAGCAGCGCGAGGGCCGTCGCCAGCAGAGGGGTGAGCTTGGTCATGCGGTCGTTTCCTTTCGGTTCCAAGGACAGGCGAGACGCTCGATCAGCGCGACGAGGGCGAACAGCGACACGGCCATCAGCGTGAGGAGCACGATCCCGGCGTAGACGCGCGGGGTCTGGAGCTGGTTGTTCCCGAGCAGCACGAGCCGGCCCAGGCCCTCCTCGGCGCCGGCCGCTTCCCCGAACACGGCGCCGATTACCGACACCGTAGCGGCCACCTTCAGCCCGCTGAACAGGAAGGGGAGCGAGCTGGGCAGCTCCACCGAGCGCAGCGTCCGCAGGCGCGAGGCGCCGAGGCTCCGCATGAGCTTGAGCAGGTCGGGCTCGACCGAGCGCAGGCCGTCGAGCAGGTTGACCGTGATCGGGAAGAAGCAGATCAGCGCCACGATGGCCAGGATCGGTCCCGTCCCGTAGTCGAAGGCGAGCACGAAGATCGGCGCCAGCACGACGATCGGAATGGCCTGGGACGCCACGAGCAGGGGATAGGCGGCGTCGCGGAGCGGGCGGACGAGGTGCATCGTCAGCGCCAGAGCCATGGCGCACACCGCGGCGATGCCCAGGCCCAGGAGCACCTCAGTGAGCGTGACCAGCGCGTTCTCGCGCAGGAGCTCCCAGTCGCTGCGCAGGGCGTCCCAGGTCTCGACCGGCGAGGCCAGCGTGAGGTCGTCGACCGAGTCGAGCGAGGCCACACCCTGCCAGGCCAGCACGAACAGCATGAGCAGGCCGATGCTCGCCACGTACCTCATGTGCGCAGCGCCTCGAGCGCCTCGGCGCGCAGAGCGGTGACGGCGGGGTCCGTGATCGACCGCGGCCGGGGTAGATCCACCACGAAGTCGGCGACCACCCGGCCGGGACGCGGCGACAGCACCACAACGCGGTCGGCCAGGAAGATCGCCTCCTCCACGTCGTGGGTCACCAGCAGCACGGTGCGAGGCTCGGACAGGAGGGCGCCCTCGAGCCATTCCTGGAGATCGGCCCGGGTGATGGCGTCGAGGGCTCCGAAGGGCTCGTCGAGCAGCAGCACCGGCCGCCCGGGCAGGAGCGTGCGCAGGAAGGCCACCCGCTGGCGCATCCCGCCCGACAGCTCGCCCGGACGCGAGCGTTCGAACTCGGCCAGCCCAAAGCGCTCGAACAGCGGCTCGGCGCGCCGGCGCGCCTCGGTCCGGCGCACTCCCTGGCACTCGAGCGCGAGCGCGGCGTTGCCCAGGGCGTCGCGCCACGGCAGCAGCAGGTCGCGCTGGGGCATGTAGGAGCAGGTCTCTCGCCGCTCCGCCGCGGACCGGGCGCCGAGCACGCTGAGGCTGCCCTCGTCGGGCTCCTGCAGCCCGGCCACCAGCTCGAGCAGCGTCGACTTGCCCGAGCCCGACGGACCCACCACGGCGGTCAGCTGGTCGCGGCGCAGGCGCACATCGATGCGCTCGAGGGCGGTCAGCCCGCCGTAGCGCCGGGTCACGTCCTGAACAACGAGAGGCTCCCTGACAGGAGCCTCGGCCTTGGTGTGCATCGCTCCCTCCGCGGGCATTACCCCACAGGTTCGAAGGGTCGGCGCCGGGCGGTGATCGCCACCGGAAGCGCCCTCTCAGCCCGCCATCCCGCGAGCCCCCCTGATTTGACCCGTCGGAGTCTAGTTCAACCCGTCTTCAGGTCCGCCAGCGCGTTCACGAAGGCCTCCAGCTGCTTGGTCGTCCAGCACTCGAAGACGCCGTCGCAGAAGGGCTCGTAGGAGGACATCACCGAGTCGCCGTAGTTCCAGTAGAGACGCGGCTCGGGGTTGATCCAGAAGGTGTGGCCCGCCCGCGCGGCCACATGGCCGAACACGGATGCGTGGGGCTCGCGTCCGTTGGTGCGGGCGTCGCCCAGGACGATCACCGTCGAGCGGGGATCGAGGTCGTCGACCACCTTGTCGAGGAACTCCACCCACACCCGCCCGTAGTCGGTGTAGCCCGAGACGTCGGCCACGCCGGCGTCGGTGGCGATCCGGCGCGAGACCGCCTCGAACGCGCGCTCGCGCTCGAACACGTCGGTGACCTCGGAGATCCGCTCGACGAACACGAACGACCGCAGCTTGCGGAACTGGTCGTGCAGGGCGTGGAGCACCGACAGGAAGAACACGCTGGCGCTGGTGACGCTGGTGGACACGTCGCAGAGCACGTAGAGCTCCGGCCGCTTCGGGCGGCGCGGGCGGTACTTGAGCTCGAGCGGCACTCCTCCGGTCTGCAGCGACGCGCGCATCGTGCGGCGCACGTCGATCTGCCACGAGCGGCGGCGGCCACGGTGCTCGCGGCCCTGCGAGGCGAGGCGGCGCTTGAGCTGCGCCACCACGCGGTGGACCTGGGACAGGTCCTGCGCCGGATTGGAGGGCAGCGCGCGGTCGAACTCGCGCAGCGGCTTGGCCGGTGGGAGCGACTGCGTTCGCTCGATCATCTGGCGCTCGAGCTCCTGCCGGACGTGGCGCTCGAACTGCTGCAGCCTGTCGCGGGGCACCGAGTCGGGGTCGGGCAGCTCGGCGCCGGGCTTCTCGCCGCGCAGCCCGAGCGTGCGCCGGATCCTCTGCACGTCCACGCCGATCACGCCCGAGCCCTCGCCCTGGCGCCCGAAGGCCGCGATGGCCAGCCGGGCGAGATCGCGCATCTCGCCGTCGGAGCCGGCGCGGATGGCCTCGCGGATACGTTCCCGCAGCGCCTCCAGGTCGATCTCCTCGCCACCCTCGAAGCGCTCCTCCTTGAGACCACGGCCGATCGCCTCGCGCTCGACCACCCGGAAGAAGAAGCGCTCGAAGAGCACGTCGAGCACGTGCCGGTCCTCCTGCGACTTGGCCAGCGTGGCGGCCAGCGCCTCGCGGAAGTCCTCCTTGGAGGTCCAGCTCACCGCGTCCAAGGCCTGGAAGGCGTCGAGCAGCTCGGAGGTCCCGACCGCCACGCCCTCCTGACGCAGGCCGTCGGCGAACTCGAGCAGGCGCGGCGCCATCCCGGCCGGGCCGGGCGCCTCGGGCATGCCGCCGTACAGCGCGGGGTTAGCCCGCCCGCGCCCCGAAGAGGCCATCGCCCAGCTTCACCCCCACCCGCTCGGCCACCAGGTCGAGGTCGGTGCGGTGCTTGACGATGATCGACATCGTCTTCTCGAGCACGGCTCGGTCCACGTCCTCGGCGCCGAGCAGGAGCAGCGCGCGCGCCCAGTCGATCGACTCCGCTATCGAGGGAGGCTTCTTCAGGTCGAGCGCGCGCACCATGTGGATGACCTCCACGAGCTTGCGCGCAATGCCCTCGCCGAGCTCGGGCGCGTGCAGCCGGACGATCTCGAGCTCGCGCTCCACGCTCGGGTAGTCGAGCCACAGGTACAGGCACCGGCGCTTGAGCGCCTCGGTCAGCTCGCGGGAGTTGTTCGAGGTGAGCACCACGAGTGGCTGGGTGCGCGCTTCGACCACGCCCAGCTCCGGGATCGAGATCTGGAACTCCGACAGGACCTCGAGGAGCATGGCCTCGAACTCCTGGTCGGTCTTGTCGATCTCGTCGATCAGGAGCACGACCGGCTCCTCGGCCGTGATCGCGTTGAGGAGGGGCCGGGCGAGCAGGAACTCCTCGCCGAAGATGTCCTCCTGCACCTGATCCCAGCCGGTGCCCGACGCCTCCGTTTGGATGCGCAGCAGCTGCTTTCGGTAGTTCCACTCGTACAGGGCCTTGGCCTCGTCGAGGCCCTCGTAGCACTGGAGCCGGATCAGGCGCCGTTCGGTGGCGCGCGACACGGCCTTGGCCAGCTCGGTCTTGCCCACACCGGCCGGGCCCTCCACCAGCACCGGCTTGCCGAGGCGGCTCGCCAGGAACGAGACCAGGGAAGCGGGCTCGTCCGCGAGATAACCCGCCTCGGCCAGTCTCCCGTGTGCTTCTTCGATGGTCGCGAACTCGCCGCTCATGCGCGGCCAAGGATACTTTCGGCGCCCTTGCTCCTCGCCTTCCTCCACGCGATGTCGGACTTTCTCGATCCCGGCGACGGTCCCGAGCCCGGCGGGGACTTTCGCGTCTCGCCCACTTTCTTCATCGCGCTGCTGATCCTGGGCTTCGTCGTGGGCACGCTCGGCCACGTGATCAAGTCCCGCACCACGGTGGCCATCGGAGTGGCGATGGTGTTCGCGGCCACGGTGTTGCTGCCGCTGACCTACACGCTGGCGAACTAAGGACCTCTGCGCTCCACTCGGGCCGGGCTCCTGGCTCTGCGGGTGGTCCGACGGCGGCGGGGAGGGAAATCGAGAATGCAGAACCTCCCGAAGGTCCCGTCCCCGGACTCCATCGTGAAGTTTGCCTCCTCTGAGAGTGACAACCTCCCGATCTCGCGTCGGCCAGCGGCCAGCGGGAGGTTTGCACCCTTTCTCAGCCGCAGTCGGAGCGCCTTCCGTCGCCGGCGCAGGCTCGAGCGGAGCGCGGGACGGCGGTTGTTCAGGCGGCGCGGAGCGACTCGGCGAAGCCGCTGCGCCAGCTCGGATGCACGGGCCGCCAAGCCAGCTCTCGCTTGGCCTTCGCGTTGGCCGCGCCCGGGAGGACCGTGGCCATGTCGGCCACCATGCGGCCGGCCACGAACCGGGCGAGCCATACCGGCGCGCGGCGGGGCCGCTTGGCGCCCAGGGCCTCGGCGTACACCGGCAGCCAGTCGCGCATCGCGGCCGGCTCGTCGTCCACGACGTTGTAGACGCCCGGAGCGCCCCGCTCCACCGCCGCAACGGTGGCGTCCGCGGCATCGTCGACGTGCACGAACGAGAACAGGCCGGCGCCGTCGCCGACCACGGGAAAGCGCCTCCGCCGCACGTCGGCGGCGGTGGCGCCCTCGGCGGCGTAGTAGGTGCCCGGCCCATAGAACCAGCCGTAGCGCAGGACCAGGCCCTCCATGCCGTCGGCCTCGAGCACCATCCGCTCCATCACCTCCACCGCCTGGGTGGCGGGGCCGAAGGGGGGCGCGGCGTCGGTGAACAACGGCGCCGACTCGTCGAGCACCCGTGGCTGCGCTTCGGGGCGGTAGGCAAAGGCGATGCTCTGACAGACCACCCGCCCGGTGCCGGCGGCCTCGGCCGCGTCGAGCAGGTTGCGGGTGCCCTCCGTGCGCACGCGGTTGGTCGGCTCGTAGAGGTCCTTCTTGCGCGGCTCGAAGCGCTCCGGCAGCGCGGTCAGCTCGTGCACGAGGACCTCGGGGGCGATGCCGGTGATGACCTCGATGAGCGCGTCGCGATCGAACACGTCAACCACCATGGCCCGTGCACCGGCCGAGCGGATCGCGTCTGCCTTCGCGGGCGACCGCGTCATGCCGGTGACCTCGTGCCCGGCGGCCACGAGCCGGGGCACGAGCGGCCGGCCCACGGCGCCGCTGGCACCCGCCACGAAGACCTTCATGCCCGCGCCGCCCGCCGCTCGCGGTTCAGCATCCAGGCCAGCAGGACCGACACCAGCACCAGCGAGACGAGATTGAACGGCCCGAGCCACGACGGGTCGGCCTCGCTCACGTCGATCAGGTGGTTGACCGCGTGCAGGGTGTTCTGGGCGAAGGCCAGCGCGAGCACCGGCACCCGCCACGAGACCTGACGCAGCGAGGCCAAGAGCACGCCGCCGAGCGCCAGGTACCAGGTGGCCAGGTCGCCCATGTAGTGGTCGTTGCGAGCACCGTACGGGCCGATCTCCTCGTGGAAGAAGCCGGGCGCCAGCCAGAGCAGCAGACCGAGCGCGATCTGGGACGCCGCGAAGACGATCAGGAGAATCTTCATGCCTGCGTAGTACCACTTCCTGGCGGGACCGGACTCGGCGACCCGGGGGCTCCCCGGCGTATCCCGTGTATGGAGGAAAGCGCCCGTCAGATCATGCAGAGCGAGCTGGAGGAGGTGGTGGGTCCCGAGGCCGCCGAGCGCGCCCTCGACGAGGACGAGCGGGAGGGTCCGCCGCAGCGCCAGACCCTGCTCGCGGCCGCGTGGTCGTCCCGCCTTCTGATCGGTCTGCTGCTTGTCGCGGCCCTGGTGGTGGGGGCCTTCCTGAGCGTGCTCACCGGCAGCTGGTGGCTGATGGCCGCCGCGCTCGCGGTGCACTTTGTTGGGACCACCGTCGTGCTGTACACGGTGTTCCGGCTGCTGGGCGACGTGGAAGCTCCATCGGCCACGGCCAGCGCGGCCCTTGAGGCCCGAGGAATACACGATCCGGAGGGCGAGCTCAGCAGGTTGGTCGAGCGCGCAGAGGGCACCTCAGCGAACGGCTCGGGCGAGGAGGCCACGCGCCAGCAGGCCTCGTGGACGCCCGGAGACCGCAGCCGCCCGGTCGACCGCGGCGACACTCGTTAGGACTTCTCCCACCAGCGTGGTCCGCGTTCCCCTAGCGCCACTTTGGCCGCGTGAACGCGGTCGCGGGCGCGGCGTTCAGCTTCTTTGTCCTTCTTGCGCTTGGCCCAGCCGACCGACGAGCGCGCCGACATGAGCTCGCGTACGAGCTCGTTGCGGCGCTTCTCTGGAAGAGAGGGGTCGCTGGCCCGCCAGCGCCGGCCGTCGACGATCACGTAGCGACCGTCGGGGGTCCGCTCGGGCACTTCAGTCCTCGTCGTGCAGCTGTTCGAGCGCTGCCGCCGCGGCGCGGCGGAAGGGCGTCGGCGACACGCCGAACACGCTCTCCAGCGTGTTCTCCTCCACCAACAGATCCTCGTGCAGGCCCTCCATCAGCGGCTCCAGCACCTCGCGGCTGGAGTCCGTCACGAGTGCCGCGGCGGCACCCTCCAGGCGGCTCGAGCTGAAGGGCAACGGCACGCTGGGCTTCACGCCGCCGTTGAGCTCGCCGATCGACTCGACCATCTCCTCCATGGTCAGGGTGTCGGGACCGGCGATCTCATATATCCCGGGCGCCACTCGCTCCGCGACCACCAGTGCCGCCACCACGTCGGCGATCGCCACCGGCTCACTGCGCATGTCGCGCCAGCTCGGCAGCGCGAGCACCGGAAGCCGGTCGACGATCTGCGCGAGGGTGCGAAAGGAGTCGCTCTGCGCCCCCACCACCATCGACGTCCTGAGACTCACCAGCTCGGGTGAGCCACTGCCCAGCACCTTCTCGACCTGGTGGCGCGACTGCAGATGCTCGCTGGCGCCGTCAGCCGGCACGATGCCGGTGAGGTAGATCAGCCGCTCCACACCCGACCGCCCGGCCACGGCCACGAAGCCCTCGGCGAGCTCGCGGTCGCGCTCGGCGAAGTCGCCGCCGTCGCCCGGCTCCATCGAGTGCACCAGGTAGTACGCGGTCCGGCAGCCGCTCAGGGCCTCCTCCAGCGCGCCCTCGTCGCCGAGGTCGCCTTCCACGACGCTGAGGCCGCGTTGATCGGCGAGCTTGGCCGCGTCGCGGACGATCACCCGCAGACCCCCGGGCCGATCCCTCAACGCGTCGAGGAGGTGTCGGCCCACGAATCCGGTCGCGCCAGTTATCAGCGTCGGAGGTTGGTCCACCCCACCGATACGGCGCTAAGCTCAGCGGAGTTCAATCCGGTTCCGTCGGGCATACGTATCGACGTTGATTGTTCGGCTATCAGGAGAGAAAAGATGGACCTGGAAGGTGAGATTCGCGCCACCATCGCGGACGAGATCGCCAGCCTTCAGAGCAAGTACTACGGTCGCGGGCCCACGAAGTCCAAGGTCTACATGGACCGGGAGCTCGTGGTGGTGGTGCTCGAGGAGACCTTTACGCCGGCTGAACGCACGCTGATTCAGCGCGGCGAGTCGGACGGGATCCAGGAGATCCGGCGCCGCTTCCAGCGCGTCATGGCCGATCAGTTCACGGCCATCGTCGAGCAGGCCACGGGCCGTGAAGTGCGTTCCTTCCTGAGCGAAACCGATCTCGAGGCCGACATCTCGGTCGAGATCTTCATCCTCGCGGGTGAGCGGACCGACATGGCCTCCTTCGAGGAGGACAGCCCGGGCGCCCAGCCCTAGACGCTGACCACCTCGGCTTCCGGCTTGTCCGGCAGGCCGGCCTGCTTGCGCAGCTTCTGGGCGATCTCGGCGATCTCCTCCGGCGCATAGTCCGGGGAGAACACGGTCGGCTGCGCCGGCAGGTCCGTGGGCGGCACGCCCTCCGGGGCCTCGTCGACCACCTCGAGGTCCTCTCCGGTCTCGGGATGCGGCCCGTTGAAGACGGCAGCGAGCTCGCGGTAGTCGTCCGGGGAGAAGCGGTAGAGCTGGAGGTGCAGGCCCTTCTTGATGTGCGGCTTGCACTCCTTGATCTTGTCCGTGGGAATTCGCGGAGCGGGAAACAGCTTGCTCAGGTCGGCGCCCGTCAGTTTCTCCACTGCACGCGCATAGGCAACTTGGTGGACCCCGCCACGGACCAGCAGATAGCCGGTCAGCGCCCGGGCCGCCGGGTGGTCACACATCTCGTAGACCTTGAGCTTGCCGTTGCGAGCGCCGGTCTCGAGGAAGAAGTTGTGGGTCAGGTCCTCGACCAGATCGCCGGAGGCGAAGACGTAGTCGCCGTTCCACGGTTTGCCGTTGGAGTCCTGGCACAGCGCGCCCTGGCCGCCGGCGTTGAAGTGCTGAGGATTGATCCCCTCATCCTTGAGCGACGTCATCGAGTTGTTCGGCGCCTTCCTGTTGGAGCTGGCCCCGGTGAGCATGTTGTTGATGGCGGCGGCCACGAGCTCGATGTGGCCGTACTCCTCGGCCGCGATGTTGGCGACCAGGTCGTAGAACGGCCGCGCCTTCTGGCGGTTGCGGAAGTTGAACGACTGGAACGTGTAGTTCATGAGCGTCGACATCTCGCCGAAGCGGCCGCCCATCAGCTCCTGGACGATGCGGGCCCCGGCGGGGTCGGGCTCAGAGGGAGGCGGCAGCTCGGCGGCGTGCCGGTCGAGGCGGAGGATCATGAGGCTCCTGGGTTCGGGTGAAGCCCGCTGCTACCCGGCGCCGTCGCGCGCGAACGCCGGACGCCTACCGGCGGGCGCCAAAGCCGATGCCGTCGCCCACCGGCAGGACGCAGGCCAGCCAGCGCTCGCTCTCGAGCAGGCCGGCGTTCAGCGCCCGAGCCGACACCAGGGAGTCCGGGTTCCAGCGGGTTTCCGCGCCGTCGGGAAGCGCCACCTCGCCGCTCATCAGCAGGTTGTCCACCACCAGCACACAGCGCTCGGAGAGGAGCGGCTCGGCCAGTTCGATATAGCGCTCGTACTCGCCCTTCGAGGCGTCCACGAACAGCAGACCGAACGGTCCGTCGAGGGCGGGGATGGTCTCGAGGGCGTCGCCCTCCACGAGCTCGACCCGATCGGCCACGCCGGCCCGCTCGAACGACGCCCGAGCCTGCGCGGCCCGGTCGGGGTCGCGCTCGAGGGTCACCACCCGGCCATTCTCGAGCGCCTCGGCCATGTGGAGCGTCGAGTAGCCGATCGCCGTGCCCACCTCGAGCACGACGGGATCGAGCCCACGGCACAGCGAGGCGAGGAAGCGCCCGGTCTCCCAGTGCACGATCGGCACCGAATCGCGCTCGGCGACGGCCTCCATCTCGGCCATCACCTCCGAGCGCTCCGGCCGCAGAGAACGGAGGTAGTCGTCGACCCGCTCGTCAAGGATGCGCATCAGGGTGAGGCTAGAGCGAGGCGGCCAGATCGTGGGCCAGCCCCCGCGGCGCGCGACCGTCGACCCTTCCCGAGGTGCGGACGCTGACGGTGTTCGAGCGGATGATGGCCACCCCGCGCTCGAGCAGTGTCCGCTCGAGCGTCTCGTCCTCGAGTGCCACCCTCGGCTCCAGCCCGCCGATCTTGCCGTAGAGGCTGGCGGTGACGGACATCGAGGCACCGCTGAAGTAGCCGTGCTCGGCCAGACCGCTGCCGCTCGCGGCCGCCGCCGAGCGACGGCGTTCCTCGGACAGCCTGCGACGGTCCAGGGCCCGTCTGGACAGGCTGGCCAGGTCGTCGGTGACGATGTCGATGCGCCCGCCGATGGCCACTGCGCCTCGTGCGGTCAGCTCGAGCTGAACCGCCACCCACGCGCGGTCGACAACCGTGTCGGCGTCGGTACACGCGATGAGGCCGTGGGGCCGCCCCACCGCTCGAAGCCGCGACGCCGCGACGTTCATCCCCACCCGCCGGGCCTGGCCCACGCCTCGTCCCAACCCCTCCACGAGAAGCAGGCGCAGATGGGGGTGGCGCGCGCAGGCCGTCAGCGCCTCGGCGCGCGTGCGGTCGCCGCAGCGGTCGAGGACGAGGATCACCTCGTAGCTGGACGAGTCGACTCCGTGCTGGAGAGCGAGCGCGTCGAGGCAGCGGCCCACCAGCGCCTCCTCGTCCTTGGCCGGCACCACGACGCAGGCCCGCAGTCCGGGGTGGGGTGGAGCAGCCACGTTCATGGCGGCCCGGCCCCCGCCGCGACCGCGTCGGATCCGCGTTCGTAGTCCTCGTCGCGCTCATGCGCGAGCACGCCCACGCAACGCCCGTCACGCTCATACCAGGCGGTCCAGCCGCCGTCGCCCTCGTCCAGGCGGATCTCCTCGTGCCCGTCGCCCCAGGCGGCCTGCTTGATCGTTCGCCTGCCGATCGTGGACCAGAAGCCGGGAACCGCGTCCCAACGCGCCTCGGCGCCCGCCGCGGTGCGCCCGGCCACCTCGCCCTGGGCCAGGGCCTCGCCCCAGTGCTCGACCGTGATGCGATGGCCGGCCGTGGGATTGTCCAGCCGCGCTGTGTCGCCCGCCGCCAGAACGCCGTCGACGCTCGTGCGACCCGACGCGTCGCAGGCGAGACGACCGTCGTCGAGCTCGAGTCCCGCCCTCTGGCCCAGCTCGACGTTGGGCTCGACGCCCAGCGCGAGAACGACGGCCGAGGCCTCGATCCTGTGGCCGCCCTCCAGGCTCAGCGCCCGGCCGCCCGGCTCTATCTCCGCCACCGGGCGGCCGAGCCGCAGGGTCACGCCGTCGTCTCTCAGCCAAGCGGCGATCCTCGCTCCCACCTCGTCGCCGAGACGAGCGGCCTGAGGCTGGTGCTCGTCGGTCACGAGCTCGACCTCGGCGCCGCGCATCGCCAGCGACGCAGCGGCCTCGCAGCCGATGAACCCCGAGCCGACCACCGCCACCCGCTCGCCCGGCTCGATCTGCCGAAGGCGGTCGGAGTCCTCGACCCTCCGCACGGTGTGCACCTCCGGGTCGTCCGCGCCGGGCAGCCCGGGCCGCTTGGGCCGGGCTCCGGTGGCCAGCACGCAGCGGTCATACGACAGCTCGCCCTGCTCCTCGGTGGTCACGGTGCGCGCGCCGAGATCCAGCTCCAGCGCCCACGTGTCCGTCTCGAGCCGCACGCGGTTCTGCGCGAACCACTCGGGCACCTCGAGCGACAGCTCTGCGGCGTCGAGCTCGCCTCGCAGGTACTCCTTCGTGAGCGGCGGCCGGCGGTAGGGCGGGCGCGGCTCGCCCGCCAGCATCACGATCTCGCCGTCGCCGCCGGCGTCGCGGTATCCGCGCGCGGCCGAGAGCCCGGCGGCGCCGCCGCCGACGATCACCAGCGCCGCATGCCTCACGCCCGCCGGTCCCAGCGGTCGAGCCGGTAGAGCGGCTCGGTCACCGATCGCGCGTGCACGAGGGCTTCGAGCCCGCGGCTCAGCCGGTCGTGAACCTCGTCGCCCAACTGGGGGTAGCTGCGGGTACGTGGCCGCCAGTGCACCGCCACGAGGCTGCCGCCCGGACCAATCAGCCCGCTCAGATCGCCGAGGGACCTTTCGAGCAGGTCGGCGCTCCAGTAGTAGAGGATCTCGGAGCACACCACGAGGTCGAACGGGCCATCGGGAAGCTCTTCCGGCAGCGCCCTCTGCTCGACCCTCACGTGGGCGCGACCGCGCAGCCGCTCAATGGCTCGCTCGACCGCGATCGGCGAGAGATCCACCGCGAGCAGGTCATCGCAGCGCCCGGCCAGGAGCTCGGTGAACACACCGATCGAGCAGCCGGCCTCGAAGGCACGTCCGAAGCGGCGCTCCGGCGAGCCCAGCGCGTCGAGCGTGGCCTCGTACTTCGCCTTCTCGTACGGGCTCGACTCGAACCTCCACGGGTCTTCGTCGCGCTCGTACAGCCGGTCGAAGTAGGACCCGGTCAGGCGGTCGTCGCGAGCGATTCGCTCAGCCCAGTTCATCGAGCAGCGCCTCTCCCGCGCGGACCAGTAGAGGGTCGAGACGGTGCTGGAACAGGAACACGCCGAGGTCGCGTCGCGCGCGATCGAGCGCCGAGCCGGTGGCCAGCGGCCGCGAGCCGCAGGCTCGGGTGGCCTGGTCGAGCAGGTTCTCGGCGGACTGGGCCAGCTGGGCACGCAGCAGGATCGACTCCTGGCGCTGCGATGCGCCGGGCTCGGCTTCGGCGCGAGCCGCCGCGGCGGCGAGCAGGGCGTCGATCGTGTTGCGGGCGGTGGCGATCGCGCCCGCGGCGAGCGCCTCGAGGGGCGAGCGCGGATCACGCGCGGCCAGCAGCTCCAGCGCGTCGTCGGCCGCCGAATCCGCGATGCCCGCCCAGGTGGCGGCCGTGCGGATGGCGTCGCGCCCGAACCAGGGCTCGCGAAGCAGCTCGCCCGGCTCGCCGAGGACCGCCAGCACCCGCGCGCCGTAGAAGACGACCCGGTGGCTCTCGGACGCGCGCATTCCGGCGCCCCGGTACCAACCACGGTCGATCTCGACCCCGTCGCTCAGGTCGACGTAGGCCAGCGAGGGCGGACCGGGTGCCTCGTCGCGGACGAGCACCAGCGCGCGGTCGATACCTCCGGCGCCCGAACAGAACACCTTGGCCCCGGACAGCGTCGTGCCGATCCCGGTCCGCCGCTGCAGGCGCGCGGGCGGTCCCTCACCGGGCCCGGGATCCGCGCCCCACACGCCCAGCAGCAGCTCACCGGCCGCCACCGCCTCCAGCTCGCGGGAGCGGAGTGGCTCGGGTGCGGCCACGCTCAGCCGCTCCACGGCGTTCAGATGGCCGTCGTAGATGCGCCCGACCGAGGCGTCGGCGCGGGCCACCGCGCGGACGGCGGCCCACTCCTCGGCGTACGACACGGGTCGCGCGCCGTCCTGGGCCGGCAGCGTCAGCGCCAGGGCGCCCGCGCGCCGCAGCTCGGCGAAGGCATCATCAGGAAAGGCCGGGGCCCGATCCCGGGCCTCCGCCCGAGCTTGGATCCGAGCCAGCGCCTGACGCAGCCACGCGGCCGGCGCATCCGAGCGGGCCGGAGATGAGGTCGCGCTCACGCCGGCGCCACCGGGCGGTCGCCCAGGGCCTCACAGCCAACGCCCCGGTGGTGGAGCGCCTCGACGAGCGGCACGATCAGGTTCGCGGTCTGCTCGCAGCTCTCGCGACGGGCACCCGGGCCCAATCCGTCGTGGAGCAGCACGACCGAGTCGTCGCCGGCGGCGGCAAGGCTACGCCGGAGCATCACCTCGGCCGGAAGTCCCGACCAGTCGTGCGTGTCGAGCGTCCAGCCGGCGAGGCGAAGGTCGCGCGCACCGGCCACCTCCTGGGTCCAGGGGGCGCACGACCCCCAGGGCGGACGCCAGCGGCGGGGATGCACGGAGAGCGGCTCGAGCAGTGCCAGGGCGGAGTCGGTGTCGGCCTCGACCTGGCCGCGCGATGCTTCGGTGTGCCGCACGTGCTCCAGGCAGTGCAGCTGGATCTCGTGTCCCTCCGCGGCCGTGCGCTCCACGAGCTCCGGGCATTCCCGGGCTCGGCCCGCCATCACGAAGAAGGTGGCCCGTACCCCGGCCTCGGCCAGCGCATCGAGCACGCGGGGGGTCCAGCGCGGATCCGGACCGTCGTCGAAGGTGAGCACCGCCACTCGCGACGGGTACCCCGAGCCTCCGGCGAGAAACGGCGGCGCTCCCGGGTTGGCGCCGGTGCCGCTTTTCGCTTGTGGCCGGGCGGGTACGAGACCGGCCATGAAAGCAGTCACCTGGCATGGCAAGCGCGACGTGCGCGTCGACACGGTCCCCGACCCGAGCATCGAGCAGCCCACCGACGCGGTGGTGCGCATCACCTCCACCTGCATCTGCGGCTCCGACCTTCACCTCTACGAGGTCCTCGGGGCGTTCATCGACGAGGGCGACATCCTCGGCCACGAGCCGATGGGCGTGGTGGAGGAGGTGGGCAGCGAGGTCACGCACATCGCGCCCGGGGATCGCGTGGTAGTGCCCTTCAACATCTCCTGTGGCGCTTGCTGGATGTGCGATCGCCAGCTCTACTCCCAGTGCGAGACCACCCAGGTGCGCGAGCAGGACAAGGGCGCAGCGCTGCTCGGCTACACCAAGCTCTACGGGCAGGTGCCGGGCGGCCAGGCCGAGTTCCTGCGCGTCCCGCAGGCCCACTTCGGGCCCATCAAGGTTCCCGAGGGGCCGCCCGACGAGCGCTTCGTGTTCCTCTCCGACGTGCTGCCCACAGCGTGGCAGGCGGTGGCCTACGCCGACGCCCCTGAGGGCGGCTCGCTGGCCGTCTTCGGCCTCGGGCCGATCGGACAGATGTGCTGCCGGGTGGCCCGCCACCAGGGGGCCGGGCAGGTGATCGGGGTCGATCGGGTGCCGGAGCGGATCGAGATGGCCCGCCGCCACGGTGTCGACACCGTGAACCTGGACGAGGTCGACGACGTGGCCGACGCGATCAGGGAGCGCACCGCCGGCCGCGGCGCCGACGCGGTGATCGACGCCGTCGGAATGGAGGCCCACGGCGCTCCTCTGGGCGAGGCGGCTCAGGCCGCCGCGGGACTGGTGCCCGATGTTCTGGCGCGGCCGATCATCGAAAAGGCCGGCGTCGATCGCCTGGTGGCCCTGCAGGGGTGCATCGACTCCGTGCGCCGCGGCGGCACCGTGTCGATCAGCGGCGTTTACGGCGGCGCTCAGGACCCGATGAACATGATGCAGCTGTTCGACAAGCAGCTCCAGCTGCGTATGGGTCAGGCCAACGTCCGGCGCTGGGTGGACGAGATCATCCCTCTGCTCACCGACGACGGCGACCCGTTGGGCACCGGGGACCTGGTGACCCACCGGCTGCCGCTCGACGAGGCAGCGCACGGCTACGAGATCTTCCAGAAGAAGGAGGATGGCGCGATCAAGGTGGTGCTCCAGCCCTAGCCCGGGCACGAGCAGACCATGGACCTCTCCGGACAGACCATCCTCGTCACGGGCTCAGACCAGGGCATCGGCAGGGCGATCGTGGAGATGCTCGCCACCCGCGACGCACACGTGCTCAGCGGCATGCGCGACCCCGACGACTTCGAGCTCGTGCCGGGTGGCTCCGCACGTGTGGTGAGGCCCGTGCGTATGGAGCTGTCGTCGCGCGAGGCCATCGAGGAGTCGCTCGCCGAGCTCGGCGACACCCAGGTCGACGTCCTGGTCAACAACGCCGGCCAGTTCGCCGGCGGGCTGTTCGACCGCGGCGACCTGAGCGAGTTCTACGACCTACTCCAGGTCAACGTGGCCGGCCTGGTGCACCTGACCTATCGGCTGCTGCCCCCGATGCTGGCTCGCGGCCACGGCAAGATCGTGAACAACGCGAGCATTGCCGGCTACGCCCACTTCCCGGGCGCTGCCGTGTACTCGGCGAGCAAGTCGGCGGTCGTCGGCTTCAGCGAAGCCCTGCGACGCGAGCTCGACGACAGCCCGGTGGGGGTGCTGCATCTCGTCACTCCCGGCGTGGAGACCGACATGCTCGAGGAGGTGCGCAACGACTACGACCCGCACGTCGAGGACACCTCGAAGCTCGACGGGATCGAGCCCCGAGAGTGGGCCGAGAAGATCGTGAGCGCGATCGAGGACGACGACGAGGTCCTCAACCCCACCGGCGCGGAACGCCTGGCCAAGCTCGCCTCGCGCGGGCCTGCGGGAGTCCTCGACGCCGCGCTGAACCGCGTCTTCGAGCGCTGAACGCGGCCCTCAGAAGCGCCGGCGCATGAACAGGTTGCGCTCGCCTGGGCCCGTGCCCGAGGCGAAGCCGAGCGACTCGTAGAGGGCTACGGCGGGCTGGTTTTCCTCGTCCACGTCGAGCTCGATGCGCCGGCAGCCACGGGCCTGCGCGCGTTCGAATGCCGCCTCCACCAGCGCGCGGCCCAATCCACTCCCGCGGGCGGTGTCGGAGACATAGAGGTCCTCGAGCCAGCAGTCGTGGGCCGCGTACCAGATGCCGTAGCGGTAGCGCAGCTGAGCGACGCCGACAGGTGGATCGCCGGCCAGCAGGTACTCGGTGCTGGGATCCTCGAGCAGGCGCATGACGCTCGCCCGAAAGCTCTCGTCGCCGGGCTCGCTGCGGCCGGTCCAGTTGCGGAAGGCGATCAGGAGGCGAGCGACGTCCTCGGCGTCCTCGGCGGTGGCGATGCGCACGGAGGCGGGCATGACGACCCAAGTATTCTCAGAAACCCAATCGTGCACAGCCGGCCGAGCCGGCTGCTTCGCTCAAAACGTCCTGCCGTCGTCCCAAGGAGGCTTCCATGGCGCTCATCGAGGTCCCCTCGGGACTCGAGGGAGTAATCGCCTTCGACACCACGATCGCCGAGCCCGACAAGGAGGGCGGCGCGCTTCGTTACCGCGGTGTCAACATCGAGGACCTCGTCGGCCGCGTGCCCTTCGAGAAGGTCTGGGGCCTGCTCGTGGACGGCCAGTACGACCCCGGGCTGCCGCCCGCCCAACCTCATCCGCTGACCGTCCGCACCGGCGATCCACGGGTCGACCTTCAGGCCGGGCTCGCCATGCTCGCCCCCGAGTGGGGGCTTCAGCAGCTGATCGACATCTCCGACGAGCAGGCCCGTGAGGACCTCGCGCGGACCTCGGTGATGGCGCTCTCGTTCGTGGCGCAGTCCGCCCGTGGAGTCGGGCGCCCGCCCGTGTCTCAGCTGGAGATCGACAAGGCGCAGTCCATCCCCGAGCGCTTCCTCATCCGCTGGCGCGGCGAGGCCGACCCGCGTCACGTCAAGGCCATCGACGCCTACTGGATCTCGGCCGCCGAGCACGGCATGAACGCCTCGACCTTCACCGCCCGCGTGGTGGCGTCGACGGGAGCCGACGTGGCCGCCGCCCTGTCGGCGGCCGTGGGCGCGCTCTCGGGGCCGCTCCACGGCGGGGCCCCCTCGCGGGTCCTCCAGATGCTGGACGGCGTGGAGGAGACGGGCGACGCCGAGCGCTGGGTCAAGGATGCTCTCGATCGCGGTGAGCGCCTGATGGGCTTCGGGCACCGCGTGTACCGGGCGGAGGACCCGCGCGCCCGCGTGCTGCGACGCACGGCCAAGGAGATCGGCGCCCCCCGGCTCGAGGTGGCGGAGCGCCTGGAGGCGGCGGCGCTGGCCGAGCTCAAGGCGCGCAAGCCCGACCGCGTGCTGGCCACCAACGTGGAGTTCTGGTCAGCGGTGGTGCTCGATTTCGCCGACGTGCCGCCGGACCTGTTCACGCCGCTGTTCTCCTGCGCCCGGGTGGGTGGCTGGGCGGCTCACATCATGGAGCAGAAGCGCGAGGCGCGGCTGATCCGGCCGAGCGCGCGCTACGTGGGGCCGGAGCCGCGCAACGCGGACGCCGTGAATGGCGCAGGACCAGACTGATCCCGGCCTGAGCGCCGCTGAGAAGCGGCTGGTGCTGGTCGCCGCGATCCTCGGCACCACGGTGGTCACGGTCGACTCCACCGTGGTCAACATCGCCCTCCCGGCGATTGCCGACGACCTGGGAGGCGGGCTCGCCGGCCAGCAGTGGACCTCGAACGCCTACCTGGTCACTCTCGGCTCGCTGCTGTTGATCGGCGGCTCGCTGGGCGACCTGTTCGGTGAGCGCCGGGTCTTCTTCCTGGGTACGGCGTTGTTCGGCGTGACCTCGCTCTTCTGCGCGCTGGCACCCACGATCGAGCTGCTCGTGCTCAGTCGTGCGCTGCAGGGCGTGGCCGGCGCGCTGCTCACTCCCGCGGCCCTCGCCGTGATCGTGGCCGCCTTCCCGCCGGACGAGCGTGGCAAGGCCGTGGGCGCGTGGACCGCCTGGGGTGGGATCGGCACGGTGCTGGGACCGGTGATCGGGGGCCAGCTCGTGGATGCGGCCTCGTGGCGCTGGATCTTCGCCATCAACATCCCGATCGTCCTCCTGACGCTCCTGCTGGTGGTCCGCGCCGTGCCCGAGGGCCGCGGCCGTGATCCGGAGGCCAGGGTCGACGTCGTGGGCGCCACCCTGTGCGCGCTGGGGCTCGCGTCCATGACCTTCGGGCTGATCGAACAGCCCCTGCGCGGCTGGGACAGCCCGGCCGTGTTCGGCACGCTCGGCGGTGGGGCGCTGCTGTTCGCCTCCTTCCTCGTCTGGGAGTCGCGCACCGCCCACCCGATGCTCCCGCTCGGCCTGTTCCGGCGACGCAACTTCGCGCTGGGCAACTTCGAGACGTTCTCGATGTACGGTGGCCTGGGGCTGCTGTTCTTCTTCCTCGTCCTGTTCCTCCAGCAGGTGGCGGGCTACAACGCGCTGGAGGCCGGCTCGGCCAGCATCCCGGTGACCATCGTCATGTTCCTTCTCTCCACGCGCTTCGGAGCGCTGGCCGACAAACACGGGCCACGCTTCTTCATGGGCGTTGGGCCCCTGGTGGCGGCTATCGGCCTGGCCTGGTTCCTGCGGCTCGACGCCGATGTGGACTACGTCACCGACCTGCTGCCCGGGCTGCTCGTGTTCGCGCTCGGCCTGTCGATGACGGTCGCCCCGCTCACCGCCACCGTGCTCGCCGACGCCGACGAGCGCAACGCCGGCATCGCCTCCGGCGTGAACAACGCGATCGCCCGCGTGGCCAGCCTCGTGGCCATCGCCGCGGTGGGTGCGGTGGTGGCCGCTGCCTTCGGCTCGGCGCTCGACGACGAGCTCGGCGCCCGCGCGCAGCGGCCCGACGTTGCCCCGGCGGTGGCTGAGGCCAAGCAACAGCCGCTGACCGACGTGGCCGTGCCCGATGCCCCGCCGGCAGTGCAGAGAGAGGTGTCGGCGGCGGCCGAGAGCGCTTCCGTGGACGCCTTTCGCATCGGCATCGCCATCGCCACGGTGCTGGTGGCGCTGGGCGGCATCCTCGGCCTGATCGGGATCGTCAACCCGACCCGGCGGGTGGAGGCCCGCGACTGCCCAGGCGGTCAGCTGGTGGGGGCCACCAGCGAGGGTTCGCGCCAGTCGCCGTGCGACTGGGGCCGAGAGCGATCGCAGGAATCCGAGCCGAGTCCGGCCTGAGCGGTTAGAGTCGGCGCGTGGCCGGACTCGACCGTCGCGAGTTCCTCACCGGTGCGGCCGGCGGCGCTCTTGCGCTCGCCCTGCCCGGCCAGGGCCTCGCCGGCGTCACCGCCGAGTCGTCTTCACTCTCCCCCCAGGCCGCCCGCGCGTTGCGGTCGGCGGTCAAGGGCAAGGTGCTGCTGCCGCGCACGCCGGGCTACAACAAGGCCCGGCTGGTCTACAACCTGCGCTACGACGGCACCCGCCCCGACGCCGTGGTCCAGCCGGTGTCCACACAGGACGTGGCCGCCGTGGTGAGGTGGGCCAACCGCTTCGACGTCAGCGTGGTGGCCCGCTCCGGGGGGCACAGCTACGCGGGCTACTCGACCACCGGCAGCGGCGTGGTCGTCGACCTCTCGAGGATGAACGGAGTGCGCGTATCGGGCGGCCGCGCGACGATCGGCGCCGGCGCGCAGCTGATCGACATGTACTCCTCCCTGGCCCGCCGGGGACTGACCGTGCCCGGAGGATCGTGTCCGTCGGTGGGGGTGGCCGGCCTCGCGCTCGGCGGCGGGCACGGGCTGGCCGGCCGTCGCTGGGGCCTCATGACCGACAACCTCCGCGCCGTCACCATCGTCACAGCCGACGGGCGCATCCGGCAGGTCGACGCGAACTCGGACGAGGACCTGTTCTGGGCCTGCCAGGGCGGGGGCGGCGGCAACTTCGGTATCGCCACGGCGCTGACCCTCCAGACGCATCGCGCGCGCCGGGCGGCGTGGTTCTTCATCTCCTTTCCCTGGTCACAGGCGAGCGCCGTGCTGGCGGCCTGGCAGCGCTTCGCTCCCGAGGCGCCGCCGGAGCTCACCTCGATCTGCTCGCTGGGCACGGGGTCCGGCTCGCCTCAGATCACGGCGCTCGGCCAGTACTTCGGCTCCCCGGCCAAGCTGCGCAGCCTGATCCGGCCGTTGGCCCGGGTGAGCGGCGCGCGCGTGAGCGTGGGCACCACCGGCTACCTGGCGCTGCAGCTGCGCTGGGCGGGCTGCGCCGACCGCAGCTTCCGGTCCTGCCACACGAGCGGCACCTTCCCGGGCGGCCAGCTTCCGCGCGCGAGCTTCTACGCCAAGTCCCAGTACTTCGATGAGCCCCTGTCCGCGAGGGCGCGCTCGACGATGGTCAGCTGGATCGAGCGACGGCAGCGCTCGGGCGGCGGCTCGGGCGCGCTCATCCTCGACGCCTACGGCGGCGCCTACAACCGGCCGGCCGCCGACGCCACGGCCTTCGTGCACCGCGACATGCTCTTCTCGCTCCAGTACGGCGCCTACTTCAGCGGCGGCGGCGGGCGCGCGGCCAACCGGTGGATCAACGGCGTCTGGCGAGCGCTGCGGCCGTCCGCGTCCGGACAGGCCTACCAGAACTACATCGATCCTCAGCTCACCAACTGGCAGCAGGCGTACTACGCCGGCAACCTGCCCCGGCTGCGCCAGATCAAGAAGACGGTCGATCCCGACTTCCGCTTCCGCTTCAAGCAGGCCATTCCACCGGCCCCTTAGACCGGTCGGAGGCCGCCTGCCACCATCGGGCGGTGGACCGCGACTCGCTCAATCGGCTGCGCGCGCAGCCTGGATATCTGCGCTTCGTCTCGGCGGCGACGCTCGCGCGTGTCTCGGACGAGATGTTCAGCGTCGGGGTGGTGCTGCTGATCCTCGACCGGACCGGCAGCGCGGCACTGGCAGGGGCGACCGTGGCGGCGATCACCCTGCCCAGCCTGGTGACCGGCCCGCTGCTCGGCGCCTGGCTCGACCTCACCGGGCGCCGCCGCGTGCTCATGGTGGCCGACCAGCTGCTGATCACGGCGGTGCTCTTGGCCGTGGTCCTCATGGTCGGCAACGCGCCCGACTGGACCATCCCGGTGGTGGTGCTGGTGGCGGGGCTGACCTATCCGTTGTCGTTCGGGGGATTCACCAGCCTGATCCCGGCGATCGTGCCCGACGAGCTGCTCCCGCCGGCCAACGCCCTCGAGACCAGCAGTTTCAACTCGGCGCTCGTGATCGGGCCGGCGCTGGCTGGGACGCTGTCGGCAGCCGTGGGTCCCGCGGCGCCGCTGCTCGTGGAGGCCGCCCTGGCCCTCTGCGCCCTCGGGCTCATCGTCCGGATCCCGCGGCTCGACAGCGCGCCGCGGGAGCGGGAGGGGCGGACCCTGTTCGGGGTGGCCGCGGCGGGCCTGCGCCAGATCGTGTCCGTGCCCGAGCTGCGCGGGATCACCGCGGCGGGCGCCATCGGGCTCGCCGGGCTCGGGCTGATGACCGTGGCCTTCCCGCTGTTCGCGGTCGAGCATCTGGGCGTGGAGCGCAGTGCCGCCGGCTACATGTGGGCCGCCTTCGCGGTGGGGTCAACGCTGGGCGCGCTCAGCCTGGTGCGCATCCAGCGGCGCTTCCCGCCCGAGCGGATCGTGCTGGCGGGCTACGCGATCTTCGGCGCTCTGATGCTCCTCTGGCCGCTGGCCGGCTCGCTGGGTGTGTTGCTGGCGCTGATCGCGCTGGCCGCGTCGGCCGACGGCCCCGCCCTCGCGGCGCAGTTCGCTGTGCGCCAGCGGGTGGTGTCACCGTCGCTGTACGGCCAGGTGTTCACCACGGCGGCCGGCCTCAAGGTCGGCTCGTTCGCCATGGGCGCGGCGCTGGCCGGGCCGGTGGCCACGGGCCTCGGCTCGGCCGAGGCGATGATGGTGGCCGCATGTGCTCAGGTCCTGGCGGCAGTGACCGGGTTGCTGCTGATGCGAGGACGCCCGGCACGGGCTGCCGCCCAGCCCACCTACTCCCGCGGCGCGTAGCGGTGGTGCAGGATCAGGGGGTTGCCGTCGGGGTCCTTGAAGTAGGCCTGGTGGCACACGCCGCTGTCCACGATCTCTCCTTCGAACTCGATCCCCTGGCCCTCGAGCTCGGCGCGCCGGGCGGCCACGTCGTCCACTCGCAGGGCAACGGCACTGGTGCTGGGGGCGAAGGTGCCGCCGAACCGCTCGATCTCGAGGACCGCCAGCGTGAGGTTGCCGGTCTCGAACTCGGCGCCGGGCATGCTTCCGTAGCGCACCGGGTTGGGGAGGCCCAGCACCGTGCCGTAGAACTCCACGGCCCGGTCGAAGTCCTTGGTGGGGACGGTCACGAAGTCCACGCCGCCGACCAGCGGCGATCCGGCCGTCACGGCCGGATCTCCTGAACCGCCCAGGCGTTGCCGTCGGGATCGTTGAGGAACACGAACTTGTAGCCGGATGAGTCGGGGGGTCCCAGCTCCTGGACCTCGCCCAGATCCACGCCGCGGCCCGAGAGGTCGTCCACGGCGGCGTCCATGTCGGTCACCACCAGCTGCAGGCCCTTCACCGAGCCCGGCTCCATTGGCGCGAGCCCGGTGCCGATCACGATCGAGCAGGCCGATCCGGGGGGCGTGAGCTGCACGACGCGCACCCCCTCGGCCGGACTGGTGTCGTGATCGACGTTGAATCCCATCTTTGCCTCGTAGAAGTCCTTCGCCCGGTCCACGTCGGCGACGGGAACGACGACGACTTCGAGTCGGTAGTCCATTCGTGGTGCTCTCCTCAGGTCAGGGTCTCGGCGAGCCGGTCGAACGCGCTGGCCAGCCCGCCGGCGGTCGAGTCGGTCAGTTCACCGTCAGCCCAGATGGTGGTCCGGAAGACCATTTCCGTGGTTCCGTCGCCCAGGTCTGTGAGCGTCACCGTGCCCACGGCACCCTCGTGGCAGTTCTCGCGCGGCGTCTCGGCGAACACCAGCCGCTCCGGCGGGACGACCTCGCGGTAGACGCCCTCGGTCGGCATCTCAGTCCCGTCCTCCTCGTTGACCGCAGTCACGCGAAAGGCGCCGCCCGGCCGCACGTCCATGGTGATCGAGGCGGGCACCGCCTTCCAGCCGCGCTTGCCCCACCAGCGAACGAGCCGCTCGGGCTCGGTCCAGGCCCTCCACACGAGCTCGCGGGGCGCCTCGAACACGCGGGCGATGGTGATCTCCCGCTCGCCGACGGTCTCGGTCATCCCCGCGGTTTCCTCTGAATCTCGCTCAGGTGCTCCTCGAGCCGGTCGAAGCTCTCCTCCCAGAAGACGCGGTATTCCGCCAGCCAGTCGGCGGCCTCCTTGAGCGCCTCGCCTTGGAGGCGCGACGGCCGCAACTGGGCGCTGCGGCCGCGCGTGATGAGCCGCGCGCGCTCCAGGACCTTGAGGTGCTTGGAGACAGCCTGCAGGGTCATCGGAAACGGCTCGGCCAGGTCGCCGACCGTGGCCTCGCCCTCGGACAGCCGCGCGAGGATCGACCTTCGGGTCGGGTCGGCGAGGGCGGCGAAGGTGGTGGTTAGTTGGTCGGTGGTCATCGTGGTCATCTGAACGGTTGATAAACCTTACGGTTGAGCACACTATCGGCGAACGACAGGCTGTCAAGGGGTGGGCTCGGTCCGATCGGGGCTCCGTGGAACGTTCCGCATGAAATACATGCAGAACGTTCCAAGCTCACCCCTTTCCCCAGCCGATCGGACCACGCTGACCCCGCCGCGCACGCCTGAGCGGAGCGCGAGCCGTCAGGGCCGTGGGCGCCGCCGGCCCCGCCCGCGCCGGCCGGCCGCGCTCTGCGGCTCCGCCTCGGCGGGCGGGGGCAGCGGCTGGGTCTCGGCCGTCTCGTCCGGGTCGTCCGAGTCGTCCGCCTCGCCACCCTCCGGCCCCAGCCGCAGCTGCTCGCCGGCCTCGGCGCGGTAGGGCTCGAACTCGGGCGGCGGCAACGGCTCGGCCTCTGCCGCGGCCCGCCCGCGCCGGCGCCGTTGGCGGCGCTCCCTCGGCGGGGAGACCTCCTCGTCCGGGAAGATCGTCGGGCGGGTGCTTGGCCCGCTCGCGCGCGCCGGCCAGGAACAGCAGCGCCGCGCAGGCCAGCGCCAGCAGGTTCTGGCCCAGAGAGCGGTCGAACAGGCGCACCACGATCAGGGCGGCGGCCCAGACACCGGCGCCCGCGATGATCGTGCCGTCGCCGAAGGGCAGGTGAAAGGCCCTGCCCTCGCCGCGCGCGAACAGGAGCGCCAGAACTCCGAAGGCCAGCAGCACTTCGGCAGCCTCCACGAACGAGAACGGGCCGAAGGTGCTCACCACCAGCAGCAGCGCGGCGGCGGCCGCGACTCTCTGCTCGAAGTTCAGCGCCCGCAGCGCGCTGAGCACGCGCTGCGCGAAGTCAGCCATCGAAGCGGCTCACGCCGCCGCGCGAGCCCCTTCGCGGATGCGCTGCTCGAGGAGCTCGGCATCGGCCTCGGGCACCGTCCTGAGCTGGCCCTGGAAGGCGAGGTGCCAGTGCTCCAGCGGCCACTTGCGCACGTGCTCGAGCTCGGGCGCGAGCTCGCCGGCGGGCACGAACTCGTCCTCGCCCAGGACGACCTCGGGCTCGGTGGAGAATCGCCACGGGTAGGGATCCACCTTGCCCGGCTTGCCCGGCCAGATCTTCTCGCGGTCCTCGTACATCTCGCTTGTGACCCGGACGATGCCGCCAAAGGCCTGGACCCCGGTCACGTAGAAGACGATGCGGTCTCCGGGGGCGATCTGCTCCGCCATGCCGCGCCGGCCCTCCTTGGCGCCGATCACCGTAAATCCGTGCTCGCGCGTGGCGCGGAAGTTGTCCAGTGAGCCGGTGAGAACCCAGGTCTTGGCCACGAAGGCGAAGACTAGTGGCGCGGCCCCTTGTACTGTGTTGCGCGGCATGAGTGAGCCCGATCCAGACCTGATCGCACCCGACGAGACCGCCTACCGGCTCGAGTTGACCGCGGCCCAGATGAAGATCACCTGGACCGCGCTGAAGTCGTTCCTCGACGACTTCGGCCACAACGAGGCCGACGTGCGGCGCCTGACCCGAGAGGTGCTCGACAAGCTGCCCGACGAGCACGCCATCCGCGCCATCGACATCACCCGAGGCCGGTAGCCAAACCGTGGCGAGAGATCTCACCCGACGCGATCTGATTCGCGCCGGCGGAGCCGGCGCGGCCGGGTTCGCGCTGCTCGGCGGGGCCGGCTGCTCGGACGACGACGAATCGTCGGCTCAGACGCGCACCACGGCGCCGCCGCCGCCGAACGCCATGAACGTGGTGGTGGTGGTGATGGACAGCCTGCGGGCCGACCACATCTACGGTCCGCGCGCGCGGACCGACGCGATGAACAAGGTGATGCAGCAGGGCCTGCGCTTCTCCAACGCCTATCCCGAGGGGATGCCCACCATCCCGGCGCGCCGGGCGATCATGGAGGGCAAGCGCACGTTCCCCTTCCGCGGCTGGAAGCCTCGCTGGGACGACCTGCCGCCACAGCCCGGCTGGGAGCCGATCGGGCGCACCGGCGAGATGTGGACCGAGGTGCTGCGGCGCAACGGGTGGACCACCGGCTACGTGACCGACAATCCGCACCTGCTGCTGCCGGTGCACAAGCGCTTCCGCGGGAAGTTCGACCGCGTGGAGCTGGTGGACGGCCAGGTGCCGGTGCGGCGCAAGCCAGAGCGCAGCGTCTCCCAGAGGCAGGTGGATCGCTATCTGCCGCCGTCCATGCGCGACGGGCGCGCCGAGCCGCGGATGGCCGCCTACCTCGCGGTCAACCCGCGCGACCGGCGCGAGCAGGACTACAACGCGGCCAAGGTGTTTCGCAAGGGAATGGGCTGGATCGAGTGGGCACGGGCCAAACAGCCGTTCGCGCTGGTGGTCGACTCCTTCGACGCCCACGAGCCCTGGGACGCTCCCCGCCGGCTGGTGGACCTCTACGGACCGCCGCGCGCCGACGGGGTCGAGCCGATTCAGCCGTTTCCCACTCCCTCCGGCCAATGGCGCGAGCTCGGCCTCTCGCAGGGCCTGCTCCGCCGGATGCGCCAGCTCTACGCCGCCGAGGTCTCACTGGTGGACACCTGGCTGGGCCGCTTCCTGGACCGGCTGGCCAACCTCGGCCTCGAGGAGAACACGCTCGTGGTCCTCGTCTCCGACCATGGAGTGCTCCTCGGCGAGTACGGCTGGGTGGGCAAGCGCTACACGGAGATGCACCAGGCCCTCACCCACGTCCCGATGATGATCCGCCACCCCGCGGGCAAGGCCAAGGGTCAGGTGAGCGATTACTACGCCTCCACCCACGACATCGGGCCGACGGTCCTCTCGATGCTCGGCGTCGACCGGATCGAGGGCATGAACGGGGTGGACCTGTCGCCGCTGCTCGACGGCGGCAAGCCCTCCAAGAAGCGCGGCTACCGCACGGCTTCGTACAACACCTATGTGAGCGCGGGCGACGATCGCTGGCTGCTGATCTCGGGCAACCGCCGCGAGGAGCTGCGCCTGTACGACCGCAGGTCCGACCGCGGCGAGCTGCGCAATGTCGCTCGACGCAATCCCGCCCAGGTGCGCAGGCTGTGGAAGCTCATCCTCAACGACGCCGGCCCCAAGGGCCTGCCGCGTTTCTCGAACGCGGGCGGCGGCGGTTAGCGGCGCCCGCTAGGCGGCGTAGCGCGCGGCGCTGCGCGCTCGTGCCTTGGCTGCCTCTTCCTCGCGATCCT
The DNA here is from genome assembly GCA_963826165.1 of uncultured Thermoleophilaceae bacterium. Classification (GTDB taxonomy): domain Bacteria; phylum Actinomycetota; class Thermoleophilia; order Solirubrobacterales; family Thermoleophilaceae; genus JACVRW01. Next base: position 486,901 of record CAWGWC010000007.1, on the reverse strand, counting down.
TGGGCGGGGCGGCGGTGACCAGGTGGTCGAGCAGCCGGCGAGAGGCGGTGGCCACGGCTTCGACGGCCTCGTCGAATGCCTCGGCGTTGGCCTGCGACGGCTTGGTGTAGCCGCTGATCTTGCGCACGTATTGGAGCGCGGCGGCCTGCACCTCGTCCTCGGTCGCGGGGGGCTCGAAGTTGTGGAGAGTGCGGATGTTGCGGCACATGCGAACTAGGCTAGCTCCTCGACCGTGATTGCCCCGTGACGACCGCCGGCAGCGTACCCCGCACCCTCGGGGAGCTGGAGGGCGACGAGGCACTGGAGACCCTGAGGGAGACGGGGCTGCGGCGGCTGGTCGTGGACTCCGTGATCCGCTTCCGCGCCGCCGATGGCTTCAGCCACGCCCGCGCGCTGGCCCTCCAGATCGTGCTCACCCTGCTGCCGGCCCTGATCGCCGTGGTGGGCCTGGCGGCAGCGCTCGACCAGGAGGACTTCACCCGCGTGGTGCAGGACACGATTCGGAGCCTGGCTCCGGGCGCCGTCGGCGACATCCTCACCGAGGCGCTGCAACAGGGGTCCACGGCGGCCGGGCGCGAGTCCGGCGAGACGGCGCTCGCCGCGGGCGGGATCGCCGCCATGGCCGCGGGTACGACGGCAATGGCTCAGGTCGAGCGCGGCGCCAACCGCATCTACGGAGTCGAGCGCGACCGCCCGTTCCACGCCAAGTACCTGCGGGCCCTGCTGCTGGCGCTGTCCGCGGGAGTTCTGGCGCTGTCGTCGGTGATCCTGCTGGTGGGCGGCGCGGCCATCCGTGACTCCATGGACTGGAGCGCGACGATCGACACGGTCTGGCGCCTGGCGCGCTGGCCGCTCGGCCTGGCCTTCGTGCTCGCTGCGGTGGCGCTGCTGTTCCGGTGGGCGCCACGGCGCCAGCAGCCGGAGGCGTCATGGCTGGCTTTCGGGGCGGGGGTGGCCGCCGCGCTGTGGCTGGTCTTCATGGGCGGCCTCTGGGTGTCGCTCGAGCTGACCGATTCGTTCGGAGCCACCTACGGGCCGGTGGCGGGCACGATCGGCGTTCTGCTCTGGGCCTTCCTCACCTCGGTGGCGCTGTTCCTCGGCCTGGCCTTCGCGGCCCAGCTCGAGGCCGTGCGCGCCGGGTCGCCGGCCCCGCGCGTGGAGGAGCCGAGCTAGCCGTCGCGGCTGCGCCGCTCGGCGAAGGCCTGCAGCGCCGCGCGCGCGTCCTCCTCGCCGAAGAGGCGGACGCAATGATCGGTCTCGCGCTCCATCGCCGCCTCCGCGAGGTCGCCGAGGCGCTGGTTGAGCATCGCCTTGGTGGCGGCCACCGCCACCCGCGAGCTGCGCGAGAAGACCTGCGCCCAGTGCTCCACGCGCGCGTCCAGCTCGGCCGCTCCCACGACCTCGGTGGCGAACCCGCGCTCGAGCGCCCAGCCGGCGTCGCGCGGCTCCCCGGAGAGCAACAGCTCGCGCGCGGCAGTCTCGCCCAGCAGCTCGGGGAGCAGCAGCGTCGAGGCGTTCGAGGCCACGAGGCCGATCCCGACCTCCGGGGTGAGCAGCCGCACGCGGTCGCTGCACAGACGCAGGTCGCAGCTCGCCGCGAACTCCAGGGCGCCGCCCACGCACACCCCGTCCACCACGGCGATCGCCGGTACGGGCGAGGCCAGCACGACGCGGGTGAGGCGCTGGAAGGCGTCGATCGTCGCCGCCCAGGCGTCGGCGTCGGCCGCGAGCGCCGCGTGCAGGTCGTCGCCGGCGGAGAAGTGGTCGCCGGCGCCGCGCAGCATCACGCAGCGCACGGCCTCCTGGCTGCCGGCCTCCTCGATGGCGTCGGCGATTGCGGTCATCGTGGACAGCTCCCAGGCGTTGAGTCGTGCCCGGCGGTCCCAGCTGATCACCCGGGCGGGTCCCAGGTCGGTCGTGGTCACGGTCATGAGTCGTTCTCCCTTCTGAGCTTCGCCACCGCGTCGGGCGGCTGGTCGCCGCGGGCGGTCCGGTGGACGAGGCGGGTCTTGTGCTCGGCGGCCGGCAGCGACCCGGGTGCGAGCCTGGTCACGGCAAAGCGGGCGTGCAGCGCGGAGTGCAGCTTGGCCTCCACCGGCGCGAGGTCGGCACCGGCGGGGGCCTCGACGTACACCTCCACGGGCGGCTTCACCGGATCGCCCCGGACCACCACGCAATGACGGCCCAGTCGCCGGTCGGCGGAGAGGATCGTCCCGATCGCCTGGGGGTAGACGTTCACGGCCTGCACCCGCAGCATGTCGTCGCACCGGCCGTGAACCGAGATGCGAGGCGTCGCGCGCCCACACGGGCAGGGTGATGTCCACACCCGGCCCAGGTCGCCGGAGCGGTACCGCAGAAGCGGCGACGCCTCGCGGGCCACGTGGGTCCACACCAGCTCGCCGTCAGCGCCGTCCTCCTGCTCGAGCGGAGCTCCGGAGTCCGGATCCACCAGCTCGAGGACGGCGTGGCCGTCCACGGTGAGGTGCAGGCCCTCGCTCTCGCCGCACGCGCCCGCCATGGTCGACCAGATGTCGCTCATCCCGAAGGTGTCGGCCACCGTTGCGCCCCAGCCGGCCTCGATCTCCCCTCGGACGGCCGCGAGCCCGGCACCGGGCTCGCCCGCGGTGACGATGTGGCGCAACCCGAGCGCGGCGGGGTCCAGTCCGGCCTCGCGCGCGCGGGCGGCGAGGTAGGCCGGGAAGGACAGGGTGCCGAAGATGGCGGTGATGCCGAGCCGCGGGATCAGGTCGAGCAGCCGCCGTGACTGGCCGGTACCCACCGGCACCACCGTCGCGCCACTGCGCTCGAGCGCCATGTGGTCAGCGATGCCGCCGGCGTAGAGGGCGTAGTTGAGACAGTGGGCCACCACGTCCCCTGGCTCGAGTCCGGCTATCCGGAACGCCGCGCCCCCGACGGCCGAGTTGGCCTCGTGGTCCTTGAGCGTGAGGCCGATCGCCACCGGCTCGCCGGTCGTGCCCGAGGTCACGTGCAGCCGCACCAGCCGCTCCCGTGGGGCGCACAGGTGAGGGCCGAAGGGGGGATCCCGGCGCTGACCCTCGCGCAGCTCGTCCTTCGTGGTGAACGGGAGCCTTCGCAGATCGGCGGGCGTGTGCACGTGCTCGCGGACGCCGGCGAGCCGCTCCCGGTAGAAGGAGCTCGAGGCCTCGAGGTAGGCGAGCTGCTCCTGCAGGGCGGTGCTCAAGACGGCTATTCGATCGGGATGTCTTCGACCTCGGGCTCACGCCGCGGCCGGTCCAGCCGCTCGAGGTACCAGTCGATCAGGGAGCGCAGCGTGAGCAGGAACTCCCGGATCAGCTTGGTCATCTGTCCCTCGAGCTCGCCCGGCGCAGCCCGGCGCAGCCCGTCGAGGAGCACGAACAGAGCGCTCAGGTCGAAGGCCTGACCCAGGGGGGGAGGAGGGGGAGGAGGCGGAGGCGGCGGCGGTTCGGAGTGAGGCGGTTGCGCGTCGCCCGCGGACTTCGCGGGCCGGGTCGGTTCGGTGTGCATCAGTCGCTCTTCTCGAACACGATCTCGAGCGCCCCGTCGTCCAGCCGCGCGCCCTTCGTGGCGTAGGCGGCGAGGGCGGGCGGCAGCATGATGGTCCGCTTCTGGGCGCCCACGCGGACGATCACCTCGAGGCCGATCTTCTTCAGGCTCAGCTCGCCTCGGTCGGCGAACGGCACCTCCACGCGCAGGGTGGCGCGCCCGTTGTCGGTGGCCAGCTCGTGGCTCACCCGGTCGTGGAGAATGGCGGCCGGGTCGGCTTCGCCGAAGAGGGTGGCCGCCAGCCGGTCGAGCATCTCGGGCCCCACCACCTCGCGCTCGAAGTAGGGGGCGGTGAGCACGGGCACGGGACTGAAGGCCGACGACACGAGCCCCAGCTGCTCCTCCTGGGCCGCCCGCCATTCGGCGAAGTAGCCCTCGGCGGGGAGGATCCGGTTGACCACCACGGCGTCGGTGAGGTAGCCGTAGAGGTTGAGGTAGGTGAAGGTGCGCATCGCCTCCTTGACCACCATGCGGTCGGGGCTCATCACCAGCCGGATCGTCGTGTGTGAGCGGTCGCGCAGGATGTCGTTCATCGCCACCAGGTTGCGCGCCAGGCGCTCCACGTCCTCGAACACCGACTCGCCCGGCAGCGGGATGTCGAACAGCGAGCGGGCGAAGGGGGCGAGCTTTCGCTGGGAGGGCAAGATGCGCTCGAGCCACCACGTCACGACGTCGGGAAACGACAGCAGCCGCAGCGTCTCTCCGGTGGGGGCGCAGTCCACGATCAGCGCGTCGAACTCGGCCTCGTCGTGATGGCGCTTGATCCAGAGCAGCGAGAACAGCTCGTCCATGCCGGGCGGCACGGTCAGCTCCTCGGCCGAGATGCGGTCGATGCCGCGTTCGGCGAGCAGGTCGCCCAGCCACTCCTGCACTCCGGCCCAGTTGCGCTCCATCTCCTCCTGGGCCTGGACCTCCTGCCCGAACAGGTTGTCCGCCACGGGGGTGGGCTGGGGTCCGAGCTCGGCCTCGAGCGAGTCGGACAGGCTGTGAGCCGGATCGGTGGACAGCACGACCGTGCGCAGCCCCGCGGCCGCGCAGCGGCGGGCCGTGGCGGCGGCGACGCTCGTCTTGCCGACTCCGCCCTTGCCGGTGTAGAGGATCGTGCGAGGTGCCATCAAGCGCCCGATCCTAGTTCAGCCTCTCAGCCCGGCACGCCCTCCACCTCGATCTCGGCGCTCACGCGGCCTCGCTTGCCCAGTCCGGTGCGCAGCTCCTTGGCGGCAATCGTGACCCGCACCACCCCCGGTCCCTTCGGCGTCCAGGAGAACGAGCCGGTCCCGCGCCTGAAGGTGGCCAGCCGGCTGTACACCACGCTGTCGCCTCGAGCGATGGTGAGCTGCACGGCTGAGAGCTTCGAGAGCGTGAAGCGGATTGCAGTGGGGCGCTCCTCGGTGGTCAGCGACGGCCCCTCGAAGCCCAGGCGGGGCGGGTCCACCTGATAGCCGCGGTAGCGCTTGGCGTAGGTGCAGTAGATCGGCCCGAGCCTGCGCGTGCACATGCTCTGCAAGAACTCGCGCAGCAGCTCGTGGTAGTCGGCGGTGGACTCCGCGCCCGCGTACGAGTAACGCGACCAGTCGCCCACGTCGGAGAGCGGGACCTCCTCGCGCGCCTCGGGCTCCGCCTGGTCGTAGAGCCGTTGCGCCCTCGCGTCAGAGGCGATCTTGCCGTAGTCGTGCAGCCCGATCAGCGACTGGAGGAAGGCGTTGAAGATCCACAGCCGCGGCGCGAACGAGTACTGCAGATAGTGCACCCCGCCCGCGGGGCCGGTGGTGCGCACGCCCCTGGGAGGCGGCGTCTCGAAGGCGCCGAGCGCGCGACGGGCCGTGGCCAGGTAGCCGGGCTCGTCGAGCAACCGGGACGCACGTCCCAGCGCCTGGATCCCCGTGGCCTGGGCCATGCCGCTCATCCAGGGCGGGGCGCCGCCACCGAAGTAGAAGAGGTACTCCCAGGCGATGAAGCGGCGCGAGCGCTTGACCGCCAGCGCGGTCATCTCGTCGAGGACGCGGCGCAGCGCGGCCTCGTCGCACTCGGGCTCGTCGCGCTCGCAGAAGCCGTGCAGGGCGTTGGCCTTCTTGAAGGTCGAGAGCGGCTGGATCTGGAGTCCCCGGCCGGGGTAGTACTGGAACAGGATCTGGCTGCCGCGGAAGCTCACCTGGTCGCCCGAGGCCGGATAGGGGAGCTTGCGCCAGTACTGGCGGTTGCGCTCGAGCTGCAGGAAGGAGGCGGGCATGCGGGTGGGCGCCAGGCGGCGTCCGAGGGCGAGGGCCTCGACCGAGTCGACCACGTAGCGCAGCTGGGCGTCGCGGGCCCCGCTGAGCCTGCGCAGGGCGCGCAGCGACAGCACGTACCAGCGCCGCCAGCGCCGATATGAGGACGTCGAGATCTTCTCGCGCGCGACCTGGCGAGACAGCGCGGAGTAGACCGCCCTGCGGCCCCGCCGGCTCGACGACCGGGCCGTGCGCCACGCCCGAGCTGCGCGGGCGTCGGTCCGGGCGGCGCCCGCGCGGCGGACCGCCGTGGCCGCCTGGAACCCGGAGGTGGGCCGAGGAGAGCCGGCGCCTCCCACCGGGATGCCGATCGCGGCCTCGGCCTTCGTGGGCACCGCGGGATCCTGGACCCGCTCGGCCCGGCCGCCGTCCACGACGATCACCTCCGCGGCCTCGGCGGGAGCCGCCAGGGCGGCTGTGATCGCCATCGCGGCGAGAGTTGCTCGGTTGAAGTACCCCATTCGGTTTCCCAACACGATGATGGCGGGTAGTTGCGCTCTTCCAGCTACGCTGCCCGGCGTGCGCCCACTGCTGCTCCTTGTGCTGTTCGCTGCGGTGGCGCTCACCTCCTGCGCCGGCGGCGAGGAGCCGGAGGACGCGCAGAGCATCCTCGACCGCGGTTTCACCGCCGGCATGCGCAGCGCGGACCTCGAGCTCGACGCCGAGATCGAGCTCAGGGGCAGCCCCTCGTTCGGGGGCCCGGTGCGCCTGGTGGCGAGCGGCCCCTTCATCTCGGGCGACGACGAGCTTCCCTCGGCCGACCTGGAGGTCCAGGTGGGAAGCGAGGGCAACGGCCAGACCGTTTCGACCGGCGTGCTCACCACCGGCGACCGGGCCTTCCTGAAATTCCAGGACGTGTACTACGAGCAGCCCGCGGCCGGGGTCCGGCGCGCCAACCGCCTGCTGCGCGAGAGACAGGGGCGGGAGAGCTCGCTGTCCGAGCTGGGCCTCGATCCCCGCCGCTGGATCTCCGGCGCCACCAACGAGGGGCAGGCCGAGGTGGCCGGGGTCCAGACCCGCCACGTGGCCGGCAGCCTCGACGTCCGCAGTCTGCTGCGCGACGTCAACACCTTCCTGCGCCGGTCCGGCTCGGCGGTGGGCGGAGCCACCGGTGCGGAGCCGGTGGCTCCCTTCACGGCGGCACAGATCAACACCATCTCGGAGGCGGTCGACGACCCGAGCTTCGATGTCTACGTCGGGGAGGAGGACCGCATCATCCGGCGCGTGTCGGCCCGACTCGAGTTCGAGCTCCCCAAGACCAGCCGCGCGGGGCTGGGCGGCGTCGACGCCGGCTCCATCAAGTTCTCCATCGAGTTCTCCGACGTGAACGGCGAGCAGGAGGTGGAGGCGCCGGCGGACGCGCGGCCGCTGTCGGCGCTGACCCAGGTGCTCGGCGGAGGCAGCCTGCTCGACGGCCTGGGGGGCGCAGGGCAGGCCGGCACGCCGGACCCCGGCAACCCGGCGCCGGAGAGCCCGGCTCCCGGCGACAACGGCGGGGGCAACCCCGCGGCCGAGGACTTCGAGCAGTACGCCGAGTGCCTCGACGAGGCGCGCCCGGAGGACACCGAGGCGATACAGCGCTGCGCGGACCTTCTGCAGCAGCCCTAGGACCGGCTGACTAAGCCGCTGCGGCGGTCTTCCGCAGGTCGCGCTCCGGATCGATGCCGAATCGCTCGGCCAGCTCCGGCTGCCCAGGACCGAGGCTCCAGCGGTCGGGCCGCTCCTCGCCCTCGTGGTCGGGGCTCGCACCCTTGAGCAGCATCGAGCCGGTGTTGTCTCCCACCGCGCGGATCTCGGCCCGCTCCGCCTCGCTCAGCACGGGCCCGGCCGGCACGGCGGCCAGCTCTTCCCGTTTGCGCTCGATCGGCTTGGCCTCCGGCCCGGACTCCTGAATCAGCGTCGGCGCCACGCACTCGACCGCTGGGTGCTCGAGGTTCCACACGCAGGCCAGCTGGAGCGGGGTCAGCCCGTGCCTCTCCGCTATCGGCCGGATGCGATCGAGCTTCTCGCGGCCCGCCTCCACCCACCCGTCGGGCCTGAACCCGCGGTGGTCGTGGTCCGAAAACACGTGCCCGGGTACTACGTCGTCGTGGAAGAGACCCCCGTAGTCCACGACCCGCGTGAGCACCTTGACCTGGTTTCGCCGCGCGGCCTCGAGCGCCAGCTCCCCGGGCCAGGGCTCGAACGGGTTGAGGATGAGCATCGCCCAGTCGATCAGCTCGCCGTAGCGCTCGAAGCAGCCGATGACGTCGAGGGTGAAGCCGTTGGCGGGTCCCGGAGCGAGTCCCAGCTCGCGCGTGAGCCCGTCGTCGCGCAGGTCGCGCAGCGCCTCCCAGACCTCGGGCGACTCGAAGCCGCGCCGGTCCGGGTTGTGGAGCAGCAGCAGGTCGAACGAGTCGACGCCGCAGCGCTCGAGGCTGCGCTCGACCGCCATGCGCAGGTAGCCGGCGTAGCCCTCGGGTCCGCGCAGACGGGGATCGGTGAAGCGCGGATAGCCCCGCGGACCGTCGCGCTCGCCTTCGTAGAAGTCGTGACCCACCGCGCCGGCCAGCGAGTAGTCACCGCGCGGAATCCCGGTCAGGGTCCGGCCCACCAGCGTGTCGGCCTCGCCCGCGCCGTAGGTGTCCGCAGTGAGCACCGTGGTGATTCCTCCCCCGGGGCGAAGCAGTGCCTCCAGCCGCTCATCGGACAGCGGTTCCCCAAAGCGCATGAAGCGCCCGCCACTCCAGGCGCCAACAGCCACGTGACCGAGCATGCCCTCACTCTAGGCTCCAGGTAATGAGCGGCGCCGACCTAACGCTCTTCGCGGGGCTGATCGTGGCCCTGGGCTTCTTCCTGTGGCTCGACCTCCACTTCTTCGCGCGCGGGCGCGAGCCGAGCTTCAAGGAGGCCGTGTGGTGGTCGGTGGGCTGGCTCGTGCTCTCCCTGGCGGCTGCGATACCCGTCTACTTCATCGAAGGCAGCGAGGACGCCGTGGTCTACACCACGGTCTACCTGATCGAGCGTTCGCTCTCGCTCGACAACCTGTTCGTCTTCATCCTGCTGTTCTCGTACTTCGGCGTCCCCTACGAGCGCCGCCCGCGGCTGCTGTTCTGGGGCATCGTGGCCGCGCTCGTCATGCGCGGCATATTCATCCTGGCCGGGTCGGAGCTGATCGAACAGTTCCACTTCATCATCTACCTGCTGGGCGCCGCGCTGATCGTGCTGGCCTACCGGATCTGGAAGGGCGTGAGCGAGAACGTCGACCCGGACAAGAACCTGATGGTCCGGGCCGTGCGCAAGGTGTTCCCGGTCACGGGCGAGTTCCACGAGGGCCACTGGTTCGTAAAGCAGGACGGCACGCGCTACGCCACTCCGCTGTTCCTCTGTCTCGCGGCGATCGTGTTCGCCGACATCGCGTTCGCCGTGGATTCGATCCCCGCGGCCTTCGCCATCACCAGGGATCCGCTCCTGATCTGGATGGGCAACGTCTTCGCCCTCCTGGGACTGCGTGCGCTGTTCGTGCTCGTGGAGAGCCTGGTGGCCCGCTTCCGCTACCTCGACGAGACGATCGCCGTGGTGCTCGGCCTGGTGGGCGTCAAGCTCCTGATCGAGGACTTCGTGCCCGTCGGCCCCGTGGTCAGCCTCGCGGTGATCGCCGTGGCCTTCACCATCGGCATTCTGCTCTCCATACGCGCCGACCGGCGCGATCCCAACTCCGAGCAGAAGCGCGAGGAGCGGGTGGAGCAGATGAAGTCGGGCGGCGGCAACGGCGACGAGCCGTCCGACGACGAGAGTGACGGGGACTCGGACGAGGCCGCCGGCGACGGCGACGACAGCTCAGCGGTCGGTGACGGCGCGCCAGCCGAGCACGCCGGCGAAGCCAAGTAGACCGGCGCCGGCCACCACGTCGACCGCGGCCAGCAGCCGCGGCCCGAAGCGCCCGCGCACCAGCGCGACGAGAGCGGACAGGGCGGTGAAGGCGGCGAGCGTTCCGGTCGCCACACCCGCCAGCATCAGCCCGGCGCCGGCGGGCGAGGCCGCCGCGTCGCTGACGGCCGCGGCGCCGGCCGCGGCGAAGATGGCGGCCCACGTGGCGATCGTGAGCGGGTTGGACGCCGTGGCCGCGACCGCGGTGGCGAAGGCCCGGCGGGGCGTGGCCACCTCCTCGGTGGCCTCGCCGCCCAGGCGCACGCGGAAGGCCGACCACAGCGTGCGGGCGCCGATGTACCCGAGCACCACTGCACCAGCCAGCCCGAAGGCCACTCTCAGGCCGTCCGCCTCGAGCAGCTGCGCCGCGCCGGCCAGGCCGAGGCTGGCGTAGAGCAGGTCCACGAGCGCCGCCCCGGCGCCGATGGCCACCCCGGTGGGGAACGCGCCGCGCAGGACGCTGCGAATGCACAGCAGTGAAACCGGCCCCGGCTGGGCGCCCACGAACAGCCCGAGTGCGAAGCCGAGCGCCAGCGAGGTCATGCCCGCAAGGCTACGCCCTGGCCGCCCGTCCTCGGCTCAGCTGACGCTCGAGAGCGGCCAGTCGCTCGTCCCACTGACCGCCCACCTCGGCCATCCACGCGAGTGCCTCGGACATCGGCGCCGGGGTGGGGCGATAGAGCACCTCGCGCCCGGAGCGCCGCGTGGCCACGAGGCCGGCGCCGGCCAGCGCCCCGAGGTGCTTCTGCACGGCCTGGCGTGACACCGGCAGCTCCCGGGCCAGGTCCGTGGCGCTGGCCTCGCCCGCCCGCCCGAGCAGCGCGAACAGATTGCGCCGGGTGCCGTCTGAGAGGGCCGAGAAGACCGCGTCGGCGGGGTCCGCCGCGGCCATCAGCGCAGCGCGAGCGCCACGGGACCGCCTCCGCCGACGCCGAGCAGCTCGGCCAGATCGCGTCCCCTCGCGTCGAGCACGGCCAGCGGGCGCGATTCGGTCACCCGCACGCGGGTGCCCTGGTCCGCCTCCTCGAGATCGATCTCCACCCGCGTGGCCTCGTCGTCCTCGGGGCCGCGCCACCAGAACACCAGGCGGCTGGGCGCTTCGGCGTCCTCGACGAAGCCGGTCCGCTCACCGGCGAGGACCTCGCCCGCCTCGCGCAGGTCGATCGAGGCCTCCTCTCCGAGCCAGTCGGGCTCGGCCAGGGTCTTCCACACCTCCTCGGGCGTCTCGGGCACCAGCAACTCGCGTTCGACGATGTGATCCATGAGCACCTCCCGGCGGGCTCGAAGTGCAACCGTACGGTTGCGCTAGTGTGCAACTCAATGGTTGCAGCTTACCGAGAGGAGAAGCCGTTATGCACGTAGGTAGCGTTTCCAGCTCGCTGGTGCCCATGGTCGTCGAGCAGACCGCGCGGGGCGAGCGCTCATTCGACATCTACTCGCGCCTGCTCAACGAGCGGATCGTCTTCATCGGCCGTCAGATCGACGACGAGATCGCCAACCTGGTGGTGGCCCAGCTCGTCCACCTTGAATCCGAGGATCCCGACAAGGACGTGTCGGTGTACGTGAACTCGCCCGGCGGCTCCCTGCACGCCGGCCTCGCCATCTACGACACGATGCAGTACATCCGCCCCGATGTGCAGACCATCTGTTACGGGATGGCCATGTCGGCCGGTTCGCTGATTCTCACGGGAGGAACGAAGGGCAAGCGCCTGACCCTGCCCAACGCCCGGATCCTCATCCATCAGCCGTCGTCCGGCTTCCAGGGCCAGTCCTCGGACATCGAGATCCACGCCCGCGAGATCCTCGAGCTGCGCCGGGTGATCGAGGAGATCTACGCTCGGCACACCGAGCACACCGCCGACGAGATCCACGAGGACATGGAGCGCGATCGCTTCTTCGGGGCCGACGAGGCGGTGGAGTACGGCCTGGTCGACCGAATCGTGGAGGCCAGCGAGCTGCGGCGCGCGCCGTCCGGCTTCGCCTCGGCCGGAGTGAACTGACCGTTCCCTACCTTTCGCCCGGTGCGTCTCCCGGTGCTCGCGCTGACCCTCTCGGCCGCCCTGCTGGTGGCCGGATGCGACTCGCGCGACGCCGGGCGTGCCGCGGCGGGTTCGTCCGGAGACGCCGGTTCGGCCGCCGCTCCGAGGGCCTCGCAGGAGACCGGGCCTGCCGTGACCCGGCGGGGCCTGGCTGAGCATCTGCGCGGGCTTCAGCGCGCCGCCGACGAGCACGGAGGCAACCGGGCGGCGGGCACGGGCGGCGACCGCGCCTCGGCCGCCTACGTGACCGCTCGCCTGGAGGAGGCGGGCTGGAGGGTCACGACCCAACCGGTCCGCTTCCCCTACTTCAGCCTGCGCGGCGCGTCGGTTCGTCTCGACGGCCGCCGCGTTTCGCGCGGGAGCGCGTTCCGGGTGATCAGCTACTCGGGCTCGGGCGCCGCAACAGGCCGCCTCAGGCCCGTCGGCGACGGCTGCCAGGCGGCCGACTTCCGCGCGCTTCGCCCGCGCGAGATCCCGCTGGCCGAGCGCGGCCGCTGCTTCTTTCGCGTCAAGGGGCGCAACGCCGAGCGCGCGGGAGCGCGTGCGCTGGTCGTGGAGGATCGCCCCGGAGCCGAGGGGGTGGCCGCGGCCACGCTCGGCCGGCCGGGGAGCGAGCTTCCGGTGGTGATCATGGCGGCGGACGCCGGCGCCCGCGGCGGCGCCCGGGCCACCGTCCGCGTGGACGCCGTCTCCGACCTGCGCACCACGCAGAACGTGATCGCCGAGACACCCGGCGGGTCGGCCGAGCGCGTGGTGATGGCCGGCGGGCATCTCGACTCCGTATCCGAGGGGCCGGGGATCAACGACAACGGCACCGGTGTGGCCACGCTCCTGGAATTGGCCGAGGCGGTGGGGCCGACGCCGCCCGGCGCGCGGGTGCGACTGGCCTTCTGGGGCGCGGAGGAGATCGGCCTGATCGGCTCGCGCCGCTACGTGCGCTCCCTGGATGCCGCCGAGCGCAGGCGGATCGCGGGCTACCTCAACTTCGACATGGTCGGCTCTCCGAACGCGGTGCGCTCGGTCTACAGCGACGGCGATCCCCGCCTGGAGAAGGCTCTCCGCGACGCCGCGGGCGCCCCGCTCGCGGACGAGAGCATCGGTGGTGGCTCGGACCACGCGACGTTCGACCGCGCGGGGATCGCCGTCGGCGGGTTGTTCACGGGCGCGTCCGACGAGGGTCCCGGCGGCCGGCCGCGAGACCCGTGCTATCACCAAGCCTGCGACGACCTCGGCAACGTCGACCGCGCGGTGCTCCTGCAGATGGCCCGCGCGGCCGCGAAGGCGGTGGGCGAGTTGTCGCGCTCGACCGGCTAGGCCCGCTCGGCGCGAGCCTGCGCCACGGCGGCCGCCGGTCCCTCGTGCCACGGCTCACCGTGCCCGAACAGCACCACGCTCGCCTCCACGGTCTCCAGCCGGGCCAGCGACTCGAGGGCCTGGCGGTTGCTCACGTTGAACCAGCTCGGCATCAGCTGCGGCCCTCGCTCCAGGGTGAGCGGGTTGAGGTTGCACATCACGTCGCCGGCGAACAGCACCTCGCGCTCGGGGAAATTGATGGCGCAGTTGCCGGGCGTGTGGCCCGGCGTGTGGATGACGGTCGGCCTGCCCGGCACATCGAGCACATCGCCGTCGGAGAAGGTCTCCGCGCCCTCGATCTTCGGGGGGCGCGCCGTTCCCAGGCCGATCATCGTGCTCATCATGCGCCAGAAGCGCGGTCGCCACGCGTCGCGCAGCATCTGCGATGGACGTGCGTCGCCGCTCTTGGGCCCCGGCTTGCGCAGCGTGGCCTCGTCGTCGGCGTGAATCAGCACACGAGCTCCCGCCTGCTGGAGCTGCGGGACCACGCCGGTGTGGTCGGAGTCCGAGTGCGTGAGCACCACGGCCTCGACGTCGGTGATCTCGAACCCGGCGACGGCGAGGTCGGCGTCGAGAGTCTTGGCGAAGGCGGGTCCGCCCGCGTCGATCACTGTCAGCCGGCCGCCGTCCTCCACGGCGTACCAGTTGACGAAGTCGGTGCCCAGGCGCGCCACCCCGGGCGCGGCCTGCTTGCTGTGCGTGAGAGCGGTATCGGCCATATTGGACACTGTACAGGAAGAGCTGGACGTTGTACAGTTCACCGGCATGTCCACCCGCTCTCCCGGCCAGCGCGCAGGTCTGACCCGTCAGGCGGTGATCGAGGCGGCGCGCGAGATCGCCGATCGCGACGGGCTCGCTCGCCTGTCCATGCGCTCGCTGGCCACCGAGCTCGGTGTGATGCCAAACGCCCTCTACAGCCACGTCGCCGGCAAGGACGCGCTGCTCGACGAACTGCTCGACGATCTGCTGGGCCAGGTCGACACAGCCTCGCTCGACGACTGGCGCAGCTCGCTCACCGCGCTCCTCGATTCCACCCGCGCGGTGTTGGTGGCCCACCCCCGCCTGATCGACGCCTTCCTCACGCGGCCCACGCGCGGCCCGAACGCGATGCGCCTGGGCGAGCGCTGCCTCGAGCTGCTGGCCGAGGGGAAAATAGAGGGTGAGCGGGCGGTCCGCGCCTTTCGCTCGCTGCTCATCTTCACGCTCGGCTTCGCGGCGTACGAGGCGCCGCGAGCGATCGACCCCGACCGGAGCGGGCGGGTGGAGGCCGGCACCGAGAGCTTTCGGACCGCCGGCCCGCGCTCGAGCGAGGCCGCCTCGGAGCTCGCGGCGATGCCCGCCGGCGAGGACTTCCACGCCGCGCTCGGCTGGATGATCGACGGGGTCCTACGCGAAGTAGAACACGAGCCCGAGCACGACGTACAACGCCAGTAGCTGCACGCCCTCGAACCAGTTCGACTCGCCCTCTTGGGTCACCAGGTTGGCGATCAGCACCGCGAACAACAGCGCTCCGAGCTCGTAGCCGTTGAACACCAGGGCCATCGGGTTGGGGCCGATCACGAAGGACAGCAGCACGAGGACCGGGGCCACGAACAGCGCGATCTGGGCGCTGGAGCCGACGGCGATGTTCACGGCGAGGTCCATCTTGTTCTTTGCCGCCACCAGTACGGCCACCCAGTGCTCAGCCGCGTTGCCGACGATCGCCACCACGAAGACGCCGACGAAGAACTCGGACAGGCCGATGTCCTCCGACGCCTCGGTGATCGAGCCCACGAGGATCTCGGCCATCACGCCCACGGCCACCGCTGAGAGCGCCAGATAGATCCCGGCCCGGCGCACCGGCCAGTGGTGGGCGTGCTCCTCTTCGGCCTCCGCGTCGAAGGGGTTGAACACGGCGCGGTGGGTCTTCAGCGAGAAGAACAGCCCCGCCACGTAGGTCAGGATCAGCACGACTGCCACCCCGAAGGAGAGCTTCTCGAGGTCCGAGCCGAAGTCAACGCGCTCCTCGCCCACGCCCGGGAGCCCCCCGCCGTGGATGAGCTGGAAGATGGCCGGGAAGATCAGCGCGGCCATCGCCAGCAGGAGCATGGCCGACTGCGCGTTGGCCGCCGTGCGGCTGAAGGTCTGCTTGTCGCGGTTCCACCCGCCCACCACCATGGCCGCGCCCATCACCAGCAGGATGTTGCCGATGATCGAGCCGACGATCGAGGCCTTCACGACCTCTTGGAGCCCTTCGCGCAGGGCGAAGAAGGCGATGATCAACTCCGGGGCGTTGCCGAAGGTCACGTTCAGCAGCCCCCCGATGCCGGGCCCGGTCTTGGCGGCGATCGCCTCCGTGGCCTCGCCCATCACCGCCGCGCAGGGGATCACCCCGAGGGCCGCGGCCCCGAACACGAGCAGGGGAGTGGCGTGCGCCAGCTCGAGGCCGATGGCCACGGGAATGAAGACGCCTAGAAAGTAGACCGGCCGCATCGGCGCGGAAGACTACGCGTTGGCCCTCTCGGCGTAGGCGGTCCAGAGGTGCATCGCCGCGTAGGCCCGCCAGGGACGCCAGGCCTGGGCTCTGCGGCGAAGCTCCCTCTCGGTGATCCCGCCGAGCGCGTTGCGCAGCACGAGGTCTCCCGCGGGAAGGGCGTCCGGGTCGCGCAGCGCCCGCATGGCCACGTACTCCACGGTCCAGGGCCCGATTCCGGGAAGCGCCAGCAGGGCGGCCCTGACGTCGGCGCCGGGTTCGATGGTCAGGCCCCCGGCCACGGCCGCCGCCAGGGCGCGGATCGCTCCTGCTCGTGCGGCAGGCATTCCGGCCAGGCTCACCGACGCCAGCCGCTCGGGTTCGGGAAAGAGCCGGTCCAGGCCGGGTTGAGGCTCGGCCAGCGGCTCGCCGTGCTCTGCGCTGATGCGGCCAGCCAGTGTGCGCCCGGCGGCGACAGAGACCTGCTGGCCGAGCACGGCGCGCACGGCCAGCTCGAAGCCGTCCCAGCAGCCGGGGACGCGCAGACCCGGCCGGGCGGCCACCAGCGGCCCGAGCACCGCGTCGGCTCCGAGGGCCGAGTCGATCGCTCGCTGGTCGGCGTCCAGGCCGAATACCCGCTCCGCGGCCGCGGCGGCCTCCGGCGGCCGCGCGCCGTCGCGGCGCAACTCGACGACGCCGGGGCCCTCCCTCAGGCGTGCGGTTCGGCGGTAGGCCTCGCCGTCGACCCTCTCGACCCCCGGAACGGCTCGGGTGGCCAGCCACCCGAGCAGGAAGGCGTCAGGGCCGATCGGGGTCCGGGTCCGGTTCCGGCTCGTCCTCTTCGTCGTCGTCGACGTCCTCGTCGGCGTCGAGGTCCTCGCTCACGGCCCGCATTCGTCCGTCGCCGCCGTGGTAGGTGGCCTGGAAGCTCTCGAGCAGCTCGTCGCGGCGGGCCTCGTCCACGGGCACCTCGTCGGCGATCAGCACCCAGTCGGCGCCCTCGAACTCCTCCATGTTGAAGATCTCGCCGTCGATAGCAGGCGAGTCGTCCACCACGACCATCACCTCGGTCTGCGGATTGAGGTAGCAGCCGGGGCGCAGCAGGAGGTCGTCAAGCTCGAATCGGCGGTCGTCGGCCATCGTCGGCTGACCCTATACCCGTTTGGCCGCAGGATTCATCCCTGGAGATCTCGCAGCTGGCGTTCCACCTCGAGCTCGACGTCGAGAGGTTCCTTTCCCTGACGGGCACGGCGCTCGTTGCGGGCGACCACGAGCTGCCGGACCTCCTCGCGCAGCCCGGCGTCGGCCGGGGCGGGGGCGCTGGTCAGGGCGGCCAGCTCGGCGTCGACGTCGAGCCTGGGAAGGCCGCGGGCCTCGCGGCGCGCCGACTTGGCCTCGAGCATCTGCCGGATCTCCTCCTGCGCCTCGGCCGACGACGCCGGTGACCCGGCGGGAGGCTGACGCGTCTCGTGGTCCATGCTCAGTCCGTCACGCCCGAGTCCGCTGTAGACCTGACCGCTGCGCCAGTAGGAGGCCACCGCGACGACCACCGCCACCACGGCAAGGACGATCACCACGGTGCCGAAGGCGTCCACGCCCTCAGCGTATCCGGCGCGCGCGGCGTCGTACCCGCGCCGAACCTGTTGTACCCTGGTGATCAGCACCGTTGACTGACGAATCAATCGGGAGCGCTCTCGGCGCCCCAACAAGGAGCCTCAGCACAGTGGTCGACTTCACTCTCACCGACGAGCAGAAGGACATCCGCCAGCTCGCCCACGACTTCGCCGAGAAGGAGATCCGGCCGGTCGCCTGGGAGCTCGACAAGGATTCCACCTTCCCGAGCGAGATCATCGAGCAGGCCTGGGAGCTCGGCCTGATGAACTCTCACATCCCCGAGGAGTACGGCGGGCCGGGCCTCGACTACCTCACGGGTTGTCTGATCGAGGAGGAGCTTGGCTGGGGCTGCTCCGGCATCGGCACGTCGCTCATGTGCAACGGCCTCGCCGCCGCGCCCGTCGGGATCGGCGCCTCGGACGAGCTCAAGAAGCAGTACCTGGGGATGCTCACCGAGGAGCCGAAGCTGGCCTCCTTCTGCCTCACCGAGCCCGACGCGGGGTCCGACGTCTCGGGGATGCGCACCAGCGCCGTCAAGAAGGGCGACAAGTACGTCATCAACGGCACCAAGTGCTTCATCACCAACGGCAGCCACGCCGCCTGGTACACGGTCTACGCCAAGACCGACAAGGAGGCCGGCCACCGCGGCATCTCCGCCTTCATCGTGCCCCGCGACGCCGACGGCGTGGTGGTGGACAAGAAGGAGGACAAGCTCGGCCAGCGCGCCTCCGACACCGCGATGATCTCCTTCAACGACGTGGAGATCCCCGCCGACCATCTCATCGGCGAGGAGAACAAGGGCTTCAAGCTCGCCATGATGACGCTCGACCGCACCCGCCCCGGGGTGTCGGCCATGGCGGTCGGCATCGCGCAGGCCGCTTTCGAGTTCGCCCGTGACTACGCCAAGGAGCGCGTGCAGTTCGGCGTGCCGATCGCGATGCACCAGGCGATCCAGTTCATGATCGCCGACATGGCGACCAAGATCGAGGCGGCCCGCCTGCTCACCTGGAAGTCAGGGGTGGAGCTCGATCAGGGCAAGCGCAACACGCTCGTCTCGTCGCACGCCAAGCGCTTCGCCGCCGACACCGCGATGGAGGTGACCGTGGACGCCGTGCAGGTCTATGGCGGCTACGGCTTCATCAAGGAGTACCCGGTGGAGAAGCTCATGCGCGACGCGAAGATCATGCAGCTCTACGAGGGCACGTCCCAGATCCAGCGACTGGTGATCGCCCGCGAGGTGCTGATGCCGCGCAAGGTCGAGGAGCCGGCGACGGCGACTGCCTGACGGCGTTCTGCGTGTCAGGACCGGGCGCCTAGGCCGCGGGTCCTGTCCGGCAAATTTCCTTTCGCACACCCTCGCTTCGCTCGGGGCACGAAAGTGTGCTTTGCCGGCCACCCGCGGGTGGGGCGGAGAATTGGTAGCCAGCGCTACATGAGACGTGAACGGGCCGGCGCTGGTGCTTGCACGCGAAAGCAGAAGTTCCCACCCGGACACCTGCCTGCGGAGCAGCCCGCGCCCACCGTGCTGTTGGCCCAGCAGAGTTGGTGCTGATGCGCCGGGCGGGCGGCCACGTTGTCCGGGGATATCTGCTGCGGTGGGATGGTGAGCGTGACCGTTCGCAGGTCCACGCGAAGGCAACACCAGCTCCCGGCCGCTCAGCGGCACCAAACGCCCGAGGCGGAACACCACCGCTCGCTCGTACTCGCGCACAATTCTGACGCTGGCCAGGAACGTCCCGGCGACGACGAGGCCGACGACTGCTGCCGATAGATCATGCGCGACCTCTCGTTCGGTTCTGCGAGCCCCATCGGCTTCGCGTCCGGCGGCCGTCCGCGCCTGTGACCGCCATCCCAACGCCGTGCGCGGCGGTGGTGTCCGGGAAGTGTGCCGGGTGCGAGCGGAAGTCGCGCAGCAGCCAGCCGCCGGCGAGGGCCGCCAATGCAAAGAGTGCCAGCAGCAACACCGCCTCCGTGGGCTGGTGGTGACGAACGCCCTCGACGGCCAGGATCATGAGGCTCAACACGATCATCATCAGGGAGATCGCCCGGTGAAAGCGCCCGGCCTCCGAATGGGGCCACGGGTCCAGCGGCCGCACGATCTCGCGGCCGCCGTCGGAGTCCGTGCAAGCATCCTTGCGCGGGCAGCCGTTGCAGACATGGGCCTTCGCGCGGTAGCGCACGAGCCGGCGCTCGTGGTCGAACTCCTGAGGCCACAGGTGCTGGCCCTCCGGGCACTCCCAGTGATCAAGCGTCTCGTCAAATGTGAAGCCCGCAGTGCGGTAGCGCAGCGAGCGCCGATGCGTGTGGGCCGAAAGCCACTCGAGAATGAACGCCCCGAACGTGAGCAGGGCAGCGTATCCCGCCGCCAGCAGGACCTCGGGGTTCACGTGATCCTCGCCGCCGCGGCTTGCCCCTCGTCGAGCGTCTCGCCGCCCTCGGGTTGCTCGACCACGGTGAACAGGATGTCCTCCGGCTCGTTGAGCGTCACCCGCGTAACGGTATGGCGAATCCCGACGTAGGCGATGTAGAGCGCGGGCACGGCTCCACCGACGATGAAGATGACGTCACCCGGCAGCCGCAGCCACTCGATCAGCTTGTTGGTGTCGTTGGTCAGGAACTCGAGCTCGCGCGCCTCAAAGTAGCCGTGGTTCACGGACTCGTACAGCTGCAGGATGCCGAGCGGCAGCAGCGTCGCGAAGCACATCCACGCGAGCCCGATGTTGGCCGACCAGAACGAGACCTTCGCCCACCTGTCGGGCCACCTGTCCTCCGGGATCAGGTAGCGGAGGCAGAACAGCGCGAGGCCGAGGGCGAGCATCCCGTACACGCCCATCATCGCGGCGTGGCCGTGGTTGGCCGTGAGCGCGGTTCCGATCTCGTAGTAGGAGACGATCGGCAGGTTGATCAGGAAGCCGAAGATGCCGGCCCCGACGAAGTTCCAGAAACCGACCGCCACGAGAAACATCACCGCCCAACGGTGCGGGAATGGCGTAGCCGATCTCGACTGCTGTGCCGACCCGAGCTGCAGGAACGACCACGCCTCGACGGTCAGGAATGTGAGCGGGATCACCTCCGCCGCGGAGAAGAAGGCGCCCAGCGCCATGTGCTCGGCCGGCTCCCCGGAGAAGTACAGGTGGTGCATCGTGCCCACCACGCCACCAACGGAGTAGAGAATGATGTCGAGGAAGACCACCGCGAGCGCGACTCGCTCCCGTACCACCCCGAGCAGCACGAACATGTAGGCCACCATCACCGTCGTGAACAGCTCGAGGAAGTCCTCGACCCAGAGGTGCACCACCCAGAAGCGCCAGAACTCGGTCGTCGTGAAGTTGTCGCCGGTGCGCGCGAGCAGGCCTACCGCGTAGAAGGCCGGGATCGCGCAGGCCGCCAGGAAGAACAGCCAGGGCATGTTGCCCGGGTGCTCGCCCTTCAACCGCACTCGGAGGACGCGGTAGAGCATGAACACCCACACGAACAGGCCGATCGCGAGCAGCACCTGCCAGAGCCGGGCCAGGTCCAGGTACTCGAAGCCCTGGAGCCCGAACCAGTTGGAGGCAGTGTCCTCGAGCACTCCGTGCACGCCGAGGAAGGACCCGACCAGCGTGCCGACCACCACGACGGCTAGCGCCCCCAGCAGCGCGAACGCGAGCTTGCCCTGATGCTTCGGCTCGCGCCGGGCGATCATCGGGGCCAGGAAGATGCCCGCGGCCACGAACGAGGTGGAGACCCAGAGGAGCGCGAGCTGGACGTGCCAGGTGCGCATCAGGTTGTACGGGAATATCTCGGCGAGGTCGAAGCCGAAGAAGCTGTCGATCTCGGTCCGGTAGTGCTGTGAGGCGGCCCCCACGAAGGTCTGAATCAAGAACAGGGCAGCCATCACGAAGAAGAACCAGGCCGTGGCCCGCTGCGCCGGGGTCAGAGCCACCGCGCCGGGCGGACGGAACGAGAGCGTCGCCTGCTCGCGGCCGTGCCAGCCGAGTCTCCGGCCCCAGCGCCCGAACGCCGCGAACAGAAGGCCGATGCCCCCGAGCAGCGCGGTGAGCGACAGCACCGACCAGACGATCACGTTCGCGGTCGGTTTGTTGTCCACCCGTGGCTCCGGCGGCCAGTTGTTCGTGTACGAGTAGTTGTGACCGGGGCGGTTGGTCGCGCCGGCCCACGCGGTCCATGCGAAGAACGCTGTGAGTTGCTTCAGCTCCGTGCGGTCGGTTATGGCATCGGGGCGCAGGCCGTGTCGTGTGTCCGGGGCGGAGAAGAAACGGGTGTAGTGACCGACCAGGGTTCGGAACGCGACAGCCTGCGGGCGGGTCAGCGTGAGCGTCCCGGAGTCCTCGTCGTACCGGTTCGTCCGGAAGTCCTCGATAGTCCGGCGGCCGGCGGAGTCCGACTGCGCTCCACCGTAGGAACGCTTGACCATATTCGAAGCCCTACGCAGGTAGTCCGCGGTGAAGTCGGGGCCCAGGTACGCGCCGTGGCCGAACGCCGACCCGTACTCCATCAAGCCGTTGTGCAGGAACACCTGCTGGCCCTTGGAGACGTCCCTCCCCGTGTAGAGCACCCGGCCCTGCCCGTCCATGACGCGCTCGGGCACCGGAGGCTGCTCCGTGTAGGTCCGATAGGCGAGCAGCCCGAGAATGAAGAACCCGACAAGAGTGACCAGGATCGCCGCCTGGACCCAGCCCTTCGAGATCAGCAGCTCACGTCGCTGATGCTCCACCACCACCCCCTCGTTCAGAGCTCTCGACGCGCCGAAGGCGAGGCGCATCGCCGCCGCCAAACTATCCGAACGGTCGGCAGAGGTACAGACGCGGTTCCCGCCGATCCGAGCGGACGGAACTCAGGCTGACTAGCTCAGGCCGCCAAGCGATATTGCTGGACGTTGGGAGCGTCGCTCGTAGGGACGAATCGGGCCACGGCAAGCACAGCCATTACGAAACCGCGGCCCTCACCCGACCACTACGCCCGCCGCACGCCACATGTCCTCCCTCAGCCTCGGTCCCCTGGCGAACGCTCTATGAAGAGCTTTGCCGCTCCCGCTTTGCGCGACGAGCAGAAGTCTCGTACGCGGTAGCGGCTGAGCGGCCTGCCGCGGAAACGCTGGTGGACGCGGGCCAAGCCACGCGCGTCGGTGGTGCCTAGCCGGTTTGCGTGTGGAAGCGCGTCTGCTTGTCCAGGCCACACCCGAAACTGGGGGTACGGCCGCGGCCTACGAACGCCTCGGTGCGTATGTATACGTACACGACGTCGTAGTTGTTATCGGCCGCTTCCAATGCGGGCGCTGCGGTAGGTGTGCGTGACCTTCAGCGAGCGTCGTGCTGGAAGTGTCATGCTCGCGATGCGGACGGTCTGCCGACGTCGCTTAGACGGAACGGGGTCGCCATGGCTCGCGCTCGTGCGTGAGCCAGACGAGCTCGGGGTCGAGCGCAAGGACCCGCTGCCGGCCTTCGGTGGGCGGCTCGTCGAACTCGCCGAACCACACCGCCACGTCGCCGCCGACGATGACCGGGCGCCCGTCGGTCTCGACGACGACCATCTGCATGCCGCGTGTGTGGCCCGGCGCCGGGACGAGTCGAAGCCCGGGCAGCAGCTCGTGCTCGCCGTCGACCGGCACGTACCGCACGCCGGGCGCCTCGACCCACTCGCGAATGGTGTAGTCGTCCTCGCTGCGCGCGTCGTCGAGCTCCCGACGCTGGACGTAGATCGGCTTGCCGGCAAAGAGGTGGTTGCCGCCGCAGTGGTCGGCGTGCAGGTGTGTGTTGACGACGATGTCGATGCCGGCGAGATCGAAGTCCTGCTCGCTCAGCGGCTTGAGGCGGGGATCCATGTCGGCCATCGCCGGGTGCAGCTCCGTCATGCCGGTGTCCACCAGCACGCGCGCATCGGGATGGTCGATGACGTGCACGTAGACCGGCATCCGCTCGCCCTCGACGGAAAGGTCGGCAACGAAGACTGGCGTGATGGTGATCGAGGCGGGGGCGTTCATCGCGTACCGCCCGCCGCGCTGAGCGTGGCCGGCAGGTCGAAGTGCTCGAACACCGCGCGGGGGAAGGTGACGATCTCGGTCACGACCCCGTCCTGCACCCGCAGGAGGTCGATCGCCAGCGGTTCGTACGCGGCGTCGCCCGGCTTGCGCACGTAGCCCGCGACCGCGGGCTGACCGTTGGCGCGGGTGACCACGCACCGCAAGCTGCCGAACGCCTCCGATCCGAACCCGCCGTCGATCCAACCCTGCACGACCGCGCTTCGGCCGGTCCAGACGCCGGGCGTGGGCGGCATCGAGAAGCGGACGTCCTCGTGCATGAGCGCGGCCAGGCCCTCGGCGTCGGCGCGCTCGCTGCACTCGACGTAGCGGGCGAGCAGCTCCCGCCCGGCGGCGGTCGGCTCGGCGGCGTCTTGCCACGCCTCGCGGTCCTCGGGCAGGCGCTCCCGCAACCCAGCCCGCGCGCGCTGGAGCGCAGAGTTCACCGACGCCTCTGTCGTCTCGAGCAGCCGCGCGGTCTCCTTCGCCGAGCAGCCGAGGACGTCGCGCAGCACGAGCACGGCCCGCGGCAGCGGCGCGAGGTGCTGGATCGCGGCGATGAACGCCAGCTCGACGGTCTCCTTGGCGAGCGTCACGTCCTCCGGGCCCTCGCGCCGGTCGGGCAGCTGCTCGAGGAGCTCGTCGGGATAGGGCTGCAGCCACGCGACCTCGCCGCTCGCGCTCGGGCGCCGCGGGCGCTTGTCGAGCGCGTCAAGGCAGGCGTTCGTCGCGATCCGGTACAGCCACGCGCGAACCGACGCGCGGCCCTCGTACGTCTCGCGCCGGCGCCACGCGCGCAGGAACGCCTCCTGGACGAGGTCCTCGGCCTCCTCGAACGACCCGAGCAGGCGGTAGCAGTGGACGTGCAACTCGCGGCGGTGCGGCTCGACGCGGTCGCCGAAGGCCTGCTCATCGAGCGACCGGAGGTTGTCGGTGATGGAGCTCATGGTGGGTGTGACGGCGGGCGGCCGAAAAACTCATCACCCGGCGCCATGCGGGGACAGCGATCGAGCCGGGCTTACCTAACGGGGTGCCAGGGTGGCGGCCAGCGCGAACGGGTTGCCTTCGGAGTCCCGGCACACCGCCCATCGATCGCCGGGATGGATGATCGAGCCGCCGAGCTCGCGAACGCGCTCGAGTGTCGTGGCCAGGTCGGCGACGGTGAAGTAGGGCAGGGAGGCGGTGTCGCCGGGGCCCGGCCCACGCTCGTGAACACCGAGGCGCAGGCCGTCGGTGTCGGTCTGCCACCCGGATCCGGCCGCGGCGGGCCGTGGCGCGAGGGTGACCCCGAGGACTCCGTGCCAGAACCCGCGGGCGCGATCGGGATCGTCGGCTGGAAACTCGATCAGGGGCGCGGGCATGGGCAGAGTATGGCGCCGAGCGCCCGCACTCTTCTAGTTCGGCGTGCAGCCCGCGGGCGCGGCCCGGCCGGGGCCCGGGTTGGCGGGCAGGCCGTCGGCCTGCAAGGCGGCGCCGCTGGTGACGACGCAGGAGAGAAAGCGCCGCAGCGCTCGGGCGTAGCCCTCCTGACCGTCGCGGTTGGGGTGGTAGGACTTGACGCTGACCACCCCGCGGTCGAGCCCGCGGCTGAGGCCGAAGATCCAATCGTCCTTCGGCCCGCATGGCTCGTGGCCGGCGAACGTGGGCGCGACGTCGAGGAAGAAGAAGCCGGCCCGCCGTGTCCGTCGGGCGATGACGTCGCGCAGTTGACTTGATACCCGGTTGAGGAAGAGCTGGCGTACGCGGGGCAGCTTGTTGGCGAAGCACCATGGCTGCGCCTGGCCAGGCCCCGGGAAGAGCCTGGGATAACCCACGACGACGACCGTCGCCTGCGGTGCGCGGCGCGCGATTGCTGCGTACGTCCGCGCCAGGAACGAGGGAAGCAGGTTCGTCACCCGCCGCTCGATGCGCTCGGCGCGCCTCCCGCGCTCGCACGCCACGACAGTGCACTCGGCGAGCACCGGCTCGAACCGGGCGTCGTTGCCGCCGATCGTGATCGTGACGAGGCCGACCTGACGCCAGTCCGCCTCGGTCAGACGGTCCAGCTGAATCGCGCCTTCTGAGGTCCGTTGGATCTTCCCGGTGATCGAGCCGTCGCTGCCAAGGAGGCCGACGTTCGCGGTGACGGCGCCGCTGCAGGCGAAGGAGCGGCGCCGGAGGGTGACGCCCGTCGCCCGCACGAGCTCGGAGTACGCGCGCGTGGATCGATGGCAACCGAAGCGCTTCTTCGTGTCTGAGGTGTACGGGTCGACGCCCTCGCCCGAGGCGTAGGAGTCGCCGAGGGCGACGTACTCGACGACCGGCTCGGTCTGGCCGGGAGCGAGCGCGTTCCCCGCGTCGGGCCAGATCAGCTGACCGGAGATCGGCGACCCGATCCCGCAGCCGGGCGTCGGCGCCGAAAAGACGGCGCTCACCGACGTCGCGCTGGTGAAGCGGCCGTCGAGCACATACCTGAAGCCGCTCTGGCGGACGAGTGTGAACGAGCCATCCGGGCGGACCCGGCCGCGCATCAGTTTGTCGCCTTCGATCGAGCACTCCGTCCTGGCGACCCTCGCCGGGCGCTCGCCCCACAACTCCCCCTCGCTGTCGGCGACCATCGCGCCGCCTCCACCGACGCGGAAGACCAGCACCGAGCGCACCGGAACCGGAGGACCGATGATCGACCGCCGGAGCAGGACCGGTCCGGTCGCGGCCCAGACCCCGCTGCTGACGGGAACGGAATCGACGTGGCGCACGTCGAAGGCAAGGCGCCTGAAGAGGTCGCACGAGTCGATGGGGCGACGGTCGTACCATGAGTTCTTGAGCCTGACGGTCCCGCGCCACCGGCCCAGGCGCCCTTGGAGAGGATCGAAGAACCGCGGCCGGACGACCGCGCGGATCCGTCCTCGCGCGTCGACCGGGTTGAGGGTCGGCGTGCGGTCGCCCGGCGGGCCGGACCGCGGCTCGTAGCTCGAGGTAGTGCCGTTCCTTCCTTCGACGCTGTTCGGGCAGTGCCCGGCGACATCGCGGATCGCGGTGCCGAACGCGGTGCGTACCACCGTGAAGGTGAGCCCTCGCCCATCGGCCCGCGTCGCCTCCCACCGGCCGAGCGCCGGCGCACCCGACGCGGACGAGGCGACGCCGAGCAGCGCGGCGAGTGCGACCAGCAGCAGAGTCAGGCGCCCGCGGACGGTCACGGCGCGTAAGCCTACGCGGCCCGCGAGGCGGCCCTCCGCCACCGGACCTCTTCCGCGCAGCTCGCGATCACGCGGGACCGGCGCGTCGTCACTCGGCCGGGGATGCCCGTTTCAGCCCCACGGCCGCGCTCACCGCGCCGAGGAGGAGGACCGTCATGCAGACGGCAAGGCCCGCCCGGGCCGCCACGTCGAAGCTCGCGACAGCGTCGTTCAGAAGGTCGGCACGTGCCGCGCCATGCAGGCGGTTCGCCACGTCCGTCGCTTCCTGGATCGACTCCGTCGCGACCGCGGGCGCGCGGCTGTCTTGGCTGATCTCGGCGGCGTAGACCGCGGCGAACACGCTCCCCACGATCGCCACACCGAGTGCGCCGCCGACCTGCCGCGCGACCTGGTTCACGGCGGCCCCGTCGCCCGCCTTCTCTGTCCCCACGTCGTTCATGATCACCGTCGTCGCGGGCGGGGCCATCGCGCCTATGCCGCAACCGACGAGCGCGGTGCCGAGCAACACGAGCGCGGCCGAGCTGTCGGCCGTGAGGAACAGCAGCGGCACGAAGCCGGCCGCGGCGGTGAGCAGACCCGCAAGCAGGACGCCGGCCGACCCGAACCGCGCGACGAGCCGCCCGCTCACCGACGCGAGAAGGCCGAGTCCGAGGCCGAACGGCGCGACCTCGAGGCCCGAGGCGAACGCCGAGCCGTCCTGGACGTACTGCACGTACTGGGGGAGGACGAACAGCATGCCGAGCGTCGCGACGTAGGCAGCGAGGATCACGAGAGCACCGGCCGCGACGCGCCGGCGTGCGAGCACGCGCACATCGAACAGCGGGTGGCGGCGGCGGAGTTCAATGGCCACGAACGCGACGCCGGCGACTACGCCTGTGATCCCAGCCATGATCACGGCCGGGCTCGTCCATCCGGCGTCGACGCCTTCGATGAGCGTGAACACGATGCCGCCCAGTGCCAGTGTGGAGAGAGCCACACCCGGGATGTCGAGCGGAGGCACTCCTGGACGACGCGACTCCGGCAGCCAGCGCAGCCCGAGGGGGACCGCGAGCAGCACAAACGGAACGTTGACGAGAAAGACCCAGCGCCAGCCCGCCGCGTCGACCAGCACACCGCCCAGGACCGGTCCGAGCGCAAGCCCGAGCCCCGCGACCCCAGACCAGACACCCGCCGCCCTCGACCGCATCTCAGGCGGGAAGAGCACGGCCAACAGCGACAGCGCTGGAGGCATCACGCAGGCCGCGGCCACGCCCATCAGGACCCGCGCCACGATCAGCTCGCCCACCGTAGCGGCGGCCGCCGCCAGCACAGACGTGACCGCGAAGCCGAGGAGCCCCAGCAGGAACACCCGCCGGCGCCCGAAGCGGTCCGCCAGCCCGTTGCCGGCGAGCAACAGACCGGCGAGCGAGACGAGGAACGCGTCGAGCACCCATTGCAGCTCGCCGGTGCCGGCGTCGAGGTCGTTCGACATGTCCGGCAGCGCGACATTCACGATCGTCATGTCCATCGCGCTGATGAACATCGCGACGCAGATGACCCCCAGGCCCCACCAGCGCTTGTCCTCAACCCCCTCCTGCGCCGGGCCCGACGGTGCGAAGTGGATGAAGTGGGGAGCCTCGATGGCCGCTTACCCGCGGGCGCGCGATGACGGACGCGTGATACCGGCGGAGCTTCTCACAACCGCACGACTGCGCTTTGCGGACACCGACTGTGGTCGGCTAGATTCGTCGCGTGGCAAACGGCAGCTCGATCGCCGGCGAGGGGCTCGAAGTCCTCGTCATTGGCGGGGGTCAGGCCGGGCTGGCCATGGGCCATCACCTGGCCCAGCGCGGACTCGCGTTTGTGATCGCGGACGCAAGTCCCGAGGTCGGTCACATGTGGCGGTCGCGCTGGCAGTCGCTGAAGCTGTTCACCGCGGGCCAGTACAACAACCTCCCGGGGATGGCGTTTCCCGCCGGCCGCGACAGCTATCCGACCAAGGACGACGTCGCCGACTTCCTTCAGGCCTACGTCGAGAAGTTCGAGCTCCCGGTCCGCCTGGGCACGACCGTGACCCGCCTCAGCCGAGCTGGCGACGGCGGATATCTCGCCGAGACCACCACCGGCCCCATTCGAGCGGACCAGGTTGTGGTTGCCACCGGACCGTTCCAGGTCCCATTCACGCCCCGGACGGCCAACGAGCTCGACCCGGAGCTGACCCAGCTTCACAGCGCCTCCTACCATGGCCCCCAGGACCTGCCCGATGGTCGGATTCTGGTCGTGGGCGGGGCCAACTCCGGCCAGCAGATCGCGCTCGAGCTCTGCGATTCGCGTCAGGTCGACATCGCCGTCGGCGAGAAGCTGCCAGCGTTGCCGCAGCGGCCGCTGGGCCGCGACATCTGGTGGTGGCTGACCGCGACCAGACTGGCCCGGGTGCCTGTGTCGTCACGGCTCGGCCAGCGGTTGTCCCAACGCGACGTGGTCATCGGTGGCGGCCTGCGTGAGCTGCGCGGGCGTGGGGTCGGCGTCCGCCCGCGAGTCACTGGCGCCGGTGGCCGAACGATCACTTTCGAGGACGGCGAGTCGGCCGACTACGACGGCATCGTCTGGGCCACAGGCTTTCGGATCGACCACTCATGGATTGACCTCCCAGAGGTCAAGGATGAGCGAGGCCAGGTCCAGCACGTCCGCGGCGTGACCGCGGCAGAAGGCCTGTATCTGCTTGGGATGACCTGGCAATACACGCGGACATCGGCACTGATCGGTTGGGTGGGAGACGACGCCGCTTACCTGGCCGACCAGATCGAGACGGCAAAGCAAGCACCGGCCCTGATCTGAGGAGGGGAACAGATGCACACCAGCCACGAAGTCAACTTCAGCACCGACGTCGAAGGTCTGGATGAGGCCGAGCGCCCCGAGGTCATTCGTCTCCGTCACGACGAGACCCACGGGATCGAGATCAAGCCAGTGCGGAAGAGGATCAACGACGCCGAGGTGCGGATGCTCGGCTACAACGGCTCGATTCCCGGTCCGACGCTCCACGTCGACCAGAACAGCGAGGTGACGATCGAGGCCACCAATCTCGGCGACGTCGAGGCGACGCTGCACTGGCATGGGCTCAGGCTGGAGAACCGCTTCGACGGCGTCCCAGAGGAGACTCAGGCGCCGATCGCGTACGGCGGTAGGTTCACCTACCGGCTTCAGTTTCCGGACCCGGGCTTCTACTGGTACCACCCGCACATCCGCGAGGACTTCGCCCAGGAGATGGGCCTCTATGCGGGCATCATCGTCGAGCCCGAGGACCCGAACTACTGGCCGCCGATTGACCGCCAGCTGGCGATCACCCTGGATGACATCCTGATCGAGGACGGCCAGATCGCGCCGTTCGAGCGTTCAGGGCCGACCTTCACGGCCATGGGCCGTTTCGGCAACGTGATGCTGACCAACGGCGAGACCGACTACCGCGCTGAGGCCAAGGTCGGCGAGGTCGTCCGCCTGCACTTGGTCGACACGGCCAACACCCGGATCTTCAACTTCGGCATCAGCGGCGCACGGATGAAGCTGGTGGGTGGCGACAGCGGTCGGGTCGAGCGCGAGGAGTTCGTCGACGAGATCCTGCTCTCTCCCTCCGAGCGCGCAATCGTGGATGTCCTCTTTCACGAGCCCGGTGAGGTCACTCTCGAGAACCGGACCCCCGACCACACCTACGAGCTCGGGCGGATCACCGTCTCCGGCGAAGCGACCGGCGAGGCGGCTGCAGCCTTCAACGAGCTGCGGGTTGATCCCGAGCTCTCCGCCGAGCGCGAGCGCATCCATGCGGACCTGGAACGTGACCCCGACAAGACCCTGGCCTTCGTCTCCCAGATGCCGATCCTCTATGGCGGTGAGGCAGAGGAGGCGTCCTCGTATGCCTGCCCGATGCATCCCGAAGTGACCGACAGCGAAGCGTCGACTTGCCCGAAGTGCGGGATGAAGCTGGTGCCTGCCGACAAGGTTCCGGGCGCCGGCTCGGGCGAGCACGCTCATGACCACGCTGATGGGCTCGAATGGGAAGACCTGATGCCGGAGATCAACCGTCAGACCAACACGAGCAACATGATCTGGCAGCTGATCGACAAGGAGACCGGGGCCGAGAACGCCGGCATAACCTGGGCCTTCCGCGTGGGCGACCGGATCAAGATCCGCCTGGCCAACGAGATGGATCAGGACCATCCCATGCACCACCCGTTCCACATTCATGGCGCCGGGCGCTTTCTGGTGCTCAGCCGCGATGGCGAGCCCGAGGAGAACCTGGTCTGGAAAGACACCGTTCTCCTCCGCGCCGATCAGACGATCGACATCCTGCTTGACGTCACCAACCCGGGGCTGTGGATGGCTCACTGCCACATCGCCGAGCACACCGAGAGCGGGATGATGTTCAGCTTCGAAGTGGCCCCCGCCGCGGACCCAAGCTAGGACCAGACGGTCATTCGGAGTCGCTGAACAGCGATGGCGTCGGTTCGGACCGCCACTGCGGAGGATGCCGCGGCGTGCGTGGAGATCGTCGTCGGGCTGCCGGACTTCTTCACCGACGACGTGCCCGACAAGGTGCGCAGCGACCTGCGCGACCATGGTGGCTGGGTCATCGACGACCAAGGTGGCGTTGTCGGCTTCGCCATCGTGCAGCGCCGCGGCACGCGCGCGGCCGAGATCCTGTGGGCCGCGGTCGCCGACGATCGCCGGGCAGCAGGCCTCGGGAGCCGGCTCATCAACGACGTCCTGGACGAACTGGGCGCTGACGGGGTGCAGATCGTCGAGGTCAAGACGCTCGATCCGTCCGCCGACTACGCCCCCTACGACGCGACGCGTGCCTTCTGGCTCTCTTGCGGGTTCATCCAGATCGACACCATCGATCCGTTTCCCGACTGGGAGCCGGGCAATCCGGCGGCGATCCTCGCCGTGGCCCTCGCACCGACGCGGTAGCGAGGCTCACCGTGTTCCGCTGTTGACCTCGGCGCTGGTTGGCCTCGGCCAACCGGGGTAGACACAATGCAGCGCCCCGAGCGGGGCGACACGGCGAACGAGGTGACCGATGCCCGACGAGAACGAGCACAACCAGGCCGATGAGGAGACCCTCCCGGCGACCCCGCTGCATGCCTACAAAGAGGGTCGCGAGGAGGACGTCGAGGGCGACCTCGACAAGCTGAAGTCGGGTGACCCCGACGATGCTCAGCGAGACGAGATCGAGGCTGAGGGCGAGAGTTCAGGGGACCACATCGAGCCGCCGCCCAAGCAGGACGCCTCTGACGCGTCCTGAGAACGCCGTCCTCTGCGGCCGGAACCTCCTCGCCGTCCTCCGGCGTCACGCGGCGGGCCGGTAGGCCAGGTAGACGACACCGTTCTCGTACGACTCGCATGCGGCGAGCGAGTGCTTGCCGGGCGCGGCTCCGTCGGGAAAGAGCCGAGGACCGGATCCCAGGGTGAGCGGGAAGACGATCAGATGCAGCTCGTCGACCAGGCCGTCCGCGAGCATTGCTCGGACCAGCGTGCCGCTGCCGCTCACGTAGAGGTCGCCGTCGACCTCGCTCTTGAGGCTGCGGATTGCGTCGGGGTCGTAGGGCCCGACGATCTGCGAGTTTCTCCAGGTTGCCTCGGTGAGCGTCGCGGACACGACGTACTTGGTGGTGTCGTTGAAGAACGGAGCTCCCGGATCGTCCTCCACCGTCCGGGTCGACCACGCCGGCTCGAACATCTGGTAGGTCGTGCGGCCGAGCAGGATCCCATTACAACGCTCGGTGACTGCGCCGATGGCCTCTCCCATCTTCGGATCGAAGCCGTAGTCGAACGTCCACGTCGGCGCGTCGATCACGCCGTCGAGGCTCATGAACTCGTGCACGTGGATGGCTCCCATTTCGGTCTCCTCTTCGTGGTTCGGATGGTTCTACCCGGACGTCGAATGGGCACGCGGACAATCGACAGCGCACTTCGACCAGTCCAGAACGCAGAAAGGACACGATGCTCAGAAACACAGAACGAAGGGCACCCGCCGTGGAGGCGCACGGTCCGTCGCTGCGCGCACCGACGGCCGTCGCCGCACTGGCCGTCGGAGCCACGGCGCTCGGCGCGGTGGCCATCGGTGCGCTGGCCATCGGGCGACTGTCGATCGGGCGCGGGGCCATCGCTCGACTGGTGATCGACGATCTCGAGGTCAAGCACCTGCGCGTGGTCGATCTGGAGGTGGTCAGCGAGAGGCGGCCGGGATCAGTCGTGTAGCGAGGGCGCGTAGGCGGGAACCGGCGGCGCCTCCGAAGCGCCCGCGATGCGCTCGTGCACGAAGCGCACCACCATCGCGCCTTCGCCGACCGCCGTGGCGCAGCGCTTGACCGATCCGGAGCGCACGTCGCCCGCGGCGTAGATGCCAGGGACATTCGTCTCGAGCAATCCCTCTGCGCCCGCGTCGGATCCCGTGAGAATGAAGCCGTGGCCGTCGCGCGCGACCGTGTCGCCCAGCCAGTCCGTGCACGGCGCCGCACCCAGGAACAGAAAGAGGAAGCCGAGAGGCACGCGTTCGCCGTCGGCCAGCGTGACCGCCTCGAGCTCTCCGCCGGAACCGTGCAGCTCGGCGACCTCGCTGCGGTCGCGCACCGACACGCCGTGCCGATCGAGCTCGCCGATCAGGTAGTCGGACATCGTTTCGCGTATGTCGCTCCGGCGGTGGAGCAAGGTCACGAGCGCTCCGCCACGGGCCAGCCACACAGCGGCCTGGCCGGCGGAGTTGCCGCCACCCACCACTCCCACTCGGGTGGCGCTGCAGCGCTGCGCCTCGGGCGGCCCGGCGGCATAGAAGATGCTGAGGCCCTCGTACTCCTCGAGTCCCGCCACCGGCAGCCGGCGGTATTCGGCGCCGGTGGCCAGGACCACGGCGCGGGCCGAGACCTCGCGGTCGCTCTCGAGCTTCACCACGTGACGCTCGGTGCCGGGCTCGAGCGCGAGGGCGCGGTACGGCGTGGCGGTCCGCGAGTTGAACTTGCGCGCCTGCGTGACGGCTCGGCTGGTGAGCTCGTTGCCGGTGATGCCGGCCGGGAAGCCGAGATAGTTCTCGATCCGTCGTGACGCGCCGGCCTGGCCGCCGAGCGCGGTGCTCTCCACCACGAGCGTGTCGAGGCCCTCGGAGGCGCCGTACACCGCGGCGCCGAGTCCCGCGGGCCCGCCTCCGATGACGAGGAGATCGACCTCTTCGCGCGGCTGGAGCTCCAGGCCGATTCCGAGCGCCCGCGAGAGCTCTCCGTTGGAGGGATTGAGCAGATCGTCCCCGCCCGGAAGGCGCACCAGCGGCAGCTGATCGGGCTCGAGTCCGTCGACCAGAGCGGAGATTTCGGGATCGTCCGAGTGCTCGGGGTCGCGCCAGTTGTGCGGCAGCCGGTTGCGCCGGGCCCACTCCACCATCCCTCGCGTCTGCGCCGAGGAAGCCGGGCCGACGATCTCCACACCCACGCCCTGACGCTGCTGCAGCAGCTCGCGCCGGCTCATGAAGGTCGACAGCAGCAGATCGGCGAGCGATGCATTTTCGAACAGCAGCGGTTTCAGGACGTCGCGATCGACGGCGATGTAGCGCATGGGCTTCGTGACCACCGCGTTGAGGAACACCGTCTGCCC
The DNA here is from genome assembly GCA_963826165.1 of uncultured Thermoleophilaceae bacterium. Classification (GTDB taxonomy): domain Bacteria; phylum Actinomycetota; class Thermoleophilia; order Solirubrobacterales; family Thermoleophilaceae; genus JACVRW01. The sequence goes on along the minus strand of CAWGWC010000007.1, from coordinate 452,912 downwards.
CGACAGCAGGTTCATCTCGCCCACGAATCCGGACGCTCCGTGACGCACGACCTCCGCTCCGGACGCGTCCTGAATGGCCGCCTCCCCTTCGAGGATGGCCATGAACGGATAGCGCTTGTCGCCGACCCTGAAGAGGACGTCGCCGACCTCGGCGGTGCGCTCCTCGCCGTGCTCAGCGAGGACCGCAAGCTGAGCATCTGACAGGACGGGGCTGAAGGGGCGCGCCACCGCAGAAGTGTACTTGCGGTCCGGCGCCCCCCTCGGTCAGTTGCCGTAGGGAATGAGGCTGCTGTTGTCGAGTCGCCAGCGCCCGTCGACCTTGACGAGGCTGAGCGTGCCGTCGCCCGCGAAGCGCTCGGTTCCCTCGGCCACCCGCACCCTGGCGCGGTCACCGTTGACGCGGATGTTCGAGACCACGAGGCCTCGGCGCAGGTTGCGGACCGTGTACGGGTACGCCCTGACCTCAGCCGCGATGATCGCCGGGCAGTCGGGATAGTCGGGGCGTGACGACGAGTTGAACCCGTCGAGCAGGCGCTGCCGGCCACGGGCGGTCGCGAACCGGCACGCCCGACGGGGATTGCCGTGCCTCACGGCGGCGTACACGGCGGCCCGCACGGTGCGTTCCACCGCCTGGCGTTCGCTCGCCACCGGCCGGGCTGGTCCGGCCGCCACCGCGGCGGTGCCGGCGGCGACGACCGCCAGCGCCGAGAGCGACAGGCCACGTGCGCCGACCACGGGTGAAGCGTAGCCCCACTAGGGGGGGCGACTGCGTATCGCTGCCGGCCCGGACTCTCGCTAGGCGAGCGCCCGCGCGTCGAAGGTCACCTGGATCCTGGCGATCTTTCCGTCCTCCACGTGGCTCCAGTTGGCCACCGGGAAGGGTGGCGCCTCTGTGGTGTGCAGGTCGAACCAGGTGAGCACGTCGGGTCCGTCCACGAAGCGCTTGCGCACCACGATGTCGGTCACGATCTCAGACATCATGCGCAGGCCGTGGACGCAGCCGTCGCCGTCGTCGGCGCTGCCGAGTGGGCCGCGGAACGTCGCGTTGTCGGCCAGCACGGATCGCAGGGTGTCGAAGTCGCCGGCCTTCCACGAGCTGAAGTAGGTCTCGGCGAGGCTGGGCGGGTCGGTGGTCGCGGTCATCGCCCTCACGCCTCGTAGGAGCCCGGCGACCACGCACGGGTGCTGACCGAGAGCGCGTTCCACGCGTTGACCGTCACGATCAGGCTCACCAGCGCCGCCACCTCGGCGTCGCTGAAGCGCTCGGCCACCGCGTCGTAGGCCTCCGCCGGCACGTGATCGTCGGCCACGAGCGTCACCGCCTCGGTAAAGGCCAGCGCCGCGCGCTCCCGCTCGCTGAAGTAGGGCGTCTCGCGCCAGGCGGCCAGGGCGTAGAGACGCTGCTCCGACTCGCCGATCGCGCGGGCGTCCTTGGTGTGCATGTCGATGCAGTAGGCGCAGCCATTGATCTGCGATGCGCGGATGCGGGCGAGCTCCCGAAGCCGCTGGTCGAAGTCCACGCTGTCGAGCTCCTTGGTGGCCGCCTTGTCGAGCTGCGCCATGGCTCGGGCGAACCCGCCCGCCTCGGCGTCGAAATCCAGCCTCACGGGGACCGGCTCGCCGGCGTGGTCAGTGTCGGTAGAAGAGGTCATGGAGCCACCCTAGGCGCGACATGGCCCAGCGCTAAGGTCCAATCCTGTGACAAGAACGTGGGCCAATTCGGGAGTCGACCTGCACCTCGATCTCCGGGGCCCGCGGCTGCGGGCAGGCCTCGAGGAAGCCCTGCGGGAGGCGATCCGCGGCGGGCGCCTGCCCTCCGGCAACCGACTGCCGTCGTCGCGCGCCCTGGCGCAGGATCTCGGTGTGGCCCGCAACACGGTGGCCGACGCCTACGGCCAGCTCGTGGCCGAGGGCTGGCTGGTGGCCCGTCGCGGGTCGGGCACCCGGGTCGCCGCTCGCACGACGCCCGTGGAGACTCCCGCGCCGAGCAAGGACGAGCGGGTCAGCCGGCCGCGTCACGACCTGCGCCCCGGCGTTCCGGACCTGGCCGGCTTTCCGCGCTCGCGCTGGCTGGCGGCGGCCCGACGCGCACTCGAGTCGGCTCCGTTCGAAGCGCTCGGCTACTCCGATCCGCGCGGGCGGCCGGAGCTACGGCACGCGCTCGCTGAATACCTCGCGCGCGGGCGAGGCGTGAGCGTGGCCGCCGATCGCCTGGTGATCTGCTCCGGCTTCACCCAGGGACTCGCACTCCTGTGCGACGTGCTTGGTACGCGCGGAGCCGGCCGGGTGGCGCTGGAGAGCTACGGCCAGCCGAGCCACCGCGAGGTGGTGACTCACCGCGGTCTGACGGTGGAACCGCTGAGCGTCGACGCCGGTGGCGCCCTCGTGGACGAGCTCGGCGACGCCGATGCGGTGCTGCTCACACCCGCTCACCAGTTTCCGCTCGGCCCCTCGCTTGCCCCGTCGCGGCGCAGCCAGGCCGTCGAGTGGGCCGCCGCCGGTCCGAGGCTGATCGTCGAGGACGACTACGACGGCGAGTTTCGCTTCGACCGCCAGCCGGTGGGTGCCATGCAGGCGCTGGCGCCGGAGCAGGTGGTCTACGCCGGAACCGCGAGCAAGACGCTCGCCCCCGGCCTGCGGCTCGGCTGGCTCGCCCTCCCGGCAGGGCTGGTGGATGAGGTGGTGGCGGCGAAGGAGCGCACGGACGGTCATACGAGCGCCATCGACCAGCTCGTCCTGGCGGAGTTCCTCACGTCGGGGGCATACGACCGTCACGTGCGGCGCGCCCGCCTCGTCTATCGCCGCCGGCGGGACTACCTGGTCGCCGCCTTGGAGCGCGAGGCTCCCCGGGTCCGGGTCACCGGCGTGGCCGCGGGCCTGCACGCCCTTCTCGAGCTTCCGCCCGGGCAGCAGGAGGAGGACGTCGTGGCCCGCGCGGCCGGGCACGGCCTCGCGCTCGACGGGCTGGGCGGCTACCGGGCGGGAGGGCCCCGGCACGGTCCCGCCCTGGTGGTCGGCTACGCCACGCCCGCCGAGCACGCCTTCAGCGCCGCCGTCGCGCGGCTCACGGCGGTGCTCAACGCTCCCGCTTGACATATATCTATATGGGTATATATAGTTACCGCATGGCGAGAGCGGCAACCACGGCGGACGCGTTCAACGCGGTGGCCGAGCCCCGGCGGCGCGAGATCCTCGACGTCCTGGTGGCCGGCGAGCGCCCGGTGAACGACCTCGTACGGGCCACCGGGCTGGGGCAGCCGCAGGTGTCGAAGCACCTGCGGGTACTTCGCGAGGTCGGGGCGGTCGAGGTGCGCGAGAAGGGCCGGCAGCGGCTCTACCGGCTGAACGGCCCCGCGCTCAAGCCCATCCACGACTGGGTGAGCAACTACGAGCGCTCCTGGTCGGAGCGCTTCCAGGCCCTGGATGTCGTACTGGACGACCTCAAGCAGAAGGAGCAAGGAGATGACGGAAGTGACAAGTAGCGGAACGGCCACGGTGACCCTGCCCGCCGACGAGCAGATCCTGATCGCGCGCGAGTTCGACGCGCCCAGGGAGCTCGTCTACCGGGCCTGGACCACGCCCGAGCTCGTGATGCGCTGGTGGAGCGGCCATCAGGGCACGATGAAGATCGCCGAGATCGACCTGAGGGTCGGCGGCGCCTGGCGGTTCGTGATGGTGGCCCAGGAGGGCGGCTATGAGGTTGCCTTCCATGGCGAGTACCGGGAGATCGTCGCCAACGAGCGGATCGTCAACACCGAGGTGTTCGAGCATCCCTCCGCGGAGGGCGAGGAGAGCCTGATCACGGTGGAACTCGCCGAGCAGGACGGCCGCACAACGCTCACGATGCTCTGCGAGTACTCGAGCCGGGAGGTTCGCGACGCCGTGATCGACTCGGGGATGGAGACCGGCATGAAGGAGCAGATGGATCTCCTGGAGGAGGTCGCGCGCTCGCTGCGCTGAGACCAGGTGCTCGCGCGCACCGCGCGCTCGCCGAGCACAGTCCTGTCAGCATGAGCCCCCGTGAGCAGCTCCAAGCGCGAGCGCAGCAGGGAGGCCGTGCGTGACGCGGTGGCCCAGGCCGGTGGAGCAGATGCAGCCATTGGCACGCCCAAGCGCAGCGCCGACCCGTTCACGGGCGAGCTGCGCCGGCGCGCGATCCTGCCCCTGCTCGTGCTGCACCTGATCAACGACGGGCCGAGCTACGGCAACCAGCTGATGGAGCGCATCGGGGCGATGACCGCCGGCGTGCTGTCGGTCAACCCCAACACGATGTATCCGCTGCTGCGCCAGCTCGAGGGACGGGGGTTGATCGAGGGCAGCTGGGAGCACCCGGAGCGCCGCTCGCGCCGCTACTACTCGCTCACCGATGCGGGGCGGGAGGAGTACGCGCGCCTCGTGGAGGAGGTGCGCCCCTTCCTCGACTCGGTCAAGAGCTCGATCGACGAGATCGTGAAAGAGGTCTACGGCCGGTGAGGACGGCACGCGCCCAGGGCTTCGTGCCGCTCGAGCCCGGCGCGGCGATGGCGCTGTGGACCGACACCACCCGCTGGCCCTCGTTCGTCGAGGGCTTCGCGCGAGTCGTGGAGCGCTCGGGAGGATGGCCCGGGCAGGACGAGCGGGTGGTCTGGGAGTCGATCCAGGGTGGTCGCGGACGGGTGACCGAGAAGGTGGTCGAGCACGCCCACGACCGCTTCGCCACGCTGGTCTTCGAGGACGCTCTGCTGGGGCGCCAGGGGATTCGGGCGCTTCCGACCCCGGACGGATCGGAGGTCGAGCTGACACTCGAGTACCGGCTGGTGAAGTACGGCCCACTGAGCGTGGTTGCCGACGCCGTCTTCATCCGCCGAGCGCTGCGCGACGCCCTCCGCCGCACTCTGTTTCGCTTCACCGTCGAGGCACAGGAGGATGCGGGGCTTAGATAGGGTCACCGCCGTGTTCGTTTTCAAGGCAGCCGTCGTAGGGGCCGGGACGATGGGCGGCGAGATCGCTCAGGTCGTGGCCGCCGCGGGGATCCCCGTGGTGCTCAAGGACCTCGAGCAGGAGTTCGTGGACACGGGCCTGGAAAAGGCCCGCCAGGTCACGGAGGCCCAGCTCGGCGCGCTCGTCGCCAAGGAGAAGATCACCCAGGACGAGTCCGAGTCCCAGCGCCGGGCGCTGCTCGGCCGCATCGAGGGCACCACCGGCTACGAGGGCTTCGGCGACGTGGACTTCGTGATCGAGGCCGTGCCCGAGCGCATGGAGATCAAGCAGACGGTGTTCGCCGAGCTCGATCAGGTCACGCCCGGTCACGCGATCCTCGCCTCCAACACCTCCTCGCTGTCGGTCACCGAGATGGCCGAGGCCACGCTTCGGCCCGACAGGGTGTGTGGCTTCCACTTCTTCTATCCGGCCTCGATGATGAGGCTGATCGAGGTGATCGAGGGTGATGACACCTCCGAGGAGACGCTCCAGGCCGCCTCGACCTTCGCCCAAGCGATCCGCAAGACCGTCGTGCGCTGCGGAGAGGTGCCCGGCTTCGTGGTCAACCGGATCCTCACCTCGGCGATGTCCGAGGTCTGGAAGGCCACCGAGGACGGGGATCTCTCGGTGGAGGAGGTCGACCGGGTGATAAACGACTCGGGCGCGACGCCCATGGGGCCCTACTTCCTCACCGACCTGCTCGGCCTCGACACGGTTCTGCACGTGGCCCGGCACCTGCGCGACTCCTACGGAAGCGAGCGCTTCCACGTGGCCGAGCGCATGGAGGAGCTGGTGGCCGCCGGCGACCTCGGGCAGAAGACCGGGAAGGGTTTCTATGAGCACGGCTGAGACGGGCAACCCCACGGTGGAGTCGATCGTCGACCGCATGGGCCTCAAGACGCTGGTCGAGTCCTGCCTCGTCCTCGAGGAGGGCGTGGCCTCGGCCAAGGACATCGAGATCGGGATGATGATGGGGGCTGGGATCCTTCCCGGCCCGTTCGCGCGCGCGGACGAAGCGGGGCTCGACACCGTGCTGGAGCAGCTCGAAAGCGCCCAGAGCGAATGGGGCGAGGCGTTCGAGCCGCCCACGATCCTGCGCCGTCTGGTGGCCCAGGGCCGCCTGGGCAAGAAGGAAGGCCAGGGCTTCTTCGCCTACCCCAGGCCGGACGCCGGCGACCAGCGCGAGACCGTGCTGCTCGAGACGCGTGACGACATCGCGATCGCCTGGCTCAACCGCCCGCCCGCCAATCCTCTCTCACCGCAGGCCATCCGCGACCTGATGGACCTGTGGGAGACGGTGGACGGCAAGGTCCGGGCGCTGGTGATCGCGTCCTCGAACATCTTCACCTTCAGCGCCGGCGCGGACATCAAGGAGTTCACCAAGATGAGCGCGGACGCAGAGGGTGCCGAGCTCGTGCAGGGCGCGCACCGCTTCATGCGCGGCATGGAGCAGTCGTCCACGATCACGGTCGCGGCGGTCAACTCGATCGCCTTCGGCGGCGGCTGCGAGCTGGCCATGGCCTGCGACTTCCGGATCGCCGCCGAGTCGGCTACCTTCGGCCAGCCCGAGATCAACCTGGGGATAATCCCCGGCTTCGGCGGCACCCAGCGGCTGCCACGGCTGGTGGGGGAGGCCAAGGCGCTCGAGATGAACCTCACCGGGGATCCGATTGACGCTTATGAGGCCCACCGCGTGGGCCTGGCCACCCAGGTGGTGCCCGACCACGAGCTGTTCGACGCCGCACTCGGCTGGGCGCGCAAGCTCGCCGGCCAGGCGCCGATCGCGGTCGAGGAGATCAAGACGCGCTCGCTTCGCCCCGATCTCGACGAAGGACTCGCGCACGAGGCCGAGGGCTTCGCGCGGGCCTTCAGCTCCGAGGACGCCCGTGAGGGCATCGCCGCCTTCCTGGGCAAGCGCCGCCCGGACTTCCAGGGCCGCTAGACGCCGCTCGTGCGGTTAGCGCGGGCCACCGCGGCGGTCTGATGAACATGACCGCATTCGCACAGCTCGGCCATGTCCGCACCTACTACGAGGAGCAGGGCTCCGGTGAGCCGCTCCTGCTCCTGCATCCGGGCGGTGCCGACTCGCGTGTGTTCGAAGGCAATCTCGCTCGCCTGGCCGACCGCTTCCGCATCTACCGGCCCGACCGGCGCGGGCACGGCCGCACGGCCGACGTACCGGGGCCGATCACGTATGAGCTGATGGCGCAGGACACGATCGCCTTTCTCGAGCAGGTGGTGGGTGGGCCCGCCTATGTCCTCGGGCACAGCGACGGGGCGATCGTCGCGCTGGTCACCGCGCTGCGGCGCCCCGATCTCGTTCGCCGGCTCGTGTTCGCCTCTGCTGTCTTCCACCACGAGGCCTGGGCGCCGGGGGCGATCGACCTCGACGATGAGGTCCTGGCCTTCTTCGACGACTACCACGGTGAGGTCTCGCCGGACGGTCCCGGACGCTTTCGGCAGCTCTACGAGAAGCTGCACCGCATGCAGTCCGAGGAGCCCACGCTCTTCGTTGCCGACCTCGCCGGCTATCCAGGGCCGGCGCTCGTGATGGTGGGCGACGACGAGGACGAGATTCCCATCGAGCACACGCTCGCGCTTCGCCAGGGCCTGTCGCATGCGCAGCTCGCCGTTGTCCCGGGCGCCGGTCACGGGCTGTTCCACGACCGGCCCGAGCTCTGCAACCTCATGGTGAGCGAGTTCCTCAGCTAGTGTCGCCCGCCGGTGAGTGAGGCCACGGTCACGTCCAGCAACGCCGAGCGCGTCGCGGCTCTTCTTCGCAGCTCCGAACGAGCCGTGGTGCTCACCGGTGCGGGCATCTCGGTGCCCTCGGGCATCCCCGACTTCCGCAGTCCCGGCACCGGCCTCTGGGAGAACGTCGACCCGATGGAGGTTGCCCACATCGACGCGTGGCGGCGCGACCCCGACCGCTTCTGGGCGTTCTACGGCCAGCGCTTCGCCTCGCTGACCGACAAGCGGCCCAATGCCGCCCACCACGCCGTGGCCGAGCTCGAGCGTCGCGGACTGGTGCGCGGGGTGATCACCCAGAACATCGACCGGCTGCACCGCATGGCCGGCAGCGAGCGACTGGTGGAGGTGCACGGGTCGATCGAGTGGAGCGTCTGTCTCGAGTGCGGCGGCAGGCAGCCGATCGACCGTGTGGTGGAGCTGCTCGCCCAGGGTGACGGGGCACCCGAATGCCCGGCCTGCGTCCACCCCCTCAAGCCCGACGTGGTGTTGTTCGGCGAGTTCCTGCCCGAGCGTGCGCTGGCCAAGGCACAGGCGCTGGCCCTGGAGGCCGACCTGATGCTCTGCGTGGGCTCTTCGCTCGAGGTCTACCCGGTGGCCGGCCTGCCCGCGATGACCCACGGTGGCGGCGGTCGCCTCGCGCTGGTCACGCAGGGGCCCACGCCGTACGACGGCGACGTGGAGGTCAAGCTGGACGGCGACGTGGTGGAGGAGCTCTCCGCCGTGCTGGCTGCTCTGGACGCCCGGCCGCGGTAACCGAGACCGGGCTCAGTCGGAGCTCCTGAGGTGGCGCCTGCGCAGCACCGCCTCCATGGCGCGCACAGCCTCCTCGAGGTCCTCGGCCGGCTCGCCGTCGAGCGCCGCCGCCGCTGCGCTCACCACGAGCGGGCGATGAGGATCGAGCGATCGCTCGTCGGTCTGGGCCAGGAGCGCCTCGATGGCCACGCGTGCCTGAAGGGCCGCTTCGCGCCGCCGTCCGGCATCGAGGTCGGCGCGAGCCCTCAGCACGAGCTCCTCGGCCGCCAGGGTGGTGTCGCGACCACCGAGGATCGCCGCGAAGCGCTCCTCCGGCGCGGCCATCGAGCGTTTCGTGCGACGGCCTCCCGGGCTCGGCAGCTCGAGTGCCTGGGCGAACTCGCCGTCGGCTACCCGGTTGCCGCTGCCGTAGCCGATCCGCGCCGCCAGCGCGCGCTCGACCGACACGTCGGCCAGATAGGGATCGGCCGCGGCGACACGCTGGGCGCTCAGCGCCCGGTTGAGGATCTTCGCGGCGGCGGCCAGCTCGGCGTCGCGCAGCTCCGGGTCGCCCCGCAACTCGTCGAGCCAGGCTCGCGCCTCGGTCTCGTCCGCGAACGGCGCGGGCTTGACGACGGTCGCCCGCGCGGTGGGCACCGGCTCGGGGGCGGCCTGCTCGACCGTTCGCGGCCGGCGATCGCGCAGCCAGCGCCTCTCCGGCGCGCCTAGCGTTCCCAGCACGAGGACGGCCTCGACGGTGTCCTCGCCGGGGCTGCGCACGAGGTAGCGCCCGTCGGTCGGGCCCAGCAGGAACCCGAACTCGAGCTGGGCGCAGCCGAAAAGAGAACCTCGCTGCGCAGCCGCCGGCTGCTTGCGCCCGACGGCTGACGTGCTACTCGCCCTCGTGGGCGTCGCTGGCCCGGCGCTCCTTCTTGTCAACGGGCAGCGCGTACTTGGACGGCTTGGTGGGCACGACCGGGTTCTCGATCTCACCGAGACGGGAGATGAGGTCGGACCACTGGCCGGGCTCGAGCACGGCGAGTGCCTGCTTGCCGAGCTTCTTGTTCTGCCCGAACATCGGCTGGAACCCGACGTGGATGTGGTCGGCGTGGTCGGACATGGAGAGGCTGGCGCCGCCGATCTCGAAGAGGGAGATGATCTGGGCGGGGGCCATGGTGCCCTGGAGAGCCATCAGGCGGCGCACGGACACCTCGGTGATACCGCCGGGCTCCTGGTGGCCGAGGATGGGGATGCCGTTGATCTGGGCGATGTCGACGGCGTTGCCCGAGCTGTGGTGCGAGACGTTGCCCGAGCTGGTGTAGAAGCCGTGGCCGCACTTGAGCGAGGTGACCGTCGGGCGCAGGCCCGACTCGGCCAGGTAGGACAGCGTGGCCAGCACGCGACGGTCGATCTGGCCCGAGCGGATGTCGTCGCGCCCGCACTCGTAGACGTCGATGCGCTCGTCGGAGAGCACGCGCTTCTCGAGCAGCGGCTTGGGCAGCAGCATGATCTGGCCGATCGACATCGCTCCGGCGTTGTCGGAGCCGTGCAGCACGTTGCGTCCCGAAGCGCGGTAGATGGCCGTGGCCTCCAGCAGCTTCCAGCCGTCGAGGATCGGCTTGGGATCGATCTTCGGCGCGCCGCGACCCGCCGGGCGAATGGAGAAGTCCACGTGCGCGGCCTTGTCGGGCACCGTCTCGCCCACCCTGCCGATGATCGTGCCGCCGATCACCTGCGAGCCCTTGCGCAGCGCCTTGAGACGGACCTTGCTCGGATCCAGCCCGAACGGGCGCGAGAAGAAGTTCTTGTAGGTCTCGAAGCGGCCGCCCTTGCGAGCGAGCGCGTCGAGCTGCTGCTCCAGGCCACCGGCCTCGCGCGCTCCCGGCATGTCGGGGTGCGCGAACAGGCGCTCCTTCACCGGGGCCGAGGCCTCGGTCACGTCGTGCGACTCGACCTTCGCGCCTCGATCCCGCTCGGGCGCCGTGTCCGACGAGTCGGCCTGGCGGCCGGCCGAGGCCGCGAGGTCCGGCTTGGGATCGGCTGAGTCGTCCCCGTTGGCCTTGATCGCCTTGGCTGTGCGGCCCGAGTCCGGCTCCGCGTCGCCCTTGGGCACCGGGTAGTACTTCGAGACCTCGCCGAGGTGGGCGTAGGTGTAGCGGTTGCCGTAGACGTCCTGGAGGGTGAGGTAGCGGCCCAGCTTCTTCGAGCGGCCGAGCTCCTTGACCACCCCGTCGTTGACCGCGACCACGGGAGCGCCCTTCTCGGCGAAGATGTCGATGCTGCGCCGGTCGTCGCTGGACTCGATCACGTTGGCCGCGTTCTCGCCTCGCTTGACGCGCTTGAGCAGCTCGGCCTCGGCCAGGTCGTCCGCGTAGCGCGCGCGTGCATACACGGGGAAGCGGCCTTCGGTGAGACCGGTGAGCGAGCCGACGACGTCGGCGGGCACCCCAGCGATCAGGCGGGCCCGCAGCAGAACGGAATCGACGTACCAGTCGGCGTGGTTGTACGCCCAGATCGCGTCGCGGACGTTGTCGGCGTAGCCGGCGGCCTTGAGGTAGCGAGCGGCGGCGAAGATCGCGTCGACCGGGTTGTAGGGATCCTTGCGCCCGTCCTTGTTGGCGTCGGTCCCGTAGGCCTCCCAGGTGGGGGGCATGAACTGCATCCAGCCGAGGGCGCCGGCCGAGGACACGTTGAGGTTTCGGCCGTAGTCGGTCTCGATCTCGTTGATCGCGGCCAGGATCTCCCAGCGGATGCCGTACTCGATGCCGGCCGCCTGGTAGATCGGCAGCAGGAACGGCGGCACCCGGAACTTGCGGATGATGAAGTTGGGGACCCCGGTGGCTGTCGACGGACCCGGCAGCGCATCGATGAGCCCGGGATTCCCCGCGGACGGCGTACCGTCGTCGTTGCGGAGCGGCGCGCGGCCGTCGCGGCCTCTCTCTCGATCCTCGCCCGAACCTTCATCCTTGGGTCGAGGCTTGACCTCGCTGCTGAGTTGTTCGGCCGGCTTCTCCCCGCCGCGCACCTTCTGGCCCGAGTTGGTCTGGCCCTGGGGCGATCCGCCCCCGGCGCTGGGGCCGGTGTCGGGCTGCTCGGGCGCGGGAGCCTTCTGGCGCGGCGGCTTCTGCGGCTTTGGCGTGGTCGGCGTGGTGGGAGTGGTCGGCGTGGTGGGGGTCGTGGGCGTCGTGTTGGTGCTCGGCGGCGGGACGGGCGTGCCGGGCAGCTGGACGTCGTTCAGGCTCGCGCCCGGGGGAACGTCGACGGTGACGGGCACCACCTCGCCGCTCGGCAGCCGCACGTACACCGTTTGCGACTGGGCCTGCGCCGGGATGCTGAACGCAGTGAATGCGGCCACGAGAATGACTCCTGCGGCGAGCAGGAGTGTGAGAAGCCGCTTCTTCATTCTCGCTCTTCCGGGTCCTCCCTCGGGTCCCCGCGCAGCGCCAACCGCGGGAGAGCGCAAGCTATCAGAGCCGCCTGCCGCTGAGCGAAAGCTACTGGGTGGTTTTCCGGTGTGCAACGGGGGTTCCGAGATAGTGAGGAGGCGAGTCGTGTGCTTGGTGTGCGCGAGGGCGGCGCTGCGGGATCAGTTCCTGGTATCGACGGTTGAGGCCGAGAACTTCAATCCCGCGGCTGACACGGCTGGACGAAACAGCCGAGACCGGTCGTCGCCGACGCGGACTAAGGCTCAACTCAACGGTTAGAGTTGGCCGTTGTTCGCCCTTTGGCGCGGACGGCGGGATGGCTACACGCCGGACGTTGGCTACGCTGCCCGGCATGACCGAGCCGCAACAGGACGACAGCTTCGTCGACCGCATCTCGCGGACGGGCGAGGAGGCGCTGGGCCGAATCGCCGAGGAGCTCGTGGCCAACCCGGTGGTGAACGGAGCGGTCGCCCGCGCCTTCGAAGCGCGCGAGAAGGCGCTGCAGGCCCAGGAGGCGGCCCTCGGGGCCCTCAACCTGCCGTCTGCGGCCGACATCGAGCGCGTGACCCGCCGGCTGCGGTCCCTCTCCCAGCGTCTCGAGGGCATCGAGGACGCGATCGACCGGCTGGAGGAGCGCGTGGGCGCTGCCTCGCGCGCAGTCCCGGACGACCGGCTCGGGCCCATCGAAGCGCGTCTGGACGAGATCGCGCGCGACCTGGCCGTCCTGCGCGAGGCCGTTTCGCCCAGTGACGAGCCGATGCCGCGTGCGCAGGAGCGACTCACGGTCACGGAATCCTGAGCGCGGCGTAGCCCGCCTCGCCCAGCCGCACGCTCAACGCCTCGAGCGCTTCGGGATCGCGAAGCCCGGTGGCCACGCCCACCAGGCAGGCCGCGGCCACGCCGCGCCGTGCGGCCACGCCGAGGATGGCGGCCGCCTGGAGGTCGACCGCCGTGGCCGCCTGCCCCGATTCGCGGACGAGCTGGGCGGGATGGTCGTAGAACAGGTCCGTGCTGGCCACGGCGGCCGGCGACGCTCCGGCCTCGATCAGCCGGCCGTGCAGCTCGGGGTCCGGCTCGAGGCGCGCGCCCGCGCCGGCCAGCCGGGCGCCCGCGCCGTCGAGGGCCAGCACCGGGCCCGCGGCCAGCAGGCTGCCCACGGGGACGGCGTCGTCGAGGGCCTCGGCCGTTCCGATCCCGACCAGGCGGTGCGCCCCGAGCTCGATCAGCTCCTCGCAGACCACCGCGGCGCTCGGCCCCCCGAGTCCCGTGGCCTGCACGGAGAGGGGCTCGCCGTCGCGGGCCACCCCGGTGTAGCCCCACAGCCCCCGCGCGTGGTTGAACATCGTCGGACCGTCGAGCAGCGCCTGCGCCACGAACAGGGCGCTGTGGGGGTCGGCGGGCAGGAGGACGCGCTCGGCCAGGGTCGTGGCCGGGCGTAGATGCAGCGGGGCGGTGCCGGAGCGCTGAAGCACAGCTGCCGAAAGTTAGAGGTCTGCGCGAGCGCAGGCAGTAGGCTCGAAGCCGATGGCAAAGCCAACGTCGAAGTCGGACTCCCTGCGCGAGGCCGTGGAGCGGACGGTGGAGTCCACCATGGGCTCGGCCGGACGCAGCCGCGAGGCCGCCCAGGGCGCGCTCGACGACGTGGTGCACTCGGTCGAAGACCTCCGGCGCGGGGCCGAGGAACGCCTGGCGCGCGGGCGACGCAGCATGGCCGGCGCCATCGAGGGCCGGCGGCCCGCCACGGTGGACGACGTGCGAGAGCTGAGGTCCGAGCTGCGGGCGATCGGGCGCCGGCTCGACGCCATCGAGGACCGATTGCCGGCCAAGCGCTCGACGGCCAAGCGCTCGGCGGCCAAGAAGAGCACCAAGCGGGCGCCGGCCAAGAAGACCCCCAAGCGCTCGCCCTCACAGCGCTCGCCCTCCTAGTGGCCGGCCGCCGGGTCCTGATCACCGGCGTCGGAAGCCAGCTCGGCACCCTGCTCGCCTCGAGGCTCGAGAACGACCCGGGCGTGTCCTACGTGGCCGGACTCGACACCCGCCGGCCGCGCATCGAGCTCGACCGCACCGAGTTCATCGAGGCGGACATACGCGACGCCGGCCTGGGCCAGGTGATACCGCGGTTGGAGGTGGACACCCTGGTGCACGAGCAGATCGTGCGTCAGCCGGGACCCGGAATGTCCTCGCGCGCGATGCACGACGTCAATGTGATCGGCTCGCTTCAACTGCTGGCCGCCTGCGAGAAGGCGCGCACCCTCGAGACGATCGTGGTGCGCGGGTCGGCCGGGGTCTACGGAGCCGAGCCCCACGCGCCGCAGTTCTTCGGCGAGGAGATGACGCGCCTGTTTCCGATGCGCACCCGCTTCCAGCGCGACGTCGCCGAGATCGAGAACTACTTCGAGACCTACGCCCGCCGCCACGAGGGCGTGACCTGCACGATGCTGCGCTACCAGCCGGCGATCGGAGCTTCGCTGGTCACCCAGATCAGCCGCTACCTCTCCCAGCCGGCCTGCCCCACCTACCTCGGCTTTGACCCCCGCATCCAGCTCGTGGACCAGCGCGACGCGCTCGACGCGATCGTGGCGGCCGTGCGCAATCCCGTGCAGGGGCCGGTCAACGTCGCCGGAGAGGGCACCATCGGCGTCAATCGCATGATCCGGCTGGCAGGCCGCGCGCCGCTTCCACTCGCCGGGCCGCTGTTCGCACCGCTCACCTCGGCGGGGCGCAGAATCGGGCTGACCGGCTACTCGGACGACTTCCGGCGCCTGCTGCGCTACGGGCGCGGCGTGGACACGGCCCGGCTCGCGGGCGAGATCGGCTTCCGGCCGCGCCGTTCGACCGTCGAGGCGGTGGAGGACTGGGCGCGCAGGCAGTCCCGGCGAGCGGCCGCGGCGTGACCACCTCGGCCGTGGCCTTCATGAGGCGTCTGCGCGAGGGGCTCGACGCCGGACTCGATCTCCCCGACGCGGTCGCGCGCGGGGCCACGGGGCTGCCGCGAGACGCGCGCGTGACGGTGGAGCGCCTCCTCGAACGCGTGGACGGCGACCATCAGGACGACGAATGGGGCTTCGACGAAGAGTTCGCCGACCTCATCGAGCCCCTGTTCGGCTTTCTGTACGACACGTGGTGGCGAGTCAGGGCGGTGGGGCTGCACAACGTGCCCGGCCACGGCCGGGCGCTGCTGGTGGCCAACCACGCCGGGATCCTGCCCTGGGACGCCACCATGATCTCGATGGCGATCCTGCGCGAGCACCCGCTGCCGCGCCATCCGCGCTTCCTCGTCCTCAACTGGGCCTTCGATCTGCCCTGGATGTCCACCGTCATTCGGCGCGTCGGCGGCGTGGTGGCATCGCCCTACAACGCGCTTCGGCTGCTCGAGCAGGACAAGCTCGTGGCCGTCTTCCCAGAGGGGGTCAAGGGAACCGGCAAGCCGTTCTCCGAGCGCTACCGGCTGCAGCGCTTCGGCCGCGGCGGCTTCGTGGAGATCGCTCTGCGCACCGGCGCGCCGATCGTTCCGGTGGCGATCGTGGGCAGCGAGGAGATCTATCCCAAGCTCGGTGACCTCCCGCTGGTGGCGCGCCTGCTGCGTGCGCCGTACTTCCCCGTTACGCCGACCTTTCCCTGGCTTGGCCCGCTCGGAGCGGTGCCGCTCCCGTCGCGCTGGCGCATCGAGTTCTTGGAGCCGATCCCCACCGCGGAGTACGGAGCGGAGAGCGCGAGCGACCGCGTCGTGGCCCTCGAGCTCTCGGAACGGGTGCAGGCCACGATTCAGGAGGCGGTCTACGCCAATCTCGTGCGCCGGGGTCCACCATTCGTCTAGTGAGAGGTGCAGGTGCCCTCCCTGCTGTTGAAAAAGGGTCCACCCACCCCTACTTTGAATTCGCGATCCGTCTGACGTACGCAACCACTGCCGTTCTCGTCACCCTGCTGGTGCTGACCGGCGCGGCCCAAGCCGCGCCGGACGACCCCTGGGTTGCGTACGTGGCCAATTCGGTGGTCAACAGGGACGGCCGGCCGTCGCCGGTCATCCTGCGTGTGGACCCGGTGACCGGCGAGACCGCCGAGGTGTCGCGCAACGGCGCCCAGGGCGACCTGTTTCGCCACCCCTACGACATCGCCGTGGCGCCGGGCGGAGGCAGTCTCTACGTGGCCGACATGGGGGAGTTCGCGTCCGGCCCCGCGCCCGCGGCCGACGGTCGGGTGATCCGCGTGGATCTCGCGACCGGGCAGCAGTCGCTCGTCTCCCTCGGCGGCCAGCTGGTGGATCCGGCCGGGGTGGCTCTGGCTCCCAATGGGTCGCTCTACGTGGTCGAGAACGTCGGCGTGGGAGGCAACCCGCGCGGCGGTGTCGTCCAGGCGGCCGTCGTGCGGATCAACCCGGCCACGGGAACCCAGGCCGTCATCACCCGCGCGGACGAGCTCTGCTACCCGTTCGGCATCGCCGTCAACGCCCAGGGCCGGATCTTGGTCAGCGACTTCGGCAATCTGGTGGAGAACAGCGTCCCGATCATCACCTGCGACCCGACCGGCGGCGGCGTAATCGGGGTGGACCCGGCGACCGGTCAGCAGGCCTGGCTCTCCTCCAACTCCGCCACGCTGGGACAGCTGTTCCTAGGTCCGGTGGGCCTGACCCTGGAGCCGAGCGGGACGGTCCTCGTGGTCAACCAGCGCAGCGCCCCCGCGGCCGTGACGGCCGTGAACCCGGCCAACGGCGTACAGCAGGTGATCACTCCCAACGTCAGCCCGACCGACGCGTTCGAGCAGCCTCAGCGTGTGGCCGTGGCGCCTGACGGCAACCTGCTGGTGTCCGACTACTCGCTCAACACCCTCGAGGGCGGGCTGGTGAGCGTCAACCGCGGAACCGGCGCGGCGCGTGTCTTCCGCTCGAGCTCGCTGTTCAACAACCCGCTCGGTCTCGCCATCGTGGTCAACCGAGAGCCCACGGCGGCGCTGAGCTTCACCCCACGGATGGTGGGGGGAGGGCGGCCCGTGACCTTCGACGCGTCCGCCTCCACCGACCCGGAAGGTCTGGGCCTGCGCTATCAGTGGGACCTCGACGGCAACCGCGTGTTCGAGACGTCCACCGGCAGCCAGCCGCGGGCCACGCGCACCTTCGACTCCAGCACGACGTTGGTCCCGCGCGTGCGAGTGACCGACCCGCACGGCGCGACGGCCGAGCGCCGCGCCAGCAGAATGCTGAAGGTCGACGCCATCCGCCCGGTGCTGAAGGGTCTGAAGGCATCCGCGCGGCGGCTAGCCGCCCGCGGCCGTCAGGGCGGGGCGAGCGCGTCCTCGGCAGCCGCCGTCGCCCGAGCCGTTCGCCTGCGCTTCCGCGTGTCGGAGCGCGTGCGGGTCTCCGTCTCGTTGCGACGGGCGGTCTCCGGGCGCAGGGTCAAGGGCCGCTGCGTGAGCCCGCGGCGAGCCGGCCGCCGGGCCCGGCCGTGCACGCGTTGGCTGAAGGTCACGAGCGTCGGCCGCGCGGCGGGCCCGGGGCCGGGGAGCCTGCGCTTCACGGGCAAGGTCCGCAAGCGCCGGCTGCCCAAGGGCCGTTACCGGGCGGTGGCGGTGGCCATCGACGAGGTCGGCAACCGCTCGAAGCCCAAGTGGGTCCCGCTCAGCGTTGTAGCCGCTTCCTGACCGGCTAGAAGTGCACTCCGCGCAGGAGGTAGGCCATGGCCACCGCCTCGCTGGAGATCTCGTCGCCGCCCCGTTTCTCGTCCGCGGGGGCCGGCTTGCCGTCGGTGGGAGCCTTGGCCGCGGTCGAGTCGGGAAACAGGTTGTAGGCGGTGTTGAGGACGATGTCGACGGTCTTCGGAGATACCGCGTAGAGGACCTCGCCGAACGTGCCCAGGCGTGAGGCCATGCGCTTGGGCTTGTCGATCATCGCGTCGGTGAGCATCTTGCCGGCCTCCTCCGGGGTGAGCGTGGGGAAGGCTTTGTAGATGTCGGTCGGCGCGATCATCGGCGTGCGCACCAGCGGCATGTAGACGGTGGTGAACTTGACGTTGTCGTTGACGCACTCCGGCGCGACGCAGCGCGCGAACGCATCGAGTGCGGCCTTCGAGGCCACGTAGGCGGAGAAGCGCGGGGTGTTGGTCTGCACGCCGATCGAGCTGACGTTGATGATGTGGCCCGAGCGGCGCTCCCTCATACCGGGCAGGAAGGCCAGGATCAGCTTGAGCGCCCCGAAGTAGTTGAGCTGCATCGTGCGCTCGTAGTCGTGGAAGCGGTCATAGGAACGAGCCACCGAGCGCCGGATCGAGCGGCCGGCGTTGTTGATCAGCACGTCGATGCCGCCGTGCTCCTCGAGTACCTCGGCGGCCAGACGGTCGATGTCCTCCAGATCGGATAGGTCGGCCGGGTGCACGTGCGCCACGCCACCGGCCTCCGCGACCTGGCGGGCCACCTCCTCGAGCTTCTCGCGAGTGCGCGACACCAGCAGCACCTCGCCGCCGGCCTCGCCGACCTTGAGCGCCGTCTCGAGGCCGATGCCGCTCGACGCCCCCGTGATCAGGATCTTCTTGCCACGCACCGAGGCGGCCAGCGAGCGCTCGCGGAACAGGTCCGGATCGAGGTTGCGCTCCCAGTAGTCCCACACCTGCGGGGCGTAGGTCGACAGCGGCGGCACGGCGATCCCGGTGCCGGTGAGAGCCCGCTGGCTGTCGCGGGCGTCGAACTTGGCCTGGAAGTCGCGGTTCTCCATCGCTGCCGGCGGGATCCCGAGGTCATGGAAGACCTGATCGCGGATGCGCTTGACCGGCGGGAGCGCCATCATTCCGGCGCGCACCGGAGCGGGGACCGCGTTGGTCAGGTTCTGGTCCACGCGCATCGCGAACTGCGGGGCGTGGGCGGCCTTGGCGAACTCGTTGAGCGCCTCGCCCACCGTCATCGGCTCCGGGTCCACGAGATGGAACGTGCGGCTCGGAAGCTCCTCGTCGGAGAGATGCGCGATGTGGTCCAGCGCGCGAGCCACGAAGTCCACCGGCACGATGTTGGTCTGCCCGCCCTGGGGGCCGGCGAGCGGGAACCACTCCGGCAGGGCGTGCCGCAGGCGCTGGAGCAGCTTGAAGAAGTAGTACGGGCCGTCGATCTTGTCCATCTCGCCGGTCTCGGAGTGACCGACGACGATGCCCGGCCGGAAGATGAGAGTGTCGGCCTCGACCTCCTCGCGCACCAGGCGCTCCGACTCGTACTTGGTGCGGTGGTAGTGGTGGGGCAGGCTCTGGCCCTCGTCGAACATGTCCTCCTGGAACACGCCCTTGTAGTCGCCCGCCACCGCGATGGAGCTCACGTGATGGAAGCGCCCCACGTCTCGGGCATTGGCGAACTCGATCACGTGGCGGGTGCCCTCGACGTTGGCCCGCTCCGACGACTCCTCGTCCGCCTCGACGTCGTAGACCGCCGCGAGGTGGAACAGGTGGTCGATCCGCTCGTCGAACCCCTCGACTCCCAGCCCCGGCTTGGACAGGTCGCCGCTCACCGGCACGATGCGGCCGTCGGGAGCGCCGAGGCGCTGCATCAGTGCGTCGAGCTTGCCGCGCGAGCCCTCGCGGACGAGCACGTAGACGGTGCCGTCGCGCTCGAGCAGCTCGGCCACCAGGTGCCTGCCGATGAAGCCTGTCGCGCCGGTGACGAAGTAGTTCAAGGGTCCCTCCACTCCCCTCGGTGAGACTGCCGGCGCGATCCTATTGTGTCTACCGTGAGCGAGCGCCTGTCGACGAAGGAAGCCGCCGAGCGGGTGGGGGTGACCCCGGCCACCCTGCGGCGCTGGGTGCGCGCCGGGGTGATCCCCCAGGTGGGCGGTTCCGGCGAGTGGAGCACCGCTGCCGTGGCCCACGCCCGCATCGTGGCTCGGCTGCGCGAACGCGGTCACCGGCTGGCGCAGATCAGGGAGGCGGGGGAGCAGGGCCGGCTCGCCTACGGCTACATCGAGGAGATGTTCGCGGGGGGCGAGCAGCGTCACACGCTCAGGGAGGCGTCGCGCGAGACCGGCCTCGAGCCGGAGCTGATCGAGCGCTTCTGGGTCACCCTCGGCCTGCCCGCCGGCGGCGTGGACCAGCTGACCGACGACGACCTGCAGGCGCTGCGCTACGTGGCCTCGGTGGTGGAGGCGGGCTTCCCGCTCGTCGCCTTCCTCCAGCTCGTGCGCGTCTACGGCCAGTCGCTCGCCCAGATCGCCGATGCCGAGGTGCGCCTGTTTCACCTCTACGTCCACGAGCCGCTCATGCGGGAGGGAGTGCCGGGCCTGCAGATGGCCGAGGAGATGCAGGGGCTGGCCGGCGACCTGCTTCCGCTCGCCTCTCCGCTCATGGACTACATGCACCAGCGCTACCTCGTGCACTTCGTCGAGCAGGACGTGGTGGGCCACATGGAGGCCGAGCTCGAGGGCGATGAACTGGGACACGGGCGGGTGCGGGTGGCGATCGCCTTCGCCGACCTGGCCGGCTACGCCCGCTTCACCGAGGAGGCGGGTGACGAGGAGGCGCTCTCGTCGGTCGAGCGCTTCGTGGAGGGCGTCTCCAACACGCTGCCCGACGACGCGCGCGTGGTGAAGACGATCGGCGACGAGGTCATGGTCGTGGGCCACGACGTGAACGCCCTGGTGGACTGGGCGGTGGGCTTCGTGGGGCTGTTCGACGAGCGCCCGGAGCCGCGGATCGGCGTTCACTACGGCACGGCGCTCTACCGCGACGGGGACTATTACGGCCGCGAGGTCAACCTGGCTTCGCGCGTGGTGGCCCGGGCGCGCGGCGCAGAGGTGCTGGTGAGCGACGCCGTGGTCGACGTCGTCAGGGGCGCCGCGCACCTGAGCTTCGAGGGCATCGGCCAGGTCAAGCTCAAGGGCTTCGACGAGCCTCGCCAGCTGTGCCGGGCCACGCGGCGCGAAGAGGCATGAGCACCACGGCCCTCGACGCGGCGCGCGAGAGCGGCCTGATCCGCCCGCGCGAGCCGCTCTTGGTGCTGGTCTCGGGCGGGGGCGATTCGGTGGCGCTGCTGGACATCGCGAGGAGACTCGAGGCGCGGGTCTCGGCTCTCCACGTGAACTACGGACTGCGCGAGGGCGCGGACGCCGACGAGGAGCTGGTTCGCCGGCTCTGCTCGCAGATGGGGGTGTCCCTCCAGGTGAAGCGAGTCGATCTCGGCGAGGGGGGCGGGAACCTCCAGGAGCGCGCCCGCGACACCCGCTACGCCCTGGCGGAGCGACTGGCCTCCGGCGACTACGCGGCGGCCCACACGGCTTCCGACCAGGCGGAGACGGTGCTCTACCGCCTGGCGGTGTCGCCCGGCTCGCGAGCGCTCCACGGCATGGCGCCACGCCGGGGCCGGCTGGTGCGGCCCCTGCTCATGGCCACACGCGGGGAGGTGCGCGCCTACCTGCGCGCACGCGGGCTCGAGTGGCGTGAGGATCCCTCGAACGCCGACCGCCGCTTCGCCCGCGCCCGGGTGCGCCACGATCTGCTGGACGCGCTGCGGAGCGTGGGCCCGGCGGCCGAGCGGACGCTGGCCGAGACCGCGCGCCAGCTGCGCGAGGAGGCCGAGCTGCTCGACCGCGCCGTGGACGACGCGCTCGAAGTCCTCGGTGGCGGCCCGGCGATCTCGCTGGCCGGCCTGGGCGAACAGCCCGCTGCCGTGCGCCGCCTCGTGCTGCGCCGCCTCGCCGAGCAGGCGGCGGGCCAGGGTGCCGAGCCACGCGCGCTGTCGGCCGCCGAGACCGCCGCCATCCTGGCGCTCGGCGAGCAGGGCACCAAGTCCCTCGACCTCGGTGGCGGGCTGAGGGCGGTGGCCGAGTACGGGACGCTTCGGTTCTCCAGGGCCACGGAGCTCGCCGTGCCGGAACCGGTGGCGCTACCGGTGCCCGGACGGGCGCGCTTCGGAGACTGGGAGGTGGAGGCCGAGCCGGGCGAGAGGGGTGAGGTGGCGGTCGTGGCCGGCGCCCTCGCAGGCGGGGCGACCGTGCGCGCCTGGCGCGACGGCGATCGCATGCGCCCCGTCGGGGTCGGCGGAACCAAGAGCCTCCAGGACCTGTTCACCGACCGCAAGGTCCCCCGCGCGCTGCGCCGGACGCTGCCCGTGGTGGAGGCGAGAGGTGAGATCGTCTGGGTCGCGGGGGTGGCGCTCGACGAGCGTTACGCAGCCGTGGGCGAGGAGCCGGCGGTGGGTCTCAGCGCGCGATCGCTGCGCTGAGCTCGTCTGCCACCACCGCCGCGTCCTCGCCCACCCCCGCGAGAAGCGCCGACTTGCGCGTGCGCAGGAAGTGGACGCCGACGAAATAGAGGCCGGGCACGGCCGTGCTGGCTCCGTTGTCCTGGAGCGGGAAGCCGAGCTCGTCGAAGGCGCCGGGACAGTCGACCCACGACCCATAGGCCGGGCGGTAGCCGCCCGCGAACACCACCGCGCCGAAGCCGGTGAGGTCCACCGACTCCGGCGCCTCGGCGTCGAACGGGCCGGGGTCCGAGGGGGGCGGCAAGTCCATCCCGCGCTCCGCCGCCAGCTTGTCCACGAGCCCCCTGTAGCGCCGGTAGCGCTCGTCGCCCCAGGCCAGGCTCTCGCCGAGGTCGGCCGCAAACCGGGCGTGCCGGCCCTCGCAGCCGAGGAAGTGACCGACCAGGTTCACGCCGCTGCCCTGCAGGGTGCGCAGATGGAGGTCGCGGCCGCCGTGCCGGCCGCTGGCCAGCAGGTTGGCCTCCAGCCGCGCAACGGGCGTGGGCAGAGCCCTCACCGGTTGATCGGCGAAGCCGGTCTCGAGGGCCCACCAGAACAGGTCTCGCCCTCCGATGCGCCGGGGGCACCACGGGGCCCGCCCGCAGGCGAGGAAGACGGTGCGGCCGGCGTCGTTGAGCTCCTCGGCGATCTGGGCGCCCGACTGGCCGCTGCCCACCACGAGGACGGGCCCGGCGGGCAGCGCGGTGGGGCTGCTGTAGGCGGCCACGTCGAGTTGAGGCAGCCCGTCCGGCAGGCCGGCGGCGGCCGCGGGCCGGTGCGGATGCTGATAGGCGCCGGTCGCCGCGACCACGGTCCGCGCCTCGAGCGGGCCCTCCGAGGTGTCGAGGACGAAGCCGCGCCCGTGGCTCGGTGGGCGCAGTGAGCTCACCTCCACCTGCTCGCGGACCGGAGCGTCGATCCGCTCGGCGTAGTGGACCAGGTGGGACACCATCTCGTCGCGCACGAGGAAGCCGTCTGGGTCGTCACCCTCGTACTCGCCCTCCGGCAGCAGGATGCTCCAGTTGGGAGAGACGAGGCAGAAGCTCTCCCAGCGGCCGCGCCAGCTGTCGCCGATCCGTCCCCGGTCGAGCATCACGTGGTCCACCCCTTGGCGCCGCAGCTCGCGGCTCGTCGCGAGGCCGGCCTGCCCCGCTCCGACGATCACGCAGTCGAGGCGGTCACTCATTTGTCGACCCTATGCTGGCCCACATGGCCGCGTCTGTGACAAGGGCACACTTGGTGGCAGCCGTCGCCCTGGCCTGCCTGGCGGCCGCGCTGTGGCTGGCCGCCGGTGGCGCCCCGGCCGCCCAGCCACGCGCGCTCCTGCCCGACCTCGTGCCCCAGCCTCCGGCCAAGCTGACGGTCCGCGAGGTCATCCGCGACGGCCGGCGGCACCACGAGCTGGGCTTTCGCTCCGCCGCGAGCAACCTCGGGCGCGGCCCGGTGATCGTCGACGCCGAGCGGGATCTGCGCCGGCCGCTCGAGCTGGCCGCAACTCAGGTGGTGCGCCGTGTGGACGGCTCGATCGGGCGGCGTGCTCTGGGCACCCGCCTCACCTACGTGATCTCGCCCGACCACAGCCACTGGCACTACCCGGCCTTCATGCGCTACGAGCTGCGCCGCCCCGGCCCTGATGGCGCCCGGGTGGGGCGCGACCACAAGACCGGCTTCTGCCTCGGCGACCGCTACGACGCGCGGCCGCTGCGCAGGCTTCGGGGCGAGCCCGCCCAGCCGCCCTTCAACACGAACTGCGGCAAGAGCAAACCCGATCTGAGCCGCCTGCGTGAGGGGATCTCCGTGGGCTACGGCGATGACTACGCCCCTCTGCTCGAGGGTCAGTCGATCGACGTGACCGATATTCCGACTGGGCGCTACCGGCTGGTGCACACGGTCAATCCCGACCGCAGCCTTGCCGAGCGCTCCTACCGCAACAACACGTCCTCGATCGAGATCCGCATCGGCCGCGACGGCGCGGGCCGGCCGACCGTGACGAGGCCGCGATGACCGCGATCGCCTTCGTCGGGCTCGGGGACATGGGCGCCCGGATGGCGGCACGGCTGCTGGCCTCCGGGCATGAGCTGACCCTTTACAACCGAACGGCAGAGCGCGCCCGCCCGCTGGTCGAGGCAGGCGCCACCGCGGCAGCCTCGCCGGCCGACGCCGCCCGCGGGGCCGAGCTGGCCGTCACGATGCTGGCCGACCCGGCGGCCCTGTCGGCGGTCGTGGAGGGCGAAGCCGGGTTGGCGGAAGGCCTGGCCCGCGACGCGACGCTCATCGAGATGTCCACGGTCGGGCCGGACGCCGTTGAACGTCTGCGCAGAGTCCTTCCCTCGTCGGTGGGGCTGCTCGACTCGCCCGTGCTCGGCTCGCTCGGCGAGGCGGAGGCGGGCACGCTGCGGCTGTTCGTGGGCGGCCCTGAAGCCTTGGCCGAGCGCTGGATGCCGCTGCTCGGCACGCTTGGCACGCCGATCTACTCGGGCGAGCTGGGCGCGGGGGCATCGGCGAAGCTGGTGGCGAACTCCACGCTCTTCGGCGTGCTCGGGGTGCTGGGCGAGGCGGTGGCGCTCGGCGACGCACTCGGCCTGTCGCGGGAGGTGACCCTTGGCGTGCTCGCCGCCACCCCCCTGGCGGCACAGGCCGAGCGCCGCGAAGCACTCCTTGCGCGCGGCGAGGAGCCCGACCGGCGCTTCTCGCTGGCGCTCGCCC
This sequence comes from uncultured Thermoleophilaceae bacterium, assembly GCA_963826165.1. Taxonomy (GTDB): domain Bacteria; phylum Actinomycetota; class Thermoleophilia; order Solirubrobacterales; family Thermoleophilaceae; genus JACVRW01. Next base: position 428,139 of record CAWGWC010000007.1, on the reverse strand, counting down.
GCAAGGACGCCGAGCTGGTGGTGGCCGCCGGGACGCAGGCGGGACTGGATCCCCGGCTGGCCCGAGCGGCTCTGGCCTGGCTCGAGGAGGCCGAGCGCGCCGGCCGTGGCGACGAGGACTACTCGGCCGTGCTGTCCGCCATCCTCGGGTCGGTCGGCCGGGCCGGCTAGAGCAGACGCGCCGCCACCGGGAGCAACACACGCTGCACCGCGGGGGGCGGCGAGGTCATCACCGTCTCGTGGCCGAATCGCTGGGCGAACTCGACCAGCCACCGCGCTCCGCGCACGCTCGTCGGGAGGTTGCGGGCGTTGTAGAGGCCCTCGCGGGCCGCCCAGGCGCTCTCGGTGAGGAACTCCTCGAGCCCACCGGCGGGTGTGACCTCCGTCTTGAGCTCGACCTCGCGCCCGCTCGTATTGCGCAGCTCGTGCCGCGCGCCCGGCGACACGAGCACGGGCCCGTCCGCCGGGGTCAGGTCACGCCAGACTCCGTCGAGCTTGAGTTCGGCTGAGCCATCGAGCACCTCCCAGCGCTCCACGAGAGTGGGATGGAAGTGCTCGGGCAGGTGCGCGCCCGCCTCCATCCAGCAGCTCACCCAGAGCGTCTCGCCCTCGTGGCGGAACGAGTAGGACGACCCGTGAATCGGATCGTGAACGCGGGTGGCGGTGACTTCGCTCATCTGGCCTCCTGTCCGTAAGTTACCGTACAGTAACAAAATGGCCACGGTGGAGCAGCGCCGGCGACTGCCCCGCGCCGAGCGCCGGGCGCTCATCGTCGAGGCGGCCGGGCGGCAGTTCGGCGAGCGGGGCTACGACGGCACCCGACTGGACGAGGTGGCGGCGGCGGCCGGGGTGACGAAGCCCATCCTGTACCGCCACTTCGCATCCAAGAAGGCGCTCTACCTCGCGCTGCTGGCGCGCCATCGCGACGACCTGGCGACCTTCCCCGCGCTGATCCCGGCGGAGGGCACCATGGAGGAGAGAGTCAGGGTGGTCCTGGACGTCTGGCTCGAGTACGTGGAGCGCCACGCGTACGCCTGGCGGATGCTGTTCCGCGACTCGGGCGGCGACGACGAGGTGCACGCCTTCCGCGTCGAGGTGCACGCGCGTGCCCGGGCCGTGCTCGTGGAAACCATCCGCGAGCTGCGAGAAGAGCCGGTGCCTCCACGCGAGCTCGAGCCGCTGGCCGAGCTGATGAGCATGGGCATGGCCGCCGTCGTTCTGTGGTGGCTCGACGTCGGCAGGCAGTCGCGCGCAGCGATACTGGATGCCATGACGCGCGCTTGGGCGGGTGTGCTAACAGCCTGATGAACCGGCTTCATCACTGGTACTGCAACCGCGATGCCTGGAAGCGTCACGTGCGCGAGGAGCTCGTGCCGCCGGCCATCGACGGGGTGGAGCTCGGCGGCGAGGTGCTGGAGATCGGTCCGGGCTTCGGGCCCGCGACGGAGGTTCTGGCCGGCCGCGCAGAGCGGCTCACGGCCCTCGAGATCGACCCGCTGCTGGCAGGCGCGCTGCGCGAGCGCTTCGCCGGGCGGGCGGAGGTGGTGGAGGGCGACGGCACCACGATGCCCTTCGAGGACGGCCGCTTCAGCGCGGCCGCCTGCTTCACCATGCTCCACCACGTGCCGTCGCCCGCGGCCCAGGACCGTCTCCTCGCCGAGACCTGCCGGGTGCTCGCGCCGGGCGCGCCGTTCGTGGGTACCGACAGCACCGGCCGCGGCGTCGGCTTCGCCCTGCTCCACGTGGGGGACACGCGGGTGGTGATCGATCCCGCCGCGCTGCCGGAGCGCCTGACGGCCGCCGGCTTCGAGGACGTGACCGTCACGGCGGGGCGCGATGCTTTCCGCTTCCGCGCCCGCCGTGTAGCGTGAGCAGATGTCGCATCCCGATCCAGGTGCCCCACCGGATCTCCGTCCGATCGAGCCCGGCGAGGTCCTGACCAATCCGGTGACCTTGGAGCGCGGCGTCATCGTTGAGCTGCCGTGGTTGAACGATGAGCGCCGTGCGGTCGCCGAGCTGACCGCGTTGCCCGGTGCGCGGGTGGTGGGTGAGCACATGCATCCGGCGCTGCTCGAAAGCTTCACCGTGCAGGAGGGGGAGCTGACGGTGCTGCGCGAAGGCCGGAAGTCGGTTCTGCGCGCCGGTCAGCGGGCGGAGATCGAGCCGGGCGTCTGGCACGACTGGTGGAACGAGGGAGACGTGGACGCGATCGTGAGGGTGGAGATCACGCCCGGTGAACGGTTCCTCCACATGGTCGAAACGCTGTTCGGCCTCGCCCGCGAAGGACACGTGAACAAGCGCGGGATGCCGCACCCACTCCAGCTGGCTCTCTTCGCTACCGAGTTCTCCGACGTGGCCGTGTTTCGCAAGCCGCCGCCTGCTGTTCAACGCATTCTGTTCGCTGCGCTCGCGCCGATCGCCCGCCGTCGTGGCTACCGCGCCACGTACCCCACGCTGTCGAGAACGGCACTCGCCCCGCGTCGGACAGCCTGAGCCCGCCCGCCGGCCTCAGTCGGTGCCGAACACCCGGTCGCCCGCGTCCCCCAGGCCGGGCCGGATGTAGGCGTTCTCGTCGAGCTCGCGGTCCAGCGCCGCCGTCCAGACGGGCACGTCGGGATGGTGCTTCTCCACCGCCAACAGTCCCTCGGGAGCCACCACGAGACAGACGAGCGTGAGCCGTTTTGCGCCCTTGGCCTTGAGGCGGTTCAGCGCGTGCACCGCGCTGCCGCCGGTGGCAAGCATGGGGTCGACCACGAACACCCAGGCCTCGTCGAGGCGGGGTGGCAGGCGCTCGTAGTACTCGAATGGCTCGTGGGTCTCCTCGTCCCGGTATAGCCCCAGATGGCCCACGCGCGCGTCTGGCAGGAGGCGCAGGAAGGCGTCCACCATGCCCAGCCCGGCACGCAACACGGGCACCACGGCGATCTCACTCGGCAGGCGATGGCCGGTGGTCGGCTCGAGCGGAGTCTCGACCTCCACCTCGTGCACGGGCAGCTCCCGGGCCGCCTCCACCGCGAGGATCGCCGAGGCCTCGAACAGGGCCTGGCGAAAGTCACCGTGTCCGGTCGAGCGGTCGCGGAGAACGGCGATTCGGTCGGCGAGCACCGGATGCTCGACCACGACGAGACGCTGTGGCATGGCGCGACGATAGCCTCGGCGCCGCCTTGTCCGCCCCCCGGCGCAACATCGAGATCAAGGCCCGTGACGCGGATCCCGGGCGCACTCTCGAGGCGGCGCTGGCCGCCGGCGCCGAGGATCGGGGCGAGATCCGCCAGCGCGACACCTACTTCGCACGCGCGCGCGGACGCCTGAAGCTGCGTGAGCAGGAGCCCGGTCCGTCCGAGCTCATCCAGTACCGGCGGGCGGTGTCGAGCGAGGCCCGCGAGAGCGCGTACCGCCGTGTGGACGCCGGTGACGCGGAGGGGCTGCGGGCGGCGCTCGGCGAGGCCTACGGCGAGCTGGTGACCGTGGACAAGCAGCGCCGGCTGCTGCTGTGGGAGGGCGTTCGCATCCATCTCGACCGGGTCGACGGCCTGGGCGAGTTCGTGGAGCTCGAGGCCGTCGCGCCGCCGGAGTCCGACCTGAGCGCCGAGCACGATCAGGTTGCGCGCCTGCGCAGGGACCTGGGCATCGGCGACGCCGGGCTCGTGGCCGCGGGCTATGCGGATCTTCTGCTCGAGGCGCCCGAGCTGTTGCTGCGCGCCGCCGCGGAGGCCATGCCAAACGCCCATGCTCCCTACTCGGGTTTCAGGGTGGGCGCCGCGCTGCTGGCGCCCGGCGGCACCGTCCACACCGGCGTGAACGTCGAGAACGCCGCCTACCCGCAGGGCCAGTGCGCCGAGGCGTCGGCCATCGGCGCGCTGGTGACGGCCGGCCAGCGGGAGATCGCAGCGGTGGCGGTGGTGGCCGAGACGGTGGACGTGTGTCCACCGTGCGGCGGTTGCCGCCAGCGCCTGCTCGAGTTCGGCGGCCCCGACACGCCGGTACACCTCGGGCGCCCCGGCGCCCTGTCCCGGACGAGCACGCTGGCGGAGCTGCTGCCGCTTGCGTTCGAGCTCGACGCGCCGTGAGCTGGCGCGAGGCCGCCCGGGTGATGGAGGAGCGCTCGGGCCTGCGCCCGCGAGTGGGCGTGGTGCTGGGATCGGGCCTCGGCGGCGTGGCTGAGTCGGTGAGCGAGCCCGTCCTGATCGACTACGGCGAGCTGCCGGGCTTTCCGCGGCCCGCGGTGGAGGGCCACGCCGGGCGGGCGGTGATGGGGCACATCGGAGGCGTTCCGGTGGCGCTGCTCCAGGGCCGGGCGCACCTCTACGAGGGCGGCGACCGCGACGAGCTTCGCGTGCCGGTGCGCGCATTGAGGGCGGCCGGCGCGGAGATCCTCGTGCTCACCAATGCGGCGGGGTCGCTCGACGTCTCGGTCGGCCCCGGCCGGCTGATGCTGATCTCCGACCACATCAACCTCACCGGCACCAGCATCCTCACCGGGCCCAACGACGACGAGGTCGGACCGCGCTTTCCCAGCCTCCGCGACGCCTACGACTCGGGACTGCGGGCCGAGCTGCGCGAGGCGGCCGAGCAGCTCGAGATCGAGCTGGCCGAGGGGGTCTACCTGGCGGTGGCCGGGCCGAGCTTCGAGACGCCGGCGGAGATCCGGGCGTTCGGGCGCCTGGGCGCGGACGCCGTGGGCATGTCCACCGTCCACGAGACCGTGGTGGCCCGGCACTGCGGGCTGCGTGTGGCGGCGATCTCCGCCATCACCAACCTGGCCGAGGGCCTGGGCGACCAGACGCTGAGCCACGAGCAGACGCTCGCCGACGCGGAGCGGGCTGCCGAGGACCTGGCTCCGCTGCTGGTGCGCTTCGTCGAGCGCCAGGGCGACTGACCTGATGCTCGTGCCCGAGCTGATCCGCCTGAAGCGCGACGGCGGCGAGCTCTCCGAGGAGCAGATCCGCTTCCTCGTGGACGGCATCACCGACGGCTCGGTGACCGACGCCCAGGTTGGCGCCCTGGCCATGGCGATCGTGCTGCGCGGGATGACCGCCGCGGAGCGGGTGACGCTCACGGGAGCCATGACCCGTTCCGGCGAGGTGCTCGACTGGTCCGGCGCCGGTCTGTCCGGCCCCGTGCTCGACAAGCACTCCACCGGGGGCGTCGGCGACAAGGTCAGCCTGCTGCTCGCGCCGGTGGTGGCCGCCTGCGGCGGCGCGGTGCCGATGATCTCGGGACGGGGGCTCGGCCACACCGGGGGGACGCTCGACAAGCTGGAGTCGATCCCCGGCTACACCACCACCCCGGACCCGGCACGCCTGCGACGTGCCGTGCGCCGCGCGGGCTGCGCCATCGTCGGGCAGACCGGGGAGCTGGCGCCCGCCGACCGGCGTCTCTACGCGATCCGCGACGCCACGGGAACGGTTGAGTCGATACCGCTGATCGTCGCCTCGATCTTGTCGAAGAAGCTGGCCGCCGGCCTCGGCGCGCTGGTGATGGACGTGAAGGTCGGCTCCGGCGCCTTTCTGCCCAGCCGCGCGGCAGCCTCGGAGCTCGCCCTGTCCATCGTCGAGGTGGCACGCGGCAATGGCCTGCCCACCTCGGCGCTCCTCACCGACATGGACCGGGTGCTCGGCCGCAGCGCCGGCAACGCGGTGGAGGTGCGCGAGTCCATCGAGCACCTCACCGGATCGGCGCGCGACGAGCGGTTGCGGGACGTGACCGTGGCCCTGAGCGCCGAGCTGCTGCGTCTGGGGGGCGTGGAGCCGGACGAGGACGCGGGGCGCGCGGCAGCCGCCCGTGCTCTCGACAGCGGCGCCGCGGCCGAACGGTTCGCGGCCATGGTGGCCGAGCTCGGCGGACCGGACGATCTCCTCGAGCACGCGGATCGTCATCTCCCCGCAGCGTCCTTCACCCTGGAGTCATGGCCGGCTGAGCCGGGCGTCGTGACGGCTGTGGACGTCCGGACCGTTGGCCTCGCCGTGGTCGCCCTGGGCGGCGGGCGCACCCGGGAGAGCGATCCCGTGGATCACGCCGTCGGTCTCACCGAGGTCGCGGCCCCCGGTGAGCAGGTAGGCCAGGGCGGCCGCCCGCTCGCGTTGGTGCACGCCGCGGACCGGGAAGCGGCCGAACGCGCCGCCACGGCGGTGGCGCAGGCCTACAGCGTGGGCGGCGCCGCGCGCGCCACGCCTCCGGTGGTGCTCGAGGTGCTGCGGTGAGCGACCCGTCCGACGCGGCCGATGGCGTGCTCAAGGCCGAGCTCCACGTCCACCTCGAGGGAACTGCGCCCCCAGACCTCATCCGTCGCCTGGCCGAGCGCAACGGCCTTCCGGTGCCCGAGGGCCTGTTCGCCTCTCCCGATCGCTTTGCCTACACGGACTTCCTCGACTTCCTGCGCGCCTATGACGTGGCCGCCGCGGCGATCCGCACGCGCGAGGACTACCGCGACGTGACCTACGAGTACCTCGAGGGCTGCGCGGCCGAGGGCGCCGTGTACGTGGAGCTGATCGTCTCGCCCGACCACGCCGCGGCGGTCGGCCTGAGCGACGAGGACCACCTCGAGGGCATCGCCGCCGGAATCGACGACGCCCGGCGTGACCACGGCATCGAGGCCCGGATCCTGCTCACGGCGGTGCGCAACCTGGGCACTGAGAACGCCATGCGCGTTGCCCGGCTCACCGCGAGCCGGCCCCATCCCTATGTGGTGGGCTTCAACCTCGCCGGCGACGAGGCCGGCTTTCCTCCGGCCGGGTTCGCCGAGTGCTTCGAGCTCGTGGCCTCCGGGGGCCTCGGCTGCAGCGTGCATGCCGGCGAGTGGGCGGGACCGGAGAGCGTGCGCGGCGCCCTCGCGTTGCCGGTCACCCGCATAGGCCACGGGGTGCGCTCCATCGAGGACCCGGCGCTGGTGGAGGAGCTGGCCGCCCGGCGTGTCGTGCTCGAGTGCTGCCCCACCAGCAACGTAGTGCTGGGGCTCTACCCGTCCTACGAGGAGCACCCGCTGGCCGCGCTGGCGGCCGCCGGGGTGCGGGTGACGCTCGGCTCCGACGACCCACCCTGGTTCGGCGCCTCCATCGGCGGCGAGTACGCGATCTGCTCAGCGCGGCTCGGATGGGACGACGCCACGCTGATCGGAGTCACCAGGACCGCCGTGGAGGCCGCATTCTGCGAGGAAAAGCTCAAGACACGCCTAATGAACGGGCTCCCTCAAAGCCGGTAGGGTGACGTCCGCTCAGCGGGTCACGGGCCCGGCTCAGATCTCAGGAGGGAATCAGGGTGGACAGGAAGCTTCGAGCGATCATGCTCGCACTGGTCGCCGCGCTCATGCTGGGAGTCGCGGCGTGTGGGTCGGACGATGACGACGGCGGCGACGGCGGTGGTGGTGACGGTGGCTCGGGCGGCGAGCAGTCCGGCATCAAGGCCGGCATCGTCACGGACATCGGCGGCCTCAACGACCGCTCGTTCAACTTCCTCGCCAACAAGGGCCTCGAAGATGCGCAGTCGAAGCTCGGGGTCGAGGGACGGGTGCTGATCTCGAAGTCGAACGGCGACTACGTCCCCAACCTCACCACCCTGGCCCAGCAGCAGACCGAGCTGATCGTGCCGGTGGGCTTCCTCATGGCGGACGCCACCAACACCGTGGCCAGCAAGCTCCCCACCTCGAACTTCGCCATCGTGGACTTCTCCGCGAGCGGCCTGAAGGACAAGCCCAAGAACGTCCAGGGCCTGCTGTTCAAGGAGCAGGAGGCGGGCTACCTGGCCGGCTACCTCGCCGGCCTCTGGGCAAAGGACAACAACGCGAAGGCCGTGTCCACGGTCGGCGGCCAGAAGATCCCGCCGGTGGACCACTACATCGCCGGCTTCCAGGCCGGCGCGAAGAAGGCGTTCCCGGGAGTGCAGACGCTCAACGGGTACTCGCAGGACTTCGTCGATCAGGCCAAGTGCAAGGAGATCGCGCTCGACCAGATCTCCAAGGGTTCGAAGGTCGTCTTCCAGGTGGCCGGCCAGTGCGGCCTCGGAGCGCTCGACGCCGCCAAGCAGGAGGGCGTGCAGGGCATCGGCGTCGACGCCGACCAGTCCTATCTCGGCGAGCACGTGCTGACCAGCGCGCTCAAGAAGGTCGACGTGGCCGTGTACGACGCGATCGAGCGCGCCCAGAACGGCAACTTCGAGGGCGGCACCGACGTGATCGCCACCGTCAAGAACGGCGGTGTCGGGCTCGGCAAGATCAGCGCCGAGGGCCAGAAGTACAGCGAGGACATCGAGCAGATCGAGACCGGGATCGCCTCGGGCGAGATCGCGGACATCCCCGACACGGTCAAGTAGAGGTAGTTTGCGGCCGGGTTGTCCAGCGAAGCACCAGCTCTAGAGCTACGCGGAATCACGAAGAGGTTCGGCCCGGTCGTCGCCAACGACCGGGTCGACTTCGACCTACGCCCGGGTGAGGTCCACGCCCTTCTGGGCGAGAACGGCGCCGGCAAGTCGACGCTGATGTCCATCCTGTACGGGCTCTACAGCCCGGACGAGGGCGAGATCGAGATCGGGGGCGAGCTGGTCGGCATCGACTCTCCGTCCCGGGCGATCGAGCAGGGAATCGGCATGGTGCACCAGCACTTCATGCTCGTTCCGGTGATGACCGTGGCCGAGAACATCGTGCTGGGTGCCGAGCCGCGCCGCGGTGGCGGCCTGCTCGACGTGGCCGAGGCGCGCCGCGAGGTCAGCGAGCTGTCGGAGCGCTACGGGCTGGCGGTGGATCCCGACGCGGTGATCGAGGACGTGAGCGTCGGCGCCCAGCAGCGGGTGGAGATCCTGAAAACGCTGTACCGCGGCGCGCGCATCCTCGTGCTCGACGAGCCCACCGCGGTGCTCACCGCACAGGAGGCGGCGGAACTGTTCGAGGTGCTGCGCGCCCTCAAGGCGGACGGCGTGGCGATCGTCTTCATCAGCCACAAGCTGGGCGAGGTGCTCGAGATCGCCGACCGCGTGACCGTGCTGCGCCGCGGGAAGAAGATCGACACGGTGCAGGCCGAGGGCGCCACCGAGCAGAGCCTCGCCCACCTGATGGTCGGCCGTGACGTGCTGCTGCGGGTGGACAAGCCCGACGCCAAGCCCGCCGACCCGGTGCTCGAGGTGGAGGACCTGCGGGTTCTCGACGACCGCGGGCTCGACGCGGTCCGCGGGCTGTCGATGGAGGTTCGCAGCGGTGAGGTCGTGGCCCTCGCCGGCGTGGACGGCAACGGCCAAGGGGAGCTGGTGGAGGCCATCGCCGGCCTCAGGAAGCCGGAGTCCGGCCGGATCGCGGTGGGCGGCGAGGAGGTCACCGGCCGCGGCGTGCGCGCCACCTGCGACGCCGGGGTGGCCCACATCCCCGAGGATCGCCAACGGCGGGGGCTGGTGCTCGACTTCACCCTGGCCGAGAACCTCGCCCTGCGGGAGTACCGCAAGCCGCCCCTGTCGCGAAACGGCTGGCTGTCGGTGGGAGCGATGAGGACGCGCGCCAACGATCTGCTCGCGGAGTACGACGTGCGCAACCGCGATGCCGATCTGCCCGCCTCGTCGCTGTCCGGAGGCAACCAGCAGAAGGTCTGCATCGCGCGCGAGATCGCGTCCAACCCGCATCTCCTGATCGCCCACCAGCCCACTCGCGGGCTCGACGTGGGCGCCATCGAGTTCGTTCACCGCCGCCTGGTGGCCGAGCGCGACAACGGCCGCGGCATCCTGCTCGTCTCGCTCGAGTTCGAGGAGGTGCGCACGCTGGCCGATCGCATCGTCGTGATCTACGAGGGCGAGATCGTCGCGGAGTTCCCGCCGGACGTGACCGAGCAGGAGCTCGGGATCGCCATGACCGGCGGGCGGGGCAGAGCTTCCGCGTGAGCGACCCCGACTCGCTCGACTCTCGCTCTCAGACGCCCGCGTCGCGTCTGGCGGCGTACGTCCGCGGTGGCGGCGTGATCGTGCCGCTGCTCACGGTTCTGCTGGCCTTCGTGCTCGGCGGCCTGGTGGTGCTGCTCGTGGGCAAGGACCCGATCGCCACCTACGAGGCGATCTTCCGGGGCAGCGGCCTGCAGTGGTTCTTCCCCTGGGTCACCGGCGACGACCGTGTGCTCGCCGGGCTGAACCTGCAGCAGACGCTGATCGTGACCACCCCGCTGATCCTGCTCGGCCTGGCGGTGGCCTTCGCCTTCCGTGCCGGGCTGTTCAACATCGGCGGTCAGGGCCAGTACATCATGGGCCTGATCGCCGCCGTGTGGGTGGGCTCCTCGTTCACGAGCATGCCGGCCGTCCTGCACGTGCTGCTCGCCATGGCCGCCGCCGTGGCTGCCGGGGCGTTCTGGGCCGGGATCGTGGGCTTCCTCAAGGCCACGACGGGTGCGAACGAGGTCATCTCCTCGATCATGCTCAACTACACCGCGATCTACATCGGGCTCTACCTGTTCGGTCTGGGTGGCCCGCTGCAGAACGATCGCGAGGCGTCCCTTCCGGTGTCCAACGACGTCGCCGACGGGGCCAAGCTGCCCGTGTTCTGGGGCGACCCCGACCTGCAGGGGCTCCACATCGGGATCTTCATCGCGGTGGCGTCGCTGGTGGTGTTCTGGCTCATCCTCAATCGCTCCACGCGCGGCTATGAGGTGAGGGCGGTGGGCCTCAACCCCGAGGCGGCCCGCTACGGCGGCATGAGCGTGAGCCGCAACTACGTGCTGGTGATGGCGGTCTGCGGCGCGTTCGCCGGGCTGGCGGGCTCACTGGACGTGCTGGGCTGGCAGTTCCGGCTGGCCACCAACGACATCGAGTTCTCCACGCTCGGCTTCTTCGGCATCGCGGTGGCGCTGCTCGGGCGCAACACGGCGATCGGCACGGGGGCGGCGGCGCTGCTGTTCGGCGCGCTGATCAGCGGCACCTCACAGCGCAACCTCGACCCCACGATCTTCGAGCCCGAGCTGGCCTTCAACCTGACGCTGATCATCCAGGGCCTCGTGGTCCTGGTGGTGAGCGCCGACGTGCTGGTGCTCGGGCTGCTGCGGCGCGGGCGCAACGCGCTGCGGCGTGGAGGCGGCGCCGACGAGGGGCCGGTCCGGCGGGTGGGACCGCCGCTGCCGCCGCCGCGGTCGGGGGGCGGTGGGTGAACGCGCGGCGGCTCGGCTGGCTGGGCATCGCGCTCGGCGTGGTGGCCTGGTATGTGACGCTGCCGCCGATCCTCATCCGTACGGCCCTGCCGTCCCTGGTCCTCGCGCTGGCTGCCGTGGGCCTCGGCCTGTACGTAGCCCGCGAAGGTCGGCGCCGGCTCGGCTACGGAGCTGTGGCGGCAGGGGTGATCGGGGGCATCGGTGCGGTCGTGTCCACCCGCTCGGGAGTGGGAAACCTGGAGGCGGTGTTCGTCTGGTCGGCGCTGTTTGCCGCCATGCTGCGCTTCGCCACCCCGCTGATCCTCGCCGCGCTCGGCGGGATTCTGTGCGAGCGCAGCGGGGTGATCAACATCGGCCTCGAGGGCATGATGCTGATGGGCGCCTTCTTCGGCATCTTCGGCGCCGATCTCACCGGGTCGTGGCTGCTCGGCTCGCTGCTCGGCATGGCCGCCGGGGCCGCGCTGGCCGTGCTGCACGCCGTCCTGTCGGTCGGCCTGCGTGCCGACCAGGTGGTGAGCGGCACGGGGGTCAACCTGCTGGCACTGGGGATCACGGGCTACGTGTTCATCGCCCATTACGGCGATCAGGGCACGCCGGGCTCCGTGCCGCGGGTGCCGGACGTGACGCTGCCGCTGATCGAGGACATTCCCTTCGTGGGCGACGCGTTCGGCAACGCCTCGGTGCTCACCTGGGTGGCGTTGATACTGGTTCCCCTGTTGGCTCTGTTCCTGTTCCGCACTCCCGGCGGTCTGCGCCTGCGCTCGGTGGGCGAGAAGCCGCGGGCGGCCGAGACCGTGGGCGTGCCCGTTATCCGCACCCGCTACATCGCGGTGATCGCCTCCGGCGCGTTCGCCGGGCTCGGCGGCGTGTACCTGTCGATCGCCCTGCTCGGCTCGTTCTCCCAGAACATGACCGACGGACGCGGCTTCATCGCGCTGGCCGCGGTGATCTTCGGCAACTGGCGGCCGCTCGGGGCGCTTGCCGCCGCCCTGCTGTTCGGCTTCTCGAGCGCGCTGGCTCAGCGGCTGCCCGAGTTCTCCGAGTCCACGGCGGTGCTGTTCCAGGCGCTGCCCTACGTTCTGACCCTGATCGTCGTGGCGGGAGTGATCGGCCGCTCACGGCCGCCCGCCTCGATCGGACTTCCGTACGTGAAGGAGTAGCGCAGTGACCGTCTCCAGGCTCGCCCTCGCCAGTCCCGCCGACGATTCGGCCGGGCGTCTGAGCGACGAGGTCGAGCTCTACCAGCGCACCTACAACACGCTCCTGCGCTCGAGCGGCGAGACCGCGTTGCGGGTGCTCGAGTCCTCGCACCGGGCGATGGGCTCGAGCCTCCATCCGCTGGCCGGCTCGGACGAGCCCGACCTCGGCGCGTTCATCTACGCCATCCGGCGCCTGCCGGACGGGATCGTCGACGCCGAGCTCGTGATCATGGGCCAGGAGGCCGAGGTCTTCGCCCGCAACGGGATCGTGATCGACGAGTGGGAGGAGGCCGACGCGCCGGCCCGGCGGCGGCGCTGGCACGACGGCGGCGGTGGAGTCCACGCCGTGCTGCTGGCCAGCGCGTCGGACGTGGACGACCTGATCCCCACGCTGGTGGCCTTCCAGATCGAGTGGAACAAGATCCGGCTGCGTCAGCGGGCGGCGGGCTGGCCGCCGGATTCGCACGTTTCGCCCGAGGAGTGCTCCTCTGCCTTGGGCGGCTCGGCCGACGACTGGAGCCGGCTGCAGGAGGCCTGGGGAGAACGCTTCGACGAGCGGCTGCGCCTGATCGCCGAGCGCAGCTTCGCCCTGCGCGTGCGCATGCTCGGCGGCACGCAGGTGGGCTACGCGCGCATGACCCGCCGCTGGTGGCTGCCCGTGCAGACCCAGCTCGCCGCGGAGGGGCTCGACGACGTGCCCGTCTACTTCGTCAGCTCGAACACCCACAGCCTGGTGAACATCGTGAGCGGCACCGCCCGCCAGCGCGAGGAACGCCTGATCGAGTACGTCGAGACCTTTCCGGAAGGCGACATCCTGCGCACGGAGCTGACCGCTTTCCGCGAAGGTCGCGCCGAGGGCTCGTGGGAGAACTTCCTCTACTTCGTGGCCCGGCTCTACTTCGACTCCCACGGCGAGGAGGGCCGCGCCGCCCGGCGCGACTCCGAGGCGGAGAGCGGGATCAGCCACCTGCCCAGCCGCACGGCCCTGCGGGTGCCCGCGCAGATCATCCCCCTCAGTCGGCTGCGGCCGGAGCGCCTCGATCCCCGCCTCGGCGACGTGGACGGCGAGGCTCTGGCGGAGAGCGACGCGGTGATCGTGAACATCGACTATCCGCTCGGGGTGGCGGCCTACAACATCCTTCGCGAGGTGGCGGTGTCCTCGGGGACCCTTCGCGGCGTGTACGTCCTGGGCAAGGCGGCCACGCTCAACGCGGACGTCGGCGACGTGATGCTGTCGAGCGTGGTCCACGACGAGCACTCCGCCTCCACCTACTGGCTCGACAACGCCTTCGGCGTCGAGGACCTCATGGCCGACCTGCGCTTCGGCACCGGGCTCGACAACCAGCGCGCGGTGACGGTCAAGAGCACCTTCCTGCAGAACAGGGCCTATCTCGACTTCTACTACCGCGAGGCCTTCACCGTGGTGGAGATGGAGGCCGGGCCCTACTGCAACGCCATCTACGAGATCGCCGACGCCGACCGCCACCCCGTCGGCGAGGCGGTGAACTTCTCGAAGCTGCCGATCGACTTCGGGATGATCCACTACGCCTCCGACACGCCCTACACGCAGGCCCGCACTCTCGGAGCCCGCGGCCTCTCCTACTACGGCATGGACTCCACGTACGCGTCGTCCCTGGCGATAGCCCGGAGGGTGCTGAGGCTGGAGGGCGTGCTGGACTGAGCCAAGGTCGCTTTGACCTCGGCGGCCACTCTGGCGCCGTCGTTCGTGACTCTTTGCCAGGTGTAGCGCAGAGTGCGGTAGCCGGACGCGGTCAGCGCGGCGTCGCGGGCACGGTCGTCCTCGAATGCGCGCCGGCCTGTCGTGCGCCGATCTGCCGTCGAGCTCGACCACCACGCGCTGCTCGCGCCAGAGGCAGTCGAGCTTGCGGCTTCTGCCGCCCACGAGCATCGGCACGTTGGTCTCGGGGGCCGGGATGTTCTCGGTCCGGCAGAGTTCTAGGAAGGCGTGTTCGAGCTCGCTCCGCACCACCGCGCCGGGTCGGTGCGCTCTAACGGCAGCAATGAGGGTGGATAGGCGTTTGCGGCCGTTCGCCCTTGCGATTGCCTGGTCGAGCATCGGTAGGTCCAGCACGCCCTGGAACTCCGCCTCCCTGATGATGCGGGTGAGCCGCTCGCGGCCGAACATGTCGGTGAGGTCGACGAGCGTGCGGGCGACGGTCGTGACCGGGATGCCGTGTCTCACGGTGACGTCATCTGGAGAGAGACGGCGGACGCGGTGGAGGCGGATGCCCTTGGCGCCCTCCCTCGACCGGCGGGCCGTGGTCACGTGGATCACCACTCCGGGCCGCGGATGGATTCCCCAGAGCACGGCGGCATCCACGTGGCTCAGGACGGCCTCCGGCCCGCTGGCCAGCACGGCGGCAAGCCAATTTCCCTCCTGGGTGAGCCGTGGACTGCCCACGGCGAACACGCCCTTGTACTTGCGGTGCAGGCGCCCGTTCCTGACCCGGCGTTGGACTGCACTGCCGTGAATGCCACAAGCGGCGAGATCTTCGGTGGTGACCAGGTTGTGGCGCTCCGCGGCTGTCATCGCCAGACGAACATCCGGGGGTGGGCCGTCTGGACGCTCGTATTCGGCACTTGGACGGCCCACCCCCCAAGGTTCGCGCGAGTCGTGTTACAGCGGGGTGACGAGGGTTACAACTCGCGCCACGGAGAGAGCCGTGGGCGCCACGCGGGCACGGCGCGGCGGTAGCGCGTGTAGTCGTCGCCGAACTGGCGGGTGAGCGTCGGTTCCTCGTAGAGGTGCACGAAGGCGGCCACCACGGCCATGAACAGAGCGGCGTAGGCCAGCAGCAGCGGGCGGCCCAGCAACAGCGCCTGGCCGATGATCGTCGAGGTCACCGCCACGTACATGGGGTTGCGCACGTGTCGGTAGAGGCCGCCGACGACCAGCTTCTCGGTCGGGGCCACCGGCGCGGGCGTACCGACGCCCTCGAGGACGAAGCGGGCGAAGGCGTTCAGGATCACGGCGACGCCGGCGGCGATCAGCAGCGCGCCGAGCACCTGCAGCGGGAGCACCGCCAGCTCGTCGTCCACCTCCCAGCCGGTGATGAGCCACGGCACCAGTCCCGCCATCACGCCGGGGGCGACGAACAGGAAGACGAGGCTCCCGGCGGCAGCCCGGGCCCGGCCCCGGCTCACGCGCCCACCGGATGCCAGGCGGTCTTCAGCTCGAGCACGGCCTCGAGCCGAGACAATGCGTCACGAACACCCTCTTCATAGCCCGTGGTTGCCCCCGCGTGCCTCACGCGCGTGACCGAGTCGGCCGCCAGGCGATCGATCTCCGCGCCCAGCTCTGAAGACCCGGACACGTCGACCACCGCGTTCACATCACGGTGTGAAGCCAACGCGACGGCCAGCTCCTGGCGCCGGCCCGAGAGCAGGTTGACCACGCCGGCGGGTACATCGGAGACTCCGAGGACCTCGGCCAGATCGAGCCCGGCGAGAGGCGAGCTCTCGGACAGCAGCGCCACCACCGTGTTCCCGGCCGCCAGCGGCGGTGCGACCTCAGCAACGAGACCGAGGAGCGCGGGTGCATCGGGCGCCACCACGCCCACCACGCCGGTGGGCTCGGGCACCGAGAAGGACAGGAACGGCGCCGCCACCGGGTTGACCCCGCCGAGGACGGAGTGGAACTTGTCCGTCCAGCCTGCGTAGTGCACCAGCAGGTCGATGGCCGCGTCGAGCTCGGAGCGCTCCACGGAGAATTCGTGCGCACGCGACTCGAGCGCCTCGGCCGCCCGGTACAGGATCTGTCCGCGGTTGTAGGCCGTGCGCGCAGCCCAGGGGCCGGCCGCCGCTCGCGCCGCCCGAACAGCGTCGCGCACGTCCTTGCGCGAGCCGCGGGGCACATTGCGTCCCTCCACGCGGTCGTAGCGGCCTGACTCCGAGCGCACGAACGCGCCGCCCATGTAGAGCTTGTACGTCTTGCGCACCTCGAGCCGGTTCACGCGAGCACCCGCAGATAGGGGCGCAGCCCGGCGGGCCCTCCCTCGCGGCCGAAGCCGCTCTCCTTGTAGCCGCCGAAGGCCGCCGTCGGGTCGAAGTGGTTGTAGGTGTTCTGCCACACCACGCCGGCCTGGAGCGCCCGGGCGACCTCGAACGCCTTCGCTCCCTTGTCGGTCCAGATCCCGGCCGCCAGCCCGTAGGCCGAGTTGTTGGCCTTCTCGATCGCCTCGGCCTGGGTGCGAAAGGTCAGCACCGACACCACGGGTCCGAAGATCTCCTCCACGGCGATGCGGTGAGCGGGAGCGACCTCGGTGAAGATCGTGGGCGCGAACCACCAGCCGCGGTCGGGCAGCTCACAGTCGACGCTGCGGCGCATCGCGCCCTCGCGCTCCCCCTCCGACACCAGGTCCTCGATGCGCGAGAGCTGCTCGGCGGAGTTGATAGCTCCGACGTCGGTGTTCTTGTCGAGCGGGTCGCCCACCCGCAGGCGCCCCATGCGCTCCCAGAGCTTCCCGATCACCACGTCGGCCACCGATTCCTGGATCAGCAGTCGCGAGCCGGCACAGCACACGTGCCCCTGGTTGAAGAAGATCCCGTTCACGATGCCCTCCACCGCCTGGTCGAGCGCGGCGTCCTCGAAGACCACGTTGGCCGACTTGCCGCCGAGCTCGAGGGTGAGGGGCGTGCCGCTGCCGGCCAGCGCCGCCTGGATGTCCTTGCCCACGGCGGTGGAGCCGGTGAAGGCCAGCTTGTCTATGCCGGGCTCGCGCACCAGCGCGGCCCCGGCGGCGCCGTCGCCCGGCAGGATCGACACCACCCCCGGCGGAAGCTCCGCCTCCTGGATGATCTCGGCCAGGAGCAGGGCGGTGACGGGGGTGGTCTCCGCCGGCTTGAGCACGGCGGTGTTGCCGCAGGCCAGCGCCGGCGCCAGCTTCCACGCCGCCATCAGCAGCGGGAAGTTCCAGGGCACGATCTGAGCCGCCACCCCGAGTGGCTCGACCGAGCGCCCGCCGACGCCGTAGGAGAGCTTGTCCGCCCAGCCGGCGTAGTGGAAGAAGTGGGCCGCGGCGAGCGGGACGTCTACGTCGCGCGACTCCCGGATCGGCTTGCCGCCATCGAGCGACTCGACGATGGCGAGCTCGCGTGCGCGCTCCTGGATCAGCCGGGCGATGCGGAACAGATACTTGCCGCGATCGAGGCCGCTGAGGCCGGCCCACCCAGGCTGAGCCGCCCGGGCGGACTCCACGGCCGCGCGCACGTCGGCCGGTCCCGCGAAGGCCACCTCGGCCACCGGCTCCTCGGTGGCGGGGTTGATCGACTCCACGCGCCGGCCGTCGCGCGGAGCGCGGAAGTCGCCGTCCACGAACAGCCCGTACGAGTCGCGCAGCCGGACGTGCTCGGGCGACTCGGGGGCGGGCGCGTAGTCCCAGACGACCTTGGTCCGTGTTTCCTGGGTGCT
Organism: uncultured Thermoleophilaceae bacterium; assembly: GCA_963826165.1. Classification (GTDB taxonomy): domain Bacteria; phylum Actinomycetota; class Thermoleophilia; order Solirubrobacterales; family Thermoleophilaceae; genus JACVRW01. The sequence continues at coordinate 410,405 of CAWGWC010000007.1, read as the reverse complement.
CACTCGCGCGAGAAATCGTCGGGCCGCGCGTAGCGGCCGGTCTGCGTCTTCTCGTACTGCATGAGCAGGTCGTTGAGGAGCGACGAGGCGCCGATGCGAAAGCGCTCCGGCGTGAGCCACTCGTCGCCGAGTGTCTCCTTGACCAGCACCAGCCGGTGAAGCGCCGCCTTGCTGTTGGACACGCCGCCGGCGGCCTTCATGCCCACCGGGCGGCCGCTGCGCTCGGCGTAGTCGCGGATCGCCTCGAGCATCACCAGCGTCACGCCCGGGGTCGCGCCGCTGGACGCCTTTCCGGTGGAGGTCTTGATGAAGTCGGCGCCGGCCTCCATGGCCAGCATCGACGCATGGCGGACGTGCTCGTACGAGCCGAGCTCCGCGGTCTCGAGGATCACCTTCAGGTGGGCGTCGCCGCAGACCTCCTTCACGCGCACGATCTCCTCCATCACGCGCGTGTCCTCGCCGGCCAGGAAGGCCTGGCGCGAGATGACCATGTCCACCTCCTCGGCGCCCGCGGCCACCGCGTCCTCGGTGTCGCGCAGCTTGACCTCGAGCGAGGCCTGGCCGCTCGGGAAGGCGGTCGCCACCGAACAGGTGCGCACGCCGGTGCCCTCGAGCGCCTCACGTACGACGCCCACCAGAGCGGGGTAGACGCACACGGACGCGCAGGAGGGAATCTCGGGCGTCGACGGTGCGGGACAGACTGCCTTGGCGCACAGGTTGCGGACCTTGCCGGGAGTGTCGGCGCCCTCGAGTGTCGTGAGGTCGGTCATCGACACGGCAAGGCGGATCCCCTGCTGCTTGGCGGTCGTCTTGATCGAGCGCTTGCCGAGGGTGGCGGCTCGCTCCTCGATCCCAACTCGGTCGACGTGCGGAAGCCTGCGGATCACCCCTCCAGTATGGCGGGCTGTCGCAGCGACCATAATCGCCGCAATGGCGCGTGCGGCGGTGATCGTTCTGGACGCCTGCGGGGTGGGCGCCCTGCCCGACGCCGGCGACTACGAGGGCGACGAGGGCTCCAACACGCTCGTTCACCTCGCGGAGCGGGCCGGCGGCCTCGAGTTGCCGACGCTCGAGCGGCTCGGGCTGGGCTCGATCGTGCCGATTCGCGGCGTCGCGCCCGCCGAGCGGCCGGTGGTCCACGGGCGCCTGCACCCGCTCGGGCCGGGCAAGGAGTCCACCACCGGGCACTGGGAGCTGATGGGCGTGGTGCCGCCGAACGCGCTGCCCACCTTCCCGGAGGGCTTCCCGCCCGAGATCATGCGCACGCTCGAGCGGGTGACCGGCCTGACCTTCTGCTGCAACCGCCCCTACAGCGGCACCGCCGTGATCGACGACTTCGGCGAGCACCATCTCGAGACGGGGGAGGTGATCCTCTACACCTCGGCCGACTCGGTGCTTCAGCTGGCGGCCCACGTGGACGTGCTGAGCGAGCCCGAGCTGTACGCCGCCTGCGAGGCCGCCCGCGCCGCCCTGACCGGAGACCAGGCCGTGGGCCGCGTTATCGCCCGGCCCTACGAGGGTGAGCCGGGCAACTTTCACCGGCGCGAAGGACGGCGCGACTACGCGGCGCCGCCACCCGGGCGTTCCTACCTCGAGGAGCTCCAGGACGCCGGGCAGCCGGTGCACGCCGTGGGCAAGGTGCGCGATCTGTTCGCCGGGGTAGGGATCGACGAGAAGCACGACGGCGCCACCAACGCAAAGGGCATCGCCGCCACCACGGAGCTGCTCGCCGGGCTGGACGAGGGCCTGATCTTCGTGAACCTGGTCGAGACCGACCAGGTCTACGGCCACCGCCACGACGTGGAGGGCTTTCACGCCGCGCTGCGGGAGATCGACACGGCGGTGGCGGACTGGCTGGACCTGTTGCGCGACGACGACCTGCTGGTCCTCACCGCCGACCACGGAGTCGACCCCGACGCCCCGCACACCGACCACACGCGCGAGTACGCACCGCTGCTCGCCACCTTCGCCGCCCAGGACGGCCGACGCCACGACGGCCCGCTGGCCGACGTGGGCGCCACCGTCCTGCACTGGCTCGCCGGCCGAGACGCCCCCGGCCTGCCGGGCAGGCCGTTCGCCTGACTACGCTCGACGCGTGAAGCGAGTCTGTGTCTTCTGCGGTTCGAGCCCCGGCGCCCGGGACGCCTACGCCGAGACCACGGCCGAGCTCGCACGCCTGCTCGCGGCCGAGGACATCGGCGTGGTCTACGGCGGCGCGCGCGTGGGGCTGATGGGCGTGCTCGCCGACACCGTGCTCGCCGGGGGCGGCGAGGTGATCGGCGTGATCCCCCAGGCGCTGGTGGACAAGGAGATCGCCCACACGGGACTGTCCGACCTCCGCGTGGTGGACTCGATGCACGAGCGCAAGGCTCTGATGGCCGAGTTGTCCGACGCGTTCATCGCGCTGCCCGGCGGGCTGGGCACGCTCGATGAGCTGTTCGAGGTCTGGACCTGGTCGCAGCTCGGAATGCACCGCAAGCCGTGCGCGCTGCTCGACGTGGAGGACTACTGGGCGGGTCTCACCGCCTTTCTCGACCACTCGGTCGAGGAGCGCTTCGTGCGCGAGCAGAACCGCGCGATGCTGCTCGTGGACACTGAGCCGGGAAGGCTCGTGGAGCGGCTCAGGGACTTCGATCCGGGGGGCATGGTGCCCAAGTGGATCGACCGTGCCGAGAGCTGATTCGTGCTCATTCTTCGCGCGCAGGTCATCCACACGCCGCGTGACCCGTTCGCCGAGGGTGATGGGGCGCTCGAGAGCTTCTCCGACGGCGCGGTGGCGATCTCCGACGACGGTCGCATCCTCGACACCGGTGCCTACGCGGCGGTCGCGGCGGAGTATCCCGATGCACCGGTGGCGGATCACCGGCGCTCCATTCTGCTGCCCGGCCTCGTGGACACCCACGTCCACTATCCACAGCTCGGCATCGTGGGAGCGATGGGGCTTCCGCTGCTCGAGTGGCAGCAGAAGAGCGCCCTGCCCGAGGAGCTGCGGCTGTCCGATCCCGAGCACGCCCGCACACTGGCCCATGACTTCGTGCGCGCGCTCGCGGCCAACGGCACGACCAGCGCGCTGGTCTTCGGCGCCCACTACCCGGCTGCGCAGGAGGCGCTGTTCGCGGAGGCCGAGCGCGCCGGGCTGAGGATCACGAGCGGGCTGGTGGTCTCCGATCGCAACCTCCACCCCGAGCTCGAGCTCGACCCCCAGGCCGCCTACGACAGCGGCCGCCAGCTGGCGGAGCGCTGGCACGGCCGCGGCCGGCTGCGCTACGCCGTGTCGCCGCGTTTCGCGCTGTCCTGCAGCGAGGGCATGCTCGACTCGTGTGGCGCCCTCAACGCCGACATCGACGGGGCGCTCGTCACCAGCCACCTCAACGAGCACCCCGCGGAGGTCGAGCTGGTGGCCGGGCTGTTCGGCTGGTCAGACGACTATCTCGCCACCTACGAGCGCTTCAACCTCGTGGGCCCGGCCACCGTCCTGGCGCACAATCTCCACGCCACCGAGCCCGAGCTGACGCGGCTCGCGGCGGCGCGCGCGAGCGTGGCGCACTGCCCGGCCAGCAACGCTTTCCTCGGCAGCGGGAGCTTTCCGCTGCGCGCCCACCTCGACCACGGTGTACGGGTGGCGATCGGGACCGACGTCGGGGCGGGCACGGGCCTGAGCGTGCTCAAGGAGGCACTGCTCGCCTACAAGATGCAGATGATGCGCCCCGACGGCGCCCGGCTCGGGCCGGCGCACCTGCTGTGGCTGGCCACCGCCGCGGGAGCCCGCGCGCTGGGACTCGGTGATCGGGTGGGCGACCTCCAGCGAGGGAGGGCGGCCGACCTCGTCCTGATCTCCCCGCCCAGCGGCTCGACCCTGGCCTCGGTGCTGCGTCACAGCGACTCGGCCGAGCAGGCTCTGGGCGCGGTGTTCGCGCTGGCTCGCGAAGAGAGCGTGGCCGAGGTGCGGGTCGCAGGCGACGTCGTGTACGAGCGCGGGTAACCTCCCGCGCCGAAATGGCCGACCCTGCTCTCGGAGAGATCCTGGTCCAGCGTGACGACCTGGCCCACCGCGTCAAGGAGCTGGGCGAGGAGGTCTCGCGCGACTACGCCGGCCGCCATCTGCTCCTGGTGGGCGTGCTCAAGGGCGCCGTGTTCTTCCTGGCCGACCTGATGCGCAACCTCGACATCGAGTGCGAGCTCGACTTCATGGCCGTCTCGTCGTACGGGGCGTCCACCGACTCCTCGGGCGTCGTACGGATCCTCAAGGACCTGGACGCGCCAATCGAGGGCAAGGACGTGCTGATCGTGGAAGACATCGTCGACTCGGGGCTGACGCTGTCCTACCTGTTCCGGATGCTGCGCGCCCGCAACCCCGCCTCGCTCGAGGTGTGTGCCCTGCTCACCAAGCCCGACCGCCGTGAGATCGACCTGCCGATCAAGTACACGGGCTTCGAGATACCCAACCGATTCGCGATCGGCTACGGCCTGGACCACGCTGAGCGGTACCGAAACCTGCCCTACGTGGCCGTGCTCAACGAGCTTTGAGAGCGGGTTCGGAGGCATCCGAAACAGGCCCAAGGGACGAATACCCCCTTGCTACGCTTGCGTTTCACCTCTGAGGCAGGTTTGGTCTAGGCCGTGAGCCGATTCTTTAAGAGCGCCGCATTCCCCATTCTGATCGTCATCGTTCTGGCGTTTTTCGCGCAGAAGCTGATCAGTCCAGGGAATGAGGAGAAGGACCCCAACTACTCACAGTTCCTCACCCAGATCGAGAACGGGCAGGTCAAGGAGGTCACGCTCTCGACGAAGAACAACCGGATCGACGTCGAGCTCAAGCAGAGCGCCGGCGGCGACAAGTACCAGACCGCCTATCCGGACAACACCGAGCAGAACCTCACGAATCAGCTCCGGGCCGAGAACGTTCCGATTACGGTCAAGCCGAAGGGCGGCTCCGGCTGGCTCACGGCGCTCACCTACATCCTGCCGTTCGTGATCTTCCTGCTGTTCTGGCTGTTCATCATCAACCAGATGCAGGGCGGCGGCTCGAAGGTGATGTCCTTCGGCAAGTCGCGCGCCAAGCGCATGTCGGTGGACGCCCCGAAGATCACCTTCCGCGACGTGGCTGGCGTGGACGAGGCGGTGGAGGAGCTCCACGAGATCAAGGAGTTCCTCGAGAACCCCAAGAAGTTCCAGGCCCTCGGCGCGCGCATCCCCAAGGGCGTGCTCCTCTACGGGCCTCCGGGCACCGGCAAGACGCTGCTCGCGCGCGCTGTCGCGGGCGAGGCCGGAGTGCCGTTCTTCTCCATTTCAGGCTCCGACTTCGTCGAGATGTTCGTGGGCGTGGGAGCCTCGCGCGTGCGTGACCTGTTCGAGCAGGCCAAGCAGAACTCGCCCTGCATCATCTTCATGGACGAGATCGACGCCGTCGGGCGCCATCGCGGCGCCGGTCTCGGCGGCGGCCACGACGAGCGCGAGCAGACGCTCAACCAGCTGCTCGTGGAGATGGACGGCTTCGAGATGAAGGACAACATCATCCTCATCGCGGCCACCAACCGCCCCGACATCCTCGACCCGGCGCTGCTGCGCCCCGGCCGCTTCGACCGCCAGATCGTGGTCGACCGTCCCGACCGCAAGGGCCGTCAGAAGATCCTCGAGGTGCATACCCGCGGCAAGCCGCTGGCCAAGGCGATCGAGCTCGATGTTCTGGCCGGCCAGACCCCCGGCTTCACCGGCGCCGACCTCCAGAACCTGGTCAACGAGGCCGCCCTGCTCGCCGCCCGCCAGGGCAAGCGCGAGATCGACCACCTCCAGCTGGAGGAGGGGATCATGCGCGTGATCGCCGGTCCGGAGAAGAAGACGCGCGTGATGTCGGAGAAGGAGCGCCGGGTCACCGCCTTCCACGAGATGGGCCATGCGCTTGTCGCTCACTTCCTGCAGCACACCGATCCGGTGCACAAGATCTCGGTCATCTCGCGTGGCCAGGCGCTGGGCTACACGATCTCACTGCCCACCGAGGACAAGTTCCTCACCACGCGCGCGGAGCTGTCGGACAGCATGGCGATGACCCTCGGCGGCCGCGCCGCCGAGGAGATCGTGTTCGGCGAGGTCACCACTGGCGCGTCCAACGACCTCGAGAAGGTCACCGCCACGGCCAAGCAGATGGTCATGCGCTTCGGCATGTCCGAGAAGCTGGGTCCGCGGGTATTCGGCCACGAGCACGGCCAGCCGTTCCTCGGCCGCGAGTTCAGCTCGGAGCCCGACTACTCCGACGAAATCGCCCGTGAGATCGACGACGAGATCCGGCGTATGGTCGAAGAGGCTCACCAGACGGCTCGCCAGGTTCTCGACGAGCGCCGTGAGGCCCTCGACGTGACGTCGGAGATCCTGCTCAAGCGCGAGACCATCGAGCGCGAGCAGTTCATCGAGCTGCTCGAGGGCAAGAGCGAGGACGAGGTCTTCGGTATCGACGAGCCCGCTCTGCCGGTGGCGCCGCCGGCGGCACCCGAGGCGCCCGAGCGCAAGCCGGACCGCGCGCCCAAGCCGCTGCCGCGGCCGGGGCTGGCCGGAGGCACGGCCGAGATGCGCGCGACGGAGCCTCGCAAGCCCACTACCTAGCTTCGGCCGGTTGCCGTCGGGCGGTCGCGCCCGCCAACGCCGGGCGCTAGTGGTCAACGGCGATCTCGCCACCCAGCGCGAACGGCGGCACCAGCTCGATTCGGTCGCCGCTCCAGAAGCGGCCGGGGTCGTACCAGCTGGCCGGGCGCCGCGCCGGAAGGAGGCCCATTCTCTGGTACGTGGTGGCCACAAGCTCGGCGCAGTAGACCGTCTCGAGAGAAGTCGGCCGCTTCCGCACCCGGGCGGTGAGCCAGTGCCGAGCGAGGCCCGGGGTGGTGGGGAAGGGCCGGCCGTCGAAGTGCTCGATCGTCTCGAGGAGCCGATCCTCGTGGTGGCGCTCGATCGTCCCCTCCAGCTGACGAACCCAGGCGCGCTGCCCGTAGCGCCCGGTCCAGGTGGCGACGGCGTCGTCGAGCCGGTGCAGCTGCACGCCGCGCTGACGTTCCCCCGTCCACACGTCGGGCAGCGACTGGCCGAGCTCCGCGTGCCACAGCAGCGCCGGGAGGTTGTCCAGGGCCACGGCCATACCCACGTGGTTCACGGGGCTGTTGGTGGCCGTCCGGATGGCCAGGTCGGCCAGGGAGCGTCCGCGGAAGAGCCAGATGTCGCCGGTCGAGGCGCCGGCCAGGGCGTCTTCGAACGAGAGGGTCACCGGGCTTAACCTACGGGTCGTGCGGATCCCCTGGAAGCTGCTCGGCGTGGCGGGACTGGCGGGCGTGGCCGCCACCGGCGCGGTGGTGGCTCGTCGCCGACGGGCCCAGGCCGACCTCGACCCGCAGGAGCTGCGGAACCGGCTGCACGACCGGCTCGCCGAGGTCGAGCGTCCGCCGGCCGAGCCGGCGCGAGCCGCCAGGCTCGACGCCCTAGAGGGCGCCGGCGGTCAGCGGCCGCGCACGCGAGAGCTTGCGGGCCAGGTAGACGACCATGACGAGTGGGCCCAGCAAGCTCACGATGAAGAGCGGCAACACAAACGCGGGCAGCGGATCGCTGTTGCCCGGTTGAATCAATTCCAGCGACAGGACACCCGGCAGCGCCAGCCCGCCCGGCACGATCAGGGTGCCGAGCAGCTTGTCGCGATCGCTCCAGACCTTCGAGGACCACAAGAAGGCCACGCCCACCAGCCACCCGAGGAACGGGATCAGCAGCCCGCCGAGCGGCAGGAGCACCAGCGCCGCGTAGTCGGTCCATCGCGGTTGCGGGGGGCTGATGTCGAAGCGGTCGCGGGCGTCCGCGGCCAGTTCATGCGGCTCACCCACGCGGTCGAGGAGGTTCCGAATCTCTGCCTCGCTGGGCGCCCCGCCGAGCTCCCCGAGCTGATCGTCGATGTGCTCCTCGATGTCGGCGACGATCTCCTTTCGCCGGGCCGGCGGAAGCCCGGCCAGCGACCGGTCTAGCTCCTTGAGGTAGTCGTCCACCAAGGGGGGACGGGTTGCGTTCATCATCGCGGTCCTCCTTCGAGAAAGCGGTCAACGGAATCTCGGAAGCGATGCCACTCCGGTACGAACGCACCTAGCGCGTTCGTGCCGGCTTCGGTCAGGCGGTAGTAGCGCCGCGGCGGTCCTGCCGGAGACTCGACCCACGAGGTCGTCACGAGACCGTCCTTGCGCAGTCGGCTGAGCAGGGGGTAGATCGTCCCCTCGCTGGTGACCATGCCGTCGACGGCGCTCAGGGCCTTCACCAGATCGAAGCCGTAGTGCTCCCTTTCTCGTAGCAGCGCGAGGACGCAGTACTCGAGCGTTCCCCGCCGCATCTGGGTCAGCACCCTGTCTTGGCCAGGTACCATGTCTCGCATAGTACAGCAGCGGAAGTGACGAGGGGAAAGTTGACCGCGATAGTCGCGGCGAACATTCCTCTCGGGCGTGCACCCGTGTTCAGCGCAGCGCGGGCGATCAGCTCTTCGAGCAACCGTTTCTGCCGGCCGTCCGCTCCAAAGTTCTCTGGCGCGAGCCAGGCTTCGTAGCCGGCCCGGACTGCCGGCCAGTCGTCGTCGGTTATGGCGTACCAGGCGGTGTCGCGGTTGCGGCCCTTAACGATCATGTGGTTGCGGAAGACGCCCTCGAAGCTGAAGCCGAAGCGGTCGGCGGCGCGGCGGGAGGCGGCGTTGAGCGCGTTGCACTTCCACTCGAGGCGGCGGTAGCCGAGCTCGTCGAAGGCGTGGTGCGCGAGCAGGTAGATGGCCTCGGTGGCGGCCGTCGTGCGCTGCAGTCGTGTTCCGAACCAGATGTGGCCGATCTCGATGACGCCCTCCTCGGGGGTGATGCGCAGGTAGGAGGCCATGCCCGCCGGGCGCTCGTCCGGCAGCGAGGCCAGCGTGTAGAAGAGCGGGTCCTCCGAGCTCTCGGCCCAGTCGAGCAGCTCACGCAGGTCACCGGGATCTCGGTACGGGCCGTAGGGGAGGTACGTCCAGATCGCGAGGTCTCCCTGCGGCGGGTGCGAGGCGGCGTAGAGCGGCTCGGCGTCCGCGGCGGCGTCGACCGGCCGGAGCAGGACGTGCTTGCCCTGCAGGGGTGCTCGCGAGGGTGGCGTGGCCGGCGTCCAGTCGACCTCCGCGCCCAGTGGAGGCAGCGCCGCCACGGTCAGTGCGCGCTGGAGCGGGCCTCGGCCAGGCGCTGCAGCAGCCGCATCGCCACCGGCGGCACCTTGCCCTCGCTGTCGGCCTCGGGGTCGTATGCCGTGACCGACATCGCCCTGACCGGAAAACGCTCCACCAGCTCGCCGACGAGCGTCTCGAGCCGTTCGGCGCGCACGCCGCCGGGCGCGCTGTAGACGTTGACCCGGCCGTCCTCGGGGTCGAGCACATCCAGGTCGACGTGCAGGTAGAGGCCGGAAGGGCCGATCGCCTCCACCGCCTCCACCAGGGCGGTGGCGTCATCGAGTCGCTCGGGCGCCAATTGGACGATTCGCGACTCGCGCAGTCGCTTCTCCTCGCCCTCGTCGAAGTCGCGGGCGCCGGCCAGCACCAGGGCGTCCTGCGAGATCGGACCCGCGCCGGGGACGGCGGCGCGCATCGCGGGCCAGGCCTCGCCGGTGAGGATCGCCGTCCCCATCCCGTCGAAGTAGCCGAAGACCGTCGAATCCGGGGTGTTGAAGTCGCCGTGCGCGTCGAACCAGACCACTCCCGGCGTCGACTCCTCGAGGCCGGCCATCACACCCACCGCGGCGAAGCAACTGCCGGAGAGCACAACGGGAAACTCGCCCGCGGCGCGCGCGGCGGTCACCCGTTCCGACACCTGGCCGATCAGGTCGAAGCTCGTGTTCACCTCGCTCGAGTAGCGGCCGGTGAACTCCAGAACGTCGGTCTCGACCTCGGCCCCGGCGCTGCGCAGCGCGTCCTCGGCGCCCTGCTCCAGCAGGTGCTCGGGGCCGCGCCCGACGCCTTCACGGAGCCGTCCCAGCTCGTACGGCATGACGATGACCCGGAACGTGCTCACGGCCTCGCACGGTAGCGCCGGCCAATAGCATCTGCGTTGTGCTGAGCGCGGCCCGCCTTCGCTCCCACTGCCTGAGCTTCTCCGGTGCCGGCGAGGAGTTTCCCTTCAGCGAGGGGCTATCGGTGTTCAAGGTGCGGGGCAAGATATTCGCCCTCTCCAGCCTGGCCGGGCGGCCGCTCGAGATCAGCCTCAAGTGCGAGCCCGGCCTGGCTCAGGAGCTACGCGCCGCGCACCCGTGCATCCGAGGCGGCTACCACCTCAACAAGAGGCACTGGAACACCGTCACCGTGGACGGCTCGGTTTCCGACCGGATGGTGCTCGACATGGTCGAGGACTCCTACGACCTGGTCGTCGACGGGCTGCCCAAGCGCGTTCAGGCCGAGCTGGGCTGGCCGGACTCGGCGGCGTAGTCGGCGGGCGTCCGTCCCACCAGGGCCTTGAAGTCCTTGCTGAAGTGAGCCTGGTCGAAGTAGCCGAGCTTCTGGGCCATCCGGGCCAGGTCCCGGTCGCCCGTCGCTATGTGCTCGGCCGCGGCGTGCAGGCGGTAACGCTGGAGCACCCACTTGGGCGGGACGCCCAGGTAGCGGCGAAACAGCCGTTGCAGAGTGCGGGCCGACAGGCCGTGGGCCCGCGCCAACTCGTCCACCCCGGTGCCGGCCGGGGCCTGAAGCATGGCCTCGGCCAGCTCCATCGCTGTGTCCCGCGCCGGGTCGGGTCCCGGCAGGCGCCGGCGCAGGAAGTTCTCCACTGCGACGACTCGCTCGTCCTCGTCGTCACCCGCGGCGCGCACGTCGCGCTCCAGCTCGACACCGTCCGGGCCGAGCGCTTCGCGCAGCGGCACTGCGCGGTCGGTGAGCTCCGCCACCGGCAGCCGCGAGAACGGCTCGAAGGCACCGGGGCGGAACTTCGTGCCGAGGCCCCAGCCCTTTCCCTCGAGCCGCCGGCTGAAGCGGTGAGTCCAGATCCCGTGCACCACCGCGCTGCCGGGCTCGAACACCAGGTGCACGGACGGGTGGGGCAGTGTCTCGGCCAGGTAGGGCTCGCCCCCGCGTAGGTCCCAGGCGACCAGCCAGTGCAGCTCCACGAACCCGGCGAGGTCGGTGGACGGCGCGGGACGCGAAAGCGAGAAGCGCCCCGCACGCGGGTTCAGGATGCCGCGGTTGCTCACTGTCGCGTTCTTACAATACGCCCGCTCCCGAGGCCAATAACGTGCCCCGGACAGCCGATCCAGGAGGCATCACCATGGCCGACTTCACCCATCTGAACCTCAAGCAGGACGTGGAGGACCTGGCCCCCAAGCACGGTTTGGAGGGCATCGAGTCTCGCTTTGCGCGCAATCCGCTCGGGATGGAGAAGGGGGGCATCAGCTACTACCGGATGAGCCCCGACTTCCGACTGCCGTTCGGCCACCGTCACAGCGAGCAGGAGGAGGTCTACGTCGTGCTCAGCGGCAGCGCTCGCTTCACGCTCGAGGACGAGACGGTTGAGCTGCGCGAGCTCGACGCCCTGCGCGTCCCCGGCTCGGTGGCCCGTGGCATGGAGGCCGGGCCGGAGGGCGCCGAGCTGCTGGCCTTCGGCGCGCCGAATACCGACAACAAGGACGCCGAGATGGTCGAGGGCTTCTGGGCCGACTGAGTCTGGTCAGGGCGACCAGGTGAAGGGGATGTGCGAGGTGACCGCCTCGAGCCCCGAGCCGTTGATCGCCTCTCCCCACAATTCGCCGCGGATCTGCTCCGGCGTCTCCCCGCAGCGGGCGAGGCTGAGTTCGATCGGCACGGAACGGGTCTTTCTGGTGGGCAGCAGCGCACCGGGTGTCGAGCGGATGCGCTCGACCTGGGGCGGCGGGAAGTAGCGCGTCCGCAGGCGGATCCTCGAGCCGCAGCGGAGCTCCTCGCGGATGGACACCCTCACGCGGGCCACGCCGCCGTCGCCGTCGGTCCCCACCGTGGTGCCGCGCAGCTCCGGTGCGCTGAGGGTCACCGCGCTCTCCTGACCTTCGCCGCGGCCGGCGATGCGCGCGAGCGTCCGTCCGCCGGCCGACCTCAGCAGCACGGTCGCCTCGGGCGGGCTCTCGTCGGACTCGGGCACTTCGACCCTTCCCGGCCGGTCGCCCGCGTGGCCGGTTCGCGTGCCCGCGTCCGGAGGCGGGGCGGGCACGCTGGCCTCGGACCCCTCGGACCTCTCGGACCGTTCGGCGGGCGCGGCGGAGGCCGGGCTCTCGTCGTCGTCCTCGCCGCCGCAGCCGAGGGCCGCCGCGAGCGCGACCGTGGTCAGGACGAGAGCATGCCGGATGCAGGTCCGCAATGGACGGGCCAGGGTAGAGCGCGCCCGCCCACGCGCGAAATACGGCCGGGCCCGCGCTAATAAGCTACGTGCATGAGGCTGGACCCGCGCCTGCTGCGGTCATTCACCACGCTCGCCGACGAGCTCCACTTCGGCCGGGCGAGCGAGCGCCTCGGAATCGCGCAACCGGCTTTGAGCCAGCAGATCAAGCGGCTCGAGCTCCAGCTCGGCGTCGACCTGTTCGAGCGCTCGCGCAACCACGTGGCGCTCACCCAACCGGGCGCGGAGCTGCTCGTGGACGCCCGGGCGGCCGTGGCGGCAGCCGACGCCGTGGATGAGCTGGCCGAGACCTACTCGCGCGGCGAGCGGGGGGAGCTGCGGCTCGGGGTATCGCCCGGGGTGCACTACGTCGCCCAGGCGATCCTGGCCGAGCACGCCCGGCGTCGCCCGGGGGTGCGGGTGCGCGCCCGCCAGGACTCGTCGGGGGCGCTGGTGCGGGCACTCTCCCGCGGCGAGCTCGACCTGGTGATCGGCTTCTGTCCCGAGCCTGATCCGGCGCTCGTCCACGAGCGTCTCCTCGGCATCCCGGCGGTGGTCGCTGTGGCCGACTCGCATCCTTTCGCGGGGCGAGTCTCCATGCCGTTGACCGACCTGCGTCCGCAGCTGCTGGCGCTCGTCGACGCGCGCGACGGGCCCGGCTACAACCGTGCCGTGGTCGAGCTCTGCCGGTCCGCCGGCTTCGAGCCCCGGACGGTGTCCGATCCGCACGGTCCGATGGCCTGGGAGACCGCCGTGCGCTCGGGCGCCGCCGTCGGCCTCACCGCGCGCTGCGCGGCGGTGTCGAGCGTCCGCGGGGTGCACCTGGTCGCTCTCGATCGCCCGCCTTCGTTCGAGCTCGAGCTGGTGGCTCCCCGGGCCCGGCGGCCGGCCGCCGCGGAGTTAGCGCGGCTCGCGCAGGCGATGGCCGCCGAGGGCGAGCTGAGCGATCGGGCGACGGCGTAGCGAGCGAGGACCGCGCGCTAGAGCTGACCGGTGTCCGTGGGCACACCGAGCAGCAGGCGCCCGGTGAGCTCCCAGGTGGCCGGCGACACCAGCATGTGCTGGCTGGCGGCGTGCACGTCGCGAAAGCGACGGGCGAAGGGCGCGCTCTCGTACAGCGACGACCCGCCGGCCACATCCCAGGCGCTGTCCACCACGTCACGTGAGGCGCGCGTGGCGTGGGTGGCCGCCAGCCGCAGCGACATCCGGGTGTCCACGCTGACCTGCCCGTTGCCGCGGGCCAGTTCCCAGGCGTGGTCGATCTCGTCCATGAGCAGCGCCCGCGCCGCGCGGAGGCCGGCCTCCGCCCGGGCGATCTCGGCCTGTACGGTCGAGCGTTCACCGAGCAGCCGCGCGCTCCCCTCGGGCCGCTTTGCGGCGGCGAACGCGGTCACGTCGGTGAGGGCTCCTCGGGCGATGCCGAGCGACACCCCCGCGATGGCCAGCGCGAGCAGGCCGAAGAGAGGGAAGGCGTACAGGGGACCGTCGTCGCGAGGGGCCGTGCCCACCACGCCGGCGGCGCGGCCGGCGGGGACGCGTACGCCGTCGACGCTGAAGTCGTGGCTGCCGGTGGCCCGCAGGCCGGAGACGGTCCAGGTGTCGTGAACCTGCACGCCGTCCCGCGGGAACAGGACGAGCCGCGGCTCGCGGTCTTCGATCATGCAGCCGCCGAGCAGCCAGTCGCAGAACGTGGATCCGCTGGCGAACGTCCAGCGGCCGCTCACCTTCAGCGCATCGCCGTCCGACACCGCCTGCCCGCGCGGAGCGAACACGCCCCCCACCGCCACCCCGGAGCTCCCGTAGACCTCGCCGGCCGAGCTCTCGTCGAGGTAGGCCGCCAGCAGGCCGCTCGTGGCCGTCACGGCCAGCACCCAGGCCACGCTGGCGTCGCTGCGGCCCAGCGTCTCCACCGCCTCCACGAGCTCACGCGGCGAGGCCTCCATGCCGCCGAGTCCAGCCGGCACGCACAGGCGGAAGAGGTCCGCCCCGCGCAGTGCGGCCACCACCTCGGGGTCGAGCTGCCGGGCGCGCTCGCTTCGGTCCGCGTTCGCGGCCGCGATGGGAGCGACGGTCTCGGCGGCCTGGACGACGCTCGTCATGGACATCGAGCCTACGCCTCGGGGCCGCGCATTCGGCGCCGGGAGATCACGAGCCCAGACCGAGCGCCTCGGCCACGCTCGGATCGGCCAGGGAAGAAGCCAGGAGCGAGGCGCCTTCGAGCGTCTGGTCCTCGAAGTAGGGCACCCCGATCACGAACAGCCCGGCGGCCCGGGCGGAGCTGATGCCCGGCTGCGAGTCCTCGAGCGCCGCCGAGCGGGCTGGATCCACCTTCAGCGCGGAGCAGGCCGCCAGGTACAGGTCCGGGGCCGGCTTGGGGTGCTCGACCTCGTCGGCGGTCACCAGCACGCCGAACCTCGTCACATCGATGCCGGACACGCCGATGGTGCGTTCGACGAACGCTCGCGAGGAGTTCGAGGCCAGCCCCACCGGAAGCCCGGCCCGCACGGCCGACTCGAGCAGCTCCACCGCCCCGGGTCGCGGCGGCACCCCGGCCAGGGCCTCCTCCATCACCAGCTCCTCCAGCTCGTCCAGCAGCCGCCGGCCCTCTCCGGGCAGCGCCAGCATCGTCTCGAGCTTCGACTCGGCCACCGACTTCGCGTTGCCCAGCAGCGAGCGCTTGTGCTCCATCGTGAACTCTTGGCCGTAGCGCTCGAACAGATCCTGCTCGGCCCGCGTCCAGGCCACCTCGGTGTCGAGCAGGAGGCCGTCGTTGTCGAAGATCACGGCGTCGAAGGAGGAGGGCACGGCGGGGCACGATACTTCTGCCGATGCGCCCCTTTGCCGTGATGGGCATCGTGAACGTGACCCCCGACTCGTTCTCGGACGGCGGACTGTTCCTCGACCCCGGCGCCGCCGTGGAGCACGGGCTGCGACTGGCGGGGGAGGGCGCCGCGATCCTCGACGTGGGCGGCGAGTCCACCAGGCCCGGCGCCGAGCCCGTGGATGCGGGCGAGGAGACCGCCCGCGTGGCTCCGGTCGTCGAGCGCCTGGCCGCCGACGGGCTGCGGGTGTCCATCGACACCACCAAGCTCGAGGTGGCGCGCGCCGCCCTCGACGCCGGTGCCGAGCTGGTCAACGATGTGTCGGCGTTTCGCTTCGCCCCCGAGCTGGCCGGGTTGGTGGCCGAGCGCGGCGCCGGCTGCTGCCTGATGCACATGCTGGGTGAACCGCGCACGATGCAGCGCGACCCGCGCTACGACGACGTGGTGGGCGAGGTCAAGGCGTTCCTCGAGGAGCGGCTGGCCTTCGCGGTGGGAGAGGGAGTCGCAGAGGAGCGCGTGTGGCTCGATCCCGGCATCGGCTTCGGCAAGACGGTCCAGCACAACCTGGAGCTCATCCGCCGCCTGGACGAGATCGTGGCCATCGGCCGGCCGGTGGTGATGGGCAGCTCGCGCAAGAGCTTCCTCGGCCGGGTCGCCGGGGGCAGGCCGGAGGCCGAGCGGCTGCCCGGAACGATCGCCACCAACGTGCTCGCCCTCGAGCGAGGAGCCACGATTTTCCGCGTTCACGACGTGGCTCCGGTGGTCGATGCGCTCGCGGTGGCCGCTGCTACGGTGGCGCCGTGACCTGGGAGCGGGGGGAGCACGACGAGGAGTTCGACGACCTCGGCGACGACGGGCTCGGCGACGAGGAGCGCGCCTCGAGCTCACCGGCCGTCTCGATCGACATCACCGGGCTCTCGCTCTACACCCGCCACGGAGTGAGCGAGGCCGAGCGCGAGCTGGGCCAGCGGCTGGTGTTCGACATCTCCTTCGAGCTCGACGACTGCGACGCCACGGTCACGGACCGCGTGGAGGACACGATCGACTACGGCGAGGTCTGCGAGCAGGTGGCCCTGGCCGCGCAGGAGCGCTCCTACAAGACGCTCGAGCGCCTGTGCTCCGCGGTGGCCGACCGGCTGATCGACCGTTTCGGCGCCGAGTCGGTGCGGGTCAAGGCGGCCAAGCCCGAGCCCCCCATCCCGCTGCCCGTGGACGAGGTCTCGGTCGAGGTGTGGAAAGAGGTCTGAGCTCGAGCCGCGCCGGCTATCTCGGCCTGGGCTCGAACGTCGGCGAGCGGGAGCAGAATCTCCGGCTCGCGCGGGAGGCGCTTCCGGCGCACGGGGTGGAGGTGCTCGCGTCGAGCTCCGCCTGGGAGACGGCCCCCCAGGGAGAGCTGCTCGACCAGCCCGACTTCCTCAACGCATGCCTCGCCGTGCGCACGCCGCTCGCTCCCGAGGAGCTGCTCGACGCCTGTAAAGAGGTGGAGCGCGAGCTCGGACGCCGCCCCGGCGGACCTCGCCACGGCCCGCGTCCGATCGACGTGGACGTGTTGCTGCTGGGCGGGCTCGAGTATCGGTCCGAGCGGTTGTCCCTGCCGCACCCCGAGGTCACGAGCCGCCGTTTCGTGCTCGAGCCATTGCTCGAGCTGGAGCCGGGGCTAGAGCTCCCGGACGGCACCCCCCTGGCCGCGCGGCTGGCGGCGGTGAGCCACCAGGCCGTCCGCCGTGTCGGCCCGTTCTGACCCCCCAAGCGGGGGTTTGTGCGCCGCGCGGTGTTCCGACCGCGCACCGGCGGCGGAACGGTAGACACATGGAGGAGTGCAACCTCGAGCTCGCGAGCTTCCGGGGCGACGACGACCCGTCGCTCGTGGCAGCGGCTCTGGCCTGTCGCGCGTGCCTGTCGGGCGACGTGGAGTGGTCGCTGCGCGTGGACGACTTCGAGGGCGCCGCCCAGTGCAGCTGCCGCGCGTGCGGGTACACGCGCGAGATCTCGCTCACGTCCGAGCAGACGCTGCGCCTGTCGCTCCAGCCGGCGTAGGACCCCCGGCCGAGTAGCTTTCATCCGAGGATGGCCGAGGGCCACACTCTTTCGCCACGCACCGACGCCCTCGAGGTGATCGTTGAGCTGCTCGGCGCGGTCGACGGCTCACCGGATCCGGTGGGCGGCGCTTTCTATGACCGGCTGTGCGAAGCGCTCTGTCGCATGACCTCGATGACGCGCGCGGTGATGCTGCTCTACGACGACGTGCGCCAGCTCGTGGTGCCGGTGGGCAGCCACGGCATCGAGCAGTGGCTCCTGAACGAGGTGTACGGCACGCTCGAGGAGACGCCGATCGCCCAGGTGGCGCTCTCCGAGGACCGCGTGGTGGAGGTCACCGGCGACCTGGGGCGCTGGATCCCCGAGCGCTACGCCCGCTTCGACGGCGTCGAGACGCTCACGTGCACGCCGGTGGCCGCCGCCGGTCGCTGGCTGGGCGTGATCTTCGCCGACCGCGGTGGCGCCCGCTTCGAGCTCACCGACGACGAGCGCCACTCGCTCTGGACGCTCGGCAAGACCGCTGCGCTGGCCGCGAGCGTGCGGATCGCCACCAATCAGCAGGGCCGAGCCCGGTTGCTCCAGGCCCGCATCGACCTGGCGCGCGAGATCCACGATCGCGTCGTCCAGAGGCTGTTCGGGGTGTCGCTCGTGCTGGGGTCGGAGCACGGGCTCTCCGATGAGGCGCGCCGGCGCTGCGCCGACGAGATGCAGGCGGCGCTGGTCGACCTGCGCGAGGCTCTCGCCCGACCGCTGGCGCCCCCCACCCTCGACACGGGCGCCACTCTCCGCGACGAGCTCGCGCGGCTCGGGCGCCACTACAAGGACCTGCCCCTCGAGCTCGACTGGCCGGAGGGCGTGGAGGTGCCCGGCGAGGTCGAGGCGCTGGCCCAGTCGGTGCTCGCCGAGGCGCTGCGCAACGCCGACAAGCACGCCGAGCCCGGGAGCGTCCGCGTGTCCGTGGGCCGCAGCGCCGGCACGTTCGTGCTCGAGGTCCGAAACGACGGGCGTCAACCCAACTCGCGCGGCACCGGCATGGGCCTGCGCCTGGCGGCGGTGGAGGCGCTCGAGCGCGGCGCGCTGGTGGAGTTCGGCCCTGAGAACGACTCCGAGTGGCGCGTGCGGCTCGTGGTGCCGCTGAACGAGGACGACGAGGACGGCGAGTGAGCCCCGAGCGAAACCTCCGCGTGCTGGTGGTCGACGACCACGACGTTGTGCACTGGGGTTTCCGGCTGCTGCTCACCGAGCAGCCGTGGGTGGAGCGCTGCCTGACCGCCACGAGCGTCGAGGAGGCGCTCGGGATGGCGCGCCGCTACGAGCCGCACGTGGCCCTCGTCGATCTCTTCCTGGGGGAGGAGTCCGGCGCCGAGCTCTGTGAGGCGATCCGGCGCGAGTCCCCGCGCACGCGCGTGCTGCTGATCTCCGGCGCGGGCTGGATCTCGCCGCAGGCCGCGAAGGCCGCCGGCGCGTCGGGCTTCGTGTCCAAGGACTGGTCGGCCCACGATGTGGCCATGGCGGTGCGAATGGTGGGCAAGGGCATGACCGTGTTCGCCCCGCGGGCCGAACAGCCCTCCGCTCCGCTGTCCGAGCGCGAGCGGGAGGTCCTCTCGCACATGGCCGGCGGGGCCACCAACAAGGAGATCGCCGAGCGGCTGTTCCTGTCGCCGCACACGGTCAAGGAGCACACGAGCGCGCTGTATCGGAAGCTCGGGGTGCGCAACCGGGCCGAGGCCGTTCAGCGAGCCGAGCGCCTGGGCCTCACCGCCTGAACAGCGGGTTCACCCCCCGGCTCACCCCGGGCGACCCCCCGGTCGGGGGGTAGGTTGCGGGGCCGGGTAACAGAGCGGGCCCGCCGGAGAAAGGTTCTATGTATGGATCAAGCTGCACTCACCGCGCTGCTCTTTCCCGGGCAGGGCAGTCAGACCGACGAGATGCGCGACAGCGTCGAGCGCCACCGTCCGGATCTGCTCGAGCAGGTTCTGGACGAGGCCGGCGCGGACGTGTTCGAGCGCGCGAGCGACGGCACCCGCTGGGCCCAGCCCGCGATCTTCTGCGCCGCGCTGGCCGGCTGGGAGCAGCTGCGCGGACGGGTCGAGCCCGACCTGATGGCGGGACACTCACTTGGCGAGATAGGCGCCCTCGTGGCAGCCGAGGCGCTCTCGGCCGCAGACGGCCTGCGCCTGGTCACCGCCCGCGGGCGCCTGATGCAGGAGGCCGCGGAGCAGACCGGTGACGGCGGGATGATCGCCGTCCGCGCCCGGGGCGACCGCGCTCCGATCCACGAGGTGGCCGAGGCCGCCGGGCTGTCGGTGGCCAACGACAACGCGCCCGACCAGCTGGTGCTGTCGGGCGCCACCGCAGCCCTCGACGAGGCCGAGGCCGCCCTGTCCGAGCGCAAGGTCCGCGCCAAGCGCCTCCCCGTGGCCGGCGCCTTCCACTCCCCCCTCATGGAGCCCGCCGTGGAGCCCTTCCGCGCCCTGGTGGACGAGGCCGACGTGTCCGACCCCAACGTGCCGGTGTTCTCCTGCGTCACGGCCGAGCCCTTCGACGACATTCGCCTCCGCCTCGTGGAGGCCATCACGAGCCCGGTGCGCTGGCTCGAGGTCATGCGCGCGCTCGAGAGCCTCGGCGCCGAGCGCTTCGTCGAGACCGGGCCCGGCCGTGTGCTCACGAACCTCGTGCGCAAGTCCCTCGACGGGGTGGAGGCCGAGGCCCCGCTCGCGATGGAGACCGCCCGTGCCTGAGCCGCGCTTCAACCGTGCCGGCGCCGCCGTGGCCACCCGGCCGCAGCGGGTCGAGCGCACACTGCGGCCGGCCGCGATGGCCTCGGTCGAGATGGTCGTGCCCGAGCGGGTGGTGGGCAACGACGTCATCGCCGAGGCCGCTGGCGTGACCGAGCAGTGGATCGTCCACCGCACCGGCGTCCAGCAGCGTCCCTGGGCGTCCGAGGGCGAGAACGTGGTCACGCTGGCCACTGCCGCCGGGCGGCAGGCCCTGGCGTCCGCGGGCATCGATGCCGCCGACCTCGACCTCGTGCTGCTGGCGACGGTGTCGCCCGACGAGATCCTGCCCAACGCCGCTCCGCTCGTGGCCACCGAGCTCGGCGCTTACCGCGCCGGGGCGATGGACGTGGGCGCCGCCTGCACGGGCTTCCTGTCCGCGCTCTCGCTCGCCACCTC
Organism: uncultured Thermoleophilaceae bacterium; assembly: GCA_963826165.1. Lineage (GTDB taxonomy): Bacteria > Actinomycetota > Thermoleophilia > Solirubrobacterales > Thermoleophilaceae > JACVRW01. The sequence goes on along the minus strand of CAWGWC010000007.1, from coordinate 390,020 downwards.
GCAGGTGGAGGGCGGCCGGGCCGATCACGTGCTGGTCATCGGCGCGGACGTGCTGAGCCGCTTCCTGGATCCATCCGACCGCGGAACCTCGGCGATCTTCGCCGACGGCGCGGGCGCGGCCGTGGTCACGCCCGCCAACGGCTCCGGCGGCCAGATCGGCGACATCGTTCTGCACTGCGACGGCGTGGGTGGCCCTTCGATCCGGGCCTCGCACGAGGAGAAGCTCATCCGCATGCAGGGCCACGACACGTTCAAGGCGGCGGTGCAGCGCATGTCCGAGTCCACGCTCGAGGCCGTCGACCTCGCTGGGCTTTCGCTCGACGACATCGACCTGTTCGTCTACCACCAGGCCAATATCCGCATCCTGCGCGCGGTGGCCGAGAAGCTCGAGATCGACGAGTCGCGCGTGATCGACTGCATCGACCGCTACGGCAACAGCTCGTCGGCCACCCTTCCGATCGCCCTGTGCGACGCGCGCGAGCGCGGAATGCTCGAGCGCGGCGACAACGTACTGATGGCGGCCTTCGGCGCCGGCTTCACCTGGGGCGCCGGCGTGATCGAGTGGGCGCCATGACCTCCTCGAACGGACGCCCCGCAGGCAGCGCGCTGGTCACCGGCGGCTCGCGCGGCATCGGCGCGGCGATCGCGAAGCAGCTCGCGGCCGAGGGCTGGCCGGTGGGCGTCAACTACCGCTCGGACGACGACGCGGCCCAGGCCGTGGTCGCCGAGATCACCGAGGCCGGCGGGCGCGCCAGAGCCCTTCAGGGCGACATCGCCGATCCGGACACCACCAACGCCCTGTTCGAGGCGCTGGAAGAGGAGTTCGGCCCCGTGCTCGTGCTGGTCAACAACGCCGGCGTGCGCGCGGACGGCCTGTCGCCCCAGATCGACGACGACGACTGGGCCAGGGTGATCGACACCAACCTCAACGCCGCCTTCCGGCTCACACGCCGGGCGCTGCGCCCGATGATCAAGGCCCGCTACGGGCGCGTGGTCAACATCGCCTCGATCGTCGGGGGCGTGCGCGCCAACCCCGGCCAGGCCAACTACGCGGCCTCCAAGGCCGGCCTGGTGGCGATGACCAAGACCGTGGCCGCCGAGGTGGCGCGCCGCGGCGTGACCGTCAATGCCGTGGCCCCCGGTCTGATCGACACCGACATGACCGAGGGCATCGGAGAGAACTTGCTCGAACACGTGCCGGCCCGCCGGGCGGGCACACCGGATGAGGTGGCCGAGTGCGTGCGCTTCCTGGCGTCGGACGGCGCCGCGTACGTGACCGGCGTGTGCCTCACCGTCGATGGAGGACTGACCGCCTAGGCGGTCACGGAAAGCGAACGACCAAGGAGACCAATGGCAGCCACCGCAACACGTGAGGAGATCGAGAGCCGAGTGTTCAAGGCTCTCGAAGAGTTCGGCGCCGAGCCGGACCAGATCGGCCCCGACGCCGAGTTCGAGGCCCTGGACGTGGATTCCCTCGACCTCGTCGAGCTCGCCCAGATCGTCGAGGACGACTATGGCGTGCAGCTCAAGGGCGAGGACATGGAAGGCGTTACGACCGTCCGTCAGGCCGTCGATCTGGTGATGTCGAAGCTCGGATGACGCGGACCGTCGTCATAACCGGAGTAGGCGCGGTCACGCCCCTGGGCGTCGGCGCCCGCACCCTGCACGAGCGCTGGAGCGCCGGGGTGTCCGGGATCGAGGACGGCTTCGGCCGCGCCTCGGAGTTCGAGCCCAAGGAGCACCTCTCGGTGAAAGAGGTGCGCCGCTCGGACCGCTTCACCCAGTTCGCGCTCGCCGCCGCCAAGGAGGCGCTCGAGGACGCGGGCTGGGAGGACGGGCCGCCCGGCGACCCCGACCGCAGTGCATGCGTGATCGGAACCGGGATCGGTGGGATCGGCACGCTCGAGAGCCAGCACGTGGTGCTGCGCGATCAGGGCGCCGACAAGATCTCGCCGCTGTCCATCCCGCTGCTGATGGCCAACGCCGCCTCGGGTGTCGTGGCCATGAAGCACAACCTGCGCGGTCAGTCCTTCGGCACAGTTTCGGCCTGCGCGGCCGGCGCGCACGCCATCGGCATGTCCGAGCGGCTGATTCGCTACGGCGACGCTGACCGCGTGGTGACGGGCGGGAGCGAGGCGGCGATCACGCCGCTGGCCACCGCCGCATTCGGCCGTATGGACGCGCTGTCGGACTCGGGCGTGTCTCGTCCGTTCGACCGCCGCCGCGACGGCTTCGTGATGGGCGAGGGCGCCGGCGTGCTCGTGCTCGAGGAGGAGGAGGCCGCCAAGGAGCGCGGTGCGCGCATCCTCGGCTACCTGCGCGGATACGCCTCCACCTCGGACGCGCACCACCTGACCGCTCCCGACCCGACCGGCCGCGGCGCGGCCAAGGCGATCGAGCTGGCGCTGAAGGACGCGGGCATCGAGGCCGGGGATTTGGTGTACGTCAACGCCCACGGCACCTCGACGCCGCTCAACGACCGCTCGGAGACCAACGCGATCAAGGCCGCACTCGGCGAGGACATCGCCGCCGGCCTGCCGGTGAGCTCGACCAAGTCGGCCATCGGGCATCTGCTGGGAGCCGCGGGCGCGGTGGAGGCCATCGCCACGCTGCTGGCCCTGCGCGACCGGATCGCTCCTCCGACCCTGAACTACGAAGAGCCTGACGAGGGTCTCGATCTCGACTACGTGCCCAACGAGGCGCGCCCGCTCCAGAACGGAGAGGTGCGCGCAATCGGTATCTCGAACGCATTCGGATTCGGGGGCCACAACGCCGTGCTGTGCCTGGAGGCTTCATGAGCGCACTTGCTGAGAGGACGATGGATCGTCGCTCGCGCAACCGTCGCGGTCAGGCCGCCGCCGGTGTCGAAGAGCCACGCACCCTCACCGCGTACGAGCGCCTGGAGGCGCTCTGTGACCCCGGCTCCCTGCACGTGATCCGCTCGACCGTGCTCCCGCAGCGCGAGTCCAAGCGGATGCGCCCGGGTGACGGGGTCGTGGGCGCCGCCGGGACCGTGGCCGGCCGTCCCGTGTACTGCTACGCCCAGGATCAGACCTTCGCGGGAGGCTCGCTCGGCGCGGCCCACGCGGACACGATCGTGCGCGTGATGCAGCTGGCCGGGCGCGCCGGTGCTCCTGTGATCGGCTTCGTGGCTTCGGGCGGGGCCCGGATGGACGACGGCATCGCCGCTCTGGGCGGCTACGGACGGATCTTCCGCGAGAGCGTGCGGCTGTCCGGCAAGGTGCCGCAGATCTCGATCATCACCGGCGTCTCGGCGGGCGGCGGCGCGTACTCGCCCGCTCTCACCGATTTCGTGATCATGACCGAGCAGTCGGCGATGTTCCTCACCGGCCCGGGCGTCGTGAAGGAGGTCATGGGCGAGGAAGTGGACGCCACCGAACTTGGCGGTCCGCGCGTGCACTCGAAGAACGGCGTTTGCCAGTTCGTGGCCGGCGACGACCTCGACGCCACGCGCCTGGCGCGCGACCTGCTCGGCCATCTGCCTCAGAGCGCGGGCGACGACCTGCCCCACGGCGGCCCGGCCATGGTGCCGTCGGTGGATCCGTCGACCTTCGTGCCCGAGTCTCAGCGCTCGGTCTACGACGTGCGCGACGTGATTCGCTCGGTGGTCGACGACGGCGCGATGCTCGAGATGTCAGAGCGCTGGGCGCGCAACATCGTGACCGGCTTCTGCCGGATCGACGGCCGCCCGGTGGGTGTGATCGCCAATCAGCCCTGGTACCTGGGCGGCGTGATCGATGCCGACGCATCCCAGAAGGGCGCGAAGTTCGTGCGCATCTGCAACTCGTACGGGCTGCCGCTCGTGGTGCTGGTGGACACGCCGGGCTATCTGCCCGGGACCAAGCAGGAGGGTCTCGGCGTAATCCGCCAGGGGGCCAAGTTGCTGCACGCTTTCGCCGAGGCGGTGGTGCCGAAGGTCACCGTCGTGCTCCGAAAGGCATACGGCGGCGCGTTCATCACAATGAACTCCAAGGACCTCGGCGCCGACCTGGCGCTCGCCTGGCCCGACGCGGAGATCGGAATCATGGGACCCAAGCAGGCCGTGACCATCGTCAACAAGCGCGACATCGCGGCCGCCGACGATCCCGAGGCCGAGCGTGACCGGTTGGCCGCCGACTATGCGGACGGTCATGTGACGGCCGCGGTGGCCGCGAGCGGCGGGCACATCGACGAGCTGATCGAGCCGGCCGACACGCGTCGCCGCCTGGCCGGCGCGCTGGCCGCGCTGTCCCACGGCCGCGAGTACGGCAACGCCGGAGGGAACATCCCGCTGTGACCGTCTACGTCGCCTTGGGCGACAGCTTCTCGGCCGGACTCGATCCGGACGAACCTCGTTGGCCGGACGTGCTCGCCCGCGAGCTGGGACCGAACGTGCGCTACGAGAACCTCGCGGTGGTCGGAGCCACGAGCGCCGACGTCGAGCGCGAGCAGCTGACCCGGGCCATCGAGCTGGAGCCCGACCTGATCACGCTCGTGTGTGGGGCCAACGACGTGCTCGAGTCCACCCGCCCCGACGCGGGCGAGTACGCCCACCGGCTCGCGCGCATGTTCCGCCGCCTGCGCCGCGAGGCGCCGGACGCGGAGATCATGTCGGCCACCTACCCCGACATCTCACGCTTCCTCGACCTGCGCCCGCGCTCGCGAGCGCGCGTGGAGAAGGGGATGGAGGTCTTCAACGCGGCCGCCCGCAAGGTGGCGCTGAGCCACGGCGTGGTCCTGCTCGAGGGCTTCGATCATCCCGCCGCGCACGAGCGCTCCACCTTCGCCGAGGACGGCTTCCACCCCTCGGAGGAAGGGCATATGCAAGCGGCCCGCGAGTTCATGCGCGCGCTGCGCGAGCGGATGGGTGGGCGCCCATGGCGCCGCAGTTCCCGGCCCGCCAAGGGGGCCGCCTCCCCATGACCACCTTCGAGAAGGACTTCGACGCGCTCACCGTGGGCGAGCACTACGTGACCCGTGGGCGCACGATCGGCGAGGCCGACATCACGGCCTTCGCCACGCTCACGGGGGACACCCATCCTCAGCACACCGACGCCGAGTGGGCGGCCGGCAGCCGCTTCGGCGAGCGCATCGCCCACGGCCTGCTGGTGCTCTCCTACGCCTCGGGCCTGATGCCCTTCGATCCCGACCGCATCGTCGCGCTGCGGCGCGTGGGCGACGCGGTGTTCAAGCAGCCGGTGAAGATCGGCGACACGCTGCACGTGGAGGGCGAGATCACGGGCACGACCGGGCTCGACGAGGGCCACGGTCTGGTGGAGACCCGCTGGCGCATCGTCAACCAGCGTTCGAAGCTCGTCGCGCGGGCGACCATCGAGCTCGTCTGGCGACGTGACACCATGCCGCTCGTGGAAGAGCGGCCGGCGGACACCCAGCCCGTCCTGATCTGATGCTCGACGGCAAGCGCCTCCTGATCACGGGGGTGCTCACCAAGGGCAGCATCGCCTATGCCGTGGCCGAGCGCGCCCAGGAGGCCGGGGCCGAGATCGTGCTCACCGGCTTCGGGCGCACGAGGCGGATGACCGAGCGCTCGGCCGCGCGGCTCCCCGATCCTCCCGATGTGCTCGAGCTGGACGTGAACAACCCCGAGGACTTCGAAGCGCTGGGGGACGAGCTCAAGTCACGCTGGGGAGGGCTCGACGGTGCGCTGCACGCCATCGCGTTCGCCCCGGGCGACGCCCTGGGCGGCAACTTCATGAGCGCGCCCCCGGAATCCGCCGAGGTGGCCTTCCGCACGAGCGCCTACTCGTTCAAGGCACTGGCCGAGACCGTCGCGCCCCTGATGGACGGCGGCGGCTCGCTCGTGGGAATGGACTTCGACGCCACCGTGGCCTGGCCGGTGTACGACTGGATGGGCGTGGCCAAGGCGGCCCTCGAGTCGGTCTCGCGCTATCTCGCGCGCGACCTGGGCGCGGATGGGATCCGGGTCAACCTGGTCTCCGCGGGACCGGTGGACACCCCGGCCGCCGGGGGGATTCCGGGCTTCGATCAGCTGGCTTCATTGTGGGAAAAGCAGGCACCCATGGGGTGGGACACGGGTGACCCTTCCGCTGTCGCCGACGCCGTGCTCTTTCTGTTGTCCGACCTGTCGCGCGCCGTATCCGGCGAGATCCTGCACGTGGACGGCGGCTTCCACGCGATGGGCGCGCCCCTGACCTCGTGAGCTGGTCGGCTTCGCCGATCTTGGCCTCGCGTGACCTCGAGGCCACGCGGTCGTTCTGGGAACGACTGGGCTTTGAGGAAATCGGGCTCTGGCCGGGTGAGTACCTGATCGTAGGTCGCGAGGGCGTCTCGCTGCACTTCTTCTTCTCTGCCTCTTTGGATCCGTGGCGGTCCGATTCGGGCTGTTACCTGTACGTGGAAGACGCGGACGCACTGTTCGCCGAGTTCTCTGACGTCGGCCTGCCGTCGGAGGGAATCCCGCGTCTGCACGGGTCGCCGAAGGACGCCGACTACGGCCTTCGGGAGTTCGCGCTCGTGGACGCCGACGGCAACCTCGTGCGCATCGGCTCACCGCTCGGGCGATAATCGCCGGGCCGTGCTGCTCGCCATCGACGTTGGCAACACCCAGACCCACGTGGGCATGTTCCGCGAGGACGAGCTCATGGAGCACTGGCGCTTCGCCACGGTCCGCTTCGCCACAGCCGACGAGCTGGCCACCGTGGTGGCCGGCCTGCTGGGGCTTCGGGATCTGCGGCTGGCGGACGCCGAGGGGGTGATCGTCTCGTCGGTGGTGCCGACGCTCGCTCACGAGTACGACCAGATGATCGCCCGCTACTTCTCGGGTCAGGGGGCCCTGGTGGGCTCGTCGATGAAGACGGGGATGCCGATCCGCATCGACCGCCCGCAGGAGCTCGGCGCGGACCGCCTGACCAACGCGATCGCGGCGTACGAGCACGTGGGTGGAGCGTGCATCGCCGTGGACTTCGGCACGGCGATCAACTACGACGTGGTCTCGTCGGCCGGCGAGTACCTGGGCGGCGTCATCTCGCCCGGGATCGAGATCTCCCTGGAGGCGCTCGCGGCCCGGGCCGCCCGGCTGCCGCGCGTGGAGATCGAGCGCCCCAAGCACGCGATCGGGAAGGGCACCGAGGAGGCGATCCAGTCCGGCGTCGTCTACGGCTACGCCGGCCAGGTCGACGGAATCCTGGGCCGCCTGCGCGAGGAGCTCGGCGAGGAGGCCACGACGATCGCCACCGGCGGCTACGCCGCGGCGATCACGCCCTTCTGCGATCAGGTCGACGAGGTCGACGACCTGCTGACCCTGCGCGGCCTGAAGCTGATCTGGGAGCGAAACCGGAGCTGAGTCGTCACGCCCAGGTGCTGCGGCGTAACGAGCCCTGGGCCACGATGGGAGTTGTGGCCCGACGATGTGACATCGACCATGAAATACATGGTGGATGTCACACGGTTGATTTCGACAAGGCGATCGGGGCGCTTGCCGAGCGCCAGGAGGGGATGGTCGACCGGCATCAGCTGCGTGCGCTCGGCCTCGGCAAGGGTGCCATCGACCATCGAATCAAGCGCCGGCTTCTGGTCCCCTACCACTGGGGCGTCTACGCGGTCGGCCACGCGGCCGTCTCGAAGGAGGGCCGCTGGTGGGCAGCCGTCCTCGCCGGCGGTCCCGGTGCCGTCCTGAGCCACCGCTCCGCCGCGGAGCTGTGGGGCCTGCGGCCTGGTCAGACCGCGCCCATCCACATCACAACCGCTCAAAGACGCCGCCCCCGACAGGGCCTGCTCCCTCATTGCTCGCCGTTGCCGTGCGACGAAGTCACCACGCACAACGCGATCCCCACCACCACCGTCCCGCGCACCATCCTCGACCAAGCGGCGACCGCCACCACGCGCCAGGTCGAGCGAATGATCAACGAGGCCGACGTTCAGCAGCTGCGGGACCGCCTATCGCTCGACGACCTCCTCGACCGATACCCGAACCGTGCCGGCTCGGCGGCGGTGCGGCAGGCGTTGCGGCGACGACGCAAAGGCGCCAGCGTGACCAAGAGCGAACTCGAGGAGATGCTCATCGAGTTGCTGGACGAGCTCGGCCTGCCGCGCCCCCGTGTGAACGAGTCGCTCAACGTGGACGGCACCCTCTACGAGCCTGACTGCCTATGGCCGGAGCATGGCCTGGTGATCGAGCTCGACGGCCGCCGCTTCCACCACACCGAGCAGGCGTTCGAATCCGACCGCGAGCGCGACCGGTGTCTGCTGCTCGCCGGCTGGCGAACCGTCCGTGTCACCCACCAGATGCTCACCGTCAAGCGGAGAAAGCTGACGGCGGATCTGACCCGTCTGCTGAGCTACCGTTGACGCTCGCCATGCGCACCCTCACCGACCCCTGGACCCTCGGCGGCGTTCCGCTCGCCAACCGCGTGGTGCTCGCTCCGCTGGCCGGGATCGGCAACTGGTTCGTACGCCTCCAGGCCAAGCGCTTCGGGGCGGGTCTCGTCGTCTCCGAGATGGTCTCCAGCTTCGGGCTGGCCCACGGCAACGAGCGCACCGTCAAGGAGTTCCTGCGGATCCATCCCGATGAGCATCCGGTGGCGATGCAGCTCTTCGGCCACGACCCGGGCGTGATGCGCGAGGCGGCGTCCATGGCGGCCGGTGCGGGCGCTCAGCTGATCGATCTCAACATGGGCTGCCCGGTGCGGAAGGTGATGAAGACCGGGGCCGGCTCGGCGCTGCTCGAGGACCAGGACCGGGCGGTGGCGCTCGCCCGGGCGGCGCACGAGGGCAGCGGCCTTCCGGTGACGGTAAAGCTGCGTCCCGGCCTCGTGCCAGGCGGCCGCGAGGGAGTCACCCTGGCCCGCCGGCTCGCCGACGAGGCCGGCGTGGCGGGCATCGCGTTCCATCCTCGCCACGCCTCCCAGCAGCACGCGGGGGAGCCGGACTACGCGCTGGCCCGCGAGCTGGTGGAGTCGCTGCCGGTGCCGGTGATGCTCTCGGGAGGCCTGTCGAGCGACGACCGCACGCTACGGGCCTTCGACGAGAGCGGGGCGGCCGCGGTGATGCTGGCCCGCGGGGCGCTGGGCGACCCATGGCGCTTCGGGCGCCTCACGGGCGCCTACGCGGGCGAGCCCACGGCAGCCGAGGTGGCGGCGGAGCTGATGTGGGTCATCGGCTGCGCCGAGGACCATCTGGGGGCCGATCGGGCGAGCCGTTACCTGCGCAAGTTCTACCCCTGGTACGCCGAGCGCCTCGGCCTGACACGGCGCCAGCGCGAGCCCCTCGTCACCCCCCCGACCACGGCCCGCGCACGCGAGGTGTGGGGGGCGGTGGCAGGTCACCAGAGCCCGCTGGCAGCCTGAACCGGACGCCTCTTGTCGCCGTAGACCCCCTTGCTAGACTGCGCGTCCCTCCGGGTCGGACGCGGAGGCTTTTTTCTATGGCGATCGCACGCGACACAGTTCTCACCAAAGAGGGTCTCGAGGAGCTCAAGACCCGCATCGACTATCTGCGCGGCGAGCGTCGTCGTGAGGTGGCCGAGCGGATCAAGGAGGCGCGCGAGTTCGGCGACATCTCCGAGAACTCCGAGTACGACGACGCCAAGAACGAGCAGGCCATGCTCGAGAAGCAGATCTCCGATCTCGAGGAGCGGCTCGCGAGCGCCCGTGTGATCGACGCCAAGGCGGTCGACACCGACATCGTCGGCGTGGGCGCCACCGTGCACGTCAAGGACCAGAAGACCGAGAAGTCGACCAAGTTCAAGCTGGTCGGCTCGGCCGAGGCCGACCCCTCGAACAACAAGCTGTCCAACGAGTCGCCGGTCGGCAAGGCCCTGCTCGGGCACAAGCGCGGCGAGACCGTCACGGTCCCCGTGCCGCGCGGCCCGGCACGCAAGCTCAAGATCACCAAGATCGAGCGTTAGTAGCCTCCCCGTCCGTGGACGACCGCCGGGCGAAGCTCGAGCGCCTGCGCGAGCAGGGGATCGATCCCTTCCCGCACGCGTTCGGCGGGGTCACGCCGATCTCGGACGTACACGCCGAGCACGACGGCCTCGAGGACGGAGCCGAGACCGACTCCGCCTATCGGATCGCCGGTCGCATGACCGCCCGACGCGGGCACGGCGGAGCGGCCTTCATCGACGTCGTCGACCGCAGCGGCAAGCTGCAGGTGCACGCCAAGCGCGACGTCCTGGGGGAGGAGGCGTTCGACACCCTCACCTCGCTCGACCTGGGCGATCTGATCGGCGTGGACGGGACGGCCTTCAAGTCGAGACGCGGCGAGCTGAGCCTGCGGGCCACGGGCTGGACGCTGCTGGCCAAGTCACTGCGCGCGCCGCCGGAGAAGTTCCACGGGCTCGAGGACGTGGAGACGCGCTACCGCCACCGCGAGCTCGACCTGATCGCCAATGAGGAGAGCCGTGAGCTGTTCATCCTGCGCTCGCGGATCGTGCGCGCGATCCGCCGCTGGCTGGATGAGCGCGACTTCCTGGAGGTTGAGACCCCGGTGCTCCAGCCGCTCTATGGAGGCGCTCTGGCCCGCCCGTTCACGACGCACCACAACGCGCTCGACCGCGATCTGTTCCTGCGCATCGCCGACGAGCTCTACCTCAAGCGCCTCATAGTCGGTGGGCTGGAACGGGTCTACGAGATCGGCAAGGACTTCCGCAACGAGGGCGTGTCTCACAAGCACAACCCCGAGTTCACGATGCTCGAGTGGTACGAGGCCTATGCGGACTACCGCGACATCGCCGAGCGCCTCGAGAGCCTGATCGCCTACGTGGCCGGCGAGGTCGGCTACGCCGGCCCGATCGACTTCTCGGCGCCTTGGCCTCGCCTGACCCTGCGCGAGGCCATTCGCGAGAAGACCGGGATCGACATCACCGAAGACGCGGAGCTGCCCGGGGAGGGCACCTGGGCCAAGCGCGTGGACGACCTGCTGTCGAAGCACGTCGAGCCCGAGCTACAGAGCCCCACGTTCGTCATGGACTACCCGAAGGAGCTGTCGCCCTTCGCCAAGGACCATCGTTCGGAGGAAGGACTGGTCGAGCGCTTCGAGGCCTTCGCCGGCGGCATGGAGTTCGCCAACGCCTTCACCGAGCTGAACGATCCCGACGAACAGCGCGCGCGCTTCGAGCAGCAGCGCGACGATCAGGCGGCCGGCGACGAGGAGACCCAGCCGTACGACGAGGACTACGTGTCGGCCCTGGAGCACGGCATGCCCCCCACCGGGGGCATCGGCATCGGGATCGACCGGCTGGTGATGCTGATGAGCGGGCGAACCTCGATCCGCGAGGTCGTCCTGTTCCCGGCGATGCGCTCGTAGACCTAGCCGTCCACGGCCCTCTGGAGCGCGGTCTCGGCCTGCTTGATGTCCTCGCCGGCCTCCACCAGGTCCTCCGAGGCCCGGCCGGCGGCCTGGGGATCCGAGTCCCGGGCGGCCTCGGCCACCGCTCGCAGGTCGTCGGTGCCCCCCTCGAGCGCGGTGAGCAGCTCGTCGTAGGCTTCCTTGGCGTCCTCGGGCGGCTCCAGATCCGCCAGGTTTCGGCGTGTCTCCTGGGCCTTGTCGGCGAGCTGGTCGAACTCCTTGGCAATCGCCTCGTTGGACTTGCCCGGGGCGCTGCCGATCGATCCGCCGATGTCGTCGTTCAGCTCGCTGAGCGGCTTGACCGCCGCGTTGTAGTCCTCCTTGAAGGCGTCGGCATCGTCATCGCCGCAGGCGGTGAAACCGGGGCCGGCGGCCAGCGCGAAGACGGCAAGAGTGACGCGCGCCGTTGTGCCAAGCCTCCCCATCGGTCGGCCAGCCTAGCGTCAAATCCGGCGGAGCACGCGGGTTTTAGGGCTTCATGAAGCCGAAAAGCGCCGCTCCGACCATTGGTAAACTCGCTCAAAGCGGGTCGGTGGAACCCGGTACCTCTCATTCGATCGGCCCGACCTGCCGATTCAGTGGGTAGAACGGGCAACCACTCCGCCCCGTTGTTCCCGACAGATAAGAGAGCAGCCGTGTTTGAGCGCTTCACCGAACGGGCCCGGCAGGTGGTCGTACTTGCCCAGGAAGAGGCCCGCATTCTCAAGCACAACTACATCGGCACCGAGCACATCCTTCTGGGATTGCTACGCGAAGAGGAGGGACTCGCAGCCCGCGTGCTCGAGTCACTCGACATCACAGTGGAGCGCGTGCGCGCTCAGGTCGTCCGCATCGTCGGCTCCGGCGAAGAGGTCACCTCGGGGCAGATTCCCTTCACCCCGCGCGCAAAGAAGGTGCTCGAGCTGGCGCTGCGCGAAGCGCTGTCGCTCGGTCACAACTACATCGGCACGGAGCACATCCTGCTCGGCCTGGTCCGGGAGAACGAGGGCGTGGCCGCCCGCATCCTCCTCGACTTCGACGCCGACTCGGAGAAGATTCGCAACGAGGTCATCCGCATGCTGTCCGGGCCGGGCGGTCGTCAGGGCCGGGCCGCGGCGGGCGCCGGAGCCCAGGGCGAGGGCAAGAAGTCCTCGAAGCTCCTGGACCAGTTCGGGCGCAACCTCACCAAGCTGGCCGCGGAGGCCAAGCTGGACCCGGTGGTCGGTCGTGAGACCGAGATCGAGCGGATCATGCAGATCCTCTCGCGCCGCCAGAAGAACAACCCGGTGCTGATCGGGGAACCGGGCGTGGGCAAGACCGCGGTGGTCGAGGGCCTGGCCCAGCTGATCACGAACGGCGAGGTGCCGGAGCTGCTCAAGAACAAGCAGATCTACACGCTCGACCTGGCCGCCCTGGTGGCAGGCTCGAAGTACCGCGGTGAGTTCGAAGAGCGCCTGAAGAAGGTGATGAAGGAGATCACCCAGCGCGGCGACATCATCCTGTTCATCGACGAGCTCCACAACCTCGTCGGCGCAGGCGCCGCGGAGGGCGCGATCGACGCAGCCTCGATCCTCAAGCCGGCTCTGGCGAGAGGCGAGCTGCAGACCATCGGGGCCACCACGCTCGACGAGTACCGCAAGTACCTGGAGCGTGATTCCGCGCTCGAGCGGCGCTTCCAGCAGATCCGCGTGGACGAGCCCTCCAAGGAGGACACCGTCCAGATCCTCAAGGGCCTGCGCGACCGATACGAGTCGCACCACCGCGTGGGCATCACCGACGAGGCGCTGGAGGCGGCGGCCGAGCTGGCCGACCGCTACATCTCCGACCGCTTCCTTCCCGACAAGGCAATCGACCTCATCGACGAGGCCGCGTCACGTGCGCGGATCAAGTCGATGACCGCTCCGCCGGTGTACCGGGATCTCGAGGAGGACATCGAGACCACCCGGCGCGAGAAGGAGGCGGCGATCGAGGCGCAGGAATTCGAGAAGGCCGCGAACCTGCGTGACAAGGAGCGTCAGCTCACCAACAAGAAGCGCGAGCTCGAGGAGCAGTGGCGTTCCGGTGAGTCCGGTGAGCGTCCGGAGATCGGCGAGGAGGAGATCGCCGACATCGTCTCCATGTGGACCGGCATCCCGGTGTTCAAGCTCACCGAGGCCGAGACGCAGAAGCTCATGCGCATGGAGGAGGAGCTCCACAAGCGGGTGATCGGCCAGGACGCCGCCATCGAGGCGGTCTCGAAGGCCATTCGACGTTCGCGTGCCGGGCTCAAGGATCCCAAGCGCCCCACCGGCTCGTTCATCTTCCTCGGCCCCTCGGGCGTCGGGAAGACCGAGCTGGCCCGGACGCTGGCCGAGTTCCTGTTCGGGGACGAGGAGGCCATGGTGCGCATCGACATGTCGGAGTACATGGAGAAGCACTCCGTGTCCCGGCTCGTCGGCTCGCCCCCCGGCTACATCGGGTACGACGAGGGCGGCCAGCTCACCGAGGCCGTGCGGCGCAAGCCGTACAGCGTGCTCCTGCTCGACGAGATCGAGAAGGCGCACCCGGACGTGTTCAACATCCTCCTCCAGATCCTGGAGGACGGACGGCTCACCGACGCTCAGGGACGCACGGTCGACTTCCGCAACGCGATCGTGATCATGACCTCGAACGTCGGCGCGTCGGAGATCGCCAAGAACACCGGCATCGGCTTCACCGTGGGCGACGAGACGGGTCTCTCGTACGACGACATGAAGAACCGGATCATGGGAGAGCTGAAGAAGGTCTTCCGGCCCGAGTTCATCAACCGCATCGACGAGGTCATCGTCTTCCACAAGCTCACCAAGGAGGAGATCACCTCGATCGTGGAGCTGCTGCTGAAGCGGATTCGCGAGTCGCTGGCGGAGCGCGAGCTGTCGCTCAACCTCTCCTCCGAGGCGGCCGATTTCCTGGTCGACAAGGGCTGGGACCCGGCGATGGGCGCCCGGCCGTTGCGCCGGGCCATCCAGCGCTACATCGAGGACCCGCTGGCCGACGAGGTGTTGGCCCAGTCCATGCCGCCCGGGTCGACCATCGAGGTCGACAAGGCGGAGGAGGCGGACGCCGACGAGGTCAAGATCACGGTGTCCAAGCCCAAGGAGCGCGAGCGCGAGACAGTGGGTGTGGGCGCTCAGGGCGACGCCCGCGAGGAGGGCTCCTCGACCGATCCGTCGAGCGAGAACGCACCCGACCTCCCGGACGACCCAGAGGTGCTGCCGGACGTGCCGGACGCACCGCCACCGCCCGAGGACAAGACAGAGGAATGATTGATTGAGGCCCCGCGCCGGCGGGGCCTCAATCGTTTCGGACGCGCGAGCAGAAGCGTGACCATGCTCACGTAGGCACCCGGTCCCGCGCCATAGGGTCGCGGGGTGGCGACCCGCCTGGACAGAGCGCCGGCGGTGAAAGAGACTCACTCGTACGCGATGGTCGAGAAGCCGGCCGGCACGGCCACTTCGTTGCGAACCCTCGGACGGCCCTTCGTGGGACGCGACGCCGAGCTCCACGAGCTCCGCAGCGGGCTCGCCGAGGCGAGCGCCGGGCGTGGCGCCCTGTTCCTGCTCAGCGGCGAGCCCGGCATCGGCAAAACCCGCTTGATGCAGGAGCTGACCCGGGAGGCCGCGGCGGACGGCTGGCAGGTCGCCCCCGGGCGCTGTTGGGAGCAGGGGGGTGCGCCGGCGTACTGGCCATGGATCCAGGCGGTGCGCTCGCTGGGCGGCGACCTGGAGCGGCTGGCCGCGGGCGCCGGCTCGTCGGCGACCCCCGAGGCGCTCAGGTTCCATCTCTTCGATGCCACGGCGCGCTTCCTGATCGAGGCCGCGGGGTCCAGGCCCCTGCTGATCGTGCTCGACGATCTGCACGCGGCCGACGCCCCTTCGCTGGTGCTGCTCCGGTTCGTGAGCGAGGCGATCGCGGGATCCCAGGTGCTCGTGGTGGGCGCCTACCGCGACCGTGACCTGAGAGGGGACGAGCACACGGAGCTCTTGGCCGAGCTGACCCGCGTGGCCACCCGCCGGCCGCTGCCGGGCCTGAGCGTCGACGACGTCGAGGCCTACCTCGCCGGCGTGACCGGCGCGGAGCCCGACCGGTCGCTCACTCATCAGCTGCACGTGCTCAGCGGCGGCAACCCGTTCTTCCTGGGCGAGGCCGTGCGTCTCGTGGCCCACGACGTACCCGAGGGAGGCAACGGAGCCCCCGACCCGGTGCTGCGCGTTCCCGAGGAGGTGCGGACGCTGCTGCGCCGCCGCCTGGCGGGACTGTCCGAGGACGCGCGAACGGTGCTCTTGGTGGCGGCGGTCATCGGCCGCGAGTTCAACTTCCGCGTGCTCGAGGCCACCAGCGGGACGGATGTGGGCCGTCTGCTCGAGATCCTCGACCAGGCGGCCGAAGCCGGAGTCATCTCCGAGGATCCGGCGGTGCCGCGCCAGTACTCGTTCGTGCACGAGCTGGTCCGGGAGACCCTCTACGACGACCTCGCGCCCGTACAGCGCCTCGAGCTCCACCGCACCATCGGGGCGGTGCTCGAGGAGCTCTACCGGGCCGACCTCGACCCACATCTGTCGGCGATCGCCCATCACCTGGCCCTGGCCGCGCCGGTGGGCGATGTGAGCGCGGCGATCGACTATCTGGCGCTGGCGGGCCACCGGGCCGCCAGCCTGTTCGCCTACGAGGAGGCGCGACTGCACTACGAGCGGGCGCTCGGGCTCCTCGGCGCGACCGAGGAGGGCTCGCGCCGGCGTCGCTGCGAGCTGGCGTTGCGGCTGGGCGACGCCCGCTGGCGCGCCGGCGACACCCGCGCCGCCCGGGCCAGCTTCGAGGAGGCCGCCGAGCTGGCGCGGCGCCTGGACGACGGTGGGATGCTCGCCGAGGCAGCGCTGGGGTACGTGACCGGCCTGGGTGGCTTCCTGTTGTTCGCGCGCTTCGAAGCCGGCGCCACCGGGATCGGCCTGCTCGAGGAGGCTCTGGCTGCGCTGCCGGTGGAGGACAGTCCGCTTCGGGCCCGGGTGCTGGCCCGGCTGGCGGTGGAGATGGCGCCCTCCAACGAGGTCGAGCGCCGGGTCGAGCTCAGCGACGAGGCGGTGGCCATGGCCCGGCGCCTGGACGACCCGGAGGCGGTGGTCACGGCGCTGCATTCCCGCCACTGGGCCCTGGGCGCCCCCGAGATGATCTCCGAGCGCCTGCGCAACGCGGAGGAGATGCTCGCCGCCGCGCTCGCGATCGACAACCAAGAGCTCGCCTTCCTGGCGCACAACGCCCGTTTCCACTGCCTGCTCGAGCTCTGCGACGGGCCCGGTATCGCCGCCGAGATACAGGCCATGACGGAGCTGATCGAACGCATCCGCCAGCCCTTCTATCGCTGGCACGGCGTCTGCCTGCAGGTCATTCGCGCCGAGCTTGACGGACGCTTCGACGATGCCGAGCGGCTCGCCCGCGAGGCCCTGAGGATCGCGCGGCTTCGCCACAGCGAGTACGCCTCCTACGTCTACACGTACGCGCAGCTGATGGCCATCCGCTGGGCCCAGGGCTCGCTGGCCGACTACTGGCCCGAGATCGAGGACCACGGCGAGCGCTACCTCTGGGTACCCCGCTGGCGCGACGCGTTGGCGGCCGCCGAGAGCGGTGATCGCAAGGCCGCGGGCGTCGAGATCGCCCGGCACGCGAGCCACGGCTTCGCGGACATCGAGCGTGATGGTCTTTGGCTACTGCGCCTCTGCTCGCTGGCCGAGGCGTGCGTGATCGTCGGGGACGAGGAGCGTGCCGCTTGGCTCTACGACCTTCTGAGCCCGTACGCGGAACGCAACGCCGTGGCACTCACCCAGCAGCCCTTCGGGCCGGTGGCGCTGCGGCTGGCCATGCTGGCGGCGATGCTCGGGCGCTGGGAGGAGGCCGAGCGTCACTTCGAGCTCGCTCTGTTGCAGTGCGAACGCCTCGGGGCCCAGGCCATTCAGGCGCGGGTACTGGTGGAATGGGCCGACGCCCTCCTCGCGCGTCCGAGCGACTCGGGCGCCGACTACGCCGGCCGGTTGCTCGAGGAGGCGCAACGGCTGGGTGACGAGCTGGGCCTGGCTGGGCTGCTGCGGCGGGTGACCAAACTGGCAGCGACGGTCGTCTCCCCGGCTCCCAAGGGCCGGCTGGAGGCTCGCTTCGCCCGTGAGGGCGACTTCTGGACCATCGCCTACGAGGGCAAGACCGTGCGGCTGCGCGACGTGAAGGGCCTGCGCTACATCGCGCCGATGCTGTCGGCCCCCGGCACCGACCTACATGTGCTGGAGCTGGTGGCCGTGGCCGAGGGGCTGCCCGGCGGCACCGGGTCCGCCGGTCTGCTGGACGAAGGCCTGCGGCCGTCGACGCCCTCCGATGCGGGGCCGGTGCTCGACCCGCGAGCCCGTGAGGCGTACCGGGTCCGGCTCGAAGAGCTGCGCGAGGACCTCGAGGAGGCGCGCCGGTTCGCCGACGACGAGCGCTCGGAACGGCTGGAGCTCGAGCTCGATGCCCTGGTGGAGGAGCTCGCCCGGGCCGCGGGTCTGGGTGGCCGCGAGCGGCGTTCGTCCTCGGCGGCCGAGCGGGCTCGCGTGAGCGTGACCAAGGCGATCAGGACCGCCATCAGGATGATCGAGCGGGAGTCGCCGCTGCTCGCGGACCATCTCGACTCGGCAATTCGCACCGGTCGGTTCTGCACCTATGCCCCACCTGGAGAGGCACCACCGCGCTGGGTCATCCGGTAGGTCCATAGCGGCTACGCGCCACAACTGTTCCGTCCTTCTTCACGCCTCAGGGGAGACATCGTGATCGACCGAACGAAGGAGAACCCCACGTGAGCACGCTGACCACCGCCGCCGAGGCCGCCCGCAAGGACCTCGGAGCCGGCTTCGCCGGAGAGCTGATCGGACCGGACGAGGCCAACTACGACGAGGTTCGCGCGGTCTACAACGCGATGATCGACAAGCGTCCGGCGCTGATCGCCCGCTGCACCAGCGCGGACGACGTGGCGGCGATGGTCGGCTTTGCCCGTGAGCGCGAACTGCTGCTCGCGGTTCGCGGCGGAGGCCACAACGGCGGCGGCCTCGGCACCTGCGACGACGGCGTGGTCATCGATCTTTCCCCCCTCGATGACATCCACGTCGATCCGCGGGCTCGCACCGTGCGCGTCGGTGGCGGATGCACCTGGGGACAGGTGGACCGCGCCACCGGCGAGCACGGACTCGCCACCCCGAGCGGCATCATCGCCACCACCGGTGTGGGCGGCCTCACGCTCGGCGGCGGGCTCGGCCATCTGACCCGCAAGTGCGGTCTGGCCATCGACAACCTGCTGGAGGCCGACGTGGTGCTGGCCAGCGGTGAGCAGGTGCGCGCGAGCGCCGACGAGCATCCGGACCTCTACTGGGCGATCCGGGGTGGCGGCGGCAACTTCGGCGTGGTCACCTCGTTCACCTTCCGGCTGCACGAGGTGGGCACGATCATCGGCGGGCCGACGTTCTGGCCGGTGGATATGGGCGCCGAGGTGCTAACGGCCTATCGCGACTTCCTGCCGGCGGCTCCGCGCGAGCTCAACGGCTTCTTCCTCTTCGGCTGCGTGCCGCCCGCGCCGCCGTTCCCCGAGGAGCTCCACGGCCGCAAGATCTGCGGAGTGGTGTGGTGCCACACGGGGTCCGAGGAGGAGGCGGCCGCCGACATGAAGCCGCTGCTGGACGCCCTGCCCGAGCCGCTGCTGCACGGGCCGCAGCCGATGCCCCACGCCGACCTGCAGAGCGCGTTCGACGGCCTCTACCCGCCCGGCGACCAGTGGTACTGGCGAGCCGATTTCGTGAAGGAGCTGCCGGACGAGGCGGTGGAGATCCACGCCCGCTTCGGAGCCGAGCTGCCCACGATCAAGTCGACGATGCACCTGTACCCGATCGACGGCGCGGCGCACGATCTGTCCTCCTCCGACACCGCGTGGAGCTATCGCGACGCGCGCTGGGCATCGGTGTTCGCGGGCGTGGACCCCGATCCGGCGAACGTGGAGGCGATCCGGCGCTGGAGCATCGACTACCAGGAGGCGCTGCACCCCTACTCGGCCGGCGGCGCTTACGTGAACATGATGATGGACGAGGGTCAGGAGCGCGTCCGGGCGAGCTACCGCGACAACTACGACCGGCTGGCCCGCGTCAAGGCCACGTTCGACCCCGGAAACCTGTTCTCCGTGAACCAGAACATCAGCCCGGCCGATCCGGAGCCGACTCAGCAGTCGTAGAGCCTCTCGTCCGTGACCCCGGAGATCAGCCGGGTGAGGCTGGCACTGGGCTCGGCGTCCTCGTAGCTGTACTCGATGCTCACGAGGTCGCCGTCGGTGTCGGGGTCCTCGAGCTCGATCGACTCGGTATCGCGGCCGGGAGACGAGGACAACGTCTCCTCGAAGCGCACCGCGTCGGAATCGGCATCGTCGTCGGTGAAGATCAGCACCTCGCCGCGCGCGGGCTGGAGCTCGTCCGAGATTCCCAGCCCGCGCACGCACGAGCCGGACAGGGTGCTGACTGCACGCACGGGCGGCTCGCCGAGCGTGTCGAGCAGCTCCGCGGCCTCGCCGCCGCCGTCCTCACGCCCGAGCGCCCCACGCACCGCCTGCTCGCTCCCGCCCATCACCAGGACGCCGTCGGCTTCGCCCACGGCGGGATAGACCACGTCCTCGAAGCTCTCGTCCGAAACGAGTAGCTCTCCCTCGCGGCGGTAGCCGCGCCGTTCGAGCTCCTCGGCCAGGTCGTCGAGGGACTGCTCGGTGGCCACGACCGTGACCGCCTCCTCGGGAGACCGGCCGCCGCTGGCCGCGGCCGCGACCTGCGAGTGATCGAGGGCCGCTCGCAGCGGTACCCGCCGCGAGGGGGCGAGGTAGAGGAAGACGAGCGCCCCTGCGATAGACAGCCTCTCCTCTGAGTCGCCGTCCTCCTCGGACACGTCGGAGAAGTCGAAGTCCTCGTCCAGGTCGAGCGCGCGGCGAGCCCGGTCGAAGTCCACCGAGGTGATGACCGACGCGTTCTCCGGCAGCCGGCCCACGGGGTCGACGTCTTCCGAGTCGTCGCCGCAAGCCGTGGCGCCCATGGCCAGCAGGCAGAGGGCAAGGGTCAGGACGCGGGCCACGCGGGCGATCGTAGTCAGCGCGACAGGCAGGTCACCGCGACGTAGCGGCCGTGGCGCTCGCTGCGCTCGAGCGGGAAGGCCAGCTCGGCGTTGACCGCCCACAGCTCCGTGCGCCGGTCGCTCATCGCCCAGGCCGGCGGCCAGCGACTCACGTCGGCGTCCTCGAGGGCGGCCACCAGCGCCTCGGCCACGGCGTCGGCGCCGCGCTCGCGCACCGGGCGGCGCTGCCGGAAGCGCAGCACGCAGTGGTGGGAGGGCACGATCTCGTGCACCTCCGGGTGATCGAGCCTGGCCACGCGCTGCATCGCGCGAAACAATGACGGCCATGGACGAAGTGGTGATCAAGGCGCGCGAGAGCGGGCCCTACAAGGTGACCGGGCCGGTGCGCGTGATCGACGCGGACGGCAACGAATACGACCTGTCGGACAAGGGCGGTGCGGTGGCCCTCTGCCGCTGCGGCGGCTCGACGACGAAGCCGTTCTGCGACGGCACGCACTCGAAGATCGGCTTCGACGCAGCCGAGCGGGCGGTGGCCGCCGAGGACTCGGCCTAGCTGTAGGCGCGAGCCCGCTTGCGGTTTTGGACCAATTTGTTTAAGATGCCCGCGCTCCCCCGGGTCGGGGTCGAGCTCGCGCATGTCCTACGTTCTCTCCTGCCCCAACTGCGGTCCCCGCGAGGTCACCGACTTCGGCTTCGGCGGTGAGCTGAACCCGCGTCCGACGTCGGAGCCGTCCCTGCGAGAGCTCGGCCGCTACAACTATTTCCGCAGGAACGTGGCGGGCATCCAGAGGGAGTGGTGGTGCCACCGCTCGGGTTGCGGGGCGTGGTTCATCGCCGAGCGGGACACCCGCACCAACGAGGTGATGTTCACCGAGCTGCCCGGAGCGGTGCCCGATGCGCCGGCCGAGAGCGCGGGCGCGGCCGCCGGTGGAGCCGACGGGGCGGGGCAGGGCCTGTGACCCGGCTGCCCGAACAGCGCGGCGAGCGGATCGACCGCGCGAGCGAGATCCGCTTCACCTTCGACGGCAAGCCGGTGAGCGGGCACGAGGGCGACACGATCGGCTCTGCGCTGTTCGCCGCAGGTCAGCGGACGTTCTCGCGCAGCTTCAAGTACCACCGCAAGCGCGGGCTGATGTGCTGCGCCGGGCAGTGCGCCAACTGCATGGTGCAGGTGGGCGACGCCCCGGGAGTGCGAGCCTGCACCGAGCCGGTGCGCGAGGGCATGCAGGTGACCCACATGAACGCGTCGCCCTCGCTCGACCTGGACGTGATGCGGGCCACCGACATCGTCGGCGGGCCCTTCACGCCGCCCGGCTTCTACTACAAGACCTTCATCCGTCCGCGGCGGCTGTGGCCGCTGTACGAGAAGGTGCTGCGCTCGGTGGCCGGCCTCGGCAAGCTGCGCAAGAGCCAGCCCGAGCGCGAATGGCGCACTGAGTATCGCCGCCGCCACGCCGACGTGCTCGTGGTGGGCGGAGGCGTAGCCGGGCTGTCGGCGGCCGTCACCGCGGCCGAGCTGGGAGCGGACACCGTGCTGGCTGACGAGGGTCCGCAGCTCGGAGGGCGGCTGCTGGCCGAGGGAGGAACCGACTACGCGCGCGAGCTCGCGGACAGGGCCCGTGCGGCCGGGGTGGAGGTGCTCGAGAACGCTCCCGCCCTGGGCGCCTTCGACGGTCTGGTGCCCGTGTGGCAGGGCGACACGCTGCACCAGGTCCGGGCGAGGACCCAGGTGTACGCCACCGGCGCGATCGAGCAGCCGCTGCTGTTTCCGGGCAACGACCTGCCCGGCGTGATGCTCTCCGGCGGCGCGCTGCGCCTCATCTCCCTGTACGCGATCAGGCCCGGCACCCGGGCCGTGGTGGCCACGGTGGACGACCGCGGCCTGCACGCGGCGCTGGCGCTCCTGGACGCCGGGGTCGAGCTGGCCTGCGTTGCCGATCTCAGGCCCAACGGAGGCTCCCAGGTGGCCGGTCAGCTCCAGCGGCGCAACGTCCGGGTCATGCGTGGCGCGACCGTGCTTGAGGCGCGCGGGCGCGGTCAGCTCCAGGGCGTGGTGCTCGGCCCGCCCGGGGCCGAGGACGACGATGAGCAGACCGTGGGATGCGACCTCCTGCTCGTGTCGGGCGGGAGCTCACCCGCCAGCTCGTTGATCACCCAGGGCGGCGGCCGCACGGCCTACGACCGCGAGCGCGGGCACTTCGCGCTGTCGGAGCTGCCCCCCGCCGTCTACGCGGCCGGCGAGGTGGCCGGAGCGGGCGAGCTCGAGAGCGCCGAGCTGTCGGG
The DNA here is from genome assembly GCA_963826165.1 of uncultured Thermoleophilaceae bacterium. Taxonomy (GTDB): domain Bacteria; phylum Actinomycetota; class Thermoleophilia; order Solirubrobacterales; family Thermoleophilaceae; genus JACVRW01. The sequence goes on along the minus strand of CAWGWC010000007.1, from coordinate 367,298 downwards.
CGCCCTCGCCGGGGCCGATGCGGCCCACTCACTCGGCTTCGGGGACGCCGGCTCGCGCGAGCGTGCCGCGTCCGATCGAGAGAACCTCGAGCGCCGGCCGGCTTGGCCAACTCCCACGGCCGTGCCTCCGCCGGTCACGAGCGCGCGCAAGGGCAAGTGCTTTGCCTGCCTGTGCGAGGACGTGACGGCCAAGGACATCCACCTCAGCGTGGAGGAGGGCTACGACTCGATCGAGCTGTCCAAGCGCTACACCACCACCACGATGGGCCCCTGCCAGGGCCGCATGTGCCAGCTGCCCGCGGTGCGGCTGATGGCCGAGGAGACCGGGCAGAGCCTCGAGGAGGTGGGCACCACCACGGCGCGCCCGCCATGGGTGACGGTGCCCATGGGCGCGCTGGCCGGCCGTCCCTTCGAGCCCGCCAAGCGCTCGGCCATCCACGCTCGCCACCGCGAGCTGGGCGGCAACATCATGTGGGCCGGCGACTGGCGCCGCGCCTACGACTACGGCGACGCGCGCTCCGAGGCCGTGGCCGTGCACGAGGCGGCAGGACTGATCGACGTCTCCACCCTCGGCAAGCTGATCGTGAGCGGCCCGGACGCGGGCGAGCTGCTCGACCGCCTCTACCCCAATCGCTTCTCAAACCTGAAGTCCGGCCGGATCCGCTACGGCGTCATGGCCAGCGACTCCGGCCGGATCATGGACGACGGCACCGTCTCCCGGCTCGACGACGACTCCTTCTACGTGACCACCACGTCGAGCGGCGCGGGCGCCGTGTACGAATGGTTCTCCTGGTGGCTGGCCGACTGGGACCTCGAGGTGTACCTCACCGACGTCACGCAGGGCCTGGGCGCGGTCAACCTGGCCGGGCCGCGCTCGCGCGACATCATGGCCAAGCTCACCGACCTCGACTGCTCGCCGGAGGCCTTCACCTACCTCGACGGCAAGCACGCCGAGGTCGCCGGCGTGCCCTGCCTGATCCTCCGCATCGGGTTCGTGGGCGAGGTGGGCTACGAGATCCACTTCCCGGCCGCCCAGGGCGAGCATCTCTGGGATGCGCTCCTCGAAGCCGGTGAGGAGCATGGGCTCAAGCCGTTCGGACTCGAGCCCCAGCGGCTGCTGCGGCTCCAGAAGATGCACATCCTCGTTGGCCAGGACACCGACTCCGAGTCGAACCCGTTCGGTGCGGCCATGCCCTGGATCGTCAAGCTCGACAAGGAGACGGACTTCATCGGCCGGTGGGCGCTCGAGCACTACTCCGCGGAGCCGCTCGAGACCGCGCTGGTGGGCTTCACGCTGGCCAACGGCCACGTGCCCACCGAGGGTGCAGTGATCATGCCCGAGGGCGAGGCGCCGATGGGTCAGGTCACGAGCGCGCGCTACTCGCCGCAGCTCGACCGGGTGATCGGACTGGCCTGGGTGCCCGCGGCGCTGGCCAAGGACGGCGCCAGCGTCACGATCTCCGACAACGGCAAGCGGCTGGCCGCCGAGGTGGTCACCAAGCCCTTCTTCGATCCCGACGGCGAGGTGCTGCGCTCGTGAGCCTGCAATACCTCTCACCCGGTGCGCACGCGCCGGCCCGGAGCCCGATGGAGCGCGAGGCCCGGCGCGCCGGCGCTGAGATCGAGCGTCGCGACGGCTGGGAGGTCGCGGTTCGCTTCGAGGGCGAGGAGCTGGAGGCTCAGCGCCGCCACGAGAGCGTCGGCTTCGCCGACGTCTCCCATCTCGGCAAGATCGAGATCCAGGCGCGCTCCGCCGACCTCGCCGTGATCGCCGCTGCCGGCGGCGCGGGCGCGCTCGAGCTGGGTCGCGCCACTCGCACGCCCGGCGCATGGTGGTGTCCCTACTCGCCCGAGCGGGCCATCGTCGTCTGCGACACCGCGGGCACCGCGGGCCTGCTCGACACGCTCGAGCAGGCAGCCGCCGGCGTCTCGGGCTTCGCCTCTGTGCTGGACGTGACCTGCGTGTTCGGGGCCATGACCATCGCCGGCCCGCTGGCGCGTGAGACGTTCGCGCGCTTCACGGCGCTCGACCTGCGCCCGCGTGAGCTGCCGCTCCAGGGCTTTCGCCCGGGCTCGGTGGCCCGTACTCCAGGGGCGGTCCTGCGCGAGGGCGACGATCGCTTCCTGATGACCTTCGGCTTCGCCCTCGGCCAGTACGTCTGGACCGTGGTGGCCGACGCCGCCCAGAGCCTCGGCGGTGGCCCGGTGGGCGTGGACGCGCTCGAGTCGATCGACGAGCCGGTGGCCGAGAAGGTGTCGCCCGGTGCGTGACCTGTTCCGGACGAAGCGGATGTGGCGTCGCCGCGGCGAGCTCAAGGACTCCTACGACGTGGTCATCATCGGCGGCGGGTCGCACGGCCTCGCCACCGCCTATTACCTGGCCCGCGACCACGGCGTCACCGACGTCGCCATCCTCGAGAAGAGCTACATCGGGTCGGGTGCGGCCGGGCGCAACACCACCATCCTGCGCTCGAACTACAAGACCGAGGAGGGCGCGCGCTTCTACGACGCCTCGGTCAAGCTCTACGAGGGGCTCTCGCAGGAGCTCAACTTCAACCTCCTCTTCTCCCAGATCGGCCACCTCACCCTGGCCCACACCGACCGCGCGATGTTCGTCATGGCCAACCGAGCGGAGGTCAACCGCCTCAACGGGATCGATTCGACCCTGATCTACCCGGACGAGATCAAGGAGCTGGCCCCGGCCATGCAGGTGGACAACCCGGACGCCGTGCACCCGATCATGGGCGCCCTCTACCACCCGCCGGGGGGCGTGATCCGTCACGACGCCGTCGTCTGGGGGCTCGCGCGCGAGGCCGACCACGGCGGCGCGGAGATCCATCCCTACACGGAGGTCACCGGGATCGAGCGCCAGAACGGCCGCGTGAGCGGAGTCACCACCAACCGCGGAAAGATCAAAGCCGGCACGGTCCTCAACTGCACCGCGGGCTGGAGCTCGCTGATCTCGGACATGGCCGGGGTTGAGATGCCGATCACCACCCACATCCTCCAGGCCTGTGTGACCGAGCCGGTCAAGCCGCTGCTCGACGTGGTGATCGTCTCGTCCCAGATGCACGTGTACATCTCGCAGACCGATCGTGGCGAGTTCCTGATGGGCGCCGAGATCGAGCCCTGGACGACCTACCGGATGCAGGGCACGCTCAACTTCCTGCAGGAGGTCTCGCGCCACTCGCTGGAGCTGTTCCCCCAGCTCGAGCGGGCGCGGATCCTGCGCAGCTGGGCCGGGCTCTGCGATCTCAGCCCCGACTACAGCCCGATTCTCGGCAAGACCGAGGTCGAGGGCTTCCACGTGAGCTCGGGCTGGGGCACCTATGGCTTCAAGGCGGCGCCGATCGTCGGCAAGACGCTGGCCGAGCTGGCCGCCACCAACAAGACGCCGGAACTGATCGCCCCGTTTGCGCTCGAGCGCTTCTACGAGGACAAGCTGGTATCGGAGCTCGCCGCGGCTGCGGTGAGCCACTGAGGGAAAGGGAGACACGCCGATGAAGAGCAGCCTCGAGATCGCACAGGAGGCCGAGCTCCTCCCGATCGAGACGATCGCCGAGCGGACCGGCCTGACTCCCGAGGAGTACGAGCCCTACGGGCGCCACAAGGCGAAGGTTTCGCTCGATGTGATCGAGCGCATGGCCGACGTGCCCGACGGCAAGATCATCTGCGTTGCGGGGGTCACGCCGACCAAGGCCGGGGAGGGCAAGACCACCACGGCCGTCGGGCTCACCCAGGGGCTCGGGCACATCGGCAAGGATCCGCTCCTCTGCCTGCGCGAGCCCTCGCTCGGCCCGGTCTTCGGCATCAAGGGTGGGGCGGCCGGCGGCGGCATGACCCAGGTGGTGCCGATGGAGGACCTGAACCTCCACTTCACCGGAGACATTCACGCGATCGGCGCGGCCAACAACCTGCTGGCCGCGCTCCTCGACGCGTCGATCCTGCACGGCAACCCGCACAAGATCGACGCCCTGCGGATCGGTTGGCGCCGGGCGCTCGACATGAACGACCGCGCCCTGCGCCAGGTGGCTCTCGGACTCGGCGGCCGGGCCAACGGCTATCCGCGCGAGTCGGGCTTCGACATCACCGCGGCCTCCGAGGTGATGGCCATCCTGGCCGTGTCGCGCGACCTGCACGACCTGCGCGCCCGGCTCGGGGCGATCACGGTGGCGCATTCCTTCGACGGAGGAAAGCCCGTCACCGCCGAGGATCTCGGTGCGGCCGGGGCCATGGCGGTGCTGCTCAAGGATGCGCTCAAGCCGAACCTGATCCAGACGCTCGAGGGCCAGCCCTGCCTCATGCACGCAGGCCCGTTCGCCAACATCGCGCACGGCAACTCCTCGCTGGTGGCCGACCTGATCGGTCAGAAGCTGGGCGACTACGTGATCACCGAGTCCGGCTTCGGCTCGGACATGGGGATGGAGAAGTTCTTCGACATCGTATGCCGCAAGGGCGGCCTCAAGCCCAGCGCGGTGGTGCTGGTGGCCACCGTGCGCGCGCTCAAGCACCACGGCGGCATCGAGGACGATCCGCGTGTGGACGCGGCCAAAGCCGGCGCGGCCCTGGAGGAGGGCTTCGCCAACCTGCGCCGCCACCTGGGCATCGTCAAGACGTTCGGTCTGCCCTGCGTGGTGGCGGTCAACCGGCGCCCCGGGGACACCGACGACGAGGTCGCGCTGGTGCGCAGGCTCGCGCTGGAGGCCGGCGCCTTCGGGGCCGAGGTCAACGAGGGCTTCGCGCGCGGCGGCGAGGGGGCGGCGGCTCTGGCGGAGGCGGTGGCCGATGCGGCCGAGCAGCCCAACGAGTTCGCCTTCACCTACGACGACGACGACTCGATCGAGGACAAGATCCGCAAGGTCGCCCACAAGGTCTACGGCGCGAAGGACGTGGTCTTCTACCTGGACGCCCAGCGCAAGATGCGCCAGTACCACGACGACGGCCTGGACAAGCTCCCGATCTGCATGGCCAAGACCCACCTCTCGCTGTCCGCCGATCCGGCCCTGCTCAACGCACCGGAGGACTTCGAGCTGCCGGTGCGCGACATCCGGGCCTACACGGGCGCCGGCTGGCTCGTGCCGCTCTGCGGCGACATCCAGCAGATGCCGGGACTGGGCAAGGCTCCTGCGGCGCTCAACGTCGATATCGACGCCGAGGGCCGGACGGTCGGGCTGTTCTAGGATCGCCCTTGTGGCGACGCCTACGAAGCGCTCTCTCGTCGACATAGCCGAGGAGGCTCTGCGGCGCTGGCTCGCCACCGGCCGGCACCGCCCCGGCGAGCGACTCCCGCCCGAGCAGGAGCTGTCGGGTCAGCTCGGCATCTCGCGCGGCACGCTGCGCACCGCGCTGCAGCGGCTCGAGGAGAGCGGCGAGATCATCCGGCGACAGGGAAGCGGCACCTATGTGGGCCGGGCGCTCTCGTCGAGTCTCGACGAGGGGCTCGAGAAGCTCGTGTCCTACTCGGAGCTCGCCCGCCGGCGGGGGATCGCGCTCGAGCTCGGCGAGCTCGAGATCGAGCAGCGCCGGGTCGGGGAGGAGCTGGGCACTCTCTTCGGAGTGGAGCCCGAGCGCGAGGCCGCCACGCTCACGCGCGTGCTCCTCATGGACGGGGAGCCGGGGTCCTGGATGCGCGACGTGGTCCACCCGCAGATCGACCTCCCGGACGAGTCGCGGCTGCGAGCGGCGCTCAAGCGCGGCGACATGGTCCTGGACGTGCTCCTGGCCGAGGGGGTGCCGGTGGCCTACACGCGCGCGCACATCGGGGCGCGCGTCGTGACCCGCCGCGACCGGATCGGCAAGGCGCTCAACGTGGCGGAGACGCTGGCGGCCCTGGCGATCGATCACGTGACGTCCACCGCGGAGGGAACGCCCGTCATGCACTCGACCGACGTGTTCCTGCCCACCAGCATCGATCTGCACGTGATGCGCTGGCTCGAGGATGTTCCGCCGGTGCCCGCCATCGGCCGCGACTCGTAGGTAGCCGAGCCGCCGAAGTTGGGGCGCGGACTCGACTGTACAAATTTGCTCAAAGTGGATATATTCGCCCACGCGCCGGGTGCTCTGGCCCGGCCACCTTGGTCAACTCCTGAGGAGAGTGCATGAGCGACAGCGTCACCGTTGACGGCGCCGCCCCAGCGACGTTCGGAGGCACCGTGGAGACGGTCCTCAAGACGCCCCGCACGTCGGTGCCTCCCGCCACGCTCGAGGAGGCACGCAACCAGCCGGGACGGCGGGAGCGAATCCAGGAGATCGCCGGCCGCATCGAGCGCGACGGCATCAAGTACGTCTTCTTCCAGCAGGTGTCGGTCACCGGCCGCGTGATGGGCAAGGGCGTGGTGGCCGACTTCTTCCCGCAGGTGGCCGAGAAGGGCTACCAGCTCGTCTACGGCGCCACCGCCAACCTGTTCGTCGACCGCCTCGGCAACTACATCGGCTTCGACCCGCACGAGTCCGAGCTCGCCGCCGTGGCCGACCTCGACACCTTCGCCGTCCTGCCCTGGGACAACCGCGTGGCGAGGGTGTACTGCGACTGCTACGACACCGAGACGGGCGACCTGCTCGACGCCGACTGCCGGCAGAACCTGAAGCACATCGTCAAGGAATTCGAGGACGAGCTGGGGCTCAGCTTCCTGATCGGCATCGAGCCGGAGATGATGTGGCTCAAGCGCCCCGAGGACGGCCAGGAGCCGGAGGGCGTGACCAAGCCCTACTGCTACCACATCCATCAGTTCGAGGAGCTTCGTCCGGTGCTGATGGACGTGATCGACTACGGGCAGAAGCTCGGGCTCGACATGAGCTACGGCGACCACGAGGACGCACCCGGCCAGCTCGAGCTCAACTTCCGCTTCGACCGCCCGGTGCGCACGGCGGACAACATCACCACCTACCGCCAGATCATCGCGGCGGTGGGGCGAAAGCACGGACTGCTCGGCACCTTCATGCCCAAGCCGTTCACGGGGGTGTCGGCCAACGGGCATCACCATCACTTCACCCTCATCGACGAGGACGGAAAGAACGTCTTCCACGACCCGGACGGCCCGGCCCAGCTGTCGCAGACCGCGCGGCACTTCCTCGGCGGCCTGCTCGAGCACTTCCACGCGCTCATGTGCGTGGGCAACCCCACGGTCAACTCCTACTGCCGCATGTGGGACACGGGCTTCTGGGCGCCGATCTACAAGAACTGGGGCTGGCAGAACCGCACCACCACGGTGCGCGTGGCCTCGGGCGGGCGCTTCGAGTACCGCGGCGTGGACGCCTCCTGCAACCCGTACCTGACCGTTGCCGCCCTGCTGCGCGCCGGCCTCGACGGCATTCGCAACGAGATCGATCCGGGCCCGCCGCAGACGGGCAACACCTACGACCTGCTCCAGGAGGGGGCCGAGATCGAGAAGGTGCCGGACTCACTCGGAGCGGCGCTGGACGAGCTCGCCAAGGACGAGGTGATCAAGAGCGCAATGCCCGGCCGCCTGTACAAGGTGTTCGAGCACTACAAGCGCGACGAATGGGAGCGCTACCTGGCGGCCGTGACGGACTGGGAGCGCGAGGAATACCTGGAGGTCCTGCCCTAGCGGGCGGAGGAGCAACCATGTGCGGAATCGCAGGCATCATCTACCGCGACGGGGGCGGTGAGCACCGGGTGGGCGCGGACATGACGGCGATGCTTCAGGCCATGAAGCACCGCGGGCCCGACTCCACCGGGTACGCGCTGTATCGCCCGGCGGCCGCCAACTACGTCGTCCACGTGAAGCTGGCCGAGGCCAACGGGCACGCGGACTTCGAGCTCGACGGCCGGCTGCGCCGTCAGCGCTCCGAGGTCGAGTCCCGCATGCGCTCGATGGGCGCACAGGTGGAGGACGTGCGTTCCACCTCGGACCACGCCATGACGGTGACGTTCGGCTTCGACGGCGACCTGAAGGAACTGGCCGACTACGTGGAGGACGTGCGCCATACGGAGGTGCTCTCGCTGGGCCACACCCTCGAGATCATCAAGGACCTCGGCGACGCCGAGACGGTGGCCGCCGACTACGAGCTCGACGACTTCATCGGCACCCACGCCATCGGCCACGCGCGCATGGCCACCGAGTCCGACGTGGACATCGCCAACGCCCATCCCTACTGGGCCTACCCGTTCCCGGACGTGGCCGTGGTCCACAACGGGCAGCTCACCAACTACCACATGTGGCGCCGGCGCCTGGAGCGCTCTGGCCACCGCTTCCAGTCCGAGTGCGACTCCGAGATCATCGCCGTGTATCTCGCGGAGCGGATGGCCCAGGGCGACTCGCTCGAGGACGCCATGCGGCTCAGCCTGAGCGAGCTCGACGGGGCCTTCACCTACATCTGCGTCACCGAGGAGGCCCTCGGAGTGGCCAAGGACGAGCTCGGCGCCAAGCCGCTCGTCCTCTACGAGTCCGACGACATCGTGGCTCTGGCCTCGGAGGAGATCGCCATTCGCAAGGTGGTCGACCACGAGATCGAGACCTACGATCCGTACGAGGGGGAGGTGCTGGTATGGAGCAGGTAGAGCAGGTGGGCGCCGCCACCTACGACGCCCGTGGGCTCGTCGAGCTCGACGGGACAATTCCGAAGATCGCCGAGATCGAAGGCCACACGGCACGCTTCGACGCGCGCGACCTCTCCACCCGCCAGATCAACGCCGAGCTGCGCTGGCTGCTCTACGAGCAGGGCGTCACGGACGTGACCGTGGCCAACCCCAGCTCACGACACTCGCTCGGGGTGGGCATCCTCACCCGCTGTCGCCTCACCTTCGACGGCAGCCTGGGCTACTTCGGCCTCGGCCTGCTCGACGGTGGCGAGGTGCAGGTGAACGGCCGCGTGGGCTGGTCGGTGGCGGAGAACATGATGTCCGGCACCGTGGTGATCGAGAGCAACTCCGGATCGCTGGCCGGCGCTGCGCTGCGCGGAGGCGACCTGGTGATCAAGGGCCGCACCGGCGCTCGCACCGGCATCGATCAGAAGGGCGGCACCATCATCGTGATGGGCAGCGCCGGCTCGATGACCGGCTTCATGATGCAGCGCGGGCGCCAGATCATCCTCGGCGACGTGGGCCACGGCCTCGGGGACTCGATGTACGACGGGACCCTGTACGTGGCTGGCAAGGTCGCCTCGCTCGGCGTGGACTGCGTGGAGGGCGAATGGACAGACGCCGACACGGAGCTGGTCGAGCGGAAGTTCTCGATCTACGGCCTCGGTTCACCCCCTGAGCTCACCAAGTTCGTATGTGGGAAGAAGCTCTACAACTACGACAGCCTCGAGCCGAGCGAGCGCAAGCTCGTCCTCTGAGGCCGGAGACCCACGCATGGCAGACGAGAACGCACCCTCACAGAAGACCATCCTCGGCCGCAGCAAGATCTTCACCCCGGAGGTCATCGACGACATCCACATGAAGGCCGAGCTCGGCCGCTACCGGATGCGTGGCTTCTCGATGTTCAAGAAGATCCCTCACTGGGACGAGCTGATCTTCCTCCCGGGCACGCTCACCCGCTTCGTGATCGAGGGCTACCGCGAGAAGTGCGAGACCAAGACGGTTCTGGGCGCGCGCTTCGCCAAGAAGCCGATCGAGCTCGACATCCCCGTCTACATCACGGGCATGAGCTTCGGCGCGCTGTCGATCGAGGCCAAGATGGCGCTGGCCAAGGGCGCCTCCATGGCCGGCACCGCCACCTGCTCCGGCGAGGGCGGAATGATCCCGCCCGAGCGCGACCTCTCGACCAAGTGGTACTACCAGATCATCCAGAGCCGGTACGGGTTCAACCCGCACCATCTGATGCTGGCCGACGCCGTGGAGTTCTTCATCGGGCAGGGCTGCAAGGTCGGCCTGGGCGGCCATCTGATGGGCCAGAAGGTCACCGAGCAGGTGGCCGAGATGCGCTCGCTGCCGGCCGGGATCGACCAGCGCTCGCCCGCGCGCCATCCGGACTGGCTTGGCCCCGACGACCTCTCTCTGAAGGTCCAGGAGACGCGCGAGGCCACCAACTACGAGATCCCGATCCAGCTCAAGCTCGGCGCCGCGCGGGTCTACGACGACGTGCGGATGGCGGCCAAGTGCGGGCCGGACATCATCTACCTGGACGGCGCGGAGGGCGGCACGGGCGCGGGCCCCCACGTGGCCTCCGAGGAGACGGGCATTCCGCTGATGGCGGCCATCCCCGAGGCGCGCCGCGCGCTCGAGGACGTCGGCCTGGCCGACGAGGTCGATCTCGTGGTGGCCGGCGGGATCCGCAACGGTGGCGACATCGCCAAGTGCCTGGCCCTGGGAGCCAAGGCGGTGGCCATCGGCCATTCGTCGCTGATGGCGCTCAACTGCAACAAGGAGATCCCGGGCGTCACCGACTACGAGGGCACGATCGGCGTGCCGGCGGGCCAGTGCTACCACTGCCACACCGGCCGCTGCCCGGTGGGCATCACCACCCAGGACCCGGAGCTGCGCAAGCGGCTGAACGTGGAGGAGGCGGCGGGCCGGGTCTACAACTTCCTCCATACGCTCACGCTCGAGGTGCAGATGCTGGCCCGGGCCTGCGGCAAGACCAACATCCATTCGCTCGAGCCCGAGGACCTGGCGGCCCTGACCACCGAGGCGGCCGCGATGGCCCGCGTGCCGCTGGCGGGCACCGACTACGTGCCCGGGGTCTCCGAGAGCCGCGCGCTGGAAGAGATCAAGACGATGCTCGACCGCTACCTGGAGAACCCGGTCGACGAGCTGCCCGCGGTACGCGAGGAGGCGCGGTGACCGGCTTCGAGGAGAGGGGCGAGCCGGAGAAGATCCAGTCGATCGACTCCGAGTTCCTGTCGGGCCGGCGCTTCCCCTACCAGGAGGACATCGGCGAGCTGGAGGACATCGACCTCATGGCGTCCACCCCGGGCCAGGACATCAACTGGCTCGAGGACATCGAGCTGCTCGAGGAGGAGGGTATGCCCGCCGTCTTCGACCGCTACTCGAACTCCTTTCTGAAGATTCACTTCCCGATCCCCGAAGGCCGCGAGAACGAGATCGCGCGCAAGGTGCTGATGGCGCACCTCCAGTCGGGCAACTCCTACGGCATCCGTCTCAAGGAGATCCACTGCAAGTTCCCCCAGCCCGAGCTGGGGCCCTGGGTGGAGAACTCCAAGACCGTGGGCGCCGACTGGCGCGCTCCCGTCCTCGAGGGCTGGGAGCCGCCGGCTCACTGACATGCGTTCTGTTCGGCACCTGGTCATAGGCGCCGGCGTACACGGCCTGTCCACCGCCTGGCACCTGGCGGCGCAGGGCGAGCGCGACGTGCTCGTGGTGGACAAGACCGGCGTCGCCGCCGGAGCCTCGGGCATCGCCTGCGGGGTGGTGCGCAACAACTACTTCCAGCCCGCCATGTCCGAGCTGATGGCCGCCTGCGTGGAGATCTGGGAGTCGGACCCCGAGACCTTCGCTTACCACGGCTCGGGCTACATCGCCCTCGGCGACGGCGCACAGCAGGACGACCTGGCCACGGTGTTCGAGCGCCAGCAGCGGATCGGCTACGAGTCCGAGCTCATCACGGGCGAGGCGGAGGTGGACCGTCACATGCGCTCGCTGTTCGACGACTGGCGCGCGCCGGGTCTGAGCGTCTGCCTGCACGAGCACCGGGGCGGCTTTGCCTACAACCGCGACTCGATGCTCGGGCTGGCCTCCAAGGCGCGCGAGGCGGGAGCGACCATCGAAGAGGGCGTGGAGGTCATCGGCTTCGAGCTCGACGGCTCCGGCGCCGTCACGCGGGTGGACACCAGCGCCGGTCCGATCGCACCCGAGCACGTGGTGGTGGCCGTCGGGCCCTGGATCGCAGGGCTGTGGGAGAAGCTCGGGCTGCCGCGCCGGCTCGAGGTGGCCGGCGTCGAGACGGAGATGTGGACGTACTGGTACCTGCAGGAGGGAGAGATCGACGTCGATCCCTCGATGTTCGTGACCAGCGACGGCGCGCTGCCGCCGGTCATCCACGTGGACTCGAACGCCCCGCTTCACGACGACACCGGAGCGCTCGTGACCGACGAGCAGTGGGGGATCTACTTCAAGCAGGACAAGCACAGCGTGCAGGGCGGCGCCTCGCCGTTGCCCATGGGCCACGAGTTTCAGGTCGATCCCTATCCCACCGGGAGCGTCGAGCCGGGCTTCCCCGACCTGTGGTCCGCGGCGCTCTCGCACTGCATGGGCCGCTTCGAGGGCAAGCGCTCTGTCTACAAGGGGGTTCGCTCCGGCGGCGTCGGAGCGTTCACCGCGGACAACTTCCCGGTGTTCGACCAGATGCGCCCGAACGTGTTCGTGGCCGCGGACTCCAACCACGGCTACAAGATGATCGCCGTGGGCAAGGAGATCGCCCGCGTGCTGCTGGGCGAGCACTCCAGCCTGCTGCACCCGTTCCGGTACGAGCGCTTCGCCACCGGCGACCTGCACCCGGTGTCGAACAGCCCGTACCCCTGGAGCTAGCCGCCGAGGCCGGGCCCGGCCTTCGAATCGACCATCCACACGTGCCCGTCGGGATCCGCGAAGGCGCCGGCGTAGCCCCAGGGCTGGTCGCCGGGCTCGGTGACCACGGTGGCACCCGCGGCCACGGCGCGCCGGACGATCTCCTCCACCTCGTCGTCGCTCTCGGTTCCGAGCGCAAGAACGCACTCGCTGGTCCCCGCCGGCGCCACCTCGCGGTCGCCGGCGACCCAGCCGAAGCCGCCCGTGGGCACGAGCATCAGGCGCAGCCCGTCGTTCAGCACGAACTGCAGCGGCTCGGGGACGCCGTCCTCGGCCGGCTCTCCGATCGGTTCGAAGTCGAGTCCGTCGCGGTAGAACGCGAACGAGGTGCGGCGATCGGCGGTGGGCAAGCTGAGGGTCACGGGTTGTGGATGCGTGGGCATGTCCCTCAGACCTGCCAGCGAGCGCGAGCTAATCGGTCCGTCAGGTGAGAGACTGAGCGCGATGGGAAGGCGCGAGCGCAGGCGAGCGGGGGATGGGGCGGAAACGGAGCCCAAACGGCGCCGTCAGCGCCGCGACTGGGAGGACCCCGGCGCCGTGGTCAAGGGTCCGCCGATCTCGGTCTCGTGCGAGTGCGGAGAGAAGGCGGCGCTGGGCTACGGGGAGCGCTGGGAGTGTCCGAGCTGCGGCCGCTCCTACGACACCACCCGCATACCGCGTGAGCAGTACGAGGAGATCCGCCGCCTGAGCCTGCGCTACCGCGCGCTGCCCGTGGGCTTTGCCCTGGGCGTGGCGCTGCTGGCGATCTTCTTCACGCTCACCGGCAACTACCCGGGCGTGTTCTTCCTGCTGCCGGTGGCACTGATCGTCTGGTTCGTCTTCCTCCGGCCGGTGCACCGCAAGCGCTACCGGCAGGCCATCAGCGGCCTGCCGAGGTGGCAGCTGCGGGCGGACTGAGCGGGCCGCGGCCGGGGTGGCGTTCCGCTCGAGCCCTGCGCGGCGCTGTGGGGCGCCCACGATCTGCTGGGGAAGGGGTTGGAACTGGGCGATGAATTCAACCGTGTGACATTGACCCTCTATTTCATGGTCGATGTCACATGGTCGGCCGGCCCGCCGCGCAGACCGCGAGCGGAGCGCGGCGTACTCCGGCCGCGCCCTAGAGCGGCGCCGACGTCGGCGCCGCCTTGAGCTCCGCGTGGGCGGCCGCCTCCTCGGGCGTCTGCGGGATTTCCTCGCGCAGCTTCATGGGCAGCTTGTCCTGCACGGCGTGGCGCCACACGTAGAGGACCAGCGCGGCCACCAGCACCAGCAGCCCGGTGCGGGTCTTGTCCCAGCCGTAGCCGTAGCCCTCGATCCCGAGGAAGCCGCCGGAGTAGAGGAAGCCGCCGACCACCAGGAAGGTCAGGTTGCAGAGCAGCAGGAAGCCCGCCAGCGGCACCCACCAATTGGCCAAGCGCACCGGCCGTGGCCAGTTCGGGCGGTCCTTTCGCAGCAGCAGGAAGCCGGACAGCGCGGCACAGGTGGCGAACACGTAGCCCACGTTCGACACCGCGAGGATCTCGAGCACTCCGGCGAAGGCGCTGATGAGAAAGATGTTGAGGATGGCGTCGAGGGTCATGGCGCGGCCCGGCACGTGGAACCGGTTGAGCACGCCGAACTCGCGGATCGTCATTCCGTCGCGGGAGATCCCGTACAGGGCTCTCGAGCCGTCCATGGTGGCCGTGTTCATCGACAGGATCAGCCCGGCCACCACACAGAAGATCATCACGTTGGCCAGGGCCGACCCCACGAGGACGTCGAAGGCCTGGGTGTAGAAGGCGATCAGCGTGGCGTCTTCGGCGATGGTCGCGGTGCCCAGGGTTCCTCCCACGCCCAGCGGCAGCAGGACGTACACCAGCGCCGAGAACAGCGCGGCGGCACGCAGGGCCTTGGCCGTGTCGCGCTCGGTGTCCTCGTACTCGGGGGCGAACGTGGCCACCACCTCGATCCCGTACGAGGACCAGCACATGAAGTAGAGCCACACGAGGGCCAGCGCGAGGCCGCCGTTGGCCCCGATCTCCCAGGTCATGTTCGAGCTCGACCACTCACCGGTCAGGTACGGCAGGAACATGAGCACGAAGGCGGGGATCACCAGCAGGGCGCCGGTGGCGTAGCCGAACCACACCGCCGGGCGCACGCCGAACACGTTGAAGGCCCAGACGATGATGATCAGCGCGATGCCGATCGCGATCGGCAGCGTGAGGTCGAACGTGCCGGCGTTCTCGGCCCACGTGGAGTCGGAGAACCACTCGGCCTGGATGAGCGTGCCGGCCACGAGGCCGTTGATCGAGAGCACCACCGACCAGCCGATCCAATAGCCGAATGAGGCCAGCGGGCCGATGACGGTCAGGTACTTGCGCCACGCCTCGTGGGCGTAGAGCGCGATGCCGCCGGACTTGGAGGGGAACATCGCCGCCAGCTCGGCGTGGATGTTGTTCTGCAGTGCGCCCAGGGTGATGGAGATGGACCACAGGACGAAGGCGCCGGTCGTGCCGAGCACACCTATCGACCCGCCCAATGCGGCGATCAGGAATCCGGGGTTGGCGAGGGCGACCACGAAGCCGTCCCACCAACCCATCGCCTTGAGAAGTTCTCTCTCCTCGACCTCGGCTGACGCCATTCGCGTATCCCTCTCCCTCAGTGGACCCCTGGAGAACGAGTCGTACCAATTGGTACAGAGCCGCCCTGGAGGGGTCTTCTACCATGAGCCACGGACGCGGTCAACATTCGAGCGAAGATTTAGGCGGCACCCATGTCCAAGCTGCGCGATCGCGACGAGCGCCTCACCGAAGCAGCCGCCGCGCCCAGCAAGGCGCGGCCCGTGGTGTTGGCCACGCTCGCCGTGCGGGTCGATCCCACGGCCGAGCGGATGGCGATCGACAGCGCGCTCGAAGCGAGCGTGGCGCTCGTGCTGGTCAATCTGATCCCGCTGCCCTTCTACGGGACGACGATGGTGCTGGTGGGCCACCAGGGCACCACGCTGCCGCACGAGGAGGACCTCGACGCGGTACGGGCCACGGCCGCCCGGGCCGCGGAGCTGGGCGTGAGGACTGAGCTGCTGCGGGTCCGAACCAGGCGGCCCGTGCCTGCGCTGCTCCAGGTCCTGAGCGAGCGCGACGCCGGCCTGCTGGTGTTCGGTCCCGACCTGAGCCGGACGAGCGGGCGTCGCTTCCGCCGGACCGCGAAGCGGATCCGCCGCGAGGCGGACTGTCTCGTGTGGATCGCGCCGGACGGGTGACCCAGCGGGGATAGATCCGTGGCGCCCGTCGCGGTTCGATGCCGCCAGTATGTTGGCGACGGCGGTGAAGCGATTCCGACCGCCGTCCAAAATCGCCTGAGCGAACTTGTACACGGTGTCGAGACCGTCCCGGCGGCATGGACAGCCCGGGGCGAATGCGGTAGAACCCCTTGTACATATTTGTACGAAGGTCGCGCGACCGGGGAGAGAAGATGGCGGAGAAGATGTGGGGCGGCGAGCCCTTCTGGGGACTGGGCTACGACTGGGATCCGGACTGGCTGCTGACCGAGCGCCAGAAGGAACTGCGGGCGACGCTCATCGAGCTGTGCGAGAAGGAGATGCGGGCGAACGCCAAGCGCTCGGACGACGAGCTGCTCTACCCGCGTCGCAACTTCGAGATCCTGGCCGAGAACGGCTTCCTCGCGCTGACCGTGCCCGAGGAGTACGGCGGGATGGGCGAGAACCACGTGGCCTTCACCATGGTCTGCGAGACGCTCGCACGCTACGGCTGCGCATCAACGGCCATGTGTTACGTGATGCACATGGCGGCAGTGGCGACGATCATGCTGCGGCCCACGCCCGAGCTCGTCGACAAGTACGTGCGCCCGCTGGGCGACTGCAAGATCGGCACGCTGTCCTACTCCGACCCCGAGACGGGCTCGCACTTCTGGTACCCGTTCTCCTCCAAGGCCGAGCGCTCCAACGGCGGCTTCAAGGTCAACAAGAAGGCGTCCTGGACGACCTCGGGTGGCTTCGCCGACTTCTACGTGGTGCAGACCACGAGCCCGGACTTCAAGGGCTACGACGACCTGTCGGTGTTCGTGATCGACGGCGAGCACGTCAAGTCTCAGCCCTCGCTGTGGGACGCGTTGGGCCTGCGCGGCAATCAGTCCGGCCCGATCCAGGTGGAGGACATCGAGGTCCCGGCCGAGCAGGTGGTGGGCCCGGTGGGCGATGGGGCCGTGTCCAACGACGAGGCCGTTGACCCGTGGTTCCTGATCGGCTCTTCGTCGGTCTGGAACGGCATCACCCTGGGGGCGATCGACATCGCCAAGCGCCACACCACGCGCAAGCGCCACGTGGACGTGGGCATGCGGGTGGCCGACTACCCGACGATCCAGGACTACGTGGGCGAGGCGGTGATGGACACCAACGCCTGCCGCGTGTTCGTGATGTCGGTGGCGCAGGCGATGGACCGCGCGACGGACGACAACACCCGCATCCTCGAGCCGGGCGAGACGGCTCGCGCCGAGTACCTGCACTGGGCCTGGCAGATCAAGTTCGAGGCAGCGAAGAACACCGCGCATCACGTGGACAAGATGCTCCACGCCTGCGGCGGCTCGGGCTACAAGCGCGACATGGAGTTGGAGCGCTACGTGCGTGACGCCAAGGCCGGCTGGGTGATGGGACCGACCAACGAGGTGCTGCGCCAGTTCGTGGGCAAAGCGGTGCTGCTCGGCTTCGAGGCGCTCGACTACTGGAACCAGACCTACAATCGGCGCGTGGTCGAGAACGAGGTCAAGAAGCTCGACTCGTCAGCCAAGCGCGAGCTGGCTCAGCAGCTGATGGAGCAGGCCGAGAAGGACGAGGCCAAGGAGCCGGCCAAGGCCTAGCGGCCGGCGGACGATGGCCGTCCAGACCCCTCCCGTCTCCCTGGTCGGAGGGCTGCGCCCGGTCGACCGCTCGTTCGAGTCCTGGTGGGTCCGGCCGGGTGCGGCCACGGTGGTCGACGTGCGCGCAGGCGACCGCGTGACCGTGATCGATCCCGACGGCGGCCAGCCGGGTGAGCTCACCGTCCTGGCGGCGGACGGCCGCGAGGACTTCGCGGCGCTGGGCACCGCGGCCGACGCTCCGGCCACCCTGCTGCGCGGCCTGCTGAGCAACGGGGCCGAGCACGGCTTTCTCTCCGTGCTCCATCAGCGCGGCCTCAAGCCCGACGACGCCCGGGCCGTGCGCCTGTTCGGCCCCGAGGGAGCGCCCGGAGCCTCGGAGAGCTTCGACGCCGAGCGCGACCTGGTGGCCATCGTTGCCGCCCCGGGGGGTCGAGTGGTGGACGGCGGCCCGCCCGCCTCCGCCCTGATCGTCGAGGTCAAGCGGGCTCAGCCGCGCTCCGAGGTCGAGCTGGAGTTGCCCGAGCCGCTGGCCGAGCCCCGCCTCGACTTCCGCGTGGACAAGGCGTCGGCGCTGGCCTACGAGGTCAAGGAGGGCGAGTACATCCAGATCATCGACGTCAAGGGCAAGCAGTGCTCGGACTTCCTCGCCTTCCACGAGGGCAAGCTGCAGAAGGGGCTCGAGCGGGGCCTCGACGGGGTCGTCACCCGGACGCTGATGGCCTCCGCGGTGCCGGCACCGGGGCTCTACGCGAAGTTCTACGACGTGGACATGGACCCGCTGGTGGAGGTGGTGCAGGACACGGTCGGGCGCCACGACATGTTCGCCCTGGCCTGCCAGGCCAAGTACTACGAGGACCTCGGCTACCCCGGGCACATCAGCTGCACCGAGAACTTCAACGGCCAGGTCGCACCGTACGGCGTGGGCGAGCGGGCGGGCTGGGAGGCGCTGAACTTCTTCTACAACACCGGGTTCGACTCGGACAACCTGCTGATCATGGACGAGCCCTGGTCGCGACCCGGCGACTACGTGCTGCTGAGGGCGATGAACGACCTCGTGTGCGCCTCGTCCGCGTGCCCCGACGACGTGGATCCCGCCAACGGCTGGGAGATCACCGACGTCCACGTTCGCGTCTACTCGCCCGAGAACCGCTTTCAGGCGGCCATCGCCCACCGCGTGACCCCGGAGGCAGAGCCGGTGATGACCAAGGAGACGACGTTCCACCCCCGCACCAGCGAGCTCACGAAGAGCTTCGTGGAGTACCGCGGCTACTGGCTGCCCCACTGCTACAACAACGAGGGCGGCATCTCCGAGTACTGGGCCTGCCGCGAGAAGAGCGTGGTGATGGACCTCTCGCCGCTGCGCAAGTGGGAGGTCCTGGGGCCCGACGCCGAGCAGCTGATCCAGTGGGCCGTGACCCGCAACGCCCGCAAGCTGGGCGTGGGCCAGGTGGTCTACACCGCGGTCTGCAACGAGACCGGCGGCATGATCGACGACGCCACCGTGTTCCGGCTGGGCGAGGACAACTTCCGCTTCATCGGCGGCGACCCCTACACCGGCGTGTGGCTCAAGGAGCTGGCGGAGCGGCTCGAGCTGAAGGTGTGGGTCAAGCCCACCACCGACGAGCTCCACAACATCGCGGTGCAGGGGCCCGAGAGCCGCGAGCTGATGAAGAAGATCGTCTGGGCCCCGCCCACGCAGCCCGCGCTCGACGAGCTGAAGTGGTTCCGCTTTCTGGTGGGTCGCATCGGCGACTACGACGGGATCCCAATCGTGGTCTCGCGCACCGGCTACACGGGCGAGCTCGGTTACGAGGTCTTCTGCCATCCGGACGACGGCCCGGCGGTGTGGGACGCGGTGTGGGAAGCCGGGCGCGACCATGGTCTCAAGCCGCTGGGACTCGAGGCGCTCGACATGATCCGCATCGAGGCCGGGCTCATCTTCGCCGGCTACGAGTTCGACGACCAGGTCGACCCGTTCGAGGCCGGCATCGGCTTCACGGTCAACCTCGACACCGAAGACGACTTCATCGGCAAGGAGGCGCTCACCGAGCGCAAGGCCCACCCCCAGCGGAAGCTGGTCGGCCTCGAGCTCGAGGGCAACGAGACCGCCGGGCACGGCGACGAGGTCTACGTCGGCCGCCGCCGGGTGGGCGTGGTCACCAGCGGCACGCGCAGCCCAACGCTGCGCAAGAACATCGCGCTGTGTCGCATGTCGGTGCAGTACGCCGAGGCCGGCACCGACGTGGAGGTGGGCAAGCTCGACGGCCTCCAGAAGCGGATCCCCGCCCGCGTCGTGCCGATTCCCTTCTACGACCCGAAGAAGGAGCGTCCGCGCGCGTGATGAGTCCCGACACCCCCCGCCCGCCGGAGTTCGACTTCCCGATCAGCTTCACCGGGCCGGACGGGATCGGCGACAGCCCGTTCGACGACTACAAGCAGGACGAGGCCCCTGACGTCACCGACGTCCAGGGCGACGACCCGGCCACCGCCCTGCGCCAGACGCTGGGCATGTTCGCCACCGGCGTCACCGTGATCACGACCCTCAAGGGCGAGCAGATTCACGGCATGACGGCCAACGCCTTCATGTCGGTGTCGCTCGAGCCGCCGCTGGTGCTGATCTCGGTCGACCGGCGCACGAAGATGTGCGGGCTGCTCCACGAGGGCAGCCGCTACGGGGTGAGCGTGCTGTGCGAGACCCAGAGCGCGCTGTCGGACCGGTTCGCCGGGCGTCAGGGTGAGGACCTGCCCATGCCCCGCTTCGACGTGCTGCGCGAGACCCCGCTGGTGGAGGGCGCGCTGGCTCACTTCGTGGCCACCGTCTCCAAGTCCTACTGGGGCGGCGACCACTCGCTCTTCCTCGGACGGGTCGAGTACGCACGCCACCACGACGGCGCGCCGCTCCTGTTCCACGGTGGCCGCTACGAGCGCCTGGGCCAGATGGGCTAGGCGATGGCGCGGGCGATCGTCGCCGGCGTGGTGGGCGACTCCGGCGCAGGCAAGACCACGGTCACACGCGGCCTCGTTCGGGTGCTGGGCGAGGCGCACGTCACGCACGTCTCCGCCGACGACTACCACCGCTACGACCGCCGCAGGCGTGCGGAGCTCGGCGTGACCCCGCTGCACCCGGACGCCAACCACCTCGACATCCTCACTCAGCACCTCACCCACCTGCGTCGCGGCGAGCCGGTGCTGAAGCCGGTCTACAGCCACCGCAGGGGGGTGTTCGAAGCGCCGGTGTACGTGCGGTCGGCCAACTTCCTCGTGGTGGAGGGCCTGCTCAACTACCACACCGAGACCTTGCGCAGCGTGCACGACGTGCGCGTCATGCTCACTCCGCCCGAGACCCTCAGGCGGAGTTGGAAGGTCAAGCGCGACTGCACCCGGCGCGGCTATACCACCGACGAGGTGCTGGCCGAGCTCGACCGCCGCCACGCGGACGCGGAGGCCTACATCCAGCCTCAGCGCCGCCACGCCGACATCGTGGTGGCCTTTCGCCAGGGGCGCTCCGGCGATCCGGCTCACCTGGACGCCGACGTGATCCTCCGCGACTCGCTGCCCCACCCGGATCTGTCCCCGCTGCTCGACGGCGACGGGCCCGGGCCGACCCTGGCCAAGGGCGAGCAGGAGTGGCTCCTGCGCATCCCGGGCGACCTGGATCCCGCGCGAGCAGCTGAGCTCGAGGAGGCGGTCTGGGAGCGCATGAGCTTCGCGAGCCACCTGCGCATCCGGCGGCTGGGGGAGTTCACGGTGGGCACCGACCTCCTGCGCTCGGACTCGCTGGCCATCGTGCAGCTGCTGATCCTCTACCACCTCGTCACCGCGCGCGCGGCGCTGGCCATCGGCGGCTCCCCACCCCGTGCGGACCCGCGCTGGGCCCCCGGGGCGGACTCGGCGTTGCACACCTGAGGCCCATCTCGACGTAGACTCACGTCTATAGCTTGAGCTGGACTCATGGCCGTGACTCTCACTCAGCTGCTCGCCTTCCTCACCGTGGTGCGTCGCGGGTCGGTTACCGCTGCGGCCGAGGAGCTGGTGGTCACTCAGCCCTCGGTGTCGGCAGCGGTGTCCGCGCTCGAGCGCGAGCTGGGGGTGGCGCTCACCGAGCGCGCGGGCCGGACGCTGCGCCCGACCCCCGCAGGCGAGGCCTATGCGGTCTACGCGTCTGATGTGCTCGGGTTGCTCGACCAGGGTGCGCGCGCAGCCAAGGAGGTGGCGGGGCAGGCGCCGCACTCGCTGCGTATCAGCGCCGTGACCACCGCGGGCGAGTACATCGTCCCGCAGCTGATCCAGGCCTTCCGCGAGCGACGGCCGGAGCTCGAGATCAGCCTCGACGTCGGCAACCGCGAGGTGGTGTTCCAGCGCCTGCTCGAGCACAAGGTCGACGTGGCCATCACGGGCCGAATTCCCGACAGCGAGCGGATGCTGGGCCACGACTTCGCCGACAACGAGTTCGTCCTCGTCACGGAGCCCGGCGATCCGCTGGGCAAGCGGCGCTGGGTGGCGGTGGAGGAGCTGGCCAAGCGGTCCTGGCTCGTGCGCGAGGAGGGGTCGGGTACCCGCAACGTCTGTCTCGAGTTCCTGGCCAGCCGCGGCCTGGAGCCCAACCTGCTCACGCTCGGCTCGAACGGGGCGATCAAGCAGGCCGCCCGCACGGGGCTCGGGGTGGCGCTCCAGTCGAAGGCGGCGGTGGAGCTCGAGCTCGAGCTCGGCCTGCTCGAGACGATCTCGCCACGGGGCGGACTGCCGGCACGCCGCTGGCACGTGGTCCGCCCGGCGGCAGCGCCGCCACGCGACGACGTCGAGGCGTTCATCGCCTTCTGCAGGTCGCCGGCCGCGCGCCGGGCGCTGGGCTAGGTCGCCGCGCTCAGCTCGTCTCGTGCGCGGCGGGCCTCGCGTGTCCGGTTGGCTGGGGAAGGGGGAGCCCTTTGGCAGCCCCGCTCCGCCCCTCCCTACGTTTGGCATGCATGTCGTGCGAAACGTCCCAACCTCCGGGACGCCCCAGCTGAGCCGGAGGTTTTGGCGCCCCACGACGAAAAAGCTCTCGTCAGCCAAAGGCGCGGAACCGATCGGGAGGATTTCACCGGCGACACGGACTCGCCCCCTTCCCCAGCAGATCGTGGGCGTCTCGGAGCGCCGCGCAACGCCTGAGCGGAGCGCGCCTACCCCGCCGCGGTCAGCGCGGGCGACTCGGCCAGCGCCGTGTCGAGCGCCTCCAGCACCGTGTCGGCGGTATCGACGGTGGCGTTGTGCCCCATCAACCCGATCCGCCACATGGGCGGGGCCGCCGGGCCCAGCCCGCCGCCGATCTCGATGCCGTGCTCGCGCAGCATCCGCCCCTGGATCTGCTTGCCGTCGGTGTCCTGAGGAACCCGGACAGCAGTCAGCGGCGCCAGCCGGCGCGAAGGCTCGGCCAGCAGCTCGAAGCCGCGGGCCTCCAGCCGGCTCTGCAGATGTTCGGCCGCGGTGGCGTGCCGTGCCCAGCGGGCCTCGAGCCCTTCCTCGAGCACGAGCCGGAGCGCCTCGTGGAGCGCGTATATGTGGAGGATCGGAGCGGTGTGATGGTAGGCCGCCGGCCGCTCGACCCAGTAGCGCTCGAGCATGAGCAGGTCGAACGAGAAGGGCACGGGGGTCGTGCGCGCGCGGATGCGGCGGAGGGCCGCCTCGGACGCCGCCACCGGCGACATCCCCGGTGGCGCTGCCAGGCACTTCTGCGTGCACGAGTAGGCGAAGTCGACGCCCCAGGCGCCGACGTCGAGCTCCACGCCGCCCAGCGACGTCACGCAGTCGGCCATCAGGAGCGTGTCGCGGTCGCGCATCGCCTCGCCGAGCTCACGCAGCGGGTGCTCCACCCCGGTGGAGGTCTCGGCGTGGACCACCGCGAGCAGGCGGGCGTCGGGATGGCGATCGAGCGCCTCCAGCAGGAGCTCGTTGGGCACAGCCTCGCCCCAGTCGGCGGTCACCTCCACCACGTCGGCTCCGCAGCGGCGCGCAATGTCTGCGATACGCAGTCCGAAGAAGCCGGACTGGGCAACCACGGCGGTGTCGCCCGGCTCGAGGAGGTTGGCGAGGCCGGCCTCCATACCGGCGGTGCCCGTGCAGTGGAGCGGCAGCACGAGGCCGTCGGGCATGCGCCACGCCTCACGCAGCATGTCCACTACCTCGAGCAGGATCAGGTGCAGCTCGGGATCCAGATGCCCCAACATCGGTCGCTGCATTGCCTGAAGCACCGAGGGCTCCACGTTGGAGGGACCGGGGCCGCAGAGGAGCCGCTGGGGAGGGTCGAGCGGCGCGAAATCGAGAGTCATTCCCCCCAGCCTGCCTCAGGTGGAGCTGAGACGCAACCTAAGATTTTTCCGTTGATGTTAGATGCGCCTCAATGTATTGATTGGGGCATATCATCTAGACGAATTTGCCTATTTCGCCTTGCCGGACGGCCGCTGCGGGGTTCTACTGGCCCGACCATGACCAAGACCCGTCTCCACCGCAGCGAGCTCGCCGTGCCGGGCAGCAACGTCCGCATGCTCGAGAAGGCACCTGAACTCGGAGCCGACGTGGTCATGCTCGACCTCGAGGACGCCGTGGCTCCCGACGACAAGGAGCAGGCCCGCATCAACGTCATCGACGCCCTGGGTGAGCAGGACTGGTCGCGCTGCTCGGTGTCCGTGCGCATCAACGGTCTCGACACCCACTACTGCTACCGCGACGTGGTCGACGTGATCGAGCAGGCCGGCGAGGCGGTCGACGCCATCGTCATCCCGAAGGTGAGCGGGGCCGGCGACGTGCACCTGGTGGCCACCCTGCTCACGCAGATCGAAGATGCCATGGGCCTGCAGAGCCGGATCGGCCTCGCCGTGCTGATCGAGACGGCCATCGGCATGGTCAACGTCGACGAGATCGCCACGGCCTGTCCCGAGCGGATGGAGGCGATGATCTTCGGGGTGGCCGACTACGCCGCCTCGATCCAGAGCCATACCGCTTCGATCGGTGGCGTGGATCCCAACTACTCCGTGCTCACTGATCCGAACGGCACGCCCGAGCGGCACACCCACTGGGGCGATCAGTGGCACTACCCGCTCTCGCGGATCGCCGTGACCTGCCGGGCGCACGGGCTGCGCCCGATCGACGGGCCGTTCGGGGACTTCACCGACGCCGACGGCTATCTGGCCGCGGCGCGCCGCTCCGCGGTGCTCGGCTACGAGGGCAAGTGGGCGATCCATCCGTCCCAGATCAAGTTGGCGAACGAGGTCTACACGCCGTCGCCACGTCTCGTGGAGCGCACGCGCCGGATCGTCGACGCGATGAAGGCGGCCTCGGCCGAGGGCAAGGGCGCGGTGTCGCTCGACGGCCGCCTGATCGACGCGGCCTCGATCCGGATGGCCGAGAACCTGCTGGCCAAGCTCGGGCAGATCGAAGCGCGGCAGGAGCAGCTCGCCGATTCGGCCAGGGCGGCTTCGGCATGACGCCCGCCGAGGACCGTTCGCTCCGCGTTGCCGCCGTGCGGCTGCAGGAGGCGTGCGCAGATCTGCTGCCGGGCTACGGCCGTGCGAGGCGTGAGCCCGAGCGCATGGCGCTGCTCACCGTGGCGTGCCTGGCCAGGGGCCGCCCGGCTGCGAGCCCGCCGGTCCCGGATCTCTTCGAGGCCCTGGCGACGGACGGCACCGTCTTCGTCACCGACACCGAGAACGCATCCGATGTCCTCTGCGCGTTGTGGCTCGCCCGCCGCAGCGGGCTCTTCGCGCCCGGATCGACCACCGCCGAGGCGTCCGGCAAGCGCTCGTATCTGGAGATCGTGCCCTGCTTCGCGGCGCGCGTGGGCCCGGAGGCGGCTTCGTCGGCGATGGCGAGCCTCTACGCCAACGCGGCCTTCCGCCGCCACCTCGAGGCCCGCGGCCGGGCTCGCATGGCCGCGCTCACCGCCGCGGCGGCCTGATCGCTAGGGCAGCTCGGGCAGTCCGGCGAGCCAGGCGCTGCGCGCGCCGCTCTCGTCCCACAGGACGGGGAAGAACGACTCGTCGAGCGAGAGATCGCCGCGGCGCCGGTAACGCGAGTAGATCGGGTCCGCGTTGTGCGGGTGGAAGCGAGTCTCGACCGGCACCATGTGGGTCACGAGGGCCCGGCGCTCCACCGTGGCCTCGTTGGGTCCCGAGCCGTGGAAGGTCCAGCCGTGATGGAAGGCGGCACCGCCGGCCTTGACCACCACCGGCACGCGCTCGGGCTCTACGCCGTCCGGCGCGGCGGCGGCCACCGGCGCCAGCCAGTCCTCGGGAGCGTGGAAGCTGCCGCGGTCGGGCGGCGTCTTGGGCCACAGGTGCGAGCCGCGAACGTGCTCGACGGTGCCGCCGCCCGCCTGGGTGTCGTCGAGCGCCACCCAGCAGGTGATCATCTCCTGGGGCACCAGGTAGCCGGCGTAGGAAGCGTCCTGGTGCATACCCAGCGAGCGGGCGCCGGGCGGCTTCCACAGGCAGTTGTCCTGAACCATGCGCGCGCCGCGGTAGCCCATCAGCTTCGACGCGATGCGGCCCACCCGTTCGCTCAGCACCTGAGCCGCGATCAGGTCGTCGGAGCGCCAGCCGTTGCAGATCTGACGGGTGCGGTCCTCTGGATCGCGACCCTTCTTCCAGTTGACCTCGTCCGGGGCGACCCCGGTGGCGTAGTCCTCCTCGAAGAGAGCGGCGAAGCGCTCGCGCAGGATCTCGATCGAACCGGGCGAGAGAAAGCCTTCCTCGAGGATGAGGAAGCCGTCGCGGTGAAAGCTCTCCACCTCATCGTCGCCGACGTCCTGAAGGACGTCCTGATCGAAGGCCACGGAAGCCATTGCGGCCAGGCTACCATCGCCGCCGATGGGCGATCTGGCTGAACAGCGACTGGCGGATCTGCTCGACGAGCTGGGCTCCGCGAGCCCGGCTCCGGGCGGCGGGTCGGCGGCCGCCCTCACGTGTGCGCTTGCCGCCGGCCTGGTGGAGATGGTGGCCCGCATCGAGCTCGGCCGCGAACCCGGTGGGCCCTCCGCAAGCGCCCTGGACGAGGACGTTTCCAGCCGCATGGAGTCCGTGCGCCGGCGGGCGCTCGTCCTGGCCGGTGAGGAGCTGTCCTCCTACGGACCCGTGCTCGAGGCACGGCGGCTGCCGGCCGGCGATCCCGGCCGAGCGGATCGTCTGGCGGGCGCGCTCGAGCGCGCCAGCAACGGCCCGCTCGCCATTGCCGAGGCGGCGGCGGAAGTGGCGGAAACCGGTGAGCGGGTGGCGGCACTGGCCGAGCCCTCGGTGCGCGGCGACGCCGTCGCCGGCGTGCTGCTTGCGGAGGCGGCAGCGAGCGCCGCCGCGAGGCTGGTGCGCGTCAACATGAGCGATCAGGCCGAGGCGAAGACCGTCAAGAGAGCGCTAGCCGCGGCGGCCCGCGCGCGAGTGGCGCGAGACGGCGCCGCCGGGTGACACCTGGCCTCCCGCCGTTGGCTCGGCGGCCGGAGCCGCAGCCTGCGCGCCGGCGAGCTGGGCGAGGATACGCGCGCCGGCCTCGAACCGAGGGGCGCGCCCGGCGAGCGCCGCTGGGGTGGCGCGGCTTACCGACGACGTCAGCAGCAGCTCGTCCGCGGCCTCCAGACGCCCGAGGCTGACCGGCTCCTCGCGGGCCTGAAAGCCCTCAGGAGGCCGCGCCAGCAGACGGGCCCGGACGCTGCCCGGCAGCTGACGGCCGTCGAGTGGCGGGGTGATCAGCACATCGCCCTCCACGATCCACACGTTGGCGGTGGCCGCTTCGAGCACGTCGCCGTCGAGATCGACGAAGAGCGGCAGCGCGCCCAGGCGCTCCGCCAGCCCGGTCGGCAGCCGGCGGTCGATCCACTTGTGCTCGCCCAGCCCGCCGGGGAGCAGCGCGGGGGCGACCGTGACCGCTCGCGGGACTGCATCCTCGGCCAGCGGCTGGGCCTCGATCTCGATCGCCAGAGGACCGCCCACCCGTGGCCGGGCGCGTACCCGCAGGCGGGCGTGGGCGTGTCGGCCGGCCTGTTCGAGGATCGACGCCTCCAGCTCCTCCGGCAGCGCCTCGCCGTAGAGCGCGACCACGCTGGCGGCCAGCCGGGCGAGGTGAAACTCGAGCTCGAGCACCCGTCCGCCGCTCGCCCTCATGGTGGTGAACACGCCCAGCTCCGGGTCGGGTCTGTCCACCGTCCCGTCGAGAACGTTCGGCGGGCGTCGGGAAGCGACCGCCCGCTCGTCCGGGACGGCTGCGCTCACACGCCCACCCGCGGCCTCGATCACCGGCCGGGCCTTGAGCAGCGCTTCCGCGAGCTCCTCCTCGGGTTGCGAACCGGACGTGATGCCGCCGCCGGCGCCGAGCCAGATCCGGTCGCCCTGGATCTCGAGCGTTCTGATGGCCACGTTGAGCTCGAGCCCGGCGACCGGGCTGGCGTAGCCGATGGCGCCGGTGTAGGCCTCGCGACCGGTGGCCTCGAGCTCGGCGATCACGCGCATCGTCTGGATCTTGGGCGCGCCGGTGACCGATCCGGGCGGGAACGTGGCGCGCAGCAGATCGGCGTCGCCCACCTCGGGCCGCAGCGTGCCGGTCACCGACGACACCAGGTGCCACACCCCGGGGGCGGGCCGAGGCTCGGTGAGCTCGGGCACCGACACCGACCCGTACTCGCACACCCGCCCGAGGTCGTTGCGCATGAGGTCGACGATCATCACGTTCTCGGCCACGTCCTTGTCCGAGCCGGCGAGACGCGCGCGGCCGGCCTCGTCAGCGGCAGCGGTGCCCTTGATCGGCTCGGTCAGCACGTGCCGGCCCTCGCGCCGCAGGAAGAGCTCCGGCGAGAGGCTGACCAGTGCACCCCATGGACCGCGCAGATAGGCGCCGTGGCGAGGCGACAGCTCGGCGCCGGCCCGGGCGAACAGGTCGGCCGGATTGCCCTCGAAGCGCCCGTCGAGGCGCAGGCAGACATTGGCCTGGAAGATCTCGCCGGCGGCGATCCGCGCGCGACACTCCCTCACTGCATCCATGTGACCTGCGGGTCCCGGCGGGGCCACGGCGAACCCGCTGACCCAGACCGTACGGTCGCGGACGCCGGCGCTCAGCCGTCCCGACAGCCGGGCGAGCCGTTCACGAAGTGCGGCGTCGCGTTCGTCGGTCCACAGGGCCTCGAACCACCACCGGCCCGCGGGGTCGAGACGCAGCAGGTGGTCGTAGAAGGAGAGCGCGAACGCCGGCAGCGGGACCGGGCGCGGGGGCGACGGCGGCACGGGCTCGAGCGTGCGGCCGAGCGAGTAGCCGAGGTAGCCGAACCAGCCGCCGCCGACGGCATGACCGGCGTCGGCCGCGTCGTCCACCGCGGGCTGCTCGTCCAGCAGCGCGAACGGGTCCTCCTCCGGGGTGGCGGTGCAGATCGGCTCCGATCCCACCAGCGCGCCGCCCCCGGCCCAGCTTCCCGTGAGCGCGAAGGGGCGAGCGTCGCCGCGCACCAACAGGGAGCCCCGGTGCGCGGGGAGGACGCCGTCGAGCGGGATCGTGACCAGACGAGCGCTGCTTGGAGGGCGCATGCGAGCGAGTCGATTGTACCTATTTGTTCGCTATCGGGCTACGGATGAGAGAATGGGAACGTGGTCCGGTCGAGCACCCGCCAGTCTTACATCGAAGCTCCCATCGAGCGGGTCTGGGAGCTCGTGGGAGACCCGAACCGGCATCCGGAGTGGTGGCCGGACATCATCGAGGTGGAGTGCGCCGACATCCGAGAGGGGTGCCGCTACCGCGGGGTGGTGAAGGGATTCTTCGGGGTCGACGACCACGAGCTGCTGCTCGAGCGGCTCGACGACTGCCACGAGGTGCTCATCTCCTGCGCGGGCACGGGCGTGACCACCAGCTTCGTGCTCGCGGAGGCGCGCGGCGGCACCTTCGTGGAGGGCAACTTCGCCATCGAACCGAGCTGAACGCGTGCTCGCACGCACCGCGTGCTCGCAGGTCCGGTATGAAGGTCCTCGGTGCGCTGAGCGGTGAGCGGCTCATGCGGACGTGGCTGGAGAGCTCACTCGAGAACTTGAAGCAGACGGCCGAGCGCTCACCGGCTCGGCAGGCGTAGCCGCGGCCACGAAGCGCATCAGGTCGGGCGTGGCCGTGCTCTCGTGGAGCTCCAGCACCGGGGGCTCGTGCTCGGCGAGCCAGCCGGCCACGATGCGCACCTCGTCGATCTCCGTGGCGGGTATGACGGTGCGGCCGGGCGGGCGGGCGAGTGCCGCGGCCGTGCGCTCGGCCAGCTCGGTCGGGCCGGGAAGCGGCCCCCAGTCCACGAGGCGGCCCTTGACGATCCAGAAGGCGTCGAAGCGGTCCTTGACCGGATGCCGGGCCAGCGCCAGACGCGGCGCTGCGTGGGTGGCCCGCAGCACGCCGTCGAGGCGCTCGATCACCCAGGCGAGCCGCTCCTTGCGGCGCAGCAGGGCGGCCGCGCGCTCGTAGCGACGATCGAGGGCGGCCTCGCGCATCCGGCGGTCGAGCTCCTCGATGACCCGCTCACCCGCGCCGGGCTTCTCGAAGTGGGACAGGGCGAGGTCCAGCTGGCGGCGGTATGCGTTGGGATCGAGATCACCCAGGCAGGGCGACACGCAGCGACCCATCTGCCCGTAGGCGGACGGATGCTCGCGCAGCTTGAGCGTGCGGCCGCAGTGGCGCAGCCGGTAGAGCGACGTGAGCTGGTCGGCCAGCTCGGCGGCCAGCGCGCGGCTGCCGAGCGGCCCCACGTTCACGGCGTGACCCGCGGCCGGCTCGGCGGCCACCTCGAGCACGGGGTACGGGATGTCGAGCCGGCAGCGCAGGTAGCAATAGCGATGGGTGCGCTTCAGCTTCTTGTTGCCGGCAGGCCTCCACTCCTTGATCAGCCGGTTCTCGAGCACAAGCGCGCCCAGCTCGGAGTTGGTGGGCCGGTAGTCCACGATCTCCGCGCGCTCGGTCCAGCCGGCCGGTGCGCAGAAGTGGGCCCTGGCGCGGCTGCGCAGCGAGATCGACTTGCCCACGTAGAGCGGTCGTCCTCGCTCGTCGCGGAAGACGTAGACGCCGGGGTCGTCCGGCAGGGTGGAGAGGTCTGGGCGCTGATCGGGCGGTATGCGCTCGGCGGGCTCGGTTTTGCGCGCGCGCCGGCGTGAGCGCAGCAGGTCGAGCGCCTCGCCGATGGTGGCCGCGTTGGCGCACAGGCGGGGAAAGAGCGCGCAGAAGACGCGCGCGCAGGTGAGGGCGTCGGGCAGCGCGCGGTGGACCTCGGTGACCTCGATGCCGAGCGAGTCGGCCAGCGTGGCCAGCCCGCGCTTGCGGGCCAGGGGGGCGAAGCGGCGGGCCAGGGTGACCGTGCACAGCGCCGGGGGTGCGGGCCAGTCGATTCCCGCGCGCTCGCACGCCTGACGGAGCACCCGCAGGTCGAAACGCGCGTTGTGGGCCAGCAGCACGCGGCCCTCCAGGAGCTCGACCAGCTCCGCCAGCACCTCTTCGGCCGGCGGCGCGCCGTCGACCATGCCCTGGGTGATGCCGGTGAAGCGCTGGATCCCGCGCGCGAGCGGGCGTTCCGTCCGGACCAGCGAGTCGAATGTCTCGTGCAGCTCCCCTCCACCCACGAGCACGGCCCCCACCTCGGTCATCTCACAGAGGTCGCCGCCGAGCCCGTTGGTCTCGGTGTCAACGGCCACGAACTCGGCCGGGGCGAGTGGCTGCGCGAGCAAAGACACGAACGGCCGATGCAACCCCACGGGTCGGACGGACCGGTGGGTGATTTGCGCTCGGCTCCGGCCTGCGCGGCGGGCCGGGCACGGTCCGATTGGCAGTGAGGGGGTCCGCCTTGGCGCCTCGTTACCGCCATCGGACCACGCCGATCCGCCACGTACGCCCGAGCGGTGCACCTCATCCGCCCGGGGCGAAGCCGTCCGCTCGCCTCCTTAGCTTCGGAGACATGGCCCGTTCCGCCACCGTCTTCGCCTGCACGTCGTGCGGCCACGAGAGTCCCAAGTGGCACGGCCGCTGCCCGGGCTGCGGCGAGTGGAACACTCTCGCCGAGGAGACCCGTGCCTCCGCGCCCGCCGGCCGCGGTGGCGGTTCGGGCGGCGGGCGGCGCTCGGCACGGGCGCTCGAGCCGGTGCCGCTGGGTCAGGTGCGTGCGCCGAAGGTGGAGCGCATGGTCACCTCCATCGGCGAGCTCGACCGCGTTCTCGGCGGAGGTCTCGTGCCCGGGTCGCTGGTGCTGATCGGGGGCTCGCCGGGGATCGGCAAGTCGACTCTCACCACCGGCGCTCTCGGCCACCTGGCCGCCGCCGGGCGCAAGGTGCTCTACGTGTCGGGTGAGGAGTCGGCCGCTCAGGTCAAGCTGCGCGCCCAGCGCCTGGGCCCCGAGGCTCTGACCGTGCCGATCGTGGCCGACACGGACCTCGACGCGGTGCTGGCCACGATCGAGGCCGAGCGCCCCGAGGTCTGCGTGGTGGACTCGGTGCAGGTGCTCTACGACCCGGCGCTGTCGGGAGGCCCCGGGTCGGTGGGCCAGGTGCGCGAGGTGGCCGGCCGCCTGATGCGCCTGGCCAAGGCGCGCGGCGTGGCGGTGATCCTCGTCGGGCACGTGACCAAGGAGGGCTCGATCGCCGGCCCGCGGGTGCTCGAGCACCTGGTGGACTGCGTGCTCTCCTTCGAGGGCGAGCGCGAGCGGACCTACCGCACGCTGCGTGCCCTCAAGAACCGCTTCGGCTCCACCAACGAGGTGGGGGTGTTCGAGATGCACGAGCACGGCCTCGTGGAGGTCGAGGACGCCAGCGCGCGCTTCGTCAACGAGGCCACCCGCGCGCCGGGGTCGGTGGTGCTGTGCGCCATGGAGGGCTCCCGGCCGCTGCTCGTGGAGGTGCAGGCCCTGGTGGCGCCCAGCGAGCTCGTGCCCCCGCGCCGGGTGGCCAACGGCGTGGATCGCAACCGCCTGGCCCTGGTGCTGGCCGTGCTCGCTCGTCACGGGGGCGTCTCGATCGGCGGCAGCGACGTGTTCGTGTCGGTGGCCGGCGGCGTGCGGGTGGACGAGCCGGGGGCCGATCTGGCCATAGCCCTGGCCCTGGCCTCGGCGACCAAGGGTGCGGAGCTGGGGGGCGAGCGGCCGCTTGCGGCATTTGGCGAGTTGGGGCTGACAGGCGAGCTCCGTCATGTCGGCCACCCCGACCGGCGGCTGGCCGAAGCGCGCAAGTTCGGGCTGGCCGAGGTGGTCCATCCGGGTGCGGGGCCGTCGACGCTGCGGCAAGCGCTGGCCGCGGCGGCCCGCGGCGGCGCCCAGGACCGGGCCCGCGCCGCCTGAGCATCCGGCGCTCCTACTGCGCGGGCACGGGCTGCGTCCTCACGTCCACCACCCGGCCTGTATTGGCGTCCACCCGCACCACCGCCAGCCGCTTGAACGTATCCGGCTCGCTGTCGGGGATCGACAGCGACACGATCCAGTTCGGCCGCGAGTTGAGCCCCTGGCGCAGCAGCCTGATCTGTGTGCGCCGCGGAGTGAACTCCACCTGCTCTCGGGCCGTGGCGATGGCCTGCTCCTCGGAGACCCGCACCTGCGACTGCTGGCAGCCGCGCGACACCGCGAATGCGAGCACGAGCACGGCGACCACCACCAGCAGACGTGGCCACGTGAACCCCGGCGGTGCGGGGCGGGGGGAGATCGGCGAGCGGGCGGCGCCCGCGAGCCTTCCGATTCGGCGCTCAGAGCGTTGGACGGAATTCGTTCCCGAGGTTCGTGAAGAGCAGGATCACCAGCACGATGATCATGCACAGGACCGAGATCGCCAACATCGCGACCTCGAAGCCCTTGACGTGCGTCTGCTCCGGCGGGAACTCGATCTGACGCTTGCTGCTGCCGTTGTCGATCATTCGGTGCCTCCCAGGTCCGGCCGTACGCTGCCGTCGGGTGCTCGCCGCAGCCGAGCCACATGTCCGATCAGCTGTCTGTTCTCGTACACGACCCAGGCGATCAGGGCCAGCACCATGAACACGATGCCCAGCACGGTAAGCACGTAGTAGGCGGTCTCCGCGGCGGCGCCCTCGTCACCGTAGGTGCTGCCGGGCCCGAAGGTCATGAAGCCTGCGCACTCCTCGTAGTTGGCCTGGAGGATGAAGTCGGCGGAGTCGTCGGCCGGCTCGGCCACCTCGTTGGAGACCACGCACGCCGGCGAGCTATCGATCAGAGCAGGCATTCAGACCCCTTCCCCCGGATGTCGCGCGTCCGCTGTCGCTCGGATGGTCACCGGCGCACCACCTCCCGCTCGGCCTCGAGTAAGACTCCGGCCGCCGGCACGATCGTCCCGTCGGGCTCCACGAGCGTCTCGCCGGCGCGCGAGAACTCCGGCGCGAACAGATCCTCTTCGTACTCGGAGACGTCCAGTCCCTCGAGCTCCACTTCGGGTGGTACCCGCAGGAGATTCAACTTCTTGAGGATCAGCGCGGCCACCCAGCCCGAAAGGAAGCCGAGCGGCAGGAACGTGGCCATGCCGATCAGCTGCCCGCCGATCGAGCTGTCCACGTTGTTGAGCCCGGTCGGATAGCCGGCCGCGAACACGCCCACCCACAGCATCCCGAGGAAGCCGGCGAAGCCGTGCACCGCCACGGCCCCGACCACGTCGTCCACGCGCATGCGCTTCTCGATGAAGGAGCCGGCGTAGACCGCCAGCGCCGCCGTGGCGGCAGCCAGCAGATAGGCCAAGGTGGGGGCGTAGACGTCCGCGCCCGACGACACTCCGATGACCCCGGCGAGGCCACCCGAGACCGTCCAGAACGGGTCACCTCTGGAAGCGAAGTAGCCTCCGGTGAAGCCGCCTGCGAACCCGAAGGTGATCACCATCGTGATCGAGCCGAGCGTGGTCGGGCTGAGGTAAATGTTCGCCCAGCCCGGGAAGGCGGTGGAACTGATCACCAGACAGGCGGCGTAGAAGGCGTAGAACCCCGTGAAGATCAGCATCAGCCCGAGCAGCGTCAGGTGAAGGTTGTGCGCCCTGAACTGGCGCGTGAGCCCGTCGCGGGTGTACTTGCCTATGCGCGGTCCGAGGTGGAAGAGCACCCCCAGAGTGAAGGCACCGGCCACGCCGTGCACCACGCCGGACGCGATGGCGTCGTGGAAGCCGAAGCGCAGCGTGAGCCAGCCGCCGGCGCTCCAGCCCCAGGCGGCGTCGAGGATCCACACCACCGAGCCGAGCAGCACCGCCAGCAGCAGGTAGGCCGACATGCGCACCCGCTCGAGCAGGGCACCGGACATGATCGACGCCGTGGTCCATGAGAACAGCAGGAACGCCAAGAAGAAGATCAGGTTGATGTTGTTGGTCAGGTTCGGGCCGAACGCGTCCGACCAGGGGATCCCTCCCTGGCAGGCCAGCGCGGTGAAGTCGCTGGAGTTGGGACCGATCGGCAGCCCGGGCTGGTTGCAGTTGTAGATCCACCAGCCGAAGTAGTAGAAGCTCGGCGTGACGACGGCGATCGTGAGGATGTTCTTCATCGCCGTGGCGAGCACGTTCTTGCGCCGTACCACGCCGGCCTCATAGCTCATGAAGCCGACATGGATCAGCCACATGAGGACGACGGTGAAGAAGTAGAACTGCTCGCCCAGGATCACGGCGTCGAGGTTCTGAGCCTCGACGGGCGCGGCCTCTTCCAGGCTTTCGACCTGAGCCATGACGAACGCGATCATCCGATCCTCCCCGCCCGGCGCGCACAGGCACCAAGAGCGCTCAAGAGACTGCTGGCACGAGTCACCTGAGCTGCGACGCTAATTGGGGCTGGCGCGCTCTGCAATGTGAGGAAACCACAGGGTTGATACTCAACGAGTGTGGAATCCTCACATATGGCCAACGATGAGCCGGGGCTACGATGCGGACGGAAAGGAGGCTCGCATGACTGTCTCACGGGTGACCGATGGCGGCGACGCCCCCGGACGCGTTCGGCGCGAGAACGAGACGCTCTATGCGGTGATCAAGACCGTCTCCTCGTCGCTGTCGCTCGATCGCGTTCTCGAAGGCTTCGTGGAGATCGCCACCGACGCCACCGGCTGTCACGCGTGCTTCGTGTACTTCCTGCACGACGACCGGCTTGTGCTGCGGGCCGCCTCACCCCGCTACGCGAAGCTCGTGGGCACCCTCGAGTGGGGGGTGGACGAGGGACTGACCGGCTGGGTCGCCCGCACGCGGACACCCGAGTTCATCCGCGAGCGGGCGCTCGAGGATCCGCGCATGAAGTACGTGCCCGAGCTCGACGAAGAGCGCTTCCAGTCCATGGTGGCCGTGCCGCTGCTGTACCGCTCGGGCGCGGTGATCGGAGTGGTCGTCCTGCACACGAAGGCGCCGCGGGAATTCGACGACGAGGTGCTCAACCTCCTCGTCCACATCGCCTCGCTGGCCGCGGGAGCGATCGAGAATGCGCAGCTCTACGAGGACAGCCGCCGGCGCGTGGACGCCCTGACGACGCTCACGCGGCTGAGCCAGGCGCTGGCGGCGGTCACGCTGCGCGAGGACCTGCACGACGCCGTCACCCGCGGGGCCCGTGAGCTGCTCGGCGCCGACACCTGCCAGATCTGGCGGCTGGATGCTGAGGCCGACGAGCTCGTGCTCGCCGCCGCCGATCCTCCTGAGCCCGCTGGTGCTGGTCCGCGTCCCGGGCGTGCCGTACTTCTACTCGACATGGTGCGCCGCGAGCGGCGCAGAGGCCGCGGACAGACAGCCCGGGGCGACGTCGACGGTGACGAGCGCCTGCTCGTGGCTCCACTCACGGCGGGGGACGAGCAGCTCGGCCTGCTGTGCTGCACCGTGACGGGAAGGTCCTTCGGCGACGAGGACGGGGAGCTGCTGGGCGCGGTGGCCAACCAGACCGCCGTGGGCCTGAAGAAGGCCGAGCTGATCGAGCGGCTGACCGCCGAGAACATCGTCAAGGACATGTTCGAGGCGCTCGCCGCCGGCTCGGTGCAGACGGCCGAGGCGAAGGCCATCGAGGCGCGCTGCGACCTGACCCGCCCGCACGTCTTCCTGCACGCCACGCGGGCGCCGGCCAGCGGGAACGAGGAGGCGCCGTGGCCCGAGCTCGCCGGCTTGCTGCAGTCGCGGGTGCGACGCCAGTACCGGCGCGCGTTCTTCGACACGCGTCACGACGCGCTGCGCGCGCTGGTGCCGCTGCCCGCGCTGGAGAGGGGCGCAGTCGAGGGGCTACACCGGACCTGCGACGAGCTGGGCGGCGAGCTGTCGATCGACATCGGCTTGTCGGGGGCCGACCGCGGGGCGGCAAGCGCCAAGCGCCGGCTGCGCGAGGCCGCCGATGCCGCCCGTATCGGCCACTCCCTTTCCGCGGGCGGCGGTGCGGTGTCCTATGACCGGCTGGGCGCCTACCGCTATCTGGTCAACCTGGAGCTCGACGAGGCTCCGCGCGACCGATATGGCCAGGCAGTCTCCGCGCTGGCCGACTACGACCACGACCGCAACGCCCGGCTCGTGGACACGCTCGAGCGCTACCTGGCCTCTCGCTGCAGCGTGGCGGCCAGCGCCCGGGCGCTCTACATCCACCCGAACACCGTGCGACAGCGGCTCGAGCGCATCCAGCAGGTCTCGGGCCTCGACCTGCAGGCCGAAGACCTGCTGTCGCTCGAGCTCGCGCTCAAGGTCGCTCGCCTGCAGCGGGTGCGCGAGGAGCCCCGACGGTGAGCAGCTCAGGCGCTGGTGCGCCCGCGCCGGCGAGCTGCCAGCCAGATCCGGAACGCCGCATAGCCGACCACGTTGGTGAGAAACACCAGCAGGACCCACCAAGCCTTGATCATGATCGGGTCGTCCTCGGAGGCGAGCTCGATCGCGGTGAGGTAGCACAGCCCGAGCAGCGCCACGAGCAGGATCAGGGGGAGGTCCTGCGTGATCACGAAGAGCAGCACGACGGCCACCATATACGCGCTCGTGGGCGGGGCGGCGCGCGTTGACCATCAAGACCAAGCTGTACCTGGCCATTCTGCTGACCGTGTTAGGGCCGATCGTGACGATCACGGTCGCCCTCAACGCCATGGACCGGCTCGGCGACCGCTTTGGCGAGGTCCAGGACCGCTCCACCCGACGCGCGCTCGCCCTCGACCTGAAGTTCGGCGTGACCGACGTGAACGGGTGGCAGACCGCGTGGGGCTACGACGACGGGCGTTCTCGCCCGCGTTTCGACAGCGCAGTGGCCGACTTCCGGCGCGACCTGCGCGCGGCCGAGGAGGCCTTCACCGGTCCTCGCGAGGAGGCGCTGCTAAGCGAGCTCAAGGCCGGATTCGCCGACTTCATGAGCCTCGACGCGGTGGCCTGGCGCGCCCTTCAGCGAGGACGTGAGGACGTGACCAAGCGCATCCTGCTCGGTCCCGAGATCGCCACCTTCGAGTCCACGGCGGGCGCCGCGGAGCGCCTGGCGCGCTACCAGGAGCAGGCCGAGGGCGCCACCGAGGCCGCCTTCGGCGAAGAGCGCGACCGGGCCCGTAAGCAGCTGATTGCCGTGGGCCTGGGAGCGGCCATCGTGATCGTGCTGTTGCTCCTGACGGCGAGCGACCTCGCGCGTCTCGCGCTCGAGGGCGAACGCAGCCGCCGGGAGCCGAGTACGTGACCGACGACGTCCTGCTCACACTGAGTCTGCTGCTAATGGCCGCTCTGGTGGCGCGCCTGCTCGCCTCGCTCGTCCCCGTCCCCGAGATCCTGATGCTGGTGATCATCGGTGCGGCGCTCGGACCCTCGGCCCTGGACGTGGTGGAGGTCCCGTTCGAGTCACTCGGGGCGCAGCTGATGTTCACCCTCGGCGTGTCGATCATCCTGTTCTACGGCGGCCTCAACCTCTCGCTGCCGGTTCTGCGCAAGGTCTGGGTCGGGCTTGGCCTGCTCGTGGTGCCGGGCGTGATCCTGACCACGCTCATCGTGGGCGCGGCTGCCTACCTGGTTTTCGATCTGCCGTGGTCGGCCGCGCTGCTGGTGGGAGCGATCCTGTCGCCAACCGACCCGGCGATCCTGATCCCGCTGTTCATCAGGTCGCGGGTGCGGCCCAAGATCGCCCAGACCGTGGTGGCTGAGTCCGCCTTCAACGACCCCATCGGTGCGGCCCTCGCGCTGGCCCTGGCCGGGATCGTGCTCACCGGGGACAACTCGATCGGCGCGCCGGTGGGCGAGTTCGCCGCCGACCTCGCCGTGAGCACCGTCATCGGCGTCGTGGCCGGCATCGTGCTCGCGGCGGCCGTGTCGAGTCACCGGGCGGGCATCTGGCGCGAAAGCGCCGCCATCGCCGTGCTGGCGGTGGTCACCATCAGCTTCTTCTCGCTCGACACCGCCGGAGGCAGCGGCTACCTCGGCGCGTTCCTGGCCGGGCTGATCGTGGGCAACATGGACAACCTCGGGCTGGCAATGCACGACCCGCACGAGATTGAGATGCGCCAGTTCGCCTACAACCTGGCCGACCTGGTCACGCTGATCGTGTTCGTGGTCCTGGGGGCCAACATCCCCTTCGCCGAGCTGGGCGAGAACCTGCTGCCCGCCCTCGCCGTGCTCGCGGTGCTCCTCTTGGTCGCCCGGCCGCTCACCGTGCTGGCCTGCGTGCTACCCGATCGTGGCGGAGCCTGGGAGCGCAACGAGATCGCCTTTCTGTGCTGGACGCGCGAGACCGGCGTGATCCCCGCCGCCCTCGTGGGCGTGCTGGCCGGCCTCGGAGTCCCCTACAACGACGTCTTCGCCAGCGTCGTGGCGCTGGCCGTCGTCCTCACCCTGCTGGTGCAGGCCCTGCCCGCTCGCTGGCTCGCCGGCCGGCTGGGGCTGCTCGAGCCTGAACCCGCGCCTTCAGGGTCCGAATCCGTCCGTTCCGCTGCCTGAGCGTGACCGTCACCCGCGCGCGCACCCGATCGCGCCGCTCGACTCGCTTCTGTCCTTGTGGCGGCGGGCTGAGCTCCAGCCGCACGCGGCCCGCCCGCCGCACGCGCGTCCGCGCCGTCGCGAGCTTCGAGCGTGTCCGGGCCACGGCGCTCAGCCGGCCCGGCCGCGGCACCGACAGCAGCAGGTTGAGACCGCCGTCCCGGCGGGCCGTGACCCGTAGGAGGCGAAGCCGCCTGCCGCGTCGCGCGGCCGGTTCGCCCTCCTCGCTGAACTCCTCCTCGTCGAACTCCTCGTCGACGAACTCATCGCCGCCGAGATCGTCGAACCCCGTGCCGCCGCCGTCGGGATCCTGAGTGTCGTCGCCGAGCAGGTCGCCGTCGAAGTCAGGCTCGACCGTCGCGTCGAGGAGGAGCTCGGCGCCCGTCCCGCCGCTCTGGCCGCACGGAGCGCACTGTGGGCCGAAGGTCACCACGGCGCCGTCGGGGCTCGGCCGGTTGCTCAGTCCGACATCCACCTCTCCTTCGCGGAACAGGAGACCGATCATGTCGCCGGGCTCGACGGCGAGGTGGAGGCCGCCGACTGAGGCGAGCGCGCCGGCTCGCGAGGTGACCGCCAGCGGCGCCGTCGCCACGATGCGCGCCGCAATGCCGGTTTCCGGGCGCAGCAGCACGATCCGGGCCGGGGCGGTGCCGGCAGTCCTTCGGGCGAAGGCGCGGGCCGACACCAGCACACCCTCCTCGTCCGCCTCCACCTGCGCGCCGGCGAGCGCGAGCTGACGCACGCCGACGTCACCGTCCGGGCAGTCCTGGCTGGCGCACCAGTAGCGGTCCGGGGTCTGGCCGGAGTCGAGTGAGCCGAGCGTGGTGACGGCGCCGGCGTCAGGGGGCGCGAGGGCAGGCGCTGCGACGAGGGCGGCGAACAGCGCGAGGGCGGAGAGACGGGCGGCCATCTCCCCGGGTCCTTCGCAACCGGAGGGCGCTTTGGTTCAGCCGGAGCTCAGAAGAGCTGGAGGTACCGGTCGACCTCCCACTGGGTCACCTGGTTGTGCCACTCGTCGAACTCCTCGCGCTTGATCTTCACGAAGTAGTCGACGTAGTCCTCCCGCCCGGTGTGGCCCAGGGCCTTGCGCAGCACCTGGCAGCCCTCGAGCTCACGGGTGGCGTCGAGCAGGTTGGCCGGCAGCAGCTCCACCCCGAGCTCGCGGCGGCGCTCGTCGGTCAGCTCGTGCAGGTTGAGCTCGGTGGTGGGGTCGCCGGGATCGGTGCCGCGCTCGATGCCGTCGAGGCCTGCGGCGAGCACGGCGGCCGCGGCAAGATAGGGATTGCAGGAGCCGTCCACCGTGCGGTCCTCAACGCGTCCGGGGGCGGGCACCCGCAGCATCTGGGTGCGGTTGTTGTAGCCGTAGCTCACGAACACGGGCGCCCAGCTGGAGCCGCTGCGCGTGCCCACCACGAGGCGCTTGTACGAGCTCACGGTCGGTGCGGTGATGGCGATGTAGGCCTTGGCGTGGGCCTTGAGGCCGCCGATGAAGTGGTAGGCGTCGTCCGACAGGCCGAGCCCGCGCGGGTCGTCGCCGGGATCGCGCTCGAACACGTTCTCGCCGTCCTTCCACAGGCTCATGTGGAAGTGGCAGCCGTTGCCGGTGAGGTGGCCGAACGGCTTCGGCATGAACGTGGCGATCAGACCGCGCTCCTGGGCCAGTGACTCCACCATGTAGCGGAAGAAGATCGAGCGGTCACACGTGGTGAGCGCGTCGGCGAACTCGAAGTTCTGCTCGAACTGGCCGTTGGCGTCCTCGTGGTCGGTGGCGTAGTTGTCCCAGCCGAGGTCGGTCACGTAGCGCGAGACCTGCGACACGAAGTCGAGGTTGCGGGTGAGCGCGCGCATGTCGTAACAGGGCTGGTCGAGGGTGTCGAGCGGGTCGGCCAGCTCGATCCTTCCGTCGTCGCCGAGCTTGACCAGGAAGTACTCGAGCTCGGCGCCCAGCATGAACTCGTAGCCGAGCTCGCGGGCGCGCTCGAGCTGGTTGCGCAGGATCGTGCGCGGGCAATAGAGCCAGGGCTCGCCGTCGACGGTCACGTCACAGGCCACGCGGGCCACGCCGGGCTTCCACGGCAGCGGTGTGTAGGAGCGCACGTCCGGTATGGCCGCGATGTCCGGGTCGTTGGGATGTTGGCCGATGGCGCCGGCGGCAAAGCCGGCGAAGCCCGCTCCGTCCTCGAGCAGCCCGTCCAGATGCCGCGTCGGCACCAGCTTGGCGTTGGGCTTGCCGTGCATGTCGACGAACTGGGCGAACAGGAACTCCA
Source organism: uncultured Thermoleophilaceae bacterium (assembly GCA_963826165.1). GTDB lineage: Bacteria > Actinomycetota > Thermoleophilia > Solirubrobacterales > Thermoleophilaceae > JACVRW01. The sequence continues at coordinate 325,845 of CAWGWC010000007.1, read as the reverse complement.
CGTCGTTCTCACGGATGTGGCGCTCTACGTCCGCGCGCGAGCTGGGCGCGGTGAATGGCTTGCTCATGGGCGCAAACTATCCCCTGGGCCGCGAAGGGCCAATGTGTGGAGCCCACACAGCCGGGGGTCGAATTGTGCGCCACGACCCCATACGACCGGGTCTGTCGCCTGCCTACACTCGGTTGTCCATGTGCGGAATAGCAGGGCTCTTCTCGAAGTCGTCGCCGGTGAGCGACAGCCTGGGGCGTCACCTCGGTGACATGCTCCTGCAGCTCGGCGACCGCGGTCCCGACAGCGCCGGCGTGGCCATCTATCGCGACCCCGCCCCGGCCGGGGCGTGCAAGGTCACCCTGCACACTCCCACGCCGGGCTACGACTGGACCGGCATCCGCGACGCGCTGGCGGAGGCGTTCGGCGCGGGCGAGCCCGAGGTCCGTGCCAGCCACGCCGTGATCACGGTCGACACCGATGCGCCGGGCGCCGTGTCCTGGCTGCGGGAGCGTTACCCGGAGCTGCGGGTGATGAGCGCGGGAGAGGCGATCGAGATCTACAAGGAGGCCGGTCACCCGGCGCAGTTCCTCGAGCGCTTCGCCTTCGCCGAGCTGAGCGGCAGCCACGCCCTCGGCCACACGCGGATGGCCACCGAGTCGAAGGTCACCACCGACGGCTCGCACCCCTTCTCGACCGGCCTCGACCTGTGCCTGGTCCACAACGGCTCGCTGTCCAACCACAACCGCCTGCGCGAGCGCCTGCGCGCGGAGGGCATCGAGTTCCAGACAGAGAACGACTCCGAGGTGGCTGCGGGCTATCTCACCTGGCGCCTGCGAGAGGGGGCGACTCTGGCCGAGGCGCTGGAGGGCTGCCTCGAGGACCTCGACGGCTTCTACACCTTTGCCGTGGGCACGGTCGACGGGTTCGCGGTGCTGCGCGACCCGATCGCCTGCAAGCCGGCGGTGATGGCCGAGACCGACGGATGGGTGGCGATGGCCTCCGAGTACCGCGCGATCGCGACGCTCCCGGGCGCGGACACGGCCCGCATGTGGGAGCCCGAGCCCGGCCGGGTCTACAGCTGGGAGCGCGAGCGGGTCTCGTGACGGCGGTGGAGAGCGCGCCCGCGATCCGCGAGATCGATCTGGCGAGCACCCCGCTGCGAGAGCTCAACGCCGCCCTCCATCAGAAGGGCGTGTCGGGCCGCTGGCGGGTGCTCAACCCACGCGGAGCCCATGCGGTGGCCGTCGGAATCGACGCGCCCGTGGAGGTCGAGATCGCCGGCCACGTGGGCTACTACTGCGCCGGCATGAACCAGCAGGCCTCGGTCCGCGTGCGGGGAAACTGCGGCGTCGGCGTGGCCGAGAACATCATGTCCGGCTCGGTGGTGGTGGAGGGCAACGCGAGCCAGTCGGCCGGGGCCACCGGCCGCGGCGGCCTGCTCGTGATCGAGGGCGACGCCTCCGCGCGGTGCGGGATCTCGATGAAGGGCGCGGACATCGTGGTGCACGGCTCGGTCGGTCACATGAGCGCCTTCATGGCGCAGAAGGGCCGCCTCGTGGTCTGCGGTGACGCCGGTGACGCGCTCGGGGACTCGCTGTACGAGGCCCGGCTGTACGTGCGCGGCGACGTGGCCGGACTCGGCGCCGACTGCGTACTGAAGGAGATGCGAGCCGAACACGAAGCCGAGCTCGGCGAGCTGCTCGACGCCGGCGGCGTGAGCGGCCTGTCGCCGTCGGACTTCCGCCGCTACGGCTCCGCCCGCCGCCTCTACAACTTCGACATCGATCACGCGGGGGAGTACTGACGTGGCCGCCCGAGCGGGCCTTCGCGAGTCCGCGCTGTTCGACCGCAACACGATCCACGAGATCCAGCGCGCGGCGCGTGAGGGCATCTACGACATCCGCGGCTTCGGGGCCAAGCGGCACGTCCCGCACTTCGACGACCTGCTGTTTCTCGGGGCGAGCATGTCGCGCTACCCCCTGGAGGGCTACCGGGAGCGCTGCGACACCGATGTCGTGCTTGGTGACCGGCACGCCTCGAAGCCCCTCCAGCTGAAGATTCCGATCACCATCGCCGGGATGAGCTTCGGTGCGCTGTCTGCGCAGGCCAAGGAGGCGCTCGGCAACGGGGCCAGCGCCGTGGGCACGACCACCACCACCGGCGACGGCGGCATGACGCCGGAGGAACGCGAGCACTCCGAGCTGCTCGTCTACCAGCTGCTGCCCTCGCGCTACGGCATGAACCCGGACGACCTGCGCAAGGCCGACGCCATCGAGGTGGTGGTGGGCCAGGGAGCCAAGCCCGGCGGGGGCGGCATGCTGCTCGGCCAGAAGATCTCCGACCGCGTGGCGGAGATGCGCGACCTGCCCAAGGGCATCGACCAGCGCAGCGCCTGCCGCCATCCGGACTGGACCGGCCCTGACGATCTCGAGATCAAGATCGGCGAGCTGCGTGAGATCACCGACTGGGAGAAGCCGATCTTCATCAAGGTGGGCGCCACCCGGCCCTACTACGACACCGCGCTGGCGGTCAAGGCCGGGGCCGACGTGGTGGTGCTCGACGGCATGCAGGGCGGCACCGCGGCCACGCAGGAGGTGTTCATCGAGCACGTCGGCATCCCCACGCTGGCGGCGATTCGCCCCGCGGTCGACGCCCTGCTCGAGCTGGGCGTCCACCGCAAGGTCCAGCTCGTGGTCTCGGGCGGGATCCGCAACGGCGCCGACGTGGCCAAGGCGCTGGCCCTCGGCGCCGACGCCGTCTCCATCGGGGTAGCGGCGTTGATCGCGCTGGGCGACAACTCGCCCGAGCACCGGGAGGAGTACGAGGCCATCGGCAGCGATGCCGGCTTCTACGACGACTGGCACGAGGGCCGCGACCCTGCCGGCATCTCTACCCAGGACGACGAGCTGGCGGCGCGCTTCGACCCGCAGCTGGGCGGCCGGCGACTGGCCAACTACCTGCGCACGATGACCCTGGAGGCCCAGACCCTGGCCCGCGGGTGCGGCAAGTCGCACTTGCACAACCTCGAGCCCGAGGACCTGGTGGCGCTCACGCTCGAGGCCGCCGCCATGGCCCGCGTGCCGCTGGCCGGAACGAGCTGGGTGCCCGGCTTGACTCCGACCTGAACATCGGAGAGGGTGCTCCGTACAGGGCTTTTGATCGACTCGGGAGGTCGTTCATGCGGTTCATGAGGTGGGGCGTTGCCGCAGTCGTGCTCGTGGGTGTTCTGGCTGCCGCGGCAACCGCGCAGGCGCCGGTTCCGACCGTGGCGGTCACGGCCAGTCCCGGGGCGATCAGCGTCACGCCCACCGGCTCCATCGCGGCGGGTCCCACCCGCTTCGAGTTCAGCCGGACCGGCCGGGGGGACATCGAGGCGTACCTGGCAACCCTGCGACCCGGGGTCAGCGTGGATGAGCTGAGCAGGGCGCTCAGGGGCAGCCCGGACGAGGCGCTGGCCCTCGTCTTCCTCGAGGCCGGCGCCGCGCCGCCGCGCGCGGTCACGGTCGATCTCCGGCCGAACATCACCTACGTGGCCCTCTCGGTCGCTGGGCGCCGCTCGGCCGTCACCACCTTCACCACCGGCGCCGACAGCGGCGCGACCGCCCCGAGGCCCGACGCGCGGGTGAGGATGGTCGACTACGACTTCCGCGGTCCCAAGACGCTGCCGCGCAACGGTTTCATCCGCGTGCAGAACCAGGGCGCCGCCTACCACTTCGCTCTCGGCTTCCCGCTGCAGCCGGGCGTCACGAACAGGCAGGTCGCCCGCGCCTTCGGCGGCAACGGCAGCGATCGCCTGCTCGGGCGCACGGTGGCCGGGCCGCCGTTCTCACTCCAGAGCCTGATCAGCCCGGGCACGACCAACGACAACGCGGTGCGTTTCCCGCGCCGGGGACGCTACGCCTTCGTGTGCTTTTTCGGTGAGCACAACCGGCTGGGGATGTACAGGGTCTTCAGGGTCCGATAGGACCGAAAAGGGCTGCAAAACGACGGCAATAACGTGACCTTCACGAGATTCACGTAGAATCACGGGTCATGCCGTATGCCGGAGACGACGTTTCAGAGCTCGAGGCACGGCAGGAACCCAGGCTCGTCCGGGCCCTGGAGATGGTGGCGCCGGGCACTGCCGTAAGGGAGGGCCTAGACCAAATCGTCCAGGGCCGGACCGGCGCCCTGATCTGCATCGGGGAGTCGGAGGAGCTCAGCTTCCTGCTGTCCGGTGGGGTGAGGCTCGAAGTGGACTACACCCCTGCGCTGCTCTACCAGCTCGCCAAGATGGACGGGGGCATCGTGCTGGCCTCCAACGGCACGAAGATCCTCTGGGCCAACGTCCAGCTGATGCCGGACCCCACCATCCTCTCGCTCGAGACCGGCACCCGTCACCGCACGGCCGAGCGGGTCTCCAAGCAGACCGACGCGCTCGTGATCGCCATCTCGGCCAGCCGCAGCGTCGTGTCGCTCTACCTCGACGGCGCGAAGTACCTGCTCGAGGACATCCCGGTGGTGCTCGCCAAGGCCAACCAGGCGCTGGCGACACTCGACAAGTACCGCAGCCGTCTCGACCAGGTCTCCACCCGGTTGACCGCCCTCGAGTTCGAGGGCGGCGTGACGCTGCACGACGTGCTCACCGTGGTCCAGCGGGCCGAGCTCGTCACCCGCATGGCTGTGGAGATCGAGCGCTACATCGTCGAGCTCGGGGCCGACGGGCGCCTGATCGAGATGCAGCTCGAGGAGACGATGGTCGGCGTGGCCGCCGACAAGTCGGCGCTGGTGCGCGACTACATCGTCGAGCCCTCCGAGGAGGGCTTCGCCATGGTGCTCGACTCAATGGCTCGGCTGCCCCACCAAGACCTTCTTGACTTCGGCCGCCTGGCCGAGCTTCTCGGTTACGACCGGAAGCTGAACACCCTCGACCATCCCGCCTCCCCGCGCGGCTACCGCATCCTCGGGCGCATTCCCAGGCTCCCGAAGATGGTGGTGCAGTCGATCGTGAGCGAGTTCACGGGGCTGGACGAGATTCTCGCCGCCGCGGACCCGGATCTCGAGTCCGTGGAGGGCGTGGGGGACATGCGTGCGAAGGACATCCGCGAGGGCCTTCGGCGTCTGCAGGAGATCAATCTCGTGGATAGGTATCTGCAAACCTGAAGTTGACCACGGCGCAGGCCCGCTCGGGCGGCGTCAGACGCAGGAGGGAACACCATCAGCGACGTAGTGTTGGAAGACGAATTCGTCGAGGACCTCGAGATCGACCGCCCGCCGGCGGTCTACGAGATCGGCGATCAGGTGGTCTACCCCCATCATGGGGCGGGCAAGGTCCTGAAGAAGGAAATGAAGGAGGTACTCGGCGAGAACCGCGAGTACCTGACGATCAAGATCCTTCATAACGACATGACGGTCATGGTCCCGTGCTGCAACGCCGACAAGGCGGGTCTTCGGCGCGTGATCGGGGAGGACGACGTCAAGAAGGTGCTGTCAGTCCTCCGCGACGACGTGAGCCAGATGCCCAAGAACTGGAACCGGCGCTTCAAGCACAACCGCGAGAAGATCAAGACCGGCGACGTGTTCGAGCTGGCTGAAGTCGTCCGTAACCTCGCCATCAGGGAGACCGAGAAGGGTCTGTCCACGGGTGAGAAGCAGATGTACACCCGCGCCAAGAAGATCCTCGCGTCCGAGCTCATGTACGCGCTCGTCATGGAAGAGGACGAGGCGGAGGGGCACCTGGAGGAGCTGATCGCGGATGCGTACACGAGCCGCAACGGTGCCGCTACCACGGCTTAGCTGAAGACATATGACCGTCGTCGGGATCATTCCCGCCGGCGGCAGCGGCGAACGCCTTGGTGCCGACCGGCCCAAGGCGTTCGTCGTTTGTGCCGGCCGCCGGTTGCTCGACTGGAGCGTCGACGTGCTCGCCGAGGTCTGCGAGCGCGTGGTCGTGGCCGTGCCTCCGGGCTATGAGGACGGCCCCGACCGGGTGACCGGCGGAGCGTCGCGCTCGGCCTCGGTGCGCAATGCGCTGGCGGCTGCCCCAGAGGCCACCGTGGCCGTCGTACACGACGCCGCCCGCCCGCTCGTCACGCGGGAGCTGGTGGAGCGTTGCCTGGCCGCGCTCGAGGGCGTGGACGGCGCGATCGCCGCGGCGCCGGTCACGGACACCATCCACGCGCTGGACGCGGACGAGATGATCGCCTCCACGCCGCCGCGCTCGGCCCTGTGGGCCGCGCAGACGCCACAGGTCTTCCGGGCGCCGCTGCTGCGCCGCGCGCTGGCGGTGGACGAGGCGGAGCTGGCGCGCGCCACCGACGACGCGGCTCTGGTGGTGGCTGCCGGCGGAAGGGTGCGGGTGGTCGAGGCGCCGGCGGGCAACCTCAAGGTCACCACGTCCGCCGACCTGAGCGTGGTTGAGTCCGCCCTGTGCTGACGGACTACCACGTGCACCTGCGCCCCGACGAGGCGGACTCGACCGCGGCGCGCTACTTCACCGGCGCCAACGTCGACCGCTACCGCGAGGCGGCGGCCGAGCGCGGCATCGAGGAGCTGGGCGTGGCCGAGCACATCCACCGCTTCGTGCAGGCGCTCGACGTCTGGGACCACCCCTGGTACCGCCACTGGGCGGCCGACGACCTCGACGAGTACTGCGAGTTCGTGCGCGGCTCAGGACTGCGGCTGGGTATCGAGGCCGACTACCTGCCGGGCCGGGAGGACCGTCTGGCCAACCTGCTCGGCGGGCGGCCATGGGACTACGTGGTCGGCTCGGTGCACTTCCTGGCCGACGATGCGGTGGACTTTCATGGCTATCCGGAGTGGGAACCTTGGAACATCTGGCGCTCGAACGATCCGGACAAGGTCTGGGCCCGCTACTTCGAGACGCTCGGCGAGGCCGCCCGGACCGGGATGTTCGACATCCTCGCCCATCCCGACCTGGTCAAGGTCTGGGGCGCTCGGGTGGGAGCCCCGGAATCCGACGTTCGGTCTCATTACGAACGTGCGATGGAGGGGATCGCCGAGTCCGACGTGGCCATCGAGGTGTCCACCGCGGGGCTCCGTAAGCCGGTGGCCGAGATCTACCCGGCGGCGCCCTTCCTCGAGATGTGCCTCGAGGCGGGCCGCCCGGTGGCTCTGTCGAGCGACGCCCACACGCCGGAGCAGCTCGGCTGGGAGTACGAACGCGCGGTGGACTGGCTCGCCGGCCTCGGCGTGACCGAGATCGCCGTGTTCGAGGGCCGCGCGCGGCGATTGGAGCCGCTGGGGTGACTCGCACCGGCATCGCGTTCGACTCACACCGGTTCGAGGCGCGCCGTCCGCTGGTGCTCGGTGGAGTGGAGATCGATCACGAACGCGGGCTAGCCGGCCACTCCGACGCCGACGTGCTGACGCATGCGGTGATCGACGCTCTGCTGGGGGCCGCGGCACTCGGCGACCTCGGGCAGCATTTCCCCGACACGGACGAGCGCTGGCGCGACGCCAACTCGATCGAGTTGCTGCGCGCTGTCCGCAGGCTTCTGGCCGAGGCCGGATATGCGCCGGTCAACGTGGATTCGACCGTCATCTGCGAGGAACCCAAGCTCGCTCCCCATCGCGACGCGATGCGGGCACGCCTGGCCATGGGGCTCGAGCTCGAGCCGGCCGAGGTGAGCGTCAAGTTCACCACCAACGAGGGGATGGGCTTCGTCGGCCGGGGCGAGGGAATCGCGGCGCTGGCCGTGGCCACCGTGAGCGCTTGACCCGTGCCGTCGGGATTGGGAGGGTTGGCAGCGACGTCAACCCCGACGGAGGGACTCCATGGCCCGGTTCCTTTTCGAAGCGTCCTACACACAGGACGGCATCAAAGGCATTCAATCTGCCGGCGGTAGCAGCAGGCGCGACGCGATCGAGAGAGTCGCCGAGAGCGTCGGCGGCCGACTCGAGAGCTTCCACTTCGCCTTTGGCGACAACGACGCGTACGTGATCGCCGATCTTCCCGACAACGAGAGCGCCACGGCGGTCGCGCTCTCGGCCGGCGCGGCTGGAGGCGCAATGGTCAGGACCGTGGTGCTCCTGACGCCGGAGGAGGTCGACGCGGCGGCCGAACGCGCGGTCGACTACCGCCCGCCCGGCGCCTGATCGCGGATCCGCTTCAGCAGCGCGGACGTGAGCGGTGCCACCGCGCTGCCGATCAGTGCTCCCACGATCACGTCGGCGGGATAGTGGACTCCCGTGTGGACCCGTGAGTAGGCAACCAGAGCGGCGCTGAGCTGCAGCGGTACGGCCGCGGGCAGTACGTCTGCGACTCCCGACGCGAAGGCGAACGCCGAGGCGGAATGGCCCGAGGGGAAGGAGGTCGACCTGGGCATCGGCACGTGGCGCGCGACCGGGACGTTGTAGGTCTCCCGATCCGGCCGGCGTCGCCCCCCGAGCGGCTTGGCGATCAGGTTGACCACCGCCGAGGTCGCTCCCACCGCCGCCAGCCCGTTCACCGCGGCCCGGCGTCCTCTGTCTCCGGCCGTGAGTGCCAGCGCTCCGGCCGTGGCGATCCAGAGCTTGGAGTGATCCGCGGCCCGCGAGAGGCGCTCGAAGTCACGGTCGAGGTCGGGCGTGTCGGTGGCGGCGATCGCCTGGTAGACGGCGAGGTCGAGCGCTTCGAGCTGAGCGCGCCGGCCGACCGGGCCTGGGGGATCGCCTACCATCGGCCGGCGATGCTATCCGTCACCGCCTCGGGAGCGGACCGGCGAAGTCCCTCGCCCCGGCGCCGCATCGCCGCTGCCGGGGCTCTCGGCGCCGGCGCGGCGACGGCCGCCATCGCCATCGTCACGGTGCTGAGCAACCTGTTCGCCGGCCTGATCACCGTCGTGGGCCTCGCCGTGGCCGTGGGACTCGTCTGGCAGGGTGCGCTGCAGTCCGGCCGTTTGCGTGTGCTGCTCTTCCTTCTCTCGGGCGCGGTGGTGGCGGTGGTCCTGGGCGGGCTCGCGGCCGAGGACCTCGTGCTCGAGCTCGTCGTGGTGCTGGCGGGCGTTGTGGTTACGGCTGTCGCCGTGCGGACCGCCTTCGGCAAGCGCGGGTCCGCTGGAGGCAGCTGGAAGCCTGTTTCGCCCGCCCAGCGTCCGGTGCTGATGATCAACCCGCGCTCCGGTGACGGCCGGGCGGAACGCGCCGGACTGGCCGAGGCAGCTCGCGAGCGCGGAATCGAGGCGGTGGTCCTGAGTCCCGGCGACGACCTCGAAGCGCTTGCCCGGGACGCGATCGGCCGGGGTGCCGACGTGCTCGGGATGGCGGGCGGCGACGGATCGCAGGCGATCGTGGCGGCGATCGCCTCCGAGCACGAGCTGCCGTTCGTCTGCATCCCCGCCGGTACGAGGAACCATTTCGCGCTCGATCTCGGTGTGCGTCGCGACGACGTCGTGGGTGCATTGGACGCCTTCACCGAGGGCGTCGAGTCGAGGGTCGACCTGGCCACCGTCAACGAGCGTGTCTTCGTCAACAACGCTTCCCTCGGCGTCTACGGCGATGCAGTCCAGAACCCCGGCTATCGCGGAGCCAAGCTGCGCACACTGCTCGACACGGCACGCTCCGAGCGAACGGCGGAAGGGCTGGCTCATGGTCTGCGGATCGTCGACGAGCGGGGGGTCGAGCACCAGTCGCCGATCGTGGTGCTGGTGTCGAACAATGCCTACGCTCTCGACCGCGGCCTTGGCCGCAGTACACGGCCGCGCGTCGATGCGGGCCGCCTCGGCGTCGTGGTGATCGGGGGCTCACCGGGCGGCCGGAAGGTGTGGGAGGCCCCCGAGCTCGAGATCGACGCCTCGCGATCCGTGGCGGTCGCGGTCGACGGAGAGGCCATCAGTCTCGAACCGCCTCTGTCGTTCGCCAGCCACCCGGCCAAGCTCCGCGTGCGCATCTCGTCGCACCATCCCGGCGTGTCGCCCTCGGGACTGCTGCCCCCACGGTTCGGGGTCCTGCTGCCCCGGCTGGTGCAGCTGGCCCTCGGGCGCTGGCGACCGTTAGATTGACGCCGGCATGGACCGCGACGAGCTGGCCTTCGCCGGAGTCGCGCGACAGGCCGAGCTCGTCCGCAGCGGCGAGCTCTCGTCGCGCGAACTGGTCGAGCTGTACCTGGAGCGCATCGAGCGGCTCGATCCCGAGCTGAACGCCTTCCGGCTGGTGCTGGCCGAGCGTGCCCTCGCCGAGGCCCAGCAGGCGGACGCCCGCCGGGCGGGCGGCGCCGAGCGCCCACTGCTCGGCGTGCCGATCGCCGTCAAGGACTCCGAGGACGTGGCCGGCGAGGTGACCTCGTGGGGGACGGGGGCCAATTTCACTCCCGCCCGCGAGGACAACGAGCTCGTACGCCGCCTGCGAGAGGCGGGCGCCGTGATCATCGGCAAGACCAACCTGCCCGAGCTGGCCATCATCGGTGACACCGAGGGACCCTCGTTCGGTGTGACCCGCAATCCCTGGGACAGCACCCGCAGTCCGGCCGGATCGAGCGGGGGCAGCGCCGCCGCGGTGGCGGCGGGGCTGTGCGCGGCCGCCACGGCCTCGGACGGCGCCGGTTCGATTCGCCTGCCCGCCGGCAACTGCGGACTGGTGGGCCTCAAGCCCACGCGCGACCTCATCCCGCTCTCCCCGCGGACCGAGCACTGGTACGGCCTGAGCGTCCTCGGCTTCGTCACCCGCACCGTCGCCGACACGGCGGTGCTGGTCGGTGTGGCCTCACGTCAGCCGTCTCTGGCGGCAGCAGCGGTCGCCGCTCCGGGAAGCCTGAGGGTGGCCTCCTCGGTCAAGCCGTTCCTCCCCGCGCGCGTGGATCCGGTAATACGCGGCATGGTCGACCAGATCGGCGCCCGTCTGAGCGCGCTCGGTCACGAGCTCGAGCGCGACGACCCGCCCTATCCTCTGATCAACCCGCTGACCAGCCGCTACCTCGGCGGGATTGCGCAGGAGGCCGAGCGGGTCGAGCGGCCCGAGCGCCTCCAGCGCCGCACGCGCGGCTTCGCCCGCCTCGGGCGCGCGATCGCGCCGCCGCTGCTCGACTGGGCGCGGCGCGAGGACAACCGCGAACGGATGCGTCCCTTCTTCGACCGGCACGACGTGCTGCTCACCCCGCTGTCCGCGCAGCCACCCGTGCGCGCGGGGCAGTGGGAGGGACGCGGCGCGCTCTACACCCTGCTCGCCCTGAGCTTCGTCTATCCGTTCGCCGCGCAGTGGAATCTCACCGGCCAGCCGGCGATCGCCGTGCCGGCGGGCATCACCGACGACGGGTTGCCGGTGGGCGTCGAGCTGGTGGGACGCCACGGCGAGGAGGCCACGCTGATCGCGCTCGCCGCCCAGCTCGAGGCCGACCTCGGCTGGCCGGCTCGGCGCCCGCCGCTCGCGTGATCGACTGCCGGTTCCCGTTTCCGCTTCTCCGCGCCCTAGCCTTTCCGGCGTGCGCACCGTGCGCCTGAGCGACACCCTGCGCGGCACGGTCGTGCCGCTCGAGCCCCGCGAGCCCGGGCGTGTGGCCATCTATGCGTGCGGGCCCACCGTCTACGGCCGCGTGCACGTCGGCAACGCCAGACCCTTCGTGATCTTCTCGTTGTTGAAGCGCTTTCTCGAGCACGAGGGCTACGCGGTCACCTTCGTGGCCAACGTCACCGACATCAACGACAAGATCTACGACGCCGCCCGCGACCGCGAGATCCCGAGCGCCGAGCTCGCCGGCGAGATGACCGGGGCCTACTTCGAGGACACCGAGCGACTGGGCCTCGGCCGCCCGGACGCCGAGCCGCTGGCCACCGAGACCATCCCGCCGATAGTGGCCCTGATCGAGACACTGGTCGAGTCGGGCCACGCCTACGAGGCCGGCGGCGACGTCTATTTCCGAGTGGCGAGCTTCCCGGGCTACGGCAAGCTCTCCAACCGCCCACTGGAGGAGATGCAGCAGGGGGAGGGCGATGACGCCGCGGCGGTCAAGGAGTCGCCGCAGGACTTCGCTCTCTGGAAGGCGCACAAGGAGGGCGAGGACACTCGCTGGCCGTCGCCGTGGGGAGACGGGCGTCCCGGCTGGCACATCGAGTGCTCGGCGATGGCCGAGGATCTCCTCGGCCTCGACTTCGAGGTACATGGAGGCGGATCCGACCTCGTCTTTCCCCACCACGAGAACGAGATCGCGCAGACCGAATCGGCACGCGAGCAGCCGCTCGCGCGCGTGTGGATGCACAACGGCATGGTGGAGCTCGATGACGCGAAGATGGCCAAGTCGGTCGGCAACATCCGCCTGCTCCACGGTGCGCTGGACCAGTTCGGCCGCGACGCGTTCGTCATGTGGATGGTGGGAGCCCACTACCGCAAGCCGGTCACCTACTCGGAGGAGGCGCTGGAGGACGCCCGGCGCTCGGTGGACCGCGTTCGCGACTTCATCCGGCGCCTCCACCCGCAGGCGCCCGCGCCGCGGATGGACGGCTACGTGGAGCGCTTCTTCGACGCCCTGTCCGACGACTTCAACACTCCGCGCGCGCGTGCCGTCCTGTTCGACTGGGTGGCCGAGGGCAACCGGCGGATCGACGCGGGCGAACAGCTCGGTCCCGGCCGGTTGGAAGAGATGCTGTTCGCGCTCGGCCTGGAGACCCTGCTGGAGACGGGTGACGACGACACCGCGCCGGCCGAGCTGCAACAGCTGGCCACGGAGCGCGACGAGGCCCGAGCGGAGAGGGACTTCGCTCGGGCTGACGAGCTGCGCGACCGCATCACCGCCGCTGGCTGGGAGGTGCGTGACACCTCGGATGGCGGCCGGCTGATTCGGCGCTCGTGATCGTCTACGGGCGCAACCCGGTGCGGGAGGCACTCCGCGGGAAGCGCCGGGTGCAGCGCGTATACGCCACCGAGCGGGCTTCCCGCGAGGTGCTGCTGGCCGAGGTGGAAAGCCGGATCGTCGACGCCCACGAGGTCGAGCGCCGGGCGGAGTCGCCCGACCACCAGGGGATCTGCGCGGAGGTCGAGGCGTTCCCCTACTCGGACCCCGACTCGCTCCTCGCCGCCGAGGACGCCCTGGTCATCGCCCTGGACGAGGTCCAGGACCCGAACAACCTGGGCGCCGTCTGCCGCGTGGCCGAATCCGCGGGCGCGGCCGGCGTGGTGCTGCCCGAGCGACGCTCGGCCGAGGTGTCACCCGCGGTCTGCAAGGCCTCGGCCGGCGCGGTCGAGCATCTGGACGTGGCGAGGGTGCGCAACCTGGCCGACTGGCTCGCCACGGCGAAGGAGCACGAGGCCTGGGTCTACGGCGCCGCGGCCGACGCCGCCGTGCCCTATCAGCGTCCGGACTACGCGGGCCGCGTGGTGCTCGTGCTCGGGTCCGAGGGGCGAGGGCTTCGTCCCCGGGTGGCCTCGTCGTGCGACGCGCTGATCCGCCTGCCCACCCGCGGGCGGGTCGGCTCGCTCAACGTCGCCACCGCCTCCGCCGCGCTGGTGTACGGAATCTTGCATTTCCGCCAGGCTCTTGACAGGGCTCCATAACAAGGCAATACTTGCGCCGCAGATCAGGCTGAAGTCGAGCTTTAGGGACACGACTTCAGAGAACCTGGCGCCAGGGGAGGTAGTGCGTCACCGAGCTTCAAGGGCCCGTTGCTGGCCCGAGAGGAGTTTCGATGGCTACTTCCGCGTACTCGCGCCCACCCGGGCTCAAGTCTCAGTCTTTAGTCGAGCTAGACGATCACTTTCTCATCGCGCTCGCGAAGCAGGGCAAGCGCGACGCTTATGACCGGATCGTCAAGCGCTACTACGGGTTCGTCCGGCTGAAGGCGTCGTCGTACTTCCTGATCGGGGGAGACGCGGACGACCTCATCCAGGAGGGCCTGGTCGGCCTCTACAAGGCCGTGCGCGACTACCGCACCGATCGCGAGTCGAGCTTCCGCAACTTCGCCGAGCTGTGCATCACGCGGCAGATCATCACCGCGGTCAAGACCTCGACCCGCAACAAGCACACACCTCTCAACGAGTACGTCTCCTTCTCCCAGACCCCCGCCGCCGGTGGCGGCGACGGCGATCCGACGCTCGACGAGCTGCTGCCCGGTCCGACGGCCCACGATCCCGTGAACCAGGTCATCTCCTCCGAGGAGCTTCACAGCATGGTGGCCTGCCTGTCGAGCGTGCTCTCCGAGCTCGAGAGCTCCGTGCTGTCGCTCTACCTCGACGGCTACAGCTACGAGGCGATCGCCGGCCGGCTGGACTGCGACACCAAGACGGTGGACAACGCGCTGCAGAGGGTCAAGCGCAAGGTGGGAGCGCATCTCGATTCGCGGCAGGTGCTGCTGTAGGGACAGGAGCCGGAGGTCGGGCTCGAACCGACGGCCTTCGCTTTACAAGAGCGATGCTCTGCCAACTGAGCTACTCCGGCGTCGAGATCGAGTGTACGCCCGGAGTCGGTCCAGCCGGGCGGGCTCTAGCCGCCCGCCGCCCCCACGGCCGCCTGCTCCAGGCTGCCGTGCCCGTTCGACGAGGCCGGGATGTCCTCCAGGGGCTCGAAGTCGTCGGTGTCGTTGAGGCGCCGCTCGATCTCCGCGAGCACGACCCCGAACAGCAGGTGGCGCCAGGTGGCCTGGGCGAAGGCCGCGCGGTTGCCGGTCAGGGTCTCGAGCTCGTCCCGCGCGGGATGCACTGAGTCCGTCACCCGGCCGAGGGGCCACAGCCCCCCGTGCTCGGCCATCGCGGCGGCCACACCGGTGACCAGGGGCGGTGCCGGCACGACGGGCCGGATGAGCGCATAGACCGCGCCGAACACGGCTCCGTTGGCCACGTGCAGCGCCACGCCCGCGGCGGGCCAGGCCGGGCCGCGGGTCACGAGCTTGCCCAGCAGCTCCACGTCGTCGTAGCGCGAGCCGAAGACCCGCTTGTCGAGCGGTTGCTGAGCGGCCCAGACCGCCGCGGCCGCTGCCCCCGCCAACGCCCCGTTGAGGGGCCTCCTCAGCTCCATGCCGACCAGCGTAACGACACTCCGGCGGCCGGGTAGGTCTTCACATGCTCCGGGGGGACCGAACGTGACCGCGCGCCCGCTCGAGCTCTATCACGAGCGCACGAGGCGGCGTGGCGTGAACACCCCCGTCTACTGGCTGACGCGGATGTTCGTGAAGCCGGCGATCGTCCTCTACTTCCGCCTGCGGCGCCTGGGCCGCGAGCACGTGCCGGAGGGCGGGGTGATCCTGGCGTCCAACCACCGCAGCTTCCTCGACCCGTTCGCGATCGGCTGCTGCATTGGGCGGCCCATCTATTTCGTGGCCAAGGAGGAGCTGTTCAAGAACCCCGTCATCGGCTGGTTTCTCAACTGTCTGGGGGCGTTCCCGGTCATGCGGGGGAGGTCCGACGAGGAATCGGTGATCACCTCGCTGGCCCTGCTCGATGGCGGGCAGGCCGTGGTCATCTTTCCCGAGGGCACGCGTGTCCCGTCCGGCTCGCTGGGCCGGCCCAAGCGGGGCGTGGGGCGCCTTGCGCTCGAGAGCGGCACGCCGGTGGTGCCGGTGGCGGTCACGGGCTCGGAACATGCGCGCGACGGGTGGAGGATCAAGCCCGCCAAGGTGCACATCCGCTTCGGCGCGCCGCTCACCTACCCGCGCGTGGAGAATCCTTCGCCCTTCCTGGCCGGCGAGGTCACCGAACGCATCTGGCCGTGCGTCTGCCTCCAGTGGGAGTGGCTCGGCGGACTCCCGCCACTGCGCACCGCGGCCGTGATCGGCGCGGGCAGCATGGGCACCGCGGCAGCCGCTGTGCTGTCGCGCGCCGGGCTCGATGTGCAGCTCGTCTGCCGCACCGCGGCTCAGTCCGAGCGCGTCGCGGCCGAGCGTGAGAACGGCGCCTATCTCCCGGGCGTGATCCTCGAGCGCGGGATCGATGTCAAGCCGATGTCCGAGGTCGAGCTGGCTGGCGTGGACCTGATTCTGCTCGCCGTACCCTGCCCCAGCCTTCCCGCCGTCATGGGCGAGCTGGGCACCCGCATCGGCGACCGTTCGGCCGTGCTCGTGGCCTCTAAGGGCCTCGTGCCGCCTCTCGGCACCACCCCCAGCGCGTACGTCTCCGAGCGCGTGCACGCTCGGGCCGTGGCCACCCTGGCCGGTCCGGCGCACGCCCGCGAGGTGGTCGAGCTGGGCGCCTCGGTGGTGGTGGCCACCCGCGACGCCGACCTGCGCCGCCAGCTGCGCGACGTCCTCGAGCAGGGGGGCCTGCACGCCGATGCCACCGACGACGTGACCGGTACCGAGCTCGCCGCCTGCGCCACGAACGCGGCCGCGCTCGGCTCGGCCGCGGCTGCCCGGGGCGGGGCCAACCTGGCGGGCGCCGCCGCCGGTCGCATCTTCTCCGAGGTACACGACTTGGCCGTGGCGAGCGGTGGGCGAAGCGAGGCCTTCGCCGGCTTGGCCGGCGCCGGAGACCTGGTGGCCGGGACGATCGGCGACGGCGGACGCGGCATCGACATGAATCCGGAGTCGCTCGCCACGGTGCCGCTGCTCGGCCTGGCTCTGGAGCGCCACGGCATTCGCGCACCGGTGACCATCGGGCTTCAGCAGATGCTCGACGGCGATGCATCGGCCGAGCAATGGCTGGAAAGCGTGCGCTCCGCGCGCCACCCGGAGCGTGAGACTCACGCCGCATGAGCGGGAGTAGGCTGCCATGACCGGTGCAGGAGGAGCTCGACAAACAGCGTCTCGATCGCGACTTCACGGAGCTCTATCGGGCTCATCTGCGCGACGTCTACTCGTACTCCTACTACCGGATCGGCAATCACCACGACGCCGAGGACATCACCGAGCAGACCTTCCTGCAGGCCTACCGCCACTTCGACCGGGCACAGCGCGAGTCGAACGGCCGGCCCCTGCGACCCTGGCTGATCCGGATCGCGCACAACCTTGCGGCCAACTACTACCGCGACCGGTCACGCAAGCCGCAGTCGAACCTCGACGACGCCGCGGTGATCAGCTCGCCGCTCGGCACCGAGCGAGTGGTGGAGGAGCGCGAGGAGGTCAAGGAGGTTCTCGAAGGCGTAACCAAGCTTCCCGAGGATCGGCGCGAAGCTCTGATCATGCGCTTCGCGCTCGACATGGACAACCGGGAGATCGCTCGGGCGCTGGGTCGTTCCGAGGGTGCGACCAAGGTGCTCATCCACCGGGCCATCAAGCAGCTGGAACAAGGACTCGAGGCCGAGGAGGAGGCTTTCAATGAGTGACGTGGACCGCGTGGAGCGGCTGCTCCGCTCGGCGCTCGTCCCGGTCGATCCGCCGGAGGCGCTGTCCGACCGCATGGAACGCAGCCTGTCGAGCGTCACCGAGGCGGCGGCCGAGGAGCTGTCGGACTGGGAGCTGTCGGCGATGGGCGATCCGCGAAACTGGGTGCCCACCGCGGCGGCGATCGTGGTCGGCACCGCGGCGGCGGGCGGCCTCGTGCTGGTGCGCACGCGTCAGCAGCACCGCAGGCGCCAGGCCACCGGGCTGCGGGCGCTCGAGCGGAGCGTGCGCGGCGTGGCCGGGGACATCGAGAAGCGGCTGCGCCGCTAGCTCTCGAGGCCCAGGCCGCCCACCACGTCCCGCTCCTGCCCGGTGAACTCGCCGGTGAGCATGGGCATGGCCTCGTCGATGGTCGCCCTGACCGCCGGAAGCTGAAGCGACGCCTGGTGGTGCTCCCTGCTGTCCCACACCTCCGTGACGTGGATCGTGTCGGCGTCTGCGTCGGCCACGCTCACGATGTAGGAGTGGCAGCCCGCCTGCCGCAGGTCGTCGACGTCACGAAGCAGAATGGCCACGACGTCGTCGCGCCGGCCGGGGCGGGTCTTCATCGTTGCCACGTAGCCGTACAGCACGGCCTGCACGATATGGACCTCAGCGGCCGGTGGTCAGGAAGGCCGTCAGCCGGGCGCGTTGACCGACAACCAGGGCCCGGCCTGAGCAACCGACTCCGGCCTGAGCACGTTGGCGAGCGGGCACGAACACCACCGGCGTGCCCGAGCCGCGCTCCGTGTAGGCGATCTCGACGCCATCCGCGACTGGGATGCGGTCCCAGTCCCGGGCGACCGACGGTGCGTGGACATTGGACCCCCGAGCTCCTCGCTTCGATGTCCACCCGGTTTCGACTCTACCCCTACGGACTGCCGTTGCGCAGCAGGCTGCCGCGCCCGGTGGGCCACGGCAGGCGCTTGCTGTTCGAGCGCGGAACGCGGTAGACGTCGATCCCGTGGTCGAACGTCGTGACCACGATCTCCAGGCGGCCGTCGCCGTTGAGATCGCCGATCGACGGCGCCGCCGGGATGCCGACGCCGTTGCCGTTGTCGCCCTGGTTGCGAAGGCGGAGGTCGAAGAGGCGCTTGCCCCTGGCCGACAGCACGATCAGGCGGCCCGAGCCCGGGGACGGGCCGTAGGTGCCGAACACCAGCTCCGGGCGACCCTTGCGATTGAGGTCGGCGGCCACGACCTCGGACGCGAAGGTCTTGGCCGATCCCCGGGCGTAGTCGTAGCGCCACAGCCGCTTGCCTCCTGCGCCGACCGCGTACACGTGCCCGTCGGGAACCGGCGCGATGATCTCGCGGCGGCGATTTCCCCGCAGATTGATGATCGTCGGCGCCGGGATGCCGCTGGGCGGATACCAGTCGCCGTCGGGGCGGACGGCGGGCTTGCCGGTCAGCGGCGGCGTGACGAAGCCTCGGTGGCGGCGCGCCGATCGCTTCCCCTTGCCGTGGGCGCCGTCGAGAACCATGAAGGCGTAGGCCTGGGTCTCGTAGGGCTCCTTCCTCTCGACGTTGGGCAGCCCGATCACCTCGTTGCGCCCGTCGCGGTCGAGGTCGGCGACCGATGGTGGCGACGCCGTCCACTGCAGCCAGGAGGTCTGCCGGACGTCGGGCCACGGGCCGACGTGCCGGTGGTAATGGCGTGCCTCCACGCGCGGACTCAGCCAACGGATGAACTGACCCCAGCCCAGACGGTTCCCGAAGTGATCGCTCTGACGGTTCGTGAACCACGGCGAGGCGAGCACGGACGTGCCGTCGTGGTTGAACACGTTGATCTGGTGGTTGTCGAACGTGACGACGACCTCCAGCTGACGGTCGTTGTCGAGGTTGCCGATGCCGACGTTCTCTCCGTACGCGCCGTAGCCCTGGTTGCCGGCGCCGTTGAAGGCGGCGTCGCTGCCGGTGTTGTAGCGGGGCCAGCCGGGTAGCGGCGCTCCCGACGCGCCGAACACGAAGACCTGCGCGCCGGTATCGGAGGTGTTCGTGGTCGTGGCCACCACCTCCACGCGGCCGTCGTGATCGAGGTCCGCGGCCGCCAGGCCACGGGTCTCGGGGCACTGTCCGCCGCTGCAGGTCGAGGCCGGCCAGCCCGCCTTGAGCCGAAGCCGGCCGCCGCTCAGGTTGTACGCCGCGACCGTCCCCTCGTTGCCGCCGACCACGATCTCGGGGACGCGGTCGCCGTCCATGTCAGCAACCACGCCGGGCGCGTAGACCCGTCCGCTCGTCGCCGTCCCCTGACCCAGGCGGCGTCCCTTGGCGTCGAATACGAGCGTCGAATAGAACGGCGCGACGATCTCGAGCCGCCGGTCGCGGTTGAGGTCGACGAGGCCGGGCGAAGAGAACCAGCCGGTCTCGCCGGTGGGGATGTTCCTCACGAACTTGGGCTTGGCCACGGGCCGGGCGCTCGAGGCCTGTGCCACCGCGAGTGGCGAGAGTGCGACCAGCACGGCCAGGACCGCCAGGTGAGCCCGCTGCAAGCGTGGTGGCATCGGCGCAAAGCTACCCGGCGAGGCAGAAGCAACAATGCTCCGGTGGCCGCGCGGCTCAGATACGTCGATCCCAGACGCCCGCCCGGCCGGTTCAGCCGCGCCTACGCCGCGTTCTCCGCCACCCGCCTGGGCCGCTTCATCTCGGCCAACGTCGTCTGGAAGCTAGATCCGTACCTGCTGCGGGCCACGCGGGGACGGCTCGGCATGGGACTGGTGCTCCCCACCGCCCTGCTCGAGACCCGTGGCGCGAGGAGCGGCGCCCTGCGACGCAACGCGGTCATCTACTTCCACGACGGCGACCTGGTCACGATCGTCGCCTCGAAGGCCGGCCACGAGAGGCACCCGGCCTGGTTTCACAATCTCCGGGCGCATCCCGACGTCGCGATCGGCGGTATCCCGATGCGGGCCAGGGTGATCGACGACGAAGCGGAGCGCCGAAGGCTCTGGGAGCTCGCCGATCGTGTGTTCGCGCCCTACGCGACCTACCGCCGGGACGCCGCGAAGGCGAACCGGACGATCCCGATCGTTCAGCTCAGCGCGCCAGCGCCTTCTCGAGTCCGTCCTTGGCCCGCCCCGCCACGCGGTTGAAGATCACCCGCGTGATCGGCTCGGACAGCTTGAACAGTCCCTTCATGCGCAGGTCGGCGTCGTAGGTGACCTCCACGCCGCCGGCGCCGCCCGCCACCTCGATGGTGTCGTCGCTCGTGAAGCTCGGCGCCTCGGCCACCAGTCGCACGCGGCGAGGGCGGTCGAGCTCCACGATCTCGTAGACGAGATCGTTGCGCCGCCCCGCGAACTCGGTCACCACCCGAAAGCGCGAGCCGACCCGCGCGGGTTCCTCGCCGAGGGGCTCGGCCTCCACCACGCCGGGGTCCCACTCCCCGGCGTTCGAGAACCAGGCCAGGTAGTCGAAGGTCTCCTCGGGGCCGAGAGTGGACGGAACGCTGTCGCGGAAATGAGCCATCGCACGAAGGTACGGACGGACCGGCCCCGATGGTTGAAGGCGGGAGAACGCGCGCCAATGGTGAATGGAGCAATCGGTGCTGATCCAGTTTGCCCTGCGCCGCGAAGGAAGTGTTCGCCATGGCGAATGACATCCGCGATCTCGCGGACGAGGAGGTCATGCAGCTCGTCCAAGAGGGGAAGCCCCGAGCGTTCGAGCTGCTCTACGACCGTCATGGCGGCGCGGCGTTCTCGCTCGCATACAGGATGGTGGGTAACCGAGTGACTGCAGAAGACATAACGCAGGAGGCCTTCCTCTCGATCTGGAGGAGTCGGCTTCGCTACGACCAGGCGCGCGGGAGCGTCCGGACGTGGGTGCTCGGCATCGTCCACAACCGGGCCGTGGACGCGCTCCGGCGCAACACGGTTCACGACCGCCGGCGGGACACGCTGGAAGGGGTCGAGGAACGTCACGAGGCGAAGGAACGCACGGACGTGGAGGTCGCGCGGCGCGAGGAGGCGCGCTCGATCCGCACCGCCCTGGACACGCTGCCGGACGAGCAGCGAAAGACCATCGAACTGGCCTATTTCGGCGGCTTCAGCCACAGCCAGATCGCCGAGTTGCTGAATGAGCCCATCGGTACCGTCAAGGGCCGGATGCGGCTGGGCCTGGACAAGATGCGGCGGCAGCTCTCAGAGGGCTACGCGGCAGGGGGATTCGCATGACCACCAGGGACCACACGCACTACCGGGATGACATCGGCGCCTATCTGCTGGGAGCGCTGACCGATCTCGAGATCCAAGCTTTCGAGCAGCACATCGTCAACTGCGCGGAGTGTCGCGCCGAGATCGAGGATCTGCGGCCGGCGGCCGACGTGCTGCCGCGCTCGGTCGAGCAGGTGGAGCCGCCGCCGGAGCTCAAGATGGCGCTGATGGAGATCGTCGAGCGCGAGTCGCGCGAGGCGCCCGAGGAGGCCGCCGCGCGGCGGCCCAGGCGCTCCCTGCGCGACCGCCTCAGCTTCCCCGCCATGCGACCCGTGCTGGTCATGGGCGCGTTGCTGCTCGGTGTCGTGGGCGGTTTCGCCGTGGCCCAGCTCGGCACCGAGGACGAGCGCACGGTCGTGGCCACCGTCGACCAGAGCCGGCTGCCGCGCGCCAGCGGTGAACTCCAGGTGGAGGGCGACGGCAAGGACGGCGCCATCCTGCGCGTCCGCGACATGCCGACGCTCAACGACGATCAGGTCTACCAGGCCTGGATCCAGAGGGACGGCGGCTTCGTGGCTCAGCCCACGTTCGTGGTCGCGTCGAACGGCGCGACCGCGGTGGCGGTACCGGACGACCTGACCGGCGCCGAGGCCGTGCTCGTCACTCGTGAGCGCCGTGGCGGAGCACGCGCTCCCACCGAGCAGCCCGTGCTGAGCGTGCCGCTCTAGGCGGCGCTGCGTGACTCGCCGACCACTACTCTGAGCGTCCGATATGGACGTCTGTTACCGCCACCCGAAGCGCGAGACCGGAGTCCACTGCTCCAATTGCGGGCGGGCGATCTGCCCGGACTGCATGACCACCACTTCGGTGGGCATGCGCTGTCCCGAGTGCGCCAGTCAGCGCACCCAGGTCCGGACGATGCGCTCCGGCACGGACGAGCCGGGGCTGACCTATCTGCTCATCGGCATCAACGTGCTGGTCTTCCTCGGCGCCACCCTGGGCGGCGGCAGCGCCACCGGTGGCGCGGGCGTGAGCGGCGACCTGCTCACCGAGGGGGCGCTGTCGGGACCGGCCGTGGCCGACGGGGAATATTGGCGTTTGCTCACCTCGGGCTTCCTGCACGCGGGGCTGTTTCACCTGATGTTCAACATGCTCTCCCTGTGGGTCCTCGGCTCGTTGCTCGAGCCGGCCGTGGGCCGGGCACGTTTCGCGCTGATCTACTTCGTCTCGCTTCTCTGCGGTTCGTTCGGAGCGCTCCTGCTCGAGCCCGACGGGCTGACGGTGGGCGCCTCGGGCGCGATCTTCGGTCTCATGGCGGCTGCCGCGATCTACGCCCGCAACCGCGGGATGAGCCTGATGGAGAGCGGGCTGGGCGTGTGGATCGGCCTCAACCTCTTGATCACGTTCGTCGTTCCGAACATCTCGATCGGTGGTCACATCGGCGGCCTGATCGGCGGCGGCCTGGCCGCGCTGGTCCTCTTCGACCTGCCCGATCAGGTGCGGCTGGGGGCGGCGGCCACCTCGGTGCTCTGCGCGGCGCTGGGCGTGGCGGCGGTGGCCGGCTCGATCGTGGTGGTGGGCTAGGACCGGCCGGCTCCGGCCGGCCGTGCGAGGTCGAGCTCGATCGAGCGGCGGGTGGGGGGAGCCTCGAACACGTCGGGATGGAGGATGTGGCCGAGCAGCTCCACTCCGTCCACCAGCCGGGGTCCGGGACGCGAGAAGTAGGCCGCCGCGTCGACCGCCACCACTCGGGCGCCCAGTGCCGTGAGCCGCTCGCGCTGAAGCATGGTCTCGGCCGCGGCCTGCTCGGCGTAGTAGCCGCAGGGCATCGAGACCACGATCTCGGGACGAGCCGCCTCGACCTCGGCCCACTCCGCGGTGCGGGACTTCTCTCCCGGCAGGCCGAGCACATCGTCTCCGCCGGCCAGCTCGATCATCTGCGGGACCCAGTGGCCGCCCACGTACACGGGGTCGAGCCATTCCAGGGCGGCCACCCGCGGCCGCGGGTCGCCGGCGATCGCCAGCTCCACCTCCTCCACGCGCTCGGCGCACTCCTCGGCCAGCTGCTCCCCGGCCTCCGGCACTCCGGTGGCCTCCGCCAACCGCGGTATGTCGCCCATGACCTCGCCGAAGGTCGACGGATCGAGCGAGATCACCTCCGGCTCGGTGGGCAGCCCGGCCGCCACCGAGCGGACGTCGTCGAACGAGACGGCGCAGACCTCGCACACCGCCTGGGTCACGATCAGGTCGACGTCGAGCGAGGCAAGCGTGTCCTCGTCGAGCTCGTAGAGCGACTCGCCCCGGCCGGTGCGCTCGCGCACGGCGGCATCGATCTCCGCGGCGGGCAGCCCCTCACCGATCACGCTCCGGGTGAGGTGCGGGAGTTGTTCGACGCCGGGCGGGTAATCACACTCATGGGTGACTGCGACGACACTGTCGCCCAGGCCGAGGGCGAAGAGCATCTCGGTGGCTGAAGGGACCAATGAGGCGACCCGCACGGAGACGAGCATGGCACGTTTGAGCGACGACGAGATCAACGATCGGCTGCAAGGTCTGGACGGATGGGAGCGGTCCGGCGACGCGATCACCAAGGACTTCGACAACGGGGACTTCAAGGGGTCGGTGGACTTCGTGAACCGGCTCACACCCGCCGCCGAGGAGATGGAGCATCACCCCGATCTGGAGATCTCCTGGAAGACGGTGACGGTCACCCTCTCCACGCACAGCGAGGGCGGCCTGACCGGTGCGGATTTCGAGCTTGCGGGGAAGATCGACGCCCTGTAGAGCGCGCAGAAACCTTGCTACGCTCGCCAGAGTCCCCCTGAATGAGCGACGACGATCGACCTCGAAGTAAGCGGTTAAAGCCGGAGGCAGGCAGCGGTCCCAGATGACCGAGCTGCTCCTCCTCTTCGGCGTAGCCGTATTGGTGGCCGCGAACGGCTTCTTCGTCGCGGCCGAGTTCGCGCTCGTGCGCACGCGCGAGGGCCGTATCGAGGTCATGCGCGAGGAGGGCCGTCGCGGGGCCCCCTTGGTGCTCGCTCAGATCGACAAGATCGACGAGTACCTGTCGGCCTGTCAGCTCGGCATCACGATGGCCTCGCTGGGCATCGGCTTCATGGGCGAGCCGGCCATCGCCCGGCTGATCGAGAGCGCTCTCGGCGAGTCGATCTCGCACGGGCTGTCGCTGGCCATCTCGATCTCGATCGCCTACCTCATAACCACGGCGCTCCACATCACCGTGGGCGAGCAGGTGCCGAAGATCTACGCGATTGTCCACGCCGAGCGCACCGCCCTGCGCGTGGCTCGGCCCCTGCACTGGTTCCGGGTGGCGCTGAGCCCGCTGATCTGGTTGCTGAACACGGCCTCGAACGCCATCCTGCGCCTGGTCGGGGTCGACGCCAAGGCCGAGTTCGAGGAGATCAGCTCGTCCGAGGACCTCAAGCTGCTGATCGCCCAGAGCGCGACGGGCGGCAAGCTGGACCCGGGAGAGGCCGGCATGCTCTCGGGCGTCTTTCACCTGCACGAGCAGCAGGCGCGTCAGGTGATGACGCCGATCCCGGCCGTGGTCACCTGCGACATTTCCGAATCGGCCGAGGTGGCCCTCAAGCGCTGCGTGGACTCGGGTCACACCCGGCTCGTGGTCACCGAGAACGACAACACGGACCGGATCAAGGGCATCGTGCACTCCAACTCGCTCGCCCGGCGGCTGATGAGCCGCGGCCCCGACGCCCCGATCGCCGACAGCGTCAAGGACGCGCTGATCGTGCCCGAGACCAAGCCGCTCGACGATCTCCTGGCCGACCTCCAGCGCGAGCGGGCCTCGATGGCCGTCGTCGTGGACGAGTACGGCCGCACCGCCGGCATCGTCTCCGTGGAGGACATCATCGAGGAGGTGGTCGGGGAGATCGCCGACGAGACCGACCCCGCTGTGGCGGGCATCCGGCGTCTCGCCAACGGCGACTGGTGGGTGCGGGGCCACGTGCCCATCACCGACCTCGCCGACTACGGCCTCAACCTGCCGGTGGACTCCGAGGCCTACAACTCGGTCGGTGGATTCGTGTTCGGCGAGCTGGGCCGCCTGCCCAAGCGTGGAGACATGGTTCAGGCCAACGGCTACTCCCTGCGGGTGGAGGCCGTGCGCCAGAACCGCGTCGAGGCGGTGCGTATCCGCGATCACCATCCGGAGGACGACAACGGGAGCGGCGCCGGCCGGCCCATCGAGCAGGCGGCATCCACGCCTCGCGGCCAGAGCGAGCGACGCCAGGACTGACCGCCTATCCGTCCGGCTGGGGGGCTACGTTCGCCTCGATGTGGTGCGTGAAGTTCAGTGATTCACAGCGCGATGCGGTTCGTGCCCTCATCAAGGAGCAGGACGACTGCCCCGGTGGTCTGAGCGGCGCGCTCGAGGCCCTCGACCTCGCCCGCTGGGACGACCTGCCTGACGCCACCCTTCCCTGGGACCGGGTGGCGGAGCTGGCGGAGAGCCAGAAGATCGGCGAGGCCGACGTGGTGTGGGACCTCGCCGCCCGCTCGCGCTCCGTGCGCGGCTGACGGCCACGCCTCCGGATCAGCGCTTCTCGTACTCGTAGAAGCCCGAGCCCGCCTTGCGCCCCAGCCTGCCCTCGTCGATCAGCTCCCGGACCCTCTGGGGCACGTCGGCGCCGATCGAGTCCCCGATAGCGGCGGCCACGTCGAGACCGACGAAGTCGAGCAGCGCGAGCGGGCCCATCGGGTGACCGGCGCCGAGCTTCATGCACGTATCGATCGCCTTTGGCTCGATTCCGTTCTGCTCCAGCAGCCGGACGGCGTCGAACAGGTACGGGAAGAGCAGCTTGTTGACCACGAAGCCGGCCGAATCGGGGACCTCGACCGCCGTCTTGCCGAGCGCTCGGCAGAGGCCGTGAAGCGCTTCCCTCGTTTCGGCGCCCGCCTCGGGCGGAAACGAGAGCTCCACCAGCTCCATGCGCTCCACCGGGTTGAAGACGTGGAGCGCGCCGAAGCGGTCGGGGCGACCGCTGGCCTGCGCGAGACCGGCCACCGACAGGGACGAGGTGGTGGTGGCGAGCACGGTCTCGGGCGCGAGCACGTCGTCCAGCAGCCCGTAGAGGGAACGCTTGGTGTCCGGATCCTCTGAGATGGCCTCGACGACCACGGCGCTGCCGGCGAGCTCTGACAGATCGGTGACCACCGTGGCCGCCTCGGCCACCTTCGCGCACGCGCGCTCCCTGGAGGTGTCGCTGCGGGCCCACAGCACCACCTCGTGAGACGGTCCCGCCGCCTTTGCGAGGCCGCAGGCGATGGCGCCGGCACCGGCGATTCCAAGCCGTTGTTTCATCGTCTAGAGGCTCCCGAGACCATTGGTTGACTGGTCAGTCAATGAAGTAGGCTTACCACACAACTCACGCTGGAGGAAGCAGCCACATGCGGAACGGAAATGGTCGCGAGGTCGTAATCGTCGAGGCGGCGCGCACGCCGGTCGGGCGGGGACATCCCGAGAAGGGCTACTACAAGGACACCCACCCCAACGAGCTGCTCGGGTCGACCTACACCTCGGTGATCGAGCGTGCGGGCATCGAGCCCTCCGAGGTCGAGGACGTGATCACCGGGTGCGTGCAGCAGTACGGCGAGCAGATGTTCAACGTCGGCCGCAACGCCTGGCTGCAGGCCGGGCTGCCCGTGGAGACGCCCGCCACCACCGTCGACCGCCAGTGCGGCTCCGCCCAGCAGGCCGTGAATTTCGCCGCCGCTCTGATCGCCTCCGGCGCGCACGACGTGGCCATCGGCTCGGGCGTCGAGCACATGGGCCACATCCCCATGGGAGTCGGGTTCAAGTGGGTGGACGACGTGGGCTCGCCCTGGCCGCCTGAGTTGATGGAGCACTACAACCTCGTCCCACAGGGCATTTCGGCCGAGATGATCGCCGACCAGTGGGAGATCCCGCGCTCCGAGCTCGACGAGATCGGCATGCGCTCGCACCAGAACGCGCACCGGGCCACCGAAGAGGGTCGCTTCGAGCGTGAGATCGTGCCCTTTCAGGTCAACGGCGACACCTACGTGACCGATCAGGGCATCCGGCCGGACACGAACATCGAGGCTCTCTCGCAGCTCAAGCCGGCCTTCAAGGAGGACGGCAAGATCACCGCGGGCAACTCGTCCCAGATCTCCGACGGCGCCGCGGCCGTGCTCCTGATGGAGCGCGGCAAGGCGGAGTCACTCGGGCTGAAGCCGCGCGCCCGGATCGTCGACCAGACGACGGTCGGCGTGGATCCGGTGATCATGCTCACGGGCCCGATTCCGGCCACCAGGAAGCTCCTCGAGCGCAACGGCATGTCCATCGGCGACATCGATCTGTTCGAGGTCAACGAGGCCTTTGCCTCGGTGGTCGCGGCCTGGCGTCGCGAGGTGGAGCCCGACATGGACCGCGTGAACGTCAACGGCGGGGCCATCGCCCTCGGCCACCCGCTGGGTTCCACGGGCGCCCGCCTGATCACCACGCTGGTGCACGAGCTCGAGCGCTCCGACAAGGAGGTCGGCCTCGTGACCATGTGCTGCGGCGGCGGGCTCGGAACCGGAACTCTGATCCAGCGGGTTTAAGCCACCGACTGCGGGTACCCTCGCCGTAGTGCCGGTTTCGACGCAGGGGATGTTGTTGGACGGGCGCTACCGGGTCGTCAGGCACCTCGGTTCCGGAGGCATGGCCTCCGTGCTCCTGTGCCGGGACGAGCGCCTCGACCGCCTGGTGGCGGTCAAGCGGCTGCATGCCGACAGCCCCGAGGAGATCGAAAAGCGCTTCGTGCGCGAGGCCAAGCTCGGCGCGTCCCTGAACCATCCGAACCTCGTGGCGGTCTACGACACGGCCGTCGACGATGAGGGCGTCCTGATCGTCATGGAGTACGTGCCCGGCGAGCCGCTGTCGCGGGCGCTGCGGCGGGGACCGCTGGACCCGCGTCGGGTGGGCACCATGGCGACCGAGATCGGCGAGGCGCTCGACCACGCGCACGACGAGTTCGTGATCCACCGTGACGTGAAGCCCGGCAACATCCTGCTCCGAAACGACGGCGTGGCCAAGCTCGTGGACCTCGGCATCGCCACGGTGGCCGACGGCACGCGCATCACCCGCAGCGGCACCGTGCTGGGCACCGCGGCCTACATGGCCCCGGAGCAGCTGGAAGGGCGCGAGCCCGGCTCGGCCGTCGACGTCTACGCGCTGGCCGCCGTCTGCTTCGAGGCGCTGGCGGGCCAAAAGCCGCGCGACGGCGCGACGCCGCTTCAGATCGCCCACTCGATCGCCTCGGAGCCGCCGCCCGACCTGCGCGACCACTGGCCGCAGGCGCCGGCGGCCGCAGCCGAGCTTCTGGCCTCGGCCATGTCACGCGAGCCCGTCGAGCGACCTGCCACGGCGGGCGGGCTGGGCCGCGACCTGGCCGAGGCGCTCGGAGCGCCGCCAACGCAGGCGGCCGAGCCCCCGACTGAGCGAACGCGCCCGCTGGCGGCTCCACCCGCACCGCCGCCGAGCCGGCCCGCTCCCGGGGGCCGGCCCTCGTCCGGGAGGTCGCGCCGCCTCCCGCTCATCGTGGCCGCGCTGATCATCGCGCTCGCGGTGGCCGCGGGGGTGGCCGCGCTCAGCTCGGGCGACGGCGACAACGAGATCGGGGCCGGCTCGGGCGCCAGCGAGGGCCGGCCGGAGAAGGCGCAGCAGAACGAGCCTGAGCAGCCGGACCAGAACCCGGTCCAGCCTGCGCCCGAAAGCGAGCCGCAGGCCCAGAACCCGGTCCAGCCTGAGCCCGAAGCCGAGCCGCAGGCCCAGACCCCGGTCCAGCCCGAGCAGCCGGAGCCCACCGCCGGGAGCGGCGCCGACCTGAACACCCAGGGCTTCGACCTTCTCAACGCCGGCCGGTACGCCGAGGCGGTGCCGGTGCTGCAGCAAGCGGTGGAGTCGTTCCCCGAGGGCACCACCGACATCAACTACGCGTACGCGCTGTTCAACCTCGGCAGGGCGCTGCGGCTGGCCGGCCGGCCCACCGAGGCGATTCCCTACCTCGAGCAGCGGCTCCAGATTCCCAACCAGACCGCCACCGTCCGGCGCGAGCTGGCGCTGGCCCGCCGCGCGGCCGGCGACGGCTGAGCGAGGACCGAGACCACGTCCTGGCCCCAGGCCTCGACCACCCAGACCGAGTCGAGCTAGCCGCTCACCGGCGCGATGTCGCCGCCGAGCACCAGCTCGCGGGCCCGGTCGAGCTGCGGCGCGAAGACCTCGACCTGCAGATCGGCGTCCGGGAAGGCGAAGTAGACGCTGGTGGGAGTCTCCTCGGCGAAGGCCACGAGAGCGCCGGACGTCGTCCGCTGCGACGACCAGCCCTCGCGCCTCCCCTGCCGCCGCAGGAACTCGTAGGCACCGGCGGTCGAGTAGGTGGCGACGGTGACGAAGCGAGGGCGGGGATCGCCGGCCACGGTGCCCCGAGGCAGATAGCGGACGAACACGCTCGCGTCCTCGGTTCTGGTGACCTCATAGTCGGTCTCGGGGCGTGGCCCCGCCCAGTACACCGGCGTGCCCAGTTCCCGGACGTAGGAACGCAGGTCCTCCTCGGAGAGAGCCACCGGACTTCCGGCCTCCACCTCATCCGGGCGATCGGGCGGCTCGTCGGTGTCGTCGGCGGTGAACACGAGCACGGCGGCCACGACCGCGGCCAGCGCGATCACACCAAGCACGACGCCGACGAGCAGCCGCCGCTTGCGCGCCGGCCGGTCCCTCGTGGACGAGGAAGCCTGCTCCATCAGGCGGAAATGTACGTGCTGTAGGTTGGCGGCCCAAGTGACCCCGCCCCCGCCGACTGAGACCATGCGGGCCCTGGTGGCCCGGCCGTCCGCTCGCGGCGGGGTCGAGCTGGCGGAGGTCGAAACACCGTCCCCCGGCCCGGGCGATGCCCTGGTGGAGGTCCGCGCCGTCTCCCTCAACCGGGGCGAGGCGCGCTATCTGCCCAGGCGCGAAGAGGGCACGGTGCACGGCTGGGACGTGGCCGGCGTGGTTCGCGACGCCGCGGCCGACGGAAGCGGACCACCGGCCGGGGCCCGGGTGGTGGGCCTGGTCATGGAGGGCGCCTGGGCCGAGCTCGCCGCCGTGCCCACCCGCCGGCTGGCCGGGCTGCCGGACGAGGTGAGCTTCGAGCAGGCGTCGACTCTGCCCGTGGCCGGGCTCACCGCCGTCCGCGCGCTGGACGTGGCCGGCCCCCTGCTCGGACGCCGCTCGCTCGTCACGGGTGCGTCCGGAGGAGTCGGCCGCTTCGCGGTGCAGCTGGCCCATCGCGGCGGCGCTCACGTGACGGCCCTGGCGGCAAGTCCGGAGCGCGCCGAGGGCCTGGTCGAGCTCGGGGCGGATGAGCTGATCTTCGAGCTGGACCCCGACGGACCGCGCTACGACATCGTGATCGAGTCGGTGGGCGGCTCCACCCTCGCCGCCGCAATGACCCGCCTCGAGCAATGGGGGATCGTGGTGAACTTCGGGATCTCGTCCGGCGAGCCAACGACCTTCGACGCGTCGGCCTTCTACCCGCAGGTGGGCGTCCGTCTCTACGGCTTGCGCGTCTTCGAGGAGGTCGACCGCAACGACTCCGCCGTCAGCGACCTGACCTTCCTGGCCGGCGAGGTGGCCGCCGGCAGGCTCGACACGCAGATCGATCTGACGATGAGCTGGCGCGACGCCGCCGGCGCGCTCGAGGCGCTGATCGAGCGGCGAGTGCGCGGCAAAGCCGTCCTGACGATCGACTGAGGCAGAGCGGCGGCGCTACTGCCGCTGCTCGAGAATCGCCTTCCAGCTTCTGAAGGTCCTTCTTGAGGCCCGAGCGGACGATCGCGCCAAGGAAGGGGCGAAGCAGGCGCATGCCTCCCGTCGGTTCCAGCTCGATGGTGTAGACGCGTACGGTCATGAGCTCGCGGCCTCGGCGGCCACCTCGGGACCCGCCAGGAGAGACACCTGAAGGTGGACGAGGATGGGCTCGAGCTCGGTCAGCTCCTCGGCGCCGGCCTCGCGGATGCGCCGCACCACCAGGTCGTCCACGGCCGCCACGACCGCCTGGAAGATCTCCGCGGGGGGCTCGGGAAGCCCGGGCAGCTCATCACGCGCGTTGCGCTGGAGCTCCGCCAACTGCTCCGTGTAGCGGTCTCGCAGGGCCTCCCTGCGTTCGGCCGCGCGCGGCCCGGCGGCGGCCACCTCGATCAGGAAGACGCGCGCGAGCGCGGGCTCGGCGGCCAGCCAGCGCAGGTAGGCCGAGATGCCCGCCCGAGTGCGCTCGAGCCACGGGCCGGGCGCCGCCTGAGCCTCGCGCACGCGCGCGAAAAGCTCGTCGGCCGCGGCCTCGTACGCGGCGAGGAAGCAGTCCTCCTTGTCGCTGAAGTGCTCGTAGAAGGTCTTCTTGGAGACGCCCGCGCCGCGCACTATGTCGTCGATCGTCGCCGCGGCGTAGCCCTTCTGGGCCACCGCACGGCCCACCGCCTCGAGGATGCGCGTGCGCTGGGAAGCGGCCACCAACCCACGGTCGAGACCGTGGCTGCCACGGGGCAGGCGGCGCGGGATGTCGGGACTGCCCTCCATTGTGTACTCCTTGGTACATTACCGCCATGGACCTGACGCTGTCGCCCTCCGAAGAGGCCTTCCGCGACGAGCTGCGCTCCTGGCTCGCCGGCAACCATCCCGGAGAGGATCCGCCCGGCGAGGACGAGGCCTTCGATCACCGGCGCCAGTGGCAGCGCGTGCTCTACGACGCCGGTTACGCCGGCTTCTCGTGGCCGAAGGAGTACGGCGGCCGCGGCGCCACCCTTATCGAGCAGGCGCTGTTCGGCGAGGAGATGGCCCGGGCGCGCGCTCCCCAGCCGGCCAATGTCCTCGGCATGGTCATGGGCGGGCCGGTGGTGATCCACCACGGCACCGATGAGCAGAAGGAGCGCTGGCTCAAGCCGATACTCACGGGCGAGGAGATCTGGTGTCAGGGCTTCTCGGAGCCCGAGTCAGGCTCGGATCTGGCCTCGCTCAAGACCAAGGCGGTCAAGTCGAACGGCGAGTGGGTTGTCACCGGCCAGAAGGTGTGGACCACCTTCGCCCACAAGTCCAAGTGGTGCATGCTCGTGGCGCGCACCGACCAGGACGTGCCCAAGCACCAGGGCCTCACCTACTTCATCATGGACATGGAGCAGGAGGAGGTGCAGGTCCGCCCGCTGCACCAGATCACGAATCAACCCGAGTTCAACGAGCTGTTCATCGAAGAGGCTCGCATCCCCGACGAGAACGTCGTGGGCGGTGTGGGGAACGGCTGGGGAGTGGCCATCACCACGCTGATGAACGAGCGCGCCGGTCTCGGCGCATCAGCGGCCGCTGGAGTGAGAATCGCCCTCGAGGACGTCAAGGACCTCGCCCGCGAGCGCGGCGTGGCCGACGACCCGCTGATTCGCCAGCGGCTCGCGCAGCTGACGATCGAGGTGGAGCTCCTGCGGCTCAACTCGTGGCGCGGGCTCACCTCGATAATGAAGACCGGCGTCCCCGGGCCGGAGGGCTCGCTGCCGAAGTGGCAGTGGGGTGAGATCAACCAGGCGCTGACCGAGCTGGCGGTGGACATCCTGGGTGAGGACGGCGCCGACTGGGAGTCGGCCTGGACCTACCGCCTGTTGCGCTCCCGCGCGAACTCGATCGAGGGCGGCACCACCGAGATCCTCAAGAACATCATCGCCGAGCGGGTGCTCGGCCTGCCCAAGCTGCGCTAGGAGCCTGAGATGAACTTCGACTTCACCGACGACCAGCAGGCCATCAAGCGCACGGCCAACGAGTTCCTCGCCGCGCGCTTCAAGTCCGAGCGGGTCCGAGAGCTGGCCGAGGCCAAGGCCTACGACGACGACGCCTGGAAGGAGATGGCGGAGCTGGGCTGGGCCGGCATCTTCATCGACGAGGAGCACGGCGGCCAGGAGCTCGGCACGGTCGAGCTGATCATCCTCATGGAGGAGCTCGGCTACGCGCTCGCGCCGGTGCCGTTCCTGTCGAGCGCCGCGGCGGGCCTCGCGCTCCAGTACGCCGGCTCCGACGAGCAGAAGGCCCGCTGGCTGCCCGGGCTCGCCACGGGCGAGCTCACCGGCACGGTCGGCCTGGCCAAGGACTCGGGAGGAGAGGCTCGCCTCGTTCCCGACGCCGACAGCGCCGACGTGATCGTCATCGCCGGACCCGACGGGGCCGTGCTGGTGGAGCGATCGGCCGCGGACGTGGAGCCGTTCGAGAGCATGGACCCGACCCGCCGCTTCGCCCGGGTACGGGCCGAGGGCGGCGATCCGCTGCCCGGAGACCTCGACGCGGCCGTGGACCGCATCGCCACCGCCGTGGCCGCGGAGAGCGTGGGCGTGGCTCAGCGCGCGATGGAGATGGCGGTGGAGTACGCGCGCGACCGCAAGCAGTTCGACCGCCCGATCGGCGCCTACCAGGCGGTCTCACACCGGTGCGCCCAGATGCTGATGGAGGTGGAGGGCGCGCGGTCGGGCACCTACTACGCGGCCTGGTGCGCGGACTCCGAGCCCGAGACGCGGACGCTCGCCGCCTCGCTGGCCAAGGCCTACGCCTCGGACGCCGGCTGGCGGGTGTGCACCTCGTCGCTGCAGGTGCACGGCGGAATCGGCTTCACCTGGGAGCACGACCTCCACTTCTTCCTCAAGCGGGCCAAGACCAACTCGCTGATGTTCGGCTCGGCCGCCGAGCACCGCGAGCGGGTGGCTCAGCAGTCGGGGCTCGAGACCCCCGCCGCGGTCGCCTAACCCTTCTTCGTCAGCGCCGCGGCGAGCGGCGACAGCACGCCGAGGCTCTCGCGCTCGGGGACGGGCTGGGACTGCACTTCGCGCCGGGGATGGGAGACCACGTGGTGCACGGGCACCGAGGTGAGCTTGCCCAGGCGCCGCGGCAGGTCGACGCCCAGCCAGCGCGAAGAGCCGCTCGGCAACGTCGAGACCACGATCTCGTCGAACTTCATCGGGTCGAAGGCCTCCATCGCCGCCACCACCGGGTCGCGATCGCCGACGTGCCCACTCACGTGCTCCAGACCAGACGCCCGCATCTTCTCGAGGGCGGCTTCCAGCTGGACCTTCCCCTCCGCGGCTTCCGCTGGAACGACGAGCACGAACCGACAGGGCCCCTTCTCCGCCCGCTCGCGGAGGGCGGCCATCAGCTCGTCCGCCGTGGCCGTGACGTTGGCCACCACCAGCACGCTGTTCTCCCAGGCCATCGCAAGGTCTCCTCTGCTCGTGACGACTGCCACGAGAGTAGCGCGACGGGCGGCCCCGCAAGGGCCGCCCGCCGCGCTTGACCTGCTGATTTCGTCTCTCTGTGCCTTAGATCTTCAGGCGCAGCGGGTCTGACGTGCGCCAGCCGTTGCCCTTCGAATCCTTGGCGTCGATGCGCAGCTGGATTTTTAGGCCCTTCTGCGACACCTTGTCGAGCAGGCGCATCCCGCGCTGGCCGACCTTCACCCGCACGGTCTTCGCCTTCTTGCCCTTGAGCTTGTAGGACTTCGAGCCGATGCTCTTGCCCTTGTAGACCAGGTGCACTTTGCCCTTGCAGCTGCCGGTGGTGCACTTGAGCTTCAGCGCCGCCGTGTTGCCGGCCAGCGAGACCGACTTGGCGCTGTGCTTGACGCGCAGGAAGCCGCCCAGCACGATGTCGCAGCCACGCACGAGGTCGCGGTCGTCCACGAACGCGATGTCGAAGCCGTCGCCGCACTCCACGCGATCCTCAGCGCGGTCGCGGGAGCGGACCAGGTCCTTGCCCGCGCCGCCGGAGAGGAGGTCCTCGCCGTCGGTGCCCTTGATGCGGTCGTTGCCGTCATCGCCGTTCAGGGTGCTCTTGATGAGTCCAGCGAGCCCCTTGCTGCCGAACAGCGTGTCGTTGCCGGCGCCGGCGTTCAGCACCAGCTGCTCGGACGAGCCGATGTCGATGTTGAACGGACCGGGCGGGTCTGGGCCGATGCGGTCGAAGGACACCCGTCCCGGGGCGCTCGAGGGCTTCACGCGGAAGTCCTCGTCGACGCCGCCGCCGTTGACCTCAACGGTGTCGTTGCCGTCGCCGCCCTCGTTGATGTCGTCGTCATCGCCGGGGTTCCAGACCATGGTGTCGTCGCCCGCCTCGCCCAAGGACGAATCGCGCGTGTTCAGCGGGTTGTTGTCACCCTCGATGCGGTCGTTGCCGCCGCCACCGCGAATCAGGTCGGCGTTGTCGCCGCCCTCGAGCACGTCGTCGCCTTCGCCACCGTCGATGTCGAGGGCGATGGCCGGCGCGCCGGCGGTGGTCAGCGTGTCGACACCGTTGCCTGCGTTGAAGTCCAGGCGCTCGGTAGTGCCGATGTCGACGTTGAACGGCCCCGGTATGGGCGACGGGCCGGTGCGGTCGAAGGAGACACGACCGGGCGTGGCCGAGGGAGCGATCGTGAACTGCTCGTCGCCACCTCCGTTGACCTGGCTGGTGTCGCTGCCGGCGCCGCCCTCGTTGAGGTCGTCGCCGTCACCGGGGTTCCAGACCATGGTGTCGTTGCCGGCCTCGCCCAGCGACTGATCACGGGTGTTGAGCGGGTTGTTGTCACCCACGATGCGGTCGTTGCCCCCGCCGCCATAGACCGTGTCGGCGAACTGGCTTCCGAGGACGCTGTCGTCCCCGCCCGCCCCGTAGACCTTCACGGGGGCGACCAGTGCGGGGAAGGCGGTCGCATCGACGCCGGTGAGGGTGATCGCGTTGGCCTGCGGGCCGCCGTAGACCTCCATGGCCGTGATCGCGGTGCAGTTGGGATCGCCGGGGATGGCGGCCGCATTGACCTGCACCTTGCCGGCCACACACGTGATCGTGATCGGATCACCGGCGTTGCTCGTGACGGTCAGCTTGCCGGCGGCGTCCACGCCGGACGTCACCGCGGCGCTTGCCGCCCCGGGCAGGGCCAACAGGCCCACCGCCGCCATCGCCGACAGCCCGGCGAGGCGATTGCGTCTCCTCTGAGACATCTGAAGCTCCTTCGCAGTCGAATTTCGGTTCCACTGCGCAGGAGGGCTGAGCCCGGCCTCCTATTCCAAGACCGTGACTCGTGTCACACAGCGAGCCTTAGTCCCGCTCCGGCCCGCGGTAGCTCGGCATGCCCTCTTCGTGCTCCTGGATCGGCCCGCGCCGCTCCGAGCCGAGGGCGATGGCGTCCAGCCGGGCGATCTCGCGCTCGCCCTCGATCCGGGCCGGATGATCCGCGGCCAGCCCGGCGATCAGGGTCCGGATCCGGTTTCGCAGATGCAGAGCGAAGTGCGGGGTGGAGGCTCCCATCAGTTGACGCACGTCCTCCACCGTGGGCTCACGGCCAAAGCGGTCCGGGCGCTCGTACTCCGACATCGCGGCGAATCCTAGTGCCGGGGGATCACGGTGAGGTGGGCTGCACCGGGATCAACTCCATGATCCGGTCGATCTGAGCCTGCTGGTCCACCGACACGGCCTCGTCGTCACCCAGGATCCAGGCCCGGTTGTAGACCGCCTGCCCAGGGTCGTCCTCATAGCCGGGCTGAACGCTCAGCAGGTACTCCTCCAGCGCCTCGGGCAGCTTGGCGGCGTCGTCGGTGAGGAGCAGCGGCGCGAACAGCCCGCGCGAGGCGAGCGGCGCTGCCGCCGCAGCGTCGAGGGGCCGGGACAGGTTGGCCACGGCGAAGTTGTAGCCCGGCACCACCACCCCCCAGCCGAAATCGCCCTTCTCGTAGCGGGCGAAGGCGATGGCCCCCTCCACCGGGGTGTCGGCGTCGATGCGCTCGACCGAGGCGGCCAGCTGCTTGTCCTTCTCGAGCTGGTCGATCACCTTCTGTGAGATGACCCGCTCCGGACCGAGAACGAAGACGTTGGGCCGCTCGTGCTCGCGCAGCGCGCGCAGCACCGGGGCGGGGATCGTGTCCTTCTTGACCGGCAGCACGGCGTCGCCCGCGCGCGCCGCCCAGGACGCGGCGGGCATAGCCCACTCGGCGCTCTCGCCCGAGTAGAGCACCACGTCGTTGGACGGCTCCCCGCGCGCCGCCGAGAAGAACCGGTCGAGCGAGGCCGCGCGGGCGTAGGGGTCGGCCCCCTCGATCCGCGCCGTCTTGAACCCCTCCGGGGTCGCCACGTCGGGGCCGACCCGGATCACCTGCGCGTCCTCGGACAGGTCGGAGCCCTTCGGGTCCAGGCGCTCGAGCGTGTCCTCGGTGACCGCCGGCAGCTCGTCGCCGTCGGTGAGCAGGATCGGGGCGGCGATGGGCGGGCCGGCCAGGACCGAGGCAGCGATACCGGTGACCCAGTCCTCCTGATCGACCAGCGCCACCGCCGTGGGCCGGTCGCTGTCTCCGGTGGCCGGGTAGAGGGCGCCGGCCACGCCGGCGGCATCGGCCACCGCGTCGCTCCCGCCGACGCGGACGGTGTTCCGCGTCGCGCTGGCGGGGAAGCCGAGCTTCTCGGTGGCCTCCTCGTCGTCGGCCTGCACCCCGAGCTGGGGCGGCTCCTGGGTGTCGTCGTCGCCGAGGCTGCAGCCGCCCAGGGTCAGGACGAGCACCAGTAGTAGTGCGCCAATGCGGGCCAATGCCGGGCGGACGATAGCTTCGCCGCAGGCGAGAAACGCGCAGAATCACTTCGTCCCATGTACGATTGACTGGTCAGTCAACGCGGCCGCGGAGGCACCGGAACGTGGATTTCAGGCTCAACGACGATCAGCTCGAGTTTCAGCGAACCTGTCGCAGGTTCGCCGCCGAGGTCATCCGGCCCGTGGCCGCCGAGTACGACCGCACCGAGGGCGTGCCCTGGGATGTGATCAAGGAGGCCCGCGAGTGGGGGCTGCACGGGATGGGCCAGATCACCAAGGTCGGCTCCGATCCCGACGGCATCCTGGCCTGCATCTTTGCCGAGGAGCTCCACTGGGGCTGTGCCGGCATCGCGCTGGCCATCTCCGGCGGCTCGCTGGCCGCGGCCGGTATCGCCAGCTCGGGCACTCCGGAGCAGATCGGCCGCTGGGTGCCCGAGTGCTTCGGCGAGGGCGACGAGATCAAGCTCGGCGCCTACGCCGTGACCGAGCCCCAGGCCGGCTCGGACGTGCGCTCGCTGCGCACCACCGCGGTCCAGGACGGCGACGAGTGGGTGCTCAACGGGACCAAGGTGTTCATCACCAACGGCGGCATCGCCGACGTGACCGTGGTGGTGGCCACGATCGACAAGGACCTCGGCCATCGCGGCCAGGCGTCGTTCGTCATTCCCAAGGACACGCCCGGCTTCTCGATGGGCAAGAAGGAGTCGAAGCTCGGCATCCGCGCCTCGCAGACCTCCGAGCTCATACTCGAGGACTGCCGTGTGCCGATGGAGAACCTGCTCGGCGGCTACGAGAAGCTCCAGGCCAAGCTGGAGCGGGCGCGCTCGGGGCAGTCCACCGGCCGCTCCTCGGGCGCACTCGCGACCTTCGAGCTCACCCGCCCGCTGGTGGGCGCGTCGGCGCTGGGTATCGCCCAGGCGGCCTACGAATGGGCGCTCGACTACTTCGAGGGCAAGGAAGAGAACGGCGTGCCGCTGCTCGAGCAGCAGCGCATCCAGCAGACCATGGCCGACGTGGCCACGGAGATCGAGGCCTCGCGCCTGCTCGTCTGGCGGGCGGCGTGGATGGGCCGGAACGGCGTGCCGATGACCGCCGGTCAGGGCTCGATGTCGAAGCTCAAGGCGGGCGACGTGGCCATGTGGGCCACCACCACCCTGATGGACCTCGTCGGTCCCTACGCCCAGACCACGGACTGCCCGCTGGAGAAGTGGTTCCGGGACGCCAAGATCTACCAGATCTTCGAGGGCACGGCTCAGGTCCAGCGGCTGGTGGTCTCGCGCATGCAGCGGGCCGACTACCAGCGCAAGCTGATCGAGGCCCAGGCGGTGCTCGAGCAGGCGCCGGGGAACGCCACCGGCGACGTGATCTCCGCGGCCTGAGGTACACGCGCGGCGCGAAGGCGCTTCCCCTCCGGGCGTATCCTCGGAGCTAGTGGTCGCTCCGCTCGCCCACGTCGGTAGCGGCGTATTCGAGCCGCTCCAGTTGCTGCCGGCCCTGGCCGCGCTGGTGGCCTATGCGCTGCGCGCGCGCACGCTGGATCGTCAGGGCCGGCCCGTGGCGCCGGCGCGGATGGTCTCGTTCGCCCTCGGTATCGCCCTGATCGTCGCCGGCCTGGTCACGCCGCTGGCCCACCTGGGGGGCGAGCTCGTGCTGGCTCACATGGCGCAGCACCTGGTCATCGCGGACCTCGCCGCGCTGTTCATCGTCCTCGGCCTCACCGGTCCCGTGCTGCAGCCCCTGCTCGCCACGCGTCTGGCGCGCAGCCTGCGGGTGCTGGCACATCCGGTGGTGGCCCTCTCACTCTGGGCGATCGATCTCTACGTGTGGCATCTGCCCGCGCTCTACGAAGCGTCGATCAGCTCACCCGCCGTCCATGCGCTTCAGCACACGACCTTCATCTTCTTCGGCGTGACGATGTGGTTCGCGCTCCTCGGGCCGCTGCCCCAGCCGGAGTGGTTCGGCAACGGCGCCAAGCTGCTCTACATCGTGGCGGTTCGTCTCATCGCCGCGTTGCTCGGCAACGTGTTCGTCTGGTCCGAGAGCGAGTTCTATCCCGCTTACGGTCCGGGCCAGGCGATCTGGGACATCTCTCCACTGGAGGATCAGGGCATTGCCGGAACGCTGATGATGCTGGAGGGCAGCATCGTCACGGTGCTCCTGCTCGGCTGGCTATTTCTCAAGGCGGCCCGCGAGGGCGAGGAACGTCAGGAGCTCGTGGAACTGGCGAGCGCCCGCGGAGTCGAGGTGAGCGAGCGCCGGGTCGCGCGGGCGGTGGCCGCCGGACGGGGTGAGGAACTGCGCCGGCGCCTCGAGCGGGCCGCCGACGGTCTGCCGGCGGAGCGGGCCGGAGCCTAGGACCAGAACTCGTCGCTGTAGGCCGGCAGAGCGTCGACCATCCAGAGCCGGCGCACTCGCTCGGCCTCCACCTCGGCGGTGAGATCATTCGCGAGCAGCCCGCGTACGGTCTCCGTGTCACCCTCGGCGTAGCCCGCGAACAGACGGGTCACGGTGTCGAGCACCCGCTCGGTCGTCATCTCCTGGTGATCCTCTCGTAACTGGCGCGCCCGCGGGCGTACCGGGCGTACCCTCAGTGGATGCGCCCGGTGCGCCTCATCGTGCTGTTGGCCCTCGTGGCCGCCCTCGCGGGTTGTGACTCGGACTCGGGTCCCGCCACGGGTGCGGACGGCGGTGAGAGCGCCACTCCTCGGGCCGAGCGCCCCGAAGCGCCGCGCCGCGAGGGCGTCCGCTCGGCCGAGGGCGTCGTCATCCGCGACTGGCTGCAGGCGCTGGAGCGCAGCGACTATCCCCGCGCGGCAATGTTCTTCGTACGGGGGGCGCTGGTCGACCAGGGCATGCCCTTCCGGCTGCGCTCCGACGCCGCGGCGCGCGCCTTCAACGCCAGCCTGCCCTGCCGCGCCGACCTCGTCGCGGTGAGGGACGAGGGCAGCACGGTGCTGGCCTCGTTTCGCCTGCGAACGGGCCCGGGCGGGCCCTGCAAGGGCGAGGTGAGGGTGCGCTTCAGCTTCCGTGGCCAGCGCTTCGCCGAGTTTCGGCAGCTGCCGGGGGACGATGAACAGCAACAGCCGGAGCCGCGGCCGGGCCAGGAGGTCTAGCCGGCGGGCTACTCCGGCTCGGCTCGGCCCTTCTCGATGTGACGCCGCTCGGTCAGCCGGTTGTCGCGCCGCAGCTGAGCCTCGCGCGCGCGGCGCTGCTCGTCAGCGGTCACCGGACCGAGTGCGGGAACCTCGGCCGGCCGGCCTTCGTCGTCGAGGGCGACCATGGTGAGGTACGCCGTGGAGGTGTGGGTCAGCTCGCGCGTGCGCACGTTCTCCGACTCCACGCGCACCCCCACTTCCATCGAGGTGCGCCACACCGCGTTGACCGTGGCCCGTACGGTCACCAGCGCGCCCACGAGCACCGGGTGCCGGAAGGTCATGCGGTCCATCCCGGCGGTCACGACGCGCGTGCCCGAATGCCGCACCGCGGCTATACCCGCCACCTCGTCGCACATGTGCAGGATCACCCCGCCGTGCACGTTGCCGGCGAGGTTGGCGTCGCCCACACCCATCCAGCGGCTGAGAACGGCGCTCGAGTCGGAGGGCGCCTTGGCGGTCATGGCGTCGGAAGCATCACAGGTGGGCGGCGTCTGGCTAGTCTTGACGCTGGGCCTCGACCACGAGGCCGCACCGCAACACGAGTTTGAAGGAGACGCCAGTGCCAGGTCTCGGCGGCCGGATGTCCACCGTAATCAAGTCGAAGATCTCGAGGATGCTCGATCGGACCGAGGATCCGGGGGAGACCCTCGATTACGGGTATCAGAAGCAGGTCGAGATGCTCCAGAACGTCAAGAAGGGCATCGCGGACGTCGTCACGGCCAAGAAGCGGCTGCAGATGCAGTCCTCGAAGCTCGAGCAGCAGGTGGTCAAGCTCGACACTCAGGCTCGCCAGGCTCTGTCACAGAACCGCGAGGACCTGGCCCGTATGGCGCTCGAGCGCAAGACGCTCGCCCAGACCGAGCTGCAGTCGCTCGACACGCAGATCACAGAGCTCGAGGGCCAGCAGGAGAAGCTCACCGAGAACGAGCAGAAGCTGCGCACGAAGATCGAGGCCTTCCGCACCAAGAAGGAGGTCATCAAGGCCCAGTACTCCGCCGCGGAGGCCCAGGTCAAGATCTCGGAGGCCGCATCCGGGGTGGGCGAGGAGATGGCCGATCTCGGGCTCGCCATGCAGCGCGCCGAGGAGAAGACCGAGACCATGCGCGCCCGCGCCGGTGCGGTGGAGGAGCTCGAGGCGGCCGGCACCTTCGACGACATCACCCAGCTCGGCTCCGGCCAGGACGACATCGAGAAGGAGCTTCAGCAGCTCACGAGCGGCGCCCAGGTGGACGACGAGCTGGCCAAGATGAAGGCCGAGCTCGGCTCGGGCGGCGAGAAGTCTCCCGAGCTCGAGCAGGGCAAGGAGAACGCGTGATCGTACGGGTGTCGGGGGAAGGGCAGTTCAAGCTGCCCGACGAGGACGCCGACCGCCTGAACGAGCTCGACAACCGGGCCGTGGCCGCGGTGGAGCAGGGCGACGAGACCGGCTTCCACGAGCTCTGGTCGCAGATGCTCGAGATCGTGGCCTCGGACGGCAACGCGCTGTCCGACGAGGAGCTCGTCGAGTCCGACGTGATCCTTCCGCCGCGCGACATCACCTTCGGCGAGGCTCAGGGTGAGTTCACGGGCGAGGGCCTGATCCCGGACTGACGGCCGCAGGCGCAGTGTGCGCTATCGCTCAGATCGGGGCGTAGCACACTGGCAAGGTCTCGGCCGTGGCCGCCTGGACCGCTACAGCCTCCGCGAACGCGACACCCGAGCAGGTGCTCGAGGTGCTCACCGACCCGCACGCCATACGCCGCTGGTCGCCGGTCGACTTCGACCTCGACGACCTCGACAGCCGCCGCAGCCGGTGCCGCGGGCGGCTCTGCGAAGGCACGCGCGTCCGGGTGACCGGCCGGGTGGCCGGGGTGGGGGTGGGATTCGACGTGGAGGTGCACGCCGCCGGCGAGGACGGGCTCGAGCTCTCGGCCGAGGGTCCGTTCGCCCTCGAGGTGCGCTACGCGCTCGCCTCCGAGGGCAGCGGGGCGCAGCTGAGCGCCTCGGTGAGCATTCGCGGCGGCCGTGGGCTCACCGGCCGCCTGGTGAGCAACGCTGCCGCGACGCTGCTCTCGGCCGGGGCGCTCGACAGCGCCACTCAGCGCATCGTCCGGGCGGCGGAGGATCAGTCACCCGCGGTGGCGGGCGGCGAGCTGCGCCTCGCGGCCTGACGCGACAGGAGCGCCAGCGCCACCGTCATCGCCAGCGTCGGCAGGGCGATCAACAGCCACGGCGCGCCGCCTTCGCTTGCCTGCGGCTCGGGCGCGGGTGCCGAGGCGGCCGCGGGTCGCGTGCGCACGAT
Source organism: uncultured Thermoleophilaceae bacterium (assembly GCA_963826165.1). GTDB lineage: Bacteria > Actinomycetota > Thermoleophilia > Solirubrobacterales > Thermoleophilaceae > JACVRW01. Next base: position 282,487 of record CAWGWC010000007.1, on the reverse strand, counting down.
CTCGGCCTCGAGAGTGCCGGTGTCGACGTTGGCCAGCCGGCGCCGCCCGGCGACGACCGCGAGCGTTCCCCCGTCGAGGTCGAGCTTCACCCCCCAGAGACCGTCTCGGGGTGCGGCCAGCCCGTCGAGGTCGATACAGAACGCCGCTGCCTTCTCCGTGTCGAGCGCGTGGATGAACGCGTACTCGCGGCCCTGGTAGAGCGTGTACTCCCAGCGTCCTCCGTCACCGGTGGCGCGGGTCACGGGCAGGCCGCTCATTCGCTCGTCGGGCTCACGCGGATCCACGATCACCCGCTCGAGCAGGCGGCTGCGGCGCAGGTCGTAGGCGCGCACCTCGTAGCGCGACGGGTTGCGCGGAGAGAGGTAATGGATCAGGTACAGGAGACGGCCGTCGGGAGAGAGGGCATCGAAGCTGAAGTCGCCCCGGAGCACCAGCCGCCGCCGGATTCGCAGCGTGGCCGTGTCGACGAGCGCAAAGCGCGTGTTCGCTCGCGGGAAGCGCTGGCGCGGCTGAATCAGGACGAGAGTGCTGCCGTCCGCCGTCAGGCCGCTGGGCGTGGCGTCGTAGGCCACGGCCGGGACCGAGAGGCGTCCCGGCAGGATCACCCTCCGCCGCGGCCGCTCGGTGTAGGGATCGATGGCCGCGAGCCTCGTGCCGGCTCCGGCTCGGCGCGTGACGTAGGCCACGTCCTGGCCGACGGCCTGGACGGGGTTGGCGTCGACACCGAGGATGGGCAGGCCGTCCGCCCCGGCCTCCGGGGGAGCCACGGCCAGGACGCAGAGGGTCAGGGCGAACGGCGTGAGCAATGTTGGGATGCGGGCGCGCCGGGTCATGCCGTGTCTACGGCCACCGCGGCCCGAGAGGTCCGGCCGTCAGCCGTCGAAGCTCAGCATGCCGCTCTCGTCGATGGTGGTGTTGGGTATCCAGACGACCTCCCAGGCCACACCGGCCGGGTCGGCGAAGTACCCCGAACGGCCGCCGAACGGGCGGGCCACCGGCTCGGCCACGATCGGGGCGCCGGCGGCGCGCGCCGTCTCCATGGCCTCGTCCACCTGGTCCTCGCGCCCGACGGCCGCGGCGAGCGTGAAGCCGCGGAACTCGAAGCCCCGGCTTCGCATCGGCTCGGCGATCTCGGCCTGCGCCTCCCTCTCGTTCCAGATGGACAGCGTCGCGCCGCCGAGCTCGAAGCGGGCGTAGTCGTCACCTGGTGGGAGGGCGGAGCGCCAGCCGAGCGACTCGTAGAAGGCTCGGCGGGCCGGTACGTCGCCGGTCACCAGGGTCACTGCGTTCAGGCGTGGTGGGAGCATGACCGCATGGTCGCGCAGCGGCGGGACGCAGTCTTGAACTTTTCGGACGCGCGACCCCTAGCGGGCGAGCTCGGCGGGCGTGAGCCCGGCGAGGGCGCGGCACTCGCGGGTGAGGTGCGGCTGGTCGGCATAGCCGAGGGCGGCCGCCATCGCGGCGAGGCCGTCGCCGCCGGGCGCGGCCTCGCGCACGCGCTCGAGAAAGCCACGGAAGCGCAGCACGCGGTGAAGCGTCTTCGGCCCGTAGCCGATCGCCCGGTCGAAGCGCCGGCGCAGCTGGCGCTCGCTCACGGCTAGCGCCCGGCAGGCGTCCGTCACCCGGCTGCCCTGACGTCCGAGAAGGGGTACGGCACCGAGCACCAGCGGATCGAGCGGAGCCGACGCCACCATGGGCCCGACCGCACGCTCCAGCAGGGCGCGACGGTCGTCGGCACCCGGTGCGGCCTCGAGAGCGTCGGCGAGCCGCGTGGCTTCCCGGCCCCAGAGCTCCTCGAGCGGAACGCGCAGGTCCCTCAGCTCGTTCAGCGGCAGGCCCAGCACCGCGCCGGCGGTGCCCGGGCGCATGCGCAGGCCGACGGCCCGGAATTCCCCGGTCAGCCGGTGGAGGACCGGCCCGGTGTCGGGTCCCGCGACGAAGAGGCCGCCGCTCGACGTCCAGACGAGGTCGGCGCATGCATCGGGAAGCACCCGTGCCTCCACCGGGCCGTTGGCCGGCCCCGACCGCTCCCAGGTGCAGGCCACCACCGCCGCCAGCCCGGGCACCGGGCGATGTTCGCGATAGGCCGCCACGGGCCAAGCATGACAAGCTCTCGCTCAACCGACACGGAGAAGAGACGGAATGGACACCGGCACTCAGGCCTCAGACGATCAGGCCGTGACCACCGAGCAGGCTACGGCGGCCGCCGAGGCCGCCATGGCGCCGCCCGAGGCCACCGAGAGCTCCTTCTCGATGGCCCTGAACCAGGACCAGCGCGACATCCGCGAGTGGGTTCACGGCTTTTCGGAGAACGTGGTGCGACCCGTCGCGGCGGAGTGGGACGAGCGCGAAGAGACCCCCTGGCCGGTGATCCAGGAGGCGGCCAAGATCGGGCTGTACGGCTTCGAAGGACTCGCGCAGTTCTGGGCCGATCCCACGGGGCTGACGCTGCCGATCGTCAACGAGGAGCTGTTCTGGGGCGACGCCGGGATCGGCATGTCGATCATGGGCACCTCGCTGGCCGCGGCCGGGATCTTCAGCGCCGGAACGCCCGAGCAACTGGGCGAATGGGTGCCCCAGTGCTTCGGCACCGAGGACGAGCCGCAGGTGGGCTCCTTCTGCGTCTCCGAGCCCGACGCCGGCTCAGATGTCTCGTCGCTGCGCACGCGGGCCCGCTACGACGAGGCCAAGGACGAATGGGTGCTCAACGGGCAGAAGGCGTGGGCTACCAACGGCGGCATCGCCAACGTGCACGTGGTGGTCGCGTCGGTCGAGCCCGAGTTGAAGGCTCGCGGTCAGGCCGGCTTCGTGATCCCGCCCGGCACCAAGGGCCTTGAGATGGGCACCAAGGTCAAGAAGCACGGCATACGCGCCTCGCACACCGCCGACGTCTTCCTCGACGACTGCCGCGTGCCCGGCAGCTGCCTGCTGGGCGGCAAGGAGAAGCTCGACTCGCGGCTGGCCCGCGCCCGCGAGGGCACGCGGGGCAAGACTCAGGCCGCCATGCAGACCTTCGAGGTCACCCGCCCGACGGTGGGGGCCCAGGCGCTGGGCATCGCCCGCGCGGCCTACGAGTTCGCGCTCGGATACGCCAAGGAGCGCTCGCAGTTCGGCCGGGCCATTATCGAGAACCAGGCGATCGCGTTCGCCCTTGCCGACATGAAGATGGAGATCGACTGCGCCCGGATGCTCGTGTGGCGGGCGTCCTGGATGGGCAAGGCCGGCGTGCCCTTCGAATCGGCCGAGGGCTCGATGTCGAAGCTCAAGGCGGGCGAGGTGGCGGTGTGGGCCACCGAGCGCGCGATCCAGATACTGGGCGGCAACGGCTACACGCGGGAGTACCCGGTGGAGCGCATGCACCGCGACGCCAAGATCTACACGATCTTCGAGGGCACGTCGGAGATCCAGCGCCTGGTGATCGCCCGGGCCATCTCGGGGATGCAGATCCGCTAGCGCAGATGAGGCGCGTGACGCTGCTGGCGGCGGTATTCGCGGTCGTACTGGCACCGGCGGCGCCGGCGGGGGCGAAACACCAGCGAGTGCGTGTGAAGGAGAGGATCGTGTACGGGGAGGGGCGGGTCACCGCGCCCGCGCGCGGCCGTGTGAATCTGCGGCTCGATCTCTACAGGCCCCCAGTCAGGTTCAGGCGGCGACGCCCCGCCGTCGTGCTGATTCACGGTGGCGGCTTCGTGACCGGAACGCGCGATGACCCGCCCTTGGTCCGCATCGCGCGTGCGCTCGCGGCGCGGGGCATCGTCGTGGCATCGATCGACCACCGGCTGATGGGCCAGGATCCGGTCAACTCGAACCGAGTCGCGCCGCTCACGCGCGCCGCCGGTGCCAGTGCCTTCTCCAGGGCGATGATCGCGGCTGTGGACGACACGCTCACCGCCATCACCTGGCTTCGCGCGAACGCCTTTCGTCATCGAATCGACCCTGGGCGCCTGGGCTTGATCGGCAGCTCGGCCGGGGCGATCACCGCCAACCACGTCGCCTACCTGTTGGATGACCACGGCATGGAGGCTCCGCCGGTGAGGTTCGTGGGTGATCTGTGGGGAGCGATCCTCCTGGCTCCGGCCGCTGCGGCACTCGAGCGTGATGAAGCACCCCTGTTCGCAGTGCACGGCACCGAGGACACGATCGTCCCCACGAAGCTCGACGACCGGCTCGCGGCCAGGGCCAGAGCGGTGGGCGTTCCGGTCGAGTATCTACGGGTGCCGGGCGGCCACGGGTCCGTTGCCACCGGGTTCTTCACGCGCGAGCTGCTGCCCGGCCAGACCGCGTTCGATCGTCTGCTGCGCTTCGCCCGACGGCGGCTCTCGTAGGGTTGTGAGATGCCGCGCGTCTCCCTCAATCGCCCTGACCTGAAGCTCGACCCGGATGATCCACCCGGCTTCCGCACGGCCATGTGGCGCTTCGGCAGGTCCTTGGGCGCCGAGCGGGTCGGCACCACGCTCTACGAGATCCCGCCCGGGGAGTCGGTCTGCCCGTATCACTACGAGAACTCCGAGGAGGAGTGGATGCTCGTGCTCGTTGGCACCCCGACGCTGCGAGAGCCCGACGGCGAGCACCGGCTTGAACCGATGGACATCGCGTTCTTCGCGCCTGGCCCAGGCGGTGCGCACCAGGTCCGCAACGACACCACCGAGACGGTTCGAGTGCTCATGTGGGGGGAGAACCTCTACCCGGCCACGACGATCTACCCGGACAGCAACAAGATCGGTGTCTGGACCCGGGCCGGTGAGGACGGAAGGATGTACCGCCTCGGGACCGAGCTGGACTACTACGACGGCGAGAGCAGCCGGGCTGATGGCTGACGCGATCCGAGTGGTGCCCGACAACCTCGAGGCGACCGAGGCCTGGAACGGCCCCCTGTTCGACATCTGGATCGAGTACCGCGACGTCGCGGGCGCGGGCTTGATGGGCCACGGCGAGGCGGCGCTCGCGGCCAACCCTCCACACGAGGGTGACCGTGCGCTGGACATCGGGTGCGGCCTGGGTGACACGACCGTTCGCCTCGCGGAGCTGGTGGGCGCCGCCGGACACGCCCACGGGGTGGACGTGGCCGAGCGGATGATCGAGACGGCAGTTGCGGAGGCCCGCGAGGCCGGCATCGAGAACGTGAGCTACGCGGCCTGCGACGTCGAACGGGCGAGCTTCGAGCAGACGTTCGACTACGCGTTCTCGCGCATGGGAACGATGTTCTTCGCCAACCCGGTGACGGCGCTCCGGAACGTGCGCACGGCGCTCGCTCCCGGCGGGCTCTTGAACATGGTGGTCTGGCGGCGCAAGCTCGACAACGAGTTCATGCACCGTGCCGAGCTGGTGGTGGCGAAGTACCTGGACGAGCCGGAGGAGTCCGATGTCCCGCGCTGCGGACCCGGTCCGTTCTCGATGGCCAACGCGGACACCGTCTCCGACGTGCTCAGGCACGCCGGCTACGAGGACATCCGGCTCGCCCGCCAGGACCTGCCCTACAGGGTCGGCCGCGACCTCGAGGAGGCGGTGGCGTTCAACATGGCGCTCGGGCCGGCGGCCGAGGTGCTGCGCATGTGGGGTGAGCGGGTGGACGAGATCAGGCCGGCGATCACCGATGCCCTGCGAGCGGCCCTCGCGGAGTACGTGGCCGACGACGGAGCGGTGGTCGCCCCGGCGTCGACCTGGGCGGTGACCGCACGGGCGCCGTAGTGCGCCGCTTCGCGATAGCCTCGCCGTGGGCGCCCCGGATCGCATCTGGGTGACCCGTACAGGCCGAGACACTGAGGGAGCGCCATGAGTGATTACGCAGTCGTCAATCCTGCGACCGGAGAGACGGTCCAGACCTACCCGACGATCGGTGACGATGACCTGAAGGACGCGATCGGCCGGGCCGACGCCGCTCACCGTGATTGGGGGCGCTCGTCGACGGTGGAAGAGCGCGCGCAGCTGCTCCGGCGCGTCGCCGAGATCTACGGCGAGGAACGTCAGCGGCTTGCGGAGATCATCGTCCGCGAGATGGGCAAGCCGATCGAGCAGGCGCTCGGCGAGGTGGACTTCTGCGTCGACATCTATGGCTTCTACGCCGACAACGCCGAGTCGCTGCTGGCCGACGAGCCGATCGAGCTCAGCGAGGGCGAGGGCTCGGCCTTCGTGCGCCGGAGCTCGTTCGGCGTCCTGCTCGGCATCATGCCCTGGAACTACCCCTACTACCAGGTTGCCCGCTTCGCCGGCCCGAACCTGGTCATCGGCAACACCATCCTGCTCAAGCATGCGCCGCAGTGCCCCGAGTCCGCCGCGGCGATGGAGGAGATCTTCCAGCAGGCCGGCTTCCCCGCGGACGCGTACATCAACATCTACGCCACCAACGAGCAGATCGAATGGGTGATCGCAGACCCCCGCGTCCAGGGTGTCTCGCTCACCGGATCGGAGCGCGCCGGCGCGGCCGTGGCCGAGATCGCCGGGCGCAACCTCAAGAAGGTCGTGCTCGAGCTCGGTGGCTCGGATCCGTTCATCCTGCTGAGCACGGATGACCTCGACGACGCCGTCGAGTCCGCGGTGGGCGGACGGCTCGAGAACTCCGGCCAGGCGTGCAACGCGGCAAAGCGCTTCGTGGTCATCGACGAGCTCTACGAGCCGTTCCTGGAGAAGTTCACGGCCGCGCTCTCGGCGGTCAAGCCCGAGGACCCGAGCTCACCGGACACCACCGTCGGTCCGCTCTCCTCGGCTAACGCCACCGAGCGTCTCGAGGAACAGGTCAAGCGCGCGGTGGACCAGGGCGCGACCCTGGTGACCGGTGGCGAGCGCGACGGCAACTTCTTCGAGACCACGATCCTGACGGACATCAAGACTGAGAACGATGCCTACCACGAGGAGTTCTTCGGCCCCGTGGCCGCGGTCTACCGGGTGGGCTCGGAGGACGAGGCGATCGAGCTGGCCAACGACACCCCGTTCGGCCTCGGCTCGTACGTGCTCACCACCGACAACGAGCAGGCGCTGCGCGTGGCCGACCGGATCGAAGCGGGAATGGTGTTCGTCAACGCGGTCGGGGCCGAGAGCGCCGAGCTGCCGTTCGGCGGGGTCAAGCGCTCCGGGTTCGGCCGCGAGCTGGGCCGCTTCGGCGCCGACGAGTTCGTCAACAAGAAGCTCATCCGCGTGGCCTGAGCAGAAGCTCGACCACGATCGGCGGAGCGCGCTTCGGTCTCGAAGGTCGAACGGCCCTCGGCGATGCCCTCGTTGTAGATCGCGGCGATGGCCCGGCAGTCGCTCGGGCCGGCCCGCCGGATCGTGGCGGGGCTCAGTCGAACTGGGATTCCTCGGTCGAGCCGGTGAGCGCCTTGGTGGCCGCCTCGCCTCCGGAGATGATCTCCGCGACCTCGTCGAAGTAGCCCGCGCCGACCTCGCGCTGATGCTGGGTGGCCGTGTAGCCGTGCTGCTCGCTGTCGAACTCGCGCTCCTGCAGCTCGGCGTAGGCCGACAGGCCCCGGCCGCGGTAGCCGCGGGCCAACTCGAACATCGAGTGGTTGAGCGTGTGGAAGCCGGCCAGGGTGATGAACTGGAACCGGTAGCCCATGTCGCCGAGGCGCTGGGCGAAGCCCTCGATCTCGTGGTCGGAGAGCGCGCGTTTCCAGTTGAACGAGGGTGAGCAGTTGTAGGCCAGCAGCTTGTCCGGGAACTCGTCGCGTATGGCCCCGGCGAAGCGCTCCGCCTCGTCGAGGTCGGGCTCGGCCGTCTCGCACCAGATCAGGTCGGCGTAGGGAGCGTAGGCGAGGCCGCGGGCGATCGCCTGGTCGATGCCGCTCTCGGTACGGTGAAAGCCCTCCGGGGTGCGGTCGCCGGTGAGGAAGCGCTCGTCGGCCGGATCGGCATCGCTCATCAGCAGGTCCGCCCCGAGGGCGTCGGTGCGGGCCACCAGCACGGTGGGAACGTCCTCCACGTCGGCGGCCAGCCGGGCCGCCACCAGGTTGCGCACCGCCTGTGCGGTGGCGAGCAGCACCTTGCCGCCCATGTGCCCGCACTTCTTCTCGGACGCGAGCTGATCCTCGAAGTGCACGCCCGCGGCACCGGCCTCGATCATCCCCTTCATCAGCTCGAAGCAGTTGAGCGCGCCGCCGAAGCCGGCCTCGGCGTCGGCCACGATCGGCGCGTACCAGTCGATCTGGTCCTCGCCCTCCGCGTGATGGATCTCGTCGGCCCGGCGCAGCGCGCGGTTGATGCGGCGCACCACCGACGGGACCGAATCGGCCGGATAGAGGCTCTGGTCCGGGTACATCTCGCCGGCCAGGTTGGCGTCGGCCGCTACCTGCCAGCCGCTCACGTAGATGGCCTCGAGACCGGCCTTGACCTGCTGGACCGCCTGGTTGCCGGTGGACGCCCCGAGCGCCATCACCGGCTCCTCGCCACCGAGCCGCTCACGCAGTCGCTCGGCCCCGCGCCGGGCGAGAGTGTGCTCGACCGTCACGGTCCCTCTGAGTCGCTCGACGTCCTCCTCGCTGTACGGCCGCTCGATGTCCATCGCCCCTTCCCGTGTCGCCTGGAGGAGGCTTACCCGGGCGGGACGCAGCAGGAACGCGGACCTACAGCGGCACGTCCCAGAGCGGGAACCAGCGTCCCATCTCTTCCTCGAACGGGAGCTCCTCACCGAGCTGGGCGCGCAGGCGCAGCTCGCGCTCGTTGTTGCGCGCCTGCTCGCCCTTGGCCGGGACGAACGGGTAGAACTTGCCGCGCTTGAAGTTGTAGATGATGTAGAGCGGCTTGCCCTTCTCCTCGAAGGAGAAGACCGCGGCCAGCAGACGGTCGCCGTAGCCCCCGCCCTGCAGCTGGGTGGAGACCGTGTTGAGGGCCACGACCAGGTCGTCGAAATCCGGGTCGGCCAGGACGAGCCAGCGGTAGCCGAACTCATCCTCCTTGGTCGTGACCGTGCTGCCCGTCTCCTCGGCCATGCTGGCCAAGAGCTCCTCGGTCTCGGTCATGATGCTGTCGAAGTCGGCGGTGCCGATCGGCTGGAACACGATCCCGGCCACGCCGCGGCTGGTGATGTTGAGGCCGGTCTCGAGCGTGACGTAGGCCGTGGTCATGGCGAACAGCCGGTCGGCCGCGGGCCCCTTGAGGCGGCCCTTCGAGCCGAAGATGGCGTCGAGAAAGCCCAAGCGTTAGGCCGCGGCGGTGCTGGCGCCGCGCTGGAGCTGCGACTCGAGCTGCTGCAGGCGCTCGATCCGCTTCTCCATCGGGGGGTGGGTGGAGAAGAGCGACTTGATCGAGCCCTTGACGCTCGCCGGCACGATGAAGAAGGCGTTCATGCCCTGCACCTCACGGAGGTCGTGCGTGGGGACGGTCTCCATCGCGCCCGAGATCTTGACCAGCGCCGACGACAGCGCGCTCGGCCGTCCGGTCACGATCGCGGCACCGCGATCGGCTGAGAACTCGCGGTAGCGCGAGAGGGCCATCATCAGGAAGAAGGAGAGGACGTAGACGAGCGCCGACACGAGCAGGATGACCAGGAAGCTCGGATTCTCGTCGTCGCCGCCGCCGCCGAAGAAGAAGCCGAACTGCAGCATGATCGAGGCGAGGCTGGCGAAGAAGCTGGCGATGGTCATGACCAGCACGTCGCGGTTCTTGACGTGGGCCAGCTCGTGGGCCATGACGCCCTCGAGCTCGCTCGGCGAGAGCGTGCGCATGATGCCGGTGGTGGCGCAGACGGTGGCACTCTTCTGCGAGCGCCCGGTGGCAAAGGCGTTCGGCACCGAGGTGTCGGCCACGGCGATCTTCGGCTTGGGCAGGTCGGCCTGGATGCAGAGCCGTTCGATCATCGCGTGGAGACCGGGGGCCTCCTCGGGCGAGACCTCCTTGGCTCCCATCGCCCTGAGGGCGAGCTTGTCGGAGAAGAACAGCTGGGCCAGTGAGAGCACGCCCATCACCACGACGATCAGGGCGATGCCGGCTCCGGCGGCCACGAGCACCCCGATGAACACGACGTAGAGCAGGCCCAGCAGGAAGAGCGTCAACAGGATCCGGGCCTGGAGGCCGGTATCGCGGGGGAAGATTGCCTTCTGTCGTGCCATTGCCGTAAAGATTAGTGATCGCTGCAGGCTGTCTTGCAGGTCGAGGAAAAGCGCTTGCGGGCACGACGCGCGTTGGTATCGTGGCCGCGTCGCGACCGCTCGATTCCCCTGCATAACGCAGGTAAACAGCGCGCGCTCGCCTTCTCGATGAAGAAGACCTTCGCCCTACCGATAACGCTTGCCCTGACGGCCCTTCTCGTGCTCCCCATGCCGGGGCTGTCGGCCCCCCTGTCGTCTCGCATCGAGGAGAAGCGCTCGCAGATCGAGGAGAAGAAGCAGACGGAGGCGGTGCTCTCCACCACCATCCAGCGCTTCGACACCCGGATCGAGGCGGTGCAGGGGGAGATCAGCGCCACCGAGAGGCAACTCGAGCGCGCGCAGGCGAGCCTCGATGCCCAGAAGGCCGAGCTGCTCGAGGTGCGCGACCGCCTCGAGGAGGCCCGCGACCGGCTCGAGCGGCTGCGCAGCGAGCTGGTGACCGCGCGCAAGGTCCTGGCCGCCCGGCTGGTGGAGATCTACAAGGCCGACTCTCCCGACGCGCTCACCGTGGTGCTCGAGTCCGACGGCTTCGGCGACCTGCTCGAGCAGGCCGAGTTCCTCGACCGCATCTCCGATCAGGATCGCGAGATCACCGACCGCGTGCGCGTGCTGCGCGACAAGGCCGAGAAGCAGGCCGAGCAGCTGGCCGAGCTCGAGGAACGCGAGCAGGCGGCCGCGGAGCGCATCCTGCGCTGGCGCGACCAGATCGCGGCGGTGGAGGCACAGCTCGTGGGCTCGCGCGACCAGCTGGCCTCGGCCCGGGCCGACAAGCGCGGCGCGCTCGGCCAGGTCCGCGACAGCCGCGTGGCCCTCGAGGGTGACCTGCGCGCGCTCGAGGCCGAGCAGGCCAAGGTCCAGGCCGCGCTGGCCGGCGCGCCCGCGCCGGGTCCGGTCCGCCAGGGCAGCGGCGCGTTGATCTGGCCGGTGAACGGACCCGTGGTATCGCCCTTCGGCCAGCGCTGGGGACGCCTGCACGCGGGCATCGACATCGCCGTGGGCAGCGGCACGCCGATCCGCGCCGCCGACGCCGGCCGCGTGGCGCTCATGGGCTGGGTGGGCGGCTACGGCAACTACACCTGCATCCAGCACAACGCCAGCCTGTCCAGCTGCTACGCGCACCAGTCGAGCTTCGCCACCTCGAACGGGGCCAACGTGAGCCAGGGTCAGGTGATCGGCTACGTGGGCTGCACCGGCCACTGCTTCGGCGATCACCTCCACTTCGAGACGCGCGTGGGCGGATCGCCGGTCGATCCGCTCGGCTACCTGTAGAACGGCTTCCGGGGGCGTCCCGGGCGCCAGCTAGCTTGCGGCGCGATGACCCGGCTGTTCACCGTGCTGGCGGGCGGACTCGCGCTGGCCACGCTCTTGGCGCTGGTGATCCTCTGGCCGAGTGACGTCCGCACCCCGCTGGCCGAGGGGATCACGGTCGACAGCGAGCGTGGTGAGGTCGAACGGGTGGAGGAGCGGACCTGTCCGGGCTTCATCGGCCAGGACTGCCAGCTCGTGTCGATACGGCTGGAGAGCGGCCCCGAGTCGGGAGAGCTGGTGCAGGTCCAGCTGTCGGCCGGCAACGGCCTCGATCCGGACGTGGACCCCGGTGACGGCGTGCAGGTGGTCAAGCAGCCGGAGCCCCCGCCCGGCGCCGAGCCGGTGACCGGCACCGCCTACTCGATCTCGGACTTCGAGCGGCGCCGGCCGATGCTCATCCTGGCGGCGCTGTTCGTGCTCGCGGTGCTGGCGTTCGCCCGCTGGCGTGGGCTGCTGTCGCTCGTCGGCCTGGCCTTCAGCCTGGCCCTCGTCCTCCTGTTCGTGGTCCCCTCGATCCTTGACGGCAATTCCCCGCTGGCGGTAGCGGTGGCCGGCTCGCTGGCCATCGCGCTGATCACGATCCCGCTCGCCCACGGCAGTGGGCCGAAGAGCATCTCGGCCCTGCTCGGCACCGCGGTCAGCCTGCTCCTCACCGCCGGCCTGGCGGTGCTGTTCACGGAGCTCACCCATCTCACCGGGCTCGGCAGCGAGGAGGCGACCTTCCTGCAGCTCGGCCAGGCCGACCTCTCGCTCCAGGGACTGCTCCTCGCCGGGATGGTGATCGGCGCCCTCGGCGTGCTCGACGACGTGACCATCAGCCAGGCGTCGACGGTGATGGCATTGAGGAGGGCCGACCCGGGCCTCGGCTTCCGGGCGCTGTTCGCTCGCGCGCTCGACGTGGGGCGCGATCACGTGAGCGCGACCGTCAACACGCTTGTGCTCGCCTACGTGGGGGCCTCCCTCCCGATTCTCCTCATCTTCAGCTCGGCCGACCTGGGCCTCGGCGAGGCCGCCAACCTCGAGATCGTGGCGAAGGAGATCGTGGCCACCCTGGTGGGCTCGATCGGGCTGATCGCGGCGGTGCCGGTCACCACGGCGCTGGCCGCGCTGCTGGCGCTGAGCGAAGACCCCGGGCAGCTGGGCGACGAGGCCCACGCCCACGCGCACTGAGGGCTAGGGCCGGTAGCGTCCCAGCCGCTTGATGCCGCAGTTGGCGTTGCGGTCGCAGGCGGTGGCCACCAGGACGTTGGCTCGGCGTCCGCGCAGCTCGACCGTGGCCGAGATCGGCCGCCGCCGCCCGCGCGCCAGCTCCGAGAAGGTGCGCCCGCCGTTGCGCGAGGCCAGCAGGCCGTAGCGCACGCCCCCGGCCAGCTTGTTCCCCCTCGCGGTCCGGTCCTTCGAGCGCCTCTCCCTCACGCTCACGAAGCCGCCGATCCTCCGAGCTGAGCCCCGGGCGCGCGGGGCGGTCACGTCGTAGACCCGAGCGAGAGCGGCCGCGGCGGCGCCGTCGACGACTCCCGAGCCGGTGAACTCGTTCCAGCCCCGCCCGATCGTCTGGCGTGCCGAGCGGGCCAGGACGTCGGCGACCTGCTCTGAGGCCAGGCGGCGCTCCACCTGCCACACCACCGCGGCGATCCCCGCGGCGATCGGCGCGGCGAAGCTCGTGCCTTCGGCGTAGCCGTAGCGCGCGCCCCCGAGCGAGAAGAGGGCCGAGCAGGACCCGTCCCAGACCGTGCCGAGGCTGGCCGGCAGAGTCGAGAAGACACCGAAGCGGCAGCCGCTCGGCCCGGCGCCCGGAGCGGCCAGGGACACGAAGCGGTTGTGATTGGAGAAGGGCGCCACGCCGCCGCTGGGGGTGGTGGCGGCCACCGACAGGCCGATGCCCCGCCCCCCGCGCACGCCACCGAGAGCCGCGGCCGGGAACTCGATCGGGTTGCCCGCCTGCCCGTTGTTGCCCGACGCCGCCACGGGGAGAACGTCGTTGTAGAAGACGGCCTCCAGGGCGCGGGCCTGGCTGATCGAGAAGCCGCGTCCCGCCAGGCTCATGTTGAGGACGTCCGCGCCACTGCGGATCGAGAATGCGATCCCGCGGATGAGATCGCTCGCCGTGAAGAAGCCGTCGAGCGACGCGCGCACCGCCACCAGCCGGGTGTTGCCGGCCACGCCCTTGAACCCCACGCCGTTGCCGTCGATGGCCGCGATCAGCCCGCCGACGAACGTGCCGTGACCGATCGAGTCACGGACGTCGGTGCCGCCGGTGCCGGTGTCGAACGTGCGAGCGATGCGAGCGGGTCCGCCGAACTCGGGATGGGTCACGTCGAGTCCGGTGTCGATCACGGACACGGTGCGCGACGAGCCGCCACCCGCCGCGGCGATCGCCTCGCCGGCGCGGACCTGGTCGAAGTACCACGTGTACTTGATCCCGGTGGAGGGATCGACGCTGTCGAAGGGATCCGCGGCCACAGGCACCTTGCGGTCGCGCTCGACGTAGGCCACTCGCGGGTCGCCGCGCAGGGCGCCCACGGCGTTTGCGCCGGAGGGCACGCGGGCAGCGAGCACCCCCACCAGTGGGAGCGTCTCGACCTCAGCGCCCAGCGCCCGCAGCCGTGCGCTCACGCCGGCGCCGTCGGAGTGCGAGCGCAGCCCCACCAGCAGCCGCGCGGGTCCCTGGTCGCCGGCCACCTCGGACGCGGCGGCCACGGCTGCTTCAGCACGCTGCGGAAGCGGAAGTGGCAGCGGCGCAGCCGACGAGGCGCGCGCCTCCCCGCGCAGCGCCTCGCGGATGGCCGCGCGGTCGACCGTGTCGGCCCGGGCGAGCGGCGTGATGAGCAGCGAAGCGGCAAGCAGAACGGTCGCTGACAGCGCTCGGCGCATCGCGGTGATGGTAGGGGAGGCCGGGGGCGGGCCCCGCTAGCCTGCCGCAGCGGTGCTGCCGGAGATCCATATCGGGCCGCTCGACCTGCAGACCTTCGGCCTGGCCCTCGCGCTCGCCTTCTTCGCCTCCGGGATCACGATGAGCCGGCGGCTGCGCGAGCTCGGCAAGCCCGCCGACTGGGTCTACGAGATGGTCTTCGCCGCCCTGGTCGGCGGGCTCATCGGATCGAGGCTCGACTACCTGATCCAGAACTGGTCCGACGTCTCCGACGACCTTCTGAGCAACGTCTTCTCCGGCTCCGGGCTGGTCTTCTTTGGCGGCCTGATCGGTGGGGCCATCGGGGTGCTGCTGTGGGCGGCCTGGCGCGGCTGGCTCGGCTGGCAGATGTGCGACGCGTGCTCGGTGCCGCTGATCATGGGCTACGTGGTGGGGCGGATCGGCTGCCAGCTGTCCGGCGACGGCGACTACGGCATCGAATCCGATCTCCCCTGGGCTATGGCCTATCCCGACGGAACGGTGCCCACCACCGAGGAGGTGCATCCCACGCCGATCTACGACACCCTGACGATGGGGATCGGCGCGCTCGTGCTGTGGCACCTGCGCGACCGATTCCCCGAGGGTGTGGTGTTCGGCCTCTACCTGATCCTCACCGGGGGCCAGCGCTTCCTGGTCGAGCTCATCCGCCGCAACGACTCGGTGGTGGCTGGGCTCACCCAGCCGCAGCTGATCAGCCTCGTGCTGCTGGCGCTCGGCGTGGCCATCGTGATCGTGCGCCGGAACGCCCCCCGTCCCGCGCTCGCCTAGGCAACGCCGCCCCCAGCGCCGCGGCGGCGCAGAGCGCGAGTGCCACCGACGCTCCGGTGGCGCTGCCAGCGTGGAAGGAGAGCTCGAGCCCGGCGAAGCCGGCGACCACCGCCACCAGCGCAGCTCCCACCATGGCCCGCGCGGGGGTGCGGGCGTGGCGGCGCACCGCCACCGGGGGGCCCACCAGCACGGCGAGCACGAGCAGGGCGCCGAGGCCCTGAACGGCGACGGCGATCGCAATGGCCAGCAGCGCGAGCAGTGCCAGGCGGACCAGCGACGGACGGAGCCCCAGCGCCGCGGCGCCCTCGGCGTCGAACGACAGAGCCACGAGCGGCCGGTGAAGAATCGCCAGGAGGAGGCCGCCGGCGGCAGCGAGCGCGGCGGCGGCGGCGAGGTCGGCATCGGTCACGCCCAGGGGATCGCCGAACAGGAGCTCGGTCAGGCGCTGGGGCGAGTCCGGCGCGAGCGCGAGCAGGGCGCCGAGGCCCACCAGACCGGTGACCGCCACCGCCGTGCCCGTGTCGGCGCCGATGCGCGGATCGCGTGCCGCCAGCGCGATCACCAGCGCGGCGACGAGCGCCCCGCCGGCCGCGCCGACGATCAGCGAGCTGCCGGCCAGCGCCGCGAGCACGAGTCCGGGGAGCAGCCCGTGGGCCAGTGACTCGGCGGGATAGGCCAGGCGCTCCGTGACCACCCAGAAGCCGAGCGCACCGCAGAACGCACCCGCCAGAGCGATCTCGGCCAGCGCGCGGCGGTCGATGCCGGAGCGCAGCGGGTCCAGCAGGAAGTCCACGACCTCCATCAGGCCTCGTGCCCATGCGCGTGATGCTGGACGGTGACGGCGCGACCGTCACCGAGCAGGATGATCTCGCTGCCGTAGGTGGCCTCGAGCGTGTCGCGGTCCAGCACGCCGGCGGGGGGGCCGAAGGCCACCTGGCCGCCGTTCAGGCACAGCACCAGGTCGAATTCCCGCGCGCTCTCCACGTCGTGGCTGGACACGAGCAGGGTGTGACCGGACGCTCTCAGCTCGCCGAACAGTCCGGTGATCAGCCCCGCGCTGGCGGGATCGACACCGGACAACGGCTCGTCGAGGAGCAGCACGCGGGCCTCCTGGACTAGCGCCCGGGCGAGCAGCGTGCGCTGGCGCTGTCCGCCGGACAGCTCCCCGAAGGCGGTGTCGGCGCTGTCGCCGAGACCGACGCGCTCCAGTGCGGCCCGGGCGGCGGCCCGCTGCGGACGCCGGGCCGGGAGCCACCAGCGGCCATGGGCGAGCGTGCCCATGAGCGCCACGTCGAGCGCGGTGACCGGGAAGTCCAATCGGGTCCGCTCGGTCTGGGCCACGTACGCCGGACGCCCGTCGAGCTCCACGCGGCCCGCGCTGGGCTCGAGCTCGCCCAGCAGCACCCGGAACAGGGTGGTCTTGCCGCCGCCGTTGGGCCCGAGCACGCACACCGACCGGCCGGCGTCGACGTCGAAGGACACGTCGTGCAGCACCGGCGCGGTGGTCGCGTAGGAGGCGGCCACGCCCTGCACGCTCAGGACGCTCACCGGGGCACCACCGTGGCCAGCAGCAGGTAGGTGGCCGTCCCGAGCACGGCCACCGGTGGGCCCGGAGGCAGGTCCAGCCAGTAGGCGAGATAGAGACCGGTGAGGCCCTGGGCCAGGGCGAGGCCCAGCGCCCAGGCCACGAGGCCCGAGATCGAGCGGGCCACCAGCCGCGCCGCGGCCGCCGGCAGCACGTAGATCGCTGTGACCAGCAGGGCGCCGACCGCGGGGATCGCGGCGACCGCGGCCACGGCGACCAGGGCGAGCAGCAGGCCGTCGGCCAGTCCCGCCGGCACCCCGAGGGATCGGGCGCCCTCGGGGTCGAAGGCCACGGCAGCCCAGCTGCGTCCCAGCGCGACGGTGGCCAGCAGAGCCAGGACGGCGGCGGCCGCGGACAGCACGAGGTCCGCGGTGTCGAGGCCCAGCAGGGTGCCGAACAGCAGCCGGTCGACCTGGGCGCCCGACTCGAAGACGTCGCTGGCCAGCACGATCCCGCCCGCCAGGGCCGCGACCAGCAGGAGCGCGGTGGCCTCGCCCGGCTCACGCCCTGCACGGCCGGCCCGCTCGACCCCGCCCGCGTAGCCGAGAGCGACGGCCACCCCGGCGAGCGTGGGGCTCACCCCCGTGGCGTCGGCGGCCACCAGGCCCGGGAAGGTGGCCGAGCCGACGGCGTGCGAGAAGAAGGCGAGTCGCCGTAGCACGATCCACGCGCCCAGCACGCCGCCCGCCACGCCCAGGAGAACGAGCTCGAGCAGCGCGTCGCGCAGGAACGGGAGCTCGGCCAGGTCGAGGGGCGAGGGCACCCGCGAAGCCTAAACGAGAATGATTCTCACTCGGTGGGACGGGCCGCCTTGCGGATGTACAGCCGCGAGGCGGCCTGCAGCTCGAGGTCGTGCTGCAGGGAGCGGTGGTGGCCGCCAGGAAGGAGCAGCAGCCGCTTGGGCTCGCGGGCCGCGGCGTGGAGGTCCTGGCTGACCGTGTACGGGATCTGCTCGTCGCCGCGCGCGTGGAGGAGGAGCAGGGCGGTCTCCGGGCCGAGCGCGGCCACGGCCTCGCCCAGGTCGAGCGACTCGAGCCACATGCGGGTGGCGGGCACGTCGCACTCGAAGCGAAGCGGCTCTTCGGAGCGCAGCATGCGAAGGAGGCTCTCCTCCGGCGCCGGGCAGATCGCCACCACTGCCGCGGGCGCCTCCGCGGCCTGTCCGGCGGCGTGGATCGCGGTGAAGCCGCCCATGCTCGAGCCGCGCAGGGCGACCCGCCCGGTGTGCTCGCCCATCAGGCCGATCATCGCCACGGCGTCGTCGATCGCCCCGGGCCCGAATACGCCATCGGAGCGGCCGTGGCCGCGGGCGTCGTAGGCCAGGGCCGCCATGCCCTCGTCGCGGCAGCCGCGGGCGAAGTCGAAATGGCTCTCCTTGGCCGAGCCGGCGCCATGCATGATCACCACCCCGAGCTCGGGCTCGCCCTCGGGCAGGAAGAGGGCGTACGAGATCCCGTCCCGGACGCCCAGCTCGGGCGCCGGTGGTGAGGCGTGCTTCATGGCCTCGAGTGTGCCAGCGCCGGGGCGGCGGGGGGCGCTAGGGGGAGCTGTAGGTGGCGGTGTACTCCCGGTCGCCGGGCACCGTGACGGTGTGCGACTGGGCTCCACCATCGGACCAGGATCCGAACACGAACGGCGTGCCGGCCAGGTTCTGCGGCGACGGCGCGGCGATCGTGGTGGTCGAGCCCTCGATCAGCGAGCGGGTGAAGGGTGCCGGTCCGGCGCTCGGCCCGAGGGCCAGCGACAGCCCGGTGGGGTTGGAGCGCATCGTCACCGAGACGGTGCGGGGGTCGAGGCGAACGGTCTGGGTGTCGGTCAGCCCGCCGGCGTCCCTGGCGGTGAGGCTCAGCTCGAGGTGCGAGGGATACTCGTGATCGGGCGCGACGAAGCTGCCCTCTGCCGTGCCCGGCCAGTTCCCCACCGGATGTGAGTGGCAGGCCGACGGGCAGTGCCGGAGCGTGAGCGCGAATGTGAGCGCCGAATCGGGGAGCGTTCCCTGCTGCTCGTCGCTGGCAGTCCCGGCGAAGGAGATCGTGTCGCCGACCTTCCAGCTCAGGCCCGGGCTGGGTGACGAGATCGTGGCCGTGGGCGGAGTGTTGCCGGCGGAGATGGCCACGGCGTCGGTGGCGCTCGAGCCGCCGCCGTCGGTGACCCTTAGCCGCGCCGTGTAGGTCCCCGCCTGCGTGTACGTGTAGGACGGCCGCTCGGCGGTCGAGTCGTCGAACTGGCCGTCGCCGTCCAGGTCCCAGGCGAAGGCCAGCGCAACAGCGGAGTCCGGGTCGTCGGAGGTCGAACCGTCGAACTGCACGGTCAGCGGTAGCGGCCCGTTGGTCCGGTCGGCGGAGGCGACGGCGACCGGGGGGCGGTTGCCGGCCGAGTAGACGATGCGCCGGATCGTGCCTCCGTTGAAGTCGGCGTAGAACAGCTCGCCGGTGGGCGAGATCTGCAGATCGACCGGGCTCTGGGCGCGCTCGACGAACTTCGCCCTCGCGGCCCCGTTCGGCAGCGCGCCCCCGCCTGACGGCAGCATCCAGATGCAGTTGCGCGTGTAGTCGGCGAAGAACAACGCGCCGTCGTAGGCCGCGGGATAGGGCCCGCCGCCGTAGAAGCCGAAGGCCACGCCGGTGATCGACGAGCTGCCGACGCCGCATTGCTCGCCCGGGACCACCGGGTCGGAGTGGCGGTAGGAGAAATAGGGGGCCGAGTGCGTTCCGCTCGTGTAGAGCGCCTCGCACACCGACAGGTTGGCCGCGTCGTAGCTGCCCTGGCGGCCCGGGCCCTCGTAACAGGGCCAGCCGAAGTTGTCGACCACGCCGTCGGCGGGGCTCGTCAGCCGGTTGACCTCCTCCACCTGGCTCCAGCCCACGTCGCCCACCCACAGCTCGCCGGTCCCCGGCCGCGTGGTGATGCGCATCGGGTTGCGCAATCCCTGAGCGACGATGCGGCGGACGTTGCGATCCGAGCTGGCGGCGCCCGGGTTGCCGGGAAGGCCCTCGCCGGTCTCGGGGTCGATGCGGATGATGCTGCCGCTCAGGCTGGCCGGGTCGCCGTCAGAGCGCAGGTCCTGGCTGCGCAGGGCGCCGCCCTCGGCCGAGGGCGGCGTGAGCGTGTCGCCAACGTCGCCCGGGGCGTCGCCGCACGGGTTTCGGGGGGAGCCGAACTGCCCGTAGTCGACCCCGTTGAAGCTCGCGCCGTCGCCGCCCGAGGCGTACAGGGCGCCGTCCGGCCCGAAGGCAAGCGAGCCGACCGAATGGCTCGGGAACTGCTGGCACCAGTCCTCGACCAGCACCTGTTCGGGCACCGGGGTCTCGCCGTCCGCGGTGAGCCGCGATACCCGGCCGCTGATGACGCAGCCGTCGGCGGTGGGGCCGGGCGGGGTGGGGCACGGGTCGCTGGTGGCTCCGGCCACGCCCCAGCGGGGCGCCGTGCCGCCTATCGGGGCGTCGTGCGCATAGGAGACGTACACGAAGGGCCTGGCCGGGAAGGCCGGGTCCAGAGCGAGGCCGAGCAGGCCACGGTCCCAGAACGCGTGCACCTGGGTACGGAGGTCGGCGAACACCGAGGCTGTGGGATCGTCGAGGCCGTCGAAGACCTTGATCAGCCCGCTTCGCTCGGCCACGAAGACCCGGCCGTCGGCCGCGAAGCGCAGCGCGGTCGGATTGGTCAGCCCCTGGAAGGCGATCACCTCCTCGAAGCCGGCGGGCAGGCTGTCCGATGCCGTCCGGAAGGTCCTGTCGGCGCCGCAGACCTTGGCGCCCTCGCCGGATCTGACAGGCGCGGAAGTGGTACTCGGTGTTGGGCGACAGTCCGGTCACTCGCTTGCTGAGAGCGATGTTGTCGGCCCCGGAGCCGAGGTCGACGCGCGGGGAGGTCTCGGACCCGTAGGACGCGGTGGTGCCGTACTCGAAGTAGCCCACGGCCGGAGCGTTCAACGGGTTGAAGCGCCCGTTCAGGGTGGCTCCCGTGCCGCTCACCGACGTCGCCGGGTCGGTCACGCAACCCGCCAGGACGAGCGCCAGCGCCAGAACGGCGAGCACGGGCAGCGCCCGCTTGGCCAGGCGGCCTGGCGGAGAGGGCGGTCGGGTACGGCTGCTGGACATCGGCTCCTCGGACGTCGAGCGACCAGCGTCCCTGCTGCCGCGCTGTACGAGCCGAACCTAGACCGAATGCTCGGGCGCTGTCAACCGGAGTGCGGGCGTGCTTCATACTCGCCGCCGGTCATGGCAGCGGTGGGCGTCTCGCACGTATATCCCCTCGGGTCGCGCCTCAACGAGCGCGGAGCGCTCGAGGTCGGAGGCTGCGACGTCCTCGAACTCGCCCGCGACTTCGGCACACCGGCGTACGTGTACGCCGAGGACGACATGCGCGCGCGGGCGCGGGCTTTCAGCGAGGCCTTCGCGGCCCGCACCGAGCGCTTCGAGGTCATCTACGCGAGCAAGGCCTTCCCGTGCACGGCGGTGTACCGGTTGTTCGCCGAGGAGGGCCTGTCCGCGGACGTGGCCTCGGGCGGGGAGCTCCACCTGGCCCTGGCCGGCGGCTTCGAGGGCTCTCGGCTCTATCTGCACGGCAACAACAAGTCTCCGGCTGAGCTCGATTACGCCATCGACAGCGGCGTCGGGCACATCGTGGTCGACTCCTTCGATGAGATCGAGCGGCTGCGCGGGCGGGGGGTGCGGGTCCTCGTGCGGGTCACTCCCGGCATTCAGCCCTCCACCCACTCCTACATCCAGACCGGCCAGGTGGACTCGAAGTTCGGATTCCCGCTCGCCGAGGTGCCGCGGGCGCTCGAGGCCTGCCGGGCGGCGGGTCTCGAGGTGCGCGGGCTGCACGCGCACATCGGCTCGCAGGTGTTCGAGCTGGAGGCCTTCGAGCGCCTGACGGAGGTGCTGACGGAGCTGGGCGAGGGGCCGCTGCTCAACCTCGGCGGGGGGGTGGGGGTGGCCTACACGGCCGAGGATCGGCCCCCCTCGGCCGACGACTACGCCGAGGCGCTGCTGCGCCACGCTCCCGACGGGGTGACGGTGCTCACCGAGCCGGGCCGCGCGCTGGTGGCCAACGCCGGCGTCACGCTGTACACGGTCGGCACGGTCAAGCGGATTCCGGACGTGCGCACCTACGTGGCCGTGGACGGCGGCATGTCGGACAACCTGCGCCCGATGCTCTACGGCGCCCGCTACGAGGCCCAGATCGCCGATCGTTTCACCGACGCGGGCGAGCTCTGCACGGTGGTGGGGATGCACTGCGAGTCCGGCGACGTGCTGGTCCGCGACGTAGAGCTGGCCGCCCCGCGGGTGGGCGATGTGCTGGTAACGCCCGCCACCGGCGCATACGGTCATGCCATGGCCATGAACTACAACGCCGTGCGGCGCCCGCCGGTGATCTTCTGCCGTGATGGGGATGCTCGCGTGGTGGTGCGCCGTGAGACCTACTCGGATCTGACCGCCCGCGATGTCTGAGGCGTTCCGTATCGGGCTGCTCGGCCACGGCACGGTGGGTGCGGCGTTCGCGGAGCTCCTCGAGCAGCGCACCGATGCCATCGAGGCCGAGGTGGGCCTGCGGCCCGAGCTCTCCGGAGTGCTCACCCGCAGCCGCGGCGACTTCGACGACATCCTGGAGCGCAGCGACCTCATCGTCGAGCTGATGGGCGGCATCGAGCCCACCCGTGACTACGTGCTTCGCGCCCTCGGTGCCGGCCGGCACGTGGTCTCGGCCAACAAGCAGCTCCTCTCTCAGCACGGCGAGGAGGTGTTCGAGGCGGCCCGCAGCGGCGGGGTGCAGCTGCGCTTCGAGGGCGCGGTGGCCGGCGTGGTGCCGGCCATCCGGGTGATGGCGGAGAGCCTGGCCGCGGCGCACATCGAGCGGGTGCACGGAATCGTCAACGGCACCACCAACTACATCCTCACCGAGATGGCGCGCACCGGCGCCTCCTACACCGAGGCCTTGGCGGGCGCGCAGGAGCTCGGTTACGCCGAGGCCGATCCCACCGACGACGTGACCGGCAAGGACGCCGCGGCCAAGATGGCCATCCTCGCCCGGCTGGCCTTCAACGCCGCGGTGAACCTCGACCAGGTGAGTTACGAGGGGATCGAGCTGCTCACCGCCGACGACATCGCCTATGCGAGCGAGCTCGGCCTGTCGCTGAAGCTGATCGGCTCGGCCGAGCGAATCGACGGCGGCGTGGCGGTGCACGTATACCCGGCCTTTCTCTACGCCGATCATCCGCTGGCCTCGGTCAACGGCGCGTTCAACGCCGTGACGATCGAGTCGCCCGCCATCACCGAGATCACCCTGAGCGGCCCGGGCGCCGGCGGCGTCCAGACCGCCAGCGCGGTGCTGGGCGACGTTGTGTCGGCCATGATCCCGCCGCCCTCGCTGCCCGCTCCCGCCGAGGACATCCCGGTGGTCACCGACACGGAGTTCTCCTTCTACCTGCACCTCGAGGTGGACGACCGGCCGGGCGTGCTCGCCCAGGTGGCCGAGCTGCTGGGGCTCCAGGGGGTGTCGATCCGGTCGGTGGTGCAGAAGGGCCTGGGCGCCGAGGCGCGCCTGGTGATGGTCATGCACCCGGTGCTCGAGTCGCGCTTCCGGGCGGCGGTCGACCTGATCTCGCGCCTGGATTTCGTGCGCGAGCCGCCGCGCGTGATCAGGGTGATCGAGGAGACGTTCTAGGTGTCCTTGTGGCGCTACCGGGAGCGGCTCCCGGTGGAGCCCCTCGTGACGCTCGGCGAGGGGGATACCCCGCTCATCCGGGCACCCCACCTGTCCGAGCTCACCGGGGCGGACGTGTGGCTCAAGCTCGAGGGGGCCAACCCCACGGGCTCGTTCAAGGATCGCGGGATGACGGTCGCGGTCAGCGCGGCTGTGGCCGAGGGGGCGGAGGCGGTGGTGTGTGCCTCCACCGGCAACACCGCGGCCAGCGCGGCGGCCTACGCCGCCCGCGCCGGGCTGCGTGGAGCAGTGATCGTGCCCGAGGGGAAGATCGCCACCGGCAAGCTGGCCCAGGCGCTGATGCACGGCGCCCGCGTGATCGCCCTGCGTGGCAACTTCGACCAGGCGCTCGCCCTGGTGCGCCGGCTGGTGGACCAGCACCCGATCGCGCTCGTCAACTCGGTCAACGACCTTCGCATCGAGGGCCAAAAGACCGCGGCCTTCGAGGTGTGCGACGACCTCGGCGAGGCGCCCGACGTGCTCTCGATCCCGGTGGGCAACGCGGGCAACGTCACCGCCTGGTGGAAGGGCTTCCAGGAGTACGACACCGCGCCGCGCATGCATGGCTACCAGGCCGAGGGCGCCGCGCCGCTCGTGACCGGCGCTCCGGTGGAGGCGCCCGAGACCGTGGCCTCGGCCATCAGGATCGGCAACCCCGCGCGCTGGGAGAACGCGATGAACGTGTTCACCTCGTCCCGGGGCGAGGTGCGGGCGGTTTCGGACGACGAGATCCTGGATGCCTACTCGCTGCTCGGCCGGCGCGAAGGAGTGTTCTGCGAGCCCGCCTCGGCTGCGTCGGTCGCCGGTCTGCTGCGCTACGGCGCGGAGGGCCGGGTGGTGTGCGTGCTGACCGGCCACGGCCTCAAGGACCCGCAGACGGCGATGAACCGGGCGGCGTCGGTCGTCCCCTGTGAGCCGGACCTCGAGAGCGTGGAACGCGCGGTGCTCGGGTGAGGCGACGGCGCCTCGTGCGGGTGCCGTCCTCCACCGCCAACCTCGGCCCGGGCTACGACGTGCTGGCGGCGGCGCTCTCGCCCTCCCTCGAGCTGGAGGTGGAGGAGACCGGGGAGTTCGCGGTGGAGTGCGACGTGCCCGGCGTCTCCCTGGACCGCGACAACCTGTGCGTGCGCGCCTTCGAGCTGCTGCACCCGGCGGACGGGTTCAGCTTCCGCATCAGGTCGGCCATCCCGGTAGCGGCCGGCCTGGGCTCGAGCGCCGCCGCGATCGTCGCCGGCCTTACCGCCGCCGATCACCTGTTCGAGCTGGACGCGCCGCTGCTCGAACACGCCCTGTCCCTCGAGGGCCATCCCGACAACGTGGCCGCCGCCCTCTACGGCGGATTCGTGATCTGCGTCGGCGCCGAGGAGCCGGGTCGCCTGGAGCCACCTCCCGAGCTCGAGGGCGTGGTGGCCATCCCGCCGCACGAGGTGCTCACCGCCGAGGCACGGGCCGCGATGCCGACCGAGGTGCCGCTCGGCGACGCCGTGCACAACGTGGCCCACGCCTCCCTGCTCGTGCTCGGGCTGGCCCGCGGCGACCTGTCGCTGATCGGGCGGGGACTCGCCGACGCCCTTCACCAGCCGCACCGGCGCCAGCTCTACCCGGAATCGATGGAGCTCGTGGAGCGGGCGGGCGAGCTGGGCGCGCTGGGCGCCTCGATCTCGGGCGCGGGCCCGACGGTGTTGTTCTGGTGTCAGTGGGAGCAGACCGGGGCCGTGATCGACAGCGTGCGCGCCGCCGCGCCCGCCGCGGAGGTGCGGCGGGTGACCTTCGCGGCCGCCGGAGCGGACGTGCGCGAGCTGTGAGCGAGCGGGTCCAGGCGGCCGGAGGAGTGGTGCTCGACTCCGAGGGCCGGGTGGCTCTCGTGCACCGGCCGCGCTACGACGACTGGTCCCTGCCCAAGGGCAAGCTCGACCCCGGGGAGTCGTTCGAGCAGGCCGCGCTGCGTGAGGTGGAGGAGGAGACCGGGCTGCGCGCGCGGCTGATCCGCGAGCTGCCCTCGATCCGCTACTCGGACAACAAGGGCCGGCCGAAGGTCGTGCGCTACTGGCTGATGGAGGTCGCCGAGGATCCCGGCTTCCAGCCCAACGACGAGGTCGACGAGCTGCGTTGGCTCGAGCCCGAGGCGGCGCTGGGGCTGCTCAGCTACGAGCGCGACCACCAGGTGCTGGCGGCCGTTTGACTCAGGCCGTGGCGAGCGCGGGGCGCCGGCCGGCCCACGGCCGGGCCTGCTCGAGCTGAGTGCCGAGGGCAAGCAGGGTGGACTCTTCGGCGGGCGCGCCGGCCAGCTGGACCGCCGCCGGCAGCCCGTCCTCGCCGTGGAACAGGGGCAGCGACAGCGCCGGCTGGCCGGTGACGTTGAAGATGGCCGTGTAGGGCGTGAAGCGGCCGGAGCGCCGGAAGTCCTCCCACGGCTCGTCGCTGCAGGCGTCGATCTCGCCGATGTGGACGGGCCGCTGGGCCAGCGCCGGGGTCATCACCACGTCGTAGGTGTCCCACAGCGCGACGATGCCGCGGGCGTAGGCGTTCAGCCGGGTGCGGGCGAGGTAGTAATCGAGCGCGCTGCGCTGCCCGATCTCCTTCCAGATCGTCCACGACAGCGGCTCGAGCAGCTCCTCGCTGGGCTCACGGCCGGTGACCATGCCGCCGTAGAACGCGCCCGCCGCCACCGGGGTGCAGAAGACCAGGGTGAACACCTCGAGCAGCTCCTGGCCGCTCCAGGGTGCTGACGGCATCTCCTCCACCTCGTGTCCCAGCTCCTCGAGCAGCGCCGCGGCATCGGCGACCGCCTGCGCGCAGACCGGATCGAGCTCTGACTCGATCGGCGACTCCGTGGTGAAGCCGATGCGCAGGCGGCCCGGCTCGCGCGCCGCGGCCGCTGCGAAGGGCTCGGACGGGGGCGGCGCCCAGGTGGAGTCGCCGGTCTCGTATCCGGCCAGCACGTCGAGCAGCGCGGCGGTCTCGCCCACGGTCCGGGTGAGCACGCCGTCGCTCACGAGCAGGTCGTCGCCCTGCTCGGGGCCGCGGGAGATCCGGCCGCGCCCCGGCTTGAGCCCCACCAGCCCGGTGCACGCGGCTGGGATCCGAATCGAGCCGCCGCCGTCGCTGCCGTGCGCCAGGGGCACCATGCCGGCGGCCACCGCCGCGGCGGCGCCGCCGGACGAGCCGCCCGGCGTGCGCTCGGGGTCCCAGGGGTTGCGAGCCGGGCCGAAGCGCCGCGACTCGCTCACCGGGAGGATCCCGAACTCGGGCATGTTGGTCTTGCCCACGATCACGAAGCCGGCGTCGCGCAGCCGCCTGGTCACATTGGAGTCGTGCTGAGGGACGAAGTCGCCGAACATCTCCGACCCCATGGCGAACGGCATGCCCGCCACCGCGGAGGTGTCCTTCACGGCCACCGGCACACCGGCGAAGGGGCGCTCGTCACCGGCGCCGATCGCCTCGGCCGCCCCGAGGGCGCCGTCGGCATCGATGTGGACGAAGGCGTTGAGCTCCGGCTGGAGCGCCTCGATGCGCTGGAGGCTCGCCTCGGTGAGCTCACGCGAGCTCAGCTCACCGCCGCGAATCAGGGCGGCGAGCTCGCCCGCGGGCTTGAACAGGAGCTCGGACATCGAAGCGGCGAGCCTACCGGTCGGCTGTTGGTGCGCTCCGCTCGGGCCTGCGCGGCGGCCGGGCGGGTCCGTTGGCTGGGGGAGGGGGCGTGAGCCTGAGCCCGCAGCCAGACTCGTCGGCAGCTGTGGTCACTTTGCCCCCTCCTGGGGGGTGAATCGGCCAAAGCCCCCTGCGGAGAAGTGGACCGGCGGAACCGTCCTGACTTCACCCCTCCTGGGGGGTCAACCCAGGACGAACCACCGCGGGGCCGGCGAGTGTGTTCACTTCACCCCCTCCTGGAGGGTGAACCGAGCACAAACCACCACCGCGGCGGGCTCACTCCCTTCCCCAGCCAATCGTGGGCCCCCGAAGCGCCGCGCAGGCCCGAGCGGAACGCGCGAGCCGCCTAGGCCGGCGCCAGCTCCGACCGCAGTGCGGCCAGCCGCTCGCGCGGCTCCTCGAAGCCGCCCAGGCGCTCGAGCATCTCGCCCGCCAGGGCCACGTAGTCGGCGCCCAGATCCGGCGCGTAGTCGAGGATCGACACGCCGCGCTCGGCTGATTCGGCGTAGCGGACGCTTCGCCGGATCACGCTCTCGAACAGCTTCTCCCCGAAGCGCTCGCGCAGCTGGGCCTGCGCCTCGCGGAAGTGGACGAGCCGGGTGTCGGCGATGTTGAGGAACACCCCCAGCCAGTCGAGCTCTGGATGCAGCGACTCCTTGGCCAGCTCCACCACCTCGAGCGCCTGCTCCACGCCCTGCAGCGAGAAGTACTCGGCCTCGCTGGAGATCAGGGCGTGGTCGGCCGCCACCAGGGCGTTGACGGTGAGCAGGCCGAGCGCCGGCGGACAGTCCACGAGCACCAGGTCGTAGTCCTTGCGGACCTCGCGCAGCGCGCGCTTGAGGGTCAGCTCGCGGCCCATCTTGCCGCTGAGCACGACTTCGGCCTCCGCCAGGCCGAGGTTGGCGGGGAGCACGCCGTCGTGGATGGCGTCCGCGGCCTTGGCCTGGCCGGCCAGGACGTCGGCCACGGTGGGCGAGGCGTCCGCGGGCACGTCGAAGTAGTCGGACAGGTTCCCCTGCGGATCGAGGTCCACCACCAGCACCGCCACACCGACCCGGCGCAGCACGTCCGCAAGGGTGCGAACGGTGGTGGTCTTGCCCGTGCCGCCCTTCTGGGAGAGAACCGTGATCGTGTTGCCCACGGCCCCGACCTTACCCAGGGCCGAGCCGAGTGGCGGGCCGGGCGCAAACAGGGTCGTGCCAGGCTCCCGGACCGGTATCGTTTCGCGACCGATCCCCCGTCGCGCGCCCGCTCGGAGATGGCGCGAAAAACCGAGGAGGCGAACCCCCTGCAGGCAGCGCGCGGCCTGTACGACCGAAGCAACGAGCACGACGCCTGCGGCGTCGCCTTCGTCGCGCGCCTGCGCTCGGCGGCCTCGCACGCGGTGGTGAGCCACGCGATCACCGCGCTCGAGCACCTCGAGCACCGGGGCGCCGAGGGGGCCGATCCCGACACCGGCGACGGCGCCGGGATCCTGCTTCAGCTGCCCCACGACCTCCTGAGCGCCGAGGTCGACTTCGAGCTGCCGCCGCTGGGACGCTACGGCGTGGCCATGTGCTTCCTCGCGCCCGATGACGGAGGCGAGGCCGTGCGCGTGCTCGAGGAGACCGCGGAGGCGGAGGGCCAGCGAGTCCTCGGCTGGCGCGAGGTTCCGGTGGTCGAGGACGCCTGCGGCATCACGGCGCGAGCGTGCGCCCCGCGCATTGCCCAGCTCTTCATCGGCGCATCCGACGAGCTGACCGATCAGGACGCCTTCGAGCGAAAGCTCTATGTGATCCGCCGGGTGGTGGAACGGGAGAACCCTCCGGGCCTGGCCATCTCGAGCTTCTCGTCGCGCACCGTCGTCTACAAGGGGATGCTCACCGCCCCGCAGCTCCCGCGCTACTACCCCGACCTGCGCGACGAGCGGGCCACGAGCCGCCTCGCGCTCGTGCACTCGCGCTTTTCCACCAACACCTTCCCCAGCTGGGAGCTGGCCCACCCGTACCGCATGCTCGCCCATAACGGCGAGATCAACACGCTGCGCGGCAACCGCAACTGGATGCGCGCCCGCGAGCTGCAGCTGTCCTCGCCGCTCTTCGGCGAGGACGTGGAGAAGATCCGCCCGCTGCTGCGTGACGACATCTCCGACTCGGCCTCGCTCGACGGCCTGCTCGAGCTGCTGGTGCACGGCGGGCGCACGTCGGCCCACGCGATCTCGATGCTGATCCCGGAAGCGTTCCGTGGCCGGCCCGAGCTGTCCGACGAGGTGCGCGACTTCTACGAGTACCACTCCTCTCTGGTCGAGCCGTGGGACGGGCCGGCGGCGGTGGCCTTCTCCGACGGCCGCGTGATCGGCGCCACCCTCGACCGCAACGGCCTGCGGCCCGGGCGCTGGCTCACCACGAAGGACGGCTGGGTGGTGTTCGCCTCCGAGGCGGGCGTGCTCGACATCCCGCCGGGCGACATCGAGGCCAAGGGCCGCCTGCTGCCGGGCAAGCTCTTCCTGGTCGATCTCGAGCGCGAGCGCGTGGTCCCCGACGACGAGATCAAGCGCGAGCTCGCCGCCCGGCGCCCCTACGGCCAGTGGCTGGCCGACCGCGTCGTCCACAGCGAGGACCTGCCCGAGAAGAGTCCGCGCGTGCCGCGCGTGGAGCCGCTAAGGGCCAAGCAGCTGGCCTTCGGCTGGAACGAGGAGGACCTGCGCGTGACGCTCGCGCCCATGGCGCGCGACGCCACGGAGCCCACCGGCTCGATGGGCAACGACACGGCGCTGGCCGTCATGTCCGACATGCGCCCGCCGCTGTTCTCCTACTTCAAGCAGCTGTTCGCCCAAGTCACCAACCCGGCCATCGATCCGATCCGCGAGTCGATCGTGATGAGCCTCGAGGCCGTGATCGGGCCGGAGATCAACCTCCTCGGCGAGACGCCCGACCACTGCCATCAGCTCGTGATGTCCCAGCCGTTGCTGCGCAGCCCCCAGCTGGAGAAGCTGCGCCAGGTCGACCACAGCGTCTTCGAGGCGCGCACGATCGACATGACCTGGCCGGTGTCCCAGGGCGCGATGGGCATGGAGAACCGTCTCGACGAGATCTGCTCAGAGGCGTCCGAGCTGGTCTCGCGGGGCGTGAACATCATCATCCTCTCGGACCGCAACCTCGGTCCGGACCGGGCCGCCATGCCGTCGCTCCTGGCGGTGGGGGCGGTGCACCAGCACCTCGTGCGCGAGGGCACCCGGCTCAAGATCGGACTGGTGGTGGAGACCGGCCAGGCCAAGGAGATTCACCACGTGGCCTGCCTGATCGGATACGGCGCCTCGGCCATCAACCCCTACGTGATGTTCGAGTCGCTCTACGCCCTTCACCGCGAGGGCCGGCTGCCCGAGGGCATGGACCCCGACGAGGCCGTCCAGCGCACGATCAAGGCCGTGGGCAAGGGGCTGCTGAAGATCCTGTCGAAGATGGGCATCTCGACCATCCGCTCGTACACGGGTGCTCAGATCTTCGAGGCGATCGGGCTCGAGAAGGAGCTGGTGGACCGCTACTTCACCGGCACCTCGTCGCGTGTGGGCGGCGTGGGCGTGAACGTGCTGGCCTGGGAGGCCCTCGATCGCCACCGGCGCGCCTACCCGGACGCCAGCTCCGAGCTGCTGCCGGCCGGCGGCGTGTACTCCTGGCGGCGCGACGGCGAGTTTCACGGCTGGAACCCCGAGACCATCGCCACGCTGCAGCAGGCCTCCCGGACCGAGGGCGGCGCCGAGGCCTACGAGCGCTTCGCCACCTATGTGAACGAGGTGGCCGTGCCGCGCTCGTCGCTGCGAGGACTGCTGCGCTTCCGCGACACCGGCGCCGAGATTCCGCTGGCCGAGGTGGAGCCGGCCATGGAGATCGTCCGGCGCTTCAAGTCCGGCGGCATGTCGCTCGGCGCCCTGTCGCCCGAGGCCCACGAGACGCTGGCCGCGGGGATGAACCGGCTGGGCGGCAAGTCGAATACCGGCGAGGGGGGAGAGGACCCCGCTCGCTTCACCGACGAGCGCCGGTCGGCCATCAAGCAGGTGGCCTCCGGGCGCTTCGGCGTGACCGTCAACTACCTCGTCAACGCGGACGAGCTGCAGATCAAGGTCGCCCAGGGCGCCAAGCCGGGCGAGGGCGGCCAGCTGCCCGGCCACAAGGTCGACCGCTACATCGGCGGGCTGCGCCACTCCACGCCGGGCGTCGGGCTGATCTCGCCGCCGCCCCACCACGACATCTACTCGATCGAGGATCTCAAGCAGCTGATCTACGACCTGCGCTGCGCCAATCCGCGTGCGCGGGTCTCGGTCAAGCTCGTGTCCGAGGTGGGCGTGGGCACCGTGGCCGCGGGCGTGGCCAAGGCCAACGCCGACCACGTGGTGATCGCCGGCCACGACGGCGGCACCGGAGCCTCGCCCCAGGCGTCGATTCACCACGCCGGCGTGCCCTGGGAGATCGGCATCGCGGAGACCCAGCAGACCCTTCTGAAGAACGACCTGCGCTCTCGCATGCTGGTCGAGGCCGACGGCCAGATGCGCACGGGCCGCGACGTGGCGATCGCCGCGATCCTGGGAGCCGACGAGTACGGCTTCTCCACAGCGCCGCTCATCGCCCTCGGGTGCGTGATGATGCGGGTCTGCCACCTGAACACCTGCCCGGTGGGGGTGGCCACCCAGGATCCCGAGCTGCGGGCGCGCTTCGAGGGTCAACCCGAGCACGTCGTGAACTACCTCTTCCTGGTGGCCGAGGAGGTCCGCCGCATCATGGCCGGCCTGGGCGTGCGCAGCATGGACGACCTGATCGGCCACACCGAGCTGCTCGAACCAGCGCCGCAGGTAGACCACTGGAAGGCGAGCAGCGTCGACCTCTCCGCGCTGCTGGAGCGGCCGGAGGGGCTCGATCCCGACGCGCCGCTGCACTGCGTGCGCCGGCCCGACCCGGTGCTCTACGACTCGATCGACGTCGATCTGCTCCAGCGCTGCCGCCCGGCCATAGAAGCGGGCATCCCGGTGCGCCTCGAGCGCCGCGTGGAGAACAAGAACCGCGCCGTGGGAGGCCTGCTGTCGGGGGAGATCGCGCGTGTGCACGGCGAGGAGGGCCTTCCCCCGGGCAGCGTCGACCTGCAGCTCCAGGGCTCGGCCGGCCAGAGCTTCGGCGCCTGGCTGGCCAACGGCGTGGAGCTGCACCTCGAGGGCGACGCCAACGACTACTGCGGCAAGGGGTTGTCGGGCGGCACGGTGACCGTCCGGCCTCCCGCCGACGCCGGCTTCCACGCCGAGGACAACGTGATCGTCGGCAACACGGTGCTCTACGGCGCCACCTCGGGCCGAGCCTTCTTCCGCGGCATGGCGGGCGAGCGCTTCGCCGTCCGCAACTCCGGGGCGCTGGCCGTGGTGGAGGGCATCGGCGACCACGGCTGCGAGTACATGACCGGCGGCCGAGTGGTGATCCTCGGCCGCACCGGGCTCAACTTCGCCGCCGGCATGAGCGGCGGGATCGCCTACGTGCTCGACGACGACGGCGGCTTCCGCGATCGCTGCAACACCGAGCTGGTGGGCTTCGACGCGATCACACCCGACGAGGCTGAGGAGCTCATGGGCTGGATCGAGGAGCACCGCCACCGCACGGGGTCCACCGTGGCCGAGAGGGTGCTCGAGGACTGGCAGGGCTCGCTCAACCGCATGGTCAAGGTCATGCCGCACGACTACAAGCGCGCGCTGCTCGAGCTGGCGACCGAGGGCGAGGCCGAGGTGGCCGCCGCGGCCGCCGGACCGGCGGCCAGCCCGGGCTACGCGGCGGGCGCCGTCGTGGGCTCGGCGCCTCCCGGGAACCCGGGCTGATGGGCGAGCTCGGCGGCTTCCTGCGCCTCGAGCGCGTGGGCTTCGACAAGCGCGACCCAAAGGAGCGCGTCACCGACTATCGCCAGTACTTCGAGCTGCCCGAGGATCGGGTGCTGCGCGATCAGGGAGCACGCTGCATGGACTGCGGCGTCCCCTTCTGCCACGAGGGCTGCCCGCTGGGCAACCTGATCCCGGACTGGAACGACCTCGTCTACCGCGACCACTGGCGCGACGCGCTGGTCAAGCTCCATCAGACGAACAACTTCCCCGAGTTCACCGGACTGATCTGCCCCGCCCCGTGCGAGTCGGCGTGCGTGCTCGACATCAACGACGATGCCGTGACAATCGAGCAGATCGAGCTCGCGATCGTGTCGCGCGGCTTCGACGAAGGCTGGATCGTGCCCGATCCGCCCGAGTCCCGCACCGGGCGCACGATCGCCGTGGTCGGCTCGGGTCCCGCCGGGCTCGCCGTGGCCGCCGAGCTCAACAAGCTCGGCCACTCGATCACGGTCTACGAGCGCGATGAGGGGGCCGGCGGGATGCTCCGCTTCGGTGTGCCCGACGCGAAGCTCGAGAAGTGGATCATCGACCGCCGCGTCCGGCTGCTCGAGCAGGAGGGCATCGAGTTCTGCTGTCGGACCGAGGTGGGCGTGGACGTGAGCGCCGACGAGCTGCACCGCACGCACGACGCGGTGATCATCGCCGTCGGCTCGCGGGTCCACCGGAACCTCGAGGTGCCGGGACACGAGCTGACCGGCGTGCATTTCGCCATGGACTACCTGTACCAGCGCAACCGGGCGGTGGCCGCGATGGAGGGCCGCAGCGCGCGGCCGACCATGCCCGATCGCGTGATCAGCGCCGCCGGCAAGCGGGTCGTGGTGGTGGGCGGCGGAGACACCGGCATGGACTGCATCTCCAATGCGCTGCGTGAGGGCGCTTCGGACGTCCTGCTGCTCGACGTCTATCCGGAGCTCCCGACCAAGGGCCGCCCGGCCGGCACACCGTGGCCGTTGCCGCCCAAGCGCACCACCACCACCTACGCGCTCGACGAGGGTGGAAAGCGCCGCTTCGGCACCCAGGTCACGGAGCTGACGGGCGAGGACGGCCGGGTCACCGGAGTTCGCGGGCGCCACGTGCAGGGCAGCTCCTCGCGCGACCTGCAGGCCATCGCGGGGAGCGAGTTCGAGGAAGCCGCGGACCTCGTGCTGGTCGCGATCGGATTCGACCATCCCGACCACGACGGCGCCGTGGGCGAGCTGCGGCTCGATCTCGACCGCCGCGGAAACGTCAAGGCCCCCGTGTACGGCACCAAGGTGGATGGTGTGTTCGCCTGTGGCGACGCGCGCATCGGCCAGTCGCTCGTGGTCACGGCGATCGCCGAGGGCAGGCGCTGTGCGCGTGTGGTGGACCAGTACCTGGGCGGCTCGGGGGAGACGAGGCGCGTGCCGTCGGACGCGATGTTCGCCTTCGAGGACGGCGACCCCTACTCGCTGCGCCACCAGGCCGAGATAGCGCGCACGGTGACGGTCGGCGAGGCCTTCTGGAGCGGGCCGCGCGACGAGTCCTGACGAGCAGCCCGGCCGTTCCGTGTAGCGCGATTCGGGGTATGCCCCGTCGAGAGGTCACCCCGAGGGAGGTCCCATGCCAAGGTTCGTGCTCGTCGTACTCGTCTCGGCCGCGCTGGCGGCGCTGCCCGCTGCGGCCCTCGCCGCCGAGCCACCTCCCGGCGCCGCGATCTCGGACAGCCTCGAGTACGTCCAGCAGGTGCCGGTCTCGGACATGATCGTGGAGGGCAAGTTCGACCGGGTGAGGGGCGACAAGGTGCTCGTGACCACCGGCCGTTACGGCTTTCGCACCTACGACGTGAGCGACCCGGCCGACCCGCAGCCGCTCGACAGCTTCCAGCCGCCCGGCATCCTCGGAGCGAACGGCTATTGGCAGGACGAGGACATGGAGCTCGACACGCGCCGCAAGCTGATCATCGGCGCGCTCGATCCTCGCCACGACGACGTGGACCAGACGAGCTGCCCCGGGATCGGGACCCTGTCGGCCAAGAACAGGAATCCGGGCTGTCGCAGCGGCTTCTACGTCATTTCGTACGCCGACCCCGAGAACCTGCGCCAGATCGGCGACTTCGTGAACCTGCCCGCCGGCCACACGGCGAGCTGCATCGACAAGTGTCGCTACATCTGGACCGGCGGCCCGGCGCGGCGCGATGATCTGCCCACCCTGTTCCCGGGCGTCTGGACGGCGTTCACGCCCGGCGCACGCGGCGACGGTCGTCCGATCTGGGTGACCGACCTGCGCAACCCGCGCAAGCCGAAGGTCTTCGACGATCCGATCGACCTGTGGCGCAACGACGGAGCCACCGACTACTCGCACGACGTGAACGTGGACGCGCACGGGATCGCCTGGACCAGCGGCCGCGGCGGCATCCTCGGCTACGCCACGAAGGGACGCTGGCGCGACCCCTACACCGACCGGCGCCGTCACGCGCGCCCGTGGAACCCGGTGCTGGTGGCCGGCGGCGGCCTGTCCGGGGTCAACCAGCCCCAGACCGACTTCATGCACAACTCCCTGAGGCCCGTGGACGGCTCGAGCCGCGCCTCCGGTGTCAGGCGCGGTGGCGTGCTGATCGGAACCGAGGAGGACTTCACGGATCCGTGCGAGAAGAGCGGGCGCGTCGTGCTGTCCGACATCACCGACTCGGTGGGGGGCGAGCCTGCCGCCAACTCGACGCCGGAGAGCCCCTACCGGATGCAGACGCTCGACACCTTCCATCCCGCCCAGGACACCCCGGAGACCACCAACCGGGATCTGGGCTGCTCGGCGCACTACTTCGAGCTGTCCGGCTCGACGCTAGGCGTGGCCTGGTACGGCCAGGGCCTACGGCTGCTCGATGTGTCGAATGCTCGTGCCGTGCGCCAGATCGGCTACTACCGCGTGACCGCCACCGACCCGGTGGCCAACCCTAGCTCCAACTCGTGGGATCTGGCCTGGAACGGTCGCTACGTCTACCTGTTCGACATGAACCGCGGGATCGAGGTGCTGAAGCTGCGGCGCGGCACACACGCGGCGGGCGTCGGCGAACTGGCCAGCGTGACCGCTCCGAGCGTGGGCAGCGACCCGTACGCGTCGGTGCCGGTCACGAGCGACACCCTCGTGTGTCCCGCGTTCAAGGCCTCGAAGGCGGCGCGCGCGGCGGGAGCGAGCTAGCCGGGCGGGCTCGGACCCGCTTCGAGCAGGAACGCGACCAGGGCATCAAGCTCGGCGTCGGTCATCCGGCGCCCGAAGTCGTCGGGCATCGGGCTGAACCCGCCGCCGGGCGGCGCGGGTGGGTCGAGGATCACGGCCTCGAGCGAAGCGGCGTCGTACGAGTCGAGGCGGCCGTCCAGGTCGGGCCCGATGACCCCGCTCGAGCCCGCGGCGGCCAGCGTGTGGCAGCTGCCGCAGCCCATCCGGGCGAACAGCTCGGCGCCCTGGCCGGCCGTGGAGGGCGTTTCGGGCCGCCGAGGATCTGGCTCGTCATCGCCCGTCAGGGCCAGCACCGCGAACGTCGCCGCTGCCACCACGAGGCCCGCTGCCACGGGCGCCCTCCAGCTCACGACACGGGAGCGGTGCCGGGCCGGAGTGTCCGGCGCCGGCCGAGCCACGCCACCAGCAACGTGCACAACAGCCCGGCGGCGAGGGAGAGCGCGAGCGCACCTGCGAGCGGCGGTGACCCGCCTGCGTCAGTGGCGGCGCCGTCACCGATGGTGACGGTCGAGAAGCTGTGGCGCTGCGTGTAGCCGTCGTCGATCAGCACGCGAAAGCGCCCGGAGTCCGGGAAGGCCACGTCGGCGCGGTAGCTCCCCGGGTCGTCGCCGGCGACGGCGGGAAAGCGGCCGGCGGCCGATCCGTCGGCGCCCTTCAGGATCACCTCGGGCTGCAGATCGTCGAGCGGTGTGCGCCCGTGCGCCAGGACCGTGAACTCGGCCACCCAGCGCTCGCCGGCGGGCGCGCGCTCGGGCGGAGGCGACTCGAGGCCCACCGTGGCGAAGCCACCCGCCGTGGCCCCGGCGGGCACCAGCGCCAGCACCAGAATCGCCAGCAGGCCTGTCCACATCCTCATGAGCGTCTCCTCTCGGGCGGGTACCTCGCTCCTGTTACAACCGTCGCGCCGAATCGGTTCCGCTAGCTTCTCGCCGGATGCCCACGGCCTTCGTCACCGGCGGCTCCGGCTTCATCGGCGGCGCCCTGATCCGGAGGCTGCGAGGTGAGGGGTGGGACGTGCGCGCCCTCGCGCGTTCGAAGGGCTCGGCCGACGCGGTGGAGGCCCTCGGAGCCGAACCGGTGAGCGGAGATCTCGACGACGACGCGGCGCTGCGGCACGGGGCCGCAGGCAGCGAGATCACGTTCCACTCCGCGGCCAAGGTGGAGGACTGGGGCGATCCCGACGACTTCGAGCGCCTCAACGTGATCGGCACCCAGCGGGTGATCGACGCCAGCCGGGCGGCGGGCGTGCGCCGTCTGGTCCACGTGGGCACCGAGGCCGCGCTCACCGCCGGCCAGCCGCTGGTCAACGTGAACGAGGACGCCCCGCTGCGACCCGACTCACCGTTTCTCTACTCGGCGTCCAAGGCGCGGGCCGAGCAGCGCGTGCGCGCCGCCAACGGTCCCGGTCTCGAGACGGTGGTCATCCGCCCGCGCTTCGTGTGGGGGCCGGGCGACGCCACGGTCCTGCCCACCCTGGCCGGAATGGTCCGCGAGGGCCGCTTTCGCTGGGTGGGCGGTGGCCGCCAGCTGACCGACACCACCCACATCGACAACACGGTCGAGGGTCTCTGGCTCGGGGCCACCAGGGCGCCGGCGGGCGGCGTTTACTTCGTGACCGACGGCGAGCCGCTGGTCTTCAAGGACCTCGTCACGCGGATGCTGGCCACGCAGGGCCTGACGCCAGACGACAAGTCGGTGCCCGCCGGACTCGCTGCCGCGGGCGCGTCGGCGATCGAGCGGGTCTGGCGACTGACGCGCCGCCCCGGCCCGCCCCCGCTAACGCGCTTCGCCGTGTGGGTCTCCTCGCAGGAGTGCACGCTCGACGACTCACGCGCTCAGGCCGAGCTGGGCTACAGCCCCGTGGTGACACGGGAGCAGGGCCTCTCCGGGCTCAGCGCGCGCTCGTAGCCGCCCGGCCCTCGCGCTCGCCGGCGAGGCTTACGAAGAACAGCCGGAACCGTCCCACGGCGATCTCGTCACCGTCGTCGAGCTCGGCTAGCTCGATCCGGTCGCCGTTTCGGAACACGCCGTTCAGGCTGCGGTCGTCCAGAACCCGGGCCCCGGCCTCGTCCCGGTAGATCAGGGCGTGCCGGCGCGACACGGTGGGATCGTCGAAGCGGACGTGGGCCGAAAGGCTGCGTCCGACACGGGTCCAGCCGTCCTGCAGCGGCACGACGCGGACGCGGTCGGCGTCCTCGAAGGCCAGGTAGTCGCCACCCGAGATCAGCGCGCCGCGCGCCTCGTCCAGCCAGTCGGGCGTTGCTTCGAGCTCCAGGTGACGGGGCAAGGGGGCCTCCTCGCCGAACAGCGACGCACGCCGGAAGCGCTCGCCGCCGCATTCGGGGCAGTGCGGTACTTCGTCTCTCTCGTGAAGCGCCACGGCAAAGCCGCAGGCGTCACACCGAAAGGAGCCGGCACCCGCGAGGGTTCCGGCCGCGAAGGCTTTCATCGATTCGTCTCTCCTCAGGGGGTGGAGTTGGACGCATGGTAACGAGCCGCACCAGCCTGCCAAGTTAAACGCCCGCTATTTGCGGGTTTTGTCCGGGCAGGAGAGGCGTCCATGGCAACGAAAGGGGGTGGATGCCCGATCTCGACGCCCTGATCATGCACACCTCCCTGGGCGCCCTCGCCTCGGCGACCGTGTGCTGCGAGGGCTGCCGGCGCACCCCCCTCGCCGGCGAGTGCACGCACGAGCTCGACAGTGGCCGCCTGCTCTGCGAGCTCTGCTTCAGGAAGCTCCCGGCGGACCGGCGCCACGCCGTGCGCAGCAGGCGAGTGCACGCCAGCGATCGGCCGCTGGCGGTTGTGCGCAGGGCCGCCTGAGTCCCTCTGTAGGATCACCCGCGCCATGCGCGAGGTCACCGTTCAGACGGTCATATCCGCTCCTCGCGAGCAGGTCTTCGACTTCGTCTCCGATCTCGCCGGGCGGCCGGCCTGGACCGACCACTACATGCACGACTACCGGCTCGCCCGGGTCAACGCCACCGGCGAGGGGGCGGCCGCCCGCTTCCGGCTGAGGCTGCCGTTCGGCCGCCAGTACGCCGAGTTGATGGTCACCGAGTTCGAGCGGCCCAGGCGAATCGTGGAGCGGCTGGCCGTGGGCCGCCGCGGCCGCAATCGCTCACTCGCGGTCTTCGACTTCACCCAGGAGGCTGCGGGCGTGACCCGCGTGGAGCTCACCACCTACAGCGAGCCCGCGACGTTCATCGACCGGATCAAGGAAATCGGCGCGGCCGCCTACATGCGCAGGCAGACCAAGAAACAGCTCGAGCGGCTTCGGATGATCTTCGAGGAGCCGCCGAAAGAGCCGCTCAGCCGGGCGTCGATCGCCGGTTATGACCCTGCAAAGGCGCCCAGGTTCGGCGTGGCGGCCGGAACGGACCCTGCGCGCTCAACGCGTCAATAGACTGCCGGACCGCATGCTGTCCACCCGGCTCCTGACGCTGCTCGCGTGCCTGGTCGCGCTCGCCGCGACTCTCGCCGCGTGCGGGGACGAGGAACCGGGCGTGGACGAGCCCGCCCGGGAGGGCCTGGCGCTGCCGCTCGGGGGCGTGGACTACAACGTCTTCATCACGCGTCAGCTCAACCCCGAGATCCCGGCCGACGACGCGTTCTACCAGGGTCCCGAGCCCGGTCCCGACGAGAACCTCTACGGCGTCTTCGTGCAGGCCTGCAACAACTCGGACGACGAGACCCACGAGACCATCGACGACTTCACCGTGGTCGACAACCAGGGCAACGAGTTTCTTCCCGAGGAGCTCCCCGAGGAGAACCAGTTCGCCTACGCGCCGAAGGAGCTCGCTCCGAAGGAGTGCATCCCCGAGGCCGGCAGCGTGGCTCAGCTCGGCCCGACGGGAGGCGCCATGCTGCTCTTCCGGCTCCCGCTGCAGGCGACCGAGAACCGCCCGCTCGAGCTCGAGCTGGAGGGCGAAGGCGACGAGAAGCTCACCTTCGAGCTCGACATCTGAGCGCCTCCGGCATTCCCGCGCTCAGAGCCCCGCTTCCAACACCACGCGCGCCGCGGGCGCGGCGGTCGTGCCTCCAGCGCCGGCCCGCACGAACATCACGCCCACGGCGATCTTCGGCTTGGCAGCCGGTGCGTAGGCCGTGAACCAGGCGTCGGTGTTCGATGGATCGGGCCCGGTGTTCTCGGCCTCGGGCCCGCGGGTGTCCTCCAGCTCCGCGGTGCCGGTCTTGCCCGCCACCTTCACGCCCTCGATCCCCGCCAGCGTGCCGGTGCCGTAGGCCACGACGTCCACCATCAGGGACTCGATCGTGCGCGCCACCTGACGCGTGGTCACCCGCACGCGCTCCGTGCCCTCGCCCGCCGCCAGCGTCGGCACGTACCGGACTCCGTCGGCGGCGATCACCTGGGCCACCGAGGCCAGCTGCAGCGGCGTGGCCAGCACCTTGAACTGGCCGATCGCGGTTGAGCCCACCTCGAGCGGAGTCTTGATCTCGGAGGCCGGAGGGAGGGTGCTCGCCACCTCGCCGGGGATGATGGGATCGGCGTTCCAGCCGTACCGCTCCGCGGCGTCGACGAGCCTCTCGGCCCCCACCTTCACGCCCAGCGGCGCGAACACGGAGTTGCACGACTCCGCGAAGCTCTCCTGGAAGCTGCCGCCGCAGAACTCGCCGTTGGCGTTCTCGAGCTCCACCCCGTCGATGATGGCCGCGCTCTCCACGGGGAACTCGTCGGAGGGCTTGACCAGCCGCTGCTCCAGCGCCGCAGTGGTGGTGATGATCTTGAAGGTGGAGCCGGGAGGCTGGGGCGCGGAGAAAGCGATCCCGGCCAGGGCCAGCACCTCGCCGTTCCTGGGATCGAGCGCGGCAATGCCGCCGAAGCGGCCGGCGAGGCCCACCACGGCGGCCTCCTGGATGCGGGTGTCGATGGTGGTGCGCAGCGGCGCCGCGGGCCGCGGCTTGGCCCGGGCGAGCGCCCGGCGCCCGGCGCGCAGCTCGCCGCCGGGACGCCCTCGCAGGCGCTCCTCGAAGGCTTCCTCGAGACCACTCTGGCCCACCGGCCAGTCGCGCGGAAAACCACGCGCGTAGAGCGCCTGCCGCTCGCCCGCCGTCTCCTCGGGCTCCATGCTGCCCGCGATCGAATCCGCTATCCCGGTCAGCGGCGCGGTTCGCTCTCCCGCGGGCCCACGGGCCAGCACCCTGCGGTTTCTCGACAGCAGCGTTGCGCGCTCGGGCGGCACGCTCGTGCGCGTCAGGCGCTCGCCGTCGCGCAGCTCGGGGAACACGAGGCGCGGTGCCCACTCCACGCGCTCCTCGGAGACCGGGACCAGCAGCTCGCCCCTGAGCGCGCCGAACACCCGCGTGGCCACCACAACCGGCACCACCACCTGGCCGTCGCGCTCACCGTCGGCCCCGTCGGCCTCGAGGCCCGTCTGTGTGGCCGTGTCGGCGGCCCTGCCGTAGAGGACCCGGAAGCGCTTGAGCGGCCAGCGCTCCTGGGCGCTGTCGCTGAGCAGCGCGTGCATGTCGCGCAGATCCCCGCGCTCCCACGCCTCGGCGAAGTCGGCCGCGGCGCGCTCGGAGCCCGAGGTGGCCCGCGACCCGACGAACGCGCCGGCCACGAGAGCCAGGCCGGCGAGCCCGGTCAGCGCGGGTATCGCACGATGGGTGAGGCGCCGGCGGCGCTCGTCGTTGATCTCTTTCACGGGAGGCCAGCAGCGATGGTAAAGCGCGGTCCAGGCGCCACAAGGGCGTGCGGCGCCAGACCACTACGCTCAGCCCGGCCGTGACTCCTCTGGACTGGATCATTGTCGCCTTCACGGTGCTCATGGCGGCCTGGGGCTACGCCCAGGGGCTGATCGTCGGTGCGCTCTCGCTCGCGGGCTTCGGGGCGGGCGCGTTTCTCGGCTCGAGGCTGGGGCCGCTGGTCCTCGAGGAGGGCGCCGAATCGCCCTACGCGCCGCTGTCCGCCCTCGTGGGCGCCGTGCTCGTGGGCGGCGTCCTCGCCTCGATGTTCGAGTTGCTGGGCTTCCGCCTCCGGGGTGGGCTGGGCCAGCGCCTCGGCGTGCTCGACGGGGTGGCGGGCGCGCTGTTGGTGGGCTGCCTCGGGCTGTTCCTCGCCTGGGTCGGCGGCGCGGTGGCGCTCAACACGCCGGGAGCCACCGATCTGAGGGAGCCGATCCAGCGCTCGGCGATCCTGGGCGAGCTCAACGAAAGCCTGCCCCCGTCCGGCCCGCTGATCCAGGCCCTGGCCCGCTTCGACCCCTTCCCCGAGATCGAGGGCCCGGAGGCGGACGTGCCCCCGCCGGACTCGAAGATCGCCCGCGACCCCGACGTTCGTCGCGCCGCCAGGAGCGTGGTCAAGGTGCTCGGCACGGCGTGTGGCCTCGGCGTGCAGGGAAGCGGCTGGGTGGCGGCGCCGGGCACCGTGGTGACCAACGCGCACGTGGTGGCCGGGCAGGACGACACCACGGTTCAGGTCGGCGGGGAGGGCGAGTCGGTGGACGCCCAGGCCATCTGGTTCGACCCGCGCAACGACCTGGCCATTCTCCAGGTGGACGGCCTGGGCGATGCGCGCGTGCTCGCTCGCAACGAGGGAGCGGAGCGGGGGACGGCCGGCGCGATCCTGGGCTTCCCCCAGAACGGTCCCTACGACGTCAGGCCGGCGCGCCTCGGGCAGACCACGACCGTGGTCACGCGGGATGCGTACGGGCGGGGGCCGGTGGAGCGCCGCATCACCTCGGTCCGCGGTCGGGTGCGCTCGGGGAACTCGGGCGGACCGGTGGTTGACGCGGCCGGGCGCGTGCTCACCACGATCTTCGCCGCGTCGGTGTCCGACCGGGGCGGCTCGGGCTTCGGCGTGCCCGACTCGATCGTGCGTGAGGCGCTCGACCGGGCCGGACCGCCCGTGGACACAGGGCCCTGTACCCGGTAGCAGCCGCTAGGCGTCCGCCGGACCCAGCAGTCCGATGACGGTGTCGAGCTCCGTGCTGCGGTCGCGGATCAGCTCCTCGGCCAGCCGGCGCAGCGCGGCCAGGTTGTCCGCGCTGGCGTTGTCCAGGTCGTCGCTGGCGTTCACCAGCTCGGTCTGGAAGCGCCAGTAGCGCTCCTCGGGCAGGGCGTGCCGCAACTGGTAGTCCACCGCGTCGGAGATGCCGTCGAAGACCACATCGAGGATCGGGCGCGCCCACTCCACGAGCCCCCAGTCCTTGATCTCGCTGAAAGATCTCTTGCGCGTGCGCTGTCCTGTGCCCAGCGAGAGGAGCACGATGTCGGCCTCGGCCTGCGGGTCGTGGCGAGCCACCTCGGCGTAGGCGCTCATGGCCGGGTTGACCGCGAACACGCCGCCGTCCACGAGCGATCGCGGCCCGGCCTCGAGCGGCTCGAAGTAGGTGGGGGCGGCCGACGTGGCTCGCGCGACCACCGAGAGGGGGAAGTCATCGGTGTCCGGCGTCTCCCGCGCCTTGCGGGTCTTGAAGAAGTAGGGGCCGGGCTCGGCCGTGTCGTAGGCGGGCACCAGCAGCTCCGGCCGGGCCGCGCTGAGCCGCTTGTCGGCCAGAAAACGCTCGAGTGCGCGGTCGAGCGCGGCGTCGTCGTACTTCTCGTCGAGCAGCCCGCCGCCGGAGCGGATTCGCTGGCCGACCGAGATGGAGAAGATGTCCGGTCCCTCCTCCTCGTAGAGCTTGACCACCTCGGTGGCCGGGAGGGCGTCCGGAGCGCACAGGGCGCAGGCGAGGATCCCGCCCGTGGACGTCCCGGCGATCAGGTCGAAGAGCTCGAAGATCCGTCGTTGCGAGCGGCGCTCG
Organism: uncultured Thermoleophilaceae bacterium; assembly: GCA_963826165.1. GTDB lineage: Bacteria > Actinomycetota > Thermoleophilia > Solirubrobacterales > Thermoleophilaceae > JACVRW01. The sequence continues at coordinate 238,625 of CAWGWC010000007.1, read as the reverse complement.
ATCTCGGCCAGGACGAGGGCTGGGATCAGCCCGCGGATGCCGCCGCCGTCGATGGCCAACACGCGCATGTCTTCGAACTTAGCCGCTACAACTAATCGGGGTGCGTGCCGCAGTCACAGCTCTGCTCCTCCTCGGCCTGGCCGCGCCGGCCGAGCCGCCTCCGGGGAGTGCTCCCCAGAGAGCTCAGGTGGACGACAACCCCTGCATCGGGGTGGACGCCGCGCGGCTGCGCTGCCCCGATCTCGTGATGCGCCGTCCCTACGGGCTCTACACCGACCGGCTGACCAAGGCCGGCAGCACCGTCCTGCGCGCCGGCAACGTCCTCGACAGCGTCGGTGCCGGCCCGGTCGAGTTGCGTGGCACACGCGCGTCCCGGCGCTGGATGGACGCTCGCCAGCGCATCCTCACCACCGGCGGCAAGCGCGTGGTGGTGGACACCGGCGCCCGGCTGCAGTTCAAGTTCGCCCACCAGCAGCGCTACTGGTGGAAGTTCCACGAGGCGGCGCGCTTCGAGCTGTGGCGCGTGGATTCCCGCGGGCGGCGCACCACGCGGGTCCGCACCGGCCCCAAGGTGGCCTATTGCCTGCGTGACCTCACCCTCACCCGTCCCCGGCTGGCCCGCTCCCGCAAGCGGGTCTATCCGGCGTGCAGCACCGACCCCGACCGCCGCAACGTCACGCTCGGGACCTCCGTGGGCTGGGCCGACATCTACCCGCCCGCCTATCCGGAGCAGTGGATCGACGTGACCGGCCTGAGGGGCTGTTTCGCCTACGTTCACATCGCCGATCCCGAGAACGGCATCTTCGAATCGAACGAGGACAACAACGAGGCGCAGACCATCGTGCGGCTGCCGTTTCGCAAGAGCGAGCGCCGGGGCGAGTGCCGCGGCGAGGACGTCGGCCGGGCCTACGACCCGCTCCGCGCGTACACGCCGGCCGGCTGAGGCCGATTCGGGCCGTCCAGCGGACGACTCTCCCGTTTGACGCGCGGTCTCGTGGCGCCGATTGATACCCATGCCCACGTTTCGCTGCACCAGCTGCCACCGGCGGGTCGACAGCCCTGTCGTGATCGGCGCAGGCGATTGCCCGGTCTGTGGCGGAGACGTGGTGTTCGACCTCCGCGGTGATCCGCCGAGGCGCGCCGAGGGCCTGCCGCCGGTCGAGGGACGCCGGCGCTCGCTGCTCGACCGGCTGCTCCGGCGCTAGGCGGTGGGACCGCGCAGGACCGAGTCGGTCGAGTGCGATGGGTCGCCGTCCGCCGGCTCGCGGGAGACGTCCAGGTAGCGGAAGCTCTCCGGGTCGACCGGCACCGGCACGTCGATCTCGGCCTCTCCCGAGTCGGACACGTTGAAGGACCCCAGCGACACCAGTTCGCCCTTCTCGCCCAGCAGCCACAGCTCGTAGAAGTCGTCGTCCGTGTTCGGGCGCAGGCCGCTCACCCGCACGGTGGCGTTCTCCCCCGGTGCGGAGCTGAGCTCGGCCACGCCCGCGGCGCCGGCGTTGGGCGAGCCCAAGGGTGCGAGCTCCACCTTCTCGAGCGTGCCGGCGGGACCGCCGGATTCGCCGTCCCCGCCCCACAGCACCAGGCCGGCCAGCAGACCGGCGGCCAGTAGAGCGGCCGAGCCGGCGAATGCCGCCACCGGGCGCAGCACGAACCTGCGGTCCTGTCTCGAGGGCTGCTTCTCGGCCGGCCACGGTGGGGGAGGAGGGACGGGCCGGTCCCACGCCTCGCGTGGCAGCTCCTCGAGCCGGCGGGCGAGATCGTCGAGCGATCCATCGCTCATGACCCCACCTCCTCCTGCTCGATCAGGTCACGCAGGCGCCGCAGCGCGCCGACCATGCGCATCTTGACGGTGCCGAGCGGAATGTCGGTGCGATCGGCGATCTCGGACTGGCTCAGCTCCTCGTAGAAGCGCATCCGCAGCAGCTCGGCCTCATCCGGGCGCAGGCGCGAGAGGAGGTGCGCAATCCGCCAGCGTTCGACCATGACGTCGGGTGAGCCGTCCGGGTCGGCGTCCTCGGCCGCGTCGAAACCGTCCGAAGGGTCGTGGGGCTCCGGCCGGCGACGGCGCATCTCGTCGATCGCACGGCTGCGGGCGATGGTCATGATCCATGTGAGGATGCTCGCGCGCTCGGGGTCGTAGGTGGGCGCCCGCTGCCAGACCTCGAGGAACACCTGCTGGTGGACGTCCTCGGCCCCGCCTCGGTCTCCGATCGTGTTGATCAGGTAGCCGAGGACCGTGGGCGCGTACTCCGCGTAAATGCCCTCGAGGGCTTCGCGATCGCGCTTGCGCAGACGCTTGGCCAGACCGCCATGCTCCACCCCGCCGCCACGCCGCAGAAACGATCGGGTGCGCGCCTCCACGAGCACTCCCGACCGCGTCCGCCGGGGAAAGGGAAGTGTCGTCGCACCCATCCGGGTTGATACGGAGGCCAGTGTGTCGGCGGTTGCCCAACCGAACGCGGGGCCGCGGCCGTAGAAGCCCCGGAAGTGAAACCACCGACGGAGGTATGACGTGAGACGTTCCATCCTTGTGCTGACGGCGATCGTAGCCGCGTTCCTCGTGGCCGCGCCCGTTGCCAGCGCAGCGAAGGTCAAGCTGGCCGGGGGTGCAACCACCCTCAAGCTCAACCCGGGCACCGCTGCGGCGCTGGCCGACGCAGGCGCCAGTGTGGCGCCGATCAAGCCGGCCAAGGTGCGGGGTGGCGGAGTCGCCTTCCCGATCACCGGCGGCGCAATCGATCCCAGCACCGCCCGCGGGCGCATCGACCACTCGGGTGGTCTCGCGTTCCGAGCCGGCGGCGTGAGGGTCCCGCTGAAGAACTTCCGCGTGCACGTGGGCGCCAAGCGGGCGATCCTCACCGCGGCTGTGGGCGGCGACCGGCTCACGGTCCTGTCGCTCAACCTGTCCAAGGCGAAGATCAAGCGGCCCGGTCTCGGCACGACCGTCACCGGCATCCGCGCGGTGCTCTCCGGTCAGGCTGCCAAGGCGCTCAACGCGGCCTTCGACGTGCAGCTGTTCACGAAGGGCCTGCCGATCGGCAAGGTGTCCGTCAAGGCCAACCCGGCCGAGGTGGCCATCGCGGGCGGATCGACCGCTCTGCAGCTGGACCCGGGAGCGGCGTCGGCCCTCCAGTCGCTGGGCGTGACCGCCGGCGTGGTGGAGCCCGCCAGTGCCGAGTCCGACGGGCTCAACTTCCCGATCACTGGCGGCAAGGTGAACGCGGAGACGTTCGCCGGCTCGATTCGCCACAGCGGCGGCATCAGCCTAACCGCCGGATCGACGAGGGTTGAGCTCACCGAGTTCACGATCAACGTGGACGCGGAGCCGGACCTGACCGCCCTCGTGGGCGGCCAGCGGGTGTCGATCCTGACGCTCGACCTGGCGAACCTGCAGGCGAGCGTGAAGGGTCGTCGCATCACGCTCGGCGGCGTGGTCGCCAAGCTGACCGCCGATGCGGCCGCAGCGCTCAACACGGCGTTCGGCGTCACGGCGTTCGCCGAGGGCCTGACCCTCGGCACCGCGACCGTCAAGGCTCGCGCCCAGTAGCACTCCTCGGGGGAGATGGCCGAACCGGCCGGGCCAGCGTGCCCGGCCGGGCGGCCGTCTTCGTTCAGGGCTGACGCGGGGGCGGTAGCGGAGTTATCCGCGGCGGCGGTCGCGTGGGCGGCCGGCAGGCAGGCGTCCCCGGAATGCCGCAGGTCGGTGTACGCGGCGGATCGACCACCACCGGCGGATCGGCGGGCGGATCGGCCGGAGGGTCGGTCACCACCGGCGGATCGGCGGGCGGATCCGCCACCGCGGGAGGGTCGTTGCCTGTGAGGTTCTCGCCCCCGCCTCCCGAGCCCTGCCGGCGGGTGTTGCCGTCCCGCCCGCTCTGAGGCTCGCGACCGGGATTCCGGGCCGCCGGTCCGTCCGGCTCGCCTGCGGAGGCGGCGGGCTCGTCGCCACCGCTTGCCTCCTGGCCAGAGGGACCGGCCGGGGTCTGAGCGCCCTGCGGCTGGCCGTTCTTCTTCTTGCTGTCGCCGGGCTTCTTCTTCTTCTCGGCGTCGGGTTCCTTGGGAGCGGGATCGTCGGCCGCCGGCTGGGTCTCTTCGGCTGCCGGCTGGGCCTGCTCGACCCGAGAGCCCTCCTGAACGGAGGCCGACAGCAGCACCAGCAGGATCACCACGGCCAGCCCACCGATCAGGACGAGGTCCAGGCGTCGGTGACGTAGAACCGACGCCAGCGCGGTGCCCGGTCCTCCTCCCGCACCGCCGGCCGCTCCACCGGCGGCGGCCATGCGCCCGCCGGGCGTGCCGTTGCCCGTGCGGGCCTCGTGGCGGGCGATCACGTCGCTCCAGTCCTCGCCGACCACGCCGGCCGCTCTCGCCACCGTCTCGCGAAACAGCACCGGCGCCGCGGCCACCGGTAGCCAGGCGCGGTAGGAGACGCCGGCCTCTTCCATGGCCTCTCGGCTCAGGCGGCAGGTCTCGCATGCGCCGATGTGGGCTCGCAGCCAGTCCGAGTCGTCGGCGGGCTGACGATCCTGCTCGGCGGCCAGCAGTGCGATGGCCCGCTCGCAGTCGGCAGACGACGTGGCGATCGAGGCGAGTGCGGTACCGCGCAGCGCGTCGCGCAGGTTGATGCGCGCGCGGGAGATCAGCTGCGCGACCGAGTTGCGGTTCATCTCCATGATGTCCGCGATCTCGTCGTAGGAGAGGTTCTCGAGCTCACACAGCACAAGCGCTTCGCGCTGGCGCGCCGGCAGCTTGTCGTTGGCCTCGCGGATCTCGTCCTGGCGGGCCTCGAGCAGGACGTTGCGCTCCGGGTCGTCCTCGGGATCCCCCGGGTCGAAGCCGATGCCTCCGCCGCCCACGCCGCCGCCCATGGGCACGGCGCCCTCGGCGATGTCGTCGCTCGGCCGGGCCCGCTTGCGCCGCTCGATCAGGTCGTAGCAGGCGTGGCGCGCGGCCGTGAACAGGTAGGAGCCGAAGGCCAGGTCGCGGCCCTCGAGCTTCGGGAGGCGCTTGAGGACGCTGACGAAGGCTTCCTGGGTGGCGTCCGCGGCGTCGTCCTCGGAGCCGACGATGCGCAGGCAGAGGTTGTAGGCCCGCTGCTCGTAGCGGGTGTACAGCTCGGCGAAGGCGTCACCGTCCCCCGCTACGGCGCGCTGGGCGAGCCCGGCCTCGTCCACGGCGAGATCCTGGCTTACGGCCACGGTGTCCAAGGTACTCCGATATGTGCGACTGGAAAACGGCAGGACGAACCTCTGTGCGGTGATGGCCATCGCTGTTCCAACCGGCCACTCGGCGAGGAATTACGGCGCATCCGCATTGAGCCTCCATCATCCAGGATGAAGTGGATGTGATCTACGACACGATCGGCCTGGGCTACGCCGCCACCAGGCGCGAGGACCCACGCATAGCCGCAGCGGTCGTGCGCGCGCTCGGGGACGCCCGATCGGTGGTCAACGTGGGAGCGGGCGCGGGCTCCTACGAGCCCGCTGACCGAGAGGTGATCCCCGTCGAGCCCTCGGAGGTGATGATCGCCCAGCGCCCGCCGGAACGCGTGCGCGCGCTCCGCGGAAGGGCCGAGGAGCTGCCGCTGGCCGACGACGCCTGCGACGCGGCGATGGCCGTCCTGAGCGATCACCACTGGGAGGACCGGCCGGCAGGACTGCGGGAGCTGCGGCGGGTGGCGCGCAGGCGCGTGGTCCTTTTCAACGCCGACCCCGCGGAGGCCGGCCGACTCTGGATGACGCGCGAGTACCTGCCCGGTTTCGAGGCGCTGATAGCCGGCCGCTACCGCAGCGCCGGCGAGTGGCGCCGGGAGCTCGCGGAGCTGTTGCCGGGACGGCTGCACGAGGACCGCGTGCCGATTCCCCATGACTGCCGCGACGGCTTCTACGGCGCCTGGTGGCGCCGCCCCGCTGCCTACCTCGACGAGCGGGTCCGTGCCGGGATCTCATTCTTCTCCCGGCTGCCGCCCGCCGACATCGACGCGGCGGTCGAGCGGCTCCGCGCCGACCTGGCCTCCGGCGCCTGGGCGCGCCGCCACGCCGACCTCCTCGAGCGCGAAGAGCTCGATCTCGGCTACAAGGTGATCACGATCGAGCTGGACTGATTGCGGGGTGCGCTCCGCTCGGGCGCTGCGCGGCGCTTCGGGGCGCCCACGATTGCTGGGGAAGGGGTGAGTCTGTCGCGTTTGTGCCGCTATGGAGGCATACTGCGATCCCGATCTTGTCGCGCGGGGCCGCTGTCCTGCTTTGTACCGCTGCGGCAGTACAGAACGGGACTGCTGACCCGGGTATCCGGGCTCGACCCCTTACCCGGCCAAACGGACTACGCGCCAAGCCGCCGCCCAGGCCTGAGCGGAGCGCAGCGAGCGCGTCCGGCCTCAGCGCCCGAGATGCATCCCCATCATCCGCGGAGCGGCGCACACCACGCGAGAGAGCGGGTCGGCGCCGCGGCCGTTCTCCGCCGCCTTCTCGACCCTCAGCAACGCCGAGCGAACCACCGAGCCCCCGAGGAAGGCCAGCGGCTCGGGTGGGACCCAGGCTCCGGCGCCGGACTCGACGATGGCGAGACGCGAGTACTCGTCGCGCCGGTCGAGTGCCAGGGCGGACAGCGCGCGGGCGGCCAGCCGGGTCGGGCCGACGCCGTTTCCCGTGAACCCGAAGGCGAAGTGCACCGGCGCTCCCGGCAGGGAGCCCACCTGGGGCAGATGGCTCGGTGAGACGTCGATCGGCCCGCCCCAGGCGTGGGTGATGCGCCGGCCGCGCACGCCCGGGAACATGCGCTCGAGCGCCCCGATGACCTCGGCCGACACCTCGGGATCGACCTCCACCCGCCCGTTGAGCCTGCCGCCGCAGGCCAGCCTGCCGCCGCCCCAGCCGATCAGGATGCGGCCGTCGCGGGTGGTGCGGAAGTAGTGGAGCAGCGTGCGGCCGTCGGTTATGCACTCGCCACCCGTCCAGCCCACGTCCTCGAGCACGTCCGGCACCGGCTCGGTGAGCACGATGTGCGACGAGGTCACGGTCAGGCGCGAGCGCAGCGGCGCCACCGAGCGCGTGGCGCTCCCCATGGCGATGACCGCAGCTCCGGCGCGCACCGAGCCGCCGGTGCCGGCTTCCGCCACCACAGCGCGCGGCGGGGAGGATCCGTTCGCCCCGATCGCGCCCGGCTCGTGGCGCAGCGCGCGGACCCGCGAGTGCTCGAACACCTCGACCCCGCGCTCGATCAGCCGCCTCCTCAACCCGAGTGCCAGCCGCGCGGGCTGCACGGTGGCGAAGTCCGGCACGAATACCCCGCGTCCGAAGACCGGTGAGGTCACGCGTTCGGTCACCTGCTCGGCGGACAGGTCCTGCACCGCGCCGGGATGGCCCAGCGCCGCGGCGGCCTGCACCGCCTTCAGGCCGACTTCCTGGAAGGCCTCCGCGGTCGAGACGCAGAGGTAGCCCGACTGGTCGAACCAGGCGTCGACCTCGTTCTCCTCACACCATGCGCCGATGTCGGACACGGTGTGGCTGGCGGCCTCGAGGACGTCTCGGGCGGGGGCATCGCCGAAGCGGTCGCGCAGGTTGGCGGCGCTGAACCAGAGCGATTCGCAGAAGCCTCCGTTGCGCCCGCTGGGACCGTGCCCACACACGTCGCCCTCCAACAGCACCACCCGTGCGCCGGGCTCGGCCTCGAGGACCTGCCATGCGGTCCACATCCCGGTGTAGCCGCCTCCGATCACCAGCACGTCGGCGTCGATCGAGTCGCGCAGCGGGGGGCGAGCCTCCACGCCGCCGGCCTCCTCGAGCCACCAGCCCGTGGCGTTATGGCGGCCGATGTGCGTATGGTGATTGGGGAGTTCGATGAGCAAGACCCTAGTAATCGCAGAGAAGCCGTCGGTCGCTCGCGACCTGGGCTCGGCCCTGCCGGGATCCTTCAAGAACGCGAAGGACAAGACCCATCTGGTGGGCGACGACTACGTGGTCACGTGGGCCGTCGGGCACCTCGTGGGCCTGGCCGAGCCCGAGGCCTATGACCCGAAGCTGAAGAAGTGGCGCTACGCCGACCTGCCGATCGTGCCCGAGAAGTTCAAGCTCGTGCCCAACGACGACCGGGCGGCCAAGCAGCTCAAGGCGATCCACAGGCTGATGGCCGACGACGAGATCAAGGACATCGTCAACGCCTGCGACGCCGGCCGCGAGGGCGAGCTCATCTTCGCCTACCTGTACGAGATCGCTCCGGTGCACAAGCCGGTCAGGCGGCTGTGGCTGTCCTCGATGACCAAGAGCGCCATCTCCGAGGCCTTCGGCCAGCTGCGCCCGGGCGAGGAGATGAAGCCGCTCGAGGAGGCGGCGCGCTCGCGTTCCGAGGCGGACTGGATCGTCGGCATGAACGCCACCCGCGCGGCCAGCATCCGCCTGCGGGCCGCGTTCGACGGTGCCGTGTCACTCGGCCGGGTCCAGACACCCACGCTGGCCCTCGTCGCGCGCCGCGAGGAGGAGATCCGTGCCTTCAAGCCCGAGCCCTACTGGCTCGTGGAGGCGCGCTTCGCGGCCACCGGCGAGCGCCTGTACACCGGGCGCTACCTCGGCGGCCGGCGCCTGCCCTCCGAGGACGAGGCCAAGGCGATCGTCGAGGCGGTCAAGGGTCAGCCCGGCGAGATCACGAAGCTCGAGAAGAAGGAGGAGCGCGAGAAGGCGCAGCTCCTGTACGACCTCACCTCGCTGCAGCGCCACGCCAACACGCTGCTCGGGTTCTCGGCGCGCCGGACGCTCTCGGCCGCCCAGCGACTGTACGAGGAGCACAAGGCGCTCACCTACCCGCGCACCAACTCTCGCTACCTGACCGGCGACATGGTGGCCGAGATCAAGCCCACGGCCGAGCTCGTGGGCCACAACCCGGGCTACCGGCGCGGGGCAGAGTACGTGACCTCCCTGGACAAGCTGCCGCTGCACCGCGTGGTCAACGACGCCAAGGTCGAGGACCACCACGCGATCATCCCCACCAACTCCGAGCACGATCTGTCGAAGATGGGCCAGGACGAGCTCAAGGTCTACGACCTGGTGACCAAGCGCTTCCTTGCCGTCTTCCATCCCGACGCCGTGTTCGAGCGCACGCGGGTGGAGACCACGGTGGCCGAGCAGGTCTTCAGGACGAGCGGCCGGCGCCTCGTGGAGCCGGGTTGGCGCGCCGTGTACGGCGACCAGGCCGAGGGCGAGCCCGGCGAGGACGACTCCGGAGGCGACCAGCTGCTGCCCAAGCTCGACCAGGGCGAGACCGTGGAGACGCGCTCGGTCGAGTTCCTGCGCAAGGAGACCCAGCCGCCGCGGCGCTACAGCGACGCGTCGCTGCTGGGAGCCATGGAGACCGCCGGCAAGGAGATCGAGGACGCCGAGCTGCGTGAGGCCATGAAGGACTCCGGCATCGGCACGCCCGCCACCCGCGCCGGAATCATCGAGCTGCTGATCGGACGTGAGTACATCGAGCGCGAGGGCCGCGCGCTCGTGGCCACCGAGAAGGGGATCCAGGTGATCCGGCTCCTCAACGGCCACCCGCTCACCTCGTCCGAGCTCACGGGCAACTGGGAGAAGCGCCTGGGCCTCATCGAGCGCGGCGAGGACAGCCACGACGCGTTCATGGTCGACATCACCAAGTTCACCACCGAGACGGTGGAGGAGCTCGACAAGCTCAAGGGCGTTCGCATCGAGCGGGCCAAGCTCGGGCCCTGCCCGGTCTGCGGCCGCGAGATCGGCGAGAACCGCAAGGGCTACTCGTGCTGGTCGCGCGAGGATCCGGGCTGCGGCTTCGTGATCTGGAAGAAGAAGGCGGGCAAGTCGCTGCCGGTGGCGGTGGCCAAGGAGCTGATCGCTTCCCTCAAGGCCTCGCGTGAGCGCGGGGAGGACCCGGGAGTGGGGCGGACGGAGAAGCCGGTCACGGGCTTCCGCAGCCGCGCCGGGCGCACCTTCCGCGCCAAGCTGCGCCTCGAGCAGGTCGAGGAGGGCAAGTGGCGCGTTGAGTTCGACGAGGAGTGGGCCAAGGAGCCGCCCAAGGGCGACTCCGAGGAGGAGCGCGCCGAGGCGGAGGCCGCCGCTCCCTCGAAGCCGGAGGCCGAGCCGGCCAAGCCGGAGGCCGAGCCGGCCCGAGCTTGACGGCGACCGGCTACCCGCAGTAACCTACCGTCGGTAGGTGACGGTGACCGGCTCTCGCATAGAGGACTTCCAGCACGGCCGGGTGCCCCGGCGCGTGCGTGAGCGCCAGCTGGTGGAGCTGGCCGAGGAGTTGTTCGCCGAGCGCGGCTACCAGGGCGCGTCGATGGAGGAGCTGGCCCGCCGCGCAGGCGTGACCAAGCCGATCGTCTACGAGCTGTTCGGCAACAAGGACGGCCTGTTTCGCGCCTGCCTTCAGCGCTCAGCCGACCACCTGGCCGAACTGGTGGCTGCGGCGGTACGGGCCGAGCAGGAGCCTGAGGCGCGGCTGCGCGCCGGAGGGCTCGCCTTTCTGCGCTTCGCTGCCGACCACCGGGTGGCCTGGGAGCTGATGATGGAGGGGCGCTTCTCCGACACGGCGGTCGAGGTGCGCCGACGTCAGGCGGCGCTGGTGCTCGAGCTGCTGCAGGAGATGGCGCCCGGCACGGTGGACGAGCGCGAGCTGGAAGTGGTGGCCAACGCCGTCAACTCCGCCTACGAGGGTGTGGCCCACTGGATGTGGGAGCACCCCGACGAGCCGATCGAACGGCTGGCCGACTGGACGGTGGAGCTGCTGCTGCCCGGATTGAGGCGCTTCACGTGAGCGGCGCACATCACCACGTGGTCATCGTGGGAACCGGCTTCTCCGGGCTGGGAATGGCGATCCGGCTCAAGCAGGAGGGTCACGAGGACTTCGTGCTGCTGGAGCGCGCCGGTGACATCGGGGGCACCTGGCGAGACAACACGTATCCGGGCTGCCGCTGCGACGTGCCGTCGCACCTCTACTCGTTCTCGTTTGCCCCCAACCCCGGCTGGTCGGCCACCTTCTCTCCGCAGCCGGAGATCCTCCGCTACCTGCGCGACTGTGCCGAGCGCTACGGCGTGACACCGCACGTGCGCTTCGATCACGAGCTGCTGGGGGCTGACTGGGACGAGAGCCAGGGGCGCTGGCGCCTCGAGACCTCGCAGGGCGAGCTGACCGCGGACGTGCTGATCGCAGGCCAGGGACCACTGTCGGACCCGCACGTGCCCGCGCTGCCCGGCCTCGCGAGCTTCGAGGGAACCGCGTTCCACTCCGCCCGCTGGGATCACGAGCACGAGCTCGCCGGCGAGCGGGTGGCCGTGATCGGCACGGGGGCCTCGGCGATCCAGTTCGTGCCCAGGATCCAGCCCGAGGTCCGGCAGCTGCACGTGTTCCAGCGCACCCCGCCGTGGGTCGTGCCGCACAACAACCGCCCGATGCGCGGCTTCGAGCGCGCGCTCTACCGGGCCTTGCCGGGAGCCCAGAAAGCCATGCGCGCGGCGATCTACTGGGCCCGGGAGAGCTTCGTGCTCCAGTTTCGCCGTCCGCGGACCGGCCACCTCGTCGAGCGGGTGGCGCTCTCGCACCTGCGCGGCCAGGTCGGCGACCCCGAGCTGCGGGAGAAGCTCACCCCGCGCTACGCGCTCGGCTGCAAGCGCATCCTGCCCACCGACGAGTGGTATCCGGCGCTCGTCCAGCCGAACGTCGAGGTGGTCACCGAGGGCATACGTGAGGTGCGGGCCGGCTCGATCGTGCTCGCCGACGGCACGGAGCGCGAGGTGGACACGATCATCTTCGGCACCGGCTTCCACGTGACCGACATCCCGATCGCCACGATGATCCGCGGCCGCGACGGCCGCGCGCTGGCCGACGTCTGGGACGGCTCTCCCGCCGCCTACAAGGGCACCGCGGTCGCTGGCTACCCGAACCTGTTCTTCATGGTCGGGCCCAACACCGGCCTCGGCCACAACTCGATCGTGTTCATGATCGAGTCGCAGATCGAGTACGTGCTGGACGCCCTGCGCACGCTGCGGCGCCGCGGGGCCAGGACCGTCGAGGTCCGCCCCGAGGCCCAGGCCGCCTGGGGCGCCCGCCTGGAGCGCATGACCGAGGGCACGGTGTGGGTCTCGGGCGGGTGCCAGAGCTACTACATCGACCGCAACGGTCACAACTCGACCCTGTGGCCGAGCTACACGTGGCCCTTCCGGCGCCACCTGCGTGAGTTCGACGAGGGGGCGTACACGCTCAGCTCGGCCGTCCGGGAGCCGGTCCCGGCCTAGGCCTGAGCCGAGGGCGGGACTGCGCTCCGGCCTGGCGGTGCGCCTTCCAGGCGTGATCCGTTGGGCTGGGAGGGGATGCCCGGGAGGGCGGTTGAACTCGGCGACGCGCGGAGGGGGTGGGCCGTCTTGATGCCGCATACGAGTACTGAAACAGCCCACCCCCTCGCGGGCCCGCGGCAGCTACCTCAATCCGGCGCAATCGTGGTCACTTTGTGGCCATCGCGGAGGCTCGACCCGTCGGGCACGAACCCTCGGCGACCCTTCGGACCGATCCCTCTTTGCCATCGAGCCAGGCCGCGTGCCGCGGACCAGGCCCGCGCGGAGCACTCTGCTCGCAGGCCGCCTGCCTAAGCCACGACTCTCAGCCCGCCCGGCCGGCGGCCGCGCAGCTCGCGCACCACGGCGTCGACGACCCGCTCATCGTCGCGCACCTGGCCGTCGGTCACGGCGTTGATGACGCTGCGCTTGCGCTGGAGGAGCTCGGCCATGGTCTCGTCGATCGTGTCGGGCGCCAGCAGGTACCAGGCGGTGACGGCGCTGTCCTGACCGATCCGGTGCAGGCGGTCCTCGGCCTGGTCGTGCCGGGCCGGGGTCCAGTCGAGCTCCAGGAAGGCCACGTTCGACGCGCGCGTGAGGGTGATGCCCTGCGACGCGGCCTTCAGCGAGCAGACGATCAGCTGGGGCCCGTCCTCGTCCTGGAAGGCGTCCACCGCCCGCTGCCGGTTGGTCGAGTTGTCGCTGCCCAGGATGTGGGGCGCGTCGGGGAAGCGCTCGAGCAGGGCGCGCTGGATGGCGACGTGGTCGGCGAAGACCACGAGCGGCTCACCGGACTCGAGGAAGTCCGCGATCCAGGCCAGTGCGGTGGGCAGCTTGCCCGCAGCGGCGAGCTGGCGCAGGTGGTTGAGCCGCACGAGCTGCTCGGCGCGCAGCGCCGAGGCGATCTTGGCGTCGAGCGTGCGCAGGTCGAGCGGAAGCGTCTGCAGCCAGGCGACCACGTCCTGCTCGGCCAGCCGGTACTCCTGCTCGTTGGAGAGAGCTACGGGCACGCCGTCGTGGCGCTTGGCCGGCAGCTGGGGGAGCACCTGACGCTTCGTGCGCCGTACGTAGCAGCGGGCGCGAAGGTTCCAGTGCAGGCGGTCGTCGCTGCCTGCGTCGCGGAAGCGGCGCATCAGGCGGGCGCCGCTGCCGAATTCACGCAGGCGACCCAGCACGCGCAGCTGTGAGACGAGCTCCTCAGGCCGGTTGAGGATCGGCGTGCCGGTGAGGGCCAGGCGCAGCGCGTCGTCGTCGAGGTGAGCGGCGAGCGCCATTGCCGCCTTGGTGCGCTGGGCGCCGGGGTTTTTCACGTAGTGGGACTCGTCGAGCACGAGCGCTTGCAGCCCGCGTCTCGCGATCCGGTCGGCGTGGGCCTCGAGGATGTCGTAGTTGAGGACGAGGATGTCGGCGCTCTCGGCCTCCTCGCTCCAGCCGGAGCCCGCGCGTCCCTCGAGCACCGACACGGTGCGCTCAGGGAGCCAGTGGTTGCTCTCGCGCTCCCACGTGAGCTTCATGCTCGCGGGGCAGATCACCACGGCCGGGAAGGCCTCGTCGTGCTCGAGCGCCGCCAGCGCCTGCACCGTCTTGCCGAGACCCTGCTCGTCGGCGATGAAGGTGCGCCGGCGCTCGAGCGCGTAGCGGACGCCCGCCCGCTGGAAGGGGTGCAGCTCACCGCCGAGCGTCAGCCCGTTGAGCTCGGCGTCCTCGGCGTAGGACAGCGCCACCGTGGCCGACGCGCGCTCGTGTTCCTCCCGCAGCTCGTCGAGCAGCTCACGCACCGCCTCGTCGATGCGAACCCTGGGGTGGTCGTCCACGAAGCCGGTGAGCTCGAGGGCCAGCGCGGGGTCGGCCGGCACACCCACGCCCCACGATCCGCTGCGGGTGTAGAAGCGGCCGGCGCGCGCCACCGGGTGGGCTTCGGGAATCGCCTTGAAGGCGCGCGCGGGTGAGGGGTCCCAGCCGGAGAACAGAGTGACCTCGGGCTCTCCGTCGTCGCCGATGCCGAGGGTGAGCTCCGCCGGCGCCGGCCGGCCCCCGGCCCGCAGCTCCCGCGCGGAGGTCCGTGCCAGGTCGTCAAGTTGAAGCCCCTCGAGGTGCAGCACCAGCTCGCCGCTGTCCTCGCTGAAGGGAATCACCAGCCGGTCCTGAGCCACCTCCACAGCATCCTCGAGCTCCTCCGGCGGCTCGCCCGACAGAACGCGCAGCACGAAGGCGCCCGCGCCCTCGTGCACCAGCACCGAGGCGACCGCGCGAAAGCGGTCGGAGTCACTCAGCCAGGCGAGGACCTCGGGGGCGGGAACCAGATCGGGAAAGCGCTCCAGCAGCCGCTCGATCGCCTTCGACACCCGTGGGTCGGCCGGCACACGCCAGTGCTTGCGGCGCCAGTCGAACCAGCGCTTGGGCAGGCCCTTGACCGCCTCGTTCAGCTCCTCGTCGAAGGGGAACGAGAACACCAGCTCCGGCTCGCGGGGCTTCTCGGCGAGCATCCAGACGCGGCCGGAATGGCTCGGAGTCTCGTTCGCGGGACCGTCGAACATCAAACGGATGACTCTAGCCGCCCGACAGGGCCAATCGCGTCAGATGGCTAGATCTCCCGCTCCTGAGCCGTCAGCTCCCCGCCGGCGTCGCCCGTGTTCGGGGTTCCCCTCGGCTCGATCAGCAGTACGTGGGCCTCCTCTTCGGCCACCGGGCAGTGCTCGACTTCCCGGGGCACCACGAACAGCTCTCCCTCGCTCAGCTCGACGTCGCGGTCGCGCAGACGGATCGTGAGCCGTCCTGACAGCACGAGGAAGAAGTCGTCGGTCTCGTCGTGCTTGTGCCAGGTGAACTCGCCGTGGACCTTGACCACCGCGAGCTTGTAGTCGTTGAGATAACCGACGATGCCCGGGCTGAACGGCTTGTCGAGCAGCGCGAGCTTGCCGGCGAGATTGACCTTGTCGTCCATATCCTCCGAGACTCGCAGGCAGCCAGCCCACGACCGGAGGTCGACCGATGACGAGCAAAGCGGCATTCAACGCGGAGGAGTGGTCCACGATCACGGAGGCGCCCGCCCTGGCGGCGATGCTCGTGATCGCGGCCGACCGCGGCGGGACCATTCGCGAGAGCATGTCTCTGGGGCGCGCGTACAGCGCAGCCCGCAAGGAGGGCGCAGGCGTGGAGCTGATCGACCAGCTCGTGGCCACGCCTCCCCAGGTCGACCCGAAGCAGTTCGGATCGCTGGAGGGGCTCAAGGAGGAGGCCCCGCAGCGGCTGCGCGAGGCCACGGACCTGGTGGCGGACAAGGCCACCCCGGAGGAAGCCGCGGCCTACCGGCAGTTCCTGCTCGGCCTGGCCGACACGGTGGCCCACGCCCACAAGGAGGGTGGCTTCCTCGGCATCGGCGGCAAGGAGGTCTCCGAAGAGGAGCAGAAGGTCCTCGACGAGCTGGCCGCGATGCTCGGCGGGGACGCGAAGTAGGCCAATGCGCATCGCCACCTGGAACGTCAACTCGGTCAAGCAGCGGCTGCCGCGCCTGCTGCCCTGGCTGGACGAGCGGCGCCC
The DNA here is from genome assembly GCA_963826165.1 of uncultured Thermoleophilaceae bacterium. Classification (GTDB taxonomy): domain Bacteria; phylum Actinomycetota; class Thermoleophilia; order Solirubrobacterales; family Thermoleophilaceae; genus JACVRW01. The sequence goes on along the minus strand of CAWGWC010000007.1, from coordinate 222,804 downwards.
GGACGTGGTCTGCCTGCAGGAGACGAAGCTCACCGACGACGCGTTCCGCGACTTGCTCAGCGACGAGCTCGAGGCCCGCGGCTATGAGGTGGCCGTGCACGGCGAGGCGGCGTGGAACGGCGTGGCGATCCTTTCACGCGTGGGGCTGGAGGACGTGGTGGCCGGGCTGCCGGGAGGTCCGGGGTTCCCGGAGCCGGAGGCGCGGGCTGTGTCGGCCACGTGCGACGGCCTCCGGGTGGTCTCGGTATACGTGCCCAACGGGCGGGAGCCCGACTCGGAGCACTACCGCTACAAGCTCGCCTGGCTGGCTTCGCTGCGCGAGCAGGTGGCCGCCGGCCCGGACGATGTCGTCGTCTGCGGTGACATGAACATCGCGCCCACCGACGACGACGTCTTCGATCCCGAGGCCTACGCCGGCCAGACCCACGTCACGCAGCCCGAGCGCGACGCGCTCGCGCAGCTACAGGGGGTCGGCCTCCACGACGTCGTCCGGGACCGCTGGCCGGGCGAGCGGGTGTTCTCCTACTGGGACTACCGCGCGGGAATGTTCCACCAGGACCTGGGCATGCGGATCGACCTGATCCTGGCGAGCGAGACGGTGGCCGCTCGAGTGGAGGCGGCCTGGATCGACCGGCAGGCCCGCAAGGGCAAGGGTCCCAGCGATCACGCCCCGGTGATGGTCGACCTGGACGAGGCGCCGGACGGGGACATCGGCCCCGTGGTCCCGCCGCCCTCGGCTCCGGTGACCAAGCGGGGCGCGAAGAAGCTGCCGCAGGCGCCCTAGTGCCCTGAGTCGTCATTTCGTGCGCACCTTCCCGGCGTCTGGGCGTGCCTGGCGCCACCCACGGGAATCGCCGATGCTGCGCATCGACTCATCCCGTGTGCGTCGCCAGGGCACGCCCAGCCACTCGGGAAGCTGAAGCCGAACTCCCGACTCAGGACACCAGCGGACCTCAGTCGCGCTTGCGGTCGCGGTCGCGCGACGGCTGCACTCGTTTGGGCTCTCCCGGCATCTTCGGATAGTCGGGCGGGTAGGGCATGTCCCCGCGACCCTCGGTCTCGTCGCGCTCGTAGAGCTCGAGCAGCGGCTCGAGCGAATGCGAGACGTCGTCGATCGAGGCGTGCCGGTCCCCCACCTCGGCGAAGCGCGCCGGCATGGTGGCCACGGTGAAGTCCTCGGGCTGGACCTCGGTCAGCTCGTCCCAGGTGACCGGGGCCGAGACCGGCGCTCCAGGCCGAGGCCGCACGCTGTAGGCCGAGGCGATCGTGCGGTCGCGCGCGTTCTGGTTGTAGTCGACGAAGATGCGCTCGCCACGCTCCTCCTTCCACCAGTTGGTCGTGACCTCACCGGGCAGGCGCCGCTCGAGCTCTCGCCCGAAGGCGATCGCGGCATGACGGACGTCCGTGAACGTCCAGCGCGGCTCGATGCGCACGTAGATGTGGACCCCTCGGCCTCCCGACGTCTTCGGGAAGCCGGCGTAGCCGAGCTCGTCCAGGAGCCCGCGAGCCTCGCCCGCCGCACGGACCGCGTCGGCGAAGTCGGTGCCGGGCTGAGGGTCGAGATCGAGGCGCAGCTCGTCCGGGTGGTCGACGTCCTCGCGCCGTACCGGCCAGGGATGGAAGGTGATTGTGCCCATCTGGGCCGCCCAGCCGACCACGGCGATCTCCGTGGGGCAGATCTCGTCCGCGTGGCGCCCCGAGGGGAACTCGATCCGGGCCGTCTCGAGGTAGTCCGGAGCCCCTTTCGGGACACGCTTCTGAAAGAAGGCGTCGCCCCCGCCCTTCTCGCGCGTCGAGACCACGATGCCCGGGTGCACGCCCTTGGGCCAGCGCTCGAGCGTCGTGGGCCGCCGTCCGAGTGCCCGCATGATGCCCTCCTCGACGGCGAGGTAGTACTCGACCACGTCGAGCTTCGTGACCGCGGCCGAGCGCTCGGTCTCCGGGAAGATCACGCGATCGTGGCTGGACACGCGCAGCTCGCGCCCGCCGGCGTCTACGGTCGTTGCCTCAGAGGCGGGCATGCGTGAGTTCTACCGGCAGCTCGTCGATCACGTTCTCGAGCCGGGGAGCGCCGCTGTCGTCGAGCCGCAGGACGGTCCCCGGCCAGTACGGGTTGCGCCGGTCGGGCCGGGACATGAACGAGGCCTCGTGGAGCCAGGCTCCCGTGTTCCAGAGGCGTGCACCAGCGGGCGTGCGCCACTCGGCCGGATGGTCGCCGGGGAGGGGGCCGGGCCGGTGCGTGTGGCCGAAGATCACGTGCTCGGCCTCCGGGGCCAGCCTGTCCGCCACCAGACCCATCGCCTCCAGGCCCGCGCGGCGCAGCTCCTCGCCGGTCAGCTCGGCGCTCAGCGGCCCGAGGCCTGCGCGGTTGAGCGCGGCCACCGCCGCCGGGATGGCCACCCGCCCGAGCAGCACCCGTCCCGCGCGCCCGTGCCCGTTCACGCTCTCCCAGACCCCTCGCGAGAGCGTGCCGCCGCGCCTCAGCGCCGACGGCGGCGCCGCGTCGGCCAGCCGGTCGTAGAACGCGTACATCGGGGCGAGCACGGCCTCGTAGTCGGCCGCCGAGGCCACGCTGTGGCCACGCCGGGTCATGCGTCCCATGGCCGCCGCGGCGATCGACTCGAGGCGGGGCACGGTGAGGTGCAGGTCTAGGTAGTGGCCGTGGGTGGCGAACACGCCGGGTCTGAGGAACAGGCCGGGGTACGCTAGCCGGACCTCGACGCCGGGCATGAGGGCGGCAATGCGGCCGGCCAGCCCGTCCCCGGCCTCCACCGGCCACTCGTTCTCCGTGGCCAGCGTGCCGCCGTCCACCCGCATCCGCGACAGCCAGGGCTCGGTGAACGCATGGTCGTGGTTGCCGGGCACGAGCACGAGCCGGCGCCCGGCCAGGGCTTCGCCCAGGGCCTCGAAGAAGGGCCGCGCGTAGGCGAGCGAGTCCGCCAGGCGCCGTTCACGCAGCTCGAGCACGTCACCCAGCAGGACCAGGCGGTCCGCCCCGTCGAGCGCCTCGATCAGGCGCGCACGCGCTCCCGCACCGGCGGCCAGGTCGGCCCCGGCGAGCGAGCCCAGGTGGAGGTCGGAGATCACGACCGTGTGCATGGCCACGATGGTGGCAGGAGGCCTTCTTCGATGGGCCCGGCGGCCAAGCTAGATTTGCCGGCGTGCCCGTCTTCTGCCGCCACAATCGCCACACGGCCGAATGCCCGATCTGCGCCAAGGGGACGGTCCTCGATCCCAATCTCAAGCCGAGCCGCTCCCGCTCTGCCGGCAGCGGCGCGCGGCGCAAGGCCGGTGGCGGCGCTCGCAGCAGCCCGGCGGCACCGCAGATCTCTCGCGGCGTGTTCGCCGCGGCCGGTCCCTACGACGACGGCCGCGAGGTGCGGCTCGAGAAGGTGCCGGGCGGGCTGCGCCTGGCCTCCTGGCACGCCGGGACGCTCGTGCGCGGGGCGCCGCTGGTCGCGGTGGACGACCTGGCGGGCCTGCTGGCCGAGGCGGCCGAGCGCGAGCTCATCGATCTGCCCGTCCTGGAGGGCGCGCCGGCCACGACCGCGGGCGGCTACGGTGTCAGCCCGGGTCGCTCGGGGGATCTGCGCGACGAGTTGCGCGTGGAGCGCCTGGACGGCGATCGCCTGCGCATCGCGCGCTGGGTGATGCGCCCGAATCGTGGCTGGGAGCTTCAGGAGGCGCCGGTGCTCCTGCCGGCCGTGCGCTTCGTGCAGGCACTCGAGGCGGCCGCCGCCCAGGGTGTCCTCGCGTCAGAGAGCGAGGGCTGATTCGGACTCCCTTCGGGTGATCGAATGCCGCTGACGCTCGTCACCGGTCCGGCCAACGCCGCAAAGGCAGGAGCGGTGCTGGGTGGACTGAGGGCTCGTCTCGACGACGAGCCGATACTGGTGGTTCCCGCGTTCGGCGACGTCGAGCACGCCCAGCGCGAGTTGGCCGAGCGCGGCGCGGTGTTCGGCGCGCGGGTGCTGCGCTTTCGCTGGCTGTTCGAGGAGATCGGGCGCCGGGCGGGCTACGGCGCGCGCGTGGCCTCGGAGCTCCAGCGCGAGCTGATCGTCGAGGAGGCCGTGCGTCGCACCGAGCTGACGGTCATGGCCGAGTCCGCGGGGCAGCCCGGCTTCGTGCGCGCGGCGGCCCGCTTCGTGGCCGAGCTGCAGCGCTCCATGGTCGATCCTGCCCGGCTCACTCGTGCGCTGCGCGACTGGAGCGGCGACGGTCCTCGCCGCCCCTACGCGGAGGAGGTGGCCGCCGTCTACCGCGGCTACCGCAGCGGCCTCGACGCGGCCGGGCTGGCCGATCCCGAGCTGTACGCCTGGCGGGCGCTCGACGCTCTGAGAGAGACGCCGGCGGCGTGGGGATCGACCCCGCTGTTCGTCTACGGCTTCGACGACTTCACCCTGCTGGAGCTCGACGCCCTGGAGACGATCGCCGCCCGCTGCGGCGCCGACGTGACGGTCTCCCTGCCTTTCGAGCCCGGGCGCGAGGCCTTCCGGGCCACGGCGGGCATCCGCCAGGAGCTGCTGGCACGTGGCGCGCAGGAGCAGGTGCTGCCCCCGGTCGACGAGCACTATGCGAGCGGCTCGCGTGACGCTCTCCACCACCTCGAGCGGCTGCTGTTCGAGGAGCCGGGGGCGGGAGTCGAGCCGGGCACGGCGATCTCCCTGCATTCCGCCGGCGGCGAGCGCGCGGAGGTGGAGCTGGCCGGCGTTCGCGTTCTCGGCCTCCTGCGTGAGGGGGTGCGCCCGGGTGATCTGGCCGTGGTCTTCCGCGAGCCGGGCCGCTACGCGTCCCTGCTCGAGCAGGTCTTCGGGGCCTACGGCATCCCCTACTCGATCGATCGCTCGGTGCCGTTCGGGCACACGGGCGTGGGCCGCGGGCTGCTGGCGCTGATCCGCTGCGCCCTGCTCGGCGGCGGCGCGCAGGACCTGCTGGCCTACCTGCGCACGCCCGGGCTGCTGCGGCTGCCCGGCTTGGCCGACCGCCTCGAGGCGGACGTGCGCAAGCAGGGAGCGCACACGGCCGATCAGGCGCGCCGCCTGTGGGAGGAGGAGCGCTGGCCGCTCGACGAGCTCGACCGGCTCCGCGACGCGCGCGATGGCGCCGCCCTGGTGCGCGAGCTGGAAGCCCGCCTGGGCCGGCTGTTCGCCGTGGCCCACGAGCGCAGGGCGGCCGTGCTCACCGGCCCCGAGCTCGACGAGGCCCGGGCCCTCCGCGCCGGCCAGTCGGCGCTCGGGGAGCTGCGCGCCCTCCTGGAGCGGGGCGGCCCGCGCCCACCCGACGCCGCCCGTGTGCACCGGGTGCTCGAGCAGCTCGAGGTCCACGTGGGTGATGTCCCTCAGCCCGACCGCGTGCAGGTGGCCTCGCCGGAGTCGATCCGCGCTCGGCGCTTCGAGGCCGTGTTCGTCTGCGGTCTGCAGGAGGGCGAGTTCCCGCGCGGAGCGGCGCCCGAGCCGTTCCTGTCAGACGAGGACCGGCGGGCGATCGCCACCGCCAGCGGACTGCTGCTCCCCATCCGCGAGGACCGTCTCGACCGCGAGCGCTACCTGTTCTACGTCTGCGCCTCGCGCGCGGAGCGGCTGCTCGTGCTTTCGTCGCGATCGAGCGATGAAGAGGGCAACCCGGAGGCGAGGTCGTTCTTCGTCGACGACGTGAGCGACCTGCTGGCCGGCGAACCGGAGCTGCGCGAGCGCTCGCTGGCCGACGTGACCTGGACACCCGAATCGGCGCCCACCGCCGCCGAATGGGACCGGGCGCTCGCCGCGAGCGGGCCGAGCCGGCCCGAGCCGGAGCCCGGGCCCCTCACCGAAGCTCCGCTGCTGGCCCGTCTGGCGGCGCGCGAAGCGGTGTCGGCCGGCGCCCTGGAGCGGTTCGCCGACTGTCCGGTGAAGTGGCTGGTGGAGAGCCTGCTGAGGCCCGACGAGCTTGCGCCCGACCCGGAGGCGATGGTCCGCGGCGACTACGCGCACTCGGTGCTCGAGCACACCTTCCGCCGGCTGGCCGAGGAGACCGGCGAGCGCCGGGTGACCCACGCCAACCTCGCTCACGCCGAGCGCATCCTCCTGACGGAGCTCCACCAGCGGAGGGGCGAGTTCCAGCTGTCACCGAAGCAGACGCGCGTGAAGGCCGCCGCGCGGCGGCTCGAGTTCGACCTGCTGCGCTACCTGCGCGCCGAGGCCGACTCCGACAGCGAGTTCGAGCCCGACCGGTTCGAGCTGACCTTCGGCATGGCCGAGGGCGACGAGCCGGTTGAGATCGCGGACGGGCTGCGCGTGCGCGGGCGCATCGACCGGGTGGACGTGAGCGACGGCATGGCGCTCGTGCTCGACTACAAGGGCAGCAAGCGAGTCGACCGCTACAAGGTCGCGAGCTGGGAGAAGGAGAACCGCTTCCAGGCGGCGCTGTACATGCTGGTGGTGGAGCGGCTGCTCGGGCTGCGCGCGGCGGGTGGGGTCTACGTGGCGCTCGGCAACAAGGACCCCCGGCCCAGGGGAATGGTGGCCGCCGATGTCGAGGAGCTCGGCTCGGGCTTCTTCGACACCGACCGGCGCGACTCGGAGGAGTTCCGCGAGACACTCGACTGGGCGCTCGCGCGCATCCGTGACACCGACGCCCTGATGCGCGCCGGGCAGCTGTGCGCCAAGCCCGACAGCTGCGACTGGAACGGCGGCTGTCGCTACCCCTCGATCTGCCGGAGCGAGCAGTGAGCGACCTCACTCCCGAACAGGCCGAGGCCGTGGAGCGTCGCACGGGCTCGCTGCTGGTGCGAGCCGGCGCGGGAACGGGCAAGACCACCGTTCTGGTCGAGCGCTTCGTGCGCGCTGTCCTGGACGACGGCGTGGCCGTGGAGTCGATCCTCGCCATCACCTTCACCGAGAAGGCCGCACAGGAGATGAAGGGCCGGGTGCGCCGCCGCTTCCTGGATCTCGGGCGCCGGGAGGAGGCGCGGGCCGCCGAGAGCGCCTGGATCTCGACCATCCACGGGCTCTGCTCGCGCATGCTGCGCGCCCACGCGCTCAGCGCGGGCATCGATCCCGGCTTCCGGGTGCTCGACCAGATCGAGGCCGAACGGCTGGCCCTCGACGCCTTCGACGGCGCGCTCGAGGCGTTCATGGGCGAGGGCGAGGATCCCGAGAGAATCGAGATGGTGGCCGCGCACACGCCCGATCGCCTGCGCGACATGGTGCGCACCGTGCACTCCCACCTGCGCAGCCGCGGGCAGCGCCGGCCGGCCCTCGACGACACTCACCCCCCGGCCCCGGCGGGCGAGCACGAGCGGCTCGAGGCCGCGGCCCGCGAAGCACTCGCCGAGCTCGCTCTGGCGCCGCCGTCCGCGTCGGTGACCACGGCCATCGGCTGTCTGGAGGCCGCCCTCGAGCTGCTCGGCTCGCTCCCCGCCGGCACGGCACCCGAGGCCACCAGCCTCGCCGACATGGAGCTCAAGGGCAGCGCCAAGGCCGTCTCCACCGAGGCGTGCGAGGAGTACCGGTCCGCCCACGGGGCCCTGCGCTCGCTCGCCCTGGCGCAGCGTGAAGCCCGCGACCACGCTCTCCTGCGCTCGCTGCTCGACCTCTACGGCGAGCGCTACGAACAGGCCAAGCGCGAGCGCTCGGGGCTCGACTTCGAGGACCTCGAGCTGGTGGCCCGCGACCTCCTGGCCGGCGACGAGGGACTGCGCGAGGCGTACGCCGGTCGCTTCAGCCACGTGCTGGTGGACGAGTTCCAGGACACCAACCGGCTCCAGAACGAGCTGCTCGAGCTGCTGTCACGAGACAACCTCTTTCGGGTCGGGGACGAGAACCAGTCGATCTACCGCTTCCGCAACGCCGATGTGGGCGTCTTTCGTGAGCACCACGAGCGAGCACGGGAGCGGGGCGAGGCGCGCGGCATCACCGTCAACTTCCGGTCGCGTGGTGAGGTCATCGACGCCGTCGACCTCACCTTCGAGCGCACCTGGGGCGCTGACTTCGAGCCCCTGCACGAGGGCCCCGCCGCCCGGGCGAGCCAGCCTCGCGTCGAGCCCTGCGTGGAGCTGCTGGTGGTGGACAAGCCGAAGCCGCACTGGGAGCGAGTCCTCGACCTTGCAGCCGATCCGTTCGGCGTCTCCCTGCGCGGCGCGCCGGTCTGGCGCGCAGCCGAGGCCCGGCTGATGGCCAAGCGGGTGGACGAGCTCACCAGCGCGGGTCCGTGGTCGTACGGCGACGTGGTCATGCTGTTTCGGGCCACCACCGCGATGGGCTTCTTCGAGCGCGCGCTCGAAGAGCGCGGCATCCCGGCGCACGTGGTGGGCGGCCGCGGCTACTTCGCCCAGCAGCAGGTGTCCGATATTCGCCACTGGCTCGCCGCGTTGGCCAACCCGCTCGACGAGCTCGCCGTCTACTCGGTGCTCGCCTCCCCGCTCGGGGGCCTCTCGCTCGACGCGGTGGCGTTGATCGGCCTGCGGGCTCGAGACTCGGGTCGCGACGCATGGTGGACCGTCAGCGAGCCGGACGCGCAGCTGCTCGACGTCCTGCCCGAGCCGGACCGCCGGCGGCTGGCCACCCTGGTCGAGCGCCTCGAGGAGGAGCGGCGCAAGGCGGGACAGGTGTCGCTCGAGACCCTGATCGACCGCGCCGTCACGGCCACGGGCTACGACCGGCATCTGCTCGGGCTCCCCGGAGGCATCCGGCGGATGGCCAACGTGCGCAAGCTGATGAGGATGGCCCGCGAGTTCGAGGCCGATGAGGGCCGCGACCTGCGTGGCTTCGTCGACGCCGTGGCCGAGCGCGACGTGCTCCAGGCCCGAGAGGGGGAGGCGCCGCTGGAGGCGGAGGCGCTCGACGCCGTGCGCATGATGACCGTGCACCGGGCCAAGGGGCTCGAGTTCCCGGTGGTGTGCGTGTGCGACCTGGGCAAGGAGGGGCGCGACGACGAGGGCACGCTGCGCATCTCCGACGACGGCACCGTCGGCCTGCGCCTGGCCGGGTTGGGTGGCGCCGTGGATTCGGAGCGCCTCGAGCAGATGAAGGCGGAGGGCAAGCTGGTGGCCGAGGAGGAGGAGCGACGCATCTTCTACGTGGCCGCCACCCGGGCCCAGGAGCACCTGATCCTCAGCGGAGCCACCGACCTGGAGAAGCGCCATCCGGCGTCCGATCTCTCCGAGCCGATGCGCTGGATCTGGCGCGGCCTGTGCCCCGGCCTCCCTGACGATGCCGCCGAGGGCGTGCACGTCGACGAGCGCGAGGGCCGCGAGGTCCGGGTCCGGTTCACACGCCTCACCCCGGAGACGCTCGACGAGCTCCTGCCGCCGGCGGACCGGGCCCCCGTCCGAGAGCAGCCCACAGCCGAGCCCGGTCACCAGCAGCCGGTGCTCGAGCTGGGCGTGCTGCCTGCCCCACGCGCGCTGCCGGTGAGCCGCCTCAGCTACTCGGGCCTCGAGGACTACCGCCGCTGTGGCTACCGCTTCTACCTGCAGCGCGCGCTCCGGCTTGCCCCCGTCGATCCCCCGCAGCCGGTTGGCAACGGGGAGCCGGTGTCGGGAATGAGCCCGCTGCTGCGGGGTTCGCTCGTCCACGAGCTGCTCGAGCGACTCGACTTCGACCGCCCGGCCGTGCCCGGCGAGACCGACGTCGCCGGCCTGCTGGTGGGTCACGGGGCCATCGCCGCGGCGGAGGTGGTGGCCGATCTGCGCGACATGGTCGAGCGAGTGGCGGGCTCGCGCCTGCGCGAGCGGATCGCCGCCGCGCAGCGGGTGCGCACCGAGCTGCCCTTCGCCTTCACGCTCACGCCACGCGGCGCGGGCGGGCGCAGCCTGCTGATCAACGGCGTCGTGGACGTGCACGCCGTCGAGGACGACGGCGTCCTCGTGGTCGACTGGAAGAGCGATCCGCTGGCCGAACGAGATCCGGAGGAGGTGGTGGCCGGTTCCTACTCCACCCAGCGCATCGTCTATGCCCTCGCCGTGCTGCGCTCCGGCGCCGAGCGGGTGGAGGTGGCCCACTGCTTCCTCGAGCGCCCCGATGAGCTCGCCACGGCCACTTATACACGCGCGGACGCCGAGCGGCTCGAGCGCGACCTGCTCGAGCTGGCTCGCGGGGTGGTGGAGGCGAGCTTCGCTCCCACCGCAGAGCCGCACCTGGGGCTCTGCGGCGACTGTCCCGGCCGGGACGCGCTCTGCTCCCACGGACCGGAGATGACGCTCCGAACCGAGGTCTGAAGGCCTTTCCGTCAGGACCGGGTCCTACTCTCCGACCAGTCCGTCATGCCAACCGGAGGAGAGCGAAGGCTGATGCCTCTCTGCTTCATCGAGCCACAGGAAGCGATCAGGGTCGTCGCCGAGAGCGTAGGGCGCGAAGCGCGCCGTCAGCTGCTCGGTGAGGTCGTGCGCGCCTGGGTCGACGAGATCCCGGAGGACGAGCTGCAGGTCCACTACGCCAAGGCGGTCGACGAGCTCGACGACGACGACCTGTCGATGCTCGCCGCGTGGCACGCCTCGCTGGAGGTCGGACAGCCCATCGCCAACAAGGAGTTCCTGGTCGGAGCCTTTGCCCGCCTGGGCGAGCACCGCCGGGAGGCGCTGCGGATCGCGGCCGGCTTCAAGGGCGAAGACGCCTTCGAGGCGGGTGTCAGCGAGGAGCAGGCGCTGGACACCGTGCTGCCCTGGCTGTCGGAGCAGCGGCTGATGGAGCTGGCGGGGGAGGCTGTTGAGCTGTATTGCTGGGACAGACTAGGCAGCGACAACTAGCCGCTGCCCTACTCGGCCTGGCCCTCGCGGGGTGCTCCGAGCCACTCCTGGACGAGGGTGAGGGTCCCGGGCCCGGTGGCTCCGCTGACGCGCGCGTCACCCGCCACACCGACGGCGACACCCTGTGGCTGTCCGGCATCGGCAAGGTCCGGCTCATCGGAGTGGACACGCCTGAGGTGTACGGCGAGAACGAGTGCTTCGGGCGACGGTCGTCGGCGTTCGTCGAGCGGGTGGCGCCGATCGGGTCGCGCGTGCGCTACCGCCTCGGGGTCGAGGAGCGCGACCGCTACGGGCGGGCGCTGGCGTACGTGTGGCTGTCCGGCGGGCGCTTCCTGAATCGCCTCCTGCTGGCTCGCGGCTTTGCCCAGGTCCTGACCGTCCCGCCCAACGTCGAGTACGCGGACCGCTTCACCGAGGTGGCGCGGCGCGCCCGAGAGGCGAGCAGGGGGTTGTGGGGACTGCCGGGCTGCGCGGACCGGCCCGGGTAGGCTGCGCGCCCTTGCTCCGCCACGTCGACACTCCATCCGGCGTGCGGATCGCCTGCGAGGAGTCGGGTGACGGGCCTCCGTTGGTGCTGGTGCACGGCGCGGGCTCCGCGCGCTGGGGCTTCACCCTGCTGCGCCCGTTGCTCGAGGAGAGCTTCTCCGTCATCGCGATCGACCGCCGCGGCCGCGGCGACTCCCGCGACGGTGACGGTCCCTACGCGATCGAGAGCGAGTTCGAGGACGTGGCCGCGGTGGTCCGGGACGCGGGTGAGGCCGCGCTGCTGTTCGGCCACTCTTACGGCGCACTGGTGGCCGCCGGGGCGGCCTCCCTGATCGAGAGCCTGCCGAGGCTCGTTCTCTACGAGCCGCCGATGGGAGGCGTCCTGGCCGGTCAGGAGCGAATCGACCGCTGGGAGTCGCTGATCGAGACGGGCGATCGCGAGCTCGCCGTGCGCGAGTTCCTCGAGTCGATCGGCGGCTACTCGCCGCGCGAGATCGAGGAGATGAAGGCCACGCCGGCCTGGGAGCTGCGCATGCGGGCCGCCCCCACGTTGCCGCGCGAGTTGCGTGCCGAGAGTGCGCTGCGACTGGAGCAGCTCGGCCTCGGGCTGCTCGGCATCCCGGTGCTGCTGCTCGTCGGCTCGGACAGCCCGGAGTGGGGCCGCGCGTCCACCGAGGCATTCGCCGAGGCCCTGCCACGGGCGCAGGTGCGGGTGCTCGCCGGGCACGGGCACGGCGGCACGGTCAGTGCTCCCGGGCTGGTGGCCGGTGAGATCGCGAACTTCCTGGCGCAGCCCGCCGCCTAGTCCGGAGCCACGGCCGGCACCTGCTCGGTCTCTCGTGAGATGCGCCAGGAGGACTTCACCGGATCGAGGAAGAACGGAGGCTCGCGGTAGCGCAGGCGGTCGTTGTAGATGTAGTCCTTGCGGTAACCGGTGGCGATGCCGGACGAACCGCCGGTCCCGACCGTTCCGCGGAAGCGCTGCGCGATCGCTCCGAACACGCTCAGGTCGCCGAGCGGCGAGCCACAGTGCCAGTTGTCGACGATGAACGAGTGGGCGAGGGTCAGCATCGCCGCGTCGAGCCGGAGGTTCTGAGTGTCGGCCCACGCGCCCGAGTTCTGGCAGCCACCGGGACCGCCCGTCTGCGTGAAGTCCACCGGGTGATAGACGCGCACGAAGTTGTTGGCCACGAGACCCAGCAGCAAGCCGTCAGCGCCGCGGTTCACGTCATCGCGGACCACGATGTCGTTGTCGGCGGCGATGGTCAGGTCCTGGTCGTAGCGGCCCTTGATCCAGACGTCGCCGCACCCGTAGCGCGGATCGGTATAGGTCTGCGAGCGGATGAAGCCGCCGTTGCAGGTCTTGTTGGCCGCGTAGATCACGCCGTTGGGGGGCAGCGGCAGCGTGCGCGTGATCGGGGTCACCACCGGCGTCGTGGTGTCGTAGGTCGTGACCGTCATCGAGGTTCCGTTCATCACGATGTCCGTGCGCCCGAGGAACAGGTAGCCCGGCTGCGTCACCGAGCGGATGGCAGCGTTGGAGGGCGGCATCCCGAGCTGGTCGGCGGGCGAGACCAGCGTGCCGAGGAAGTTCGGCGCGGCGGTGCAGGCGCCGCTGTCCACGTAGGCGGGCTGGCCGCTCACCTCGATCGAGTCGCGCCGGTTGCGTCCGAACGTGGCTCCGCCACATACGCGAAGGTTGTCGTTGGTGTGCAGCGGACCGTTGATCACGTCGGTGGGAGCGAACTGGATTTCGGTGCAGAAGCTGGTGCGCGAGGCGCGGAAGGTCGAGCACTGGCTGGTGGCCGTGGCCACGTTGCCGGCACCGGAGTAGGCGGCTGGATCGAGCGTCTCGAAGTGGGTGAAGTAGATGAAGTCGATGAAGTTGCGCCGCCGCAGCGTTGCCCTCACCGTCCTGAACTCGTCGCGTGAACGCCCGGTCACGCGCAGCTGCAGGTTGCCCGCGGTGTCGACCATCGAGTACTGGTTGCCCTCGACACACTGCGGGAAGCCCTGAGCGGGTACGAGCTCGACCGCGTAGGAGGCGTCCTCGGCCGGAAGCTTGCGGAACAGCCGCGTGTCGCTGCCCGTCCCGTTCCAGGCCTGGTTCACCGGTGCATCCTCGGTCGCGTTGGGATCCGGGACGTTGGCGCAGCGCACGTAGAAGCTGTTGTCCTGGCCGAGGCGGTTGAGGTACCACTGGAGCCCCGCCTCCGCCGCGCCGTAGGCCTGCTTGTAGTCCTGGTCTTCGCGCGAGAGCGAGATGTCCGGGTCGACCGTGGCGAAGCCGGCGGCCACGAGCAGCCCTCCGACCGCGAGCACGCCCATCAGCGTGACGGTGGTGAACCCGCGCTCGGCGCTGTGGCGGACGAGCTGGAGCCTCTGCTTCAAAGACATCGCGGTCCCTCCGTGGGCCTCGACGGATCGGCGAGGCGGACGTACACGTCGTTGTGGAGGGTGCTGGTCTCGCTCTGCTTCGGGCGGACGCGGTTGGGCAGGGCGACGAAGGAGATCTTCACCATGACCACGCTCGAGGCGTCGGCCACGCTGAGCGGGGTGTTGAGCTGCTGCAGGTCACCCGGAGCGCCGCCGGCGCGAAAGGCGTAGTAGCGAAACACGGGCTGGGGGGTGGCGCCCACCCGCACGGCTTCGGCCTTGTCGAGCAGCACGGACCTCTCGCTGGGTACCGCCGGGAAGGTCAGGTCGGGGTAGATCCCCTCGCCGTAGTAGATCTCCTCGCGCAGTCGGCCTGCGCCGGCGTCGTACTCGAGCACGCGGCTCTGCACGTTTCGCGAGCCGTCGCTCAGATCGGCGTAGAACTGGACCTTCCATGGCCCGCCGTAGGTGATCGGCTCGGTGGTGTCGTTGAGGCAGACCTGAGAGCGCAGCTGCCGGGTCATCCGCTCCATGGCCAGACGGCCGCGCTGGATCGAGTCCTGTCGGTTGACCACCTCCTGAGTGAGCGAGTTGGCGTGGTCCATCAGGAAGAAGGCCGACATCAGGAGGATCACGCCGATGGACATGGCGGCCAGCAGCTCGACCAGGGTGAAGCCACCCTCTTCGGAGTGCAGCTGTCGCAACCGGGCTACCACGACGGATTCGCCGGACCGGTATTCGTGTTTGGCAGCTGGATGACAGCCGCCTCGTGGTTCGGATCGGTGAGGTTGAGGTCCGCCTGGCCGCTGCGCCGGGTCGTGCCGCTGTTGACGTTGTTGTCGACGACCGTGCGGTAGTGGCCGAACGGGAGGACGAAGTCGAACGTCGCGGGGTTGAGCACCCGATCGCCGGTCGCCGCCTGCGTCGTGCCGTTGGTCACGGTCACCGTGCAGTCGATGTCGGTGAGGATCGGCTCCGCGGGCAGGAAGGCGGGGCTGTCGATCTGCTTCAGCTTGATGCGGGCGGTCCAGCTGCCGGTCCCCGAAGACGTGCCCGAGCTGGGCCGCCGCACCTGGACTCGGAGCGAGGGCATCCTCACGTTGACCGACTCTTCGAAGTCCCCGGGGTCGAGCACGATGTAGCCGGGCACGCCCGGGCCGAAGTAGTTCGAGTCCCAGAGCCCCGGGTTGTTGGCCTCGCAGTCGCCGGCGTATACGGCGTAGGCGTCGTGGTGCGGGAACAGGTTGTCTGCCACCAGCGAGGTGGTGGGGGAGGTGGGACCGGCCAGAGGGAAGGCTTTCACCCCGCTCGGAAATTTCGCGTGGGCCACCGAGACCCGGCCGGCGCGCGCGGGCAGGGTGACCGGCGAGACGGCCGGCTTGACGAACACCGCTCGGAGCGATCCCGGCTCGTCGATCTCGATCTGCGTCAGGCTGGTGCGCCCCGGGTTGACCGTCACGACGGCGCTAGGGGGCACCTCGCCGTTCCAGGCCACGCCACCGCTGGCCGTGGCGGTGTAGTCGCCGGACGGGATGTAGCCGAAGATCGCGCAGCCCAGCTCGTTGGTGTCCTCGGCGAAGCTGCTCGGTCCCGCCAGCGAGACCCTGACCCCGCTGAGCGGATTGCCGTCACGGTCGGTGAGCAGCACGGCGGCGGTCCCGGTGTTGGCCGCGAAGGCGCCGGGCGCCGGCGTGAGCAGCGTGGTCTCCTGGACCGGATAGTCGCGCGAGGCGGGTGAGTGGACCGTCGACGCGATCTTCAGGTATTCGGCCTGAGTGGAGTCGTCGGTGCAGCTGACCACGCCGCTCGAATCGCGAACCCAGTCGGTCTTCGATCGCACCGAGAAGTCGACCCCGGCCACGGGGACGATCTGGGTGTCGTCGATGTTCGAGATGGAGGTGATCGGCAGCGATCGCAGGCGCTCGATGTCCTGCTGGGCGAGCGTCGCCGCCACGGAGCGGTCCTTGTTGCGCCGCCCGGTGTCCTGGGAGCCGTCGAGGCCCGTGAGGATCGCGGTGGTGGCGATGGCGAGCACGACGGCACCCACCATCACTTCGACAATCAGCGAGCCGCGCTCGGAAGAGAGCTTTGCCATCGCTGCCTCCATCGACCCCCGGGACGCCTCCGTTGAGCCGCGCGTCGTCGGAACTGGACGCCCCGGAGGCGATCTGGACGAACGTTCGAAGCCGGCCGTGATTGACTTGCGCCCAGCCATGACCGCTTCGCTTCCGCAGGACATCCAGCGGGTCTTCAGTTCGTTCATCACGACCGAGTACACGACGGTGGACCAGCGCGGCCAGCCGATCTCCTGGCCGGTGACGCCCTACTACCGCGCCGGCGATCCCTGCATCGACCTGACCACCGGGCTCGGCTACCCGAAGAAGGCCAAGGACGCCCGAGCGAACCCGAAGGTCGCGCTCCTGTTCTCGGATCCCACGGGCAGCGGCCTCTCCTCTGCGCCGCAGGTGCTCGTACAGGGGACGGCGGAAGTGGACGACGCCGACCTCGACGCCAACCGCGAGCGCTACCTGCGCGAGTCGGCCGAGAAGCTGCCCGAGACGGTCAAGCTGGCGCCGCCAAAAGCCCTCTCCCGCATGTTCGACTGGTACTACACGCGCATCTACGTGCACGCCCGTCCTGAGCGCATCTACGTGTGGGCGGACGGAGACCCCACCAACGAGCCACGTCTCTTCGACGCGCACATGGAGGAGGTCCGCTCGGGTCACGACGAGGAGCCCCCGGCGCCACACGCTCCCACCGAGGGCGGCGAAGCGGTGTGGGACGAGCGCATGGACGAACTGGGCGAGCTCTATCCCAGCGCGGTGCTGTCACTGGTCGCGCCCGACGGATTCCCCTTCGCCGTGCGCCTGCCCATCAGCGTCGACCGCGAGGCCCGGCGGATCCAGCTCGGCGGCGGCGTGACGGGACTCCCGGTTCAGCCGGGCCTCGCGTGCCTGACCGCGCACGAGCACCATCCCGACTTCATCTGGCAGCGCAACTTCCAGGTGCGCGGCGACCTGATCGAGGACGAGCGCGGCTGGGCCGTGATCCCGCACAGGCTGGTGGGCGGCTTCGAGCTCCCGCCGGGATCGACGTTCGCGCGCTACCGCCAGAACCTGGGCCGGATCATCCGCTTTCGCCGGAAGGCAAAGGAGGAGCTGCGCGAGCGTGCCGGACGCTGAGAGAAACAAAACGAGACGCAGACTTCGCGCTTGGGGTGCGCTCCCCGGTGGCCGAGGCCTCCGGTTCGGCGCGGCGAGCCTTACAACCCCTTGGCTTCGCTCTCTGCGCTAGGTCCGCGTCTCTGCGATGCAGTGAACCAGCAGGCCACTCTTTGGTCAATACCCGAGGGCGAAGACTCCCCGCACTTTCCGAAAAAAAGTCGCCAACGACGGTTCTATGCTCTGCCCCTCGATGGGATCCGGCGCCACCGACCAGACAGACGGGCGCACGGTCCGCGCCCAGCGCACCCGCCAGGCCCTGGTGGACGCCCTCTTCGCCCTGCTCGCCGACGGCGAGCTGCGACCCACCGCGGAGCGGATAGCGGAACGGGCGGGAGTGTCGGAGCGCTCGGTGTTCCAGCACTTCCCCGACCGCGAGGCGCTGTTCGAGGCGGTGGCCCGCAGTCAGTACGAGCGCGTGGTGACGGCCAGCGTCCCCGTGGACGCGTCACGCCCGCTCGCCGAGCGCATCCACGACTTCGCCGCCCAGCGGGCAGCCGTGCTCGAGCAGATCACCCCCGTCCGCCGGGCGGCCCTGCTCCTCGAGCACGAGTCCGATGTGGTGGCCGGCTGGCTCACCACGGCGCGTCGGGGCGCGGCGGCCGAGGTCGAGCGGGTGTTCCGGCGCGAGCTCCAGCCGCTCGAGCGCCCCGAGCGCCCGGTACTGCTGGCGGCGCTTGTGTCGGCCACCGCCTGGCCGGCCTGGGAGGGTTACCGCGCCCATCAGGGGCTCGGCGTCGAGCGAGCGCAAGCGGCGATGCGCACGACGCTGGCGGCGCTACTCGGCCAGCGCTGACTCGATCTCGGGGATCGCCTGCGCCGGGGCGGTGAAGCGCACGGCCGTCATCCCCAGCGAGCGTGCGGCCTCGCAGTTGATCTCGAGGTCGTCGACGAACACGCAGTCGGCCGGGGCGACACCGTCGCCCAGTCGCTCCAGGGTCAGCTCGTAGATGGCCGGGTCGGGCTTGCGCAGGCCCACGAACGCCGAGTCGACCACCACCTCGAACAGCTCGTCGACCTCCGGCAGCTTGGAGCGCCACAGCGGCTCCCACTCACGGACGTTGTTGGTGAGCAGGGCCGTGCGCAAGCCGCGCCCGCGAAGCTCTTGGACGTAGTCGATCATCTCCCGGCTGGGGGCGAGGTTGTCGAAGTAGAGGCTGCGCAGCCGGCTCAGGTCGAATTCCGGCTCGAGATGACGCTCGATTCGCTCACGGAACTCGCCCTCGGTGATCTCGCCGCGTTCGAGCACGAACAGTGGATGGTCGCCGTGCTCCGCGGTGGCCTTGCCCATCGCCGTTCCGAGCTCCTCGAGCGAGACGCCGGACTCCTCCTGGTAGGCGAGAAAGCCCGTCTGGAGCGGCGAGGTGAGCACCCCGCCGAAGTCGCAGATCAAGGCTCGGGTCATGCCGCCTCCGGAGGCTCTGTCCGGGTGGTGAGCTCGTAGCCTCCGATGCCCTCGCGGCCTTCGATCTTCCAGCTGAACACCGCGGCGTGCACCTCCAGCTCACCCAGCGCGAGGGAGGTGCCGGCCAGGACGGTCCCGGAGCCCCGCCGGGGAAACTCCTCGCCCGGCAGCCACAGCTCCAGTCCGGCGCTGCGCTGGCGCGCGTCGCCGTCGTAGACCGTGGACAGGCGCGCCTCCTCTACCTCCCTGAAGCTTCCCTCGTCGACCAGCATGGCGCTCACCCGTTCGTCACCGTGTCCGAGGGCGCCTCGCGGACGCCGGGCCAGGAGCAGCAGCGCGTGCTCGGCATCCACGATCGCGGACACGGCGCGCAGCGCGTCGAGCTCCTCCCAGCGCGGCGGCGATGTCGTCTCCGCCAGGGTGCCCAGGCAGTCGACGTTGCGTCCGGCGGCCTCGCCGCGCACACGGCAGATGCTCACGGCGGCCTCGCCGAGGTCGGCCGGCTCCAACAGCGGCTCCGCCTGCAGGTCCAGCTCGCCCTCGATCCGGGCGGTGACCCCGCCGTTCGTCTTCTCGATCACCGGGCCCTCGGGCACCGCCCGGGGCCGGCGGCCCTCGAACAGGATCGTGGCGCCGGATCTCGCCGTCCCGTAGATCTCGTGGGCGGGGTCGAAGAAAGAGAGGGCGAGCGCCGCGGCGCTCACCGATCGAGCCCCGGAGCCGGGCGATCGTATTCGCTGGCGGTCCCTTCGACGTCGAAGCGCTCCCCGCTGCGCCCACCGCCCCGGCGGGCTGCGCCGGCGCCCATGCCGCCCACCACGCCAACCGCCACACGCCGGCCGAGCCGCCGTACGAGCAGCCGCCTCACCACCGCCCGGGTGGGCGGGATCAGCAGGAGCAGGCCGAAGATGTC
The DNA here is from genome assembly GCA_963826165.1 of uncultured Thermoleophilaceae bacterium. Lineage (GTDB taxonomy): Bacteria > Actinomycetota > Thermoleophilia > Solirubrobacterales > Thermoleophilaceae > JACVRW01. The sequence continues at coordinate 203,680 of CAWGWC010000007.1, read as the reverse complement.
GGTGATGAAGCCCGGCGTGAGCAGGAAGGCGCCGCCGAAGATCACCAGCACGCCGTCCACCACCTCACGGTGAGGCATTCCACCCTCCGCCAACACGGTGTTGAAGCGGCGCCAGACGCTGCGGCCCTGGGTTCGGAGCAGCAGGGCGCCGAGCAGCGAGTCGGCCACCAGAAGCAGGATCGTGGGGATCACTCCGATGGCGTCGCCCACCTTCAGGATCACGTACAGCTCGGCGAGCGGCACCACGATAAAGACCAGAATCAGAGCCAGAATCGGCATGGCTTCCGACACTACTATCCTCGTCCTATGGCGACCGTGACCGCAGACGAAGTCCAGGAGGCTCTCACCAACGTGATCGACCCCGAGCTGGGGCTCGACTTCGTTGAGCTCGGCCTGGTCTACGACGTGGAGGTGGACGGCGGCGAGGTCTTCATCAGCTTCACGCTCACCTCACCCGGCTGCCCGATCGGGCCTCAGGTGGCCGAGCAGATGGAGGAGTTCGTGGGCGAGCTCGACGGAGTCGACGCCGTGTACCCGAAGATGACCTTCACGCCGGCCTGGACGCCCGAGCTCATGAGTGAAGAAGCCAAGTTCGCGCTCGGGTTCTGAGCCTTCCTCGCCTCCAGCTGATAACCCACTCGTTCGCGGACGACCCCGCCCTCGACGTCGCCGTCTCACGTGCCGTGATGCTGCGCGTGGGGCGAGGTGAGCTGCCGGAGACGCTGAGGCTGGCGCGGCCGGGCGCCTTCGTGGCCTTCGCCAAGCGCGACGTCGTGGTCGACGGCTACGAGGCGGCGGTGCGCGCGGCCCGGGCCGAAGGTTTCGAAGCCGTGGTCCGGCTGGCCGGAGGACGGGCGGCGATCTTCCACGAGGACACGATCGAGCTGGGGCACGCCGTGCCGGACCCCGAGCCTCGGGAGCGCATCCGCGAGCGCTTCGAGAGGACGGCGCTGCGGATCGCCGCCGCGCTGCGATCGCTCGGCCTCGACGCCCGCGTCGGTGAGGTCCCGGGCGAGTACTGCCCGGGCCGCTACAGCGTCAACGCCAGAGGCGCGAGCAAGATCGCCGGGGTGGGCCAGCGCGTGGTGGCCGGCGGCTCGCACACCGGCGTGGTGCTGGTGGTGGCGGGCGAGGAACGCATCAGGCGCGCCCTCGGTCCGGTCTACGCCGCGCTCGGCCTCGACTGGCGCCCGGAGGTCACCGGCTCGGTGGCGGGCGAGAACGGCTCGAGCGACTGGGCGACGGTCAGGGACGCGCTGCTCGACCGGTACGCCCACGAGTACGACGTGGTCGAGACCGAGCTCGACGACGACACCCTCGAGCTGGCGCGGCGCCTCGCGCCCGAGCACCGCCCGCCCGGATAAGGCCGGCTCAGGCCCGCTGCGGCGCGGGGGCCCCGGGCGCGTTCTCGGCGTGCGCGGACAGGGCGTCGATCACCCGGGGCCACACCTGGCGCGGCAGGTCATGGCCCATGCCGGCGATGGCCACGAGCTCCGCTCCCGGTATGGCGGCGGCGGTGGCTTTGCCGCCGCGGAAGGGCACCAGCGGATCGTCGGTGCCGTGAACCACGGTGGCTCGGACGGAGAGTCGCCGCAGCTCCGCGGTCCGGTCGCCCGAGGCCAGTATGGCCGCCAACTGGCGCGCGGTTCCGGCCGCGTTCTCGCCGCGATCGAAGGTCGCGGAGGCGATCTCGCGGACCCGTTCCTCGTCGCGGGGAAAGCCGGGCGAGCCGATCATCCGGAACACACGCACGAAGTGCTCGACGTAACCGTCGCGGTCACGGGGCGCTCGCCTGAGCAGAACGCTCCACACGCGCAGCTTCGGCAGGCCCGAACGGCGGTCACCCGTGTTGGACATGATCGACGTGAGCGAGAGCACCCGCTCGGGCCGCCGGATGGCCATGGTCTGGGCCACCATCCCGCCCATCGAAGCCCCCATCACGTGGGCGCGCTCGATGTCCAGGTGGTCGAGCAGGCCGAAGCCGTCGTCCGCCATGTCGGCCAGCACGTACGGCGCATCGATGTGGAAGCCGGCCATCCCGCGCATGATCGGCGGCACCGGCGCGTCGATCGACGTGGACAGGCCTGCGTCCCGGTTGTCGAAGCGGATCACGTGAAAGCCGCGCTCGGCGAGCGCCTCGCACAGCTCGAGATCCCAGTGGATCAGCTGCATGCCGAGCCCCATCACCAGCAGCAGCGCCGGCCCGGAGGCGTCTCCGATCGTCTGGTAGGCGATCTCCACCTCGCCCGCCCTGGCGCGCCCTTCGGTCACCGCCCCGGCAGCCTCACACCGATCCGGGAGATTCTCACCCGGAAGCTGAAGTTGCTCGGCCGCATGAAGTTCGGGTCGGAGCCCAGTAGCTCGAGCTTGGCCTGGTGGCCCGGGCCGAAGCGCCAGCCGTTGCCCCACAGCTGGAAGACGATGCGGCCCTGCTGCCGGTCGGTGAGGCGATAGACCCCGCGGCCCACCAGCGTCTGACGGCCCTGGTGGACGTCCCACAGGCGGGCCACGATCGTGGCCCCGCGCGATCCGGTCGCGATCCGGGCACGGACGGTTGGCTGCCCGAGGAGGGTGAACGGCCGCGTGAAGCGGCGCCGAACCATTGCGGTGCCGCCGGCCACCTCCGCGGGCACCTGCTTGCAGGCGTTGCCGCCCGTCAGCTGGTCGTACGCCTTCGCCGTCTCCAGGTTCCCTCCGTTCGAGCGGATGACCTGACGTCGGTCTCGGCGCATGGTGACCGTGCGCGGATGCAGGCGCTCCCAGCTCTGAGCGGTGGACGGGCCCGCCGCCCTGGCCTCCGTGGGACAGGTCTGGGTGAAGGCGGTGACCGAGTTGTGGCGCGGCGGCCTGCCCTGGTCCTTCAGATAAGCGGCGAAGAAGGCCGCTCCCCGGTCGTTGAAGATCCGGTCGACCGCCGGCTTGTTGGCGCCGCGCGAGTGGCCGAGGTCGCCGAACTGGTAGGAGGCGCGCGCGCCGCGAAGGTTCTCGTATTCGCGGTAGGCCCGCAGCGCCTCCGGTGCGGGAAACAGGTCGTCGGTCCAGCCGTTCTGTACCAGCAGCGGCGCGGGCGTGCCGGACAAGCCGGCCGAGCTGTGGAATCCGGTGAGCTCCCGCGCGACCCGCAGCGAAGCCGCGCCGTACGGCTCACCGTCCTCGTACAGCGCCTTCCAGCCGCGCAGGTCGGAGCCGAACGGCCCGCCCGCAGGGGCGATGTTGCCGTTTAGGTCGCCCAGCAGGAACAGGCCCTCGGTGTAGGTCTTCTTGTAGATCCCGAGCGGCGAGCGGCTCTGCGACGAGGGGGCGCGCCTCGTGTCGAGGAAGCGCCCGTTGGGCGCGAGCGCGTACGTGAGGTCGGTCGCGCCCCAGCGCGCCCAGGCTGCGGCGATCCGCAGCCGGCGGCCGGCCGGGCTGCGCCAACGGCGGTAGGACCCGTTCTGCAGGCGAATCCGGTCACGGAGACGGGCCAGGCTGTGGCTCTGGATCCCGCCGTAGGAGATGCCCGTCACGCCCAGGGCGTCCGCCCGCACCACGCCCTCGTCCACCAGGCGTCCCAGCAGCTGCTGAACGTCGCGCACCTCGTAGCGCTGGTCGGCCAGGTGCAGCCAGCCGCGGTCGCAGGCGCCAGGCGTGCGCGACCCGGCCACCCCGCACGAACGTCCGAAGCCGCGTGCCGACGGTGTGATCACCGCGTAGCCCTGCTGGGCGAAGTAGGTGTTGTTGTAGTGGTAGCCGGTGCCCCCGTCGCCTTCCGGAGTGGGTGACTGGAAGGCGGACTTGCTCCCGCCCCAGCCGTGCAGCATCACGATGGCCGGAAACGGCCCGTCGCCCGTCGGTGGGAGCGTCACGTCCACGTCGAGCGGCACGCCGTCGAAGCTCGGCACCCGCCCGGCGTCGCTAGTGGTGGGGCAGAACAGCGTGCCGTTCTGCGGGCTGCAGGCGTGGCCGAAGGGCTCGGGCGGCGCGGCGACGGCCGCGGGGGCAACGACGCCGAGCGCGACCCCGGCCATGAGGATCGTCAGCTTCTTCATCGGACGGGCACCCTAGCTACCTGTGCAGCGCGGGCCGGGACGCGGCGGGGGTCTACGCCTTCGCGGCGCTCTTCTTGCCGCCGTTGGCCCGTGCCGCCTTCTCGCTCTGCTTGCGGGCCGCCTTGAGCAGCGCGTCGAGTGACTCCTCGACGTGCTTGCCCATGGATTCGATGTCGGACATGGCGTCGTAGTCGCCGAGCAGGCCGAAGTCGACCTTGCCGTTGTAGCTCATGATCGCGATCGCGAGGGCGTGGTTCTCCGGCAGGAAGGCGATCGGCACGATCTCTTCCATCTCGCGCCCGAGGATGTAGAGCGGGAACTGAGGACCCGGCACGTTGGTCACGATCAGGTTGAACAGCCGGGTCGAGAAGTTGAGCCGGGAGGCCTGAGCCAGAAGGGTCGGCGGCGCGAAGTCCTGGAGGCCGGAGATCACCTCGGCGCCGAGGGCCTGCTTCGACTCCTTCAGGTGGCCCATGCCCTCCTGGACGATGGCGAGGCGCTCCACCGGGTCGCGCGCGTAGACCGGGAGCGGTCCGCGCATCGCGGCGATGCGGTTGCCGAGCGTCCCGTGCTCGTCCTCGTGGCGGATCGACACCGGCACGAGTGCCCTCAGCTCCAGCCCCTCGGTCCGCAGGCCGCGCTCGCGCAGCCAGCTTCCGAGCGCGCCGGCCACCACGGCCAGCACGGCGTCGTTGACCGTTCCGCCCAGCGCGTCCTTGATCTCCTTGAAGTCGGCCAGGCGGCTCTGCACCCACCACACCCTGCGGTGGGAGCCGATCTCGACGTTGAGAGGTACGTCAGGCGCCGGGTTGAGGCCCGCCCACACCACCTCGCCCACGCCCTCGGCAGCCTCGCGCGCGCGGCTGAGCGTGCGGCTCGGATTCTGCGCCGCACCGATGGCGCTGCCGGCCAGGTCGAACGGGGTGCGGACCAGCCCCTTGATGCCCTCGGCCACCAGCTCGGCGTCCGACGGCTCGGGCTGCGCCACCCAGCGATCGTCGTCTTCGCCGGTCTCCGCGGGAACGGGAGAGAGGTCGAACAGGACGGTGGCGATGTCCACGCCCGACACTCCGTCCACCAGCGCGTGGTGGGTCTTCGAGATCAGCGCGAAGCGGCCTCGCTCGAGGCCCTGGACGATCCACAGCTCCCACAGCGGCTTCGACCGGTCGAGCCGCTGGGAGAAGATGCGTCCCACGAGCTGCCGCAGCTGGTCGTCGCTGCCGGGCTTGGGCAGACCGGTATGGCGCACGTGGTAGTCGAGGTTGAAGCTCGGATCGTCGACCCAGAAGGGCCGGCCCATCTCGAGCCGCGGCACCGCGAGCTTCTGGCGGTAGCGCGGCACCAGGTGAAGCCGCGACTCGAGGTGGGCACAGAATTCGTCACGTCCGGGCGGTGGGCCCTCGAAGATCACGAGCGCCCCGACGTGCATGTGCGACGCCTGCTTCTCCTGGTGCAGGAAGGAGGCGTCGATCGCCGTCAGGCGGTCCTTGTGACCCTGCATGTGGCCCTGGTCGCCCACCGCGGTGAGCCTACCCGCCAATATCACGTCTGTGAAGCTGCTGGGAATCGTGCTCGCCGTTCAGGTGACCCTCGGCCTCGTGCTCGTCGCGCTCGTGGCCACCGACAACCTCCCGTTCACCGACGGAGAGGCAAACGGCGCTGCCTCGCGGCCCGCGCCGCGCGCGAACGTCGATCGCTTCGACGGCGCCGCTGCCTTCGACCTCCTGGTAGAGCAGGTGGAGCTCGGTCCCCGGCCCGCGGGCTCACCGGCCTCGCTCGAGCTGGGCGCCCGCCTGAAGGAGTTGGTGCCGCGCGGCCGGTACCAGCACGTTCCCGGCGGACTGCGGAACGTCATCGGCACCGTGCGCGGCCGTGAGCCCGGCTACGTGGTCGTGGGCGCCCACTACGACACCAAGGACCTGCCCGGGTTCCTCGGCGCCAACGACGGCGCCTCCGGCACGGCGGTCGTGGCCGAGCTGGCCCGCACGCTGCGCCGCCCTCGCCACACCATCCACTTCGTGTTCTTCGACGGCGAGGAGAGCCCGCGCGGCGCCTCGGACACGGCGTTCCGGCAGCTCGGCCTGCGGGGGGCCAAGGTCGCCGCGCCGCGCTTCGACGACGCCCGGGCGATGGTGCTGCTCGACTTCGTGGGCGAGCGCCGGCTGCGAATTCCTCGCGAGGCCTACTCGAACGAGCGCCTCTGGCGCAAGCTCAGGGCCGCGGCCCGGCGGGTGGGAGCCGGCCGCGCGTTCCCGGACGCCACCCAGGGCGGGATTCTCGACGACCACATCCCGTTCCTGCGCCGCGGTGTGCCCTCGATCGACCTGATCGACTTCGACTTCCCGTGCTGGCACCGCACGTGCGACGACCTGAGCGCGGTCTCAGAGCGCAGCGTCGACGCGGTGGGCGAGACGGTGTATGAGCTTCTGCGCGGTCTCTGAGCGTCGCTAGCCTTGGAGATGGTGGCCGCCGCACCCGAAAAGCTCCTGCTGGCTGCGCCGCGCGGATACTGCGCGGGCGTCGACCGGGCCGTCCAGACCGTCGAGCGCGCGCTCGAGCTCTACGGCCCGCCCGTCTACGTGCGCAAGGAAATCGTCCACAACAAGCACGTGGTGGAGCAGCTGCGCGAGCGCGGCGCGATCTTCGTCGAGGAGGAGACCGAGGTGCCCGCCGGCAAGACCGTGGTCTTCTCCGCCCACGGCGTGTCCCCCTCGGTCCACGCGAACGCCGAGACGCGACGGCTGAAGACGATCGATGCCACCTGTCCGCTCGTGACCAAGGTGCACGTGGAGGCCAAGAAGTTCGCGGCCGAGGGCTACACGATCGTGCTGATCGGCCACGCCGGCCACGAGGAGGTCGAGGGCACGATGGGCGAGGCGCCCGACCACTTCGTGCTGGTGGAGACCGAGGAGGACGTGGACAACCTCGAGCTCGAGGATCCGGACCGAGTGGCCTACCTCACCCAGACCACCCTGTCGGTCGACGAGACCGACCGCATCATCCGCCGTCTGCGCGAGCGCTTCCCCAACATCACGGGCCCCAAGTCCGACGACATCTGTTACGCCACCACCAACCGCCAGATGGCCGTTCGCCAGATGGCGCGCGAGTGCGACCTCGTGCTGGTCATCGGGTCACGCAACTCGTCCAACTCCAACCGTCTGGTGGAGGTGGCGCGCGACCACGGCGCGGATTCGCACCTCATCGACAACGAGACCCAGGTCGAGGAGGAGTGGCTCGAGGGGAAGCGAGTGGTGGGGATCAGCTCCGGGGCGAGCGCACCCGAGGAGCTCGTTCAACGCCTGGTCGAGTTCTTCCGCGCCCGCGGGACCTCCGAGGTCTCCGAGTTCGAGGTCGTCCAGGAGGACGTGCGCTTCATGCTCCCGCGGGAGATCCGTCGCGCCCTGGCGGCGCAGGCGTGAACTGAACGCCGTGCAGGCGCAGGCCGGCACTCTCGGCCTCCACCACGCCGGAGTCCACCTCATGCAGCCCGGGTTCCACGCCCTCGCCTGACAACACGGCGTAGGCGCCTCCGCCGCGAAAGCCGAAGCCGGCCGCCGCCCCGGCGTCCGCCGCTTCGATCCAGTCCTCGCCGTCGGTCCAGTCGCGAACCAGCTCCAGGCGCTCGCGGTCCGCGGGCAGAGCTATGTCCGCGGTCTGCGGCTCGAGCAGCACGCCGGGTTCGTCCTCGGGACGCAGCGGCGCCGTCGGCTCGACATCCAGGTCGAGGCATTCGCCGATCGCGCGCTCGGTGGCGCCGTACTCGCCCTCGCCGTAGTGGATGAAGGCGAGCTTGCCGGTGCGGTCGAACAGGTAGCGCCCCGGCCAGCCCCGGTTGCCGTAGAGACGCCACACCTCGAGGCTCGGATCGAGCAGCACGGCGTACGGCACCTCAAGCCGTTCGACCGCGCGGGCCACGAGCTCGGGATCACGCCCGAACGAGTAGCCGGGGGAGTGGACGCCGATCACCCTGAGGCCGTCATCGCCGTAGCGCCGGTGCCACTCGACCAGGTAGGGCAGGGTGCGAAGCGAGTTGACCCGGGCGAAGTCCCAGAACTCGACCAGCACGGCCCCGCGGCCCATCAGGGTGTTCATCCGGAGGAAGGCAACGTTCAGCCAGTCCATCTTCGCCGGGAACTCGGGGGCGTAGATCTCGGCTCCGTCGGGCGGCCGCATCGACCAAGAATGCCGCATCGCTTACCGCAACTCGAACGCGCCAAGGTGTTATAGGGTGGCCCGAAGCTGGGGTTCTAACCGACGTACCACCCTCAGGAGGAGGAATGCGAAAGCGTTTGATCGCTGCGGCGAGCGCCGTGGCGGTTCTGGTGCTGGGCGTAAGCATCGCCTATGCGCAGGGCCAGACAGGGGACAACACCTATACGGTCGATCTTGCGACCGCTAAGCCGGCGGGCAAGGGCAGTCCGTCGAAGCCCAAGCCGGCGAAGCTCGGCTTCGGCTACGAGGTCGGAGCCGTCGGCGGCCTGCGGCCGACGGCCATCAAGCAGTACCGGATCGCGCCGGAGGGTCTCGTGACCTATCCGAAGCTGTTCAAGGCCTGCAAGTTCTCCCAGGCCTCGGCGCTTCCGGACCCGGCATCCAAGTGCAAGGCCGCGGCTCTGGGCAAGGGCATCGTCCGCAACCAGTTCGGCGCGGCCAGCGACCGCAGCCCAGCTGCCCAGGTGCCGTGCAACCTGCGCCTGCGTCTCTACAACCTGTCCGATGCCGGCAAGCTCGGCGGGATGGCCATTCGCCTCGACGGCGGGCCGGGTCAGGAGCCGGAAGGCGGCTGCCCCAACCCGATCAACGAGACGATCAAGGCCAAGTTCTTCAACGTCAAGCTCGAGGGTCTCAAGACCAGCGAGCTGCGCTTCGACGTGCAGAGGAACCTGTACGAGCCGCTGCCCGGGCTGTCGAACGCCGTGATCGACGTGAGCTCGAACGTCCTGCTGAAGAAGGCCAAGACCAAGGTCAAGGGCAAGACCAGGACCGTGGGCTACTACTCGAAGATCGGATGCAAGGGCAAGAGCCGCACCGTTCGCGTCGAGTTCGTCAACCTCGAGGACGAGAAGGCGACGGCCACGAAGGCCGGGCCCTGCTAGGCGCTTAGGTCCCTTCGAACGATGTTGTGACGGGGCGGCCTACGGGTCGCCCCGTCGCGTTCTTGGCCGCAGAGGCGAAACTCTTTGGCCACTTAGGTGTCCTTCATGGGAGAGCCGTATAACTTTTGCGGCTTGCATCCATGCGCGAGGCCCTCGGGCCGGCGCGCGACTACACACTCGCTCAGACGGAGGATCCGTGCTTAAGAAGACTCTCGGGCTCGCGCTCATCGGCGCTCTTGCCCTTTCGCTAACGGGCGTCGCCTACGCCCAGCTTGCTTCGAACACCACCATGGACTTGTCCTTTTCGGCCAAGCCGGGCAAGTCGGGCACCAAGAAGAAGCCGAAGGCGGTGAAGCTGAACCTCGGCATCGAGCAGGCCACGATCGACGGCAGCGGTCAGCCGGCCACGTCGACCTCGCTCAAGATCACCCTGCCCAAGGGCCTCGCCTGGAACGGCAAGAGCTGGGCCAAGAGCAAGCGCTGCTCGGTGCAGAAGGCCAACGAGCAGGCCAGCGCCAGCGTCTGTCCCAAGGGCTCGAAGGTGGGCAAGGGCAACGTCGTGGCCGAGGCGACCGGCGTGACCGAGAACCTCAGTGTCCAGGCTTTCGTCACCACAAAGGGCAGCCTGGGGCTCTTCCTCGTGGGTGAGCCTCTTCCCATCGCCAAGATGCTCGACAGCTCGGTCAAGGGCCGCGTGATCAACGTGAAGATTCCCACCGACATCCAGCAGCCGCTGCCCGGCGTCAAGTCCGCCATCCAGACCCTCAAGTTCGGTCTCACCGGCACGACCAAGGTCAAGGGCAAGAGCCAGGGCATCATCCAGTCCACGGGCTGCAGCGGCAAGAAGTGGACCCTGAAGTTCGAGAACATCGTCGAGGGCGGCAAGCTGACCGACTCGAAGAGCGTCGCCTGCAAGAAGTAGTCCTCCGGGCACGCAGTAGTTCTGCAGCAGGCGAGGCCCGCCCCCATCGGGGCGGGCCTCGCTCGTTGTGAGGCGCTTCGCCCCTAGCGCACGAAGTCGCGCACTCCCGAGTAGACGCTCGGGCTGGCCAGTAGCGACAGGTGCCCGATGCAGCCGGTACGGGTGTTCGTCGCCCCGCTCACGATCACGCTCGTGTCCGGGTTGATGATCTCGTCACACGGTGACCAGAACGTCCCGTAGCGCACCGCGCCGGGCGTTTCGTCTCCGCTGTTCAGAGCTCCGAGGAACGACGAGCCGGGCACCATCTCCCGGCACGACACCAGCACCGAGCACGCCAGTGCGGTGTAGGTGCCGTGGTTCGGACCGCCGATCGACACCCACTCGTCGACGCGCCCCGTTCCACCCAGGTTGCGCAGGTAGTAACGCGACGACAAGCTGCCCATCGAGTGGGCCACGATGTCGACCCGCCCGGCCCCGGTGGCCGCTCGCAGGCTCTCGACCTCTGCGGCAACCTCCTGCGCCGTCGCGGCGTTCGACTGCGCGGTGTTGTAACTGAACGCCCGCAGCTCAGCGGGCGCATATCCGTCGCCCTCGAAGCGGTCGATCATGATGTCCCAGTTCCAGGCCGCGCCGGACCATCCGTGCACGAACAGGATGGGCTCCCTGGCCGACGCCGCGGCCGAGGGCACCAGGAAGGCCGCCACGGCGACCAGCGCAAACACGCTCTTGCGCATTCACGGCTCCTCTCCTCCGGGGACCCCGAGAGCCGGGGTCCTTCGAGGCGAGGATGCTATGGGCTAGGCGCCGGCCCTGTCCTCCACGATCCGCTTGATGTTGTCGAGCGTGCGCTGGAGGTCTCCCTCGATGGCCTGTTCGTCCATCTCGGTGTGCAGGCGAACGGCCACCTCGGAGCTCTGGCCATCCTCGGAGACCTCGAGCTCACCGCTGTAGTTGTTCGGGCCCTCCGAGCCCCACTGGATGCGCTTGCCCTCCTCGTCCACCTTGAACCAGGCCTCGCCCTCGACCTCCTGCTCACCCTGGCCATCGATGTCGATACGCGCCTTGGTGTGCACTTCCTGGCCGTCACCCGGCTCGGCCTCGGTCATCCGCTCGAAGTAGTCCGGCAGGTTGTCGACATCGGACAGATAGGCGAAGAGCGCGTCCGCGCTCGCGTCGACCCTGGCGGTGCGCTCGTAGTCGTTCATGCAGCGCTTGTGCCCGCCTCGCACAGCGGAACACTGGCGCGTCGTCAATGTGGGCGCGAAAGCCCTAGGCGGCGATCGCGCCCAGCAGATGTGGAGTGACCCACACCTCCACCGCTGCGCTGGCCAGCAGCACCGGCACCGCGACGGCCACTGTGACCAGGGTGGCCGCGAGCAGATCCTGCCAGTCGTCGTTGCGACTGGAGATCACCCACGCGGCCAGCGGCAGGAACAGGGCGACGAGCTCTGGTACGGCGTGTGGCGTGAGGGCAAGCAGTAGGACGCCTGGCGTTGTGCCGAGCTGGGCGGCGATCGACGCCGTCCCGCCGCCGATCACGTAAGCCTGGGTGGAGAGGGAGAAGCAGGTGGCGCAGACCACGAACGCGATGGCCAGCGGACCCGCCTTTTCATGCACCCAGCGCGAGACGCCGCTGCGCTGTGAGGCAGACAGAGGAAGCGAGCTGCCGGCGATGAAGCCGGCCACGCAGGCGAGCGCATGCAGGGCCAGCACCAGCCCGTTGCGGAAGAGCACGTGGAGGTAGTCGCCGAACCCGGCGCCGTCGTTGTAGCCGGGGATGAGGTACCGGGTCGCGGTGGGCACGGTCGCCGAGGCCACGAGGTAGATCGCTCCCAGCAGCGCGAGGGTGATCAGCAGGCTGAGCAGCAGCCACGGCCCGAGCACACGCAGCGGCTCGCGATTCCAGCGGTCGAGCGCCAGCCTGGTGTCTGCCATCCCCTGAACGAGGACGAGGTCGTTGACGCTCACCCCTCGGGGATCGGCAGATCCGCGACGATCATTGAGCACCACTCGAAAGCCTGCCATCGGCCTCGATGATCACCACCATCTTCTGACGTAGGCCGACCGGACTTCGCAGGCGGGTCAGCCGATTGAGCTTGCAGGGAGGGTAGGTTGCGAAAACCGAGTCTGGCAAGGAAGCAGCGAGCGACGCGTGCTCTGCACGCGAGCGAGCGATGACGCCGCCAGGCGAAGGTTTGCAGCCACCTACCCGATGCTGTCGACCATTTCGAGCTGAATGAGTCGATTCAGCTCGATGGCGTACTCCATCGGCAGCTCCTTCGTGACCGGCTCGATGAAGCCGTTCACGATCATCGCCGCCGCCTCCTCCTCGGAGAGCCCGCGCGACTGCAGGTAGAAGAGCTGCTCGTCGGAGATCTTGCCGACAACGGCCTCGTGGGCCACGGTTACGTGCGGGTTCTGGATCTGGATGTCGGGCCAGGTGTCGGAGCGCGAGCGGTCGTCCATCATCAGGCCGTCGCACTGGACGTGGGCCTTGGAGCCCTGGGAGTTGTGGCCCATGCGGACCAGGCCGCGGTAGCCCATGATCCCGCCGTCCTTGGAGATGGACTTGGCGAGGATGTTGGAGGTGGTGTTGGGCGCGAGGTGCACGACCTTGGCGCCGGTGTCCTTCCACACGTCACCCGAGGCGACGCCCACGTTGAGGTGGTCGGCCCGAGCGCCCTCACCGATGAGGAACGAACCGGGATAGAGCATGACCTTCTTGGCGCCCATGGAGCCGCCGACCCATTCGACGGTTCCGTGCGCCTCGACGATCGCCCGCTTGGTGTTCAGGTTGAAGACGTCCTTCGACCAGTTCTGGACTGTCGTGTAGCGCGCCTTCGCGCGCTCCTTGACGAAGATCTCGACCACGGCCGAGTGCATCGAGTTGGCGCTGTAGGTCTGCGCCGTGCAGCCCTCGATGTAGTTCACCTCGGAGCCCTCGTCCGCAATGATCAGCGTGTGCTCGAAGGTGCCCTCGCCCGAGCCCTCCATGCGGAAGTACGCCTGGAGGGGCAGGTCGACCTTCACGTCCTTGGGCACGTACAGGAACGAGCCGCCGGACCAGACCGCGCCGTGCAGCGCGGAGAACTTGTTGTCCTGCGGCGGCACGCACTTGTTCATGAAGTACTCGCGCACGAGGTCTTCGTGCTCGGTGACCGCCGTGTCCATCGCGCAGAAGATGATTCCGAGGTCGGCGTACTCCTTCTTCAGCCCCTCGTAGAAGGGCTCCTGGCGCCACACGCCGACCACGCCGGCGAGGTGCTCGCGCTCGGCCTGCGGGATACCGAGCTTCTCGAAGGTGTCCTTCTGCTCGTCGGGAACGTCGTCCCAGCTGTCGTAGCGTCCGGCCGTGGGCGGTGAGTAGAGGACGAGCTCCGACAGGTCGAGGTCGGACAGGTCGACGCCCCAGGTGGGGATCGGCTTGCGCTCGAAGATCTCGTACGACTTCAGACGCTTCTCGCGCATCCAGTCCGGCTCACCCTTGATCTTCGAGAGCTCCTCGATGACCTCGCGGGAAATGCCCTTCTTGGCGACGAGCTGTCCCTGCTCGTCCTCATGAATGGTGCTGGGCTTGGCGATTCGCGTCTTGTCAGTGGCAGCCATATCGACCTCCCATAATAGCGGCCGGGGCGGCTTTCCCTACTCCCGGGGTCGGAGATAGGCGTGCTTGCACGCACCGCGTGCTCGCGGGTCTAGGCGCCTTCGACCGCAGCCTTGATCGAGCGGGCGAAATCGTCCGCTCCCTTGCGCGCCGAGCGCAGCGCCAGGGGGAGCAGGAGCTTGCCGAAACCATGGCCCTCGAAGTTGTTGAAGAAGGTCAGCTCCGTCTTTTGCTCGCCCGCCGGAGCCAGGTCGTAGCCGCCGTCGGGGACGGTGATGGCGTTCTTCGACCGCTCGGCCCAGCGGATGCGGCTCGGCTCCTCGAAGGCGGTGTACTCGAACTCCCGCTGGGTGGTCATGCCGGCGTCCTTGACCGTGCTGGCGTAGCGCGTGCCCACGCCGGGCGGGCCCTCGGTCGTCTTCGCGATCTGCTGCACGCGGGGGCTGAACTTGGGGTCGTTCTCACCGTCGGCGAGGAAGGCGAAGACCTCCTCGACGGGACGGTCGATCGTCACGGATGCGCCGTACCTGTTGGCCACGGCGCCATGCTCTCACTTCTGCGTCAGGGGCGCACGAAGGTGTCGGGATCCGGCCCGGTGCGCTCGCCGGCGTCGAGGCTCTCGATCTGCTCCATCTCCTCGTCGCTCAGCTCGAAGCCGAAGACATCGAGGTTCTCCTCGATGCGCTGCGGGGTCACCGACTTGGGGATGACCACGTTGCCGAGCTGGAGGTGCCAGCGCAGCACCACCTGGCCCGGGGTCTTGCCCTGGGCCTGGGCAATCTCCGTGATGACCGGATCGTCCAGCACCTGTCCCTGGGCCAGCGGGCTCCAGGCTTCGGTGAGGATGTCCCGATCGGCGTGCTCGCGGCGCAGGCCCGGCTGCTGCAGGCGTGGGTGGAGCTCGACCTGGTTGATCGCCGGCGTGACTCCGGTCTCGTCCGCCAGCCGGGCGAGATGCGCCGGCTGGAAGTTGGAAACGCCGATGCTGCGCGTCAGGCCCTCCTGCTGCATCTCGATGAAGGCCTTCCAGGTCTCCACGTAGCGGTCGTGCGCAGGCACCGGCCAGTGGATCAGGTAGAGGTCGACGTGGCTCATCTCGAGCTTGTCGAGGCTCGAGTGAAGCGCGTGCTTTGCCTCCTCGTAGCCGTGGTCGTCGTTGAAGCACTTGGTGGTCACGAAGACCTCGTCGCGGTCCAACCCCGAGGCCCGCAGTGCCTGCCCGACGCCCGCCTCGTTCTGGTAGGCGGCGGCCGTGTCGATGTGCCGGTACCCCGCCTCGAGGGCTCGGACGACCACTTCGGTCGTGTCCTCGGGCGGCACCTGGAAGACGCCGAAGCCGAGTTGGGGAATCTCTTCGCCGCCGCCGAGGGGCAGCCGCGGAACGCTTTCGGTGTGAGAGCTCATCCTCCAGGGTTGCCCGCAGCGCGAGAGGCCAAAACCGGCAGCCGGATAGGGTGGCGCCGTGGAGCTGTACGTGTGCTGGGGAACCTTTCCCACGCCGAAGCCGGGTGGTCATCCGTGCCGCAACGCCGAACGGGCGTTGACCGAGGCGGGTTGGAGGCCCGAGGTGAAGAAGACCTACGGCCTCGGCCCGCTGCCAAACGCCCTCAACCCGGGCCGCGGCAAGGTGCGCGAGCTGACCGATCAGCAGTGGGTCCCGGTGCTGGTGACCGATGACGGCGAGGTGATCCGCGAGTCCGAGCGGATCGTGCAGTGGGCGAGGGACAACCCCACGGCCGGGTCCGACCGCTAGGTCGCTACTGGGGCCAGGAGGCGTCGCCCGTGGCCGCGCCGCGCATCACCTTGAGCGACAGCAGCGCGCACTTGCGGCGCGTTGGGGAGATGTCGATGCCGAGCTGCTCGATGACCCACTCGGCGCCCAGGCGCTCGATCTCCTCGACCGGCATCCCGATCAGCTCCTCAGAGGTGATCGAGGCCGCCGCCTGAGAGATCGCGCAGCCCTGGCCCCAGAAGCGCAGGTCCTTTACCCGGCCGTCCTCCACCAGCACGTGCACACCCAGCTCGTCGCCGCAGAGCGGGTTGTGGTCGTGCCATTCGAGGTCGTGCGGCTCGAGCTCGCCGAAGTTCCGCGGGTTCTTGTAGTGCTCGAGGATGTAGTCGCGGTAGAGGGCGTCCATGACTAGAGCCCGAACACTTCGCGTGCCTTGCCCAGGGCGTCGACCAGGCGGTCGACCTCGCCGCGGTCGCTGTAGACCTGGAACGACGCCCGCGCGGTGGCGCCCACGCCGAGCACCCGCATGAGCGGCTGTGCGCAGTGGTGGCCGGCCCGCACGCAGACCGCCTCGCGGTCACAGAGCTCGGCGATGTCGTGGGGATGGATGCCGTCGATGGCGAAGGGCACGACCCCGCCCCGGCGGTCGAGGTCGGTGGGCCCGAACAGCGTGATCCCCTCAACCTCGGGCAGCCGCTCGAGCGCGTACGCGGTGAGGTCGCGCTCGTGAGCGCGGACCGTCTCCATGCCGATCGCGTCCAGGTAGTCCACCGCCGCACCCAGCCCAACGGCCTCGGTGGCGGCCGACGTGCCGGCCTCGAACTTGTACGGCAGCTCGTTCCAGGTGGAGCGCTCGCGCTCGACTCGCGAGATCATGTGACCGCCGCCCAGGAAGGGGGGCATCGCCTCGAGCAGCTCCCTCCGCCCGTGCAGGAGCCCGATCGTCGGGCCGAGCGCCTTGTGGCCGGTCCAGGCGTAGAAGTCGGCGTCGATGTCGGACAGGTCGAGCGGGAGCTGGGGCACGGACTGTGAGCCGTCGATCAGCGTGACCGCACCGGCGGCGCGAGCGCGGCGGACGATCTCGGTGACCGGGTTGACCGTGCCGAGCACGTTCGAGACGTGCGCGACGGCCACCAGCTTCACCCGTCCCTCGGCGAGCACCGAGTCGAGCTCGTCCAGCGAGAGCTCTCCGCTCTCGTCAACCGACAGGTAGCGCAGCCTCGCGCCAGTGGCCTCGCAGAGCAGCTGCCAGGGAACGATGTTCGAGTGGTGCTCCATCTCGGTGATGAGCACCTCGTCGCCCTCGGCGACGTTCTGACGGCCCCACGAGTACGCCACCAGGTTGATCGCCTCGGTGGCGTTGCGGGTGAAGATCGAGGTGGCCGGCTCCCAGCCCACGAAGCGGGCGATGCGGTCGCGCGCGGTCTCGAACGCCTCGGTCGACTCGCGCGCCAGCTCGTACACGCCCCGGTGAATGGGGGCGTAGGACTCTCTCTGGAAGCGGTCCATCGCCTCGATCACCTGGCGAGGGCGCTGCGAGGTGGCCGCGGAGTCCAGGTAGGCCACCCGTTGCCCGTCGAACTCGCGCGTGAGCACCGGAAAGTCGGCGCGGACGTCCACAAGGGGTGTGGTGGCGGTCGCCATCTACGACGCCTCTGCGCGCTCCCCGATGAACTCGCGCACCTGGTCCTCGGCGCCGGCGAGCTTCTCCGAGATGCGCCGCCGGACGAGGTCCTCGAGGCCGGGATCGTCGAGGCGCTGGATGACCTCTTCGAAGTAGCCCTCCACCAGCACTCGCACGGCCTCGGCACGCGAGATGCCGCGGGTCATCATGTAGAAGATCTGCTCGGGATCGAGCTCGCCCACGGTGCCGCCGTGCGAGGCCTTCACGTTGTCCACCTCGACGATCAGCGAGGGGATCGCATCGCCCTTCGCCTTGGGCGAGAGCAGCATCTGGTGGGTCTGGAGGTAGGTGTCCACCTCGGTCGCCTTCGGGATGATGTGGATGAGGCCCTCGTATGAAGCGCGCGAGTCGCCGGTGAGCGCGCCCTTCCAGACGGTGTCCCCAGTGGTGTGACCGGCCTCGTGGCGATCCGAGGTGAACAGGTCGAGGTGCTCGTCTCGCTCGGTGAAGTACATGCCGGTGTGGCGCATGTCCGAGCCCTCCGCGGCGGTGATGATGTCGAGCGTCTGTTTGGTCAGCCGGCCGCCGAGGTGGATCGGGACCCACTTGACCCGGGCGTCGCGGCCGATGTCCACGCGGCGCGTGGACAGGTCGTAGACCTCACCCGAGCCCCAGTCCTGATAGTGGGCGAGGTCGACCTGGGCGCCGGGGAGCGCGTACAGCTCGAAGGCGCCCGAGTGCAGGGCCTGGCCCTCGAAGTCGGGAGCGAGGAAGTACTCGCGGATCCGGCACTCGGCGTGCTCGCCCACCACCACCAGCGTGTGCGCCCACTGCGCCGTGCCGGGCTCGTCGATCAGCCAGACCACCTGGATCGGCTTCTCGATCTGCACGTTCTTGGGCACATGCACGAACACGCCCCCGGTCCAGAACGCCGCGGTGCCGGCGGGGAACTTGCCCTCGTCGAAGGGCAGCCGCTTGGCGAAGTACGGCTCCACCAGCTCAGGGTGCTCCTCCACCGCCTGCTCGAGCGGCATCACGATGATCCGCTCGTCGCTCACGTGGGTGTGGACGACGCCGGCCCCGTGCTGCACGATCAGCGCGGCGTGCTCCTCGTCGCCGAGGTCCTCGCGCACGATCTCAGGCAGCTCATCGGTCGGCTCGTAGCGCTTGGGCTCGAGCGCGTCGATGTCGAGGCCGCGCAGCGTGGTCGTCCAGAAGCCCGAGCGGCGCCAGGTGGGCACCTCCTCGGCCTCGTAGACCTCGAGCGCGGCGCGGCGGCGATCCTCGACGAAGTCAGCCGGCACTGGCGGCCACCTCCTCGCGCACCCACTCGTAGCCCTTGTCCTCCAGCTCAGAGGCCAGCTCGGAGCCGCCCTCGCGGACGATGCGGCCGTCGATGAGGATGTGCACGAAGTCGGGCTTCACGTAGTCGAGGATGCGGGTGTAGTGGGTGATGATGAGGAAGCCGCGCTCGTCCCCGCGCATGGCGTTGACGCCGTCGGAGACGATCCGCAGGGCGTCGATGTCGAGGCCCGAGTCGGTCTCGTCGAGCACGGCGAACGCGGGCTGCAACATCGCCAGCTGAAGGATCTCGGCGCGCTTCTTCTCGCCGCCCGAGAAGCCCTCGTTCAGGTAGCGGCTCGTGAACGCGCGGTCGATCTTGAGCAGGTCCATGTTCTTGCCCAGCAGCTGGCCGAACTCCTTGACCTTGATCGGCTCCTCGCGGCCGGCGTTGATGGCCATACGGAGGAAGTTCGCCACCGACACTCCGGGGATCGTGGCCGGATACTGGAAGGCCATGAAGAGACCCGCGCGGGCGCGCTCGTCGGGGTCGGCCTCGGTCAGGTCCTCGCCGTTCAGCAGGATGCGCCCCTCGGTCACCTCGTAGTTGGGGTTGCCCATGAGGGTGTTGGCCAGGGTCGACTTGCCCGAGCCGTTGGGGCCCATGAGGGCGTGCGTCTCACCCTTCTTGATGACGAGGTCGACGCCGTGGAGGATTTCGCGCTCCTCCGTGCGGACGTGCAGGTTCTGGATCTCCAGGGTCATGCGGTGAGGGTCTCCGTCTTTCGGGTTGCCGGCCGAGACAGGTCGGCCAGCGTCATGTCGTTGAGGGTGCGCACGATGGATCCCTGCACGCGTGTCCAGAGCAGCTTGGTGGGGCAGGGCGCGTGGCCCTCCTCGCCCTCACGGACGCAGACGAGCGTGCCGTCGGGATCGGCGCTGATGCACTCGATGGGTGCGATCTCGCCCTCGAGCGCCCGCACGACCTCGGCCATGCTGATGAGCTCGGCGGGCCGGGCCAGGGTGTAGCCACCGTGGGCGCCGCGCCGCGACTCGACCAGCTCGGCCTTGCGCAGGCGCTGGACGAGGTGCTCCAGGTAGGCGAGCGGGAGGCCCTCGGCCTCGGCTATCGAGCCGAGCGAGATCGGGCTGTCGCCGCTGTGCTTGGCGAGGTGAGCCATCACGCGCACCCCGTACTCGGCCTTCGTGGAGAACATCATCGTGACCCAAATCCTACTCGCCCGGTCGGAGAAGGATTCCGCCAGACTGCGGCTCCGTGGATTCGGCCCTGGCTGACTACCTCGAGGAGCTGCTGCGCGTGGTGCGCACTGCGCTGGGGGACGAGGTGGTGGCCGTGTCGCTGGTGGGAGGCGCGGGCGCCGGGGCCTTCGAGCCGGGCGCGAGCGACATTGACGTGGCCGTGGTGATCGAGCGCCCTGTGGCGCCCGAGACGCTGCTCGAGCTGGCCGCCGGCCTCTCGCACCGGAGGCGGCCCGTCCCGGCGCGGCGCCTCGAGCTGGTGGTCTACACGCGCGCGGGGCTGGCGGACGGCGAGTTCGCGCTCAACCTCAACACGGGCTCCGACATCGAGCACGCCGGCCTCGATCCGGCCGCGACCGACTCGTTCTGGTTCGTGCTCGATCTCGCGATCGCCCGCGGCCGGAGCACGGCGCTGTTCGGGCCGCCGCTGGAGGAGCTGGCTCCGCCGCCACCGCTGTCTCGCCTGCGGGATGCCGTGCTGGAGTCGCTCGACTGGTTCGTGGCTGACGCGCCCGGCAGTCCGGACACTGCGCTCAACGCGCTTCGCTCCTGGCGCTGGGCGGAGACGGGGGAGTGGTCGACAAAGGCCGAGGCGGCGGCGTGGGCCCTTGGGCGCGGGGCCAACGACGAGCTGGTAAACGAGGCGCTCGAGTTGCGCCGCCAGGGGCGGCTGTCCGGTTTGGAGCCGACTCGGGTCAGGGAGTTGTCGGCGCGGGTGCGGAAGGCGGTCGAGGCGCTCTCGGGCTAGCCCCGCTCCTGTGCTTCGCGTTCGAGGATCCGAAGATCGTGCGCGAGGCGCTCGGGCGTGGCCTCGGCGCCCGGGTAGCCCACGCGCTGAAACCCCTTCGCGTCCACGAGGGTGAAGCGTGCGTTGTGCTCCTGCGTCACGGACTGAGGCTGGACGAAGAAGCCGTCCCAGAGCGGGCGCAGCTCGTCGCGGGAGCCCAGGACGAAGTCGATCCGGCCCAGGGCGCGCTGCTCCGACAGGAACGCCCGTGCGCGCTCGGGCGTGTCACGCGGCGGATCCACCGCCACCGCGATGGCCGGCACGTCGTGGCCGAGCTCGTCGAGGGCGCCGCGCACGGTCTGGGCCTGGACCGGGCAGCTGTCCTCGCACGTGGTGTAGAGGAAGGTGACCACCACCGGCTTGCCGCGCAGCTCGCGCATCGAGATCGACTCGCCGTCCTGGTCGGTCAGCTCGAAGTCGGGGGCCGGGAGGTTCTCGGGCATGATCGCGCCCTCGAAGCGGGTGCCGGCGGAGGCGATGTCGTCTCCGTCTCCATCCCTTGAACCCGCCGCGAGCGCGATGGCTCCGAGCGCAAAGACGGCTATGAGGAACAGGGCTATCAGCAGCCTCGGGTTCATCTCGTTGCAGGCTAGAGGGGGCGAATCTCGGAGCAATCCTGCTTTGGCACTGTTGATGGCGTGCCCAGAGCAGGACGGCTGAGCGAGAGCTGGTTCGGACTCGCTCGCGCAGGCACGGCCTCGTGACGCGCCGGCAGCTCCTGGCGGATCGGCGTAACGCGCCACGGATCGAGGCGCGCACTGCGATCGGACTCGCTCATCCCGTGTTCTCGGGCGTCTACCGAGTCGGCCACGCGGCCCCGAGCCTCGAAAGCCGGTACCTCGCTGCCGTCCTTGCCTGTGGGGACCGGGCGGTTCTCAGCGGGCTGGCGGCGGCGCACCTGCTCGACCTCGTCAAGGGCCGCCCGCTGCCACCAGAGGTCACGGCGCCGACAGAGCGCCGAGTTGAGGGAGTCGTCACCAGGCGGGCTCGGCTGAATGGCAGCGACCGGACGCTCTGGCGCGGCATTCCGGTCACCTCGGTGCCGCGAACCGTTGTGGACATCGCCGCTCGTCTCTCACCGCCCGACCTCGCGCGGGCCTTCCACGAAGCCGGCATCCGCCACCACACCACCCCGGAGCAGGTCGAGGAGGCGCTCGCCCGCCGCCCCAATGCGCCAGGCGCGGCCGAGCTGCGACACGTGACGCGCGGCGACGTCCACGTGACCCTGAGCCACCTCGAACGCCGCTTCCTCTCCCTCGTTGCTGCCTCTGGCCTCGAGCTACCTGAGACCAATCGACGGGCGGGGACGAAGCGGGTCGACTGCCGCTGGCCGGGCGCCCGCCTCACCGTCGAGCTCGACAGCTACCGCTATCACCGCTCCCGTCACGCGTGGGAGCAGGACCGTCGCCGCGAGCGCGAAGCGAGATCCCGCGGTGACGAGTTCCGGCGCTACACCTACGACGACGTGTTCCACCATCCGGAGGCCACGATCGAAGACCTGCGGCGCCTCCTTCAGGGCTCGATCAGGCCGCGGCGGATCGCGTAGCGCACGATCTCCACGCGATCGCGCATCCCCAGCTTGCGGAACACGTTGGCGCGGTGGGACTCCACGGTCTTCTCCGATACCCGCAGCGTCTCCGCGATCTGGCGGTTGGTGAAGGCCTCCGCGATGAGCTTGACCACCTCGAGCTCGCGTGGACTGAGCGGATCGTCGGGCTCGGCCCGCCCGCTCTCGAGCCAGTCCGCCACGAGCGTCCGCTGGTCGTCGCTGGACACGAACATCTGGCCGGCGGCCACCTTGCGCAGCGCGGCGATCAGATCGGTGTCGGCCGCGCGCTTCAGGACGTAGCCGGCGGCTCCCGCCTCCAGTCCCTCGAGGAAGTAGCGGTCGTCGTCGTGCATCGTGAGCATCAGGGCGCGCGTGTCCGGCAGGTGGGAGCGGATCTCGTGCGCCGCTTGCAGCCCGGTCATGCGCGGCATGGACACGTCGAGCACCGCCACGTCGGGGCGATGCGTCTGGGCGGCCTCCAGGGCGTCGACGCCGTCCACCGCCTCGGCCACCACGCTCATGTCCGCCTGACGCTCGATCAGCATGCGAAGCCCGGAGCGGACGATTCCGTGATCGTCGGCGATCAGGACCCGGATCACGGGGTTCCGATCCGGAAGCTCACGGTCGTGCCGCTGCCCGGCGCGGAGCGCACGTCGAGCTCTCCTCCGGCCAGCCGGGCGCGCTCGGCCATCCCGGTCAGGCCCAGGTGACCGCCCGGGCCGTTGGCACCCGCCCGTGTGATCGCGCCAGGATCGAAGCCGTTGCCGTCGTCGCGCACGCGCAGGCCCACGCGTCCGTCCTCAACCTCCAGGTCGACCTCCACGACGGTTGCGCCGGCGTGCCGGGCAACGTTGGTCAGCGCCTCCTGGGTCACGCGGTAGACCGCGGTCTGGACGTCCTCGGCCAGCGCGTCGGGATCGCCGCTGCGGTGCAACCGTACCTCGGCTCCGGTGTGGGCGGCGAAACGCTTGAGCTGGCCCTCGAGCGCCGTGGTCAGGCCGTGGTCGTCCAGCGCCGTCGGCCGCAGCTGGCGGGCCAGGTTGAGCAGTTCGTCCATGGCCTGGTTGACGAGCCGCTTGAGCTCGGCCACCTCGCCCGAGCGCTCGCTCGGCGTGTCCTGGCTCAGCGCCTCGAGGCGCAGGAGGATCGCGGTGAGCGCCTGGTTGACCTCGTCGTGCAGATCGCGAGCGAGGCGACGGCGCTCCTCCTCCTGTGCGCGCAGCACGAGCGTGCCCGAGCGGCGGCGCTCGTCCTCCACGCGGTCGAGCAGCCGGCGAAACGAGCAGGACAGGCGGTCGATCTCGGTGACCGGCTCCGGTTCGCCCAGGGAATGGACGAAGCCATCGGCGGGGTCGACCCGCTCGACCCGGTCGATGAGACGTTCGAGCGGCCGGAAGCGGCGCTGCAGCATCCAGAGGTTCACGCACAGCGTGAGCACGATCGCGAAGGCCAGGATCACGAACGAGCGGCGCTGGGCCTCCACTGTCAGGTCGAGGCCCGCAGCCAGGGTGGCGGCCAGCAGAGTCAGCACCACCAACAGCACGTTGGCGGCCACGATCTGGCTGATGAGTGAGTCGTCGCGTCGGGTCAAATGGGGTCTTGACCCCATATCGGCACGGCCCCCGAGAGACGAGAATGTTCGTGCGGCTTCCTCCGCGCACAGCTGGGTCAGGGTCTTCCACCGGGGCGCTCGAAAGGGCGCCCCGGTCCCGTTCCAGGGCGGCTATACTTTCTGAAGTAACGAAAGCCGACCAGGATTCAGAGGTTTAGACATGGCCAGTGGCGCTGAGCTGCTCCGCAAGGTCAAGGAGCAGATCGATGAGGTGGATCCCAAGGAGGTCCACGAGCTGACTCAGAACGGCAACGGCGCCGTGATCGTCGACGTACGCGAGCAGCACGAGTTCGAGCAGTCGCATCTCCCGGGGGCTGTGCACGTCCCGCGCGCTCATCTCGAGTCGCGCATCGAGGGCGCCGTCGGCGACCGCGACCAGCGGGTGATCCTCTACTGCGCCTCGGGCAACCGCTCCGCCTTCGCCGCCCAGACGCTCACCGACCTGCTCGGCTACGAGGACGTGGCCTCCATGCGGGGCGGCATCACGCTGTGGAAGGACCGTGGCTACGAGGTCGAGGTCCCGCGCGCGCTCAGCGCAGAGCAGCGCGAGCGCTACTCCCGCCACATGCTGGTGCCCGAGATCGGGCTCGAGGGCCAACTCAAGCTGCTCGACGCCAAGGTCCTGCTGCTCGGCGCCGGCGGCCTCGGATCGCCCGCCGCGCTCTACCTTGCCGCGGCCGGCGTGGGCACGATCGGCATCGTCGACAACGACGTGGTGGATCTCTCCAACCTTCAGCGCCAGGTGGCCCACTCGAACGATCGCATCGGGGTACCCAAGGTCGACTCGGCCGAGATCTCGATTCACGACATCAACCCGGACGTGAAGGTCGACAAGTACCCGGTCCGGCTCGGCGCCGAGAACATCATGGAGATCATCGACGGGTACGACGTCGTGGTCGACGGGCTCGACAACTTCCCCACCCGCTACCTGCTGAACGACGCGAGCGTGCGCAAGCAGATCCCGGTGGTGTCGGCCTCGATCCTCGGCTTCGAGGGTCAGCTCTCGGTGTTCCACCCCTACGAGGGGCCCTGCTACCGCTGCCTCTACCCGACCCCGCCGCCGGCCGAGCTGGCGCCCTCCTGCGGCGCCGCCGGCGTACTCGGCGTGCTGCCGGGCGTGATGGGACTGCTCCAGTCGGTGGAGGTCATCAAGCTGATCACCGGCGCGGGCGAGCCGCTTGCCGGTCGTCTGCTTCTCTACGACGCGCTCGGCACCACCTTCACCGAGCTGAAGGTCCGCCGCGACCCGGACTGCCCGATCTGCTCACGCGAGCCGGGCGAGATCTCCGACGAGGAGATGGGCGTCTTTCCGGACTACGAGGCGTTCTGCGCCGGCGCCGGATAGGCTCCCGCGGCCTGTGAGCAAGATCAAGATTCCGCCCGTGCTGCGCGGGTCCGTGGGGGGTGCCAAGGAGGTCGAGGCCCAGGGCTCCAGCGTGGGTGAGGTGCTCCGCGCCCTCGCCTCCGAGCATCCGGCCACCGAGTCCCAGCTCTTCTCCGAGGAGGGCGACCTCAACCGCTACGTCAACGTCTACCTCAACGACGAGGACGTGCGGGTGCTCGACGGCCTGGACACCGGCGTGTCCGAGAGCGACACGATCGTGATCCTGCCGGCCATGGCCGGCGGTGTGTGAGAAGGCTCAACCTCAGCGAGATCGAGCCGTTCACCACGCTCGACGGCTCGGAGATCCGCGAGCTCGCCGGCGTGCCCACCGGCAACGCTGCCAACCAGAGCCTCGCTGAGGCCACCGTCGCGCCCGGGGCTGCGACCGACGAGCACTATCACCGCCTCTCGGAGGAGATCTACTTCTTCACCCACGGATCCGGCCGGGTGCGGGTGGGCCAGGAGGAGCGTGAGGTCGGGCCCGGGGACGCGGTGGTGATCGATCCGGGTCTGCGCCACAAGCTCTGGAACACCGGCACCGAGCCGCTGCGGCTGCTGTGCTGCTGCGCGCCGCCCTACTCCCACGAAGACACGGTCATCACTGAATGAGGCAGCCCTTCCCGCTGGATCCTGGCCGCCAGGCGCTCCTGGTGGTCGACATGCAGAACGACTTCGTCCGCGTGGGTGCTCCGCAGGAGGTGCCCGACGCCCGTACCACCATTCCGGTGATCGCCTCGCTGCTGGAGACGTTCCGGCGGATAGGGCGGCCGGTGGTGTTCACCCGTTTCAGTGCGGGACCCGAGCGCACCCTGCTGTGGAGCTGGTCACCCGAATGCGGCCCGCAGCTGCGCTCGTGCTGGCCCGGAGTGATGCGCGCGTACGACGACGGCACCGAGCTGTTCGGCCACGACGTGGTGCCCGAGCTGGCCCCGCTCGACTCAGAGCCGGTGGTGGACAAGTACGGCTACGGCTCCTTTCACAACACGATGCTCGAGGACGTGCTGCGCGCCCGCCACGTGTCCCAGCTCGTGACCGTCGGGACGGTCACTCAGATCTGCGTTGAGGAGACCGTGCGCGAGGGCTTTCACCGCGGCTTCGAGATGGTGATGGTCAGCGACGGGGTCTCGTCGTTCGACGCCGAGCTGCACGCCGCGACGCTCCGCAACATCGGCATGAAGTTCGGGCGCGTGGAGC
Organism: uncultured Thermoleophilaceae bacterium; assembly: GCA_963826165.1. Lineage (GTDB taxonomy): Bacteria > Actinomycetota > Thermoleophilia > Solirubrobacterales > Thermoleophilaceae > JACVRW01. The sequence continues at coordinate 177,607 of CAWGWC010000007.1, read as the reverse complement.
GCTCGGAGCTGTTGCTCGGGATGTGACCCGCGCTCAGCGGCGCCGGGCGGCTCCGCGCGCGCTGTCGCCCGCGATCGAGAGCGCGGCCGCGGCGGGGGCGGGCGCCTCCACCGGCAGCACGGTCCAGTCCGGGTGGTTTGGCATCGGCGGCGTGGTCGTCCCGTACAGCCAGGCCTCGAGGAAGGCGGTGAGATCGCGCCGGGCGACCTTCGAGGCCAGCTCGATGAAGTCGTCCGTGCTCACCGACTCGTCCTCGAAGCGGCGCACGTACTCGCGCTCCAGCCGCTCGAACGCGCGCGTGCCGATCTTCTCGCGCAGCGCGTAGAGGACGAGTGCGCCGCCGTGGTAGCGATTGAAGGCGAAGAGCGTGTCGGGGCTCGCCGGCGCGGCGACCGGCCCGTCGTCGGCGCGCCACTGGTCGCCGTGGGCGTAGACGGCCCGCATCAGCTCCTCCAGCGTGGCGTAGCCGGTGTCGTCCGGGTAGCCGATCGTGTCCTCCGCGAGGAAGCCCTCTTCCTCGGCGTAGACGAACTCGTACCAGCTGGCGTGGCCCTCGTTCAGCCAGAGGTCGCTCCAGGTGTCGGGCGACACGCTGTTGCCGAACCACTCGTGCGAGAGCTCGTGGACCATCGTCGGGTCCCACGTGCCCTGGCCGTACTCGGTGAACCAGACCTTGTCGTAGAGCGAGATCGTCTGGGTCTCCAGAGCGAAGCCGAGCTCGGCGTCGACGATCAGCGAGCCGTATATGTCGAACGGATAGCGGCCGACACGCGCGGTCATCCAGTCGAGGTGCTGGGGTGTCAGCTCGACCGCAGGATCGCCGAGGGGGCGTAGCGACGGAGCGATCACGTTGCGGATCGGCACTCCGCGATGGCGACCCGCCCAGAGCAGGTCGTAGCCACCGACCGCCAGCTGAACCAGCTCTGTGGCCATGGGCTGGCGCTGTACGTAGCGCCACGTCGTCCGTCCGCCTCGCTCACGATGGCCGGCAGGCACCCCGTTCGCCACCGCGACGACGTCGCTCGGCACGTCAAAGCTGAACGTGTAGCTCGCCTTGTCGCTGGGGTGATCGTTGGAGGGGAAGATCCGGTGGGCGAGGTCGGGCTGCGGAGCCGTGGCCGTGCCGTCCGGCGTGATGAAGAACCCCGTGCTCGTTGGGTCGTCGCTCGGCTCCGTGGGGACAGCCACGAAGTCCGAGACCTCGACGGAGAACTTCCGGTGCTTGCGCAGCGGGCGCTTGGGCGTGATCACGAGCTCCTCGCCCTCGAGCGTCCACGCTGCCGGGCGCCCGTTGACCGAAACGGAGCCGACGCTGGCGCCCGCCCAGTCGAGGTTGAAGCGCGACAGCGACTGCTTGGCTCGCGCGGCGATCGTCACCGTGCCCTCCATCGGATCCGCCGGCGCGCTGCCGTAGCGAAGATCGAGGTGGTAGTGCCGGGCGTCGTAGCCGCCGTTGCCCAGGTTGGGAAAGAGCCGATCGCCGAGACCGGCGGCGCCCGGCGAAGGCGTACCGCCCCGGCCGCCGGCGGCCGCGGGCGCCGCGGCCACGGCAAGGGCCACTACGGCGAGCGCGACGACGGTGAGGATCCGTGAGGGGCGGGACGCTTGCATGCTGAACTCCTCGGCGACGGGTTCGCGCAGCCTACGCCTCGACAGGCGTGCGAAGCAAAGTGCGGGGTACTATTCTTTCTGAAGTGCTGGAGCCGCAGCTCGACAACAAGCCGTGCGGGGGCAAGTACGGCGACATCATTCAGGCGATCGGCAACACGCCGCTCGTGGAGCTGCGCCGCCTGAGCCCCAAGCCGGGCGTCCGCATCTACGCCAAGCTCGAGAGCTACAACCCCACCGGCTCGGTCAAGGACCGCGTGGCGCGCTCGATGATCGAGAGCGCCGAGGAGGGGGGCCTGATCGGTCCCGGTCAGACGATCCTCGAGCCCACCTCGGGCAACACCGGCATCTCGCTGGCGATGATCTGCCGTCGCAAGGGCTACCCGCTCAAGGTCGTGATGCCCGACAACGTGACGGCGGAGCGCACCCAGCTGCTGAAGATGTACGGCGCCGAGATCGTGTACTCGCCCGGCGAGCAGGGCTCGAACGGCGCCGTGGCCATGGCGCTCGAGCTGGCCGAGCAGGACGCCGGCTACTACATGCCCTACCAGTACGGCAACCAGGCCAACCCCGACGCGCACTACAACGGGACGGCCGTGGAGATCCTCGAGGAGCTCGATGAGGTCACCGCCTTCGTCGCCGGCCTCGGCACCGGTGGCACGCTCATGGGCAACGCCCGCCGCCTGAAGGAAGAGGATCCGGACACGCTGATCGTGGCCGCCGAGCCCATGCAGGGCGAGCTCGTCCAGGGCCTGCGCTCGCTGGAGGACGGCTACATCCCGCCGATCATCGACCTGTCGCTGCTCGACCGCAAGATCTTCGTCTCCAACCGCGACTCGGTGGTGTGGACGAAGAAGCTGCTGGAGGAGGAGGGGCTGTTCGTGGGCGTGTCGGCCGGCGCGATCGCCGCGATCTGCGTGCGCGTGGCCAACGAGATCGACGACGGCAACATCGTCTTCGTCGTGCCCGACGACGGCTGGAAGTACCTCAGCTCCGGGGTCTACTCGAAGTCGATCGAGCAGCTCGAGGCCGAGGGCGTGCTCGAGACCGCCTCCTTCTGGTAGGGCCGCCTACCGGGTGAGCATGACGAGGTTCCCGTCGGGATCGGCGATCCACGCGATGCGTTCGCCCCATGGCATGTCGGCCGGCTCGGCCACCGTCTCGAACCCTCGTGCGTGCGCCTCGGCAAAGGCCTCATCGACGTCCTCGACGTAGACGCAGAGCTCGACCCTGTGCCCCGATGCGGGTCTCTGCGGGCGTCCATGGAGAGGCTCGGAGGCCACCCCGCCCAGCCCGATCTCCGACGACGCACCGATCGTCAGAGCGACGAACGCGGGATCCCCGTCATCAGGGAAGCGGTAGCTCTCGACCCCGCCCAGGAAGGACCCGTAGAACTCCAGCGAGCGCTCGAGGTCGCCGCAGGACAGCATTGGGAAGAGCTTCGACGCCACCGGGCGACGTGGACGGGCGACGAGAGTGGCTAGACCGCGCGCTCTTCGGAGCGGGTCTCGATCTCGTCGTCATCGTCGTTGTCGCCCGACAGCGAGTCCTTGAGCTCACGCATCCCGCGCCCCACGGAACGGGCCGCCTCCGGCAGCTTGGCCGGTCCGAGGACGATCAGGGCAATCACGAGGATCACGATCAGCTCGAGCGGACCCGGTGCCGAGAAGAATCCCATGTCACCCAGGCTACCCCACGCCGGCCAGGGATTGGCCGGCAGCAGCTCGCAACGCCACCTGGTGGGCCGCCTCACAGGCCATGATCGACCCCAGCGGCTGGCGCAGGCCCTGACGGCGGACCGACGACGCGGCGTCGACGTAGGCGACGGTGGCCTCACGCTCGAGCGCCAGTGCGTAGGCCGCGAAGGCGCGAGGGCTGCGCAGCGAGGTCGCCAGGCGAGGCGAGGGCACCGTCGCGCTCGGCGAGCCGCCCCCCGCCTCGGCCAGGGCCTGCTCCAGGCCACGCACGTGCTCGCGCTCCTGGTCGCGCAGCGTCTCGCCGAGACGGGGCTCGATCGCCTCCCGGCGAAGCGCGGCCTCGTAGGCCTCGATCAGCCGGCCCTCGAGCACGAGCAGCTCCTCGAGGATCTCCACGTCGGTGCGATCCTGCGCGCTCGCGGCTGCCGGCAGCGCGAGCAACGCGCCGGCTGCCAGGAGCCCGCGACGGCTGAGCGTCACAGCGCTCCCGTCTCGAAGGCGTTGGGCGACGCCGGCCGGCCGTCGAGCACCCGCACCGCGGCCAGCTGGGCCCCCTCGGCCGCGCCGATCTCCGCGGCCGTGCGGCGCAGACCGAGCTCGGGCAGCTCGGCGAGTGCCTCGAGATAGGCGCGCACCTGGCGCTGCTCCAGATCCTCGAGGAAGCGCAGCGCGTCATCCTGCGAGCGGAGCCGGGGAAAGGTGCGCTCGTACTCCTCCGCGGAGCGCCCCGCGGGCGGGTCCCCTCCGAGTTTGCCTATGAGCCGCTCGAGGGTGCGCGCGTGCTCGCGCTCCTGCTCGCCGATGGCCTGAGCGGTGGTCCGGGCCTCTCCGCGCAGCACCTCGCCGGCGACGCCGTAGGCCGAGATCACCGCCCGTTCGAGCGCCAGCAGGGAGCCGAGCAGAGCGGCCCCCGAACCGGGCTGGGCACCCCCGGAGGGCGGCGGGTCGCCGCCGCCGCAGGCCTCCAGCGCGAGCGCGCCGGCGGCGACGGCGCCTGCGCCCAGCGCCGAGCGCCTGGTGAGCGAAGCCGGCATGAGCCGCACACTAGCCTTCGCCCGATGAGGATCTCGCAGGCCCACTGGGACGAGCTCGTCGCGCACGCGCGCGAGGATGCCCCGAACGAATGCTGCGGCTATCTCAGCGCCCGCGACGGCGAGGTGCGGGAGGTGTTCAGGGCCGAGAACGAGCGTCATTCGCCCTACGGGTACTCGCTCGATCCAAAGAGCCTGCTCGCGGCCAACGAGCTCGACGACGATGGCCTCCAGGTCGGCATCTACCACTCGCATCCCCGCAGCTCGGCCGAGCCCTCCCAGACCGACATCAACCTGGCCAGCTACCCGCACTGGACCTACCTGATCGTCTCGCTCGAGAACGGCGACGCCCCGGCGGTGCGGGCGTGGCGAATCGCCGACGGACGCGTGGAGGAGGAGGAGCTCGTCGTCGGCTGAGCTCGCGTGTCCCTCCTGCGGCCGCGCGGGATCGCCCCGTGAGACCTTCTGCGGCTCGTGCGGGATGCCCCTCGTCGATGCCGGGGCCGAGCCGCTCGAGGCTCCGCTGAACGAGGCTCACGGCCGCGCGCGCAAGATCAACCCCGTCTACACCGAGGGCGAGCTGGTGCGGGTCGCGGGCGGGCGAAACCAGGCGGAGGCGGAGTTCATCCAGGGCCTGCTGCTCGAGGAGGGCGTGCCGAGCGTGCTGCGACGGACGGCGGGCTTCGACGTTCCCGACTTTCTCGCCGCCGGCCCGCGCGACGTGATGGTGCCGCTGGCGGGGGCCGTGGCGGCGCACGAGCTGCTCGTGGACGTCGGCCTGGCTTCGCGCGAGATCGCCCCGCCGGCGCGAGCCAACCCGCTCGTCCTCATCGGTGTCGTCTCGCTTGGTGGAGGCCTCGGCGCGCTCGTCCTGTGGCTGCTCTTCCAGAGTGCCTGACCGCGGCCGCCCGGTAGGCTCCGCGCCCATGGATTTCGCCCCGTCGGACCGCGTCGCCACCCTCCTCGACCAGCTTCGCGAGTTCACCCAGGAACACGTGGATCCGGTGGAGCACGAGGCGATGGAGGCCCTCGACCGCGAGGTCCGCCCCGGCGTCCCCTATCCCGAGATCCTGGTCGATCTCCGCGCCCGCGCCCGCGCCGAGGGGCTGTGGAACCTGTTCATGCCCGACGAGCGCTTCGGGCCCGGACTGCTCAACTGGGAGTACGGGATGCTCTGCGAGCAGATGGGCCGCAGCGGCGTGGCCCCGATGGTCTTCAACTGCTCCGCGCCCGACACGGGCAACATGGAGATCCTTGCCGAGCACGGCACCGCCGAGCAGCGCGACGAATGGCTGACGCCGCTGCTCGAGGGCGAGACACGCTCCTGCTTCTCGATGACCGAGCCCAACACCGCGGGCTCTGACCCCACGGGTCTCGTCTCCAGCGCCGAGCTGGACGGCGACGAATGGGTCATCAACGGGCACAAGTGGTTCACCTCCGGCTACAACGGAGCCGCTCTGGCCATCGCGATGGTGGTGACCGACCCCGACGCGCCGCCGCACAAGCGCGCCTCGATGATCATCGTGCCCGTCGACGCCCCCGGTTTCGTGGGCGTCCGGCCGGTCCCGGTGATGGGCCACGACGCCGGCCCGGGCCACTGGGAGGTGCTCTACGAGGACTGCCGGGTGCCCGCCGCCAACCTGCTCGGCGAGCGTGGCGGGGCGTTCGCCGTCGCCCAGGACCGCCTGGGCCCCGGACGAATCCACCACTGCATGCGCGCGATCGGTTCGGCCGAGCGCGCCTTCGAGCTCATGTGCAAGCGCGCGCACGAGCGCGACGCCTTCGGCGGCCCTCTGGCCGAGAAGCAGTTCGTGCAGGACTTCATCGCCCAGTCGCGCATGGAGATCGACGCCGCGCGCCTGATGGTGCTCCACGCCGCCTGGAAGATGGACTCCGAGGGCAAGCGCGCCGCCCGCCAGGACATCTCGATGATCAAGGTGATCGCCGCTCAGATGCACCAGACGGTGCTGGACCGGGCCATGCAGGTGCACGGCGCGCTGGGCATGTCCGACGACGTGCCGCTGGCCGCGATGTGGCGCCAGGGACGCTGGCTGCGGGTGGCCGACGGGCCCGACGAGGTGCACAAGATGGTGATTGCGGTGCGCGAGCTCAACCGCTTCAAGCCGCGCGAGCCCGTTCAGGCGTGATCAGCTCCGCGGGATCGCAGACGGGCCTCTCGGAGGAGCAGAGCGCGTTCGTCGAGGCGATCCGCGACTTCGCGGAGCGGGAGAAGTTCGAGGCCGGCGACGACGGCCACGACGACGCGGTTGCCGCCCGCATGGGCGAGCTGGGCTGGTATGGCCTTCAGATCCCCGAGGAGTACGGCGGCTCCGGCGGGAGCTTCCTGGATGCGACGCTGTTCCTGGAGGAGACCGCCCGCGGCCAGATCCCGGTGGCGGGCTACGGCGTGACGCTGATCGTGGTGGGGGCGCTCAACCGCTTCGGCACCGAGGACCAGAAGCGCGACCTCTTCGGCCGCGTGGTGGCGGGCGGAACGCTCGCGATCGCCATGTCAGAGCCCGACGCCGGCTCCGACGTGGCCGCGCTCAAGACGCGCGCCCGGCTGGAGGAGGGCGAGTGGGTGATCGACGGGGCGAAGATGTGGTGCTCCTACGCGCACAAGGCGAGTCACGTGCTGATCGTCTGCCGCACCGGCGCCGGTGAGCGTCACGAGGACATGTCGATGATCCTGGTGCCGCGCGACACGCCCGGGATGACCCTCACCCCGATCAAGACGCTCGGCGGCGAGGAGACCAACGAGATCCACCTCGAGGGCGTCCGTGTCCCCGAGGAAGCGCTGCTCGGCGGTGAGGGTGCGGGTTGGACCCAGCTGATGGCCGGGCTCAACTACGAGCGGACGATCCTGGCCGCGAGCGCCCTGGGGCTCGCTCAGCGGACCTTCGACGACGCGCTCGCCTACGCCAAGGAGCGGCGCCAGTTCGGCCGTCCCGTCGGCAGCTTCCAGGCGCTCTCGCACCGCTTCGCCGAGCTGGCCACCGAGCTCGCCCAGGTGCGCCTGTTGGTGCGCTGGGTGGCCTCACTGACCGACGAGGATCCGAACCGCATGCTGCCGCAGGAGGCCTCGATGGCCAAGCTCGCGGCCACCGAGCTGGCCAAGCGCTGTGCCCTCGAGGGCGTGCAGATCATGGGCGGCTACGGGTACGCCACCGAGTACCCGATGGAGCGCCACCTGCGCAGCGCCGTGGTCACCACGATCTACGGCGGCACCTCGGAGATCCAGAAGAACATCATCGCCAAGACGCTCGGGCTGTAGGAAGAAGCTCCGGTGCTCGCCCGACCGACGCTCGGGCTGCGCTCCTCGCCACTAGGACGCCTTCAGCGACTCGAGCTCGTCGCGCCAGTCGCGCTCGACACCGGGCAGCTGGCGCCCGAAGGCGTCGACGAGTAGCGAGCGTGGACCGCGCTCGAGCGGGCGCACCGCCAGCTGCGCGGCGGCGACGGAGCCGGCCTCCCGCTCGAGCAGGTCGAAGATGGTGCCACCGAGGAGCATGGCGTCCGCGGGCGCGGGAGGAAACTCGGGGCGGCCGCCCTCGCGCAGCCGCCGCACGATGGCCGGACGCAGGTGGGGGGTCTGCCCGGACAGCCAGGTGGCGGCCCCCTCGCACAGCCAGGCCCAGCGCACGTAGCGCCGAAAGGCGGCGTACGAGAACGGCGGCGGCAGGTCGGGGCTGTTGGCCCCGATCACCACGTGGGCGTACTCGTGCGCGGGCGCCAGGCGCAGCGCCTCACGCGAGCCCTCGACCTTCGACGCCCGCGCGTCGAGGGCCGGCGGCGACAGCACGTGGATCTCGTTCTCTGTGAACCACCCGGCGAAGTACCTGCGCCCCGCGGGAGCGCTCACGCGGCGAGCCAGCGGCAGCCAGGGGTGGGCCAGGGTGAGCGCCGCGCTGCGGGCATGGAGGATGACGGCGATTTCCCCCGGCGTGTACTCGAACAGTCCGTCGAGCTGCGTGCGGAGGTCCTCCAGCCCCGCGAGCACCCCGGCGGCCTCCGACCGCTGGCTGGACTCGTGGCGGGCGGAGAAGGAGAGCGAGTGCGACTCGACCCAGGGCACTCGGGCCAACTCTTGCAGCCGGGCGCCGCCGGCGGGCGCGGAGCGGCACAATGGGGCCATCGCGTCCTATTCGGTCAACGACGAAGCGGTGAAGCGCGCCCGCGAGCGGATCGAGGCTCGCCAGTACGTGCTGGACAGCGAATGGGGCGACGTGCAGCCGGGCGCCGAGGCCGAGAACGCCTTTCTCGAGACTCACTCGTGGGAGGACTACGCGAGCTGGCACATCGGCCTGACCGACGGGGCGGCCGAGGAGACCAAGGCGAGGTACGCCTTCGTCTACGGCGACCTGCGCCGGGTGCACCGCAGCGCGCTCATCGCCTGCGTGTACCGCGCCGCCGAGTGGCGTCACAAGGACATCGAGCTGGCGGCCCACGACCTGCTGCAGCTGTTGGACAGGACGAGCGGCTAGCGGCTAGGTGGCTTCCGGGGCGTCGTCGGAGAGCTCGCTCTCCACGTCGTCCACGAGCTGCAGGTGCAGCTGGAGCAGTGCTTGCATGAAGCCGGTGGCGAGCAGAAGATATTTGCTCCGGTGGGGGAGATCCTCGCTGCGTGCCTCGGCGTCGGCCACCCGCTGCTGCAGGTCGGCGATGTCCTCGCGCAGCGTGCCCATGCTGTCGCGCGTCACCCGCTCGCCCACGAGGTCGGCGATGAGCAGCCGCACCAGCGCGTCGCTCTTGAACGGCGTGAAGGTCACCGCTGTGCCGGCGTACTCACGCAGGGCCTCCAGCCCGGCGTCGGTGAGCGTGTACACCGTCCGCTCCCGCGTCTTGCCCGGCTCCGTGCGGGTCTCGAGATAGCCGAGCTTGGCCAGGCGCTTGGGCTCGACGTAGTACTGGCTCTCACCGGCCCAGTCGAGCATGCGGTCGCGCCGCGCCATCTGCAGCAGGTCGTGTGCCCCGGAGCCCTCGCGCCCCACCAGGCCGAGGATCTCGTACGAGAACAGGCTGAGCTCAGGACTTGACATAGCTATGGATCATAGTGTTAGATACTACGGACCGTAGTTTACCGAGGAAACGGACGATGTCAGACACCATCTCGACGACGCAGGGCAGCGCGGAGCGCTGGGGACCACTCTGGGGAGCCCGCCCCAACGACTGGGCTCGCACCGAGGAGCAACAGCTCCCGGCGTACGAAGCAGCCATCGGCCGCGTCGGCCTCGAGCCGGGGCAGCGCGTACTGGACATCGGCTGCGGAGCCGGTGCCTTCCTGCGGCTGGCCGCCGATCGCGGCGCGCGGGTATCCGGAATCGACGCGTCGAAGGCGCTGCTCGAGCTGGCCGCGGAGCGTGTTCCGGAAGGCGACCTGCGCGTGGGGGACATGCAGTTTCTCCCCTACGAGGACGACCTCTTCGACCTGGTCACGGGGTTCACGTCGTTCTTCTTCGCCGCCGACCTGGTGGGCGCGCTGCGCGAGGCGGGCAGGGTGGCAAGGTCCGGTGCTCCCGTGGTCGCCCAGGTGTGGGGGCCGCCTGAGCACTGCGACATCGAGGCGATGAAGGCGGTCGTGCGCCCCTTCATGCCGAAGCCGGCCAACGCGCCCTCGGAGCAGCCCCCCTTGTGGCGCCCCGGTGTACTCGAGGAGATCGCCGCGGAGGCGGGGCTCGCACCAGCCGAGGCGTTCACCGCGACCTTCGCCTACGAGTACCCCGATGCCGAGACACTCGCCCGCCTCCTGATGGCGCCGTCGGGGATCGCGAAGCTCGTGGGGCCCGAACGGGAATTCGCGGTCGGCCGGCAGATCGTCGACGCGATGGCTCCCCACCGCGACGAGCGCGGCGGCTACAGGCTGAGCAACGAGTTCCGCTTCCTGGTGGCGAAGGCACCGTGAGCGAGCTGCCGGTGGTGATCGTGGGGGCGGGGCCGGCCGGGCTGACCGCCGCGGTCGCGCTCGCCCAGCAGGGGATCGACTTCCTGCTCGTGGAGCGCCGGAGCGATCTCTCGTCCCTCCCCCGGGCGACGGCGATCAGCACGCGTTCGATGGAGCTGCTGCGCTCCTGGGGCCTCGAGCGGGAGATTCGCGAGGGCGGGACCGACGTGGAGTGGCTCCAGTGGCATAGCCGAACACTTGCGTTGGCCGAGTCGGGTCACGGCTCGCCGACCGGCCTGCCGACGAAAGCCCAGGCCGCGATGGTGAGCCCGACGGCGCCGGCGTGCGTTCCTCAGGACCACCTCGAGCCCGTGTTGCTGGACCACATGCGATCGCTCGGTACCGGTCGCGTGGAGTTCGGCGTCGAGGTCGCGCAGGTGGAGCATCGCCCGAACGGAGTCCGGATCCTGCTGAGTGATGCGGCGGGCGGTCCGTCGCGAGTGGTCGAAGCGAGCTACCTGATCGCCGCCGATGGCGCACACAGCACGGTGCGACGGGCGCTGGGGATCGAGATGCACGGGCCGGACCGGCTGATGGAGGCGGTGAGCACGCTGTTTCGGGCGCCGCTGACCGAGCTGCTGGGGCACCACCGCTACGGCCTCTACGCGGTCATGCACCCAGAGGCAGAGGGGGTCTTCCTGCCGGCCGGTCGCGGTGATCGCTGGCTCTACGCGACGATGAACGAGCCGGGCGGCGGCGTGGCGGAGCTGACCGAGGAACGCATGGCCGAGCGCATCCGGGTCGGCGCGGGCGTGCCGGCGCTGGAGCCCCGGATCGAGCGCATCGGCACGTTCTCGTTCGCCGCTCAGATGGCGTCGACCTACCGCGCCGGCAACGTCTTTCTCGCGGGGGATGCGGCCCACCGTGTGACCCCCCGAGGCGGGACCGGGATGAACACCGCGATCCACGACGGCTACGACCTCGGCTGGAAGCTTGCCTGGGTGCTGCGCGGCTGGGCCGGCCCGGAGTTGCTCGACTCCTATGAGAGCGAGCGACGGCCGGTGGCCGAGCACAACGTCGCGCGCTCGGCCGACCCGCGGGGAACTGCGCGCGAGGCCGAGCACGAGCTGCAGGCGGACCTGGGCGGCCGGATCAAGCACGTCTGGACGGCGGCCGGCGAGCGCCGCGTCTCCACGCTCGACCTGCTCGGCCCCGGGCTCACCCTGTTCACGGGACCGGAGTCGCGGCCCGCCTGGGAGGCGGCCGCGGCCGGCGTCCGCGGAGGGCCGCCGCTGGCCTTGAGGAGCCTCGACTCGATCAGCGCGACGGCGATGGGCATACGGGCCGGCGGCGCCCTGCTCGCCCGCCCGGATGGCTCGCCGGCGGGGCAGTGCGCGCCCGGCTCACAGTTCGTCGGCAACCTGAGGACGGCCGTGGCCGACCCGGTGCCCGTCGCGGCCTGAGCGGCCGATCTCCAAACAGACGGGACCTCTCACCCCGGCGCCCGCGTAGTGACTTCGGGTGAACCGCGTGAGAAGCTCCGCTGTCAGCGTGAACGAGGACCGGCCCGGAGCCCTGGCGCCCGCCGTGCCCGGTGGGCCGGGGCTGCTTGCGCGCGTGGCCGCCACTCGGGCCGCGGCGGGACCCGGGGAGAGGCGGCTCGTGCGGGAGGCCCAGCGCGGCTCGGCCGAGGCGCTGGAGACCCTGTTCCGGCGCGAGTGGCCGCGCGCCTACCGCGCGGCGTACCTCGTGGTCCACGACGCGGCCGCGGCAGAGGACATCGCCCAGGAGTCGTTCCTGGCCGCGGTGCGCGCTCTGGACCGCTTCGATCGGCGGCGACCCTTCGGGCCCTGGATGCACCGCATAGTCGTCAACCGGGCCATCGACGCCGCGCGCGCCCGGAGCCTGCGCGCCGAGGTTGATCCCGCGGCCGCCGAGGCCGTCACCGCTGCACCCGACCGGCCCAGCGTGCCCTTCTCGGACGAGCTGCTCGGCGCCCTGCGTGAGCTGGGTCCGGAACAGCGAGCGCTCGTGGCCCTGCGCTACCTGTTCGAGTACACGCCCGGAGAGATCGCGCGCCTGCTCGAGCTGCCGCGCGGGACGGTCAACTCGCGCCTGCGCCGCGCGCTCGACCGGCTGGCCGAGATCGTGGGGGAGAGATGAGCCCGCAGCTCGAAGATCGCCTGCGCGACGCCCTCGCGGACAGCCCGGCCCCGGACGAGGCGGGCGCGGCCCGTCGCAGCTGGCGGGTGATCGAGGCCGCCCACGCCGAGCGGAGCCCGGTCCGCCCAAGTCGCTCACGGCGTCCGGCGCTGCGCCTGGCTTTCGCGGCCGCTCTGCTCGCCCTGGGCCTCGGCGCCGCGTTCAGCCCGGCGGGAGCGGCCGTGGGCGAGTGGATCGAGGAGCGCGTGGGTCTCGCCCCCGACGAGGCTCAGCCCACGCTCCGCGGCTTCCCGCAGGGCGGCCGGCTGCTCGCTGTGTCCGACTCCGGAGCCTGGCGGGTGGACCCCGGTGGAGCGCTGCGCAGGCTCGGCGACTACCGCGAGCTGGGCTGGTCGCCCCGCGGGCTCTACGTGATCGGCACGCGGGGACGCCGGGTCACCGCGATGGAGCCGTCGGGAGAGCCGCGTTGGTCGATCGTTCGGCCGGGGCGGGTGAGCCGTCCCGCCTGGTCGGGCGGCGACGGCTACCGAGTGGCCTACCTGGAGACGAGGCCATCGGGCCGGACGCTGAGAGTGGCCGACGGCAGCGGGCAGCTCGACCATGCCGTCGCCGCGGGGGCCGCGGCGGTCACGCCCGCCTGGCGACCGGGGCGCGGGTACACCGTCAGCTACGTACGGACCACGTCGAACGGGCGAACGGGTCAGGCCGTGGCCACCGTCGACGCCGACACCGGCGCGCAACTCTGGTCGGCGCGGCTTCCGGCGCGGCCGCTCGACCTCGCCTGGTCGCGCGACGGCCGTGGCCTGTTGATCCTTCTGCCGGACGCCCTGCAGGTGCGTGGCCGCGACGGCCGCCTACGGGCGGAGCTCCCGCTTCCGGCGAGAAGCCGAGCCCGCGCGCTGGCGCTGCACCCGTCCGGCCGTCGCGCCGCGGTGGCCCTGTCGCGCGACGGCGACTCCCAGGTGGTGGTCACCGGTCTCACCGGCGAGCCCGTGGCCTGGCGCCGGCTGTTCAGCGGCCCGGGAACGTTCTCCGAGCTCGAGTGGTCGCCCGATGGCCGCCGGCTGCTCGTGGCCTGGCCGGAGGCCAATCAGTGGCTGCTGATCGGCCGCGGGCGGGCGCGAGCCTTCTCACGGGTCTCGCGCCAGCTCGACCCGGGCGTTCGCGGAGCCGGCTTCCCGCGCCTGTCGGGGTGGTGCTGCTCCCGCTGAGCGCCAGGCGCGATACTGCGCCGGTGGCTGAGCGCAACGTGCTGGGCGATGAGCTCGAGTCGTGCGGCACCGATCCCGTGACCGGCTTCTTCCGCGACGGCTGCTGCAACACGGGTCCCCAAGACCTGGGCAGTCACACGATCTGCGCCGTCGTCACCGAGGAGTTCCTCGCCCACCAGCAGGGCATCGGCAACGACCTGATCTCGCCTCTACCCGCCTACGGGTTCCCCGGGCTGCGGCCAGGCGACCGCTGGTGTGTCACCGCGGCCAACTGGCTGCGCGCCCACGAGGACGGCGCGGCCGCCTTCGTGGTGCTCGCGTCGACGCACGAGCGCGCGCTCGACATCGTTCCGCTCGAGGCGCTGCGGGAGCACGCGGTGGACGTGCCTGCCGATCCTGGCGCCTTCGAGCAGTAGGAACGAACGCGGCCGCGCTCAGGCCAGCACGGGCACGGCGTCCGAGGCGATCGCCTCGATCTCCTCCGACGCCCGCTCGAACTCCTCGTCGGAGAGCACCGGCGTGCCCTCGAACGGGAGCTCGCGGTAGAGCTCGAGCCAGGAGCGGCAGCCGTGGTACTCCGGACGCACCTTGACCGTGACCGGCCGCGGGATGCGGTAGGTGCGCAGCAGCATCACGTGGAGGGGATGACGGCGCTTCCAGGAGAGCCGCTTCTCCGCGTAGTCGGTGGTCCAGATGTAGTACGGAGACAGCGCATCGATGGCGCGCGGGTCGGTGATCAGGTAGCTCGCGGCCACCTCGGCCCACGCCCGAATGCGCACTCGCTCGGGCTGGGGGATGCCCCCCTCCCGGATCAGCGCCTCGGCGGGCGGCTCGTTGTCCGGCCAGACGCCCTCCTCGAGTGCCCGGTCGAGCTCGGGCACGTGCGACTGGCGGATCAGATCGTTGCGCTGGTGATCGAAGGTCGGATAGAGAAAGAAGCGGTCGTGCTCTATCTCGAAGTGCTTGTTTTCCTCGCGGATTCCACCCTTACGCAGGGTCACGAGCTGCTCGCCCTCGGCGAGAGCCCGCACGGTAACGGCCCATTCCTTCAATGCGACTGGCATAGACGAGAAAAACCTCCATAGCGCCACCTGGCGTTCGGCTTGATCCGGCTGGGGGGCGCGGGCGGCCATTGTTACCCAGGAAAGCCCAGCGTGCAAGGGAAATTTCGTGGCGAATGCAACGTGGAGGGTCGGATTTTTGGCTGAGTGGCCAGTGTGTCCGGCGGGGGCTAGGCCGATTCCTCGAGGGTGAGGATCACCGCGGCGAAGTCCTGATCGCCGTGCCCCTCCTCGGCCGCCCGGGCGTAGATCGTCTCCGCCAGCTCGCCGAGCCGCAGCTCCACCCCGAGCGCCCGGGCCTCGGCGAGACAGTGCCGCACGTCCTTCAGCATGTGCTCCAGCTTGAAGAGCGGCTCGAAGTCGTGATCGAACATCGGCCGACCCTTGAGCGCGAGCACGGTCGAGTTGCCGGCGCTTCCCGACGCCACCTCGATGAACGCCTCCGGGTCGATCCCCGCCCTGCGCACGGCGATCACCGCCTCGGCGAGGGCCGCGGCGTGCACGGCGCCCATGGTGTTGGTCAGCAGCTTGGCCA
Source organism: uncultured Thermoleophilaceae bacterium (assembly GCA_963826165.1). Taxonomy (GTDB): domain Bacteria; phylum Actinomycetota; class Thermoleophilia; order Solirubrobacterales; family Thermoleophilaceae; genus JACVRW01. The sequence continues at coordinate 162,420 of CAWGWC010000007.1, read as the reverse complement.
GCTGGGCGTGCCCGGTGGGACCCACCAGGACGATGCGCTCGCCCATCGCCTGAAACAGCGGCCGGGCGCGCTCGAACGTGGCGGGCTCGCCTCCGGCCATGATGGTGAGGGTCCCGTCCGCCGCCTTGGGCAGCGAGCCCGACACCGGTGCCTCCAGGTAGTCGAGCCCGTGCCCAGACAGACGCTCGCCGATCGCCCGCGAGGCCGACGGTGCGATCGTCGACATGTCGATCACCAGGGCTCCCTCGGCCAGGGAGGCGGCAGCCCCGTCGTCACCGAACAGGACCGACTCGACCTCGGGCGAGTCGGTGACCATGGTGATGGCCGCGCCCGCACCCTCGGCAGCGTTGGCCGGTGTGGCGGCCGCAGATCCGCCGTGCTCGTCAACGAAGCGTTGCGCCTTGCCCTCGCTGTGGGTCCACACCGACAGCTCGAAGCCCGCGCGCGCCAGGCTGGCGGCCATCGGCCCGCCCATCATGCCGAGCCCGAAGAACGCGACACGCTGCGCTCGCCCGACCAGCGCTCGGGCTGCGCTCCTCGCGCAGGCCTCTCCATGTCCTCCACCTCCGGGTGTCTCGATTCGCAGCCGGTCGCCGGAGCTCAGGGTGCCGGATGCCTTGCCGGGCAGTTCCTGCCCGTTCAGCAGGTTCCGACCCGGCTTACCCGGCTCGCCGCCATCCGCACCAGGAGGCCCGTGGCGGCGGCGCTCGGTCATCAACGAGTAATGCATGTCCTCGAGCGCCTCGAGCTCGCGCACCACTCCGTCGCCGCCTCGCCGGCGGCCCGCTCCCCCCGAGCCGCGACGGAGCGCGTACTCGATCGCCCGCACGGGGAACTCGCGCTCCAGGGCCTCCACCGGAGTGTTCAGCGTGTTGGACATCGCCACGTGCACCGCGCTCGGCCCGTCGGCGTCGGCGCAGGCGCCCTGGCCACCGCCGAGCGTCTCGTAGTAGTTGAAGCCGTCGTTGCCGAGCGTGAAGTTGTTCATCGTGCCCTGTCCGAGCGCGCACCCGAACGCGGCCAGCACAAGGTCGGCCACCCGCGACGAGGTCTCGGTGTTGCCGGCCACCACCGCGGCCGGTGAACGGGCGTTGAGCAGCGTGCCCTGCGGCGCGATCACCTCCACCGGCCGGTAGGCGCCCTCGCAGGCCGGCACGTCCGGGTCGGCCAGCACGCGGACCGCGAAGTAGCAGGCCGAGAGGGTCACGGCCAGCGGGCAGTTGAGGTTGCCCTCGTGCTGATCGGCCGAGCCCGTGAAGTCGAGGGTCACGGAGTCGCCGTCGACGGTGGCCTTCAGGCGCAGCTCGAGGTCGTCGCCGTCCGCGGCCTCGAGCACGTCGCGAGCCTCGCGCTCGCCGTCCTCGAGCTCCGAGATGCGCGCGCGGGTGCGTTTCTCCGCGTAGTCGAGGGTTTCCTCGAGGGCGTCGCCGTAGGTGTTCAGCCCGTAGCGCTCGATCAGCGCAGCCACGCGCTCCGCGCCCGCCCGACCGGCGGCCAGCTGCGCCCGCAGGTCCGCCTCGCGCTGGCGCGGGCCGCGCATCTGCTCGACCAGCTGCTCGAGAGTGTCCGGCTCGATCCGAGTGGGCGGGATGACCACGCCCTCCTCCTCGAGCGTCGTCGAGTCCGTGGGCAGGCTGCCCGGCTGACTGCCGCCGACGTCGGCGTGGTGGGCGCGGCTGGCGGCGAAGCCCACCAGCTCGTCATCGTGGAAGAGCGGCGTGATCACGGTGATGTCGGGCAGGTGGGTGCCGCCCTGGTAGGGATCGTTGAGGATCCAGCTCACCTTCGGCTCGTGGTCCTCGTCCAGCACCGCCGCCACCGCCGAGGGCATGGCGCCGAGGTGCACCGGGATGTGCTCGGCCTGCATGACCATGCGACCACGCGAGTCGAACAGCGCCGTGGACGCGTCGCGGCGCTCCTTGATGTTGGCCGAGTGGGCCGAGCGCACCAGCACCGCGCCCATCTCGTCGCACGCCGCTCCAAGAGCTCCGAGCATCACCTGCAGCGTCACCGGGTCCATGCCGCTCACCGGCTGATCACCACGCCGTCGGCATCGGCCTGGGCGTGCCACCCGGGAGGCACCACCAGCGTCGCCCCGGGCAGCTCGAAGATGGCCGGGCCGTCGAGCTCGGCCTCGCCAGGGCCCAGCACCGCCGCCTCCCTCTCTTCGTCGCCGAAGCGCAGCCTGCGCGTGCCGCGCTCCTCGCCCTCCTCCGAGGTGGCCGGCGAGGGCTCGGCCCCGGGCAGCGCCGCCGCCACCCGGATCGTGACCAGCTCGAGCTCGGCGTCCGGGTCGCTGTAGCCGTAGCGCTCGTCGTGCGCCTCGTCGAAGTCCGCGCGAAGGCGATCGGGATCGGGCGAGAGCTCACCGGGAACCGACAGTTCGAAGGCCTGGCCCGCGTACCGGAGGTCGTAGACCGCGCGCAGCTCGGCCTCAGGCTCGCCCAGCTCCTCCCGACCCTTCTCACCCAGGCGCTCCACCACCGCGGCCGCGTTCTCGCCCGTCAGGTCGTCGCCGGCGAGCAGCACGCTTTCCACCAGGTCGCGCCGGCGCTCGGAGACCACGAGACCCAGCGCCGAGAGCACGCCGCTGGCCAGCGGCACCACCACGCGCTCGACGCCCAGCTCGTCCGCGATCTGCGCGGCGTGCAGCGGCCCGGCGCCGCCGAAGGGGATCAGCGTGAGGCCGCGGGGGTCGATGCCCCGCTCGACGGTCACCACCCGCACCGCCTGGGCCATCGCCGCGCTGGCGACCCTGGCGATGCCCGCCGCGGTCTCGTCGACCCCCAGGTCCAGCTCCTCACCCAGTGCGGCCACCGCGCGCTCCGCGGCGTCCCGGTCGAGCTCGACCCCGCCCGCGAGCGGAGAGGAGGCGTCGAGGTAGCCGAGCAGCAGATTGGCGTCGGTGACCGTCGGCTTCTCGCCGCCGCGTCCGTAACAGGCGGGTCCGGGATCGGCGCCGGCGGAGCGGGGGCCCACGCGCAGAGCGCCGCCCGGGTCGCGCCAGGCGATCGAGCCGCCCCCCGCGCCCACGGTGTGAACGTCGACCATCGGCAGGGCCAGCGCGCGCCCGCCAACCTCGCGTCCGCTGCCCACGGCGGCGGCTCCGCCCACGATCAGCGAGACGTCGCACGAGGTGCCGCCCATGTCGAGGCCCACCGCGTCGGCCTCGCCGGCCACCCGGGCGGCTCCCACCGCCCCTCCGGCGGGTCCCGAGAGAACCGTCCACGACGCGTGCCGCGCCGCCGTGCCGGCGCCGGCGGTGCCGCCGCTCGAGAGCATCACCTCCGGTTCGGGCAGGCCCGCCTCCTCGGCCCGCGAGGTAAGGCGCTCGAGATAGCCGCGCAGGAGTGGAGAGAGCGCGGCGTCGACGATCGTGGTGGCGCAGCGCTCGTACTCGCGGAACACGCCGGCGGTCTCGTGCGAGGTGGACACGTGGACGTCGGGCAGCTCCTCGCCCAGCAGCTCGGCCACACGCTGCTCGTGCCCGGGATGGAGAAAGCCCCACAGCAGGCAGACCGCCGCGGCCTCGGCGTCGACGTCGCCCAGCACCTCCCTCAGCGCGTCCTCGTCGAGCTCGCGCAGCACACCGTCGGGGCCGGTGCGCTCCGGCACCGGCACCCGCAGCTCGTCGGGCACGAGCGGCGGCGGATGTCCGGCGCAGAGCCGGTACAGCTCGGGCCGCGCCTGACGCCCCAGTTCCTCTAGATCGGTGAAGCCCTCGGTGGCGAGCAGAGCCGTCCGGGCCACCCGCCCCTCGAGGAGCGCGTTCGTGCCCACGGTCATCCCGTGCACGAAGCGAGACACTGCGCTCGCCTCCGCTCCCGCCTGGTCGAGCACCTCGCTCACGGCGCTCATCACTCCCTCGGACTGGTCGTCGGGGGTGGTGGGAGCCTTGGCGGTGTGCAGCCGCTCGTCGGTGAGCAGGGCCGCGTCGGTGAAGGTGCCGCCGACGTCCACCCCGAGAATCATCCCGGGGTGGACGCTATTGCCTTCAGGCGGCAACCACCCCGGCGACGACCTCGCCGAGGTGCTTGTGCGACGGGCAGTACTTGCTACTCGGCAGCGGCACACGCTGGCACGGGGTGCCCCGCCGCGTGCTCGCGTGGCAGCACACCGGACTGCCGTCGAATGTGACGCCAGTCCGGAGCTGGCTGTCGACGTAGTGAACGGCAAGCGTCATGTGCCCCTGACACATCCGGAGGACGCGCAGCTGCTCGGCCATCGGGAAGAAGTGGCGTATGTCCCTGAACAGCGTTTTGACCGGCTTGGCGAAGTAATGCCGGTCGAGCGCGAGCCGCTCCATCGACGACTCGCACGCCCTCAGGAACCTCAGCCTCGTGGCCGCGATGTCCTCGCCGTTGCCGGCAACGACGTGCGGGGCCAACTCCCGGTACAGCGAGCGACTGAATTGATACATCGGTTTCGGGCCTCCCTTGCCCTCGTTCTGACTCCTGCTACCGGGAACGCTCCGAATGTTGAGTTGGCGTTAAGACGGGTGCAAGAGCCAGTCCATGCGCCGACGCGCGTACAGCAGGGGGTGGCCGTCCTCGATGCGGCCGCCGACGAGATCGCCGATCAGGACGGTGTGGTCGTAGCGCACGAAGTTGTCGGCGCGCCGGCAGCGCAGATAGGCGAGCGTGCCCCGGAGCTCGGGCACGTCGTCGTCCCAGGACCAGCCGAGCCCGTCGAACTTGTCCGGCAGCTCGCGGTCGGCGAAGCGATGCGCGAGCGCGAGCTCGTCGCTGCGCAGCAGGTGCACCCCGAAATGGTCGCTCGCCGCGAGCGCGTCGTGGCAGCGCGAGCGGTGCCAGATCGAGCACATGAGCGACGGCGGATCGTCGCTGAATGAGGCCACCGAGGTCGCGGCCAGCCCGCACGGAGCGCCGTCGCCGCGGCGGGCGGTGATCACCGCCACTCCCGACGCCAGCAGCGTCATGGACTCGGTGAACAGCTCCTGCACCGGGGTGTCGCCGGTCATTCCCATCGCTCGAAGCGCGGCTCGGCGCCGCGACCCACCAGGGTATGCAGGTGGTCGAGAGCCGGATCGGTGCCGGGATGGTCGGTGCGCTGGTGTGCGCCGCGGCTCTCCTCCCGGGCCAGCGCGGAGGCGGCGATGAGGCGCGCGAGCGGGAACGGGTCGTCGAGAAGGCCGGCCAGGCGCTGCGCATCGCGCAACAGACCCGCGTCGCGCCACAGCGCGGCCCGGGTCTCCTCGCCGGGCACGGCACCGACCACGGACTCGGGCGCGGGCGCCCGCGCCGGCGGCTCGGGATCGTCCAGAGCCGCCAGTGCCGCGCGCCGCCCGAAGACAAAGCACTCGGCCAGGGAGTTGGAGGCCAGCCGGTTGGCGCCGTGGAGGCCGGTGCAGGCGCATTCCCCCACGGCGTAGAGCCCGGGCACCGAGGCGCGGCCGTCGATGTCGGCGGCCACGCCCCCCATCGTGTAGTGCGCCGCGGGAGCCACGGGGATCAGGTCACGGGCGGGGTCCAGGCCGACCTCGGCCAGCGCGGCTCCGATGTTGGGGAAGCGCCCGACGTCGACCTCCCGCATGTCGAGGCTCACCGCCTGACCGCCCGCGCGGGTGAGCTCGGCCTGAATCGCGAGCGCCACGGCGTCGCGGGGGTCGAGCTCCTCCACGAAGCGCTCGCCCTGCTGGTTGAGCAGCAGGGCGCCCTCGCCTCGCACCGCCTCGGTGATGAGAAAGCCGTCACGGGGCCCGTCGAGGCGCAGCGCGGTGGGGTGAAACTGCATGAACTCGAGGTCGGCGAGGTCCGCGCCGCCGCCCACGGCGAGCGTCAGGCCGCCGCCCACGGCGCCGCGCGGATTGGTGGTGCGCTCCCACAGTGCCGCCATCCCTCCGGTGGCCAGGATCACCGCGCGGGCCAGCACCTCGAGCTCATCGCCGGCACGCGAGCGTGAGGTCAGGCCGGCGCAGCGACCGTCGTCGATAAGCAGGGCGGTGGCGGCCCGGGGCTCGAGCACGACGATGCGCCCATCGGTCGCCGCCAGCGCGGACAGCTCGCGGGTGATGCGCCGGCCCGTGGCCGAGCCGCCGGCGTGCACGATGCGCCGGCGCGAATGGCCGCCCTCGAGCCCGAGCGCGAGGTTGCCGGCGCGGTCGGCGTCGAACTGCACCCCCAGCTCCTCGAGGTCGCGCACGCCGTCCGGCGAGTCCTGGCAGAGCACGCGCACGGCGCTCTCGCGCGCGGCCTCGCGCCCGGCGGTGAGGGTGTCCTCCACGTGAAGCTCGGGCGAGTCGTCCGCCGCCAGCGCCGCGGCGATCCCGCCCTGGGCCCAGAAGCTCGCCGTCTGAGCGAGGGGCGAGCGGCTGACCAGCGCCACACTGGCGCCCTCGCGGGCGGCCACCAGCGCCGAGTAGAGCCCGGCGGCGCCGGCACCCACCACGGCCACGTCGGTGCGAATGGGCTCAGGACCTGTCTCGACCACGGCGCCCGGGTACCGTACCGGCGCGCGTGTCTCCGCCCTTCTTCTCGCACCCCGCCTCGCTCGCCCACGACACCGGTCCCGGACACCCCGAGCGCACGGAGCGGATCCGGGCGATCGAGGCGGAGCTCCGGCGCCGTGACTGGCTCGGCTGGGAGGTGCGCGAGGCGCCCGCCGCCACCGAGGAGCAGCTGCTGCGGGTGCATCCCGCCGACTATCTCGAGCTCGTACGCGCCACCTGCGAGCGCGGCGCGGCCTTCGACCTGGACACTCCGACCAGCCCGGGCAGCCTCGAGGCCGCGTTGCGCGCCGCCGGGGGCGCATGCGCCATGGTGGAGTCGCTGATGGGCGACGGGGAGCCGGCCGGCTTTAGCTGCCTGCGCCCGCCGGGCCACCACGCCGAACCTTCGCGGGCGATGGGCTTCTGCCTGTTCGCCACCGTCGCCGTGGCCGCCCGGCACGCGCTCGACTCGCTGGGCGCCGAGCGCGTACTGGTGCTCGACTGGGACGTCCACCACGGCAACGGGACCAACGCGATCTTCCACGATTCCCGTGAGGTGCTGTTCGCCAGCATCCATCAGTCGCCGTTCTGGCCCGGCTCGGGTCCGCTGGGCGACGTCGGCGAAGGCGAGGGGGAGGGGTATTCGTTCAACCTGCCCGTGCCCGCCGGCACCGGTGAGCCGGCGTTCCTGTCGCTGGTCGAACACGTGGTGGCGCCCGCCGCGCGGGCCTATCGCCCCGACCTGATCCTGATCTCCGCGGGCTACGACGCCCACCGCGACGACCCGCTGGGTGGCCTGGCCCTCGCCACGTCGTCCTTTGGCGCTCTGTCACGCCAGGTCCGCGCGCTCGGCGAGGAGCTCGGCGCACCCGTGGGGGTGGTGCTCGAGGGCGGCTACGACCTCGACGCGCTGGCCGGCTCGGTGGCCGAGACGATGGAGGCGCTCGGCGGCGCCGGCGAGCCGCCGGCAGCAGTGGAGCGCCATCCGCTGGCCGAGCAGGCCACCACCGTGCTCGGCCGCTACTGGCCTCTCTGAACCAGTTGGGGGTAGGCCCCTGGGTACCGGTCCTGCAGCCCGGCGGCCTGGCGCGCGGCACCCTCGGGAGTGTCGAAGCGACCCGAGTAGACGATCCACAGCCCCGTGCCGAGGTCGTAGGGATCCGAGCGGAAGAGCCCCGCCTCGAGGCCCGAGCTGCGGGCCTCACGGGCCGCGTTGCGGGCGGCCGGGCCGTCGCTCGAGCTCACCAGCACCACCGTGTGGGCGGTGAGCCCGTCGGGCCAGCCGGGCAGCGCGCCGGCGCGCGACTCCGTGGTGGGCGCCGTCTCGGTCGCGGCCCCCGTTTGGGTCTCGGCCTCGGTCGGCTCGCGCTCGGGCGGCAGCGTGGTGCGCGTCGACGACTCGCTCTCCTGGCCGGCGCCGGACACCACGGCTGGAGCGGCGCCACCACCGCCTCCGCCTCCGTCGTCGTCGAGCAGCTCGGCGATCGCGAAGCCGAACAGTCCTGCGCCGATGACGATCACCGCCATCAGCGCGGCGGCGATCGCGGTGACGGGCTCGTTGGCCCACGAGCGCCGCTCGGCCAGGGCGATCCGCTCGCCGCAGTGCAGGCACACCAGCTGGCGTGGATCCACCGGCTCGCCGCAGTTGGGACAGGGCTGCTCCTCGCTCACCGGCGCTCCAGGGCCTCCTCGAGCTCGCGCACCTCGCGGTCGACCCTGCCGAGCTCGATGGCCTTCTCCTGCAACAGGTCGGGCGCGCGGCGGCCCTGGCGGTGGAGCTCGTAGACGAGCGCGCCCAGGTCGAGCAGGAGCGCCTCGCGCACGCGGCGCTGCTCGCGCAGGCGCCGCCAGCCGCGCAGGTCAGCCACCCAACGCCTCCTCCGTCACTCTCAGAAGTCCCTCCCGGCGCCGCTCCATCGGAAAGGCCGAGAGAATACGCTCGCGCGCCGCGAGGGCGGCGTCGGGACCGAGCTCGAACGCCCGTCGCACCCCGTCGGCCACCTCCTCCGGGCGCTGGGAGGAGATCAGTATCCCGGCGTCGCCCACCACCTCCGGCATCGCCGTCACGTTCATCACCACCGGTACGCAGCCGGCCAGCATGGCCTCGGCCACCGCCAGGCCGAAGCCCTCGTGCCGCGAGGCCTGCACGTAGACGGTCGCGCGACGGTATGCGTCGAGCAGCTCCTCGTCCGACAGCCACCCGGTCAGCTCGACGTTGGGGCTCGCGCGGCGGCGCAGCTCCTCCACGGCGTCGTCCAGCCATCCGCCGGCGAGCACGAAGCGGGTCTGCGGCAGCTCCCGCGCCGCCTCCACGAACGGCAGCTGACCCTTCTGTACGAGCGTGGTGTGGTCCACGGCGCCCACGGTCAGGGCGGTCGGCTCCCTGGGCTCCTCGGGCAGGGAGCCGAACGGGTCGGGCACGCCGAGCAGCACCACGGCCACGCGCTCGCGTGGAATCGGGGTGTTGCGCTCGATCTCGTCGAGCGAGTACCGGGAGAAGGTCACGAGCCGGCTGGCGCGCCGGAAGATCCAGCGGCTGGCGTGCTTGCGCAGGCCGCCCTGCTGGTGGCCGTAGCCGATGTCCGGCATGTTGGCGACGTCGAAGCCGCCGATCACCATCACCGACGGCTTTCGCAGTAGCCACGCCAGCGTGATCGGGAAGAAGGTGTGCCAGGACGCGAACCAGCCGAACACGAGGTCGGCGCGCAGCACCCCGCCGATCGTCTTGAGCGGGTTGGGCCAGCGGCCCGGCTGGTAGAGGTCCTCGATCTCGTAGCGCTCGGCCAGCAGCTCGCGGTCGATGGCCACGAAGCTGGCCTTGCGCGAGTGGACGAAGAGCACCCGCCTGCGCTTCACGCGGCCACGGGCTCTCTGGCCTCCACGAAGGCGCCGTGCCACTCGGACAGCTCGAGCAGGCAGTAGAGGACCGCCTTGTGGTCGGCCTTTCCGCGGCGGTGCTCGTCCACGAGCCGGGCCACCCCCGCGGGACTGATGAGCTCGGCCAGCGGGCGACCGGGCGCGTAGCGGCGCTTCACCTCGGTCCCGAGCGACGCCCGCAGCCAATCGTCGTAGGGGGTGGCGAAGCCGTGCTTGGCGCGACCGGAGATCCCGGGCGGCAGCAGCAGCTGCATCGCCTTGCGGTGGAGGTGCTTGCCGGCCCGGGGGCGCACGCGCGCCGAGGCGGGAAGGCGCTCGACGAAGCGCATCAGCTCGACGTCGAGAAAGGGCACGCGCAGCTCGAGCCCGGCTCCCATCGACATCTTGTCGTTGCACAGCAGGATCCCGTCGGGCAGGAACATGCGCGTGTCCAGGTAGAGAGCCTGCTCGAGGAGGCTCCGACCGTCGACGTCGGCCAGATAGCCGCGGCCGGTGTCCAGGCGCTCCTGTCGGGCCTGGCCCTCGGTTCGGGCGTCGGACAGCAGGTCACGGCGAACGTGGTCGTCGGTGATCTCGACGAGCCGCAGGAGGCGCTCGCTGTCGCCGCGACCGCCGAGCACGTGGGCGGTGCGCCGCGCGCGTGCGGCGCGCGGCAGCGCTCGGGCCAGCGCCGCGGCCGGCCCGGCGGCGGCCGCCGGGAAGAGCGTGAGGCGATCGAGGACGGCAGCCGCGCGGTGGCGGCCGTACCCGCCGTGGGGCTCGTCGGCGCCCTGTCCGGCCAGCACCACCTTCACGTGCTCGGCCGCGAAGCGCGAGAGCTGCAGCAGCGCGGGGGCGCTCGGGATGCCGCAGGGCTCCTCCAGGCGGGGCATGGAGCGCGCGAGCTCGGGAAGGAAGCCCGTCTCGGTCATGGCCGTCTCGTGATGGTCGGTGCCGATCAGCCGGGCGCTCTCGGCTGCGAGCTTGCGTTCGTCCAGCACGTCGCCGTGACCGGGGAAGCCGATCGTGAAGGTCGTGGGCGGCCGGTCGGACCGGGAGGCCATGGCGGCAACGACCGCCGCGCTGTCGACCCCTCCGGAGAGCAGGGCGCCGTAGGGAACGTCGGACATCATCTGGCGCTCGACGGCGTCCCCGAAGCGCTCGGCCAGCTGGGCCGCCAGCTCGTCCTCGCCGGTGTCCTCTGCGAAGGGGGTGCCCGGCGGCTCGCGCCAGCTCAGGATGCGGGGGGTGGCGTCCTGCTCGACCACGAGCGTCGAGGCCGGCGGCAGCTTGCTGACGCCGGCGAACAGGGTGCGCGGTGAGGGAACGAAGCGGCACGCGAGGTAGTGATCGAGCGCGGTGCGGTCGACCCTGGCCTCGACCAGCCCGGCCTCTATCAGGGCCCCGATCTCGGAGGCGAGCGCGGTGCGGCGCCCGTCAGTCCACCAGTAGAGCGGCTTGACCCCGAAGGCGTCGCGCGCGGCCACGAGCCGGCGCCTGCGCTCGTCCCAGAGGGCGAAGGCGAAGATGCCCTCGAGGTGGCGCACGAGGTCGAGCCCGTGCTCCTCGTAGGCGTGCACCACCACCTCGCTGTCGGAGCGCGTGGCGAACCGGTGGCCCTTCGCCTCCAGCGCCTCACGCAGTCCTTCGTGGTTGTAGATCTCCCCGTTGACGATCGCCGTGACGTCGCCGTCCTCCGAGTCGAGCGGCTGGTCGCCGCCCGCGACGTCGATGATGGCCAGCCGCGTATGGGCCAGCACGAGGGGACCGATCCGCCGCAGCGCATCACCGTCGGGGCCGCGATGGCGCAGCGCCTCGAGCATGCCCTGCGCCGCTTGGGGACCCGACGTGCCGGCCGGATCGAGGATTGCGCCGATCCCGCACATGCGCGCTGATCATGGCAGGGCGCTCTGTCGCCTCTTTGTCACACGGTCGCGTTTCGATTGGTGCTCTCACGTCTGGAGCCGTGCGTCCCCTCGCCGGAGCATTGGCCTCGACCGTCAGATCCGCGAAGGGAGAACAGATGCACCGCCTGATGGGACGTATCCACGCCGGCTGGATGAGCCTGCGATCGAGTCACGGGCAGGGCACCGTCGAGTACGTGGCGCTGATCCTGCTGGTCGCCCTGGTGATGGCCGGCGTGGTGGCCGCCATGAAGGGCTTCCGCACCGACGAGGGCAAGGAGCTCGGCGACGTGATCATCGGCAAGATCAAGGAGGCGGTGAGGAAGGTGCAGTTCTAGGGGCTGTCCGGCGGTGACGCTGCATGCCCGGCTGCCACCAAGCTCCGTGGAACGTTCTGCACGTATTTCATGCGGGACGTTCCACAGAGGCGCAGGGTCGAGGGGCGCGCTCGCTCGATCGCCGCTCCGCCCGGGACGCGTCGGAGCTTCGGTCTCGAGAGCGGGCAAAACCTCCCGACCGCGGGGCCGACGGCCGCTCGTCCCTACGTTCGGCACGAGATACACGCCAAACGTAGGGAGCACCCACCTTCCCAGCCAATCGGACCACGCCCGGCTCGCCGCGCAGGCCTGAACGGAGCGCCCAGGCCCGAGCGGAGCGCGCAGGCCCGAGCGACCGCCGAGCCTCGCCACCCCAGCGGGCACCCGCCACGCCTGCGACCATTCCCGCCGTGGCCTTGCCCCGGACAGAGTTGCCGGTGGCCGTCTTCGACTCCGGTGTCGGCGGCCTCACGGTGCTCCACGAGTGCCTGGTGTCCCTACCCCACGAGGACTTCCTCTATCTCGGGGACACCGCGCGCTTCCCCTACGGCGACCGTTCGGCCGCCGAGCTGCTGGCGTTCGGCCGCGAGCTCGCCGGAATCCTGCTCGACCGCGGGGCCAAGCTGCTTGTGGTGGCCTGCAACTCGGCCACCGCCGCCGCGCTGCCCGTTCTGAAGTCCGAGCTGGAGGGGCGCGTGCCGGTGGTGGGGGTGGTCGGACCCGAGTCGCGGCTGGCCGCCGCGGCCACGCGCAACGGCAGGGTCGGGCTGATTGCCACGCCCGCCACCGTGCGCAGCGGCGCGTACGCCCGAGCGCTCGCGCAGGTGGCGCCGGAGGCCGAGCTCCACACCGTGGCCTCGGCCGAGCTCGCCCCTCTCATCCAGGAAGGCGGGGAGGTGGACGAGCGGGTCGTCGGCTGCGTCGAGGGTGCCTGCCGGCCGCTGAGAAGGGCAGGTGTGGACACGGTGATCCTCGGCTGCACCCACTACCCGCTGGTGCGGCCGGTCCTGCAGCGTGCCCTGGGCCGCGGGGTGACCATCGTCAGCTCGGGAGAGGCGATCGCGCGGAGATCCACGAGCGTCTCCTGACCGACGGCCTCGATCGCACCGATCACGAGCGCCGCGGCCACTACCGCTTCCTGGCCAGCGGCGACCCGGACGAGTTCCGTCGCCTCGGCACCCGCTTCCTGCAGCTCCCGATCGCGGCGGTCGAGCAGGTCGAGGTGGCAGGGGCCGTGAGAATGGCGGCGGCATGAGCTCCGATACAGCCGCACGCCACGACGGCCGCGCCCCGGCCGAGCTGCGCCCAGTGACCATCACCACCGACTTCGTACGCACCGCCACGGGCTCGGCGCTGATCGAGATGGGGGGCACGCGCGTGATCTGCACGGCCACCGCGGAGAAGGACGTTCCTCGCTGGATGGCCGGCCGCGGCCGCGGCTGGGTGACCGCCGAGTACGGCATGCTGCCCGCCTCGACCGGCGAGCGCAAACGGCGCGACGTCTCCAAGGGACGCCCGGACGGACGCAGCGTCGAGATCCAGCGGCTGATCGGTCGATCGCTGCGCGGCGTCGTGGACTTCAAGGGCCTGGGAGAGCGCACCGTCTGGATCGACTGTGACGTGCTGGAGGCCGACGGCGGGACTCGCTGCGCCGCCATCACCGGTGGCTTCGTGGCTCTCGAGCTCGCGCTGCGCAAGGTCCAGGCCGAGGCCGGCCTCGATCGCCTGCCGCTCAACGGATCGGTGGCCGCGGTGTCGTGCGGCGTGGTCGAGGGCCGGGCGCTGCTCGATCTCGACTACCCGGAGGACTCGACCGCCGAGGTGGACGCCAACGTGGTGATGACCGGCGACGGCGGCCTCGTCGAGGTCCAGGCCACCGCGGAGAGGACACCGCTGTCCAGAGCCTCGCTCGACGAGCTGCTCGCCCTGGCCGCCGACGGCATCGAGCAGCTGCGCGCCGCGCAAGAGGCGGCGGTCGCGGCGAGCTGAGCCTCGTGCGGCTGGTCCTCTCAACCCGCAACGACCACAAGCTGCGCGAGCTCTCGCAGCTGATGCGCCCCTACGAGCTCGACCCGCTGCCGGAGGACGTCGAGCTGCCCCCCGAGACGGGCACCACCTTTGCGGAGAACGCCCTCGGCAAGGGGCGGGCGGCCGCGGCCGCCACCGGCCGCCCGGCCATCGCCGACGATTCGGGGGTCGAGGCTTCGGCCCTGCGCGGCGCTCCGGGAGTGTGGTCGGCTCGCTACGCCGGCGAGAACGCCGGGGACGAGGAGAACCTTCACAAGCTGTTGAGCGAGGTGCCGGCCGACGGTGACCGCCGGGTGGCCTACGTGTGCGCGCTCGCCTACGTGGAGCCGGGAGGGCGCGAGGAGGTCGTGCACGGGCGCTGCGAGGGCGTGCTCGCCCGGGAGCCGCGCGGCAGCGGCGGCTTCGGCTATGACCCTGCCTTCATTCCCGACGACTATCCGGACGAGCGCACCATGGCGGAGCTGTCGGTGGAGGAGAAGGACGCGATCAGCCACCGGGGCCGGGCTGCGCGCGAACTGCTCCGGCGGCTGCGGGAGGCCGACGCGGCGAGCCGGCCCGGCGGGCCGTTCAGCGCTCTCCTCGGCGGCGGGTCGGCAAAGCGGCGCGCGGCGCGCCGCCGGAAGGGACGCTGATGAACGCGCGCCGTCCGGCACGGGAGCGCGTGGCCGCCGCCGCGTCCGCCGCCGCCGCGGCGGCCTCCGGCCGCGCCGTGGCCCCGGCCGCCCAGGCGCCGCGCAAGGAGCGGGCCGCGGCCGTCTCGATCGTGTCCAACACGATCCTGATCGCACTCAAGGTGGTGGCCGGCGTGGTCACCGGCTCGATCGCGATCCTCACCGAGGCGGCTCATTCGGCGATCGACCTGGTGGCGTCGGTGATCGCCTTCTTCTCGGTGCGCAAGGCCGGGAAGCCCGCCGACGAGTCGCATCCCTACGGCCACGACAAGGTGGAGAACGTGGCCGCGGGCATCGAGGGGATGCTGATCCTCGTCGGCGCGGGCGTGATCATCTTCGAGTCCCTGCGGCGGCTGGCACAGGGCTCGGAGGTCGAGTCGCTGGGCTTCGGCATCGCCGTGATCGGGTTCTCGGCCGTGGCCAACCTGGGCGTGTCCACCTACCTGTACCGCCAGGCACGGGCCACCGAGTCGCCGGCGCTGGAGGGCGACGCCGCGCACCTGCGCACCGACGCGGCCACCTCTCTCGGAGTGCTGGTGGGGCTCGTGCTCGTGGAGATCACGGGAGCCACCTGGATCGACCCGGCGGCGGCCCTCCTGGTGGCGGGGGCGATCGTCTTCGCCGGCGTGCGCATCCTCAACCGCACCAGCAGGGTGCTGGTGGACGAGGCGCTGCCGGAGCACGAGCTCGCCGCCGTGCGCCTCGCCATCTCCGAGCACGGGGCCCCCGAGCTCGTGGGCTTCCACAAGCTGCGGGCGCGCCGCGCCGGGAGCCGGCGCTACATCGACCTGCACGTGCAGTTCCGCGACGGCACGAGCTTGAGCCGCGCACACGAGGTGTCGCACGAGCTCCAGGGGGCCATCGGCGGCCGCCTCCGGGGCACGGACGTGCTCATCCACCTCGAGCCCGAGGAGGCGGCCGACATCCGCGCCGACGACGGGGCTACAACAGGTTGACCGCCGCCGCGGCGGCCACCGCGAGCAGCACTCCCGAGTAGCCGAAGTAGCCGTTGAGAAGCAGCAGGAGGGCGGCGATCAGGCAGATCGCCACGGTCACCAGCCACGAGATTCGGGAGATGGGCACGCGGCTATTCTGACCTTCATGGCCGACACGCTCAGTCCCGAGGCGGCGGCCGGCCGCCTGTGCGAGCTGTCGGCTGACGCCCGCGCGGCGGTTCTTCTCGACGCGGCCGGCTCGCTCGTGGGCTCGAGCGAGAGCGACCCCGGGCGCGGCCGTGAGCTGGGGGATCTCGCCCGCGAGCTGGTGGAGACGGTAGATCGCGCCACGCGAGACTGGAACTCCGATCCGCCCGAACAGATGGAGGCCCAGGTGCCCGGCGGGGCCGTGTTCGCCTCGCGCACGCCGCGCTGGACGCTCGCCGTGGTGGCTCGCCGCACCGCGCTGTCGTCGCTGATGCTCTGCGACCTGCGCGCGGTGCTGGGAGAGCTCGAGGGTGGGCCTCCGATCAGGCGCTCCACCGCAGCGGACGCCGGCGGGGCAGCCGAGGGGCCCGCCAGCGAGGAGGACGCGGCAGGCGAGTCCCCGGTGCCCGAGCTGGGCCGCGACGGCGGTGACCTCACGTGAAGGAGCGACGCAAGGGCCCCATCTCTCGCGCCGGCGGGCTGGTGGATTCCGTCGCCGCCACGGTGCGCCGCATGCAGCGCGAGCGCGAGCCTCGCGTGCTCGCCTACGACCCCACCGGCTACGCGCGCCTGGTCCAGCCCGATGCGCGCGGCCACGAACGGGTGCTCGAGCTGGCCGAGGAGATGGTGACCCTGGCGGCCGAGCCGGAGCCGGCGGACGACGTGGCTCGGCGCCGCCGCCCCCGGCGGGCGTCGAGCGAGACCGACGGCGAATGACGCTGGTCGAGCCGGCCCTCGCCGAACGCGTGCTCGAACACGCGTTGGCGCGTGGAGGCGATTTCGCCGAGCTCTACGCCGAGTCACGGCGCAGCTTCGGGCTCGCGCTGGACGACGGTCGCGTCGAGCGCCCGCAGGGTGGCCGCGAGCTCGGCGCCTGCGTGAGGGTGGTGCAGGGCGAGTCCACCTACTACGGCCACGTCGACGGCGTGGCCGAGGAGGACCTGCTGAGGGTGGCCGGCTCGGTGGCGCAGGCCGTGAGAGGCGACGCGCGCACGCCCGCCGCCCTCTCGGCGCCCGAGACGGCGCACGGCCACCCGGTCACGCTGCGACCGGAGGACGTGGAGGCCTCGCGCAAGGCCGATCTGCTGCGCGCCTGTGAGGAGCGAGCCCGCTCGGCCGGGCCCGAGGTGTCGCAGGTGCGGCTGGGCTACGCCGAGTCGAGGCGTGAGGTGGAGATCTTCAACTCTCAGGGACGGGCAGCGGCCGACGACCGCACCCGGGTGCGCCTCAGCGCCCAGGTCGTGGCCCGCCGCGACGAGCGCGTGGAGACCGGCACCGACACGCGCGGCGGGCACGCCGGCTTTGAGCTGCTCGAACGAGAGCCCGAGGAGGTCGCCGCCCTCGCCGCGCAGCGCGCGCTCACCCTCCTCGATGCCGTGGACGCTCCCTCGGGCCGGCTGCCGGTGGTGGTGGGCGACGGCTTCGGCGGCGTGCTGCTGCACGAGGCCGTGGGCCACGGGCTGGAGGCCGACGCCGTCCAGAAGGACGCCAGCGTCTACGCCGGGCGCATCGGCGAGGAGCTCTGCTCACCCTTCGTCACCGCCTACGACGACGGCAGCCGCGAGGGCGAGTGGGGCAGCGACGGGGTCGACGACGAGGGCACTCCCACGCGCCGCACCACGATCCTCGAGGAGGGCCGTCTCACCTCATATCTGTACGACCTCGTCACCGCGCGCAAGGACGGCGCGGAGCCCACCGGCAACGGCCGCCGGGAGTCGTTTCGCCACCTGCCTGCTCCGCGAATGACCAACACCTTCTTCGCGCCCGGCGACGCGAGCGCCGAGGACCTGATCGGCGCTGTCGAGCGCGGCCTGTACGCCGTGTCCTTCGGGGGCGGCCAGGTGGAGCCCGCCACGGGCGACTTCGTCTTCGGGGTGTCGGAGGGCTACCTGATCGAGAACGGGAGGGTCACGGCTCCGGTGCGCGGGGCGACACTCGTGGGCAACGGCATCGAGGCCCTGCGCGCCATCGACGGGATCGCCGGCGACCTCAGGATCGCCACCGGCTACTGCGGGAAGGGCGGCCAGACCGTGCCGGCGGGAGTCGGACAGCCCCACGTGCTGCTGCGCGAGCTGACGGTGGGGGGGACGGCGTCGTGACCCTGGACGAGGTGGTCCGGCGCGCGGTGGACCAGACGCTGAGCGCCGGGGCCAGCGACGCCGAGGCCTGGGCCGAGGAGTCCACCAGTCGGCGAATCCGGGTCTACCGCGGCGAGGTCGAGAGCCTGTCGGATGCGGGAGGGCGCGGGGTGGGCGTTCGTGCCTTCGCGGGCGCGCGCTCGGGCTACGCCTACGGGACGGACCTGTCCGCCGAGGGGGTGGCGGAGGTGGCCCAGGCTGCGGCCGCGGCCGCCGAGGTGTCCGACGAGGACGATCACGAGGGATTGCCCGGGCAGTTCGGCACCACGCCGGTCGATGGCCTGGCCTCGATCGCGCTGGGGGACTGGAGCACCGAGCGCAAGGTCGAGCTCGCGCTGGCCATCGAGCGCGCGGCTCGGGCCAACCCCGGGGTGTCTCAGGTGGAGAACGCCGTCTATTCGGATGCTGAGGGTGCGGTGGCACTCATGAACTCGCGCGGCTTCTCAGCCTCCTATGAGGCCACCCAGGCCTGGGCCTACGCGTCCGCCTTCGCCGGCGAGGGCGCGGACCTGATGACCGGCATGGGCGTCGGCCTGGGACGCGACCCCGACGACCTCGACCCCGAGGAGATCGGCTCCGAGGCGGCCGAGCGCGCCGTCGCGCTGGTGGGTGCGCGCCAGCCGTCGAGCCGCCGCTGCCCGGTGGTGCTCGACTCCTTTGTGGCGGCCTCCTTCCTCGGCTTCATCGGCGCCATGCTGTCCGCGGACGCCGTTCAGCGGGGCCGCTCGCTGTTCGCGGGCCGAGAGGGCGACGAGGTGGCTGACCCGGCCGTCGTGCTCGCCGACGACGGGGCCGTTCCCGACGGGCCGGCCAGCGCTCCGTTCGACGGCGAGGGGTCGCCCACGCGGCGCACGCCGCTCATCGAGGACGGCCGGCTGTCGGGCTTTCTCTACGACGCACGCACCGCGCGCCGGGCGGGCCGCCACACCACCGGCAACGCCGGCCGCGGCTCGTACCGGTCGCCGCCGGGCGTGGGCACCACGAACCTCGTCGTCGAGCCCGGCACGGCCGATCTCGAAGAGCTGGTGCGCACGGCCGGCGACGGGCTCTATGTCACCGAGGTGGCCGGGCTGCACTCGGGGGTCAACCCGGTGTCCGGCACCTTCTCGGTGGGCGCCTCGGGGCGCCTGATCAAAGCTGGGCAGCTGGGCGCACCGGCCCGCGAGATGACCATCGCCAGCGACCTCGTGAGCATGCTCATGGCGGTGCGGGCGGTCGGCTCCCAGGCCCGCTGGGTGCCCTTCGGAGGCAGCGTCAAGGCCCCTCCGATCCTCATAGGAGAGATGGCCGTTTCCGGTTCCTGAGCCCGGAAACACACGTAACGAGCGCGGTTTCCGCTCTCCAAGCGGAAAATACGGCGTCTGGCGTCCGGGTTCGTTGTTACGTTGCGGCTTCGATGTTGCCCCCGGTAAGGAGGAGATCGTGACCAAGGCCGAATTCGTGGACCGAGTTGCGGACAACAGCGGGCTCGGGAAGGGTGAGGCCGGCAAAGCCGTCGACGCCGTGCTCGACTCGATTCAGGAGGTTCTGTCGCGCGGCGGTGAGATCAACTTCACCGGTTTCGGGAAGTTCTCGGTGGCGGACCGCAGTGCCCGCCAGGGAGTCAACCCGCAGACCGGCGAGAAGATCCAGATCGCGGCGAGCAGGGTTCCCCGCTTCTCGGCAGGCTCCGCGCTGAAGAGCGCCGTCAAGGGCTCGTAGAGCGGATAACGCCGGGGCGCCCAGCCGGACCAGCGCGCCGCCGGGGGCGGCCGGGTTGAGCACTGCTGCGCGCCCGCACTTCGCCGACCGGCTCGCGGCGCTCGTAGAGGAGCGCCGCAGTCGTGTCGTGCTGGGCCTCGACCCCGACCCGGCCATGCTGTGGCCGGTCGCGGTCGAGCGTCTGGCGGGCGGCCCGGCGGAGCCCCACCTGGCCCGCATCCGCAGCGCGGAGGCGGTCACCGAGCACTGCCGCGCGGCGATCGTCGCCGCCGGCCCGTCCTGCGTCGCGGTCAAGCCGCAGCTCGCCTGCTTCGAGCGGCTCGGAGCGCCGGGCTGGGAGGCCCTCGAGCAGGTGGTGGCCATCGCGCACGACCACGGTCTGCTCGTCCTCGCCGACGGCAAGCGTGGCGACGTGCCCGTCACGGCGCGCGCCTACGCCCAGGCCCTGGTGGGGGAGACCCCGGGGCCGTTCGGTCCCAGCGCCGGCCTGGGC
The DNA here is from genome assembly GCA_963826165.1 of uncultured Thermoleophilaceae bacterium. GTDB lineage: Bacteria > Actinomycetota > Thermoleophilia > Solirubrobacterales > Thermoleophilaceae > JACVRW01. The sequence continues at coordinate 142,722 of CAWGWC010000007.1, read as the reverse complement.
GCCGACGCCTTCACCGCCAACCCCCTCCTCGGGCGCGACGCCCTCGAGCCGCTGGTGTCGGCGGCGGTGAGCTCCGCCGCCTGCTGCTTCGTGCTGGTGCGCACCTCGAACCCCGGGGCGGCCGAGATCCAGGACGCCGGTGAGCCCCCGCTGTCCGAGCGGCTGGCGCTGCTGGTGGACGAGCTGGGGGCGGCGCACGTGGGCGAGTGCGGCCTGTCGGCGGTGGGAGCGGTGACCGGCGCCACCCGGCCGGATCTGCTCGAGCGGCTGCGCACGCTCATGCCGCGCGCCATCTTCCTCTTGCCCGGGGTGGGGGCGCAGGGCGGTCGCGTGGAGGACCTGGCGGCGGCCTTCGGCCCACACCCGGCGGCCGGGCTCGTCACCGCTTCGCGTTCGATCGTCGGGGCGCACGCGGAGCGGGGCGGCGATCCGGCCGAGGCCGCCGCGGCGGCGGCGGAGGACCTGCGCGCGGCGGCCTGGTCGGTGTAGGACCACGTGGGCGCAAGCCACCAGCCCGGGCGCCGCGCAGGGTAGGGGACGCTGGCGTTGAACACCTCCCCTGGCGGTGTGCGGGCCGATTTGGTTCGCCCACCTCCCTATTCTCCGCGGCGCCTGCCCGGGAGCACCGATGCCCGAAAAGCGAAGAAGACGCAGCCCCGCTCGATTCCTGGCGCCGCTGGCGCTTCTGATCTGCGTGGCCGCGATCGCGGGCGTGGTCATCAGCTCGAACGTCGTGGGCGACGACACGGGCACGGACTCCGCGAGCACCGCCCCGGAGACGGCCACCGACGGCGAGACCACCACCGAGCCCAAGCGCCCGCGGCGCCGCCGCTATACGGTCAAGCTGAACGACAGCCTGGGGTCCATAGCCGAGAAGACCGGCGTGCCGGTGGAGCGGCTCGAGGAGCTCAACCCGCAGCTCGATCCCCAGGCACTCGTCGTAGGCCAGAGGATCAAGCTGCGCGAGTGACGCACCGATTCGCCGCGTCGGCGCTCGCCGTGCCGGCCCTGGTGCTGGCACTGGTGCTCTCGCTGGTCGCCGGGCCGGACGCCAATGCTCAGACGCCACCGCCGAAGGTCCCCGGGGCGGCTTCGGCGATCGTGGTCGACGGCCGCAACGGGGAGGTCATGTTCGCGAAGCGCGCCGGCGAGCAGCGCTCGATCGCCTCCACCACCAAGCTGATGACCGCGCTGCTGGCGCTCGAGGGCGCCCGGCCGAACGAGGTGTTCACCGCGGCGCCCTACGATGCCGCGCCGATCGAGTCCCAGATCAACCTGCGCAGCGGTGAGCGAATGACGGTCAAGGACCTCCTCACTGCGCTGCTCCTCGAGAGCGCCAACGACGCGGCGGCCACGCTGGCCGAGGGCGTCTCCGGATCACGCGAGGCCTTCGTGGCCGAGATGAACGAGCGCGCCGAGGAGCTGGGTCTCGACGACACGGGCTACGCCAACCCCATCGGCCTCGACGAGCCGGGGAACTTCTCCAGCGCGCGTGACCTCGCCGCCCTGACCCGCCTGCTCCTCTCGCGGCCCCGCTTCGCGCGGATCGTGGACACGCCGGTGGCCGAGCTCGAGTCCGGCCTGGTGCGCCGGGTGATCGACAACCGAAACCGCCTCGTGGGGACCACCCCCTGGGTCTCGGGCGTCAAGACGGGGTACACGGGTCAGGCCGGGTATGTCCTGGTGGGCTCGGCCACCGGGCGCGGGGGCGCCAAGGTCATCAGCGTGGTGCTCGGCGAGCCGAGCGAAGCCGCGCGTGACGCCGAGACGCTCGCGCTGCTCCGCTGGGGGCTCGAGCAGTTCAAGCGCGTGCAGGTGCTCGACCCCGCGCGGGCACTGGCTCGCGCGGACGTGAGCTACTTCGACGAGCGCGTCCGGCTCGTGCCACGGCGGCGGGCGGTGCTCACCCTGCGGGCCGGAGAGAGCGTGCGGCGACGCGTGCGGGCCCGTGAGGAGCTCGAAGGACCGCTGCCCGCGGGCGCCCGAGCCGGCGCGGTGACCGTGCTCGTCGAGGGCCGCCCGGTGAGGCGCATGGCGCTGGTCACGGCGACCGACGTGCCCGGGGCGGGGACGCTGCGAGTGCTCACTTCGAGGCTCGGCGTCCCCTTGACCTTGCTGGCCGCGCTCGCCATTGTGCTCGCCGCCGTCATGCTGTTGTGGACACTGAAGAGCAGGATCCGGTTGGTCCGATGATCATCACCGTCACCCTCAACGCCGCCATCGACAAAACGCTCGCCGTGCCGAACTTCCGGCTCGGCCGGCGCCACCGGGCCGTGGAGCACACCGCCGCGGCGGGGGGCAAGGGCGTGAACGTCGCGCGGGCCCTGCGTGCTCTGGGCCAGCCCGTGATCGCCACCGGCGTGGCCGGCGGGCCCACCGGCACTCGCATCGTGGAGCACCTGACCGAGGAGGGGATCCTCAACGACTTCGTGCGCATCCGGGAGGAGTCGCGCACCTCCACGGCCGTGGTCGATCCCACGAGCGGCGAGCAGACCGAGATCAACGAGCACGGTCCGCACGTGTCCGAGGACGAGCTCGAGCTGTTCGTGGACAAGCTTCTCTATCTCGCCAAGGGCGCCGCGGTGTGCGTGATGGCGGGCAGCCTCCCGCGCGGCGTGGACTCGGCGCTCTACGGTCGCCTGATCGACGAGATGAAGCGCCTCGACGTGACGACGCTGATCGACTCCGAGGGCGAGTCGATGCGGCTCGGCACGCGAGCCGGTCCGAACGTCGTGAGTCCCAACGAGCTGGAGGCGGAAGGGCTCGTGGGCTACGAGTTCTCCGACGAAGCCGATCGCCGTGCCGCCGTCCACGAGATGGTCGAGCTGGGCGCCGGCGAGTCGATCATGACCCTGGCCGACGGCTGCCTGGCGCTGGTCACCGAGGGCGGCGAGCGACATATGTACCGCGCCACCCTCGAGCCGCTCGAGCCGGTGTCGACGGTGGGCTCGGGCGATGCCTTCCTCGCGGGCTTCGTGGCGGCGCGCTACGGAGGCGCGAGCAACGAGGAGTCGCTGCGCTTCGCGGTGGCCTGCGGGGCCGAGTCGACACAGCACTTCGGGGCCGGCCGGGTCGAGCAGAGAGAGGTCGAGCGGCTGTTGCCCGAGGTGCGGGTGGAGGAGCTCGAGAGCCCCGCCGTAGCGGTCACCTGACGCTGCTAACTTCAGCTGACCGTCCGCCGCGAACCTAGGATCATCCAATGGAAGTTGAGATCGGGCGCGGCAAGAAGGGCCGCCGCGCGTATGGCTTCGATGACATCGCGATCGTGCCCAGCCGGCGCACGCGGGATCCCGACGAGATCGACGTCACCTGGACGCTCGGTCCGTACCGCTTTGAGTTGCCTCTGATGGCCTCGGCCATGGACGGTGTGGTCTCGCCGCGCACGGCCGGCATCCTCGGTGAGCTCGGCGGCCTGGCCGTGCTCAACCTCGAGGGCATCTGGACCCGTTACGACGATCCGGACTCCGAGCTGGCGCGCATCGCCCATCAGCCCAAGGAGGTGGCCACCTCCGAGATGCAGCGCATCTACTCCGAGCCGGTGCGCGAGGAGCTGATCGCGAAGCGCATCCACGAGATCAAGGACCAGGGCGTGGTGGCAGCGGCGTCGCTAACCCCCCAGCGGGTGCGCAACTACTACGAGACCGCCCTCGACGCCGGGCTCGACATCCTCGTGATCCAGGGCACCGTGATCTCGGCCGAGCACGTATCCAAGCGCTCGGAGGCGCTCAACCTCAAGGAGTTCATCCGTGAGGTGCCGGTCCCGGTCGTGGTCGGCGGCTGTGCCTCCTACGCCACGGGGCTGCACCTGATGCGCACCGGAGCTGTCGGCGTGCTCGTGGGCGTGGGCCCGGGCGCCGCCTGCACCACGCGGGGCGTGCTGGGCATCGGCGTGCCCCAGGCCACCGCGATCGCCGACGTGGCCGCGGCCCGCTCCCAGCACATGCTGGAGACGGGCGAGTACGTGAAGGTGATCGCCGACGGCGGCATGCGCAACGGCGGAGACGTCTCCAAGGCCATCGCGTGCGGGGCCGACGCTGTGATGATCGGCTCGCCCCTGGCCCGCGCCTACGAGGCGCCGGGGCACGGCTACCACTGGGGCATGGCGACCTTCCATCCCTCGCTCCCGCGCGGCGCGCGCGTCAAGACGACGCAGAACGGGTCGATGGAGCAGATCCTGCTCGGCCCCGCGCACGAGAACGACGGCACCTTCAACCTGATGGGCAGCCTGCGCACCTCGATGGCCACCTGCGGCTACGAGGACATCCCGGCGTTCCACAAGGCGGAGGTGATGGTGGCGCCGGCGCTCCAGTCCGAGGGCAAGCAGCTCCAGCGCGACCAGGAGGTCGGGATGGGCGCCACCGCGGCGGCGATCCCGCATCCCGCCACCGATGGCGTGGTCGGCACTCCCGACCCGGCTCTGGTCGGGGACTAGGAGGGCCCGGCCGCAGGTGAGCACCCAGGCGGCTACGGCGAGCACGTCCGCCGCCGCGCCTGCGGCTGCTACGGATGAGGTCCTGGTCCTCGACTTCGGGGGCCAGTACTCGCAGCTGATCGCCCGTCGCGTCCGCGAGTGCGGTGTGTTCGCCGAGCTGCTGCCTCACCACATCGCCCTCGAGGAGGTCACGCGCCGTCAGCCGGCCGGCCTGATCCTGTCGGGCGGCCCCGCCTCCGTCTATGCGGACGGCGCTCCCAAGCTCCGCCACGAGCTGCTCGAGCTCGGCGTGCCTGTGCTCGGCATCTGTTACGGCATGCAGGCCATGGTGCTCGAGCTCGGCGGCCGCGTGGAGGGCGCGGAGGTGGGCGAGTTCGGCCGCTCCCGGTTGACGGTCAACGAGCCCGGGCGGCTGCTGGCGGGCACGCCGCCCGAGCAGTCGTGCTGGATGAGCCACCGCGACACGGTCTACGAGGCGCCACCGGGCTTCACGGCGTTGGGGGCCTCCACCGAGTCTCCGGTGGCCGCGATAGAGGACTCGGGGCGGGGGCTGTACGGCATCCAGTTCCACCCGGAGGTCGTGCACACGCCCTACGGCAGCCAGATACTCGAGACCTTCCTGCGCGACATCTGCGGCTGCGACATGGGGTGGACCGCCGAGTCGGTCATCGAGGAGCAGGTGGCACGCATCCGGGAGCAGGTGGGGGACGGCCGGGTCATCTGCGGGCTGTCGGGCGGGGTCGACTCGTCCGTCGCGGCCCTGCTCACCTATCGCGCGGTGGGCGAGCAGCTCACCTGCGTGTTCGTGGATCACGGCCTGATGCGAAAGAACGAGGGCAACCAGGTGGTGGCCGCCTTCCGCGATCACTTCAAGGTTCCGCTGATCGCCGTCGACGCCGAGCAGCGCTTCCTGGCGCGCCTGGCCGGCGTGACCGAGCCGGAGCGCAAGCGCAAGATCATCGGCGAGGAGTTCATCCGCGTCTTCGAGGAGCAGGCCGAGAAGCTCGGCCAACCACGCTACCTCGTGCAGGGCACGCTCTACTCGGACGTGATCGAGTCGGGTGGCGGCACCGGCGCGGCCACGATCAAGTCCCACCACAACGTCGGCGGCCTGCCCGAGGACCTCGAGTTCGAGCTGGTCGAGCCGTTGCGGATGCTGTTCAAGGACGAGGTGCGCAGAGTCGGAGCCGAGCTGGGCATGACAGACCGGCTCGTCTGGCGCCAGCCCTTCCCGGGCCCCGGCCTGGCCATCCGCGTGGTCAGCGGCGAGGTCACGAAGGAGCGGCTCGAGATCCTGCGCGACGCCGACGCCATTCTCCAGGAGGAGATCCGCGAGGCGGGCCTGTACCGCGAGCTGTGGCAGTCGTTCTGCGTGCTGCCGGCGGATCTGCGCAGCGTCGGCGTGCAGGGCGACGAGCGCACCTACGGCTACGTGGTGGTGATCCGGGCGGTCACCTCCGACGACGCCATGACGGCCGACTGGGCGCGGCTGCCCTATGACCTGTTGGAGAGGGTGGCCTCGCGCATGATCAACGAGATCGCCCAGGTCAACCGGGTCACGCTGGACATCACATCGAAGCCGCCCGGCACGATCGAGTGGGAGTAGGGACGGGGCCGTTCGCCTGAGGGACAGGCGCCCAGGCCGCGGGTCCTGTCCGGCAAGTTTCCCTTTCGCACACCCTCGCTCCGCTCGGGGCACGAAAGTTTGCCTTGCCGGCCACCCGCGGGTGGGGCGGGCTGACCGACTTCCGCTTTCACGCGAAAGCGGGACTTCTCCGGCCTTTGCGCGGAGGGTCGTCGACAGGGCCGCTTTCATGGGAAGCCAGCACTCTCGCCTAAGCCCGGTTTGGCGGACGGCGCGGCCATCTCAACCACGCGAAAGGAGCACCGCGCGTCGACCAAGCGCGGGGACTACTAGCGGAAGTGATCGCTCACGCGAACCTGCTCGCGGGCGATCTGGTCGCCAGAGGCGGCATCCGCGGCCTCGACTTTGCGTGCCTCGGCCAGCACCTCGTCGATCTGGCCGTCCGGAATCAACACGGTGTCATTCTCTGTGGCTCATCGGGGTTCGTGCAGGATCTCGCGTGCGTCTTGCGCGTCTTGCGGGCTGACCATGATGTCGTGCGCCCCCGTGGTGCCCAAGCCGTCTCCAGCCCCGGCCCCGCTGTTCGTTAACCGGGGCAGGCACTCGATGCCGGCGCCACGCAAGACCGAGCAGAGCAGCTCGGCCTCGGCCTCGCTACTCGCAACCTCGACTGTGACCCAGTCGTCCACCCCGGCTACCCGAACGTGAACGCGTACGCCTCCGCGCCCGGCTCGAGGAAGGTGATCTCGAGCGTGCGCTCGCGCACCATGTCGTGCTGGCGCACCAGCTGGTACATGCGGCCTTCCCGGAGCAGGCCGTTTCCGTCCTCGTTGACGTCCACGCCGTGTGACGTGCCCGGAGCCTCGCCGTCGAGGCGCACGCGGAAGGGAATCGGCCCTCGCGCTCCGGGCGACAGGACGAGATGCGCGTCGCGCGCGTGGAACCGGTAGACGATACTCCCTCCGGCCTCGTCGAGCACGACGTTCTCGGCTCCGATCGTCCACTCGCCGGCGAGCGCCCAGTGGTTCAAGCGCGGCTGCTTCTGTGACGCGCGCCGCTCGCCGCGCGCGCGGCCGAGATAGGTCTCGGGCGTGCCCAGCTGGTCCCAGTCGGCTGCTGCCTCGACACCGACCCCCTCGACCGGGACGGGCTCGCGCTCGACGCCGAGCAGACCCTGGATGACGCGCTCGGACTCCTCGTAGCGCCCCTCGCCGAAGTGCTGGTCGCGGATGATGCCGTCGGCGTCGACGAAGTAGAGCGCCGGCCAGTAGTGGTTGGCGAAGGCGCCCCAGACCTCGTAGTCGTTGTCGGCCGCGACCGGGTAGGCGATGTCCCGCTCCTTCACCGCCTGCCGAACGAGATCGATCTCGTGTTCGAACGAGAACTCCGGCGTGTGCACTCCGATCACGATCAGCCCGTCGTCACGGTAGGCCCGCGACCACGCGCGGACATACGGTTCCTGGCGCAGCCAGTTGATGCACGTCAGCGTCCAGAAGTTCACCAGCACGACGTGTCCGCGCAGCTCGGCGGGGCCGAGTGGGTCGGAATTGACCCACTCGGTAGCCCCGTCGAGCGGCGGCATGTGCACGCGTTCGGAGACGCTCAACTAGCGAAGCCCCCCGAACGCCGCTCGGATCTCCGTCGAGAAGAGCTCCGGCTCTTCCCAGGCGGCGAAGTGGCCGCCCCTGTCGACCTCGTTGAAGTAGGCGAGGCCGGGGTAGACCGCCTCGACCCAGCTGCGCGGGGTAGCCCATATCTCGCCGGGGAACGTCGTGAAGCCGACCGGAACCGAGACCGGCGGAGGGGGCTGGCCGCTCGCAAGCGCTGCGGCCAGCGCTCGTCCGTCCTCCCAGTACGACCGGGCCGCCGCCGCTCCGGTGCCGGTCAGCCAGTACAGCGTGATGTTGTCGACGATGCTCTCCCGGGTGAGATTGCCCACTGGGTCGCCGTCGACGAACGCGCGGGCGATCTTGTAATAGCTGTCCGTGTCATGGTCGAGCAACCAGGCCGCCAGCGCGACCGGTGAGTCCAGCAGGGCGTAGCCGATCGTCTGCGGCCGCGTGGCCATCTCGAGGAAATAGCCGAAACCGTCCTCCCTGAACGTCGCGACCGCCTCGGCCGCTGCGCGTTCCTGTTCGGATTCCTTGGGCAGATGATCGCCGATTGCGAGCACCGCCGTGAGCAGGTTCAGGTGGTAGCCGACCAAACCCTCGACCGCCTGGCGGCCCATCAGGTCCGTGACGAGGGCACCCACGTCGCCGCCCTGGGCAACGTAGCGGGTGTAGCCGAGGCGGTGCATCAGCTCCGCCCACGCGCGTGCGGTGCGGCTGGCGTCCCAGCCGAGCTCGGCCGGCTCGCCCGAGAAGCCGTAGCCAGGCAGGGACGGCAGCACCAGGTGGAATGCGTCCTCGGGGGTGCCGCCGTGAGCGGTCGGGTCGGTCAGCGGGCCGACCGTGTCCAAGAGCTCGACGACCGAGCCGGGCCAGCCATGCGTCATGATCAGCGGCAACGCGTCCTCGTGCGGCGACTTCACGTGAATGAAGTGGATCTCGACCCCGTCGATCTCAGTCTTGAACTGCGGCAGCGCGTTCAGTCTCGCCTCGCACCTGCGCCAGTCGTAGTCGGTCGTCCAGTAGCGGGCGAGCGCCTGGATCGTCGCCAGCTGCACTCCCTGGGACCGGTCGTCGACGAGCTCGCCGGAGGGCCAGCGAGTCGCGTCGATGCGCCGGCGCAGCTCAGCGAGTTGCTCCTCCGGAACCTCGATGTGGAAGGGGCGGATCGCTGTTGCGTCAGCCGTAACGGACATATGTCGCTCCTTTGTTCATTTCAAGTCCTCAGCGAGCGAAAGCCCGCGCGGACCTCGTCTGTGAACAGCTCCGGGTCCTCCCAAGCGGCGAAGTGCCCGCCCCTGTCGACCTCGTTGAAGTAGATGAGGTTGGGGTAGGCCTCCTCGGCCCAGCTCCGTGGCGCCTGGTACTGCTCGCTGGGGAAGACCGTTACGGCAACCGGGAGGTTCACGCCCTTGGCGTTGAAGAAGCCACCCTTGTACTCCCAGTAGAGGCGAGACGCGGAGACCCCGGTGTTCGTCAGCCAGTAGAGCGTGATGTTGTCGAGGACCTCGTCACGCGTCAGCTCGCCCGTCGCGCTGTCGGTCCGCTCCAGAGCGGAAGCCACCGCGGCGGCGGGCTGGGCTTCAGCGTCGTTGTGGTCGAGCAGCCACGCGGCCAGGCCGACCGGGGAATCCGCGATGCCGTAGAGGGTCTGCGGGCGCGCGGCCATCATGTGGGCGTACTCGACCTGGCCGTAGGTTCTGATCAGCCCGTCGTACGCGCGCCGCTCCTCGGCCGAGAGACCGGGTGGCGGCGGGTCGCCGGCCAGGGTGGCCTTGTCGACGTCGGCCGGCACCGTGGCGGGCATGTTCGTGTGGATCGCGACCAATCCCGCCGGTGCCTGGACGCCCATCTGGTCGACCACGAACGCGCCCCAGTCGCCACCCTGAGCGACGTACCGGGTGTAGCCGAGCCGCTTCATCAGCTCCGCCCACGCGCGCCCCATGCGCTCCGGGCCCCAGCCCGTGCCCGTCGGCTTGCCCGAGAACCCGTAGCCCGGCATCGACGGAATCACCACATGGAAGGCGTCCCCTCCGCTCGCGCCGTGTGCCGTCGGATCGGTCAGCCGGTCGACGATCTTCAGCTGCTCGATGATCGAGCCAGGCCATCCATGGTTGACGACGAGCGGCAACGCGTCCTCGTGCTGCGACCGAACGTGAATGAAGTGGATGTCGAGCCCATCGATCTCGGTGATGAACTGCGGCAGCGCGTTCAGCTCGGCCTCGCACCTGCGCCAGTCGTAGTCGCTCGCCCAGTAGCGCGCGAGCTTCTGCATCGTCGCCAACGGCACACCCTGCGAGTCATCCGAGACTGTCTCCTTCTCCGGCCACTGCGTTGCCACGATGCGCCGGCGGAGATCCTCCAGGGCCTCCTCCGGAATGTCGACGTGGAAGGGGCGTAGCTCGACGGCGGTTGCGGCGGTGCCCGTCATGACGTCCTCTCATCTCGCAGTGACCTGAAGCCGGCTCGCATCTCGGAGGTGAAGACGTCGGGTCGCCCCCAGGCCGCGAAGTGGTTGCCCTCATCCACCTCGTAGAAGTAGATGAGGTTTGGGTGGGTGTGCACCGCCTCGACCGGAGGGACGAAGGTCTCGGCGGAGGTGGTCATGCTGGCTCCTGACGTGGCAGTCGGCGTCGGCCATGGAGGTCGATGCCCGGACCGGCCAGGTGTCGGAGCCGGACAGACTCGCTCGCCGAGGCTTGAGGCGAAAGCGCAGGCACACCATACACCCGTGACGCACGAGGACTCAGTGGCGCTCGGCGGAGCAAGACTCGGGACTGACTGGACGGCTGACGAGCTAGGCAGGCCGCCGCAAGCAGCTCTTCCGCAGCCGCCCTGCGCGCGATACGCGAAAGCGGGACGTGTCAAGCGCGACGGCTGAGGACAGTGTCGCTTCCCCATGAAAGGAGCATTCAGCCAACGGCCGGGTGCGACTGTCGCTATGCGCGAGGAGCGACAGCCGTGTCGGTGGCGGGCTTCGCTTTCGCTTTCCATGCAAAGGAGCGTTCCCGACCCGAGTGCGGCTTGCGCGACGAGCAGCGGCGACGGGGGCGTCAGGTGAGACGCATGGCCTTCGTCCGTACGTCCGCTTGTCGGGCATTGCGAGGGCGAACTGACGGTCGGACGACGCTCGCACTTTCCTCTCCGCAGGAGTGACGGGACGCCGGACTGTTCTGCATCCCCGCTGGCGAAGCCGGGAGGCGCGACGGCCGCCGTTTCCTCTCGCGCACCCGGGGCAGCTACGTGAGATGCTCTCCGGGCGCCGTTAGCCTCGCGTGGGCCTGCTCTATGGCGGCGCGGGCCTCGGCGCTCCAGCGACGAACAAGCTCGCCGGCAGGGCGGTCTTCGGCGAGGGTGTGTGCTTGGCCTGCCCAGAGATTGATCGCGTCGGCGTCTCCGGCTTTGCGCGCAGCCGCTCGCAGAGGGGCAGTGAGATGAAGCACGTGCGGGTAGGCCGGCGGTGCGTGTGAGCCGTGGGCGCGCATGAAGGCGTTGACGATGCCGCGGGCGCGGCGGCCGCTGAAGGCGCGCGTAAGAGCCGTGGGATTCGGACGGGTCAGCGCATCCCGATGCGGATCGCTGGTAGCGGCCTCGGGGCAGCGCATGAAGGCGGTCCCAATCTGGGCTGCGCGCGCGCCGGCGGCGAGGACGGCGGCGACGGCGGCCCCGTCGGCGATACCGCCGGAGGCGATCAGTGGAAGCTCGCTGCCCTGCGCGACGAGCCGCAGCAACGGGAGGAGCCCGATCTCGCCGCAGCCGTCGGCGTCCTCGAATGAGCCACGGTGCCCACCGGCCTCCACTCCCTGCACGATCAGCGCGTCGGCCCCGGCGTGAGCAGCGAGGAGTGCCTCTTCCACCTCGGTTACCGTGACCCACACGGCGATGTCACGCTCGTGCAGCCGTTGCACGACCTTGGGCGCCGGGCACCCGAACGTGAACGAGGTGATCGGCGGGCGCTCCCGGCAGACAACGTCGAGCTTGGCGTCCACTGAGTCGTCGTCGAAATGCGGCTCGCCGACCGCGACCCGGTGCCGGTGTGCCTCGGGTTCGATGGCCTGCGCGTAGGCGGTGAGTCTGGCGTGATCGACCGGGGTCTCGGCGAGGAGGAACAGGTTGACGCCGACCGGTGTCGAGGTGAGCTCTCTGGTCCTCGTGATGTCCGCTTGCAGCTCGCCGGGGCTCTTGTAGCCCGCGGCGAGGAAGCCCAGGCCGCCAGCGGCCGATACGGCGGCCGCCAGCGCCGGTGACGAGGGCCCGCCGGCCATGGGAGCCTGGATGATCGGGTGATGCAGCCGAGGGAAGTGCCGGACCATGGGGCGAGCCTAACAGATTTCGTAACCGAACGGTACGGTAACATGATCTCCATGTCCCGCTCCCCCTCCTCGGAGATCCACGCCGCGCTGCTCGACGCTGCCGGGACGCTGTTCTACGAACGCGGCATCGGCACCACCGGCGTGGAGACCGTTGCGCGCAGAGCCGGGGTGGGCAAGCCAGCCCTGTATCGCCACTTCGTGTCCAAGGCGGGCCTCGTCGATGCCACGCTCGCCAAGCGAGATGCGGACCGCCGGCAATCGCTCGTCGCCGCCCTTGAGCACGCACCGTCCTTACCCGCCAAACGCCTCGAGGCTGCCGTCGAGTGGCAGCTGGACTGGGTTGCCGATACGCGGTTTCGTGGCTGTGGGTTTGTGCGAGCCGCCGCAGAACCCCAGGCAGGCGGACTAGCAGCAGCCACCAGAGCGCACGAGCACAAGATGTGGTACCGAGCCGAGCTCGAAGCGCTCGCCACCGCCGCGGGCGCGGCGGACCCGCCGAAGCTTGCCATGCGGCTTGCCCTCCTCGTCGAGGGAGCCACGACGCTCGCCTTTCTCGGCGATCGCGACTTGGTGATCGACCAGGCACGCGAGATGACCCAGGAACTGATCCAGCAGTCGTGCCCGCGGTAACTGGGACCAGGACAGAGCTCGGTTGCCCAACCGACCTCCTACTTCGACCTCGGATCGCGGCACGGATACCTGTGCTGTGACGGACCGTCGCGGGCGGTCGTCGACGAGCGCCGCGGGGGCAAGCGCGATCACCAGCCTCGCGTCACTATCGCAATGCGCGACAAGCAGGAGCCGCCCCGCTAGCTCTCGACCCGGATCGACCGGTTCGCCACCGCGCAAGGCAACCCGGCCGCTGGCCAGAGACTGAGCGGCGTCGGGTGACGGCACTTCCGGTTCGCGGAACACCCGGCACCGTCGGTTGGTGGCTCATTCGTGTATACGACAAGTCCGCGATGCGGACGTGGGCGAGACTTGGTACTACTCGCTCGGCAGCACGGCGATCGCCTCAATCGAGATGAGCAGGCCTTGTGGCAGACGGACGTGGGCTGGGGCCGAACGGGCCGGCGGCGGATCGGGCATGTGGCGAGCGTAGACCTCGTTGAGCCGGGCAAAGTCCTCGACGTCGGCGTAGAAGATCGTGGTCTTAACCACGTTGGCCATGGACGCGCCGGCAGAGTCGAGCACGGCGGCGAGGTTGATCAGCGCCTGCTCGGTCTGGGCCTCGATGCCCTCGGGGACCGTTCCTGTCGCGGGATCGATCCCGGCCATGCCTGAGCAGAAGACAAAGTCGCCCGCGACGATCGCCTGGCTGTAGGGCCCGAGTGCTGCCGGGGCCTCATCGCTCGACACTGCCTGTCTCGTCATCGGCCGCCTCCTGTGGTGTATGGCCTGGCCAGCGTAGTCGAGGACCCACCTGGCCCCGTACCTCGCGCGGCGCTCCACCAACTGCCGCACTCGAGGAGAGGCGGGTGCGTGGCGGCGATCCCGAGACGCTGCTCGAGGAAGCAGCCGTACTGACTGAGCCACCGATGCTGCGCAACCAACGGCCCTAGACCGGGTTAGGGTCGACAACCCCCTACCAGTGCGGGGTGCGCCCATGAGACAGGTCATACGCACACTCAACTACCGGCCGGTCGCGCTGCTGGTATCAGCCGCCGTACTCACCTTCGCCGTCGGGGCCGAAGCCCAGGCCGCTGACCGTGGCAAGGTCGTGCGGTTCTGGGAACGCCAGCTCCACACCGGTGGGACGATCCAACTACTTGACTACCGAGTGCTGCGCTGCGGACCGCGGGCCTGCATAGTGCGCTGGCACATCCGGGCGTTCGTTCCCGGCGACGAGCAAGACCTCAGCGGCTTCAACGAATACGTCGGCCAGGATGCCTGTTACCCCGCCGTGCGGGTTGCGTGCGACACACGCGAGCAGACCGTTAGGTGGGTCGCAGCGGGCGGAGGCGGGCCCGCCACACAAGAGGCTAGGCCCGACGACTTGCGTGGGGTCGGCTAGCCGGCGGGCTTTAGCGAGACGACCGGGATTTCGCGGCTCGTGAAGCTCTGGTACTCCTCGTACGGGGGGTAGAGCTCGACGAGCCGCGGCCACAGGCGGGCGCGCTCTTCGGCGTCGGCCAGCCTCGGCCTTACCCGCCGACGCTCACCTTCCACCTCGACCTCGGTCTCGGTCATGGCCATCAAGTTGTGAAACCAGGCGGGGTGCGTGTCGGTTCCGCCCTTCGAGCCAACCACAACGACATCCGTGCCGTCCTCGAGATACATGAGGGGCGTTTGGCGCGTCTGCCCACTCTTGCGCCCGTGATGGTGCAGGACGAGCACCGGGACTCCCATCATTTTGCCGCCGACGCGCCCGCGGGTCAGGTGCATCAGCCGCACCTGCAAGCGGCCGAGAGCGTTGAAGAGGGTCCAGAACGGCGACGACGCCGGGGGCGGGGGCTTGGCCACCAGCCGATCCTAACGCGGCCCTCGCCACGGCCGGCTGAGGCGGCCGAGCCGGAATAAACCCGAGCTGCGAGGCGTCATCAAGACACAGCTACGAAAGGGAGCCTCGTGTCCGCCAAGCAGAACGACGACGTAAGCCAATGGTGACGATCACAGAGGGCGCTCACTAGCGTCTGACGTGCGGATCGCCCTGTTCACACACGGCATCCGCGGCGACGTCTGGCCGTTCATTGCGCTCTGCCACCACCTGCGGGAGCGCGACCACGATGTCACGCTCGCCGCGCCGCCCAACTATGCCGCGCTGGTCCGGGCCGCCGGCGTGCGCTACGGGGCGCTTCCCCTCGACGCCGAGGCGTTCCTTGCCAGCGCCGAGGGTCGTCACCTGACGGCCGTCGGCGGCGTGCGGATGGTGCGCGCGCTGCAGGCCGTGTACGCCGCGCACGCCAGGGCCTTCGACGACGCCTTCCTCGCGGCCTCCGAAGGCGCCGAGGCGCTCGTGGCGATGCACGTCACGATGGAGCGCGCGCAGGTGATCGCCGAGTACCGCCGCCTCCCACTGGCGATGGTGTGGCCGATCCCCCTCACTCCCACCGGCGAGTTCACCTCGCCCGTTCTCGAAGGACGCGAGCTACCCACACGGAGTCTGCGCCGGGCCAGCCACCATCTCTTTCACCGCGTCTGGGCGGCGGGTGCGGCCCGGCAGACCGCGGCGCTGCGCCGCCGCCTCGGCCTGCCGGGCACCCGTACCCCCGCCTTCTACCGTCACCGCGATCCGAACGCGCTCTGTCTCAACACCGTCAGCCCCAGCATCCTCCCGCGCCCCTCGGACTGGGGCCCCCAGGAGCGAATCAGCGGCTCCTGGCGAATGCCCGACAGCGTCCGCGGCAACCTGGGCGCGCGGATCCCCGCGGCACTGGAGTCGTGGCTGGAGGACGGCGAGGCCCCCATCTACCTCGGTCTGGGGAGCATGCCCGTCTTCGAGCCTGCTCGACTGCTTGACGACATCCGGGCGGCGAGCTCCGCCGTCGACGCGCGCACGATCATCCACGCCGGCTGGGCGACCGACGGCGCCACGACACCCGAGCCAGATGGTCGCGTGTACATCGTCGACGGCCCGCTGGACCACGACCGGCTGCTTCCGCGCTGCCGGGCGGCCGTCCACCACGGGGGCGCGGGGACCACGAGGGCGGCCGCGCGCGCGGGTCTCCCAGCGCTGATCGTCTCGGTCGGCTTCGACCAACCGTGGTGGGGCCGCCGCCTCGAGCTCCTCGGTGTCGGGCACCACCTGCGCTTCGCCGACCTCGACCGCACTGCGCTCGAGGCCGGACTGCGCGTGGTGCTCGATCCCGACACCGCCGCCCGCGCCGCGGCGCTCGGTCAACGCATGGACGCCGAACCCGATGGCGCACACGAATCGGCTCGGATGCTCGATGAGTGGCTGGTCACCGCCCAGCCCCAGACGCCGCGCGCGCGCCGTCGCCCACACATCGCCGCTGATCTATCGCGACGCCGGCACAAACCTCGCAGGCGAGTCCCAGACTCGGCCCGCTAGGGAAGTAGCGGTCGCGCCCGGATCGCAGCGCTGCGGCCGCGGAGGCCGAGAGTGTGCATGGCGCGACGCCGGAGCGTGAGCTCGCGGGGGCCGACTCCTGGCCCGGGCCGGTCTTGGACTAGCGGCGTGGTTTCCTCGACCACCCAGCCGGCGAGGTCGAGTGTCTTGCGCAGGCCGCGCCGGTTGAAGACAAACCACTCGCTCCCGTCGCGGCGCGCGTCGAGCCGCGCAAGCGGAGCAGGAAGCAAGTCGAGCGGACGGCTCACCGTGTCGAGCAGGATCAAGTGGCCTCGGCAGACCCGTCGCACCACCTCGAGGGCGCGCAGCGGGTCACGCAGCATCTGGAGCACGTAGCCCATCACCACCAGGTCGAATTCGCCGATCTCGGCCGGATCGAGCTCGTAGACGTTCACGTCGCGGAGCTCGATGCGCGACCCGAGCAGCTCGGCCGCGAGCGCGAAGTTCCGTTCGGAGGCGCGGCGGTACCGCTCGCCCCTCAACCGGTCGGCGGCAAAGTGGTCGAGTCGCGTCGCGTCGAGGACGTCAGTCGCGACGACCTTGGCCGCTCCGCGCCGCTCGAGCTCGAACGCCCAGAATCCGTCCATCGTCCCGATGTCGAGGCAGCGCATGCCGGCGAGCGACGGCGGCCACGGCAGCCGCTCGGCCGTGGCCCGCAGGTCCCAGCCGCCCGGCGTGACGACACCCGGCGTGACCTCGATCGTGTGCCACCACTCGAGCTCAGCGACGCGCGCCCGCGCGGCGTCAGCGTCCGTCGTCGCCATCCTCGCAAGCTACAAGACCACGGATGGGCTCAACCGCGCCCGCCTCCCGAGCGATCCGGTGCGATGTTGTCGTTGAGGTTGAAGAGGTTGTCCGGGTCATAGGCCTTCTTGACCTCGGCCAGCCTCTGGAGGTTGCGACCGAACGCGCTGTCGACGCCGGCGCTCGGGGCCTCGCCGGCTCGGCCGGTGAAGTTGAGGTACACGCTGCCCGTCCCGAACTCCTCGAGCTGGGCGAACGTCGAGCGCACCCAGTCGACGTTGGCGTCATCGTCGGTCTCGTCGGTCCACTGGCCGTCGATCGAGATCAGGTAGGGCGCCGAGCGCTCGGCGAAGGCGCTGTCCTCGGGTCCCACGTCGCCGATTGCCCCACCCATGTGGAACGTGTTCACCAGCGTGGGCGGCGCCGGCCGGCTCTGTGCGCGCGCGGCGATCATGTTGATCGCCTCGTCGTCGAGGGCCTTCAGGTAGAGCGCCTTCCAGTAGGCGCGCAGCTGGTTACGCGGGAAGAGCGGATCGAAGCCCGACTGCACGCCCACGAACGGCGTGGGGCCGGACATGTCGAAGAGGACGGTGCCCAGCTCCCGCAGGGGCTGCATCACCCGCATGCCCTCCTCGACGTCACCCGAGTGAACGCCACCGACGATCGCCACCGGCCGGTCATGCACGGCCTCGGGCATCGCGGGATTGGCGGGGAACGTGGTCGTGACGCAGACGGAGGTCACCTCGTTGGGGACCTGCTCGACGTAGTCGCGCCACTTGCGTAGCACGTCGCCGACCTCCTCGATCGGGTACATCACCGCCGCGAACGCCACCTCCGGGCCGAGCTCCTGCAGCCGGAACGTGAACGAGGTGACGATCCCGAAGTTGCCGCCGCCACCGCGGATCGCCCAGAACAGGTCCGGGTTCGAGTCCGCCGACGCCGTGAGCACCTCCCCGTCGGCACAAACGACCTGGGCCTCCACGAGGCCGTCACACGCAAGCCCGTACCTGCGCCGCAGCCAGCCGTAGCCTCCGCCGAGCGTCAGACCCGCGACGCCGGTGTCGGACACGACGCCGCTCGGCGCGACGAGGCCGAACGCCTGCGTCTCGCGGTCGACGTCGCCCAGAACGGCGCCGCCCTGGACGTGGACCAGCCGGCGCTCGGTGTCAACCTGGACACCGTTCATCTCTCCGAGGTCGATCAGCAGCCCACCCTCGATCGTCGACAGGCCGGCGATCGAGTGTCCGCCGCCGCGGACGGCCAACGCGAGGCCTCGGTCGCGGGCGAAGTTGACGGCCGCGACGACGTCGGCCGTGCCGCTGCAGCCGACGACGACAGCGGGGCGGCCCTGATGCATGGCGTTGAAGGCGGGACGAATGTCGTCGTAGCCGGGCTCGGTCGGCGTGAGCACGCGCCCCCGAATCCCTGCCCTCAGCTCGTCCACCGCGCCGGCGGTCAGCGCCGCCTCGTCGATGAAGGTCTTCATCTCCATTGTTCTCTCACTCTCTGACCATTGGTTGTCTCTAAGAAGACGTCAGCGGGAGCCGTGGGGCGACCGCCCCGCGTCGTCGATCCGGATGACCTTGCCGGTGAGCGTGATGACGAAGGCGGTCTTGCCGATGAACTCGAGCGAGGTCGGCCGGTCCAGTCCTTCCACCACGGGGGCGAAGCTGCCGTCCCTGTTGATCCGCAGGAGCTGTCCCGTGTCCGGGGACGCCGGCGCCCCCTCGTTCTCGGGGATTGGCGGCAGGTCCCAGGTCCCCTGTGACAGGGCGTACAGCCGGCAGTCGAGCTCCGAGCTCCACGTCGACGATCAGGGGGGCTCCGGAGGCCAACTCCGTAGCGGCCGACCGCCGCGTGAACGTCACCACCTTGCCGTCCTGCGGGAGGTGGGGGATGGGGCCGGCCTGTCCCATGTAGATGCTCTTGCCCTGGACCTCGAGGCCGGTGGGCACGATGTTGCCGAACGCGATCCGCTGGCTGATGTGGCCACCTCGACCCACGCGCAGCACGCGATTGTGGTGCCCGTCGCTGACCAGCAGTTCTCCCCGGAACTCCTGCAGCGCGTACTGGACTCCGCCGGCGATGAAGAAGTCCGTCGCCGGAGGATGCGCCATCGACCACGCGCCGATGTCCGCGATATCCGTCGCTGTGCCGTCCCTTGCGATCCGGTAGATGCCGCTGACCACGTCGGGCTGGCCGAATTCTGGCCCGACGAGGGTGACGAGCACGTACGCGGTGTGACCGATGAAGGCGACATCCATGGCTCCGCCGATGCCCACCTCGGGGATCGCCGGAGGCAGACCGCGCGCGAAGGTCGTGACCGACCCGGTGTCGGGATCGACCCGCAGGACGCGGCCTCCCGGACCGTCGGTCACGTACAGCGCCTTGTCGGGGCCGATCGTGCTGCCCGAGCCACAGCCGCCGACGCAGCCGGGCGCGGCGAACGTGGCCAACTCCTCCACCACCGGGGCTGCTCTGCTCGGCTCGCTGTCCGCGGCCTGGGCCGCGGCCGGCGCGATGCCAACAGCGATTGCGGTGAGGACGGTGGCGACAATCTTCTGAGCGGAGCGCGACATGAAACCTCCGGATGAACGAGATCGGTCTGATCCCTAGGACTCCGCCGGGGCTCGATCCTTCCCGGCCCACCGTTGTCCGCCCTGCCGGAGCTACGTAGGATCGGATGGGCGATGACCGAGCCGAGAGTCGACGCGGACGCCTTCAACGCGTTCGAGGCGACGGGCTGGCAGAGACAGGCCGCCGGGTACGAAGAGTTCTTCGGTCCGATCACCACGCGACTCGTCGAACCACTGCTCGACGCTGCCGAGGTAGGTCGCGGCACACGTCTACTGGACGTCGCCTCCGGGCCGGGCTATGTGGCTTCCGAGGCAGCCAAACGGGGAGCGTCGGTCATCGGGGTGGACATCGCCGACGCGATGATCTCGCTCGCTCGCCGGCTTCATCCGCAGATCGAGTTCCGCTCCGGCAACGCCGAAGCGCTCCCGTTCTCCGAGGGGTCCTTCGATGCGGTGGTCGGGAACTTCGTCCTGTTGCATCTGGGCCGCCCCGAACAGGCGGCGGCGGAGTTCGCCCGCGTACTCGCCCCCGGCGGCCGGCTCGGGCTCACGGTCTGGGACGTTCCCGAGCGAGCGCGATTCCTCGGCGTGCTGGTCGAGGCCGTTGCCGCGGCAGGAGCCGGCGCGCCGCCCGATATCCCTGTGGGGCCGCCCATCTTTCGTTTCTCCGACGACGCAGAATTCGCCCGCCTCCTGCGTGGCCAACACTTCGAAGACCCCGAGGTGAGGACCGTCACCTTCATGCATACCGAGGCCTCGCCGGACGCCCTCTGGCGAGGCTTGCTTGGCGGTACGGTCCGGACCTCCGCGCTCATCCTCCGCCAGCCGACCGAGACGCAGCGCATGATTCGCGCCGCCTTCGATCGAATCGTGCAGCAGTACGCGGTGGGCGATCGGCTCGAGCTGCCCGTCTCGGTGAAGCTTGCGTCGGCCCGCAAGCCGGCAGCTTCCTCCTGACGAGCGCAGGGTGCGCAGACCTTCTAGCGTGGCGTGGCGTGCGCGTCCTCTTCTCCACCACCGCCAACGCGGGTCACTATCGCCCGC
This sequence comes from uncultured Thermoleophilaceae bacterium, assembly GCA_963826165.1. Classification (GTDB taxonomy): domain Bacteria; phylum Actinomycetota; class Thermoleophilia; order Solirubrobacterales; family Thermoleophilaceae; genus JACVRW01. Next base: position 122,388 of record CAWGWC010000007.1, on the reverse strand, counting down.
TGATTGCCTTCGCCGAGGCCTGGCGCCTCGCCGGCCACGACGTGCTGGTGGCGGGTCAGGCGGGCGCCAGGCCGGCGGCAGTGCGGGCGGACCTGGCGTTTCGGGCGCTCGCCGAGCCGGGCGATGAGGAGCTCGCCCGCTTTCAGTCGGGCCAGGCGGGCCTGTCCGCGACGCAGGCAATGGCGCGCGCCCTGACGGAGCTCTACATCCGTTCGTACGCGGGCGCGGCGCTCAACGACATGCTTGCCGTGATCGAGGAGTGGCGTCCTGACGTGGTCGTGCGCGAGAGTGCCGAGTTCTCGGCGTTGGTTGCCGCGCAGCGCCTCGGTGTTCGCCACGCTCGGGTGGGCATAGGACTCTCGACTGAGCTCGAAAGCCAGATGCTGTCGCTCGCGGGTCCGGCGCTCGACGAGCTCGGCGCCACGGTCGGAATCGCTCCCGGTCTGGCCGGCCATGCCGCGGACTCGCTCTGTCTCACGATGGCGCCCGCTGTCCTCGACGGTCCCCGCTCGTCTGAGACCGAGCAGGTCCGGCGCTTTCGACAAGCATCCGTGCCGTTGGCCGGTTCACCGCCCGATGGATGGGGCGACCCGGCCGCGCCGCTGATCTACCTGTCGTTCGGGACAGAGGTGCCGTCGCCTGAGCGCAACTACTTCCCCGGCCTCTACCGCGCCGCCGTCGAGGCCCTGCAGGGGGCTGGGGCGCGCGTGCTGGTCACCATCGGCAACCAGCGCGATCCCGCCGAACTGGGTCCGCTGCCGCCCGCTGTGCGCGTGGAGCGCTGGGTCTCACAGGCCGATCTGATGCCGCACACCGCAGTCATGGTCGGACACGCCGGCGCGGGCTCGACCCTCGGCGCGCTGGCCGCCGGTGTCCCGATGGCCCTCGTGCCCTTGTTCGCCGACCAGCCCTTCAACGCACGCCGGGTGGCTGAGCTCGGTGCTGCCATTGCGCTCGACGACGAACCCGCGTCGCTCCCCCGGCTCGCGCAGGCCGCCGAGGAGCTGTTGAGCGACGCGCGCTACCGCGACCGAGCGCGTGCCATCGCCGATGAGATCGAGAGCCTGCCGTCGATTGAGCAAGCGCCGGACGCGCTCTCGAACGCGTGAGTCAGTCGCCGGGCTTCGTGACCGCGCGCTGAGCCCCGCCGATCCACGGCAGGTGGAAGTGGTGATGCGCCTGATGCTCGGGCGCAACCGCGGCGTCGTCGCCCGAGCGCACGAACGCCCACGTGAGGACGGTGCCGACCGCGCACACGCCCGCGAGCAGCCACATCGAGGCCGACAGGGCGGAGGCGAACGCCGCTGACTCGACCCGGTCTGCGTGCAGGTCGTCGTCGAGCACGCCCTGGAAGATGGCACCGGCCGCCGCGAGCGTGATTGCGCCCGCCAGCACGCGGTTCATCGCCAGCACGCCGGCGGCGATGCCGGCCTTGGCCTGCGGCATGGCCGTCATCGCCGCGGTCGACATCGGCGCGTACACGCAGCCGAGCGAGAGTCCGAACAGCAGGTAGCCGGCGAACAGCAGCCCGTAGCCGCTCGACGTTTCGACCTGCGCGAGCACGACCAGACCGGCGGTGCCGAGCGCCATTCCGAAGGTCATGAGCGGGCGGACTCCGAAGCGCGCGATGAGCCGTCCGCCCAGCGGGGAGATCGCGATCATCGGCGCCGTCACCGGGAGGATCAGCACGCCCGCCTCCAGCGCGCCGTGGCCGAGGTCGGTCTGCAGGTACTGCGGCTGGAGGAACATCAGCGCCCAGTAACAGCCGACGAGGCAGAACCCGGCCGCGCTGGCTCCGAAGTACGGCCCGTTGCGAAACAGGTCGAACTCGACGATCGGCCATCGGACGCGGTGCTCGATGAACCAGAAGGCCACCAGCAGCCCGACGCCCGCGGCGAAGACGCCGAGGGTCGGCACCGAGCCCCAACCCCACGCCTTGCCCTCCACGAGGGCGATCACGACAGAGGCCAGCCCGAGACCCAGCGTGATCACGCCGGCAACATCGATCCGGCGGGCGGCGGTCTCGTCGCGCTGCTCCGCGGTGGACGCGAGCACGAGCACCACGCCGAGCAGGCAGAAGGGCAGGTTCACCCAGAACAGCCAGCGCCAGCTGACCGCCTCGACCAGAGCACCGCCGACGAGCGGTCCCAGACCCAGCGCAAGCGCCGACACACCGGCCCAGATGCCGAGCGCGCGGGCCCGCTCGCCCGGGGGAAAGACGGTCGAGACGATCGCGAGCGACAGGCCCAGCAGGGCCGAGCCGCCCAGGCCCTGTATGACGCGTGCGGCGACCAGCGTCTCCTCGGAGTCCGACAACGCCGCCACCACCGACCCGCCCGCGAATGCCGCCATGCCGATCACGAACATCCGCCTGCGGCCGAGGATGTCGCCCACCCGCCCCGCGCTCACCACGAAGGCCGCGAGCACCAACAGGTATCCGTTCATCACCCACTGCAGGCCGGCGGTGGTGGCGTCCAGGTCGCGCGCGATGTCCGGCAGCGCGACGTTGATCACCGTCGAGTCGAGCATGAGCACGAACAGGCCCATGCAGGTGCCGGCCAGGGTCCACCAGCGGCGGTTGGCCTCGGTCAGGCCGGGAAATGCGCCGAGACGCGCGGCGGGAACGGCCACCCCACAATCATCGCCGTTCCCGGCACACGCGTGCGCGGTCCTACGACGTGGGGAGCTGCAGGGCGACCATGTTGTCGGCGTGCCGGTGGACGATCTTCCAGGCGCCCTTCTCGTAGCGGAAGATCATCGTGGCCCGCAGGAAGTGCTCCGAGAGCTCGGTCCGCCCGGGGTACAGGACCTGGGCGCGCTCGAGCGCGACGGTGTAGGCCAGCTTGCCGCGCACGTCCTTGACGAGGTACTCGAAGTCGACCTCGGTGCCCCCGGGGCGGAACGCGCCCGCCGCGAGCAGGTAGCGCCGGCGGACGGCCTCGGCCCCCGCGTCGCCCAGGCCGCCGAACCCTCCGAAGATGGACTGCGGGTCCTTGTCGGCCACGATCTGCGACCAGGCCGACGGGTCGCCGTTCACGAACGCCGTGTTGGCCGCTTCGTAGCGCTCGAGGAACCGCTCGAAGCCGTGGGAGTGGCTGTAGCCGTGCCCGTCGTCGTGCGGCCGGTCGGCGGTCGCCGAGGATCCGGCAAGCGCGCCGGAGGAGACGAGGACCGCGAGCGCAAGCAGTAGCGCGGCGGTCGCGGAGGTCAGACGCTTCATCATGAATCCTTTCGTCAGTTGCGGACCTGCACAGAGGACCCGCTCCGACGGCGACTTATTCCAGCGCCGATTAGCTTTGCGGCTGACCCGGGTCTGGAGGACCGAACTTCGACCGAAGGGGTCCGATGCGAAAGCTGGTGGTGACGGAGAACATCACGCTCGACGGCGTGATCGACATGGCGGCGGGGTGGTTCGACCCGCTGGCCGAGGACGTCGACCAGTCCGACATGGCGGCGGCGACCGCGGAGCACCGGGAGGGGGCCGACGCACTGCTCGTCGGCCGTAACACCTTCGAGAGCTTCCGGGGGTTCTGGCCGAAGCAGACGAACGATCCGACCGGCGTGTCCGACTACCTCAACGAGGTGGACAAGTACGTCGTGTCGAGCACCCTCGACGACCCGGGGTGGGAGAACTCGACCGTGCTCGGCGCCCCGGTTGTCGACCAGGTGCAGGCCCTGAAGGAGGCACCGGGACGAGACATCGTGGCGACGGGCAGCACCCAGCTCGTGCACGCCCTGATCGCCGCGGGGCTGGTCGACGAGTACCGGCTGTTCGTGTTTCCGGTGGTGGTGGGCCGCGGCGCGCGGCTGTTCGAATCGGCCGACGAGAAGCTCGAGCTGCTTGAGACGCGGCCGTTCGTGTCCGGCGCGGTGCTTCTGCGCTACGCGGCGGCGTGAGCTCAGGGAACGACGCGGACCGAGACCGACTGGCGCCTGATCGCGCCACCTCGCGGCTTGACGCTGACCGTCAGGCGCGCTCGTCGCGAGCCCAGGCCCAGCGCGCTGAGGGCTCGCGCTCCGGCCCGGAGGCGCAGCGACACCGTGCCGGCGCCCCGGGCCTGCCTCCTCGCTTGGGCGAGCAGGCGCGAGCCGGCCTGGAGCTTCGCGGCCACGATCACGCTGCGGCCGGGTGCGCGCACGCCCACGACCAGGCCGCGGCGGAGCTTGCCGTGTGTGACGCGCGACGCCGGCCTGCGGGCCAGGAGCCTCGGCCCACCCCTGCCGCCGAGCAGTCCGACCGTGGTGACCAGGGGTCTGGAGGGCGTCGCGCCCGCACCGGGCACGAAGCTCACCGCGAACTGCACACGGTCGCCCGACTCGCCCGGTGGGCACGGTCGTGCGTTGCAGCGCAGCTCCGCGGTGCGAGCGAAGCTCGCGACCGGGCGCGTCAGCCGCACCGGCACGATCAGGCGGGTCTTGTTGAACGCATCGGTGACCGGCCACAGCATGGGAGTGCCGGAGCGCGCGTCGTTCAGCACGGTCCCGCCGTACTGACCCGGTCCGGTGGTCACCGGGCAGACCGAGGCGTCCTGAATGATGCTGAAGCCGCACAGCGCGGGGTTCTTCTTGTCCAGCGCCAGCTCGACGCCGGGCGGCGGGATGATCTCGATCGATGCGCCGGTGCCGCCCTGAGCACGGCAGGGGTCACCGCCCGTAGCCCACCACTGGACGCGAACGGCCTGGACTTCGCCGGCCTGCGGCAGGTCGGCCTGGTCGATGAACGCCTCGGCGTAGTCGATCGAGGGCAGGATCTCGGTGAACACGCCGCCCGTGGCTCCAGCGCAGGGCAGGTAGCCCGCCGTCTGATCGGACACCGGGCTGTCGTGCACCCAGGCCGGATCGGCGTGCGCCGCGGCCGGCACCAGCGCCACCGTGGCGAGGACGACGAGAAACCGGGCTGCACCACGCACGCATGGCTTGTACCACGGACGCCGCCGGGGCGAAACCAGGGGCCGGTGCTCAGCCGTTCTCAGGCAGATCCGAGATCCCGAGCGTCACGGCGCCCGAGTACCCGGCCGCCGCGCTGCCGCTCATCCTCACCAGGCCCGTGCCGCCCATCTCGCCGTAGATGCCGTCCGAGTTGTTGGGCGTGTCGGGCTCGCCGTTCGACGAATACGGCTCTCGGGCATAGACCTGGTTGATCGTCGTCTCGGTGAAGAACAGCTGTGACGTGTACTCGAAGGTCTGCTGCGACCCGTCGAACACGCGTACCTTCACGTGGATGTGAATGGTGCGCCCTTGGTACCAGCCCGGGAAGATCGTCTTGAAGGTCGCGGCACCCTGGGCGTTCGTGACCTGATAGCCACGCAGGAAGTCGGTGGCGGCGCCGTCGGCATTCCCGGGATCCTCCACCCCTGAATAGACACCCTCGGCGTCCGTGTGCCAGATGTCCACGGCGGCTCCCTCGTAGGGCGTGCAGGCGCCGGCCGCGCCCACGTCCACCACCGTGATCTTGAGCCGCAGGGGAATGCCTGGTCTCACCCCGCCCCCTGAAGAATTGGCGCGAACGTCAGAACGGTTGAGCCGCTCGTCGAGGAAGAACGGACCCTCGGTCACCTCCGGTACCAGCACGCAGGACGGCGTTTCGCCGGCGGCCGCGGCCGAGGTCGTGGCCGGTGCCCCGGCGTCACCACCGGACCCGCGCGAGCAGCCCGCGACGAAGGCCGCGCCGGTCAGCCCGGCGAGCCCGAAGCTCTGGCGGCGGGTGAGGAGATTCTGTTTGTCGGACATCGTCGCTTCCTCTGGTTCGTTCGCGCAAAGGAAAGCGACGGGATGTAAGCCGTGGCTAAGAGGTCACGCGTCCACGAGGGTCTCGAAGCCGCCGTAGCGCATCTGGCTCATGTCGGCCACCTCGTGGCCCTCGAGCGCCTTGACCCGGGGGTCGGCCAGCACCTTCTCCATGACCTCGTCGCGGTGCGCGCGCGAATCGAACTCCGCCACTGCCGCCGTGAGGACCTCGCCGGCGTCCGCCGCGAAGCCCTCGCCGACGTCGTCGGCCCGGAACTCCCGGTAGCTGCGGGCTCCGTGCTCTCTCGCGACACGGCCGAAGGTGGTTGCCTGCTCGCGGTAGTCCTCGATGCCGGCTTCCGGCACAGGCAGGAGGTAGATGTCTACGTAGCGCTCTGGCATGGTTTCTCCCAGGGGTAGGGGTCGGCGGTAAGACACCCCCGGCCGGTCAAACTCATCGACGGCCGATTAGTCGCCGGCGCTCGCCCGGTCTCGATGGGCATGGACACCAAGATCGGCACACGCGAAGAATGGCTGGCTGCGCGGAAGCGTCTGCTCGAGCGCGAGAAGGAGCTGACCCGGCTCAGCGACGAGCTGGCCCAGGAGCGCCAGGCGCTGCCCCGGGTGCGCATCGACAAGCGCTACGAGTTCGATACGAGCGAGGGACAGCAGACCCTGGCCGACCTGTTCGACGGGCGCTCCCAGCTCATCGTCTACCACTTCATGCACGGCCCGAACACCCCGGAGGGATGCCCGGGCTGCACGTTCGCCACCGACAGCTTCGACGGCATCGTGGCCCACCTGAACGCACATGACGTGACCTTCGTGCTCGCTTCGCGCTCGCCGCTCGAGACGCTCCATGCCTACCGGGACCGGATGGGGTGGGACATTCCCTGGGTCTCGTCGGGACGCACGGACTTCAACCGCGACTTCGCCGCCTGGACGGAGAAGGACCGGCGCGAGGGCACCGGCTGGAACTTCGGCACGCCGAGCGGCGCGGGGATTGACGTCGTGCACGACCAGGAGCTGATGGCTCTCAGCGCCTTCGCGCTCGAGGACGGCGTCGTCTACCACACCTACTCGTGCTACGACCGCGGCACCGACGCGCTCAACAGTGCCTGGCAGCTGCTCGACCGCGCGCCCAAGGGCCGCGAGGCGGGAGCGGTCTCCGGCTGGCCGCGGCGCCACGACGAGTACGACGACGACAACGGGGCGGCGGCCTGATCGCCCTGGCTCACGGCTGAGACTCGAGCGGCGCGAGCTACTCTGAAGGGGGCCGTGCCCTTCGTCGCCTACGTCCACGAGCCGGACAACGATCCCTCTCCCAAGGGCCGGCCTCCGTGGGAGCCCAACTGGAGCGTCTGGCGCCCGCTGGTGCTGGCGTTGCCCGCCGCCTACGCCGGGGTCAACACCGACGGCGTGGCCAGCGTGCTGCTCGTGTTCATCGCCTTCGGGCTCGTCTGCCGGGCCCTGAACGCCCTGCTCCCCGAATGGAACGGCATGGGGGAGTACCGCCAGTAGGCGTAGCTCAGTCGGGCCAGAAGTCCTCCACCGACTCCACGTCGGCGCCGGGATCGCCCAGTGTGGAGACGATGATCACCACGGCGTCCTCCGGTCCCTCGTTCCAGACCGAACGGACCACGCTCGGGGCCACCCGCACCACGGTGCCGGCGGGCGCGTCGACGATCTCGTCCTCGAGCTTGAACTGGAGGACCCCGTCGGCCACGAAGTAGACCTCCTCCTGCGTGCGGTGGCGATGCCCGTAACTGCCCTTGCCGCCCGTCTGCGCCGGCATGCGCCGCCAGGTGAAGCCCACCTGCTCGCAGCCCAGCTCGGGTGCGGCGCCGGCCATTCTCATCTCCCCCGGGTAGTCGCCCAGCACGTCCGGGATCTCCTCGAGTGTCCGAATGGTCCAGTCGGCCATCGGCCAACCCTAACCCGGCGGCCTGGTCCAACGCGAGCGCGCTAGCTTGTCCGGCATGGCTTCGATCGTGCCCTACTTCGGCTATCGCGACGCGCCCGCCGCCATCGATTTCCTCGTCACGGCCTTCGGCATGGAGCGCGTGAACGTGGTCGAGGAGGGCGACGCGCTGATCGCCCACGCGGAGCTGCGCCACGGCGACGGCGTGGTCATGCTCGGCTCCTGGCTGGAGGGTCAGGGCGAGGGCACCCCGATCGAGAACGCGGGGACCTACCTGCTGGTCGAGGACGTGGACGCACACCACGCCGCGGCGGTCGACGCCGGGGCGGAGGTCGTCTACGGACCGCAGGACACGGAGTTCGGGACACGCCGCTACCGCGCTCGTGACCCCGAGGGCTACGAGTGGAGCTTCGGCACATACTCGCCGGGCCAGAGCTGGTCCTAGCCCGGTGAAAGGGTCCGCCGCCTATGTGCACGGCTATCGGCCGCGCGAGGCCGAGCGCCTGCGCGATCAGGCCGGGACGCTGGTGGACCTGCTGCACGCCGACACGGCCTACCCCGGCGAGAGCACGGTGCTCGAGGCCGGCTGCGGGGTCGGTGCCCAGACGCTGACCCTCGCCCGCCGGAGCCCGGACGCCCGCTTCACCTCGGTCGACCTGTCCGAGAGCTCCCTTGCCGAGGCCCGGCGCCGGGTTGCACAGGCCGGCCTCGGCAACGTCGAATTCGTCCAGGGAGACGTGTTCGCGCTGCCGTTCGAGCCCGAGTCGTTCGACCACGTCTTCGTCTGCTTCTTCCTGGAGCACGTCTCGCGACCGGTGGAGGCGCTCTCGGCGCTGCGGCGCCTGCTCAGGCCGGGCGGCACCGTGACCGTGATCGAGGGCGACCACGGCTCGGCCTACTTCCACCCCGACAGCGCCGCGGCTCACGCCGCCATCGCGTGTCAGGTGGAGCTACAGCGCCGGGCCGGAGGCGACTCGCAGATCGGGAGGAGGGTCTTCCCGCTGCTGGCCGAGGCCGGCTTCGACGGAATCCGGGTGTCGCCGCGCGTGGTGTATGTGGACTCGAGCCGCCCCGACCTCGTCGAAGGCTTCACGCGCAGGACGTTCACGGCAATGATCGAGGGCGTCCGCGAGTCCGCGCTCGCCGCCGGACTGACCGACGCGGAGAGCTTCGACGCCGGTATCCGCGACCTCCGCCGCACGGCCGAGGAGGACGGCGTCTTCTGTTACTCGTTCTTCAAGGGAGTGGCGACCGCGCCGGGGGGCGGCTAGGACCAGCTGTCCCAGGCCTTCAGCGAAGGCAGCGGATCGAACGGATCGCCGCCGTCGTACCAGCCCGGCGCGGCCCAGAGCTCGAAGTGCAGGTGACAGCCCTGCGCGTTGCCCGAGTCGCCCACCGAGCCGATGCGCTGGCCGGTGTATACGCGGTCCCCCGCGCGGAAGGCTGACGGCTCGACCATGTGCATGTAGGTGTAGTCAACGTCGCTGCCGGCGCCGTCGATGACCAGGTAGTTGCCGGCGGCGCCGTGGTAGCCCGCGTACTGGACCTTGCCGCCGCGCGCCGCCACCATGGGCGTGCCGCACTTGGCGAACACGTCGTGGCCCTGATGGGAGTGACCCGAACGGCCGGAGCCGAAGTCGGAGCCAGACCCGCCGTAGTCGTGACGGCCGCGGATGGGGAAGATGTGGTCGTACAGGTCGAAGGCGTCGCGTTGGATGTCTCCTACCTGGGAGCTCGTGGCGCTCACGCCACCGGGCCCGGCCGCGGTGAGGCGGAACGAGTAGCGGCCCGGCACGGCCGCGGCGCGACCGATCCGGCCGTCCCACGACACGCTCGTGATCTGACCGGGGAGGACACCCTCCGGTACCCAGGACTTGACCGCCACGCCGTCGGCCGCTCGGACCAGCTCGACGCTCAGGGCGCTCGGGGCAGTCCCCGAGAGCCGGAACGAGAACGTGACCGCGCGGCGCGCGCCCACGTAGGCCTTGGTCCGGCTGGTGCCGGTCTCGAGCTTCGGCGCTCCAGCCACCGAGGGGCCGGGAACGGGGGAGAGCTCGAGGTTGGGCTCGGGCGGCGGGGGCGGCAGCAGGGGGACCGGCTTGGACTTGCGCGAGCGCACGCCGTCGGCGGTCGAGGCCGACACCGGTCCGGTGAGCGCGCCCGCGGGCACCTTGGCCTGGATCCTGGTGTCGCTGCCGGCGCGGATCGGGACCACGACGTCGTCGGACGAGCCGTAACTGCCGTGGAAGGTCACCTCGGCCACGCTCGACAGGGCGCTTCCGGTGATGCGCAGGGTGCTGCCGGCCTGGGCGCGCTTGCGTGACGCGCACTTGCGCAGGCAGCTCACCTTGGCGATCTTCGGCGTGGCCACGTAGGAGACGCCGCCGCCTCCCGAGGAAGTCTGTCCCGCGGCTGGAGGTGCGAATGCGAGCGCGCAGAGAACGAGCGCGCCGGCACCTAGCCTCGCCGAAGCATGCATGTGTCGCAAATCCCTATGGCCTCTCTTCTTGTTCCGGCCTACGGGGTTAGCTGACGGGCTCGCGCTCGAAGAGCAGCGCTACGACCCGGTGATGGGCCGATTCGCCCCCTCGGATACGTCTTTCGACGGTCCCCGAACGGTTCCCCCGCTCCCCGGCGGCCAAGGTGGACGGCCGATGAGGATTAGGCAGGCACTTACTTGGCGCGCCAGTATAGACACGCCGGCGGCCGTGCCCCGGCTTCCCGTTTTCGGTGGTCGCAACGAGCAGCCATCTGCCACACTAGGTCGCCGGCCGCCCCCTGGGCGGTCACTCTGTGATGAAGACCTACGTGGCGACACCAGCAACCCGCGAGCGCAACTGGCTCGTGGTCGACGCTTCCGGGCAAACCCTGGGCCGTCTCGCGACCCAGATCGCGGACAACCTGCGCGGCAAGCGCAAGCCCGAGTACACGCCCCATGTGGACACGGGCGACTTCGTGATCGTCGTGAACGCCGAGAAGATCGCGGTCACCGGCAACAAGCTTGCGGAGAAGCGGTACTACCGCCACTCCGGCTATCCGGGAGGCCTGCGCAGCCGCACCCTGCAGGAGATGCTCGACCGCCGCCCGGAGGAGGTCATCCGCCTGGCGGTCAAGGGCATGCTGCCCCGCAACAAGCTGGGCAGGGCGCAGCTGCGCAAGCTGAAGGTGTACGCCGGCCCCGATCATCCCCACGTCGCACAGCAGCCCGAGCCGATGGAGGTACTCGCCCGATGACCGAAGACCCGCAGCAGCCCGAGGGGGAGGCTCCCGAGGAGGAGGCCCCCGAGGACGCCACGGGCGCTCCGGAGGATCAGGCGCCGGACACCGCCGGCGAGGAGCACCCCGGTCCCGAGATCGAGGGCGTGGAGGAGCTGGCGCAGGCCGTCGGGCAGGCCCCTGAGGCCGAGGGCGAAGCTCCGGCCGACGAAGCCGACGAGGCCGGCGAAGAGGCGGAGACTGAGACTGCGCAGGACGAAGCGCCCGTCGAGGAGGCCGAGAGCCCGCGTCCGGATGCTCGTGGCGGTGCGAAGGCCAACGCGTCCGACGAAGCCGAGGTCATCCCCGGAGCTCACCTCGAGCCCGACCTGGTGCTCGAGGAGCAGCGTCCGGCCGAGGGCGAGTTCGCCGAGTACGCCCAGTACGAAGAGGGTGCACCAGGCGAGGGCGACGCCGAGGGCGAGGCGGGCGCCGACGGGTCTGCCGCCACCGACGAGGTGGCCCCCACGCCACTGGATCTCGCCGCCGACGCGCGCTACCCCGCCACGGGCAAGCGCAAGCGAGCGGTGGCCCGCGTGATCCTGCGTCCGGGCGAGGGCAGCTACAGCGTCAACGGCCGCCACCTCGACGAGTACTTCCCGCGCGTGCGGCTGCAGCGCATGGCCCGCCAGCCGCTCGAGGCCACCGGCAACCAGGCGCGCATGGACGTGGTGGCGCGCATCCACGGCGGTGGCGTCTCCGCCCAGGCCACGGCTCTGCGCCACGGGATCGCCCGTGCGCTGGTGGAGGCCGATCCCACGTTGCGTGGCGAGCTCAAGCGCCGCGGCTACCTCACGCGCGATCCGCGTGTCAAGGAACGCAAGAAGGCCGGTCTCAAGAAGGCCCGTAAGCGCCCGCAGTTCTCAAAGCGCTAGCCGCAGGTGGGGCTGTTCGGCACCGACGGAGTCCGCGGGGTCGCGGGCGAATTCCTGACCGCCGATCTGGCTCTTGCCCTTGGACGCGCGGCGGCTGAGGTCTCCCCGGCCGAGGCTCCGCAGATACTGATCGTTCGCGATACCCGGGAGTCCGGCGAGATGCTGGAGGCCGCGCTGGCAGCCGGGATCGCCGCGGGCGGCGGTGACGCCCTGCTCGGCGGAGTGCTGCCCACCCCGGGCGCCTCGCTGCTCGTGCGTCGCTACGGCTTCGACGTGGCCGTCGTGGTGTCGGCGTCCCACAACCCGTACGAGGACAACGGCATCAAGTTCTTCGGCCCGGAGGGCATGAAGCTCGATGACGAGCAGGAGGAGCAGATCGAGGCCCGGGTGGAATCCGGCAACGGCCTTCACATCGGCCGGGTCCGGGAGCTCCACGGGGCGCCGGGTGACTACCTGCGCGAGCTCGAGCTGCGCTTTTCCGGGCTCGACCTGTCCGGGATCCGGGTGCTGCTGGACTGCGCCAACGGCGCCACGCACCGGGTGGCCCCGGAGATCTTTCGCCGGCTCGGAGCCGACGTCGACGCCGTCGCCGTCGAGCCGGACGGGCGCAACATCAACCTCGGCTGCGGCTCGACCCACGTGGAGACGCTGGCCGAGCGCATCGCCGGCCATGACATCGCGTTCGCCTTCGACGGGGACGGGGACCGCGTGCTGGCGGTGGACCGCAACGGCGCCGTGGTCGACGGAGACGAGCTGCTGGCGCTCGCGGCGCTGCACCTGCGCAGCCACGACCGCCTGTCCGGCGACGGCGTGGCGGTGACGGTGATGACCAACTACGGCTTTCACCGGGCCATGGAGGCTGCGGGGATCGAGGTCGCCACGACGGCCGTGGGAGACCGGCACGTGCTGGCCGAGCTGGTCCGGCGCGGCTGGAGCCTCGGCGGCGAGCAGTCGGGCCACATCATCGACACCGGCTTCGTACCCGCCGGCGACGGTGTCGCCGCCGCTCTCCTGACCCTGGAGGCGCTCGCCGGTGCGGACCTGGCCGAGCGCCACGCGATGGCCAAGCTGCCCCAGCGCCTGCTCAACGTGCGGGTACGCGACCGGTCGGCCATCCAGCAGGCCGAATCGCTCTGGGAGGCCGTCGAGGAGGAGTCGCGGCAACTCGACGGCAACGGCCGGGTGCTCGTAAGGGCGTCGGGCACCGAACCGTTGCTCAGGGTGATGGTCGAGGCGCCGGAGCAGGATCAGGCGCACGCGATTGCCCAGAGACTGGCGGACCTCGCGCAGTCCGAACTAGGCTAAAGGACCCCCATGTGCGGAATCATCGGATACGTAGGCCCCCGTGAATGCCGCGACCTGCTCCTGGCCGGTCTCGGGCGGCTCGAGTACCGCGGCTACGACTCCGCCGGGCTGTCGCTGGTCAACGACGGCACGGTGGGCAGCGTGCACGCCGTGGGCAACCTCGAGCAGCTGCGGGCGGCCGTGGCGGCCTCCAACGGCCACCTGCACGGCTCCACCGGCGTCGGGCACACGCGCTGGGCCACCCACGGGCGCGTGACCGAAGCCAATGCACATCCCCATTCCGACAGCTCCGGGCGCTTCCAGATCGTGCTGAACGGCATCGTCGAGAACTGGACCGAGCTGCGCGACCGGCTTCGGGCCGAGGGCGCCGAGTTCAGCTCCGAGACCGACGCCGAGGTCGTGGCCCATCTGATCGCCCACCACTTCGACGGCGACCTCGTGGAGGCGGTGCGCCTCGCCTACAACGACCTGCGCGGCCACTACGCCTTCGTCGCGATGTCCGCCGACGCTCCCGGCGTTCTCGTGGGAGCGCGCAAGGAATGCCCGCTCGTGGTCGGGCTCGGCGAGGGCGAGAGCTTCATCGCCTCGGCCATCCCGGCGTTCCTGGACGAGACCCAGCGCGTTCAGCTCGTGCACGACGGCGAGATCGTGGCCATCACGCCCGAAGGCTCGCGCTTCCTCGCTCCGGACGGGACCGGGATCAGCCGCGAGGTGGACGAGGTCGACTGGGATCTCGAGCAGGCGGAGAAGGGCGGCTACGAGACCTTCATGCTCAAGGAGATCCATGAGCAGGCCGATGCCGTGGCCGAGACCGTGGCCGGCCGCCTGGGCGACGGGGTGGTGGACCTCGGTGACATCGGACTGTCCGACGAGTTCCTCAAGGACGTGCGCCGGGTGGTGATCGTGGCCTGCGGGACCTCCTACCACGCTGGTCTGGTCGGGCGCTACGCGATCGAGACCTGGGCGCGGCGCCCGGTGGAGATGGACATCGCCTCCGAGTTCCGCTACCGCGACCCGGTGCTCTCGGAGCGCGATCTGGTCATCGGAATCTCCCAGTCGGGCGAGACCGCCGACACGCTGGCCGCCATGCGCCTGGCTCGGGAGCGCGGCGCCAAGGTGCTCGCGATCACCAACATCATCGGCAGCCAGGCCACCCGCGACTCGGACGGCGTGCTGTTCACGCGCGCGGGCCTCGAGATCGGGGTGGCCGCCACCAAGACCTTCGTCGCCCAGGCCGCGGCGATGTACCTGTTCGCGCTCAAGCTCGCTCAGGTGCACGGGACGCTCGAGCCCGACGTGATGCGCCGGCTGTGCCACGAGCTGAGGGAATTGCCCCACCTCATCACCCGTCTCGTGGCCGAGTGCGACGAGCCGATCAGCCAGATGGCCGAGCACTGGAAGGACGCCGGCTTCTTCCTCTACCTGGGCCGGCACGTAGGCCTGCCGATCTGCCTGGAGGGAGCGCTCAAGCTCAAGGAGATCTCGTACATCCCCACCGACGCCTACGCGGCCGGGGAGATGAAGCACGGCCCGATCGCTCTGCTCGACGAGCGCACGCCCGTGGTCTGCGTGGCCACCGACTCCCCGGTGCTCGACAAGATGCTCTCGAACATCTCCGAGGTGCGTGCCCGCGGGGCCCACGTCGTGGCGGTGGCCACGGAGGGCAACGGGCGGGTGGCCGAGCACGCCGAAGAGGTGGTGGAGGTGCCGCGCACGGACTGGATGCTGCAGCCGCTCCTGGCGGTGATTCCGCTGCAGCTGCTGGCCTACCGGATCGCCCGGGCGCGCGGCCTCAACGTGGATCAGCCGCGCAACCTGGCCAAGACCGTCACCGTCGAGTAGGGAGCCGATGGCCGGGGTCGGCATCGACCTGCTCGAGATCGAGCGCCTGGAACGCGCGCTCGAGCGCAGGCCGGGCCTGGCCGAGCGGCTGTTCACCGACGCCGAGCGAGCCTACGCCGCGGGGCGGGCCCGTCCGGTCATGCATCTGGCGGCGCGCTACTGCGCCAAGGAGGCGGTGGCCAAGGCGCTGGGGCTGACCGGCTGGAGCTTTCGCGACGTGGAGGTGGTGGCCACCGGAGCGGCGCCGCAGGTGAACCTGAGCGGAGCCGCCGCCCGGCGCGCGCTCGAGCAGGGCGTGAGCGCCCGTATCTCCCTCACCCACACGGACACCACCGCCGGCGCCGTGGCCGTGGTCGACTGACCCGCCCTCAGGGGCGCGGGCGCAGGCCGTCGAGCAGCAGTCTCCAGACTCGCTCGAACGCATCGTCGATGCCGGGATCGCTCCACTCCGACGCGTTGGCGGGGTTGTGGAAACGGGCGGTGGCGTCGAGCACGGCTCGGCCTGCGCCCTCGGGATCGTCGGTCTCGAATTCGCCGCGCTCCACGCCGTCGGCCACGATCCGGCCCAGCTGTCCGGCCAGCTCGTCCACGTGGGTGGCCACCACCTCGCGAGCGCCCGCCGCGAGCTGCATGTAGGTGGCGAACAGCTCGGGATCGTCGAGCACCTTGCTGTGCTTGGTGGCCATGAGCAGCTCGAGCCAGCGCCGCAGGCGCTCGGGAGCCGGCTCGTCAGAGGCCGCGACCTCAGCGAGGGGCTGAGACACGCGGGCGAGCCAGCGCTCCGCCACCGCGTCTCGCAGCTCGGCCTTGCTGGAGAAGTGGCGGTACACGCTGCCATGGCTCACGCCGAGCGCCCGCGCCACGTCGACCACGGTGGCCTTGGCGGGCCCATAGCGGCGGAGGACCTCCTCCGCCGCCTCGAGCACGCGCTCCGGTGTGAGCGCGGTGCCGGTTGCCGTCGTCTGGCTCACGCGGCGCCGCTCGGCTCCTTCTCGCTGTCCAGCATCGCCATCTGAGTCTCGTCGTAGCGATCGCCCGCGGCCGCATCGCTGGGCATCGCCTCCTCGATGGCCGCGAGGTCGCCGGCGCCGAGCTCGAGCTCGAGCGAGCCGAGGGCTTCCTCCAGCCGGTCGCGCCGGCGAGCGCCCACCAGGGGCACGATGTCCTCGCCGCGGGAAAGCACCCAGGCGATCGCCACCTGGGCGACGCTGGCTCCCCGGTCGTCAGCCACCTCGCGCAGGCGCTCGACCAGGCCGAGGTTGCGGTCGAGGTTCTCGTCGCTGAAGCGCGGCGAGTGGCTGCGGAAGTCGTGCGCCTCGTTCGAGCGCTCGCGCGACCAGTGGCCGCTGATCAGCCCCCGCGAGAGCACGGCGTAGGCCGTCACGCCGATGCCCAGCTCGCGGCAGGTGGGCAGGATCTCGTCCTCGATGCCGCGCGAGATGAGCGAGTACTCGATCTGCAGGTCGGCGATCGGGTGCACGGCATGGGCGCGACGCAGCGTATCCGCGCCGACCTCGGAAAGCCCGATCTGCCGGACGTAGCCGGCCTTCACCTGCTCGGCGATGGCGCCGACGGTCTCCTCGATGGGGACGGCCGGATCGAGGCGGGCAGGCCGGTAGATGTCCACGTGGTCGGTGCCGAGGCGCCGCAGCGTGTAGGCGAGGAAGTTCTTGACCGCCAGAGGACGAGCATCGACGCTGGTGAAGGCGCCGGCCGGATCGCGCATGCCGCCGAACTTGACGCTCAGCTGGACCTTGTCGCGGTCGCCCTCCCGCAGCGCACGCCCGATCAGCATCTCGTTGTGGCCCATGCCGTAGAAGTCGCCGGTGTCGAGAAGCGTGACGCCGGCGTCGATGGCCGCGTGGATGGTGGCGATGCCCTCCTCTTCGTCTGCCGTTCCGTACAGATCGGACATGCCCATGCATCCGAGGCCGATGGCCGATACGTTGAGTCCGTCGTTGCCGAGTGTGCGCGTTTCCATGACCGATAAGGTAGCTGATGTGATGACAGATTTCAAACTTTGTCAGTCAGGCTGCGCGTGAGGACCTGGCTCGATCCGCTCTACGAAGCCGCCGAGATGCGAGCGGTGGACGCCTGGACCATCGAGGAAAGGGGCGTGCTCTCGCTGGACCTCATGGAGCGAGCGGGCTCCGGCCTGGCCCGGGCCACGGCCGCAGCGGCCGGTCCGGGACCGGTGCGCGTGGTGGTGGGCAAGGGCAACAACGGTGGCGACGGCCTCGTGGCCGCACGCCTGCTTCGGGAGGACGGCTACGAGGTCGACGTGCTCGCCGCCGTCTCGCTCGAGGACCTGCACGGCGACGCCGGCGCGAACCTCGAGCGTCTGCCCGGGCCGCCGCCCGAGCCGTTCGCACCCGAGCGACTCCAGGGCTCCGGCGTGGTGCTCGACGCCCTGCTCGGCACGGGCTTCGAGGGCACGCCGCGCCAGCCGCTGGCGTCCGCGATCGGCGCGATCAACGATCTGGACGCCCCCGTGGTGGCCTGCGACGTCCCCTCGGGCGTCAACGCGAGCAGCGGCGAGGTGGAGGGGCCGGCCATCCGGGCGACGGTCACCGCCAGCTTCCACGCGGCGAAAGTGGGGCTGTACGTGGACCCGGGCAAGGAGCACGCCGGCCGGGTGGAAGTGGTGGAGATCGGGATTCCCCGTGGGGCGCCGGGCCCTGACTCGGCCGGCCTGATCGCCGAGCGCGTGCTCGACCTGTACCCGCACCGCGAGCGCGGCGGCTCCAAGTTCGCCTCGGGTGTGGTGGTGGTGGCGGGCGGCTCGGCCGGTCTCACCGGTGCGCCCACGATGGCGGCTCGCGCCGCGTCGCGCGCGGGTGCCGGATACGTGCAGGTGGCCGTGCCCGCGCCGGCGCAAGCGGCCCTGGACATGCGGCTGCTCGAGCAGATGAGTCGCGGCCTGCCCGACGACGACGGAGCGCATTGCCGGGCGGGCGTGGACACAGTGGTGGAGATGACCGAGCGCGCCGGCGCTCTCGTGCTCGGACCCGGGCTCGGCCGCACCGACAGCGCAGGCGAGTTCGCTCGTACGGTTGCGTCCGAGGTGGGCGTCCCGCTGCTCGTGGACGCGGACGGGCTCAACGCCCACGCCGGACGGCCTGAGCTGTTGCAGGGCCGAAGCGCGCCCACCGTGCTCACGCCTCATGAGGGCGAGCTCGGACACCTGCTCGGCCTGGACTCCGCGGAGATCGCCGCTCACCGCTTCCGTTACGCGCGCGAAGCGGCGCAGCGCAGCGGCTGCGTCGTCCTGCTCAAGGGCGACGACACGATCGTCGCCGCGCCCGAAGGTGAGACCGCGATCAGCCCGGGAGCCACCCCGGCGCTGGCCACCGCGGGCACGGGCGACGTGCTCTCGGGCCTGATCGGCGCGCTGCTCGCCAAGGGCCTCGGCGCCTTGGAGGCGGCCGCACTCGGCACGCTGGCCCACGCTCGGGCGGGCCGGGCCGCGGCGGACGAGATCGGCGCGGACTACGTGATGGCCGGCGACGTGATCGACTCGCTGCCGCGTGGGCTCACCGGACCCGGCTGATCGGTGCGGGTCGCGGCCCGCTATCTTCGCCAGCCATGGCGGAGACCATCGCTGAGATCATGGATCGCACGCCTGAGACCGTGCAGCCCGACACGCCGGTCGAGGATGTGGTGCGCACGCTGCGCGAGAACGAGCTGCCCGGCCTGCCGGTGATCGACGACGACGGCAAGCTGGTGGGGATCGTGACCGAGGCCGATCTGATCCTGCCTGACGACCAGGGCGACCTCCACATCCCGCACTACATCAACCTGTTCGGGGGCACCGTCTTCCTGGAGCCGCTGGGGCGCTTCGAGGATCGCCTTCGAAAGGCCTTCGCCTCCAAGGCCTCGGACATGATGACTCGCGATCCGGACTCGGTGGCTCCGGATACGAGCGTGCGCGAGGCCGCGCGGATGATCCACGACACCGGGCACAACCGGCTGCCGGTGGTCGAGGACGGGCGGCTCGTGGGCGTCGTCACGCGTGTGGACGTGCTGGGCGCCCTCGCGGCGTGAGCGGGTCCGAGCGCGCGCTGGCCCGCATCGACGTCGGGGCCATCGAGCGCAACAGCGCCCGGCTGCCGGGCGAGCTGTGCGCGGTGGTCAAGGCCGATGCCTACGGCCACGGCTCGCTCGAGACGGCCCGGGCGGCGCTCGCGGGCGGTGCCACCTGGCTGGCGGTGGCCACGGCAGCGGAGGCGGCCGCGTTGCGCGAGAGCGGCATCGACGTCCCCCTGCTGGTGATGGGGGCGCTCACCCGGGCGGAGCTCGAGACGGCCGTCGCCGCCGGCGCCGACGTGGTGGCCTGGACCGACGAGGTGGCGGAGGCCGCGCCGCGGGTGCACGTGAAGCTCGACACCGGCATGGGCCGCCTCGGGACCAACGACCGAGCGCGGGCGGTCGAGCTGGCGAGGCGCCCGAACGTGGTCGGCCTGATGACGCACTTCGCCACCGCCGACGAGCTGGGCGACGATCTCTTCCCGCGCCAGCTCGAGAGCTTCCGGGAGTTCGTGGAGGAGGTGGGACGCGACGACGTGCGCGTGCACGCCGCCAACAGCGCGGCGGCCCTGCGCGAGCCGGAGACGCGCTTCGACATGGTGCGCTGCGGAGTGGCCATCTACGGCATGGACCCGTTCGGCGCCGACCCGGCCGACCACGCTCTCGAGCCGGCGCTGTCGCTGCACTCCTACGTGGCCACGGTCAAGCGCTTCGAGGCCGGGGACAGCGCCGGCTACGGCCGCAGCTGGCGCGCGCCGGCGCCGACCTGGGTGGCCACGGTGCCGATCGGCTACGGCGACGGCTGGCGCCGCCGGCTCTCCAACCGTCACGATGTGCTGATCGGCGGGCGCCGTCATCCGTCGGTGGGCAACGTGAGCATGGACAACATCACCGTCGAGCTCGGCCCCGACACCGGTGTGGAGGTCGGTGACGACGTCGTGCTGATCGGAACCCAGGGAGACGAGCGCATACTGGCCGAGGAGGTGGCGCGGGCGCTCGACACGATCAACTACGAGGTGACCTGCGGGCTGTTGGCGCGGGTGCGCCGCGAGCACTTCCGGTGAGCCGGGCCTGGATCGTCGGCGGCGCCGTTCGCGACGACCTGCTCGGGCGTGAGGTCACCGACGTGGACGCCGTCGTGGAAGCGGACCACGAGGCCACGGCCCGCGCGCTGGCGACCCACCTCGGCGGTCCCGTTTTCCGGCTGTCGGAGAGCTTCGGCGCCTGGCGCGTGATCGACCGGCGCAAGGGTCGCGTGTTCGACCTGTCGCCGCTCCAGGGCGGCGGCATCGAGGACGACCTGGCCCGTCGCGACTTCAGCGTCAACGCGATGGCGCGGCCCCTTGCCGGCTCCTCGGCCCAGGCCCTTGCCGACGGCGCCGGCCGGATCGGTGAGCTCGGCGGGCTGATCGATCCGCAGTCGGGTCGCGCCGATCTCGACGCCGGTGTGCTGCGGGTGCTCGGGCCCGGCGCCTACGACGCCGACCCGTTGCGTCCGCTGCGGCTGGCCCGCTTTGCCGCGGAGCTGGGCTTCGAGCCCGACCCTGAGACTGCGCGGCTCACGAGCCAGGCCGCCCCGCGGGTGGCGGACGCGGCGGGCGAGAGGGTGTTCGCGGAGCTGCGGCGGCTCGTGCTCGCCCCGGGCGTGCTGAACGGGTTGGCACTGGCCGATCGGCTCGGTTTGTCGAGCGCGGTGCTCCCCGAGCTGGCCGATCTCCACGAGGTGGAGCAGAGCCAGTACCACCACCTCGACGTCTACGGCCACACAATCGAGGTGCTGGAGCGCCTGCTCGAGCTCGAGGCGGAGGCCGAGGGGCGCCTGCGCGCCGTGCTCGACGAGCCGCTGGCCGACGAGCTCACCCGCGGGCAGGCGCTGCGCTTCGGCGCGCTCCTGCACGACATCGGCAAGCCCGCCACCCACGCCGTGCGCGACGACGGAAGGGTCACCTTCATCGGTCACGATCGCCTTGGCGAGGAGATGATCGAGGTGGTGGCACGGCGGCTGCGCACGAGCGCGAAGCTGGCCGGCTTCCTCGGTTCGCTCGCCCGCCACCACCTCGTGCTCGGATTCCTGGTGCACGAGCGGCCGCTCGACCGGCGGGCCGTCTACCGGTACCTGAACCGCACCTCGCCTGTGTCGGTAGAGGTCACGCTGCTCTCGTGCGCGGACCGGCTGGCCACCCGGGGGCGCAAGGCCGACGAGGCCATCGCGGCGCACATGGAGCTGGCCCAGCTGCTGATGGAGGCCGCGCTCGACTGGCGCGAGCAGGGGCCGCCGGAAGCTCCCCTGCGCGGAAACGACTTGGCCCGCGAGCTGGGGCTCGAATCCGGGCCCGAGGTCGGCCGGCTGCTGGCGGCGCTGGCCGAGGCCGCGTACTCCGGGGAGGTGCAGAGCCGCGACCAGGCGCTCGCCTTCGCCCGGGCTCTGCGCGACAATCCCGCCGGATGATCGTCGACTGCGCCATCTACGAGGAGGGCAGGCGCCGCAACGGCGAGGTCGAGCTCGACCACGCCTACCAGGAGCGCCGTGAGGACGGCAACTTCGTCTGGATCGGGCTGCACGAGCCGACGGCCGAGGAGTTCGACTCGCTGACCCGCGAGTTCGACCTGCATCCGCTGGCCGTGGAGGACGCCATCCACGCCCATCAGCGCCCCAAGCTCGAGGTCTACGGCGACATGGTCTTCCTGGTGCTGAAGACCGCGCGCTACGTGGACCCCCAGGAGGTGATCGAGCTCGGCGAGCTGCTCGTGTTCCTCGGCCGGGACTACATCATCACCGTGCGCCACGGCGAGGGCAGCGCGCTGAAGCAAGTGCGAGAGGATCTCGAGCACGACGAGTCCAAGCTCAGGTGCGGGCCGGGCGCCGTGCTGCACGCGATCCTCGACCGCGTGGTGGACGACTACATCCCGGCCATCGAGGGACTCGAGAACGACATCGACGAGGTGGAGGCCGAGCTCTTCTCGGGCGAGCGCAGCAATCCCGCGCAGCGCGTGTACCGGCTACAGCGTGAGGTGCTCCAGTTCCGCCGGGCGGCGGTCCCGCTCGTGGATCCCATCGACCGCCTGGCCGCCGGCCAGTACGACCAGGTGCACCCGGAGATCCGGGACTACTTCCGCGACGTCAACGACCATCTGATGCGCACCCGCGATCAGCTCGACGCCATGCGCGACATCCTCCAGAGCGGGCTGCACGCCAACCTGGCCGAGGTGTCGGTGCGCCAGAACGACGACATGCGCAAAATCTCGGCCTGGATCGCCATCGTGGCCGTGCCCACCGCGATTGCCGGGATCTACGGCATGAACTTCGAGCACATGCCCGAACTCGGCTGGACCTTCGGCTACCCGCTGATTCTCTCCGTGATGGTCGTAGCCTGCAGCTTCCTGTTCTGGCGCTTCAAGCGCTCGGGCTGGCTGTAATCAATAGTTTGCCTGCATGGCGGACGACTGCATCTTCTGCAAGATCGTGGCGGGCGAGCTGCCCGCCGAGATCGTCCAGGAGGACGAGCACACGCTGGCCTTCATGGACATCAACCCGTGGACGCGCGGCCACGCGCTGGTAATTCCGCGGCACCATTCCAAGAACCTCTACGAGGCGCCCGCGGAGGACCTCAGCCGGGCCGCGCTTGCCTCCAAGCGGCTGGCGCTGACCATGCGCGAGCGGCTCGGGGCGGCGGGGGTCAACCTGCTCAACTGCTGCGAGCCGGCCGCCTGGCAGACGGTCTTTCACCTGCACATGCACGTGATCCCGCGCTATGACGACGACCCGCTCAGGCTGCCTGCGCAGCCGCGCACTCCGGAGGGCGACGAGCTGGCGCAGGTCGCGAAGGAGCTGCGCGGTGGCTGAGCGGGCGCGCCTGAAGCGCGACGGTGACCTCGGGATCCTGGTCATCGACGACCCGCCGCTCAACCTGTTCGGGGACGAGATGGTGCGCGACATCCAGGCGGCGCTCGGCGCCACCGAGGGCCTGCGCGCTCTACTCGTGCGCGCCGAGGGCGAGTACTTCACCGGCGGTGCCGACGTCAACGTGTTCGACGGGCTGACCCGCGCACAGGCCGAGCGGTTCACCGCCGGCCTGCAGGAGATCACCCACCAGATCGAGGACCTGCCCTTTCCCACCCTCGCTTCGGTGCACGGTCTCTGCCTCACTGCCGGCCTGGAGCTCTCCCTCGCCTGCGACATGATCTGGGCGTCCGAGTCGGCCAGCTTCGGCCTGGTGGAGGCGGTGGTGGGGCTCACGCCGCTGATGGGCGGCACCCAGCGCATGGCCGAGCGCGCCGGTCCAGCTCGCGCGCGCGAGTTCGTGATGAGCGCGGGCCTCTACGACGCGGCGACGCTGGAGCGCTGGAACGTGATCAACCGGGTGCTGCCCGACGTCGAGCTGGCCGAGAAATCGCTGCGCTTTGCCCGGCGCCTGGCCGCCGGCCCGACACTGGCTCACACGGCGACCAAGCGGATCGTCCGGGCCACTCTCGACGAGGGCGTACGCGGCGCCGATGCTCGCACGGCCGAGATCGCGGCGCCCCTTTTCGAGACCGAGGACCTGCAGAAGGCCGTCAAGGAGTTCCTCGCCCAGGGACCCGGCCACGCAACCTTCAGCGGACGCTGACCACTTCCAGCGCGCTTGGCTGGTAGCGTCCCGTCCTGTACGGGCCGGCTGTCCGGCGAGCGCGCGGTGCGCGCGAGCGCTGTACTAATCCGGCGTAGTTGAACATGCAGGTGCCGTGGTACGGGATTCGCTCTTTGCAGGTCCGGCCGGGCACAAGCAGGAAGGGGCATTTCGTGCCTACCGGAACCGTTAAGTGGTTCAACGACGAGAAGGGCTACGGGTTCATCACGCCGGACGACGGCGACCGTGACCTGTTCGTCCATTACACGGGGATCGACGGACAGGGCTTCAAGTCGCTGGCCGAGAACTCCAAGGTCGAGTACGAGGAGGAGACCGGCGACAAAGGTCCCAAGGCGGTGAACGTTCGCGCCATCTGAGCGCGCCGCCTGCTGTGCCCAAGGAAGAGAAGATCGAAATGGAGGGCGAGATCGTTGAGGCCCTCCCGAACACCATGTTCAAAGTGTCTCTCGACAACGGGCACGAGGTACTCGGACACATCTCGGGGAAGATGCGCAGGCACTACATCCGCATCCTCCCGGGCGACAGGGTCAAGATCGAGCTGTCGCCTTACGACCTCGATCGCGGGCGGATCACCTATAGGTACAAGTAGGACGCCGCAACTCATCGACGGACAGGGTGTTTCACCCCTGGTCATGAAGCGAATCTTCCTACTCACATCCCTGCTGGCGGTAGCCCTGGTGCTGCCGTCGGGTGCATCCGCCCGCATCGTCGAGCTTGGCGCTACCGCCGATCCGGCGAACGCGAGCTGCCCGGCCGACCCCTGCGTGGCGGTCGTGCGGGTCACCGGCTACCAGGGACGGTCCTCCGGGGGGCCGAAGAATCCCTACTACATCCGGCGCGACGGCTACATCACCGCCTTCACGGTCACACTGGCGGCGCCGACGGCCGAGCAGTCCACGTTCTTCAACGACAACTACGGCTCTCCGGCCGGGGTTCAGCTGTCCGTGCTGCGGCGCGGCGACAGGCGCAAGACCCGCTTGGAGCACCGGCTCGTCCAGCAGACGGAGCTGTACGAGGTCGACGACTACTTCGGGTCGAGCCCGACCTTCGTGATCGATCGTCCCCTGCGGGTCAAGAAGGGGAACTGGATCGCTCTCACGGTGCCCACCTGGGCGCCGATGCTCGCAATCAACCTCACCAAGTCCGACTGGTGGCGCTCCTCGAGAGCCAAGGGCAGTTGCGAGCCCCCGCGCAGCCTGCGCGAGTTCGCACTCGAGGACCTGCGCGAGGTCGTGAGATTCGGCTGCACCTACACGAAGGCGCGGCTGCTCTACACGGCCACCTACATCCCCGACAACCGGCCCACCACCCCGGTAGAGGACGAGTAAGCGGACGCTCGCGCGCACCGCGCGCTCGCTGAATAGGCGCGGAGCCTCTTCTCGCGGCGCGCCGGGCGCGGTAGCATCGACTCGGTGTCCACTCAGGGGTGGATCTTCATGGTCGGGTTCCGGATCTTCGACGTCGGCCTGCTGATCGTCTGGTTGATCTGGTTCTTCCGGCTGCGCGACGACGACGACGACTCGCGCGGTGACGACGGCGGCGGCGGCGAGGGACCGGGTCCGCAGCCTCGTGATGACGGCCCGGGCGGAGACGGCATCCGCCTTCCGCTCGGCCGCTGGGGCCTGGGGCGCGGCCGTGACCGCGAGCACTCGGGTCCGGCGCGTCCGAACAGGCGCCGTGGTGTCGAGCCGCGCGTGCCGTCGCCGGCACGGGTACGGCGCCCGACCACCCCGGTGCCGACCCACCGCCAGGTCTGAGCCGAAAGTGGGCCCCCCGGGGCCGAGCCTGCGCCTGCTTGCGTGATAGGTTCGCCGGTGTGATCGACTTCGGCCTGGTCGATGAGTCAGTCGACCAGGACACTCATGTCGTCGCACTCCGGGGGGAGATCGACGCACTCACGGCGCCCAAGCTGGGCAGCCGTCTGTTCGGGCTGGCCGAGGAGGGCGCGAGAGGCGTGGTGGTCGACCTCAGCGACGTGACCTTCATGGACTCCACCGGGATCGGCGTGATCATGAACTCTCTGCGCCACATGAACCTCAGGCGCTGCGCGATGGTGCTCGTCTGTCCCAGCGAGCGCATCCTGCGCCCGTTCCAGGTCACGGGACTCGTGGGCCACCTCACCATCTTCAGCTCTCGTGACGAAGCGCTCGGCTGCCTCGCCTAGCCCGCGCCCGCTGAGATCACCGAGGCTCCGGTGCTCGCCCGACCACCGCTCGGGCTGCGCTCCTCGCTAGCCGCAGGCGCCCGGGTTCTCGTTGCAGAATTCCTCGAAGCGCTCGGCCGGGCTGTCGGCCGGGGGCGGAGCGTCGTTCTCGGGCGTGTCCGCGGGCGGCACCGTCTCGGGCGCCGGTGTGCCCCCGCCCGTGGACGGCGGGACCGTTTCCGTGGGGGTGGGGTCCGGCTCCGGCACGGTGTCGGTGGTGGTGTCGGGTGCGGTGGTCTCCGTACGGTCTCCCTGCGGGGCGGAGAGATCGGGGAGGGTGGGCGTGGTCTCCGATGCGCTCTCGTCGTCGCCGCCGCAGCCCACGAGGACCAGCAGGGCGAGGACGACTGGGAGAAGTGCCCTCAGCGGTCGACGGCCGGAAGGCGCCGGCCACAGTGCGGGCAGTCGTTCAGATCCTTCTGTACGAGCTGCTCGAGGGAACACCCGCACATCCTCAGGTTCTCCACCGCGTAGGGGAGCTCGCTGGGCGACGGCGCCAGCGGCAGGAGGGCACCGACGACCTTCAGCTCCTCGCCCGACTCGTGGTCCACATACGTGTGCCCAGGCTCGACCTCGCGGATCACCTCGCGGTCGGAGCGGGCACGCAGGCGGTACTTCTGGCGGGCAGGCATCGAGCGAAGACAATAGCGTCCGCGCACGATGAGAATCCTGGTCTTTCACAGCTACCTGATGCGCGGCACGGGCAGCAACATCTACAACGCCGAGCTGGTCCGCGCGCTCGCCCGGCTCGGTCACGAGGTGCACCTGTTCTGCCAGGACCCGGATTGGGAGGCGCCCGACGGGGTGACCCTTCACGTGCCGGACATCGGCCGCGTACTCCCGCTCTACGTCGCCGACGAGTACGAAGGCTTCGACGCCAAGCCCTACCCGGACCTCACGGACGCGGAGCTCGACCACTACCTGGCGGCCAACGTGGCCGCCGTCGAGGCCGCGCCCACACCCGACGTGGCGCTGGCCAATCACCTTGTCATGGCGCCGGTGATCCTGGCGCGCGGCCTGCGCGATCGCGCCCCGTACGCGGTCAAGGTCCACGGAAGCGCGCTCGAGTACACCGTGCGGCCCAACAAGGAGCGTTTTCTGCCCTACGCCCTAGAGGGGATCCGCGGGGCCAAGGGCGTGCTGGTGGGCTCGAGCCACACGGGACACTCGCTGTGGGACGTGCTGTCGGACGAGCACGACCTCCCGGAGCACACGCGTCTCGGCCCGCCCGGCGTGGACATCCACACCTTCCGGCCGAATGACGAGCCGGCCGTGGGCCTGGAGCGGCTGGCCGTCAAGCTCGGTCACGACGCGGCCGCGTCCTGGGGCGGGGAGGCGGGGGCGGCCGAGGCGCTCCACCAGCTCGACCCCGACCGTGACCGGATCGTTAGCTACGTGGGCAAGCTGATCGTGTCCAAGGGCGTGGACCTGTTGTTCGCCGCCTGGCCGCTCGTCGTGTCGCAGGTGCCGGACGCCCGGCTCGTGGTGGTGGGCTTCGGCACCTACCGCGAGGCTCTGAGCGGATTCGTGGAGGCGCTGCGCAACAAGGACGTGGCCGCTCTGAGGGACATGGCCGCACGCGGCCGCGAGCTCGAGGGCGGACCCAAGGGCGAGCTCAAGTACCTGAACGCCTTCCTCGACGGCGTGGACTCCGAATGGCTCGACGCCGCGCCGGCCGCCGCGGAGCGGATCCACTTCACCGGTCGGCTCGAGCACGAGGACCTGCCCGACCTGCTGCCGGCCTGCGAGGCGCAGGTCATGCCCTCGACCTTCCCGGAGGCCTTCGGCATGGTGGCGGCCGAGGCCGCCGCCTGCGGGGCGTTCCCGCTGTCGGCCAACCACTCGGGGATGGCCGAGGTCACGGCGCGGCTGGCGCCCGCCCTGGACGAGGAGCTGCGCCCGCTGCTGGCCTTCGACGTCGGTCCCGGGTCGGTGCAGGAGATCGGCCGCAAGCTCGTGGATTGGCTGCAGGTCGAGCCGGCCGAGCGCGAACGCGCCAAGGCAGCGCTCGCCGCCGAGTCGGCACGGCAGTTCGCGTGGGAAAGCGTGGCCGAGGGCGTGATCTTGGCGGGTCAGGGACAGCTCGAAAGCCTTCCCCGTCCGGCCCCGGTAGCGGATAATGTACGCGCCCCGTGAGCCTCGCCCGGAACACGGTAAAGCCGCTACTGGCCGCCCTGTGCGCGGTCCTCGTCGTGCTGCCGCTGGCCGCTTGTGGCCGTGAGGAAGAGGCCAACCTGCCCGAGGGCAAGGCCCAGTTCGTGCAGAAGTGCGGCTCCTGCCACGTGCTCAACCGCGCGGGCACCCAGGGCAACACCGGTCCGAACCTCGACGACTCGTTCGCCGCGGCGCTGTCCGACGGCATGGACCGCGACACGGTCAAGGGGATAGTCGAGTCACAGATCGCCCATCCCCGCAAGAGCAGCACGATGCCGGCGGGACTGGTGGAGGGCCAACTGGCCGCCGACGTGGCCGCGTACGTGGCCTACGCCTCGGGGCGCTCGGGCGAAGATCAGGGTGCCCTCGCCGAGGCGGGCCTGGGCGACGCCAAGACCGGCGAGCAGATCTTCACCGCGGCCGGCTGCGGCGGCTGTCACACGTTCGGCCCGGCCGGCAGCCAGGCCAACATCGGACCCAGCCTCGACGAGCTGGCCGCGGCAGCGGGCGACCGCCAGCCGGGCACGTCGGCCGAGGATTACGTGCGCCAGTCGATCCTGCAGCCCCAGGACTTCCAGGTCGAGGGCTTCGGCGGCGCGATGCCGTCATACGAGGGCCGGCTGAGCGACAAGCAGCTGGACACGCTCACCGAGTATCTGCTGAACCCGGGCGGCTGAGCGGGCCGGCGCTCGCTGCGCCGGGGCGTTCCGTTCGGGCCTGCGCGGCGCTTCGGGCGCCCACGATCTGCTGGGGAAGGGGTGAGTCTGTCGAGTTAGTGCCGGTATGCGGGCAGAACTCGACAGACTGTTTCAGCCCACAGGGGGTGTCCTGAGTTGACCCCCTCCTGGGGGGTGAACAC
Source organism: uncultured Thermoleophilaceae bacterium (assembly GCA_963826165.1). Classification (GTDB taxonomy): domain Bacteria; phylum Actinomycetota; class Thermoleophilia; order Solirubrobacterales; family Thermoleophilaceae; genus JACVRW01. Next base: position 93,593 of record CAWGWC010000007.1, on the reverse strand, counting down.
AGCACAGCCCTTCTACCGGTCGCGCGCCGTGTCAATTTGACCCCCTCCTCGGGCGTGAATCCGACGCAGCCTCGAGAACTCGGAACCAACGCCCCTTCCCCAGCCAACCGGACCACGTCGGGCCCGCCGCGCAGACGGCGAGCGGAGCGCAACCGCTAGCGCACCAGGTCGAGCAGCGCCTCCTGCAGCTCGATCGTGGCCGCTCCCACCAGGCCGTGAGGGTCGCCGTCGAGGTCGGCCGCCACACCGCCGGCCTCCACGAGGATGAGCCGGCCTGCGGCCCAGTCCCACTGGTTCAGGCCGCGCTCGTAGTAGGCGTCCACGCGTCCTGCCGCCAGGTAGCAGAGGTCGAGGGCGGCCGCCCCGGCGCGCCGGATGTCGCGCACGCGTGGGAGCACGTCGAGCAGCAGTTCCGCCTGGTGCGCTCGGCGCTCGCGCTCGTAGGAGAAGCCGGTGGCGACCATCGCCTGGCCGAGATCGGTTTCACCTGTGACCGACGCCGGGGAGCCGTTCAGCCTGGCTCCCTCACCACGCACCGCGGTGAAGCACTCGTCGGCCACGGGGTCGAGCACCACGCCCACGGCGGCGCCCTCGGCGTCCTCCAGCGCCACGCTCACCGCCCAGGCCGGAAACCCGTAGAGAAAGTTGACCGTGCCGTCGAGTGGGTCGACGAGCCAGCGCCGCCCGCTGGCCGCACTGACGTCCGAGCCCTCCTCGGCCAACAGGCCGTCGTCGGGACGCTCTCCGGCCAGGAGCTCGCGGACCACCCGCTCGGCCTCCCGGTCGGCGTCGGACACGAGGTCCGTGGCCGAGGACTTGGAGCCGAGGCCCTCCGGCGGGCGGCCGTAGTAGTCCATCAGCAGCTCGGCCGCGGCTCGGGCCGCCCGCTCGGCGAGCTCCAGGTCGGCTCCGAACGCCGCCGGCGTCACGACAGCGCGCGCACGGCGAACACGATGGCCAGCAGGACCGCCACCACGACCACGACGTAGATCAGGAAGCGAAAGGCATCCTGCTCGGAGCGCAGCGGATTGATCACGGCCGGACTAGAGGAGGTAGACCGAGCTGAACACGATGATCCACATCACGTCGACGAAGTGCCAGTAGATGCCCGGCACCTCGACGCCGCGGTGCTCCTTGGAGGAGAAGTGTCCGCGGAAGGCTCGAACGGTGGCGAAGGTCAGCAGCGTGAGGCCGACGAACACGTGGGCTCCGTGCAGTCCCGTGAGCGAGTAGAAGATCGTGGTCTGCGCGTTCTCCGAGATCGGGAAGCCGATGTGGACGTACTCGTTGATCTGGATCGTGAGGAAGGTGAGGCCGAGCAGCGCGGTGGTGAAGAGGCCGATCTTCATCGCGCGGTGGTTGTCGTTGCGCGCGCCCTCGAGGGCCCAGTGCATGGTGAAGCTCGAGGACACGAGGATGGCCGTGTTGACCCCGGCCACGGCCACCGGAAGCTCGTTGCCGTCGAAGGGGAACCAGGGCGCTTCGTTCACGACCCGGATGAAGAAGTAGGCGGTGAAGAACGCTCCGAAGAGCATGATCTCCGAGATGATGAAGAGCAGCATCCCGAGGAACTGGGCCTCGACCCGGGACGAGACGTTGGCCGCCGGCGGCCCATGATGGTGGTCGTCGTGGGCGACCTGTCCGGCGGCTACCGAGGCGGATTCCATTACGTATCGCTCACAATGTGCTCGACCGGCTTGCCCGTGGAGGCCTCCACCCGGCCGATCAGATCGTTGCGCAGCCAGCCGGAGCGGGTCTCGGGGAGGGTGGAGATGACGATGTCGTCGGGGCCGTAGAACTGGAGTGCGTTCTGGATGGCCGTGTAGGGATCGGGATGCACCACCTGGCCGATGGCCTCGATGCCCGCGGACTCGAGCTCGCCGAGCATGTGGGCCAGGCGCTGTGCCGCGCCGTCCTCCGCGTCGGCATCAGCGTCGCCGTTGCCGCCCGCCTGCGGGGCGATCACGATGAACCGTCGTGGCTCCTCGCCCGCCTTTGACTTGAGCCGGTCGAGCAGCTCGGGGCCGCCCATCGTCTGATTGGCCACCACGAGCGTGCGCTTGACGTCGTCCCGCTCGCTGTCGAGGTCCACCATCACGTGCTCCACGGGCCGCCGGGTGGCGCGCGCCAGCCGGTCGACCAGCCCCTGCCTCAGCCAGCCGGAGCGGGTCTCGGGGTGAGTGGAGACGATGATCTCGTCGTAGTCGCTCTCGCCGAGCGCGTCCATCACGGCCGAGTAGGGATCGGGATCCATGATCTCGCCGGTGGCCTCGATGCCCTCCTCGCGCAGCAGGGCGATCGTCATGCGCAGCCGGTTCTCGGCCGCGTCGCGGATGTGCTCGTCGTGGACGACGTAGCCGTGCTTGGGCTCGTTCTGAGGCGAGATCACGTGGACCTCGATCTCGTTGTCGGTGGCATGGCGCTCGACCGCCTCGATCAGGGGCTTGCCCGCCACGGTCTCGTTGGCCACTACGAGGATGCGCTTCATGGGTCAGTGGGCGGTGGTGCGCCGCCCCCGCCGGCCGGCGTGGGCACCGTCGCCGGCTTGTGCTCCTTGAACACGGCGTGCACCGCTCCGGGAACGCCGTACTCGTAGGGCCCGCCCACCACGGTCGGGATCTCGTCGAAGTTGAACACCGGCGGCGGTGACGACACCTGCCACTCGATCGAGTGCGCGCGCCAGGGGTTGCCGGGCGCCTCCGGACCATGGCGCCACGAGGCGATCATGTTGTAGAGGAAGATCAGGAACGAGAGCCCGAAGATGAACGCCGACACCGAGATGATCGCGTTCCAGGTTGCGAACTGCTCGGCGTAGTCGGCCACCCGCCTGGGCATGCCGTCGATGCCCACGAAGTGCATCGGGCCGAAGGTCAGGTTGAAGAAGACGAACGACAGCCAGAAGTGGATGCGCCCGAGCGTCTCGTCGTACATCCGCCCGGTCATCTTCGGGAACCAGTGGTAGAGCCCGGCGAAGATCGTGAACACCGAGCCGCCGAAGAGGACGTAGTGGATGTGGGCGACGATGAAGTACGTGTCCGACACGTGGATGTCGAACGGCACCACCGCGAGCATGATCCCGCTGATCCCGCCCAGCGTGAACATGGTGATGAAGCCCAGGGCGAACAGCAGCGGTGTTCGCATGTGGATCACGCCGCGCCACAGCGTGGCCAGCCAGGAGAAGATCTTGATGCCCGTGGGAACGGCGATGAGCATCGTGGTGATCATCATCGGCACGCGCAACCAGCTCTGCATGCCGGAGACGAACATGTGGTGCGCCCATACGGTGAAGCCGAGGATCACGATCGCCACCAGCGAGAAGGCCATCATCCGGTAGCCGAACACCGGCTTGCGGGCGTGGGTGGAGATGACCTCGCTGATGATCCCGAAGCCCGGCAACATCATGATGTAGACCGCCGGGTGCGAGTAGAACCAGAAGACGTGCTGGTACATGAGCACGTCCCCGTTGCCGCCCGGGACGAAGAACTCGGTGCCGAGCGTGCGGTCGAGCAGCACGAAGAACTGTGAGCCGGCGATGAAGGGCGTGGCGATGACCACCAGCAGCGAGGTGGTGAAGTTGGCCCACACCAGCAGCGGCATGCGCCAGAAGGTCATGCCCGGCGCGCGCATGGTGATGATCGTGACCAGGAAGTTGAGCGCGGTGGCGATCGACGAGGCGCCGGCGAACTGGACGCCCAGCGTGAAGAACTGCTGGCCGAGCGGAGCCTCGGTGGACAGCGGGGCGTAGGCCGTCCAGCCGGTGGCGAACGCGCCTCCCTCGGCGAAGTACGAGGCCATCATCATCACGCCGGCCACCGGCAGCATCCAGTAGGACAGGGCGTTCAGCCGTGGGAAGGCCATGTCCGGCGCGCCGATCATCAGCGGGATCACGTAGTTCGCGATGCCGGCGAACACCGGGATGATGAACAGGAAGATCATCAGCGACGCGTGGACCGAGAACAGGCCGTTGTAGGTGTTCGGGTCCACGAACTGCGTGCCGGGCTGCGCCAACTCGGCGCGAATGAGCATGGCCATCAGCCCACCCGCCACGAAGAAGAACATCGTGGTGCAGATGTATTGAATGCCGATGACCTTGTGGTCAGTGTTGACGCGGAAGTAGTCCTTCCACGAGGTGGCGCCGTGACTCGAGTGATCCTCGGGGACCGTGGGGGCGCCCGAGGCCCAGCGGAACCAGTAGTCGAAGCAGCCGATGCCGACCAGGAAGCCCAGCGGAGCCGCGATCAGCCCGCCGACGGTGATGATCGCTTCCCAGTCCCAGAGCGGCTCGTAGCCGTACAGAGAGCGCACGAGCAGCACGAGGCCCATTCCGAAGGCGAAGCCCAGGGCCACGCCCAGAACGGCGCGGTACCAGCCCGGTGCGATGAGCCTGTGCGTCAACGTCATTCTTGAGCCTCCAGAAGGTACTTCACGAGCGAGTCGAGCTCGGCCGCGGACAGCTGCGACCGGTAGTCCTGGGGCATTATCCCGTCGCCGTAGCCCTCCACCAGCACGGCTCCGGGATCGACGATCGACTCCTCGATCGACGCTTCGTCGGCCTCGGAGATGTTGTCGAGACTGGGGCCCACCTGGCCGTCGGCGCCCGCGGCCGCGAGCTGGTGGCACGAGCCGCAGCCTGTGGCGGTGAACACCTGCTCACCCTCGGCGCCGGCGCTCTGTCCGCCGCCGCCCGAGTCGCCCCCGCCGGAGCCGCCGCCCCCGCCCTCGGCTTCGGCCTCCTCACCCTGGTCTTCGATCCACGCGAGGTACTCCTCCTCCGCCACCACGCGCACGTTGGCCCGCATCGCGCTGTGGCCGAGGCCGCATAGCTCGGTGCAGACGACCGACCAGGCTCCGACCCGGTCGGGCGTGACCCGTACGCGCGTGGTCAGGCCGGGGACGGTGTCGGACTTCAGGCGAAACTGAGGCACCCAGAAGGAATGGATCACGTCCTCCGTGCGGATCCTGAAGTCCACCGGGCGGTCGAGCGGCAGGACGAGCTCGTTGGCGTTGACCTTCTCCTGGGGGTACTCGAAGGTCCAGGCGAACTGCTGGCCCGTGACGTTGACCACCAGCTCGTTGGGCTGCTTCGCCTCGATGTCGTCCAGCACGATCCAGCCGTATATGGCCAGCGCGGTGACCATGATGAAGGGCACCGTCACCCAGATGATCTCGAGCTTCGTGTTGCCGTGGATCGGCGGACCGTCGCCCATGTCGCCGGGCTTGGCCCGGAAGCGGACCACCGAGTAGATGGCGATGGTCATGACCAGCACGAACACCGGGACCGAGCAGATCAGCAGGACGTCGTAGAGCGTGTCGATGTCCCCCGCGATGGTGGAGGCGTCCTCCGGGAACCAGTCGATCAGCAGGGAGATCCCGATGCCGATGAGCGACGCGATCACGCCGATCGCCATCATCCGGCCCACCGGGTGCTTCTCGCCCTCGATGCGCGGGTCGGACTCGGGCGGACCCTTCGCAGTGTCCTGCGCGATCGGCTCCCTCTCGCTCACGGCGCGCGAGTCTATTGCCTCCACCCGATGCACGCGACGCAGGGTCGCGCCATCTATTGGCGGCGATTGAGCGGCCGGAGGGCCGGTTTCAGGCGGCCAGCCTGCTACCCGCGGCGGGGTGCAGCTGGGTGGCGCCGTTCGTGCCGCTCGATCCCCGGAACGAAGAGGGCGGAGCGCCGTGGCTGCGCCGGAATGCCTTGGCGAACTGGGCCGCCTGGCGGTAGCCGACGGAGGCGGCGACCTCCTGCACGGAGAGCGAGCCCTCGCGCAGCAGCGCTGCGGCGCGCGACATGCGAATTCGCTGCAACTCGCGACGGAAGCTCGTGTTGCCGGCCTCGGCGAACGACCTCTGGAGCTGGCGACGCGAAGTGGCGATCTCGTGAGCCACGAGTGAGAGCGACAGCTCCTCGTTGGCGTACTCCTCTTCGATTACGCGAAGGGCGTCCTGGTAGAGCTCTGAGCGGCGATAGACGGTCGACTGGCGCATTTCACAACGTGGTACGACCGTGCGCGGTCACCGGATCATGGGGTACATTTGCTTATGCTGATCGTCACGAGTACTTGAAGGGGGTCTCATGCAGGTCAGGGCAGGGATGAGCGAGGTCGTGCTGACCGTGAACCCGGGTCACTCGCTCCGTGATGCCGCCACCGCCATGGCCGAGCGCAACGTCGGCGCCGCCGTCGTGATCGACCCCGAGCAGCCCGGGCCGGGGATCATCACCGAGCGCGACGTGCTGCAGTCCGTCGGCCGTGGCCAGGACCCCGACCGGGAGCTGGTGGCCGACCATCTCTCGTCCCAGATCACCTTTGCGGCGCCCGACTGGTCGCTCGAGCGGGCCGCCGAGGCGATGGTCCGCGGCGGCTTTCGCCACCTCGTCGTGGTCGACGGGGGACGCATGAGGGGCGTGCTGTCGATGCGCGACATCGTGCGAGTCTGGGTCTCGGACGGCGCCACCAGCGAGTTGCCGTCCGACATCGAAGCTGCGCCGCGCTGAGGCTCACTCCACGACGAGGACGGCCTCCGAGGCGCCGCGCACGGTCGCCACGCGCTGAGCCTCGGCCTCGAGGTCGGGCCTGCGCAGGCGTCCGAGCTTCTCGACGCTGACCTCGAGCTTCTTGCCCTTCGCCTTGGCCCGCCACAGGCCGGCCAGCCGCCCGTCTCGCAGCACGACTCCCGGGCTGGCCACGGGGCGGAAGAGCCGCTTGCGCAGCGCCTTGTCGGGGGCGAGCAGCGCCCGGTTGGGCTTCTGGAGATACGGGTCGCCCGGCGGGATCAGCCGTAGCCCCTCGGCCTCGGCGGGGGCCTCGAGCTCGCGGCTGTCGGCGCGCAGCAGCCAGCCGCTGCGCCCTGCCACCGCCACCTCGGACAGGTCGTCCTCGACACGCGACCAGAGACGCTCGGCGTGGGGCCTTGCCACGCCCGCCCAGTCGGCGAAGTCGCCGGCCGTCGCCGGGCCGTAGAAGTGGAGGAAGCGCTCGACCGCCTGCGCGGCGGCCGGAGTGCGTCCCGGCTTGCCGGCGCGGTAGCGGCGCTCGGAGTCGAGCACCGCGCCGGCCCTGATCGTCCCGTAGCGCCACAGCATCGGCGCCACGTGATGGCTCTTGCAGCTCCGGCACCAGGGCATGACGTCCTTGCTCACCCGCCGGCGCAGCTCCTCGTGAAGCTCGTTCTTGGTGAGCACGCTCCCTCCGCTGAGCGCCTCTCCGGTGGCCTCGGCCACCTCTGCGAGCGCGGCCGTGGGGGCAAAGCCCTTCTCGGCCGCGAGCCGCTGGACCTGCTGACCGAGCTGTGCGCCCAGCTCGTCGTCATCGTTCGAGATCAGCGCGCGGCCGTAGAGCCCGAGCTCGGCCGGGGCGAGAGCGTGGATTGCGCCTCTCACGACGTGCGCCAGCACGAGCGCGTCGCCGTCGGCGGCCTCGCTGTACACCGCACGCGTCACCCCGTCGCGCCGGGCCGCCAGAGAGAGGAGGGCGGCGTCGCGGGCGAAGTCGGAGACGGGGCAGGCGGCGGCTTCGGCGAGGCTCCGGGCCTCGCGCCGGGCGAGCCCCGCGCGGTTGAGCCGGAACAGAAGAACCTGATCGGCGTCCACGGTCAGCGCCGGCCGGGGTGGGGCTAGTGGTGCTCGAGCGGGAGCTCGGCCATGTCCCGGCGCGTCTCCCGGATCCAGCGCACCACGGCCACCAGCGTGATGATCAGCCCGATCACGACCATGGCCAGCGACAGCACCACCCCGCACACGGCCAGGGTCACGCCGAAAGCGGTCAGGACGGGCAGGTACGAGGGCCCCGGCAGGTGGATGAGCTCGCCGGGCGGATCGGCGCCGTTGCCGCGCTGCTGCTCCTCCGCGGCCATCAGTAGACCAGAGCGACGACCCACGAGAGGGCGAACACGACCAGACCGATGACCGCAGCGATCAGGCCGGTACGGAGATTCTTGTACGCGAGGCGGCGATCCATCGGCCCCAACGTGTATCAGATCGAGCGGAGCGGCCCGCGTTGGACGAACGTTCGAGTGGCGCGAAGCGCGAAGCACGTCTAGGTTCGTATTCCCGGCCCGTTCGCCGTTCTGGCGTCCGGCATGTCCCAAACGGAGGCGAAGCGAAGGTGATCGGTATGCGGAAGGCCGTCCAGGCCTTCCTGGAAGAGCGGCGGGCCCGTGGCGGCCCCCTGGAGGTCGAGCTCCGCGAGCTCGATCCCACCACCGATCCCCGTTCCGGAATGCCCCTTGACGTCCCGCCGATGGTCGTGCTGTGGCTGGAGGAGCGCCCGCTCGCAGTCAGGCTGAGGAACGTCGTTGCGCTGAGCCCCTCGCCCGCTCACCCGGCGATATCGATCGCCGTGGAGGCCGACTGCCTCGCCGCCGGCCTGGAGGTCGAGCACATGGGCGAGGCCGGTCTCTGGCGCCTGTTCTCGCCGCCGGCCGGCGCACGGCTGGCGCGCTGAGCGTCCAAGCCCTGCTCCGCGCCCTCAGGGCAGCCGTACGTGCAGATGGTTGTCGTGGTTGACGAGCGCCTGCACCCGCTGCGGCGGCCCGGTCAGCCCGGTGTTGGGCCCCACGAAGATCACCTGGGCGCCGCGCGCGAGGAAGCGGTCGACCAGCTCCTGTGACAGGTCCGGGTCGATCTCGGATGCGAAGCGCGGGGCGCGCTCGCGGCCGTCGGCGCGCGGGTAGTAGATGTCCACGTCGAGCCCGTTCTGGTGGCTGGCGTGGCCGATCGGCCCGAAGCGGATGCCGAAGTCACCGCCCCGCGGGCGACTGAGGTCGCCCACCGCCAGCCGGGCCGCGCCCGGATGCGCCGCGGCGTGCTCGGAGGCGACGGCCAGCACCGCTCTCACGAGGCGATCGGTGCCGTAGCGCCGCCACCAGCGGTTGGGGGAACGGCGCTTGACCGGATCCCACGTGTAGAAGTGCCGGCCCTCGGCGGGGACGCGCACGCCGTCCACCAGGCCGCCCGCGGTGTAGGTGCCCACGGCCGTGGATCGTTGCCAGCGAACGCGCTCGTAGCGCGGAGGCGGAGGAGCGATCTCGATCCCGCCGGCATCGGGGAGGGCAATCCGCACGAGCTCGGGTGACGCCGCCGGCTCGGGGGCGGCCAGCGACGCCGCCCCGGCGGCGGCGAGCACGAGCACAGCGGCGATCAGAACGATGGTCAGGCGCACGGGCGGAAGGGTGGTGGCCCCGAGTTACGGGATTCTTAAGGCCATACGGCGCCCACCAGAGGGGAGGTCCGGCGGCCCGAAGGCGTAACGCCCGCGGCCATAGCGCCGACGAGCGACCATGGAGGCACCGGAGTTCGGCGGTCTGCTGCTGATAGTGACGGTGGCCTTCCTGGCCCCATTCCTGCTCGGGCTCGCACCCGGCCTGAGGCTGCCCTCGGTGGTGTTCGAGATCGTGGCCGGCATCGTGATCGGCCCCTCGGTGCTCGGCTGGGTCGAGATCGACCAGACGATCGAGGTGCTGAGCCTGGTGGGCCTCGCGGTGCTGCTGTTCCTGGCCGGTCTCGAGATCGACTTCTCCCAGCTGCGCGGGCACGTGCTGCGCCTGGCGGTTCTCGGCTGGGAGGTCTCGCTCGCGCTGGCCGTAGCGCTCGGCCTAGCCCTGGCGGGGGCGGGGCTCGTGGAGACGCCGCTGCTGGTGGCGGTGATCCTGTCGGCCACCTCGCTCGGCGTGATCATCCCGGTGCTCAAGGATGCGGGCGAGCTCGAGTCGCGCTTCGGGCAGCTCGTGCTGGGCGCGGCCTCGATCGCGGACTTCGGCGCGGTGATCCTGCTCTCGCTGCTGTTCTCGGGGGAGAGCGGTCCGGGAGCCACGGCGATCCTGCTCGGCGCGTTCGCGGGTGTGCTCGTGGCCACCTACTTCACGATCCGGGGCGCCGAGCGGTCGCGCCGGGTGGGGGAGGACCTGCTCCGCCTGCAGGACTCGAGCGCGCAGATACGGGTGCGGGCGGCGATGGTCCTGATGATCGGGTTCGTCGCCCTTGCGGAGTCCCTGGGGCTCGAGCTGATTCTCGGCTCCTTCGCCGCGGGCGCTCTCCTGTCGCTCACCGACCGCGATCAGCGCATGACCCATCCCAACTTCCGTGTGAAGCTAGAGGCGATCGGCTTCGGCCTCTTCATCCCGGTGTTCTTCGTGGCGTCCGGGGTCCGCTTCGACCTCCAGGCGCTCCTCGACGAGCCCTCGAGCGTGGTCATGGTGCCGATCTTCCTGGCGGCGCTGCTCGTGGTGCGCGGCCTGCCGGCGCTGCTGTATCGCGGCTCCGTAGGCGTCGCCCGCGCCCGGGTGGCCGGCCTGCTCCAGGCCACCTCGCTGCCCTTCATCGTCGCCGCCACCGCGATCGGCGTGGACGTGGGGGCCATGGATGCGGCCGAGGCCTCGGCGCTGATCGCTGCCGGACTACTCTCGGTCTTGCTCTTCCCGCTCGCCGGCCTGACCCTGCTGCGCCGCGCCGGCCCGGCGCCGGCGTGCGCCGCGGCACGCTCAGAGTGACGGGTGGACGCGACTAGGATCTCGCCGCATGGGGACCTGGATCTTCGAGCCCGGTCATACCGAAGCCGAGTTCCGGGCCCGGCACATGATGGTCACCTGGGTGCGTGGCCTGTTCAAGGACATAAAGGGCACGATCGACTGGGACCTGGACCGCTGCGAAGACACCACCTTCGCCGGGCGCATCGACGCCACCAGGATCTGGACGGGGGAGGAGGAGCGCGACGCGCACCTGCGCAGCGCCGACTTCTTCGACGTCGACAACCACCCCGACATCACCTTCACCGGTCGTTTCTCAGAACGCGTGGGTGACCTCTCGTTCAAGGCGCTGGCCGATCTGACCATCAGGGGCAGCACCCATCAGATTCCGCTCGACGTGCGCTACCTGGGCGAATGGGGGACGCCGTTCTGGGCGGAGGGGGAGAACCGCGGCGACATGCGCCGAATCGGCTTCGAGGCCAGGGGAAGGCTCGACCGGCACGCCTTCGGCGTGTCCTGGCAGGACGAGCTGCCCGGCGGCGGTGTGGTGGTCTCGAACGAGATCGAGCTGACCCTCGACGTCGAGGCTCTGTTGCTCGACGACCTCGAGAGGACCGGTGCCGCCGACTACTACCGCCAGATCGACGCATTGCCCGCATAGGGCAAGGAGAGGAGCACGAGATGCTGTTCGGCAAGAAGCACGTGGAGCGCTACCGGGCCACCGACGGCGAGGAGGGCCACGACTGGCAGGGCACCACCACGTTGCTGCTCACGACCACGGGACGCCACTCGGGCGAGGAGCGCACCGCGCCGCTCATCTACCAGCGCTTCGGCGACGACTATCTGGTGGTGGCGTCGGACGGCGGGTCGGACACCCATCCGGGCTGGTATCTCAACCTCGAGGCCGACCGGCAGGTGGCGGTCCAGGTCAAGGATGACCGCTTTGCCGCGCGGGCCCGCGACGCCGCTGCAGGCGAGAAGCCCGACATGTGGCGCACGATGACGGCGGCCTGGCCGCCGTACGACGACTACCAGAAGCGGACCGAGCGCCCGATCCCGGTTGTAGTGCTGCAGCGGACCGAGAGCGACTAGGTACCGGTGAGCACCAGCGTGGTCCCGTCGGGATCGCGAACGCGCATCCCACCCAGGCTGTCCGCCAGGCGATCACGCTCCGCGTCGCCGGGCACGACGATCTCGTAGCTGTCGAGCCCCAGCGCGCCCTCGGGCGGCGGGGGTGCGCCGGCGGTCTCCCACGTATTCAGCCCCACGTGATGGTGGTAGTCGCCGGCCGCCAGGAACAGCGCCCCCGGCACCCAGCGGGCCATCACGTCCAGCCCCAACGCACCGTGGTAGAACGCCTCGGCGGGCTCGAGCTCGCCGGTCTGGAGGTGCACGTGGCCGATGCGCGTGCCGACGGGCAGCTCCTGCCCACCGTCCGCGGTGTCCGGGCCGAGCTCCGCCAGCAGGCCTTCGAGGTCGAGCGGCAGCGTGGCCATGTCGATGGCGCCGTCGCGCCGCGGCCAATCCTCGCGAGGGCGGTCGCGGTAGATCTCGATGCCGTTGCCCTCGGGATCGCGGGTGTAGAGCGCTTCCGAGACGAGGTGGTCGGACGCTCCGGTCAGGCGCCACCCGGCGCCCGACAGGCGTACGAGGGCGCGGGCCAGATCGGCTCGTGACGGCACGAGGATCGCCTGATGGAAAAGGCCGGTGCTGTAGGCGGGGCGCCGGGGCGCGCCGGGTGCCGCGAGCAGCTCCACGAGCGGCCGGCCGCCGCCGGCGCCGAGGCGGTTGAGGCCGGAGTCGCGCGAGAGAACTTGGAGGCCGAGCACTCGCTCGTAGAACTCGGTGATCGCGTCGAGATCGGCGACCCTGAGGCGCACCGCGCCGATCTGCATGTCCGGGGGAGCGCTCACCGCCCCGACGGTACCGCCCCGGCGTAGGCACTGAGCGCGGGCTGGCCGCCCAAGTGGGCGTAGAGGACGGTGGCGTCGCGCTCGATCTCACCGCGCGCGACCAGGTCGATCAGGCCCGCCATCGACTTCCCCTCGTACACCGGGTCGGTGATCATGCCCTCCAGCCTCGCGGCGGTGGACATGGCCTCGAGGGTTGTGTCGTCGGGGATTCCGTAGGTGCCGGCGTGATATCGGTCGTCCAGCAGGATCTCGTCGTCGCGCAGCTCGCGGCCCACCTCGATCAGGTCCGCCGTGCGGCGTGCGATGCGGGCCACCTGGTCACGCGTCTCCTCGGGCCGAGCCGAGCCGTCTATTCCCAGCACCCGCCGCTCGCGCTCCTGTGCCGCGAACCCGGCGATCATCCCTGCCTGCGTGCTGCCGGTGACCGAGCACACCACCACGGTGTCGAAGAACACCCCGAGCCGTTCCTCCTGCTCGGCCACCTCCATCGCCCAGCGGGCGAAGCCCAGGCCGCCCAGCTCGTGGTCGGACGCCCCCGCCGGGATGGCGTAGGGCTTGCCTCCGCGCGCCTCCACGTCGGCCAGGGCCTGCTCCCAGCTCTCCTTGAAGCCGATGCCGAAGCCGGCCGAGACGAGCCGGACATCGGCGCCCATCATCCGGCTGAGCTGGATGTTGCCCACACGGTCGTAGACCACGTCCGGCCAGTCCACCCAGCTCTCCTGGACGAGCACGCAGCCGAGGCCGGTGCGCGCGGCCGCGGCGGCCACCTGCCGCGTGTGGTTGGACTGAACTCCTCCGATCGAAACGAGCGTGTCGCAACCCTTGCCGAGAGCGTCGGCGACGAGGTACTCGAGCTTGCGCGTCTTGTTGCCGCCGAAGGCCAGGCCGCTGTTGCAGTCGTCGCGCTTGGCCCACACCCGCGCGCCGCCCAGGTGCGTGGTCAGGCGTTCGAGCGGGTGCACGGGCGAGGGGCCGAAGGTCAGGGGCTCGCGCGGGAAGGAGTCGAGACGCATGGAGGCAAGTCAATCGCACCTGCGATCGTTCGCCGTCCGTGTCCCGCATTCGAGTCCTCCACTACACCGATCCGGGCTGCCCGTGGGCGTACTCGGCCCGCCCGGCCCACGCCCGCCTCGCGTGGCGCTACGGCGAGCAGCTCGACTGGCGGCTGGTGGCCATCGGATTGAGCGAGGACACCGAGCGCTACCGCGCGGCCGGCCGTACCCCCGAATCCATGGCGCGCGGCTTGCGCATGTTCGCGGAGCGCTTCGGAATGCCCTTCCTGCTCGAGCCCAAGCGGAGGCTGGCGGCTACGTCGCGGGCCTGCCGCAGCCTGGTGGCCGTGCGCGAGCGCTGGCCCGAGCGAGCGGACGCCGCGCTGCGGGCTCTCCAGACGCTGCAGTTCGCGAGCACCGGTCTGCTCGACGACGACGACGCGCTGCGCGCCGCGCTGGACACCGTGCCGGGCGTGGAGGGCGACACCGCAATCGCCGCGATCGACGATCTCGAGACGCTCTCCATCTACGAGGGCGATCGTGCCGCGGCCCGCAGCGCCGAGGGGTCGCCCACGCACGCGCAGAACCGCCACTCCACGAGCGACGGTCCAGTGCGCTACACGGCTCCCTCGCTGGTGTTCGAGCACGAGGACGGGCGCCGTGGCGAGGCCGGCGGCTTCCAGCCCTTCGAGGCCTACGACCTGGTCCTGGCCAATCTCGATCCGACCCTGGAGCGGCGCACCGCCCCGGAGGACGCGCGCGACGTGCTCGAAGCATTTCCCGACGGCCTGACCACCGCCGAGGTCGCGTCGGTGCTGCGACCCTCCGAGCTCACCGAGGCCGACCAGCCCGCCGCCGCGGCACAGCTGCAGGCCCTGGCCGGCGCGGGCGAAGCGGATAGGCAGGCCCTCGGCGACGACGCGCTCTGGCGACCGAGCGCCGTCCGCGCCGCGGCGTGACGGCCGGCCCGTAACGCCCGGGGCCGACGGAGGACACAGCGGGGATGACCTGCCGCGAGCTGGTCGACCTGATCACCGACTACGTCGAGGGAACGCTGCCCGAGGCGGACCGGCGCCGCCTCGAGTCGCACCTGGCCGAATGTCGGGACTGCACCGCGTACGTGGATCAGATGCGCGCCACCATCGCCAGGCTGGGAGAACAGGGCGAGGAGTCGCTCAGCCCGGCCACGCGTGAGCGGCTGCTGGCCAGCTTCCGGGACCGGAGGGGCTCGGGCTAGGCGGCTAGGCTCGACCCGTGCCCGAAACGGTCGACACCTACCTCCAGGCGCTCCCCGACGAGCGCCGCGAGCTCGTGCGGACCGTCCACGAGCGGGTGCGCCACGCGGTGCCGGATCTCGACGTCCAGATGTGGGGCAAGATCATCGGCTACGGCAACTTCCACTACCGCTCGGAGTCCGGGCGGGAGGGTGACTGGTTTCCGATCGGCCTGGCCAACCAGAAGCGCTACGTATCGCTCTACCTGTGCGCGGCCGACGACGACGGCTACCTGGCCGAGGCCAACGCTCAGCGGCTGGGCCGGGTGGACGTGGGCAAGAGCTGCGTCCGCTTCAAAAAGCTCGAGGACTTGAACCTGGACGTGGTCGACGAGCTCTGCCGGCGTGCCGCCGAACTGGTGGCCGCCGGCCGCTTCGCCCCGTAGGCGCGCCGCGGTGGCGCGGGCCGCCGCGCGCGGTCACCACGTCCTCGATCAGCTGCGTGGTCTGGTGCGAGGGCCTGACGCCCAGATCGCTCGACATGATCCGCTCGCAGCGCTCGTACTGGCGCAGGGCCTCACCGAGATTGCCCTCGGCCAGATGCAGCTCGATAATCATCCGGTGGGCCGACTCGCGCAGCGGCTCGGCGCGCAGCGCCGCGAGCCCGGCCTGCAGCGCCTCTCTGTAGCGGCGCTCGGCCGTCAGCCGTTCGCAGAGCCGCTCGAGCGCGTGCAGCCGAACCTGGCGGAAGCGCTCGCGCTCGGTCTCGACCCAGTCGTCATACCAGTCGGGCAGCACGTCCTCGGAGCCCAGCAACCGGTCGGCCAGCTCTTGGCGGACAGGTCCGCGCCCGCTCTCCAGCTCGCGGGCCGCGGTGGCGAACTCGTGGACGTCGACCTCCACGCCCTCGGCGAGCTCCAGCTCTCTTCCATTGGCCCACACCACCCCGCCGGCGGCGCGGTGAAGGCGCCAGAGGGCCGAGCGCAGGCTGGCCGCGGCGCGCTGATCGGTCGAGTCGAGCCAGAGGTGGCCGGCCACGTAGGTGCGGGCCAGCGGCTTGCCCTGCAGAGCCACGAAGGCGAGGACACGCCGTGCGCTCGCAGGTAGCGCGACAGGGCCGTCGCGCCCGTGAAGCTCCAGCGTTCCCATCAGGGCCAGACGGGCGACGGGGGGCACAACCCGGTTTGTACGCGCACTCGGGGGCCAGGTCAACAGTGGTGTGACCAACGCCACAAAGGCAGGTGACGCAGCGGTGACTGTCAGGTGACGGGCCCGGGCGAGACTGGTCCTCCCCCCGAACCCATAGGAGAAGCCCATGCCGGCTCTCTCAGACCCGACCGTGACCGAGGATGGAGCCGCTTGCGCGGTCGAGTTCCCGATCGACGGGATCGCCAACGAAAACGGCCACGGTCCGGCCGAGACGGTCGAGGATACGACCACCGACACCGCCCCGGCGGACCCGCCCTCGGAGAGCGGTGCCGACACGGCCGTGGACCCCTCGCCGCCGGCCGCGCCTCTGGCCCCGAGCCCGGCCGTGGCCCTGCGCAGGCGCCTCGTGCGCGGCCGCTATCAGAGCGCGGCGGTGGGCTGGCAGCTCGAGCTGCGCGTGGACGTTGACGGCACGCGTCCGCTCAACCGGGTCAGCGGTGACTTCCTGCAGACCGCGGGCGCCACCACCAGCTACTTCGGTTCGTTCGTGCTCGAGAGCCCGGTCGTCACCATCACGCCGAGTGAGGTGCGCATAGAGGGCCAAAGCCGGTTCAGCTGGCCGGCCGCCGCCCGGGTCGTGCGGGTGACCATTCCGCGGGTGCTCCCGAGGAGTGCTCTCGCGCCGGCCACGGTCCAGTTCATCACCCCGCCCAACTCGCCCGGTGCCAGCTACCTCTGCACGTTCGCCTCGCGCTTCTTTCGCTCGGTCCAGTGGGAGCAGGACTCGGTGGCGGGCACGGTGCCCTTCGTGTCGTACGACACCGGCTCGCTGCCCCAGCCGCCCAGCAGCCCAGCGCGGATCCTGTCGGTGTCCAAGGCCTTCGCCGAGGCGGGCATCCAGCTCCAGGAGAGGGGTGTGCCCAACGTCATCCCCGTCTCTGCTGCGGGCCCGGAGGTCTCACCTACGTGGACCGACAGCGAGCTCCACAACGCGATGGTCAACCACTTCAGCCTGTTCGCCGACCAGCCGCAGTGGCGGGTCTGGATGCTGGTGGCCACCACGCACGCCGAGGGCGCGCGCGGGATCATGTTCGACTACGGCGACGCTTTCCAGCGCCAGGGCGCGGCGGTCTTCTACGACGCGATCCGCGGGACCGACGCCGCGAGCCAGCGAGCCATGCTCCGCACCTACGTGCACGAGCTCGGTCATGCGTTCAACCTGATGCACTCCTGGCAGAAGAACCTGGCCGACCCGCCCCAGCCACTCGGCTCTAACGGCGGCTTGGGCGACCTGTCGTGGATGAACTACGCCTGGAAGTACCAGCCGCCGCCGCCCGCTCCGGGCGGTGAGGCGGCCTACTGGTCGGGCTTCCCGTTCGCCTTCACCGACAGCGAGCTGGTGCACCTTCGCCACGGCTTCCGCAACAACGTGATCATGGGGGCCGACGGCTTCGGCACGAACGCCGCGGAGATCGATCCGGACCTGTTCGCCAAGCCCCTGACCGACAACTCCGGCCTCGCGCTCGAGCTGAGGGGCAAGGAGGCGTTCGGCTACGGGGAGCCGGTGGTGGTGGAGCTCAAGCTTTCGGCCACCGACCTGCGCGGAAAGGAGACGCACGGGTACCTGCATCCCAAGGACGACTTCGTGAGCCTGGCGATCCGCCAGCCCTCGGGGCGTGTGGTGCTGTACCGGCCGCTGCTGCGCCGTTGCGTCGACGAGGAGCGCTCGGTGCGGCTCGACCCCGGCCAGCCGGCGATCTACGACAGCGCCTACGTGGGCTTCGGCCGCGACGGGCAGTACTTCGACCAGCCCGGCTCCTACGAGCTGCGCGCGCAGTACACCGCGGCGGACGGCTCACACGTGAGCTCCCCGGTCATGCGCATGCGGGTGCGCCCGCCGACGTCGGCCGAGGACGAGCAGGTGGGCGAGCTCATGATGGGCGAAGAGCAGGGCCAGCTGCTGTCACTGCTCGGATCGGACGCCGACTCGCTGCGCCGAGGCAACGAGGCCCTCGAGACCGTGCTCGAGGAGCACCCCGAGCATCCGCTGGCCGTCTACGCCCGGCTGGCCAAGGGCGTGAACTGCCAGCGTGACTTCAAGGACCTCACGCCGGACAAGCGCATCCGCGTGCGCGAGGCCGAGGCCAAGGACGCCGCGAAGCTGCTGTCGGCGGTGGAGCAGGCCTCGACGGGCGAGGGCGGGGTCGACAACATCACGCTCAACATGGCGATGCGCCGTCAGGCTCGCGCCGAGGCCCGGGCGGGAGCTCCGGTCAAGGCGGCGAAGGTCATGGACAGGATGGTCACCCTGTTCGAGAACAAGGGCGTCAACCCGCAGGTGCTGCAGAAGATCCGTCTGCAGGCCGAGGCGGTGAAGGACTCCATCGCGGCCGACTCGGGTTTGGGCCCGAGAAAGCGCAGCTGAGTCATCGGCGTCGAACTCCGCCTGCACGGGCCCGGCGGGCCCCAGCCCGCCGGCAAGCCCGTGCCGGTGGAGGTCGAGCTGCGCAACGAGGACGCCGGGGAGATCTGGATCGTCGGCGTGGTCGACGGGTCCGAGAACTGCCTGCGCTACCCGTACTGGCGCCCGGCGGTGGCGCGCGACGGCGTGGCCGTGGCCGCCCCGGCGGCGCCCGAGGACCCGCTGGTCGGCCCGCTCCGCCCGCGGGACTTCCGCCGGCTGGGGCCGCGCGAGTCCTTCGACCCCACCCAGGCCGAGCACGGCTCGGCCTACCTCCCGCTGTCGACCTTCGCGACCTTCGCGCCGGCCGAGCCGGGCGTCTACCGGTTCACCCTCGAGCTGTCCACCGCGAGCGCGAGCCCGGACGAGTGGCTGGGCCGCTTCGGGCAGGACGGCTCCCGCGACGAGGTGATCGAGTTGATCGGGCGAGTGCCGAATGTCACAGTCCGGGCGCAGCCGCTCGAGGTAGTGGTGGAGAGCTGATGCCCCCGTTTCCCAAGCCCCGGTTCGAATATGAGTACGAGCTGCCCCGCGAGCTGCGCGCTCTGCGCAACCACCGCGACGAGCGCGACATCCCGGCCAAGCGCGACGACCGGCTGCTCCTGGCCACCTGGAACATCGCCAACCTGGGCGCACAGGACCGCAGCACCGCCGACCACGAGCTGATCGCGGAGGTGGTGAGCTGGTTCGACCTCGTGGCGGTGCAGGAGGTCAACGACAACCTGAGCGGCGTTCGCGGAGTTCTCGCCCAGCTTCCACCGAGCTGGCGCATGCAGTTCTCGGAGGCCGGCGGCAACCGCGAGCGGGCCGCCTTCCTCTACGACGCGCGGCGCGTGGAGCCGCTCGAGAAGACCGGGCGCCTCTCGATCCCTCCGTCGGAGCTGGGCCGGATCTCGCTCAAGGGCGTGACCGAGACCTTCCGGGGCTTCGACCGCGGCCCCTACGTGAGCACCTTCCGTTCGGGGCGCTTCAGCGTCGAGCTCGTGAACGTGCACCTCTTCTTCGGTTCTGACAGCGCACGCGCGGACATCGAGCGGCGGCTGCTCGAGACCTACGCCGTGGCGCGCTGGTGCGACAAGCGGCGCACCAGCCCCAACGCCTATCTCCGGGACATCGTCGCGCTGGGCGACTTCAACCTGCCGGAGCTCTCCTCCGACGATCCGATCTACCGCACGCTCACCAGCCGCGGGCTCGAGCTCCCTGCGCACAAGAGCGCCGTGGGGGGATCGAGCCTCGACGGGCACAAGCACTACGACCAGGTGGCCTTCTTCCCGGGGGAGACGAGCGAGTTCACCGACCGGGTCGACGTGTTCGATTTCGACAACGCGGTGTTCGCCGACCTGTTCGCCGAGCGGCCGCTCAAGCAGTTCCTCGGCTACGTGCGCTACCACCTGTCCGACCACCGGCCACTGTGGGCACAGTTCTCGATCTGAACTCGCCCGTCCGGGCGATCCCGACCGACACCGGGGAGGAGCCCGAGACCGGGGTGGCGCTCTGCCTGTCGGGGGGAGGCTTCCGCGCGATGCTGTTCCACCTCGGCGTGATCTGGCGGCTGAAGGAGGCCGGTTGGCTCGAGCGCATCGACCGGGTGTCGAGCGTGTCCGGCGGATCGATCACGGCGGCCGTGCTCGCGCTCGGTTGGGACGGCGACTTCCAGGAGCGGGTGGTGGCCCCGGTTCGCGAGCTGGCCAGGCGCAACCTCGACTGGACCGCGGTGCTCGAGGGCACCTTCCTGCCGGGCTCGATCTCGGACAAGGTGGTGGCGGCCTACCGCGACTTCGTCGTCGGCCCGGCGGTGCTGGCCGACCTGCCCGCGCGCCCGGACTTCGTGATCAACGCGACCAACGTCGGCACCGGGGCGCTGGCCCGCTTCGAGCGGGAGGGCGTGAAGGACTGGCGGCTGGGCTGGCTGGCCGACGATCAGATTCCGCTGGCCGTCGCGGTGGCGTGCTCCTCTGCCTTTCCGCCCGTGCTGTCGCCCCACCGCCTGCGCCCGGATCCCGAGCGCTGGCTCGACGCCGAGGGCTGCGACCTCACCACCGCCGAGCACCGCTCGGAGCTCGTGCTCTCCGACGGCGGTGTGTACGACAACCTCGGGCTGGAGACGGCCTGGAAGCGCTGCCGCACGCTGATCGTCTCCGACGCCGGCGGCCGCCTGGCGGCCGAGGAACGGTCCGAGGGCGACTGGCCGCGCCACATGCTGCGCGTGCTGCGCGTGATCGACAACCAGGTCCGGGCGCTGCGAAAGCAACAGGTGATCGAGGGGCTGCGTCGCGGCGCCCGCGACGGCGTCTACGTGGGCATCCGTAGCGACATCCGCGACTACGCCCTGGCCGACGCGCTGCCGGCCCCCATCGACCGCACGCTCGCCCTCGCGGAGCTGCCCACCCGCCTGGAGTCGCTGAGCGAGGACGTGCAGGAGCGGCTCATCAACTGGGGCTACGCGGTGGGTGACGCGGGGCTGCGAAAGCACCTCGATCCCGCCGCGGCCCGGCCGGCCGGCTTTCCCTACCCGGAGGCGGGGCTGTGAGCCCTCAGGCTGCTGCGCGCGCTCTGGAGCGCACCTTGATCAGCAGCGCGGCGCCGATGGCGCCACCGAGGTCGCCCAGCTCCGCCATCAGGAAGGGCGGCGGATTGTCGCTGGCGAACAGGTGGGGCATCATCGCCTTCTCGATCCGGTCGCGATAGGGCTCGCCGAGGCGAAGCCCCAGCCCGCCGCCGAGGATCACCGCGTCCACGTCGAGCACGTTGAGCGTGGAGGCCACCCCGGCGCCGAGGGCGTCCACCGCCTCGTCGAGGAGCTTCTCGGCGAGCTTGTCGCCGTGGTCGAGCGCGCGCGCCCAGATCCCGCTGGTCAGCCGGTCGCGACCGCGCTTCTCCATGATCTTGAACAGGTCCGTCTTGTGGCCCTTCTCGTGCCGGTGCCGGGCGCGCGCCTCCATGGCGCCCCGGCCCGCGTAGGCCTCCAGGCAGCCTCGCCGCCCACACGGACAGCGGGCCCCGTCCATCTGCACGCACACGTGGCCGATCTCCGCCGCCGCGCCGCGGCCGACCCAGGGCCGGCCGCGCAGGATGATGCCGCCGCCCACGCCGGTCCCCCAGAACACGCCGAGCAGCGACTTGTAGGGCTGCCCCGCCCCGAGCTCGAACTCGGCGTCCGTCGCCACGTTCACGTCGTTGTCGAGCCTGACCCGCGGCCCCAGCGCGTCCTTGAGCGCCTCGCCGAGCGCGAAGGAGCCCTCCCAGTCGGGCAGGTTCCGGGCACTCGACACCACGCCCCGGCGGGCGTCGATCACGCCGGGTGAGCCCACGCCCACGCCACGCAGGTCGCCGGTCTCCACGCCGGCCTGCGCGGCCGCGGCCTTCACGGCCTGAGCCATGGCGTCGGCCACATCCGCTGGTCCGCCGGAGGTGGGGGTGGGCAGGCGCTCCTGGCCTTTGACGGCGCCATCGTCGTCGATGACCACCGCCTGGATCTTCGTTCCTCCGAGGTCGATACCGGCCCTCATCGCCGGGAGAGGGTATGTCATCCGTGTAATCCCCCGGGTGAACCGCAGACCTTACGTGCTAGGAATGCCGCCGGTGGATTCAGAGCAGCCCGTACTCGGCGTGGACGTGGGGGGCACCAAGGTCGCTGTCGGAGCGGTGCGCGGCGCCGAGCTCAGCCACCGCGTGGAGCGTCCCACCGAGCTGGCCAGCACCTCGGCGCTCCTCGACGGGCTGGAGCACACCGTGCGCGAGGCCTCCGGGGAGGCCGGGTCGCCCCAGGCCATCGGGGTGGGCGTTCCCTCCCAGATCGACTACGCCACCGGGACCGTCGAGACGAGCGTGAACATCCCGCTCACCGGCGTGTCGCTGCGCGACGAGCTCGCCCGGCGCTTCGGAGTGCCCGTTTACGTGGACAACGACGCGAACGTCGCCGCGCTGGCCGAGGCGGAGATCATCGGCACGGACAGCCTCGTGATGCTCACGCTCGGCACGGGCGTGGGCGGCGGCGTTGTGATCGACAAGCGCATCTTCCGCGGTGCGCACGGCCTGGGCGCCGAGCTCGGCCACTTCACCCTCAGTCCCGACGGGCCGCCCTGCCCCGGCAACTGCCCCAACAGCGGCTGCATCGAGGCCTACTGCTCGGGCCAGGCGCTAGAGCGCGACGCCACCGAGCTGGCCACCGACAAGCCCGACAGCCGGCTGGCCCGGGCACTCGGGCGTGACGGGCGCGTGTCGGGCCCGGAGCTGGTGCGCGTGGCGGAGGAGGGCGATCCCGACGCTCGGCTCCTGTTCGACCGCTTCGCCCGCATGTTGGGAGTGGCCATCGCCGGGTACGTCAACGTCTTCGAGCCCGAGCACGTGGTGGTGGGGGGTGGGTTGTCCCGGGCGTCGGGGCTCTATCTCGACCGTGCCGTCGCCGAGGCGAGCAACCGGGCGCTGCCGGCGCTCTGGCGAAGGACCACGGTTTCGCTCGCCGAGGGCGGGGCCGACGCCGGGGTGATCGGAGCGGGGCTGCTCGCCGCCCACGAGATTCGGGACACTGGACAAGCCAACACATCGGTAATCGAGGAAGGCGCATGACAACCAGCACCGCGAGCTCAGAGCTCGAAGAACTCAGCATCAACACGATTCGCACGCTCGCGATGGACGCGGTGCAGAAGGCGAACTCGGGCCATCCCGGCACCGCGATGGCACTGGCGCCGCTCGCCTACACGCTGTTCACCCGCGTGATGCGCCACAACCCGGCCAACCCCGACTGGCCCGACCGCGACCGCTTCATCCTCTCGGCGGGTCACGCGTCGATGCTGCTCTACTCGATGCTCTACCTCACGGGCTATCCGCTCACCCTGGACGACATCAAGAACTTCCGTCAGGTCGGCTCGCCCACGGCGGGTCATCCCGAGCGCAAGTACAGCCCGGGCATCGAAGCGACCACGGGACCACTGGGCCAGGGCCTGTCGATGTCGGTGGGTCTGGCGCTGGCCGAGCGGATGATGGCGGCGCGCTTCAACCGCCCCGACAACGAGATCGTCGACCACCACACGTTCGTCATCGCGAGCGACGGCGACATCCAGGAGGGCGTGGCCTCGGAGGCATCGTCACTGGCCGGGCACTGGGGCCTCGGGCGCCTGATCACCTTCTACGACAACAACCACATCCAGCTGGCCAGCGAGGTGGACGTCGTGATGACCGAGGACGTGGGGGTCCGCTACGAGGCCTACGGCTGGCACGTGCTCGACGTGGGCGAGGACCTCTCGGTGGAGAACCTCGAGCGCGCCACCCGCGAGGCCATGGCGGTGGAGGACCGGCCCTCGCTGATCATGGTGCGCTCGCACATCGGCTACGGGAGCCCGCTGCAGGACACTTCCAAGGCGCACGGGTCTCCGCTGGGCGAGGAGAACGTCCGCGAGACCAAGGAGTTCTACGGCTGGGACCCGGACGCCGAGTTCCTGGTGCCCGAGGACGCACTCGCCCACTTCCGCGAGGTTTGCGACCGGGGCCGCGAGCAGAACGAGGACTGGGACCGGCGCTTCGGCGACTACCGGGGCAGCTACGCCGAGGAGGCGGGCACGTTCGAGGCCATGGCCAAGGGCGTCATGCCCGAGAACTTCGACGCCGATCCGCCGCGCTTCGACGCCGGCGAGGCCATCGCCACGCGCAAGGCTTCGGGGAAGGCCGTGCAGTGGGCCGCCAAGGCGGTTCCCCAGCTCACCGGCGGCGCGGCCGACCTGGCCACCTCCACCAACACCGACATCGACGATGCCGGCGACGTCGAGCGCGGGCACTTCGAGGGACGCAACCTGCGCTTCGGCGTGCGCGAGCACGGAATGGGAGCGATCGTCAACGGGCTGACCATCCACGGCTTCCGCGGCTATGGCAGCACCTTCCTCATCTTCTCCGACTACATGCGCGGAGCGATGCGGCTGGCTGCCCTCCAGGAGCTTCCCTCGATCTGGGTGTTCACCCACGACTCCATCGGACTGGGCGAGGACGGGCCGACCCACCAGCCGATCGAGCAGCTCGCCGGCCTGCGGGCGATGCCGCGTCTCAACGTCGTACGTCCGGCGGACGCCAACGAGACCGCGCTCGGTTGGCGCTTCGCGCTGCGCCAGACCGACCATCCCACGGCGTTCGCGCTGTCGCGGCAGGACC
Organism: uncultured Thermoleophilaceae bacterium; assembly: GCA_963826165.1. Classification (GTDB taxonomy): domain Bacteria; phylum Actinomycetota; class Thermoleophilia; order Solirubrobacterales; family Thermoleophilaceae; genus JACVRW01. The sequence goes on along the minus strand of CAWGWC010000007.1, from coordinate 69,257 downwards.
TGCCGGTCATCGATCCCGACACCGTTCCCGACGACGCCATCGAGCGCGGCGCCTACGTGCTGCGTGAGGGCTCGAACGGCACGGAGCCCGACCTGATCCTGATCGCGACCGGCTCAGAGGTGACGTTGGCGATGGAGGCCGCGGAGAGCCTCGAGGGCGGCGGGGTGGCCACCCGGGTGGTGTCGATGCCCTGCATGGACACCTTCACTGAGGCCGACGAGGCCTACCGCGACGAGGTGCTGCCACCCGGCGTCCGCGCCCGGGTGGCGGTGGAGGCGGCCAGCCCGTTCGGCTGGGAGCGCTGGATCGGCCCCGACGGCCGCTTCGTGGGCATGACCACGTTCGGAGAGTCGGGTCCGTACAAGGAGGTCTACGAGCATTTCGGCATCACCCCCGACAAGATCGCCGAGGCCGGCCGCTCGGTGATCGAGCGCGTCGCGGCGGCGCGAGGCTGAGAGGAGCACGATGAGCATCGGCGCACCGGTCAACGAGCGCCTTGCGGCGCTGACGGAAGCGGGGGTGAGCGTCTGGCTCGACCAGATCCGCCGCACCCTCATCACCGGCGGGGAGCTGCAGCAGCTGGTGGACGAGTACTCGCTGCGCGGGATGACCTCGAACCCCGCCATCTTCGAGAAGGCGATCCTGGGCTCGGACGACTACGACGACGACCTGCGCGAGCTCTCCGGCGAGGGCCTCGACGCGGGGCAGATCTTCGAGCGCCTGGCCATCAAGGACGTTCAGCTCGCCGCCGATGTGCTCAGGCCGGTGTGGGACGAGGCGGGCGGGGCCGACGGCTTCGTCTCGCTCGAGGTCTCCCCGTCGCTGGCGCACGACACCGAGGGCACCCTCGCCGAGGCGCGCTCGTTCTGGGAGCGGGTGGACCGGCCCAACATCATGATCAAGATCCCCGGCACCGAGGAGTGCCTTCCCGCCATCGAGGAGGCCATCCACGACGGGATCAACGTCAATGTGACGCTGCTGTTCAAGGTCGAGTCCTACGTGGCCGTCACCGAGCGCTACATCCGCGGCATGGAGCGGCGCCTGGACGAGGGCAAGTCGATGGACGTGCACTCGGTGGCGAGCTTCTTCGTTTCGCGGGTGGATACCGAGGTCGATCGCCGCCTCGAGGAGCTCGGGCGCACCGACCTCCAGGGCCGCGCGGGCGTGGCCAACGCGCGCGAGGCCTACATGCGCTTCAAGGAGATCTTCCTGGGCGAGCGCTTCGCACGTGTGCGCGACGCGGGCGCCCCGGTGCAGCGCCCGCTGTGGGCGTCCACCGGCGTGAAGAACCCCAAGTACCCGGACACGCTCTACGTGGACGAGCTGGTGGCGCCGCACACGGTGAACACGATGCCGATGGCCACCCTGCACGCCACGGCCGAGCAGTCGTCGTTCGAGGGGGCGACCGCCGACCGCGACCCGGCTGACGACCTGCGTGAGCTGGCCGATGCCGGCATCGACATGAGCGACGTCACCGACACCCTCCTGCGCGAGGGCATCGAGAAGTTCGTGGAGCCCTTCGACGAGCTGATCCGGGGCGTGGAGTCGGCGCGCGAGGCAGCGGTCACGAAGCGGCCGCCCACCATCTCCTCCTCGATCCCGGACGAGCTGGAGCCGCTGGTCGCCGAGCAGATCGAGCGCGCCGAGAAGGAGGACGTGGTCCGGCGCATCTGGCGCAAGGACGCGACGCTGTGGGCGCCCGAAGGCACCCCGGAGATCGCCGATCGGCTGGGCTGGCTCACCATCTCCGACGCGATGCTCGACCAGGTAGCCGATCTGGAGGGCTTCGCCGAGGAATGCCGCACGGCGGGCCTCGAGTACGCGGTGTTGCTGGGCATGGGCGGCTCGAGCCTGGGACCGGAGGTGCTGCGCCGCAGCTTCCCCGACGCGTCCGGCCTGACCCTGCACGTGCTCGACTCCACCGACCCCGGAGCCATCCTCGACGCCGAGCGCAGCATCGACCTCGACAAGACCATGTTCGTGGTCTCCTCCAAGTCGGGCGGCACGATCGAGACGCTCTCCCAGATGCGTTACTTCTACGAGCGCTGCGGCGGCAACGGCAGCCACTTCTGTGCCGTCACCGACCCGGGCAGCTCCCTGGTCGAGGAGGCCAAGCAGCGGGGTTTCCGGCGGGTGTTCGAGGCCGATCCCAATATCGGCGGGCGCTACTCGGTGCTCTCGCACTTCGGGCTCGTGCCGGCTGCTCTGGCGGGCATCGACATCGGGGCGCTGCTCAAGGGCGCCCAGGTGGCCGAGCAGAACTGCCAGAGCCCCGCGCCGGAGTCGAACTCGGGACTGTGGCTCGGGGTGGCCGTAGGGGCGCTCGCGCTGCAGGGCCACGACAAGGCGGGCTTCGTGGTCGACGACCCGGTGGCCAGCTTCGGCCTGTGGGTCGAGCAGCTGATCGCCGAGTCCACCGGCAAGGAGGGCAAGGGCGTGCTCCCGGTGGCGGGCGAGCCGGTGGGCGCCCCGGAGGAGTACGGCGACGATCGCGTGTTCGTGCACCTGGGCAACGAGGACGACGGCGACGAGGACCTGGCGGCCGGCGTGGAGGCGCTGGCCCGTGCCGGCCAGCCGGTGCTCAAGCTCTCCCACCGCGGCGCCGAGGACCTCGGCCGGGTGTTCTTCTTCGCCGAGTTCGCCGTGGCGGTGGCGGGCTGGGTTCTGGGCATCAACCCGTTCAACCAGCCGAACGTCCAGGAGGCCAAGGACAACACCAACAAGGTGCTCGAGGCCGGCGATCTGCCCGAGGTCGATCCGGGCGACCTGTCTGAGCTGCTCGACGGCGCGGGGCCGCCGCGCTATGTGGCGATCATGGGCTATGTGGAGCCGTCGGAGGACTTCGACGCGGCGGTGACCGAGCTGCGGGTGAAGCTCCGCGAGCAGACGAAGTGCACGACCACCTTCGGGTACGGGCCGCGCTTCCTCCATTCCACCGGCCAGTTCCACAAGGGAGGACCGCCCACCGGGCTGTTCCTCCAGCTGATCCACGACGGTGACGAGGACGTGGACATTCCGGACGCCGGATACTCGTTCCGGCACTTGAAGAACGCTCAGGCCGTGGGCGACCTGCAAACGCTGCGCGATCACGGGCTGCCGGCTGTGCAGGTGCGGCTCGAAGGAGATCCCGCGGAGGCCGTTAGGAGGCTGATCTGATGCAGCTGGGCTTCGTCGGGCTGGGCAAGATGGGCGCGAACATGGTCCACCGGATCCATCGCGACTCGGACCACCAATGCGTGACCTTCGACTTCAGCGCCGAGGCGGTGAGCGAGACCGAGGGCTTCGGGGCCACCGGCGCCTCCTCGCTGGAGGACCTCGTGTCCAAGCTCGACGCGCCGCGCTCGGTATGGATCATGGTGCCGGCGGGTGATGCCACCCAGAGCACGGTGGACCAGCTCGCGGAGCTGCTGGAGGACGGCGACACGATCATCGACGGCGGCAACTCCAAGTGGGTCGACGACAAGGCGCGCCAGGAGGCGCTGACCCCCAAGGGGATCCACTACGTGGACGTCGGCGTGAGCGGGGGCGTGTGGGGCCTGCAGGTGGGCTACTGCATGATGGTCGGGGGCCACGACGAGGCGGTGGAGCGACTCTCGCCCGTCCTCGACGTGCTCGCACCCCCTCACACCGAGGAGCACGGGCCGGGTTGGGGCCACTTCGGGCCCACGGGCGCGGGTCACTACGTGAAGATGGTCCACAACGGCGTGGAGTACGGGATGATGCAGGCCTACGCCGAGGGCTTCGCGCTGTTCAACGCATGCGAGTACGACCTCGACAACGCGCAGATAGCGCACCTGTGGATGCAGGGCTCCGTGGTGCGCTCCTGGCTGTGCGAGCTGGCGGCCCTGGCCTTCGAGCAGGAGGGCAACGAGCTGGCCGCCATCGCGCCGTTCGTGGAGGACTCGGGTGAGGGGCGCTGGACGGTCGAGGAGGGAATCGACGCCCGGGTGCCGACCCCGGTGATCGCCCAGGCGCTCTACGAGCGCTACTCGTCACGGGGGCGAGGCGAGTTCGCCGCGAAGGTCGACGCCGCGCTGCGCAACCAGTTCGGCGGGCACGCCGTGCAGGCCGCCGATCCCGCCGCGCAGGTCCAGGAGCACGCGGAGTAGGCGATGGCCACGGTCGAGCAAGCCGAGCAGGCCAACCCGCTGGTCGAGGGCCTCGAGCGGCTCCCGATCCACCCGACCACGCTCGTGATCTTCGGCGGCACGGGTGACCTCGCCCACCGCAAGCTGCTGCCGGCGATCTACAACCTGGCCCACGAGGGGGCGCTGCCCGAGCGCTTCAACCTGATCGCCGTGTCGCGGTCGGACATCCCCCACGGCGACTACCGCGCCATGGCGCGCGAGTCGATCGAGAAGTACTCGCGACGCAAGCCGGACCCCCAGGTGCTCGAGAAGCTGCTCGAGAACGTGCGCTACGTGCCCGGGACCTTCGGCGACGACGATGTCTTCGACCGCCTGGAGGAGCAGCTCAAGGAGTGCGACGCGGCCGCCGGCATCGTCTACGACCGCGTCTTCTACCTCTCCACGGCGCCGGCGTTCTTCCCGGTGATCGTGGGCAAGCTCGGGGAGCACGGGCTCGACAGCATCCCGGGGGCCGAGGTGCGGGTGGTGATCGAGAAGCCCTTCGGCACGCGCCTCGAGGAGGCGCGTGCGCTCAACCAGCAGGTGCTGGCGGTGCTGGACGAGTCCCAGGTCTTCCGCATCGACCACTACCTGGGCAAGGAGACGGTCCAGAACATGCTGGCCTTTCGCTTCGCGAACGGCCTGTTCGAGCCGATCTGGAACCGCAACTTCATCGACTACGTCCAGATCACGGCGGCGGAGGATCTCGGCATCGGACGCCGCGCCGGGTACTACGACTCCGCCGGCGCCCTCCGCGACCTGGTCCAGAACCACATGCTGCAGCTGCTCTCGCTGCTGTGCATGGAGCCGCCGGTGACGTTCACCGCCGACGAGGTGCGCGACGAGAAGGTCAAGGTGCTGCACGCCATCCGCCCCCCGACGCCCGACGAGGTGGTGCGGGCCCAGTACACCGCGGGCTTTGCCGAGGGAGCCGACGTGGTCGGCTACCTCGACGAGGACGGAGTGCCCGACGACTCGAAGACCGAGACCTACGTGGCCCTGCGACTCGAGGTCGACAACTGGCGCTGGGCCGGCGTGCCCATCTACCTGCGCACGGGCAAGCGGCTGTCGCGCAAGATCACCGAGATCGCCGTGACGCTCAAGCCGGTGCCGCACCTGGCCTTCGAGGCGGCCGGCTCGGTGGGCGTCCAGCCCAATCAGCTGGTGCTGACGATGCAGCCCAACGAGGGGGTGTCGCTCTCGCTCGGCGCGAAGATCCCGGGCACGCGCATGCGCATCCGCCCGGTGAACATGGAGTTCCTCTACGGCACCGCGTTCCTGTCCCAGTCGCCCGAGGCGTACGAGCGCCTGATCACGGACGCCATGCGCGGCGACGCCACGCTCTTCACCCGCGACGACGAGGTGGAGGCCCAGTGGCGCATCATCGACCCGATCCTGGCCAACTGGGAGTCGGACGGCATGCCGCTCGTCACCTATCCCGCCGGCACGCCGGGACCCGAGGAGTCCGACGCCCTGCTGGCCGCCGAGCACCACCGCTGGCGAGCGATCTGATGGTCGACGCCGGGGCGGTCTGGAGCGAGCAGGACACCACCCCCGGCGCGATCGAAGAGGCGCTGCGCGAGCTGTTGCGCCAGCAGTACCAGAGCGAGGAGGCGTCCGCCCCGGCGCGGGTGCTCAACCTGGTCGTGGTTCTCGACCGCGAGTGGCGGGGCGAGATCCTCAACCGCCTCGAGAACGTCGGGCGCTACCACGCGTCGCGCACCATCCTGTGCGCGGTCGAGCCGGGACGCACCGGGATCGATGCCAGCGTGGCCCTCACCACGGGAGGCGAGCACCATCACGTCGGCGAGCTGGCCCTGATGCGCGAGCGCATCGTCCTCGACGTGGGGACCAAGCACCTGGACAAGCTCGACACGATCGTCGACCCGCTGGTGGTAACGGACATCCCAACGGTCATCTGGTCGCCGCACGGTCACACCGAGGCGCTGGATGCTCTGCTGCATCTGTCCCAGGTGGTGCTGATCGATTCCGTGAACGAGCCCGATCCGGCCAGCGCGGTGGGGCGGGCGCGCGAGCTGTCCGGCGAGGCCTATGTGGTGGATCTGGCCTGGCTGCGCGGCACGCCGTGGCGCGAGCGGGTGGCGTCGACCTTCGACCCACCCCAGTGGCGTCAGGAGCTTGGGCGGATCGACTCCGTCCGCGTCCACCACCGCCCGGACTCGGGGGTGGCCGGCGTGCTGTTCTTCGGCTGGCTGGCGTCCCGGCTCGGCTGGGAGCCGGGTGGGCTGATGGCCGCCAACGGCGGCCTGCACGGCAAGGCGCACGGCAAGCGCCAGGACGTGGCTCTCGAGCTGGTGCCCGACTCCAAGCAGGCCGTTCCGGGGCTGGCCGGAATCGAGATCGGCACGGCTTCCGGCATGAGCATCTCACTCGATCGCGGCCCGGGCGGCCTGGCCGCCCGGCGCACCGACCGCAAGGGCCAGGCGTCAGAGTGGACGGTGCTGGGCGCCTCGCGCGGGGAGAGCGGCATCCTGGGCGAGGGAATCCGCCAGGCGCTCCTGCGCGACTCGGCCTACGTGCGGGCGATCGGCTGCGCCGAGGCGATGCTGCAGTAGGGGCGCTCTGGCCGTAGGATTCGCGCGTGCCCAAGGCTGACTTCCAGGTCTCCGACGATCCCGCCGGCGCTGCTGCGGGCCTCCTGGCCGAGGCGAGCGGGCACGTGGTGCTCACCGGAGGCTCTACGCCGCGTGCAGCCTACGAGCGCGTGGCCGAGGTCAGGCCGGATTGGTCGGGCACCCACATCTGGTTCACCGACGAGCGCTGCGTCGCGCCCGACCACGAGCACTCGAACTTCGGGATGGTCGAGGCGGCGCTGCTGGCGAAGACGGATGGGGCCGAGGTGCACCGGATGCAGGGCGAGCTCGGGCCGCAGGAGGGCGCCGCCGCCTACGAGCGCGAGCTGAACGAGGCCGGTCCGGAGGCCTTCGACCTGATGATCGTCGGCCTCGGTCCCGACGCTCACATCTGCTCCCTGTTTCCGGGCGACGATGCCCTCGGGGAGCGGGAGCGCCGGGCGGTTGGGGTGGACACGCCGGGGATGGCGCCGCTGGTGTCCCGCATCACGCTTACTCTTCCGGTCGTGGACGCCGCTCGCCAGATCGTGTTCCTGGTCACGGGCGAGGGGAAGGCCGATGCCGTGGCGCGCGCGTTCGCCGGCCGGCCCGACCCGCGGGCACCGGGATCGCTGGTGGAAGCTCCGGTGACCGTCCTTCTCGACGAGGCGGCAGCCGCCCGGCTATGAGCACCTGGGTCCCGCAGGGCGGGATCGGCGCCTCGCAGTTTCCGCCGATCGCCGAGTACGCCTTCCTGTCCGACTGCGAGACGTGCGCGCTGGTTGCTCCCAACGGCAACGTCGAGTGGATGTGCCTGCCGCGCTTTGACTCGCCCAGCGTCTTCGGCGCCGTTCTCGACCGCGACGCGGGCGTGTTCCGGCTCGGTCCGGCCGACCTGGCCGTCCCGGCGGCGCGCCGCTACCTGCCCGGCACGATGGTGGTGGAGACGAGCTGGGGCACGAGCGGAGGCTGGATCATCGTGCGCGACGTGCTGCTGATCGGCCCCTGGCACCACGAGCACGAGCGCTCGGGCACGCATCGCCGCGCGCCCACCGACTACGACGCCGACCACGTGCTGCTGCGCCTCGTGCGGTGCGTCAACGGCGAGGTCCAGGTCACGCTCGACTGTGAACCCCGTTTCGAGTACGGGCGGCTCAACGGGGAGTGGGAGTACGCCGGCGAGGGCTACCACGAGGCCACCTGCCGGGCCGAGGGCGCGGAGTGCGACCTCAAGCTGACCACCGACATGAACGTCGGCTTCGAGGGCCCGCGGGCCACCGGCCGCACGCTGATGAAGGAGGGCGACACCCTGTTCGTCGCCCTGTCCTGGTCCGATCACCCGGCGCCCGCGAACTACGAGGACGCCTACGACCGGCTCGTCTGGACCGCCCACCACTGGCAGCACTGGCTCGACCACGGCCAGTTCCCCGACCATCCCTGGCGCACGCACCTGCAGCGCGCCGCCCTGACCCTCAAGGGCCTCTCGTATTCGCCCACGGGGGCGCTGGTGGCCGCGGCCACCACGTCGCTGCCCGAGTCGCCTGCCGGCGAGCGCAACTGGGACTACCGCTACACCTGGATCCGCGATGCCACGTTCATGCTCTGGGGCCTCTACACCCTTGGTTTCGACTGGGAGGCCAACGACTTCTTCTACTTCATCGCCGACGTGGCGGAGAAGGAGGAGGACCAGCTCCAGATCATGTACGGCATCGGAGGCGAGGCTCAGCTGACCGAGGCGACGCTGGACCATCTGTCGGGCTACGAGGACGCGCGGCCGGTGCGGGTGGGCAACGGCGCCTACGACCAGGACCAGCACGACGTCTGGGGCGCTCTGCTCGACTCCGTCTACCTGCACACCAAGTCCCGCGATCATCTGCCCGAGCGGATCTGGCCGATCCTCAAGCGTCAGGTTGAGACCGCGCTCGAGAAGTGGCGCGAGCCCGATCGCGGCATCTGGGAGGTGCGCGGCGATCCCCAGCACTTCACCTCGTCGAAGCTGATGTGCTGGGTGGCGGCCGACCGCGGCGCCCGCCTGGCCGAGATACGGGGCGAGCTCGAGTTCGCCGCCCGCTGGCAGTCGGCGGCCGAGGAGATCCGCCAGGACCTGTTCGACAACGCGCTCGACGAGCGCGGGGTGTTCACCCAGCACTACGACACCGATGCCCTGGACGCGTCCGTCCTGATGATGGTGCTCACGCGCTTCCTGCCGCCCGACGACGAGCGCATCCGGGCCACGGTGCTCGCGATCGCCGACGAGCTCACCGAGGACGGCCTGGTGCTCCGCTACCGGGTGAGCGAGACCGATGACGGCCTGAAGGGGGAGGAGGGCACCTTCACGATCTGCTCCTTCTGGCTCGTGTCGGCGCTGGTCGAGATCGGCGAGGTCGACCGGGCCCGCGACCTGTGCGGCAAGCTGCTCAGCTACGCCAGCCCGCTGGGCCTCTACGCCGAGGAGATCGACGCCCGCTCAGGCCGCCATCTGGGCAACTACCCGCAGGCCTTCACGCACCTCGCGCTGATCAACGCGGTGATGCACGTCATCCGCGCCGACCAGGGCCTCGAGACGGGCGCGATCCCGTTGGGACGCGAGCTGGCGCGGCAGCGGTCGGTGGAGTAGGGAAAAAACCGGCGCTCGGCGCGCGGCGTTCCGCTCGGGCGCTGCGCGGCGCCTCGAGGCGCCCACGATCTGCTGGGGAAGGGGATGTAACTGATCGAGGGGAAAGTTGACCGCGATTATTCAGGCAAACTTTCCCCTCGATTAGAGCCGGTGGGAGCGGCGCCCACACGCTCCCCCTTCCCCAGCAAAATGACCACGCAGCGGCAGCGCGCAGGCCCGAGCGGAGCGCAGCGCGCCGCCTACAGCCGGACGTCCACCACCATCGCCGCGAACAGTGCCGCCAGGTAGGCGAGCGAGTACAGGTACAGGCGCAGGGCCGAGCGGCGGTCGGCGTTGCGCATCAGCCGTACCGCTCCGTAGATGAACACCGCTCCGAGCCCGATCGAGGCCACCAGGTAGGCGGGGCCGAACGCCCCTGCGCAGAACGGGAGCTGGCTCACGGCGTAGAGCAGGATGGTGTAGAGCAGGATCTGGCGGCGCGTCTCGCGCTCGCCGCGCACCACCGGGAGCATGGGCACGCCCGCGCGCGCATAGTCGTCCTTCATGAGCAGCGACAGCGCCCAGAAGTGCGGCGGGGTCCAGAAGAACACGATGGCGAAGAGGTAGATCGGCGTGCCGGTGAGCTCGCCGGTCACGGCCGCCCAGGCCACCAGCGGAGGCACGGCGCCGGCCGCGCCGCCGATCACGATGTTCTGGGGCGTGGAGCGCTTGAGCCAGAGCGTGTAGACGAACACGTAGCCGAGCAGCCCCGACAGCGAAAGCGCCGCGGCCAGCGGATTGACCGCCACCGCCAGCAGCACGAACGAGGCCACCCCCAGGGCGATGCCGAACGACAGCGCCGCGGCGGGCGCCACCCGGCCGGAGGCCACCGGGCGGTCCGCCGTCCGTGTCATGAGCCGGTCGAGGTCGCGGTCCAGGTAGTGGTTGATGGCACCGGCGCCGCCGGCGGACAGCGCTCCGCCGAGACAGGTGAGCAGCACGAGAGAGAGCGACGGATCGCCGGCCACGTACATCGTGGTCACCGTGATGAACAGCAGCAGCGACTGGACCTTCGGCTTGCAGAGGTCGAAGTAGTCGGCGACCACCACCCGCCAGCCCGAGCGGACCGCGGTGGTGGAGGCGGCCGTGCCGCTCATGCCGTGACCGCCGATGCCCGGCCGCGGCGGGCCGGCTCGGCCGCGGGCGACAGCTGGAGGGTCATGCCGAGAGCAGCCGCCCACAGCAGGGTGCCCAGCGCGAGGTGGAGCAGGATCAGGAGCTCGTACTCGTCGAGCCAGACGTTGAGCGCGCCCACCACGATCTGAGTGAACAGCACGCCCAGGAGCGTCCAGGCGTAGCGCGTGGCCAGTCGCCGGCGCAGGGCCACGACGGCCAGAGCGATGACGAGGATCGAGGCCAGGTACATGAAGGCCCGGTGGGTGAGGTGGATGTCCACGAGCTCGGCTCGCCCGAAGGGCATGAACTCGTCGTTGCAGGTGGGGAACTGCTTGCCGCAGGCGTGGTGGGCGCCCTGTCCGAGCTGATAGTCGGCGCGGCCGTAGTTCTGTGTGCCGGCCATGTAGCCGCCGGCCACGATCGTGCACAGCACCGCCGTCGTGGCGGCGACGGCCAGGATGCGGAGACCCGGCCCGCCGTCCTGCGAGCGCACCCCGCGGGTGGACCGCACCAGGTACAGCTCGATGCCGAGCAGGAGCATGGCCAGCCCGAGGTGGGCGGCCACGTAGGCCTCTTCGAGGTTCTCCTCGACGGTGAGGCCGCCGAGCAGGCCCTGCGCGGCCACCAGGACGAGCAGCACGCCGGTGGACAGGCGATACTCGCGATGGCGCTTCCAGGCCAGCACGAACAGCGACAGGATCATCAGCCCCACCACCATCGCGAGCGCGCGGTGGGCGTACTCGATGATGGTGTTGAGGTCGAGGCCCGGCACCACGTCGCCGTTGCAGAAGGGCCAGCCGCTGAAGCCCGAGCCTGCCGGCCCGCAGCCGAGGCCCGAATCCGAGACCCGGACGATTCCGCCGAGGATGATGAGGGCGAAGGTGGCCGCGAGCGTGGCGAGCGCCAGCCGACGGAAGCCGGTCGAGGGGGCGGCGCTCACACCGCTAGACGCCGCGCGAGGACAGGGGCTGAGCCGACGTCTCTTCGCCCTTGGCGGCGCCCGCCACCTCGCGGCGGATGTCCTTCATCGGCTCCACGCTGCGCACTCGCGGGATCACGTCGAAGTTGTTGGCGGGCGGGGGCGAGCTGGTGAACCACTCGAGCGTGTTGCCCTTCCACGGGTCGTTGCCCGCCTTCTTTCCGGAACGGAGGCTGATGATGACGTTGACCAGCGTGACCACCACGCCGACGCCGAGCAGGAACGAGCCGAAGGTCGAGATCTGGTTGTAGACCTCCACGTTCAGCTGCTCGCTGTAGTCGTACACGCGGCGCGGCATGCCCGACAGGCCCGCGGAGTGCTGGATCAGGAAGGTCACGTTGAAGCCGATGAACATCAGCCAGAACGACCACTTGCCCAGCGTCTCGGACAGCATTCGGCCGGTCATCTTCGGGAACCAGTAGTAGAGCCCGGCGAAATAGCCGAACACGCCGCCGCCGAAGATCGTGTAGTGGAAGTGGGCCACCACGAAGTAGCTGTCGTGGAGCTGCCAGTCCACCGGGAAGATCGCCAGCTGGATGCCCGAGATGCCCCCGATCACGAACAGAGCGGGCAGCGCTGCGGCGAAGTAGAGCGGTGTCTTGAACACGATCGAGCCGCGCCACAGCGTCGCGATCCAGTTGAAGATCTTGATGCCGGTGGGCACCGCGATCGTGAACGAGGAGAGCATGAAGAAGGCCAGCACCACGGTCGCGGTCGGCGTGGTGAACATGTGGTGCGCCCACACCAGCAGGCCGAGGAACGCGATGGCCACGGTGGCGGCAGCGATCGCCTTGTAGCCGAAGATCGGCTTGCGGGCGAACACCGGCAGGATCTCCGAGACCATCCCGAAGGCGGGTAACACCATGATGTAGACCTCGGGGTGCCCGAAGAACCAGAACAGGTGCTGCCACAGCAGCGGATCACCGCCACCCGTGGGGTCGAAGAAGGCGGTGCCGAAGTGGCGGTCGGTGAGCAGCATCGTCACGGCGGCGGCGATGCAGGGCAGCGCGGCGATCAGCAGGTAGCTGAACACGAGGATCGACCACACGAACAGCGGCATGCGTCCCCAGCTCATCCCGGGCGCCCGCATGTTGTGGATGGTGGCCACGAAGTTGATCGCGCCCACCAGCGACGACAGTCCGGTGAGGTGGATCAGGAAGATCCACGCGTCGATGCCGCCTCCGGGGGAGTAGAGGTCATCCGACAGCGGGGCGTACGACGTCCAGCCGGCCTGCGGCGGCTCGAAGAACAGCGAGCAGTAGAAGGCGACTCCGCCGAACAGCGTGAGCCAGTAGGACAGGGCGTTGAGCCTCGGGAAGGCCATGTCCCGGGCACCCACCATCAGTGGAACCAGGTAGTTGCCGAAGCCCGCGATCAGGGGGATCACGAACAGGAACACCATCGTGGTCCCGTGCATCGTCACGAGGCCGTTGTAGGTCTCGGGCGACACGAGGGTGTTCTCCGCCTCGCCCAGCTGGAGGCGCATGATCAGCGCCTCCACGCCGCCCACCAGCATGAAGACGAAGGCGGTGAAGATGTAGAGGATCCCGATCTTCTTGTGATCGGTGGTGGTGAGCCATGCGAGCCAGCCGCGCGGCGGCGTGCTCATGCCGTGGAGCATCACCTCCGGGCGGGCCACCGGCCGCCGCGTGCCTGTTGCGCTACCGGCTTCCACTACTCGTCCTCGCTCCCCTCGCGCCGCTGGCGCTGCTCGGCCAGGTCCTCGGTCGAAGTCGAGATCTGCTCTCGCGTGCGCTCGGCCCAGGTCTCGAACTCATCGGGGGTCACGGCGCGTACCTGCGCGCGCATGTCCGCGTGATTGGCCCCGCACAGCTCGGCGCACTGCCCGAAGTAGGTGCCCTCGCGACCGGCCGGGATCTTGAACCAGGTCTCGTTGGTGTGTCCGGGCACGGCGTCGACCTTGCCGCCGAGCTTGGGTATCCACCAGGAGTGCTGCACGTCGGATGACGTGACCTCGAGGACCACCGTGGTGTCGGTGGGCACCACCATCTCGTAGTAGGCGTAGAGCCGATCGCCCCCGCCGTAGTCGTAGCGCCAGAGGTACTGCTGGCCGTTGACCTCCAGGCGCAGGACCGGACCGCCGTCGCGGGGCGGCGCGGGCTGGTCGATCGAGGCGAAGAACGAGCGGTCGGCGCGCAGGCCGTTGGGCCCCGACGCCGGCGGGTTCTCGATGTCCGGCAGGTAGACGAACGTGACCACCGTGAGCACTACGAGAATGACCGCGGCCCCGATCGTCCAGCCGATCTCGAGCGGCGTGTTGCCGTGGATCTGCTCCGGCTCGGGCCCGCCGCGGCGCGCCCGGTACTTGACCAGCGAATAGAGCAGCGTCCCCTCGACGCCCAGGAAGATCACGATCCCGATGTAGAGCGTGATCTTGTAGAGCGTGTCGATGTCGTCGGCGTTCTGAGAGCCGCCCGACTCCGGCGTGAAGGCGTCCGCCAGGGCGCCCGGCGCGAACACGAGCATCGCCAGGAAGACCACGGCGAGCGTGGCGGTCAGACCAAGGTGAGAACGGCGCCCGAGCAAGGCGCGGGTGATCATATCCGCGGCCCGGACGAGGGCTCCACTTCGTGCCGTATGCCCCGAAATTGGGCGGTTCGCCACTAGGGAGTGGCGCCGGGGCGCGCTCAGGCCCCCTGGAAGGCCGGCTCGCGCTTCTCCACGAAGGCGGCCACGCCCTCCTGGAAGTCGCGGGTGCGAGCGAGAGCGTGCTGCAGGTCGGCCTCGAGATCGAGCTGGCCCTCGAGGTCGGGATAGAGCATCCGGTTGAGCGCGCGCTTGGAGCCGGCGTAGGAGCGAGTCGGTCCCTTGGCCATGCGCTCCACCAAGGCCTCGGCCTCGGGGAGCAGCTCGGCGTCCGGATGCACATGGTTGACCAGGCCCCAGTCGAGGGCCTGCGCGGCGGGCACCCGCTCGCCCAGGAGCGCCATCTGGAACGCGCGGGCCTTGCCCACGGCCGCCGGCACGAACAGCGTCGACCCCCCGTCGGGCATGAGCCCGATGTTCACGAAGGCGAGGCCGAAGAAGGCCGACTCGGCGGCCAGCACCAGGTCGCACGCCAGGGCGAGCGAGGCGCCGATGCCCACCGCCGGCCCGTTGACCGCGGCGATCACCGGCTTCTCGAGCAGGCGCACCCCCGCGATGATCGGGTGGTAGACGTCGTGCAGCTCCTTGCGAAGGTCGGGCATCCCGTCCTCGGGGTGGGGATCGAAGCCCGCCTTGAGATCGGCGCCGGAGGAGAACCCCCGCCCCGCCCCGGTCACCAGCACCGCTCGCACAGCGGGGTCGGTGGCGTCTGCGGTGACCACCTGCTTCAGCTCTCGGCCGAACTCCTCGGTCCAGGCGTTGAGGGAGTCCGGGCGGTTGAGGGTGATGCGCCCGACGCCATCCGACAGCTCCCAGATCACGGTCTCGTAGCTCATGGCCGCAGGCTATCTCGGAGCGCGCACACACCCGCCTCGATGGCCGGCTCGGCGATACGGCCGTAGCCCAGCAGCAGCGCCGGGGGCGCCGGCGCCACGGCGTGCTCGGACAGCCCGGCCAGGCCAACGTCGCGCGCGCGGGCGCTGACCAGCAGGGCCGTCTCGTTCGTGCCCGCCGGCAGCTCGACCACCAGATGCAGTCCGGCGGCGACCCCGGTGGGCTTCGCTTCGGGCAGGTGACGAGCGAGCGCCGCCACCAGCGCGTCGCGGCGGCCGCGGTAGACCGCGCGGGTGCGACGCAGGTGGCGGTCGAGCTCGCCTCGGTCGAGGAAGTCGGCGAGGGCGAGCTGCTCGACCACCGGGGTGCCGAGGTCGTCGCGCTCCTTCGCCGCCACCAGATCCGCGGCGAGCTGCTCGGGAGCGACCATCCAGCCGAGCCGAAGGCCGGGCGCCAGCGTCTTCGAGACCGAGCCGGCGTAGGTCACGCACTCGGGCGCCAGACCCTGCAGGGCGCCGACCGGCTGGCGGTCGTAGCGGTACTCCGCGTCGTAGTCGTCCTCCAGCACGAGGCCACCGCAGCGGCCGGCCCAGTCGAGCAGCGCGGCGCGCCGCGCCGGCGAGAGCACCACGCCCATCGGAAACTGATGCGCCGGCGTGACCTGCACGACCTTCGGGCCGGCGCCCGCGAGGGCCGCGTCCAGCAGCTCGATCCGCAGGCCGTCGCCGTCCACCCCCAGCGGTACCGGCTCGAGGCCGGTGGAGGCGAGCTGGCGGCGTCCGGGCGCGCTCGACGGATCCTCGACCGCGATCTCCGTGGCACCTCGCGCGGCCATCACCCGGCCGAACAGCGCCATCCCCTGGGCCATGCCCGAGGTCACGATCACCCGCTCCGAGTCGCAGGCCACCCCGCGAACCCGCCCCAGGTAGCCCACCAGCGCCGCGCGCAGCTCGGGCGCTCCGCGGGGATCGCCGTAGTCGAAGCGCGCGTCGGGCGCGTCGCGCAGCGCGCGACGCAGCGACGCCAGCCACGCGGCGCGCGGGAACAGGGAGACGTCCGGCGCCCCCGGGCGAAAGTCGTAGCGCGGCGCGCGACCGGCCGCCGGCGGCGAAGCTCCCGGAGCGGTGGCCGCCGCGGCCGCCCTGGCCACGCGCGTCGGACCGCCCTGGCGAGCCACGAGATAGCCCTCGGCCACCAGCTGGGAGTAGGCCTCGACCACCACGCCGCGCGAGACCGACAGCTCGTCGGCCAGCCCGCGCGTGGAGGGCAGGGTACTGCCGGGCGAAAGCCGGCCGGCCCGCACGGCGTCGCGCAGCTGCTCCTCGATCTGCGCCCGCAGGGAGGGAAGGCTGCGGTTAACGGTCAAGAGCAGATCGAGCTGGGTCACGAGAACTGGTACACGGTAGGGCGGTTCGACTGGTACTTCCAGACGGACCACTTCGATCATACGCTGGCCGGAGAATGCCCGAGCCCGCCACCCTCGCCCTGTTTGCCGTCAGCGCCCTGGTGCTCGTGGCCGTGCCCGGCCCGAACCTGATCTACATCGTCACTCGCAGCATCGATCAGGGTCGCGGCGCGGGCGTGGCCTCAGCCTTCGGGGTGGAGACGGCCACGCTCGTGCACGTCGCGGCCGCCGCCGTGGGCCTGTCCGCCGCCCTGGCCTCCTCCTCCGCCGCCTTCAACATCGTCAAGTACGCGGGAGCCGCATACCTGCTCTACCTCGGCGTGCGGACGTTGCTCGCGCGCAACGCGGGCGCGGGTGACGAGGCCCGCCCGGAGGTCCCGCCGCGGCGCGTGTACGCCGAGGGCTTCGTGGTCAACCTGCTGAACCCGAAGGTCGCGCTCTTCTTTCTCGCCTTCCTGCCCCAGTTCGTCGACCCGGACGCCGGCCGGGCCTGGCTCCAGGTGCTGACCCTCGGCCTCCTGCTGATGGCGATCGGGTTGGCCGTGGATCTGCTCTATGCCCTGGCCGCCGGCTCCCTCGGAGCCTGGGTGCGCGGCAGCGCCGTGCTGGAGCGGCGCCGGCGCTGGGCCACGGGCGGCGTGTACCTGGCATTGGCGGCGGTGGCGCTCACCGGAAGCCGGCGCGGCTCGTGAGCCCGACCCTGCGCGGAGGGCTGCTGGCCACGCTGGCGCTGGCCCTGGTGGGCTCGCTCGTGGCGGCCTCGGACGTGCTCGAGGGCTACCCGCTGCCCGACGGCCAGTTCCTGCGCTACCTGATCGCCGCGGCGATCCTCCTCGCGCTCGCGCGCGGGCGGCTACCGCGCCTGACCCGCAGGGAAGCCGTCGGCCTGGCGGGTCTGGCGGCCACCGGCCTGGTGGCCTTCAACCTGTTCGTTATCGAGGGGGTGCGCGAGACCGATCCCGCCACCGTCGGCGTGATCATCGGCTGCGTGCCGGTGGTGCTGGCCGTGGCGGCGCCGCTGCTCGAGCGCCGCCCGCTGAGTGGGCGCGTGCTACTGGCCGGGCTGGTGGTCTCCATCGGGGCCGCCGGCGTGCAGTGGGCGGACGGCGGCATCACGATGCTCGGCCTGGGGCTCGCGCTCGGCGCGCTGGCCTGCGAGGCATGCTTCTCGCTGCTGGCGTCTCCGCACCTGGCCCGGCTGGGTCCGCTGGCCGTGTCGGCCTACGCCTGCCTGTTCGCGCTCCCCCTGCTGGCGGTGTGGAGCTTGATCGAAGGAGGCCCGGGGCTCGTGGCGCCCACCACCACCGAGCTCGCCGCCATCGCCTACCTGGGCGCGGCGGTCACCACCGGAGGGTTCGTGTGCTGGTACTCCGCCGTCGGGCTGCTCGGGGTGGAGCGCGCCGGGCTGTTCTCGGGTGTCCTGCCGGTGAGCGCACTGGGCTGCGCGGCGCTCCTGGGGGTGGCCGAGCTCTCGCCCGCCCGGCTGGCCGCGGTGGTCGTCGTCGTGGCCGGGATAACGCTCGGCGTGCGGGCGAGCCCGCGGGGCAACTTGGCGGCTTCACGTGGAGCCTCGGCCTGCCAACCTGTGCAAAGGTGCTCCTCGACTCACTCGAATGGCTCGGACACTCGGCGTTTCGCATCCGCGTCGGCCGGTCGGTCGTCTACATAGACCCGTACCGGGTGCCCGAGGGAGCACCACCCGCGGACCTCATCCTGATCACCCACGGCCACTACGACCACTTCTCGCCCCAGGACGTCGAGCGCCTGCGCAAGCGCGAGACCTGGCTCGTCGGTCCGGCGGCGGTGGCGGAGCGCGTGACTGGGCAGGTCCATTCGATCGCGCCGGGCGAGGTGCTCGACGAGGAGATCGTGCGCGGTGTGCACGTGGCGGCCGTGGCCGCCTACAACACGTCCAAGCGCGACGCCGAGGGCAGACCGTTCCATCCGCGCGATGCGGGATGGGTGGGTTTCGAGGTCAATGTGCGCGGGGAGCGTCTTTACCATTCCGGCGACACCGACGTCATCCCCGAGATGGACAGCGTGACGGGCGTGGACGTGGCCCTTCTCCCGGTCAGCGGGGTCTACGTGATGACCGCTCAAGAGGCGGCCGAGGCGGCCCGGCGCATCCAGCCGCGCCTGGCCGTGCCGATGCACTGGGGCGAGCACATCGGCGGCGAAGAGGACGCGCGTACCTTCGCGGAGCGGGCCAACGTCGAGGTGCGGATCATGGAGAGGTCGGGCTGATGACCGACTCGCAGGACGCCCTCCGCCGGGTTGCCGCGGGCGACCCGGAGCTCGCCGCCCGCCTGGTTCTGATGGCCCTTCCGGCGGCGGCGTCGCGGATACCGGGAGAGCTCGACTGGGTGCTCGACGTCCACAACGTCGGACAACGCCGGGTATCGGTCTCCGGCGGGAAGGCCACCGTCGAGGAGCTGGACTCGGCCGCCGCCGATGGGAAGGGCGAGCCGGAGTTCAACCTCTGGACCGAGCCCGCCACGCTGGTGGAGATGGTGACCGGAGCGGCCCGGCCGCTTCGGCTGATGCTGTCGGGCCGGGTGCGGATCCGAGGCAAGCGCCGCCGGGCGCTGCGGCTGCGCCACATGGCCGGCGCGGAGCTCTCGATGTCCGACGCCGCCGGCTCCGGGTCCGAGCTCGAGCCGGACGTGCTCTACCGGTCGCTTCCCTATCTCGTGGACCCCGCCTGGACGAAGGGTCACGACTTCACTGTGCGCCATCTGGTCACGGGTGACGGAGGCGGGGAGTGGTACCTCCGTGCCCGAGATGGGCGCCCGCTCGAGGTCACGACCGAACCGCCGTCCGACCACGACGTGGCCGGCACGGCCACCGTCTCGCTCGACTCGTACCAGCAGATCGCTGCCGGGCAGGTGTCCCCCTCCGAGGCGATGCAGCGGCAGCTGACCACGATCGAGGGCGAGCTCCACGAGCTGACCCTCGTGGGACGCTGGATCGCGCGCTCGCAGGGTCAGGACGATGAGGAGATCGAGCGCGAGGCGCGCCAGCGCGACGTGCAGCAGCGCCGCGCGAGCATGTACGCGGCGAACGGGGCGCAGCCGGCTCAGGGCGATCCCGGTCACGACGGCGGCCCGGCGGCCAAGAACGGTCACGGACTGCTCGACTACCGGCAGCTCTACGCCCTCTGGGAACGTCAGAACTGGCGGGCCAGCGAGCTCGACTTCAGCACCGACCGCGAGCACTGGGTCGTGTCGCCGCGCGAGGCCCAGGAGGGCACGCTGTGGAGCCTCGGGTCCTTCTACGTCGGCGAGGAGCGCGTGACCGCCGACCTGGCGCCGTTCCTGCTGGCCGCGCCGACCGGCGAGATCGAGCTGTTCCTCGCCACCCAGCTCGTGGACGAGGCGCGCCACGCTGCCTTCTTCGACCGCTTCGGCGCCGAGGTCATGTGCCTGTCCTCCGAGGATCTGCGCGGTCGCATGCGTGAGGTCGAGCAGGTGCTGCTGGAGCCGTGGCGCGACGTGTTCAATGACGGCCTGAGGGACGTCGCCGAGCGCATCCAGGCCAGGCCGAACGACCTCGACCTGTTCGTGGAGGGCATCGCGATCTACCACATGGTGGTGGAGGGTTTTCTCGCCGTCACCGGCCAGACCCTGATCCGCGACTACTTCGTCGACCACGGCATGTACCCGGGTTTCTGCGAGGGCTTCGGCCTGGTCGAGCGCGACGAGCATCGCCACGTGGCCTTCGGTGTGCGCTTCCTGCGCGACGCCATCGACGACGATCCCCGTCACCGTGCCACCGTGGAGCGGGTCGTGCTGGACCTGGTGCCGCGCGCGGCCCACGTGTTCGCGCCGCCCTACGTGGAGGACGTCAGCGACTACGTGTCCTACGGGTACACCTCGCGCCAGATCTACGGGTACGCCTACCGCACGCTCAAGCGGCGCATGAAGGTGCTCGGCATCGAGATTCCCCCGCCGGAGGAGCTCATGCCAGGCCCGATCGAGGATCCTGCCGCGCCGTCCGTGCCGCCGTCGTCGCCGCTGGGCGTGGACGGCGAGACGACTGAAGAGGCGAAGGTCTAGCGGCGGCTGCCGGCGGCCACGCGCCGCCGGGGAAACAGCGCGCCCCCGAGCATCAGCAGGCCGAGACCGATCACCGCGAGCGTCGCCACCTCGAGGCCGGTGGACGGCAGGAAGGCGTAGCCCGAGTCGGTGGCCGCTGCCTCGCCGCCGCCGTCGGGGGTGTCGCCGGCGGGAGCGGTGGCGCCGTCGTCCGACGGCTCCTCCACCGGCTCGTCCGGATCTGCGGGCTGCTCCTCGCCACCCTGGCCTGTGCCCTCGTCGCCACCGGGATCCTGCTCGCCGCCACCCGGGGCGGTGGGCTCCTCCTCCTGCGACGCGCGCCCGCGCGCGCCTACCTCCCCGGAGTCACCCGCCTCGGTCGTGGCGGGAGCCACGCTGCCGCCGCCGCGCGACTGCACGGGCGGTCCGGCGGGCGCGCCGCCGCTGCCGGCGGCGACGCCGGACTCAGCCGGCGCGGACAGCGCTGTGCCGGCGGGCACGAGCAGCGCGAAGAGGACGAGCGGGACGAGCAGCGGACGCGAGAAGGTCATATCGCAGGCAGTTCGCGCCTCCTCATGGGGTTCCTTGACCGTGCACGGTCCCTTGCTTGGGTTCGGGTTATCCTCAGCCGCTTGAGAAGCACTCGCGCCCTGCGAACGATCGCGTGGGGTGTGGTGGTGGTCGGCGTCGCCACGCCGCTGGTCCGGCACCGCCTGAGGCTCCGGGCCCCTGTGGTGTCGGCGCTGTCGTGGCCGGCCCCGGTGGCGCTCGCGCTGGCCGCGCCCCGCACCCCCTTGCGCGACGCATCCATCTACGCCCTCCAGATGTGGGCGTACTTCGCGCACTTCGACATGCCCGACGACGACCCGGACGCGCTCCTGCGCCGGCTGAAGGTCGTCTACCCGATCCGCTTCGACACGGCCGTCGGCCTCGGCACCCCGCCCACGATCCGCCTGCAACGTGCGCTCGGCCGCCCCGGCCGGGTGCGAGCTCTCGACTACGGCCTGTCGGCGGTGCACTGGGTCTGGTTCCTCGTACCGCAGAGCACGCTGGCCTACCTCCTGATCAGGCACCGCGACACCTACCCTCGCTCGGCGGTCATGATGGCCGCCTGCTTCGACCTGGGCTGCGTCGTCTACTGGACCGTGCCCACGGCGCCGCCCTGGTGGGCGGGCGAGAACGGCAACATGGCCCCGGTGCGGCGAATCATGGCCGAGGCGGGCGAGCGCTTCTGGCGACGTCTCTGGAACCCGCTCTACAGTTCTCTTCAGGGCAACCCCTTTGCCGCCATGCCCTCCCTCCACTTCGGTACGTCAGTCATGGCTACGCGTTTGCTGTCCCAGGTAGGACCCGGTCACGCCGCACTCGGCTGGGCCTACTCGCTGACCCTCGGCTTCGGCCTCGTCTACCTCGGCGAGCACTACGTGATGGACCTGCTCGCCGGGCTGGCCCTGGCCGAGGGGATCTGGCGCGTGGCGCCGCACGCCGAGCCGGCCATCATGAGGATCGCGCGGCTGGTTCAACGGCTGGAGCCGCGGGCGAGCTGATGAAGACCGACCACCGGCGGATCGCGCGCGAGGACTTCCTGCCCGACGAGGGGCCGGACTTCGACCGCGAGGCCGGTGACGAGGACGACGAGGACGAGGACGTCGGCAGTCTCCAGTCGCTGCTGCAGGACCGTCGCAAGATCGTCACGGGACTGCTGCTGATCGTCCTGATCGTGGTCGCGATCTACGTGCTGTTCCCGAAGATCGTGGGCGCCGACGAGGCGGTGGACAACCTCGACAACGCCGTCTGGTACTGGCTCGTGATCGCCGTCGGCTTCAACGTCCTCGCCTTCGGGGCCTACGTCGCGCTGTTCCGGGGCGTGCTGGGCGGCACCCGCGACGACGAGATCCACCGCCGTCTGGACCTGCGGGCGTCGTATCTGATCACGATGGCCGGCCTTGCGGCCACGCGCATCTTCTCGGCCGCCGGCGCCGGCGGCATCGTGCTCACCTACTGGGCGCTGCGCAAGGCCGGGATGCCGCGCCGGCGCTCGGCCTGCCGGATGGTGGCCTTCCTCACGCTCACCTACGGCGTCTACCTCTCGGCTCTCGTGATCTTCGGGATCCTGCTGCGCACCCACGTCCTTCCCGGCAACGCGCCGTTCGGCGGCACCGTGGTGCCGGCCGCCGTGGCCGCGGCGCTGATGCTCGTGTTCGGCCTGATCGCGCTGATTCCCCAGGACTTCGAGCGCCGCATCCAGGGCTTCGCCGGCGGCTACCGGCGCGTCCGGTACCTCCAGCGGCTGGCCAAGGGCCCGGCCACTCTGGCCAGCGGGGTGCGCACCGCGATCGCCTACGTGCGCCACCCGCAGCGAGGGGCGCTCGCGGTGCTCGGTGCGGTGGGCTTCTGGGCCGCCAACATCGGCGTGCTGTGGGCCAGCTTCGAGGCCTTCGGCGGCGACGTGCCCTTCGCCGTGCTCGTGCAGGGCTTCTTCGTGGGGATGGCGGCCAACCTGATCCCCTCGCCCGCGGGCGGCGTCGGGGCGGTGGACGCCGGGATGATCGGCGCCTTCACGCTCTTCGGGGTGGACGAGTCGATCGTCTTTCCCGCGGTGCTCACCTACCGCGTGATCGCCTTCTGGCTGCCCATCCCGCCCGGGATTGTCGCCTTCGTCCAACTGCGCGGTACCGTGACCAGGTGGGAGCGCGAGCGTGACGATGCCCGGGCGGCCTCCGCTACACTTCAGAAAGTAAAGTAATGGGGGAACACATGGATACCGAGGTCAGGGATACCGAGAACGTCGTGATCGTGGGCAGTGGCCCCGCCGGCTACACCGCCGCGCTGTACACGTCGCGCGCCGACCTCGATCCGCTCGTGATCGAGGGCTTCGCCTGGGGCGGGCTGCTCCAGCAGACCACCGACGTGGAGAACTACCCCGGCTATCCCGAGGGCGTGATGGGCCCCCAGATGATGCAGGACCTGCGCGACCAGGCCGAGCGCTTCGGCACGCGCTTCATCACCGACGACGCCACCGCCATCGAACTCTCGGAAGACGGGTCTCCTCACACCGTCACCGTGGCGGGCAAGGAGATAAAGACGCGCGCGGTCATCCTCGCGATGGGCGCGGAGCCGAAGAAGCTCGGTGTGCCGGGCGAGGATGAGCTCGCGGCGCGCGGCGTCTCCTATTGCGCCACCTGTGACGCCGCCTTCTTCCGCGACCACGAGACGCTCGTGATCGGCGGGGGCGACACCGCGATGGAGGACGCGACCTTCCTGGCCAAGTTCGCCGGAAAGGTGGGCATCGTGCACCGCCGCGACGAGTTCCGCGCCTCGGCGATCATGCTCGACCGGGCGAAGGCCATGGACAACATCGAGCTGATCACTCCCTACGTGGTGGAGCGCTTCGAGCCCGGAGAGAACGGCTCGCTCGCGAAGGCAGTGCTCGAGAACACCGAGGACGGCTCGCACAAGGAGCTCATGGTGACCGGGGCCTTCGTGGCCATCGGCCACAAGCCCAACTCCCACCTGGTGGCCGACCAGCTGCCCGTGGACGACGAGGGCTACGTGCTCGTGGAGGGCCGCTCGACCAAGACCAAGCTCGCCGGGGTGTTCGCCGCTGGGGACCTGACCGACCGTGTCTACCGCCAGGCCGTCACGGCCGCCGGCACCGGCTGCATGGCCGCGCTCGACGCCGAGGCCTACCTGCGCGACACGCCGATCGATCCGGAGGCGCACTGGACACCTGACCCCGACCGCGTGGAAGAGGCCGGACAGGCGGTCGCGGAGTCCGCGGCCTCGTAAGCCGCTTGACCACCTGGACGAACTGGGCGCGCCAGCAGCGCTGCGCGCCGGCCCGCATCGAGCGTCCGGCGTCGGAGGAAGAGCTCGCCCGGATCGTGGCCGGATCCCCGCGGGTGAAGGTCGCCGGCTCGGGGCACTCGTTCACGGACATCGCCTGCACCGACGGCGTGATGGTCGACCTCAGCCGGATGGACCGTGTGCTCGCGGTGGACGGCCGCGAGGTGACCGTGGAGGCGGGCATCTCCCTGCGCACACTCGGCGAGGAACTGCGGGCCCGGGGCCTGGCCATGGAGAACCAGGGCGACGTGGACCCGCAGACGCTCGCCGGCGCGATCTCCACCGCCACGCACGGCACCGGCGGACGCTTCGGCAACCTCTCGTCGCGGGTCGCCGCCGTGCGACTGGTGGACGGGTCGGGCGAGCTGCGCGAGATCAGCGAGGGCGACGAGCTGCGGGCGGCCCAGGTCAGCCTGGGCGCCCTGGGCGCGATCACGGCGGTGACGCTGCGCTGTGTTCCCGCCTTCACCATCCACCGGGTGGACGCGCCACGGCCGCTCGACGACGTGCTGGCCGGACTCGACCGGCACGTGGACGCCCACGATCACTTCGAGGCCTTCGTGATGCCCTACACGCGCAGGGCGCTCACCCTCAGCTCTCAGCGCACGGACCGGGCGCCCGAGCCGCCGGGCCGCGCCAAGGCCTTCGTCCGTGACGTGCTGCTGGAGAACGCGGCACTCGGCGTGGCCTGCCGGCTCGGACGGCGAGCCCCGGCGCTGATCCCGTCGCTCAACCGCGGCATCGCCTCGGTGCTCGGGGGCGCCGAGCACCTCGACGCGAGCAACCGCGTGTTCGCCAACGTCCGCCTGGTCCGGTTCACGGAGATGGAGTACGGGATCCCGCGCGAGCACGCCGCCGAGGCGGTCGAGCGTGTGCTGGCCCTGATCGAGCGCCGCCGGCTGCCGGTCGGCTTCCCCATCGAGCTGCGCGTGGTGGCCCCCGACGACGCTTTCCTGTCCACCGCGCACGGTCGCCCCACCGCCTACATCGCCGTGCACCAGTACCTGGGAATGGAGTACGAGACCTACTTCCGCGGCGTCGAGGCGATCATGGACGAGTACGGCGGGCGGCCGCACTGGGGCAAGCGCCACTACCAGACCGCGGCCACGCTCGCCCCCCGCTATCCCGAGTGGGAGCGGTTCGCGGCGGTGCGGGAGCGCCTGGATCCGGAGGGCCGCTTCGAGAACGACTACATGCGCCGCGTGCTCGGGCCGGTGGGCAGCGGCGCCGAGGCTTTGCTCAGCGACAGGCCCGCGGCAGCCGCCGGTCGAGCGTGACCACGCGGCCGTCGTCGGTCTGAACGCGAGCGCGCAGGCTACGCCCGCCAACGCGTGAGCCGAACGGCCGGGCTGCGTCCGCCCGCCGCACCCGGGCGCTGCGGAAGAGGACCTTGTCGATTCCCGAGCCGCGCACCCGCGCCCGGCAGTCGCGCACCGCCACCCGCGCCTCCGGCTTGGCGCGGCAGCCGCGCCCACGGCACACCGACAGCAGCCCGAGACGCTCGGCCAGCTCGGCCTGCACCTCCGCGTAGGCCGGATCGGCGTGGAGGCTCGTGAGCTGGCTCGGGTCGCGCTCGAGGTCGTACAGCTCGCGCTCGCCGTTGGCGTACTGCGCGTACACGTAGCGGTAGGTGCGCAGCGCGTCGTAGGCCGGCTGATTGACACCCGGCGCGCCCTCGATCAGCAGGTCGCGGCCCCACTCGAGGCCGCGATCCTCCATCAGCCTGAACAGCGAGCGGCCGTCCTGGGGCAGGGTGGCGTCGGCCCGCGCCGCGTCCAGGATGGTGGGCGCCAGGTCGGCGTTGGTGACCAGCTGGCGGCGGCGCGCTCCCTCGGGCACCCCGGGGCCGCGCATCAGGAGCGGCACCCGGATCGATGGCTCGTAGACGAGCACCTTGCCGTTGGGTACGCGGTGCTCTCCGTGGAAGAAGCCGTTGTCGCTGGTGAACACGATCAGCGTGTTGTCGAGCTCGCCCTCGGCTCGCAGCGTTTCCACCATGCGAACCACGCCCTCGTCGATGGACAGCAGCGACTCGAGCCGCTGGCGGTAGTTCTCCTCGATGCCCAGCGCACGCCGCTGGTTGATCGGCGGCCGGGCCTGGATGAAGGTCGGCTTGTCCGAGACGTCGGACTCGTTGAAGGAGGGATTCGGCGGCACCGGCTCGGCGGCGAAGCGGTTGAGGTGGCGCGGTGCCGGCGACGGGGTGGGCTGGCCGGGGGGATCGTCGGCGTCCCTCGGACCGCCGCTGTGCGGCCCGAGGAAGGCCACGGAGAGGAAGAAGGGCGTGCGTGTCTCGCCCATGCGCTGGATGACGGAGACCGCCCGCTCGGTGTAGTAGTCGGTGGAGTAGAAGAGCGGGTTTCGGTCCAGGCCGTAGGTGTTCAGCAGGCCGTTCTCGTTCAGCGTGTAGCCGTAGAACTGGTAGGTCGAGGGGTCGACCGAGGCGTACCACTCGCTCCAGCCCGGTGGCACCTCGGTCGGGGGCGAGTCCACCCCGTAGCGGTTGAGGAACTTGCCGATGTGCACGGTGCGGTAGCCCGCCCGCTGCAGCCAGACGGGCAGCCACTCGGTCTTGTTGAGGCGCCCGTAGCCGCCGTCCGGAGGCTGGTTGCCGAGCACGCCGTGGTTGTGGGAGTACTGGCCGGTGAACAGAGTCGAGCGCGACGGGCAGCAGAGCGGGTTGGACACGAAGGAGCGCTCGAAGGTCGTGCCCCGCTCGCCCAGCGTCCGGCGCACGCCCGACATCACCCGCATCGACTCGAGCGTCTGGTCGTCGGTCATCACCATCACGATGTTCGGGCGCTTCGGCGGGCGCTCGCGGTCCGGCTGAGCCGAGGCAACGCCGGTGCAACACACCAGCATCAGCACCGCGGCGAGCGCGGCACGCATGGTCACGAGCAGACCCGCAGCCTGCGATCGAGGGTCAGCCGCCGGCCATCCGCCGTCTCGGCCCTGACGCGCAGGCGGAAGGATCCGCTGCTGCGCAGCCGGGCGCGCGGGATGTCCTTGACCGCGGGCGCTTCGAGCACCCGGCCCACACGCCTGCGGCCGACGATGAAGTCCGCGCTGAGCACGTTCTCGCGCTCGGAGCCACCGACCTTCACCCGCAGACCGGTGCGCACGCAGCTGCCCACCGGCCGGCCCCTGGAACGCACGTACAGCCGCAGGCCCGGGGGAGGGGAGCATGTGGTGCCGCTACAGCGGTCAAGCACCCGCAGCCGCTGCTTCAGCTCGCGCTGGACGCGCCGGTAGGCGTCCTGACCGTCCTGACTCTTGAGCTGGAAGGGATCGTTGAGCAGGTCGTAGAGCTCGTACTCGCCGGTGGTCCGGTGCTCCACGTAGAGGAAGCGGTAGTTGCGGATGCCGTGGTAGGCCGGCACGCCGTTGGCGCCGTTGCCGTTCTCGATGAGGATGTCCCGGCCCCATTCAGCGCCCGGGTCGGCCACCAGGTCGAGCAGCGAGCGCCCGTCGAGCACCCGCCCGGGAGCCACCCCGGCGGCGTCGAGGATGGTCGCGGGCACGTCCAGGTTGCCCACCAGCCGCCGGTCCACCCGCCCGCGGGGAATGCCGGGTCCGCGCATGAGCAGCGGGATCCGGATCGACTCCTCGTAGGGCAGCACCTTCTCGGCCAGTGCGCGGTGCTCGCCGTGCATGAACCCGTTGTCGGACATGTAGACGATCAGCGTGTTCTCGAGCTCTCCCGTACGCTGCAGGGCGTCCACGATCTTGGCCACGCCCTCGTCCACCGCGATGAGGCTCTCGAGCTCCTGGCGCCAGTTCTCCTCGATGCCCGCCACGCCCTCCGGGGTGAAGCGGCGGCGGTCGGCCACCACCTGTGGCTTGTCGTACATGTTGCGCTCGTTGAAGCTGGGCAGCCGCGGCATCGAGGCGCCGGCGAAGGCGTCGCGGTGACGCGGAGCGGGGGACGGCGTCTGGGGCCTCGGCGGATCGTCGGGGTCGACCGGCCGGCCCCGGTGGGGAGCCACGTACCAGAGCGACATGTAGAACGGGCGCGAGGAGGGGGCGGCGTCCTCGATCAGGCCGACGGCCCGCCGGGTGGACTGATCGGTCTGGTATTCGCCGGGGCGCTCCGGCGTGGGGTAGGAGCGCAGCACGCCGTTCTCGTTGACCTTCCAGCTCGAGTAGTTGAAGGCGCTCGAGTGCGGGCTGCCGTACCAGTCGGTGTAGCCGGCCGGGATGCCGTCGCGGTAGTCGTAGCCGTTGAGGTAGCGACCCACGTGCATCGTCCGGTAGCCCGCTCTCTGAAGCCAGACGGGCATGGTGTTGGTGCTGTCGAGGGCCTTGAAGCCCCCGAACGGACCGCCGTTCGAGAGCACTCCGTGGTTGTGTGCGTACTGACCGGTGAGGTTGGTGGCCCGGGCCGGGCAGCAGAGCGGGAAGCTCGCGAAGGCCTGGTCGAAGCGGGTGCCCTGGCCGCCGAGCAGGCCGTTCAGCTGCGGCATGGTGGGCACGCTGGCGGCGGTCTGGTCATCGGTCATGACCACGATCACGTTCGGCTGGGCGAAAGCCGCCGGCGCTGCGAAGGCCGCCGCCGCGAACACCGTCATGACGACCAGCGTGAGTTTCCGGCACACGAGAGCCCCAACACGGCGCGGGAGCCCGTGTTGCGGGAAGCCGCTCAGAGCTCGCAGCGACCCTCGCCGCGGTAGGTGGGCACCTCGTCGGCGATTTCGCCGCCGCTCAAGAGATGGAGGCTGTTGAATCGCTCGCACAGCTCACCGGCTTTGGCATGGCGCAGATAGACGCTGGCGCCCACGCGCAGGCTAGCGGCGGCCGCTCCGATCACAGGGGTCTGAACCTCGCCTGCACCCTCTGTTGCATCCAGGCGCAGACCGGCCGGCAGGTGCGGCTGCGGAAGGCGATCGGCGCCGGCGGCCCCCGAGGCCAGGTAGCCGCCGCCCAGGAGCGTGGCCACCCCTCCGCTCGGGCGGCGCACCACCGGTAGGGCGAACATCGCCGCCGGGGTGAGGCTGAAGGCCGAGTAGCGGTCGAAGAGGGTGGGCGCGTAGAAGCCCGATCCGGCGGTGACCTCGGTGATCACCGGCTCGCGCACGGTCGAATGCACGCTGCCCGTGCCGCCGCCGTTGACGATGGGCACGTCGGCCACCTCTCGTACCGCGGCCACCACAGCCGCTCGCCGCTCGGCGATCTCCGCTGCGGAGCGGCGCTTCATCAGCCGGATGAGCGGTTCCTGCAGCCGCTTGCCGAGCGGCCGGTCGCCCACGCCGGCGATGTGAGCCTCATAACCCATCAGCGCGCTGAGCTCGAACAGGGGCCGGGCGGCGATCTCCCGGACCAGCGCCTGCGCCTGGGCGGGCGTGCGCACGGGCGAGCGCTTGGCGCCGACCTTGAGCCTGCCACCCAGCGGCCACCAGGCCAGGTCGAGATCGAGACAGACACGTATCGGCCCGGGCGCGCCCGTCGCGGCCGCTTCGATCAAGTCGAGCTGCCCGAGCGAGTCCACCATCACGATCGGGGCGTGCTCGCTGTCGAGCCGAGCCAGCCGGGCGAGCGCCGAGCGATCGGCGGTGGGGTAGGCCAGCAGCAGGTCGTGGAAGCCGTGCTCGTGCAGCCACAGGCTCTCGCGCAGGGTGAACGTCATCAGTCCGTTGAAGCCCGGGTCGCGCGCGAGGATGTCCTCCAGCAGCGCCCGGCAGCGCACCGACTTGCTGGCCACGCGGATCGGCGTGCCCCGTGCCCGGCCCAGGAGCTCGCGGGCGTTGGCCCAGAGGGCGTCGAGGTCCACGAGAGCGAAGGGCGCGTCGATCCCGGCGAAGATCGACTCCAGCTCCTCGTAGGTGCGGAGTCGAGGCGCGCGCTCGGTGTGGGGTTCGGTCACGGCCACGTCCGTGATTATCCCCGCGGATAGCGTGGGCCGGGATGCCCGCCGCCCGCCGTGTGCCCCCGACCGTGTTGGTGATGGCCGGCGTGGGCTCGGTTCAGTTCGGAGCGGCGCTGGCCAAGTCGCTGTTCGACGAGGTGGGGGCGGGCGGCACCACGTTCCTGCGCCTGGCCCTGGCGGCGATACTGCTCGTGCTGATCTGGCGCCCACGGCTGAAGGGCCGCAGTCGCCGCGAGCTGTGGCTCGTGTTCTGGTTCGGACTGGTGGTGGCCGGGATGAACCTGGCCTTCTACTCCTCGCTCGACCGCATCCCGCTCGGAGTGGCGGTCACCTTCGAGTTCGTCGGGCCGCTCGGGGTCGCCGTCTGGGGCTCGCGGCGCGCGCTCGACCTGGTGTGGGTGGCTCTCGCAGCCGTGGGGATCCTGCTGCTGTCGGACTTCGGCACCTCGGACCTCGACCCGGTCGGCGTGGGCCTGGCCCTGCTCGCGGGTGCATTCTGGGCGGCCTACATCCTGCTCACCGCCCGCGTGGGCGAGGTCTTTTCCGGGGCCGAAGGCCTGGCGCTGGCGATGGTGGTCGGCGCCGTGGCGCTGCTGCCGGTTGGCGTGGCCGAGGGCGGCGCCGACCTGCTCGCGCCGGGCCTCCTGGCCACCGCCCTGGCGGTGTCGGTGCTGTCCTCGGTGATCCCCTACACGCTCGAGATGGAGGCGCTGCGGCGCCTGCCCGAGGCCGTGTTCGGCGTGCTGATGTCGATCGAACCGGCGGTGGCCGCCCTCGCCGGGCTGGTGCTGCTGGGAGAGAGCCTGGATCAGCGCGAGGTGGTGGCGATCCTGTTCGTGGTCGCGGCCAGCGCCGGAGCGGCACGCAACGCGACGGTGGCGCCGCGCGACGCCTAGCGCAGGTACACCGGGTTCGAGAGGATCCACGTCCGCTCGCGGCCCTTCGAGCGCCTCAGCGCCTCGGCGCGGTAGACGCCGGGCTCCTCGACCTCGAGGTCGAGGCTCGTGCCGCTGGTCTCCTTCACCGCAACCCCGTCGCGCAGCAGGCGGATCCTGGCCCCCAGCGGGGTGCGCACGCGCAGGGTGCGCCGGCCCGCGGCCGCCTCGCCGCCCATGGGCACGTCGCCGGCCTCGAAGGCGAACCCGCGCGTGGGCGCGATCGAGTCGACGCCGATGTAGCAGCGGCCTTCGCGCAGGGCGGCGTAGACGAGCTCGCGGTCGTGGCCGAGCTCGCCGTTGGGCGGCCGCTCGCTCAGCACGTGGGTGCGGATGAAGCGAAACGAGCGCCGGTAGCCCATGATCCGCAGCGGCACGAAGCGGCCGACGCGCTTCCCGAACTGATGGGCGTCGAGACCGCCGAGAGCCACCACGCGGTGCTCGCGGCAGAGCTCGTCCCAGGCGCGCACGTTGCGCTGCGGTGGATGGTCGAGGGCGCGCGCCGGAGCGACCACGAAGCGCAGCAGGCCGGCCACGCTGTCCACCGCCTCGCCGGTGTCGTTGACGAAGCTCCACAGCTCGACGCCGTGGAGCTGTTCGCAGTCGAGCGCGTCGAAGGGCATGCCGTGGCCCACTCGGCTGCGGAAGCGCTCGGACCCGGCCGACCACGGATGGGCGGCGAAACCGAAGCCACCGGCCTCTGCCACCGCGCGGCAGATCCCCGCCGCGTCGAGCCCGTCGTGGTCGATCTCGCGGTCGAGCCCGAAGGCCAGATAGTGGTTGCGCTTTGCGGGCGACACCTCCTCACCCACCAGCAGCAGCACGCCGTCCTGCCAGCCCTCCTCGCCGCGGCGCTTGGCCTCGAGCGAGTCGTGGTCGGTGAGCAGCACCACGTCCGCCCCCGCGCGCCGCGCCGCGCGGGCGATCTCCGGCACCGTGCCGGTGCCGTCGGAGTAGAGCGAATGCAGATGGACGACGCAGGCCAGGTCGTGCATGTCGTCATCATCGCGGTCGATGCGCGTTCTCACCCGTCCCGAGCTCACGGCCGCGCTCGCGGCCCGCCAGCTGCTGCTCGAGCGGCGCCGGCTGCGGCCTGTGGAGGCGATCAGGCGTCTGACGCCGCTGCAGGGCCAGGACTCGCCGGCTCCCTACGTCGCGCTGGCCGCCCGGCTGGAGGGTTTCGGGCGCGAGCAGCTGGAGCGAGGGCTGCGCTCGCAGCGGGTGGTCAAGACCACGATCATGCGCACCACCCTCCACCTGGTCGCGGCGTCCGACTACCCCGCCTACGCGCAACTGGCGCGCCAGGGGCGGCTGCGCAACTGGCGAACGAGCTATCCGCACCTCGACGAGCAGGAGGTGGCCGCCGAGCTCGCCGCCTGGCTGGCCGAGCCGCGCACGAACGACGAGATCCGAGAGCGGATCGCTCGCTACGACGGGGTCGCGGTGGACAACGCGTGGACCACCGTGGTGTTCGCCCGCACCCTGCTGCCGCTCGTCCAGCTCCCGCCCGCCGGGTTCTGGCGAGAGCGGGGCCGACCGTCCTTCACGGTGGACCCGCGTCCCCTGCCCGAACCGGCCGAGGCGGCCGCGCTCGTGCTCGCCCGCTACCTGGCGGCCTTTGGCCCGGCGAGCCGGCGCGACGTCGCCGCCTGGGCCGGCGTGCCCCAGCGCGACTTCGCCGAGGCGTGGGAGCGTCTGGAAGTGGTGTCCTACCGCGCCGAGGACGGCACCGAGCTCCTCGACCTGCCCCGCCGGCCGCTGCCGCCGGCGTCGACGCCGCTGCCGGTCCGGTTCCTCTCGCGCTGGGACCAGCCGCTGCTGGCCTACGCCGACCGCGAGCGGATCATCCCCGCCGCGGTCCAGCCGCTGAAGCTCACGCTCAGCGGGAACCAGACGGTGCTGGTCGACGGCCGGGTCGCCGCCAGCTGGTGGCTGAGGCGTGCCCGCGGCGGCCGGGTGCAGGTCGACATCACGCCGCACGTCGACATCAGCCGTTCGGCCCGCGCCGCCGTCCGTGCCGAGGCCACGCGCACCGCCCGCTTCTGCGAACCGGAGGCGCGTGCCGTCGAGGTAGTAGGGCTGGGATGACTGGGTAGATTTGCTCTCGTGAGCAACGAAGACAGCTTCGGCGCCAGGTCGACCCTCGACGTCGGCGGCGAGTCGCACGAGATCTTCCGCCTCGACGCGCTCCAGGAGAAGTACGACGTGGCGAGGCTGCCCTACTCGCTGAAGATCCTTCTCGAGAACCTCCTCCGCCACGGTGAGGACGAGGGCGCCGAGGCCGTGGCGAGCTGGGACGCCAAGGCCGATCCCTCGAATGAGATCGCCTATACGCCCGCCCGCGTGCTGATGCAGGACTTCACGGGCGTGCCCGCGATCGTCGACCTCGCCGCCATGCGCGACGCCATGGAGGAGCTCGGCGGGGACGCCACCAAGATCAACCCGCTGGTCCCGGTGGAGCTGGTGATCGACCATTCCATCCAGGTCGACGTGTTCGCTGAACGGCTCGCCTTCCAGCGCAACGCCGAGCTCGAGTTCGAGCGCAACAAGGAGCGCTACGCCTTCCTGCGCTGGGGCCAGACCGCCTTCGACAACTTCGCCGTGGTGCCGCCCAACACCGGCATCTGCCACCAGGTCAACCTCGAGTACCTCGCGCGCGTGGTCGAGTCGCGTGACGGCCAGGCATTTCCCGACACCCTGGTGGGCACCGACTCGCACACCACGATGGTCAACGGGCTCGGTGTGCTCGGCTGGGGCGTGGGCGGTATCGAAGCCGAGGCCGCCATGCTGGGCCAGCCGGTATCGATGCTGATCCCGCAGGTGGTGGGGTTCCGGCTCTCGGGCGGGCTGCCCGAGGGTTCCACCGCCACGGACCTCGTGCTCACCGTGACCCAGATGCTGCGCGAGCGCGGCGTGGTCGGCAAGTTCGTGGAGTTCCACGGGCCCGGCCTGGCCAACCTGCCGCTGGCCGACCGCGCCACCATCGGGAACATGTCGCCGGAGATGGGGGCGACGTGCGCGATCTTCCCGGTCGATGCGGAGACCCTGCGCTACCTCGAGTTCTCCGGCCGCCCGCCCGAGCGCGTCGAGCTCGTGGAGGCCTACTGCCGCGAGCAGGGGCTCTTCCACGACGAGGACTCGGACGAGGCGGCCTACTCGGACGGGCTCGAGCTGGATCTCTCCGACGTCGAGCCCTCGCTGGCCGGGCCGAAGCGCCCCCAGGACCGGGTGGCCCTGTCGAACGCGGCCGAGGACTTCAGGTCCGAGCTGCAGGAGCTGGCCGGCAACGCCGACGTGCTCAGCGGCTACGACGAGGCCAGCGCCGAATCGTTCCCGGCGTCCGACCCGCCCACCGACAACGGCGGCGGAACCCCCAAGGCGCCCGGCCACAGCCACCCGGAGCCCGGCACGGCGGTGGGGGAGCGCGAGGAGGGCTTCGGCCACGGGTCGGTGGTGATCGCCGCCATCACGAGCTGCACCAACACCTCCAACCCGTCGGTGATGCTCGGCGCCGGGCTGCTGGCCCAGAAGGCAGTGGAGGCCGGTCTAGAGCGGATGCCCTGGGTCAAGACTTCGCTCGCCCCCGGCTCAAAGGTGGTCACCGACTACCTCGAGCGAGCCGGCCTGATCGAGCCGCTATCGCAACTCGGCTTCGACCTGGTGGGCTACGGCTGCACCACCTGCATCGGCAACTCCGGACCGCTGCCCGAGAAGATCTCGGAGGAGATCGAGGAGCGCGACCTGGTGGTGGCCAGCGTGCTGTCGGGCAACCGCAACTTCGAGGGGCGCATCCACCCCGAGGTGAGGATGAACTACCTGGCGTCGCCGCCGTTGTGCGTGGCCTACGCGCTCGCCGGCCGGATGGACCTCGACATCGTCAACGAGCCCCTGCAGAACGACGTCTTCCTGCGCGATATCTGGCCCACCCAGCAGGAGGTCAACGACGCGATCGAGTCGGCCATCGAGTCGGACATGTTCCGCTCGAGCTACGGCGAGGTGTTCGAGGGCGACGAGAACTGGAACGGGCTGGAGATCCCGGAGGGTGACCGCTACGCCTGGGACGAGGAGTCGACCTACGTGAAGCGCCCGCCCTACTTCGAGGGAATGCCCGCCGACGCGCCCGAGGGCTTCGACGAGATCAAGGGCGCTCGCGCCATCGCGCTGCTGGCCGACAGCGTGACCACTGATCACATCTCGCCCGCGGGCGCGATCAAGAAGGACTCGCCGGCGGGCGCCTACCTGATCGAGAACGGAGTCGAGCAACGCGACTTCAACTCCTACGGATCGCGCCGCGGCAACCACGAGGTGATGATGCGCGGCACGTTCGCCAACATCCGGCTGCGCAACCTGCTGGCGCCGGACACGGAGGGCGGCTGGACCACCCGCAACGGGGAGCAGGAGACGATCTACGACGCCGCGGTGGCCTACGCGGAGGACGACACCCCCCTGTGCGTGCTGGCGGGCAAGGAGTACGGCTCGGGCTCGTCGCGCGACTGGGCGGCCAAGGGGCCGCGCCTGCTGGGCATTCGCTTCGTGATCGCCGAGTCCTACGAGCGCATCCACCGCTCCAACCTCGTGGGGATGGGCGTGCTGCCGCTTCAGTTCCCGGACGGCGAATCGGTCGAGTCGCTCGGGCTGGAGGGCACGGAGACGTTCGACCTGGCGCCACTGGAGGAGGGGGCTCGCACCCTGGCGGTCACGGCCACCCCGGCGAACGGCGGCGACCCGATCGAGTTCGAGGCCCGGGTGCGAATCGACACGCCGAACGAGTGGCAGTACTACCGGCACGGGGGGATCCTGCATTTCGTGCTGCGGGGGTTGCTGGGGAAGGAGTGAGCCGTCGCGCTCGGCCGCGCCGGCCATTCCTGCCCTTGACACCTGATAGGTCAATCAATAAGCTGGCCAGGTCATGAGTTCGAAAGCCACCACCCGCAGCGACTCCCGCTCCAGCTCCGAGGAGCGACGCGAGCAGGTGCTCGAGGCCGCCGTCAAGGAGTTCGCGGCCAGCGGCTATCACGCCGCAAGCACCGGGGCGATCGCCAAGCGGGCCGGCATCTCGCAGCCCTATATCTACGCGCTCTTTCCCAACAAGCGGGAGCTCTTCCTGGCCACGCACCGGCGCGTGACGCTGCGGATCCTCGAGACGTTCGCCGAGGCCGCCCGCGGCAAGGACGGTCCCGACGCGAAGCTCGAGGCGATGGGCAAGGCCTACATGCAGCTGCTGGAGGATCGGGACGAGATCCTCGTCCAGCTGCAGGCGCACGCGGCGGCGGGCGATCCCGAGCTGCGTGAGCCGATTCGCGACGCCTTCACCGACGTGATCCAGCAGGTGCGCAGCCTGACCGGGGCGTCGGAGGAATGCGTGCTCGACTTCATGTCGAAGGGCATGTACCTCAACGTGGCCGCGGCGCTCGAGCTGCCGGAGGAGTACTGCTAGTTCCCTTTTTTTGGCGCTCAAGTAATAGATCAATCAATAACTGAGGAGACGAAGATGGACCGCAGCCGCAGCATCTGGACCCTGGCGATCGTCTCGGTCGCGCTGTTCATGGTCACGCTCGACAACCTGGTCGTGACGAATGCTCTGGTGAGCATCCGTGAGGACCTGGGAGCGACGCTCGAGCAGCTCGAGTGGACGGTCAACGCGTACACGCTGAGCTTCGCCGTCTTCCTGCTCACGGGCGCCGCGCTTGGCGACCGGCTGGGACGCCGGCGGGTGTTCGCCGTCGGCCTCGGAATCTTCACCTTCGCGTCCGCGGCGGCCGCTCTGGCGCCGAGCACTGACGCGTTGATCGCCTCGCGGGCCTTGCAGGGTCTCGGCGCCGCGGTGATCACCCCGCTGTCGCTGACCTTGCTCAGCGACGCCTTCGCGGCCGAAAA
Organism: uncultured Thermoleophilaceae bacterium; assembly: GCA_963826165.1. GTDB lineage: Bacteria > Actinomycetota > Thermoleophilia > Solirubrobacterales > Thermoleophilaceae > JACVRW01. Next base: position 32,405 of record CAWGWC010000007.1, on the reverse strand, counting down.
GCGCGGTCTCGCGCTCGGCATCTGGTCGGGCGTGTCGGGCCTCGGCGTGGCCCTGGGTCCCGTGGTCGGCGGCGCTGTGGTCGAGGGCTTCTCGTGGCAGTGGATCTTCTGGCTCAACGTGCCGATTGGCATCGCGCTCGCGCCGACCGCGCTCGCGATGTTGGACGAGAGCCGCGGTCCGAGCCGCTCCCTCGACGTGCGCGGAGTCGCGCTGGCGAGCGCGGGACTACTCGGCGTCGTGTTCGGCATCGTGCGCTCGCAGGAGCTGGGCTGGACGAGCCTGACCGTGCTCGGCTCGATCGCTGCGGGCGCGCTGCTGCTGGCCGGGTTCGTGGCCTGGGAGTTGCGGGCCAAGTCGCCGATGCTGCCGATGCGCTTCTTCTCGAACCGCGCGTTCTCGGCCACGAACGGCGTGTCGCTGGCGATGTTCTTCGGCTCGTTCGGAGCGATCTTCCTGCTGGCTCAGTTCTTCCAGGTCGCGCAGGGCTACTCGCCGCTCGAGGCTGGCATCCGGACGCTGCCGTGGACGGCGATGCCGATCTTCGTCGCTCCGATCGCGGGGATCCTGTCGGACCGCCTGGGCAGCCGGCCGCTGATGGCCGCGGGACTTGCTCTGCAGGCCGGCGGACTGGCCTGGCTGGCGCTGGTCACCGCTCCGGACGTGGCCTACGGACTGCTCGTGCCCGGCTTCGTGATGGCCGGAGCGGGAATGGCGCTGGTGTTCGCGCCTGCCGCCAACGCCGTGCTGAGCTCGGTGCGCCCGGAGGAGGCCGGCCAGGCCTCCGGGGCCACCAACACCATCCGCGAGGTGGGCGGCGTGCTGGGCGTTGCCGTGCTGGCGACGGTGTTCACGTCGAGCGGCGGCATGGGCTCGCCACAGGCCTACGTGGACGGCCTTGTGCCCGCCGTCTGGGTGGGCGCCGCGGTGCTGGCTGTGGGAGCGCTGGCGGCTCTGCTGATCCCCCGGCGCACCGGGACGTCTGCGCAGCCCGCCGCGCGGGCGGAGCCGGCAGTCCAGGCAAGCCCGGAGCCGGTCCCGGCCTAGAGCCCGCCCCGCGTTAACGTGCAGGCATGCCCGCGACCGCCGCCCTGGACATCGCCGCCGTCCGCGAGCGCTTTCCCGCGCTGGCCTCCGACGCCGCCTACCTCGACGGCCCGGGCGGATCGCAGGTCCCGCGCGAGGTGGCCGAGGCGATGTCCTCGTACCTCTACGGCTCGAACGCCAACCTGGGCGGCGCGTTTCCCACCTCGGCGGCCTCCGACGAGCTGATCGAGGGCGCGCGGATCAGCGCCGCCGACTTCATGGGCGGCGAGCCGGGGGGCATCGCCTTCGGCGCGAACATGACGACGCTCAACTTCCTCCTGGCGCACGCGGTGGCGCGGACGCTCGAGCCCGGCGACGAGATCGTCGTGACCTCGCTCGACCACGACGCCAACGTCTCGCCCTGGCTGCTCGTGGCCCGCGACCACGGCCTGACCGTGCGCGTCGCCCCGATCCGCACCACCGACGTGACCCTCGACATCGATGCGCTCGAGGGGATGATCGGCGACCGCACCGCAGTGGTGGCCTTCACGCTGGCCTCCAACGCAGTGGGCTCGATCCCCGACGCCTGGCGCATCGCCGACGCCGCTCACCGCGTGGGCGCGCTGGCCTGGGCCGACGGCGTCCACTTCGCCCCCCACCGGCGGCTGAAGGTGCGCGAGCTGGGCCTCGACGTCGCGCTGTGCTCGCCCTACAAGTTCTTCGGCCCCCACCTGGGCATCGCTCACATACGCGCGGACCTCGCCGAGTCGCTGCCCGCCGACCGCGTGCGTCCGGCCGCGGAGCATCCGGCCGGCCACCGCTTCGAGACGGGCACTCTGTCGCACGAGGCGATCGCCGGCGCCGTGGCCGCCATCGACTACCTGCGCTCACTGGGGGACGGCGATCTCGACACCGCGTTCGCGGGCATCGAGGCTTACGAGCGGACCCTGTCCGAGCGGTTCCTCGCCGGGCTTCCCGACGGAGTGACCCTGTACGGCATCCCCGTCTCGCGTGAGCGGACGCCGACCTTCTGCTTTCGGATCGCCGGCCACGAGCCGCGGGCCGTGGCGGAGCAGCTGGGCGAGCGCGGGCTGTACGTGTGGGACGGCGACTACTACGCCCTCGAGCCCATGCGCGCGCTCGGGCTCGAGCGCGGGGGTGCGGTGCGGGCCGGTTTCCTGCACTACACGACCGAGGACGAGGTCGACCGGCTGCTCGACGCGCTGCGCGAACTGGCGCCCTAGACCGGCTCAGGAAGGCGTTGCGGCCCGGCGGATGGCACGCAGCCAGACTCGGCGAATGAGCACGCTGCCGGGCTGAATGATGCGCCAGTAGCGCAGGAAGCTCCGGCGCGCGGCGGCGTCGGTGGCCGCCACGCGCGTCTCGGTCGTGAGCACGGTCGACCCGGGAGCGGAGGGCGCCGGTCGTGCGCTGAAGTTGAACGCGGTCTTGGCGAACCCCGGCTCCGAGAACGCGGCGAAGTCGGCGGGGGCGACCCGCCGCAGCCCACCGGTCAGGTGCCAGAAGCGGCCGACGGCGCCATAGACCAGCTCGTCGGGCCGAGCGGCGAGCTCGGTGAAGCCCGCGCGTGTGAAGTCGTCGACGATCGGCCCCGACAGCGAGGGCCGGTGGCCGGCCAGCAGCGCGGGCAGGCTGCGCGCGGCCATCAGCCCGGCGAACAGCGGCACGTCGCGCCAGGTGAGACCGCGCGCGACCTCGATCACCCGCTCGGGCGGCGACGCGATCGTGGTCGAGTGGACCTCGCGAACGTCGTACGGAGACAGAAACTCGTCGAGAGGCGTGGACATAGAAGAGTATTCTAGAATATAGTTCTAATGAATGGCACCCGACCGTCGACAGGTGATTCTCGACGCAGCGCTCGAAGCGTTCGCCGAAAGGGGAACGGCGGCCGCCACCGTCGACGACGTCCGTCGTCGCTCGGGCGCAAGTGTGGGCTCGATCTACCACCACTTCGGCGACAAGCAAGGCCTGGCCGCAGCCCTCTACGTGGAAGGACTGCGCAGCTATCAGAGGGGCTTCCTGGAGGTGCTCAGCCGAGGTGCGAACGCGGAACGAGCGGTGAGGGCGCTCGTTCGCCATCACCTGCGCTGGGTGGCCGCTCAACCGGACCTGGCTCGCTTCCTGCTGGCCGGCCCGCCGCCCGGGACGGCGGAGGCGATCAGGCCGCTCAACCGCGAGCTCTTCGGGCGCATGTCCGAGTGGTTCGCTCGCCAAGTGGACGCCGGGAGCATGCGTCCGCTTCCCCGCGACCTGCTCTACGCGACGCTCATCGGGCCCGCTCAGGAGTTCTCGCGGCATTGGCTCGAGGGGCGCACCCAGAGCTCGATGAAGAGCGCCCAACGCGCGCTCGCCCAGGCGGCCTGGGACTCGCTGCGACGAACGGAAGGAGGTTCCTGATCATGCCGAGGAGCTACACCGAGGTGGTCGAGGAGGCCCGCGCGGCCGATCCCGCGCTCGTGCTTGTGGAGCGTGAAGGCGCCCGCGCCACGGTCACCATGAACGATCCTGAACGGCTCAATCCGCTGAGCGCGGCTCTGACCGTGCGGCTGCGGGAGGCGCTCGGCGAGCTGGCGGCGGACGAGTCGGTGCGCGCGATCGTCCTGACCGGCACGGACCCGGCGTTCAGCGCGGGTGGTGATCTGAGGCTCATGCAGGAGAGTGCTCGGCCCATGCTCGCCGGCGACGGCGGGGCGCCCGAGCTGTGGCGCTGGATCCGGATGGAGTTCGGCGGCATCGCCCGGCTGATCACCCGCACGGACAAGTCGTTCATCGCCGCGGTCAACGGAGCGGCGGCCGGGGTGGGCCTGGCTTTCGCGCTCGCCTGTGACCTGATCCTTGTGTCCGAGCGCGCTCGCCTCGTTCCAGCCTTCGGTCGCATCGGCCTGCTGCCCGAGGTGGGCACGAGCTGGCTGCTCACGCGCCGGCTGGGCTACCAGCGCGCGTTCGAGCTGTTCGCCGGAGGCCGCCACCTCTCAGGTGCCGAGGCGGCCGAGCTCGGGCTGGCCAACTCGGTCCACGCCCACGAAGAGCTACTGCCCGCCGCGGTCGACTGGTGCGACCGGATCGAGGAGCTGCCGTCGCACGTGACCGCGATGATGAAGCCGCTGTTGCGCGGCGCGGCGGACCTGACCTGGGAGCAGGCCATCGCCATGGAGGAGCTGGCCGAGCCCCAGTGCTTCACCACGGCCGCCCACCGGAACGCCGTGGACGAGCTGCTGACCGGCGGCCGGCGGGGTTAGATGTCGCCGCCCAGGCGGTCCTCGACCGCCCTGATCTTGTCGTCGAGCGTCTGGGTGGGGCGGTCGCGGCGCTCGTCGAGCTTGAGCACCGTGTAGACCCGCGGCACGCCCTGCTCGAAGGGCACGGCGTGCAGCTCGGCCACCACCGCCAGGATGTCGGCCGTCGATCCCTCCAGCGACGTGCCCATGGCGTGCATGCGGTAGCGCACTCGGTCCTGGTCGCGCAGGCGCCTCTGGATCTCGGCGATGTACTCGCTGGCGCTGGTGCCGGCGCGCCCGAGTGCGAGAACGGTGAGGTCGGCGGTGGCCACCGGCCGAGAATACGCCCGCCTCAGCGAACGGCGTTGGCCAGGTCCATGAAGTAGTAGAGGAAGTAGGACGATTGCTGGTTGATCAGCGTCGAGTACTGCCCGGCGAGGCCGTGACCGGCGCCCTCGAGCGGCTGGAGCACGACGGGGACGCCGGCGCTGATCATCGCCCCGGCGTTCGATGCCGCCCAGTCGTAGAAGACCGTCTGGTCGGCCGTGCCGTGGATGAACAGGGCGGGGGAGTCGCCCGCATCGATGTACTCGTTGGTCGGCACCCCACCCGACACCGACACCACGGCGCGGGCGCGCGACGAGGGACCGGGGTTGCCGCTGTCGCCCGGGTCCTCCGAGCGCCAGGCCACCGCCAGGGAGGTGACCGCGCCGGCCGAGGCGCCGCCCACGGCGATGCGATCGGTGTCGATCCGGTAGGTCGCGGCGTTCGCCCGCAGCCAGCGCACCGCCGCCTGAGCGTCGTGCTGAGCCGCGATCACCGCCTGCGTGCAGATCGGTGGCGGCTCACGGTCGCCGCCGCAGCCGTCGGGGGAGAGCAGGCGGTAGTTGATGGACACGGTCACGTAGCCCAGGCGGGCCATGTAGCTCGCCCGCGCGGCGCCGCTCGACTTGTCGCCGGCCGTGAAGCCGCCGCCGTGGATCCACACGTAGGCCGGCCGCCGGGCCACGGTGTCGCCCCTTGGCTGGTAGAGGTCGAGCTTGAGGTCGACGGGCGTGCCGTCGAGCAGTGGGGCCCGGCCGTAGGTGAGATCGTTGGTAGCGCTCACGTTCGGGAACACCTGATCGCGATAGCGCAGCGGGGCGTCGCCCGCCGGCGGGGGCAGCGTGCAGCCGGCGAGGACGAGGCAGACGAGGCCGGCGATGGGGGCCAGGACGCGCGCTCGCATGCCGCCAGAACCCTACGGCCGCCCCGGAGTTGCGGCAGCGGCGCGAACGAGCAGCGGCGCCGGGCGGTAGCGCTCCTCCCGGCGCTCGGCCCAGAGACCGTCGAGCACCGCGGCCACGTGATCGAGGCCGATCGCCTCGCCCCAGCCCAGAGGCCCGCGGGGATGGTTGAGGCCGAGCGTGAGACCGGCGTCGACGTCGGCGGCCGTGCCCACGCCCTCGCCCACGGCGAACAGGGCCTCGTTGACCAGCTGGCAGACGATCCGGCCCAGCACCAGGCCGGGCGCATCCTCCACCCATTCACGCACCAGACCGAGGCTGGAGAAGAAGTCCTCGGCCGCCTCGGCGACGAAGGGCTGGAGGCCGGGCAGCCGGGTGAGCTCGACCAGCCGGACGGCCTCGAGCGGCGGGAGCAGATGGAAGCCCACGGCTCCGGGCTCGCCGCGGCGGGCCAGGCTCCGGCCCGCGCAGAGCACAATGAGGGGAGCGCCTCCGGGCAGCTGGCCGGCGGGCTCGACGCCGGCGTCCACCACGAGCTCCGCCGGCCCGCCTTCGGTCAGGTCGTAGCCCGCGGCCCGCGCGCGCTCGCGCAGGCCGTCCGCCAGGGTGCCATTCCCGAGGATGGCGACGCGCCGGTCGTCTCCGCCGCCGGGCTCGGGTGGCTCGGGATCGGCGGGGCGCCGCGGCCGGCCGTCGTCGTACTCGTAGAAGCCCCGGCCCGTCTTTCGTCCCAGCCGCCCCGCTGCCACCAGCCGGGCCTGGATGGGACTCGGCCGCCAGCGCGGCTCGCCGAAGGAGAGAGCGCTGAACGACTGGGCCACCTCGAAGCCCACGTCGATGCCCACCAGGTCCATGAGCTCGAAGGGCCCCATGCGAAAGCCGCCGCCCATGCGGCAGATGCGGTCGATCTGCTCGGTGCTCGCGATCCGCTCCTGGAGCAGTCGCAGCGACTCCGCCCCGAAGGGCCGCCCGCAGCGGTTGACGAGAAAGCCGGGCCCGTCGGCCGCCACGATCACCTGCTTGCCCATCGCCTCGCCCGTCCTGCGGGCCACTTCGAAGGCCCGCTCCCCCGTCTGCGCCGCGCGAATCACCTCGAGGAGGCCCATCAGCGGAGGCGGGTTGAAGAAGTGCATGCCCACGACGTTCTCGGGCCGTCTCGCCGCGCCGGCGAGCGAGGTCACGGGGATCGAGCTGGTGTTGGTGGCCAGCACGGCGTCGGCCCCGCAGATCTCGGACAGGCGCTCGAACAGCTCGCGCTTGAGCCCGGGCCGCTCGGGTGCCGCCTCGATGACGAGCTCGCACGGTGCGAGTTCCTCGAGTGCCACCGCCGGCTCGAGCAGGCCGGCGGCCTCCTCGGTCGCTTGTCCCTTCTCCGCCCAGCGCGCCAGCCCGCGCCGGACGGCGAAGGAGCCGCGCTCGAGGGCCTCGGGCAGCGGGTCGTGCAGCAGCGTTCGCATCCCGGCGGCGCAGCCCAGCTGTGCGATGCCGGCGCCCATCGTCCCGGCCCCGACAACGCCGAGCACCCGCGGGACGCCGGCGCTCACCGGCCCCGGAACTCCGGCGTGCGCTTCTCCAGGAAGGCGTTCATGCCCTCCACGCGGTCCTCGGTGGCCATGGCCAGCTCATACAGCCGGCGCTCCTGGTCGAGCCCGGCGCCCAGCGCCGTCTCGTCGGCGGCGAGCACGGCCTGCTTGGCCAGCCGCACGGCCAGCGGAGGCCGGCCGGCCACCACCTGCGCCAGCTCGAGCGCAGAGTCCAGCCACTCGTAGGGCGAGGTCACGCGGTTGACGAGCCCGAGCGCCTGAGCCTCGCCCGCGTCGATCCTCCGTCCCGTGAGCACGAGCTCCATCGTCCGCTGCTTGCCCAGTACTCGCGCCAGCCGCTGGGTGCCCCCACCGCCGGGGATGATGCCCAGCAGGATCTCCGGCTGGCCGAACTCCGCCTGCTCGGAGGCCACGATCATGTCGCAGGCCAGGGCGAGCTCGCATCCGCCGCCCAGCGCATAGCCCGACACCGCCGCGATCAATGGCTTGCGCACCGAGGACAGCCGCGGCCAGAAGCGGGCGGCGGGGGAGGTGAGGGCCTCGGCGAAGGTGCGCTGCGCCATGACCTTGATGTCGGCGCCCGCGGCAAACCAGTCCTGGCCGCCGGCGATGACGATGCAGCCCACATCCGGGTCCTCGTCCCAGCGCTCGCAGAGGGTCGCCAGCTCCTCCATCAGCTCAGGGGACAGGGCGTTGCGGGCGTCGGGGCGGTTGAGCTGGGCCACGCCCACCGCGCCGCGGGTCTCCGCCAGGACGACGCTCACGGCACCATCGCGTTCACGCCGGTGACCGCTCGGCCGATGATCAGCTTCTGTATCTGGGACGTGCCCTCGTAGAGGGTGGTCACGCGCGCGTCGCGCAGGTAGCGCTCCACCGGGTAGTCGTCCACGTAGCCGGAGCCGCCGTGCACCTGGATCGCTGAGTTCGCGCACTTGACCGCGGCCTCGGTCGCGTACAGCTTGGCGATCGAGGTCTCGGTGGTGCTGGGCTTGCCCGTGTCCTTGGTCCATCCGGCGCGCCACACGAGGCCGCGAGCCGCCTCGGTCTCCACCGCCATGTCGGCGATCATCTCCTGCACGAGCTGGAACGAGGCGATCGGGCGGTCGAACTGGGTGCGCTCCTTCGCGTAGGCCACCGAGGCGTCGAGCGAGGCCTGGCAGATGCCCACGCAGCCGGCGGCCACGCTGTAGCGACCGGAGTCGAGCGCCGACATGGCGATCTTGAAGCCGTCGCCGACCTCGCCGAGCAGGGCGGACTCGGGCACCTCCACGCCGTCGAGCCCGAGCGAAGCGGTGTCCGATCCCTTCAGGCCGAGCTTGCCGTGTATCTCCTGAGTGCTGAACCCCTCGCTGGAGGTGTCCACCAGAAAGCACGCGAGACCCTTGTGCTTGAGCTCAGGGTCGGTCTGGGCGAAGACCAGCGCGAGCTTGGCGTAGTTGCCCAGCGAGATCCACATCTTCCCGCCGTTGAGGCGCCAGCCGCCATCGATCTTCTCGGCCCGTGTCTTGAGGTTCGAGGCGTCCGAGCCGGTGTCGGGCTCCGTCAACCCGAAGCAGCCGAGCGCCTCCCCCGAGCAGAGTTGCGGCAGCCACTCCTGCTTCTGCTCCTCGTCGCCCCAGCGGACGATCGACGAGCACACCAGAGAGGTCACCACCGACACCACCGTGCGCATCGCCGAGCAGCCGCGGCCCACCTCTTCGACGATGAGGCCGTAGGTGCGGTAGTCCACGCCGCGCCCGCCGTAGTCCTCCGGCACGAGGGCGCCGAGGAAGCCCATGTCCGCGATCTTCTGCACCAGTTCGGTGTCGAAGTGCTCGTTGCGGTCGTTGTCGCGTGCGCGCGGGGCGATCTCGCGGTCGGAGAAATCGCGCGCCGTCTCGCGCACCAGCCGTTGCTCGTCGGTCAGCTCGAAGTCGATCATGGAGACGGGATTCTGCAAGATGCACCTTCGCATGTCCGAGCGCGTCTCCGAGAAGGCCTCCTGGGAGCTCTCCGAAGGCGAGGAGATCGCACAGGGACGCTCCGTCCTGGAGCTGCTCGGAGGCGGCAACCGCTACGAGGCCTACCTGGTCTGGGACGAGCACCTGCTGTCGCCGATGGTGGCCAAGGTCATCCGGCCCGACCAGGTGGAGAACCAGGCCGCCCTGCGCGGCCTGCGGCGGGAGGCCGAGGCTCTGGACTCGCTCGCCCATCCGGTGATCCTGCGCGGTTACGACGCCGTGTTCGACCCGCCTCATCCGCATGTGCTGGTGGAGCAGGTTGACGGGCCGACACTCAGGCACCTGGTTCGGCGGCGAGGGCCGTTGGCCCCGAGCAGGCACTGCCGCTCGCCCGCACATGGCCGCCGCACTGCACTACATGGCCGCCGAGGGCTGGGTCCATCTCGACGTGAAGCCCGACAACATCGTGATGGGGGTTCCGCCTCGTGTCATCGACCTGTCGCTGGCGCGCACGGTCGAGCACGGCGGCCCGGGTCCGCGATCACATCGGGACCAACGCGTTCATGGCCGCCCGAGCAGTGCGTGCCCGACGGCGACATCGGTCCCGCAGCGGACGTCTGGGGACTGGGGGCCACGCTCTATTACGCGGTCTCCGGCCAGCGGCCGTTCCCGAAGCCCGCGCCAACTGAGCCGGACGTCGAACCGGAACTGCGCTTCCCGCAACTGGTGGAGAACGTCAGGCCCTGGCCGCTGCGGGTGCCCGACGAGCTCGCCCGACCGATCCTCGCCTGCCTGCGCCGCTCGCCCGAGGAGCGGCCGACGGCGACGGAGCTCGCCGCCGGCCTGCCGCTCGCTAACCCGCCGGCCTGATGTTCTGGTTCAGCCGGAAGCTGTTCTCCGGGTCGTACTCCGCCTTGATGCGTGCCAGCCGGGCGTGGTTGGCGCCGTAGCTCGAGCGCACCGCCGCGTCTCCGTCCTCCAGCAGGCCGGGGAAGTTGAAGTACGCCTTGCCGTCCGAGAACTCCCGGGACGCGTCGTAGAACTCGCGCGTCCAGGCGATGTTGGCCGCGTCGTCCTCCGGCTCGCGCCAGGTGGAGTCGATGCTCAGCATCCACTCCGAGCTGCGGTCACCGAACGCCGTTTCTTCGGCGCCGACCCGCCCGATCGCCCCGCCGCAGTGGCGGATCACGACGAGCGAGCTGTTCGAGGGACGGCGGTTCGACCAGTCGACGGTGGCGTCCACCGCGGCGTCCGAGAGGCCGTCGAGGTAGAGCGCCTTCCAGTAGTAGCGCAGGCCCGCGGGGAAGAACGGGTCGAGGCTCTTCTGGAAGTCGACGTAGGGGAACGCCTGGCTCATGTCGAGCAGCGGGGTGGCCAGCTCGCGCAGCGGCCGCGTCACGCGGTCGCCCTCGGCCGGATCGCCGGCCCACATGCCCTGCAGGCCGAGGTATGGCACCCCGCGGAGCTGCTCGGGTAGCTCGTCGACCACCGGGAGCGACCAGATGAAGCCCGCGCTCGACAGCTCGTCGGGCGCGTCGGCCACGGCGTCGCGCCAGCCCTTCAGCACCTCAGCGGCGTCCTCGAGCCGGTAGGCCACGTGCATGCCGAACACCTCGGGGCCGAGCTCGTGCAGGCGCAGCTCGAACGAGGTGACGACCCCGAAGTTGCCACCGCCTCCGCGCAGCGCCCAGTACAGGTCCTGGTGCTCCTCGGCGCTGGCGCGTACGCACCGGCCGTCGGCAAGCACCACCTCGGCCGACACGAGGTTGTCGACGGTCATCCCGTCCCGGCGCCGCTGATGGGAGACGCCGCCGCTGAGCGCCAGCCCGGCGACCCCGGTCTCCGACACGATGCCGCCGGTCGTGGCCAGCCCGAGTGGCGCCGTGACTGCGTCGACCTCCGCCCAGGTGGCGCCGCCCTGCACGTGCACGCTGCGCCCCGACGCATCCACGTTCACGGCACGCATGGGCGAGAGGTCGACCACCAGACCGTCGTCGGCCGACGCGGTGCCGGCCACGTTGTGGCCACCGCCGCGCACGGCCAACTCGAGGCCGCGCTCGCCCGCGAAGCGAGCTGGCGGCAGCGCTCCGCGGCTAAAGAGGGGGAGCGGGGAGCGCTGGGATAACTGCCCCGACCGAGCGAGGGGAAAGTTCGCCGCGATAGTCGCGGTCAACCTTCCTCTCGTCGCCCGGGGGGCGGCAGCGCTCCGCGTCTAGAGCGCTTCGATGACCGCGGCCATCCCCTGCCCGACCCCGATGCACATCGTCGCCACGCCGTAGCGGCCGCCGCGGCGCCGCAGCTCGTGGGCCAGAGTGCCGATCAGGCGCGCGCCTGAGCAGCCCAACGGATGGCCGAGCGCGATCGCTCCGCCGTTCACGTTCAGGCGCTCGTGCTCGAAGCCGAGCTCACGCATCGAGGCCAGGACCTGGGCGGCGAACGCCTCGTTCAGCTCGACCAGATCGATGTCGGCCACCGAGAGGCCGGCCGAGGCGAGGGCGCTGCGCACCGCCGGCACCGGGCCGACGCCCATGTACGACGGGTCGACGCCCGCAGCCGCGCTCGACACGATCCGCGCCAGCGGCTCTCGGTTCAGCGCCGCCGCACGCTCGGCGGTGGTGATCACCAGGCAGGCGGCACCGTCGTTGATCTGCGACGAGTTGCCCGCTGTGACGCTCCCGCCGGCACGGAACACTGGGCGCAGCGCCGCCAGGCGCTCCAGCGTGCTGTCCCGACGTGGCCCCTCGTCGGCGTGGACGGTCAGCGGGTCGCCCTTTGGCTGGGGAACGTCGACGGTCACGAGCTCGTCGTCGAAGCGGCCCGCCTCGTCCGCTGCGAGCGCCCGCCGGTGGGATTCGAGCGCGAAGGCGTCCTGATCGTCGCGCGAGACCGCGTAGCGCTCGGCCACGTTCTCGGCCGTCTCACCCATCGAATCGGTGCCGTGCAGCTCCGCCATCCGCGGGTTGACGAAACGCCAGCCGATTGTGGTGTCGGCCAGCTCGGGGTTCCCGCGCGGAAAGCCGCGCTCCGGCTTCAGCATCACCAGCGGAGCACGTGACATCGACTCGACCCCGCCCGCCAGCGCGATGTCGGCCTCGCCCAGCCGCACCTGCCGGGCGCCCTGGATGACCGCCTCGAGGCCGGATGCGCAGAGCCGGTTCACGGTCACGCCGGGCACCTCGACCGGAAGACCGGCCAGGAGCAGGCCCATCCGAGCCACGTTGCGATTGTCCTCACCCGCCTGGTTGGTGCAGCCCATGTAGACCTCGTCGACCGCGGCCGGATCGATTCCGTTGCGTTCCACGGCCGCGCCGATCACCCGACCGGCCAGGTCATCCGGCCGGACCCCGGCCAGCTGACCCGCGTAGCGGCCAATGGGCGTGCGCAGCGCATCGGCGATGATGGCGTCCCGGGTCACGGGCGGGGAGCGTACACTCGCTCACCGTGGACGAGTTCTCGGTATTCGTCCTGGGCATGGGGCTGGTGGTGCTGGCGATTCTGCTGGCCATCGGCAAGTGGTACCCGGGGTCCGGCGCAGAGCAGGTGGACTGGCGCCCGACTCGCTCGCCCGAGCTCGAGGCGGAGCTCGAGCTCGACGACGTCGACCAGATGCTCGAGGCGCAGAACGCCCGTCGGAGGCGGACCGGCCGTCCCGAGCTGACCGAGGACGATGTTCACGCGCGAGTGGCCGAGGACGAGCGCTGGCGCGACGAGCTGCGCCGCCGGTCCTCGGAGCCCCCCTCGGGCTGAGATGGCTCGGGTGCTCATCGTGGGCTGCGGCTGCCGCGGCCGGTTGCTCGCCGGGCCTCTGGTTGCCGACGGTCATGCCGTGCGCGGAACCACGCGCTCGCGGGAGGCGCTCGCCGCCATCGAGGAGACCGGGGCGGAGGGTGTCGTGGCCGACCCCGACCGGCTGGGAACGCTCATGCGCGCGCTCGCCGGGGTGACCGCGGTGTGCTGGCTGATGGGCACCGCCGACGACGGTGCCGCGATCCACGGCGACCGTCTGGAGACCTTCGTCGAGCGGCTCGTGGACACGCCGGTCCGGGGCCTCGTCTACGAGGCCGCGGGCAGCGTCGACGCGGACCTGCTCGAGCGGGGGGCCGCCATCGTGCGCGAGGGCTCACGCACCTGGCGCATCCCGGTGGAGATCGTCGACGCCGACCCGTCGCGGCCCGACGCCTGGCTGGTCGCGATGCGCTCCGCGGTGGAGCGGCTCCTGGCGATCTAGATCGATAGGGTTGATACCCAAGCGGCTTTATAGAGATTCAAAGGGAGGCGGCACAGTGGCCGACTACGCAAAGGATGTTCTCGTCGACACGCAGTGGGTGGAGGACCATCTTTCCGACGACTCCGTTCGCATCGTCGAGGTGGACGAGAACCCCGCGCTGTATGCGGAGGCTCACATCCCCGGCGCGATCGGGTTCGACTGGAAGAAGGACCTCCAGGACCAGACCAAGCGCGACTTCCTCGGGCCGGCCGAGTTCAGTGAGCTGTTCGGCAGCCGCGGCATCTCGAGCGACCACACCATCGTCCTCTACGGCGATCGCAACAACTGGTTCGCGGCCTACACCTACTGGTACCTCAAGTACTACGGCCACGACAACGTGAAGCTGGTCAACGGGCCGCGCGAGAAGTGGATCTCAGAGGGCCGGCCCACCTCGAGCGACGTGCCCAGCTACGAGCCCCAGCAGTTCGGAGCCCAGGAGGGCGACGAGGCCATCCGGGCATACCGCGAAGAGGTGATCGGAGCGCTTGACCAGAGCACGAACCTCGTGGACGTGCGCTCCCCCCAGGAGTACTCGGGCGAACTGATCGCGATGGCCGGCTACGAGCAGGAGGGCGCGCAGCGCGCCGGCCATATCCCGGGCGCCGCATCGGTGCCCTGGGCGCAGGCCGTGCAGGAGGACGGCACGTTCAAGCCGGCCGACGACCTGCAGGAGCTGTACGGCGGCAAGGGCGTGCTCGACGGCGAGCCGATCGTGGCCTACTGCCGGATCGGCGAGCGCTCGGCCCACACCTGGTTCGTGCTGCACGAGCTGCTCGGCAACGACGACGTCAAGAACTACGACGGCTCGTGGACCGAGTGGGGCAACCTGGTGAACGTTCCGATCGAGAAGGACGTCTAGGAGACCTCACAGCAGAGGACTGAGCCGCTCGAGCAGCGACTGCACGATGCGTGCAGTCGCCCCCCAGATCATGTGGCCGTCGACGGTGTAGGTGGGCGTCCGGATCGGCACGCCCTTGCGCACCAGGCGTTTCATCTCGTGTCCGGCCACCAGCTCCGGCAGAGAGAACTCGAGCACCTGCTCGACCTCGGTCTCCTGTGGCCGCCAGCGTTGACCCGGCTCGATCCGGCCCACGAAGGGGAAGATCCGGTAGCTCGTGACGAACGTGCCCACCGGCGGCAGCGCGCCGACGATCTCCACGCCGCGGGGATCGAGCCCGATCTCCTCCTCGGCCTCGCGCAGGGCGGTGACGCGCAGGTCCTCCTCGGGCTCGTCCTGCCGCCCGCCCGGAAAGGAGATCTCGCCCGCGTGACGGCGCAGGTCGGCCCGCCGCTCGGTGAACACCGCGGTGAGGGGCCGGCCGTAGAGCGCCACCAGGACGGCGGCGTCCTTGGTGCCCGGGGCATCCATGGCGGCCGCTTCCTCGGGCGTGAGCAGGTACTCGCGCACCGGCGCTAGCGCAGCGTGACGCTCTCCTCGAACATGACCTCGCCCTCGAGCGTCCGGTGCACCGGGCACTTGGCGGCGATCTGCAGGAGCCGCTCGCGCTGCTCCTCGGGCAGTTCCTTGGGCAGCTGCACCTCCATGGTGAATCGGGTGGGCGAGCCGCGCTGGGCGGGCTCGTAGTCCACCTCCACCACGACCTCGCCCACGTCCCAGCCCTTGCGGACTGCGTACATCTCCATCGTCACCGCGGTGCAGGAGGCGAGGCTCGCAGCCAGCAGCTCCTGCGGGCTCGGGCCGGCGTCGTCGCCTCCTTCGTCCGTCGGCTCGTCGGCGGTCAGCCGGTGCTCGCGGACGGCCACGTGCTGCTCGAGCTTGTCGCCCACCCGCCTGGAGGTTGCTCTCATCGTCTCCCCTCGAAGAGCTTCGGCTCTGCTTCGTCGGCGAAGCGCGCCATCGCGAACAGAGCGTCCGAGAGGCGGTTGAGGTACATGAGGACGGTCGTGTCGGCAAGGTCGCCCGCGGCATCGAGGGCCGCGACCCGCCGCTCGGCGCGCCGTACCGCCGTGCGGGCCACGTCCAGCCTGGCCGACAGCTCAGAGCCGCCGGGGATCACGAACTTGGGCGGCAGGTCGACGCGGCCCATGTAGCGGTCGATGTCGGCCTCCAGGCGCTCCACGAGGTCGGGCGTGATCTTCGACACTCCCGCTTCGAGCCGGTCCGCCGCCTCGGGGGCGGTGGCCAGCTCCGCGCCGGCCACAGCAACTTCACACCATCACCTGAAGAACAGGCAGCCGTAACGATTGAAAAGACCGAACACGGAACCGCGTGAACGCTGACCGGCAATGTCACCGAAGAAACCATTAAACGCCTGACCGGCGCCGTCAAATCCGATGAGGCCCGGACCAACCTTGAAAACCGAGGCCAGGCGCCACACCGCCGTTTGGAAAAACTACGCTTCGCCCGCAGAGCGCCGTATTCCTTTTCGCGTCCCTCAGCTTTGCTTTATCTTCGACGGCGAGCTTGAGCTAGCCGAGAAAGATGCGTTCCTTGATGCGGGCGGGTGGAACTTGCTGGACTACTCCGCCGAATTGTCAGAAGCCGATTTCAAGCCGACGCAAACCGGCGTTCAGTGGGAAATTGACCTCAGCGCCGCAGGTAAAATTACGGAAAAGGCCATTGGCAAGGCCGAGCAATACGACCTCGATCTCGTGGATACCGGCTGGACATCACCAGTTGTGTAGCTGGCTCGAACGCAAGGCCCGCCAGCCGCCTGACACAACCTCTATTGCTCGAATTTTCCGCCGCGCCTTGGCGTATCTGGTTGAAAAGCGCGGTTTGGCGTTGACGGCCCTCGCGCGCTGGAAATTCATTCTGGGAAAGGTTCTGGCGCAGAAGATTGCGCACCACCGGGAGCAAGCCGCTAACGACCGTTACCAGCAAAACCTGTTCGGGCCGCAAGCCGCCGTCGAAACCAGTTTCCATTTTGAGTTTGCTTTCACGCCGACAGGCTATGCGCCGCACTACACGTATCCGGGGCATCCCTATGAGTTTCAGAAACACTATTACGCGGCGGTTGGCGAGTTGAAAACCAAAGGCGAGGAACACGAATGTGCCAAGGCCCTTGATATGACCGGCAGCGTTAAACACTGGGTACGGAACCTTGATCGCCGGGGCTTCTGGCTACCCTTGGCCGAGCGCAAGTTTTACCCCGACTTCGTGGCCGAATTGAACGACGGACGCATGTTAGTTGTGGAGCACAAAGGCGAGGTTTATGCGACGAACGACGACAGCAAAGAAAAATGCAACGTCGGCGCTCTATGGGAAGAAAAGAACGCGGCAAGGCGTTGTTCCTGATGACCGTCGTTGAGAAGGAAAAGAAGACTCTCTTTGAGCAAATCGCCGCGAAGATTGAAGCGGCCCACTGAAGTTCTCAATGTCCTTGCCTGTCTCCGAAAGGTGTTCAGGCGAATCCGCCTGACGGCGGAGCGTGCTCTATGCGACAAGGCGCACTGGGCCTGTAGTCCCGGCCCTTTGGGTAACGATCACTTTCGCTGATATGGCGCGCCTTCGCCGCCCCTGTTTCTGTCACCGGCTTAGTTAAGTTAGGGGCGCTGCCCCTCGGCGCACTCCAAAGCGGCTTCCGCCCCGCGAAGCCTCTTTCCGTTTGCACACTCCGCGTTCGCCACGTGGCAGGGGTGCAGCAGCAGCTGCACCCAATAACCACCAAGGAAAGCGAGGAAACCATGACCACCGATACAGCCGAGAAAATCGCCCGCCTGAACGATCTTTGCCGTATGGGCATAGCCCGCCTGGTAGCACCGTGGAACTGGTGCAAGAGCAGGGAAAGCCGTTCGCTTTCGTTCTCACGCAAGCTAAAGCCAATACCCGGCTAGTGGTTCAAGCCGATGGCGGCACTATCGGCCCATGGAGCCGTCGCGCCGGCTGTTATCCATGACCGTATCGATTATGCCGCGTCCATGATTGACGGTCGAACCGTCCAAGAAACCGATCCAAATGGCGGAGCGCCGCCGAAGCCGGGGAATTGTGGGAATTCGTGCATAAAAGATTGCACGGAAGCACGAAAGCACGAAAGCACGAAAGCAGGAAATCGCATGACCAAGAAAACTGCCGAGCTTTCGGCTGGATTGGTAGCCGTCAAAGGACAAGCTAAACCGGCGAACGACATACCGGGCAGGGCAGTCGATGTTGCCAGCCAGCCCGACGCTAGCGATGATCCCTCAACTTTCGTGTTTCCGCCACGTTCCGCCGTGAATTTAAAACCTAAGCGGCGGTCATAATCTCAAGTTGAAATTGTTCCGTAAAGTGCTTCGAGTGCTACCGGCAACAGCAGGGGGACTGAATGCAGAGATCATTTGCGATAACAGCTCTAGCCGCCAATTCTCGGCCCGCCGAGATTCCCCTCAATCCGCCAGTGCCAGTCCTGCGGTTGTTCCACAGGTTTTGCGGCAGTGGCACCAGCCGGACAGCGTGAAATCCCGATTTTCTTTCAATGCTGCCAATGCGGACGGGAGAGGGACGACCTCAAGGACGTTGCGCGCATGGTGTCCGAACGACCTAGCGGGCAATACCGGGCAATGCTCCACAGCGTCGGTAGCAATTTTGGCATCCGTGGCAACGTCGAATATGCAACTTGCAGAACCGCCTAGGCGGTCGCAGGTTCGAATCCCACCCTCACCGCCAAAGTTTCTCCTCACACTCAAAAGTCATTAGAGATCGAGTACGCAGGTGTATCATAATCTCGCCGATAATGGGCGAGGAATGCTGACACTCTACCGACGCAACACCCGAGCCTGCTGAGCAGAAGGAGCGCTATTATCGGCGCTGCAAGTGTCCGGTGTGGGTGGAAGAACAACCCCAGCGTCCGGCGAACGCTTCCTCATAATCTTCCCCGGCTGAGGGCAGACGCAGCGTAAAGTCGATCTCACGCGGCCCTGGTTCTCCTAAAAGGGGCCGGGTCGGCTCGCTGATGATGCCAACCTGAGTCGGCGCGCTGATGTTGGACGCCGGCACGGAAAAGTTCGGGTGATTGAAGATATTCACAAACAGCGCGCTGAACTCGAGGCGGATCTTCTCATTCATCTGGAACGCCTTTTGAATTCCCAGATCGAGATTGTGAATGGGAGGGCGCTTAAGAATGTTGGAGCCGGAGTTGCCAAAGCGACCAATGGGGGCTGACCGGCTGCACAGCGGAGTGTTTGCCGGGCAGCCTGGCACCGCGAATGCCGATGTGTCGAACCATCGGCCTACAGATCGCTCTGCAGCAAGATTGCCATTCCCAACCCGGTCGGGACGGCCCCCAATGGTGCCCGTTCCGGAAGGATCAAACCCCGCGAACGTCGGCGTGAAGTACTGACCTTTCTGCGCCACCGCTGTCCAGTCGGTCTGCCAACCGCCCAGAACGTGCTGCACGATAGCTGGTGCGTTTGACAGGAACCGCTGACCTTTCCCGAACGGCAGCGTGTGAAGCGCATAGGCAAACCAGCGCTGCGCGACCACCAGTCCGTTATTGGCCTTCTCAACGGCGCGGTTATTCGGGTTTTCGATGACCTGTCCAGCGAAGGTCGTACCGCCGCCACCCGAATCCTGGGTATCGGTGAGATCCTTGGCCGATGTAAAGCCGGTGCTGAAGGTGAGGTTTCTTCCCTGCTTTTTCTGCGCCGCCACCTCCAGCGCATGGTAAGCGTCTGTACCGCCGTGATCGGCGTAGATGGTCTGGTTGTATCGCTGGTTGGGCCGCCTCGCTGCGGTAAATGGAGTGTTACCGGGTAACGGTAGGTTGAGATTGCTGCGGTATATCAGGTTGACGCTGCGGCTTCCCACGTAGGAGGTTCGCAGCCCGACCGAACCCATCCTGCCGCTCAATGGTGAAATTCCATTGCTGCGTGTAGGGCGGGGGTGTCTCATCCGGATATCACACGATTGAGTAGGAGCCTAACGGCTGCGGGGACACCATCTCATTTTCGAACGAACTTCTGGACCACGCCGCTCAACTGCGCGACGTAGACTTCCCCCGAGTTGCCGACCGCAATGCCGTGTGCGGTGGGGACTTCACCGGACAATCTGGCGACGGGCTTCCCGTCCAGGCTCCGAAGGACTCCACCGGTCCAGATGTGCTGATCACCGGGGATTGCAAGAGCCGAAACGCCGCCCGTATCGCGCCACTCGGTCAGGAACTTGCCTTTCGCATCGAAGACTTCGACGCGGCGGTTATCGCGATCTGTAACGTAGACCCGGTCGCGGGCATCGACGACGATGTTGTGAGGCAGTTGGAACTCGCCGGGACCGGATCCCCGCTTGCCCCACTGCAGCAGATACTTTCCGTCTCGCGAGTATTTCACCACGCGAGGGTTGCCATAGCCATCGCTTACGTACACATCGCCATTGGATGCGAACGCGACGTCGGTCGGCAGGTTGAAGTTGGTGGGACTGATTCCTGGCTCGCCTTTTCGTCCGAGTTGAAGGAGCACCTTCCCTTGCGGATCCATTTTGTAGATCACGTGGCCAGTAGCATCCACGACCCAGATGTTGCCGGCGGCATCGACACGGATGGAATGCACGCCGCAGGAGTCGCATCCTGCGGGACCGTAGACGGCGGAGTAGCCGGATGCGCCGGGAGCACGGTCGCCTGGCGCGACGGCAGCGACCTTCCCTTCACTGAACATCCCGTCGCCCCAGGATCGGACAAACTTGCCTGCGGTATCAAAATCAAGAATGGGATGTGCGCCGCGATGCAACACCAGGACGTGGCCGCGCGAGTCGACAGCAACACCGGGAACTTGAATGAGATTCCAGGACGTCGATGTTCCGGCGGCGGTGCGCGCTGGAAGAGGCCAGTCCGGCACCAGGCTGTAATTCCCCTGGGCAAAAAGCGGCAGTGGAAGCAGCCACAGCAGGAAAGATTGCTCCCACGCTTCCGAAGAAAACGCGGCGACACGACGCGCGTGCAACAGACATAAGGTTTACCTCAAGCGGTGTTTTTGACAAGCAGAAATATAGACGTAGGCTGAATTGGATGTAGGTCTATCGTAAATCGTGATGGATCCGCAACGACGCCCAAGATGAGGCAGGCGCTCTTTCCTACTGCATGCCTTGCTCAATAAGTTCGTCAACAGAGTTGACAGGAACGTCAACCTTTTTTTCCGCGTCGCCGGTGAGATCGCGTGCTTAAGCGGCTAATCTCCGCACCGTCATCCCTGCAACAGTCGTGCGATGCATACGTCGACGCAGCGGAAGCTCGTAATTCCGCACAGCGCGGTGCTGGGTCAGGCAGTTGTCCCATATCAGCAGATCTCCGACGCGCCAAATGTGCTGGTACAGTGCCTCGGGCCGTGTGATGTGCCGGTACAATTCCTTGAGGACTGCAGCGCTCTCGTCTTCGGGCATTCCTTCGATAAACGCTGTGAACCCTTCGTTAACGAACAGCACTTTGCGCCCGGTAACCGGATGACAGACGGATGACCGGATGGCGAACATCGGGCACTCTCTTCAGCTGTTCTTCGCTGAGTGCGGCGCGGCCGCCAGCGGCCTGCTGCATTCTGTAGCGGTCTCCGTAGCGATGAATTGCCGTCAGACCGTTCAGTCGCGTTCTCATCGGTTCCGGCAGCGTGTCGTATGCCCACGCCGCGCTGGCGAACATCGTTTCACCCAGCACTACGCCCTCGCGCGCCGGAACCTCCAGTGCGTACAACAGCGAACACCGGCTCGGATTCGCGACGTAGGAGAGATCGCTGTGCCAGTACTGACCGGCATCAGCCAGACCGATATGGCGGCCGTCCTCAATGATGTTGGATACGACCAAAATCTCCGGGTATCCGGGCTTCAGGTATTGGCTGGCCACATGGATCTCGAGTTCTCCGAAACGGCGGCTGAAGGCGATGTGCTCCTCTTCTGTGAGTCGCTGGTCCCGAAATACGATGACGCCGCGGTCGTGGAGCACCTCTTCGATCGCGCGAAATGTAGCATCGTCAAGCGTCTTAGAGAGGTCCAGCCCGGTGATTTCGGCTCCCAGTGGCGCCGCGCTGTTCGTGATCTGCATCGCACGATCCTCCAGTCTACCGCGGCAAATATGGAGCGTTATCCGCCCGGACACATGCGGTCTAGGAGCATCGCATGGCCGAGATCGACCCTGCGTTTGAATTCGTTGGATGGAATGAGATTCAGCGGGCAACTCCGTTCCAGCGCTATCACTGCCATCACCGTCGGGATCACCCAACTGACGCTGCCGGGCACCCGTCCCCAACCGTACTTGCCCGGGTCAAAACGTACGTGGGTGTCTGTGGTCCGGAATTTCAGTCGCCATAGCCACAAAGGCAGGATGCTCACGGCATCACCGCGGACATTCGCGTCAAATCCGCGCGGCCGCAGGTCCCGGACTCGAAGAACCGAAGAAAGCGAACATGGCGCAAGCAGCGCGGTCGCAACAGATATCCTCCTGTGTGGGGGCTCGGAGGTGCTCGGTTTTGTCCGAAAAATGTGTACAAAGCTTGGATGCCAGTGGCCTACCGCAGTGCCGACCGGCCCGGAGCTGCCAAAATGCCGGACACATGGCTGTCCCGGCCGGGGTGTTCCCGGCACATCCCGCCCTTGGTGGTGGTTGGCTGGCGGATGTATTCGTTTTCCAGTGAGGTGTCCCGACGATCGGTACCTCCGGACTGGTGATCTCCTCTTTTTATGGGACACAATCGTAGGCGTACTCGCGGAAAGGACTTGCTCTCGATCTGTACGGCGCTCGCGATACATCTAACACGAGTAGCCTGGCCGGCAGCCCGGAGACGCAAGACCAAATCTCTACGCCACTTCGTCAGGGGATGAATTTACCGTTCGCAGACTGTTCGGCCACGGGCCTGACCTTGATGATATTCCGGTTCCTCCCGGACACGCCAACACCACGGTCATTGAGGCGAATGATACGAAGTGAGCGCGGCCTGTCGCAAGGAGTTGGGGATGTTCCAGACGAAGCAGGAGACCACCGGTGTGAATCTGGTGGCACGGCTGAACGCGGCGCGGCAACGGATGGCGGCGCGCAGGGATGCGGTCGATTCCGAGTCTGCACCTTCGCGGCCTGGCGACGGCTGAGAAGAAGCTCGCCACCGACGAGCAACTCGCCGACGCTGACACTTCGCACCGGTGGATGCGAGATGTCCTGACCAATAGCAAACACGAGTATTCCAGCTAACGCCTATTTTCTATGCGGATATAGCAAGAACGGGCGCTCCAGAGTGGGCTCAGTCGATGGTTAACTCAGCGCCGAAACAGGTCACCACCGACGGCCACGATTCGTATCCGCGGGCGATCCGGGAAACACTCGGTCCGAAGGTGAAGCATCGCTGCAGTGCGTACCTGAACCGGCGGATTGAACGGGATCACCGGGGAGTCAAACAGCGATACTATCCGATGCTGGGCTTTGGCGCGCTGCCGTCGGCCCAGCGATTCTGTCGAGCCTTCGAGGAAGTTCGGCAGTACTTTCGACCCCGCCGCAAACAGAACGAAGTGATCTCACTCGCCAGCCAGACGACAGTTTCTGTTCAGAGCACTCGAACTGGAATCACTCTTCGTCGCAGCATAACCAGCTACATCCTCAACTTGAAGCCGAAGGCCGACTTCATTTATCCCGTGCCCTCAGTTCTGACAGTCTCGTTCCCCAAATGCTCGCGGCGGCCGACTCAGCCCGGATGGCTTTGCGGACTTGCTGACCAAACGTGGCCCTCGCCTGCCAGTCTTGCCCGCCTCTCCGGAAAAAGCACGTGACCTCGCACGTGCTCAGACATTCGATGGCCATGGGGTTGTTACGGGCGGGTGTTGATCGAGCGGTCATCGCTCTTGGGCTGGGGCACGAGTCGGTGGAGACAACACAGATCTACCTTGAAGCCAACCTCGCCATGAAGGAGGAGATTCTGGCAAAGACCAAGCCGCCCGGCTGGAAAGCCCGGCCGCTACCGACCTGGCCACTCGCTGCTCGCTTTCCTCAAAGACCTGTGATCAGGACTATGCCGGGTGCCCGCACGACCGAATGTGCCGGACCCCAGCATTAACGGGCACTTCGGCAAACTTAACTAGCCAAGGGCTTCGCCCTTGATATCCCTTTAACTCGAAGCTGCCTGCCCGCAGAGGCGTGGATGGGGTAGCTTCCGGGTATCTCACCACTCTGGAGGTTCCCATGAACGCCTTCTACGAGCACCACGAGGATAGCATTCGTGTCAGCTATCGGTGCTTCGATCGTCATTCTGCTGAACGGGTTGATTCAGCCATTCCAGCAGCCGGAACGGGTGGTCGGTTTCTTCAGCTCGTATCGGCAGCAGTTTCCTGTCAGCCGTAAGGTCCTGCGCGACATTGCCGATCAGTTTCAGAACTGGGTGAACGAACCGGTCGCGGAAATGGGGTGCACCCGATCCTGGACGCGCCCGAAGGCCGTCGGGACGAGTTCGTCGAACCGTATTTCCGAAAGGCCAAACCGGATCAGGTCGTCGCCATCCTGAAGGGCCGGGAACCGGCGCGCATCATGACGGCCATCGGCAACAAGAAGGAGAACCGATGGCATCTTGCAAATGGCGCAACGCTGGGTCATTCAGTACAACTTTTACGTCAACGACGCGCGCTGGGGACGGATGTTCGTGCGCATGTGCCCGTACCTTCCATTCTCCGCGCGCGTCTGTCTGAATCAGCACCACTGGCTGGCCAACCGCATGCGCGAGGAAGGTATCGACTTTCAGCAAGGCACCAACGCCTTTCTGAAATGCGGCAACTCCAATCGTCTGCAGGAACTCGCCGACTCGCTCACCGCGCGGGATCTGCTGACCTGCGGTCAAAAGTGGCTGGCCGCCTTCACACCCTTCTTCACCGCAAGAGAACGCGAAGATGCCGGCTGCCAGCACCGGCTGTTCTTCTCGCAGGTCGAGTACTGCGACAATCTGTTCCGTGGAACAGATTCGCGGTTATGTGCCCGCGTCGAATATGTGACGGGGGCAATAGCACGCTGGGTTTGGCGCGAAGGAGCCCGTGGGTTCGGGCACATATTGCGCAGCAGTGTGCTTACAGCGACGACAGCCAGGACAGAAGCGCCTCATCATCGCGCCAGACCGGCTTGGGGCTGGGCGGGTCCTTTTCCGATGGTGGTGGTTCACAGAGACGAAGGGCCGCCTCCTTCGCACGCACTGTGATCTCCGCGTACCGGTTGGTGGTGTCGAGGCTGACATGGCCCAGCCAGCCCCGAATCACATTGACGTCGACACCCGCTTCGAGAAGGCTTACGGCACACGAATGTCGAAACACGTGCGGGCTGATGTGATGACGTCCACGATGCAGACGGACATGGACGTCTGTTCCGGCCACATGGACCACGGTAATACCAGAGGATCCGTTTGTTTCCATGGCCAGAGGCCGTTGTCTGCTCCGCTACGAAGACTTGCTCGAACTAGTCGAGTTGGTTGGGAGGCTTCGATGAGAAGCAAGCCGGCATACTGTAAATCCAATTACGCCAGATTGTAAAGATAAAGATGTTCCTATCGGCAGCTACATGCCCTTGGATAGGCACTTGATGTTCACATCAAAGCCAGGCATATGATCTTGGCACGACAGCAAAAAGTGCTTGACAAACGAGTATTGGTTATCATAATTATATTTACAGAAAGCGGGGCTGTATCGCCCAGTTCAGATGCCGCAAAAGGATCCCAAACTGACGCCTTACGCCAGCAATGACGGCGCCTGTTCCGATCGATGTACGGGCGGAGGTGGCCACGCTGCTGGCCGGAATCATTCTCGGTCTTCAACAGGAGGCACCCATGACCGTATTGCACATGAAAAGGTAAACGCCGAGCAAGTGAAGCGAAACGCTTACTTATATATTCGGCAATCCACGCTCCGTCAGGTGTTCGAGAACAGTGAGAGCACCAAACGACAATACGATCTGCGCCCGGGGGCCATCGCACTGGGCTGGCCCGAAGATCGCATTATCGTCATTGACAACGATCTGGGCCAGTCGGGAGCTTCAGCGGCTGACCGCGAAGGCTTTCAGAAGCTGGTGACGGAGGTTAGCCTCGGACGAGCTGGCATCGTGTTGGGCCTGGAAGTCTCACGTCTTGCGCGGAACAACACTGACTGGCACCGGCTGCTGGAGATCTGCGCGCTGACCGACACCCTCATTCTCGATGAGGACGGCATCTACGATCCCAGTCACTTTAACGACAGGCTTCTTCTCGGATTGAAGGGAACAATGTCGGAAGCGGAACTGCACGTTCTGCGCGCCCGCCTGCAGGGTGGAATTCGCAATAAGGCACGGCGGGGCGAACTGCAGTGTCCGCTGCCCGTGGGCTTAATGTACAACTCCGAAGGCCGACCGATCCTGGATCCTGACAAACAGGTGCAGGAAACCCTTCGATTCTTCTTCGACACCTTCCGCCGCACCGGTTCAGCTTGCGCCGTCGTCAAGCCTTCCGCCAGAAAGAACTCCTTTTTCCGCAGCGATTGAAGAAAGGGCCGCACAAAGGCGAGCTGCAATGGGGAATACTCATGCCGGCATCGCCTCAATGCCCGCCCGAACTAAATCCAGGAGTGCCTCTGGAGCTCGATGGGCGGGATATCCCGACGGCAAAGTTTTCAATCGAGCAGCTTTCACTGCACCGCCCGCGAGGGGGCGGCAGGGTAATCTCGGGCGCAACGTGCTGCGTGGGTTCGGAGCATCGCAAGCGGATATTGGGTTGCAGCGGCATTTTCGCGTCACCGAGAGGGCGGGGCTTCTCTTCCGAGCCGAGTTCTTCAACATCTGGAACCACCCAAACTTCGGCACTCCCATCAACAACTTGACCAGCCCGCTGCTCGGCCGCTCGACGCAACCGCTGGCGAACAGTCTTGGCTCCGGCGGCGCGAGTGGCGGATTCAACCCTCTCTACCAGATTGGCGGACCGCCCTCGATCCAGTTGGCACTTAGGCTTCAATTTTGACGGTAGCAATCCTGGACTTGGTCAGGTCCAACTCGCGTTCGATACGACGCAGGACCTCATCATTGATACGGCCCTCATCGCGCAGACGAATTGCGGTCTACGCTCGACCCGCAGAGCCCGAGAAAAAGCTGGAGAAAGCGATGGCGATCCGCTAATGTCCTCGCGGTTTCCGTCGCCGGGTTGAAGGCTTGCCAGGTGCTGGTGGAGATAGTGCCGGATCAGTTCTTCATAGAGCGGGCCGGATTCTTTACTGTCCTTTCTTGGGCATCTTCCAGATGGGAGAGAGCGGCTTCGGTCACCATGCGCCGCGCCTCCTGTTCTTCGCGGTTCGACCCGGCGCCTCCGGCTAAGGGCTGGCGCAAAAATCACTTCACAGATTGGGTGAGATCGTGTAGTTCCACTTGGGCAGAACTTGGTGCGGCTTCAGGCGCAGCGCTTGGAGCTGCTCCGGGGTTGGTTCGGTACCGACAGGATAGTGGCGACGGTCGAGGTGAGCAGTGACCGACAAGCCGGTTTGGGTTTTGGTGGAGCGGATGAAGCGGAGGATCTTCTGATAGCTGTCGAGCGGTTCGCCAGCCCAGTTCTTGGAGATCTCAGAAAAGAGGCGATGTTCGATGGGGTTCCACTTGGAAGCACCAGTGGGATAGTGGGCCACCGTGAGTGTCAGTCCGTACGAGTCGGCCAGTTGCGACTGGAGTTCGGTTTTCCAGGCGCGGCAACGATAGCCATTGCTGCCGCCGGTGTCGCTCAGAATGAGGAGTTGCCGGGAGCGCGGATAGCGGGCCACTCCTTCGGTGAGCCACCAATGGGCGATGGCGTGCGCGGCAAAGGCGGGCGTGTCATGCGAGACGCCCACCACGACCGAGCCTCGATTGGCGAGCAGATCATAGATGCCGTAAGGGATGGCGACGCCGGTGGAATCGGAGCGGAAATCGTGATCGTTGACCAAGCGGGGAGACAGATCCCAGCGTGTGCCAGGGTTGTTGAAGTTGCCGACCAGTTCGCGCTTTTTGGTATCGACGCTGATGATGGGGAGGCCGCGGCGCTGGAACCGATCTCGCAGATCGCTCAGGTAGAGGAACTGATCGTTGCGATCGGGACTGAAGTCGGTGGAGAGTTTCTTGTGATTGACGCGCAGGGAATAGCCCATCTGATGAAGGAGACGAGCGACGGTGTTGGGGCTGACGATGACACCGAAGTCGGCCAGCGCCATGGCAATTTTGTCGGTAGTTCGCCGAGACCACTTCAGACCAGTGATGGGATCGCCGGCGGTGTCGTATTCGAGCAGGAACTCGATCAGGATGACGATGTCGGCGGTTTTTTTTCCACCGGCTTGCGTCCGCCGCCGGAACGGCGAGTGCGTCCCGTCGTTACATTCTGATCGAGCAGTTGCTGACGACCGCGGGCGACGGTGTGCGGATCCAGGCCGAGGAATTCGGCCAGAATGCTATCGCCACCGTGTCCCAGCTTGATGGACTCCAAGCCGGCGAACAGGCGGCGCTGCTGTTCGTCGAGCAAGCTGTAGAAAAGCAAGATGGCGGCCTTGAGTTCATCGGGAGATACCCGGAGAGCGGAGGCGTCAGCCACCAGCGGAACCGACTGAGCGGTTTGTCTGGTGCGGAGCTGATCCCGAGCCTGCCTGCTATCGGCGGAAGTGTACAGAAACCGTCCGGTCAGCTTCGCGCGGCGCAGACGTCCCGCACGCACCAAATCGTGGAGGGGATCTTGGACCTCGGCATGGAGAGCGTCGGCCAGTTCGTCGGCGAACCAGCCGCGCGGGGACTGATTGACGAAGGACTCGATGGTGGCGACCAGGGTGCCGAAGCGGGAAAACCAGACTGCATCGTGGGACCACAGGCCCGCATCGTCGAAGCGGGCGGATTCGCGGAGGGCATAGTAGCGGCCGCGATGGGTATAGCTGGACAGGTAATCGAGGAGCTTGAGTTTGCGAAAGACGGTGAGATCGGCGGTGGTACCGAGAACCCTTTTGAGTTCGGGCAGGGTGGCGATTTTGTGGCGCAGGAGGTGCTTGCGGAGGGTTTGGGGATCGAAGGAGAGTGGGCGCATAATGTTATAGTTCCGACTAACCGAAGTCTTATAACCGGAACTATAACACAACAATGGATGCCGAAAGAAAGCCTCCAACAGGTGCCCAAATAGTAATGATTACAGCCCTTAGAGATGATCAGGACTCGCGGCGCTAGCGGTCAACCAATTCTACAAGGATGATTGACATCCGACTTTCAGTGAGTAGTTGTTTTTGCGCTCAGCCCTAAGCCAAGGGCGCGGATCAAGGGGGAAGGGTCACGCCCTGCAAGACGAGCGTCACGAAAATAACACAAAAGGTGAGAAAGACTATCAGGTTCCGCTGCGGGAACGGGCTGCCATCGGCTAGCAAAACCGGTAAGGAAAGGGCGGCCGCGAGGGAGACGACTCCTCGCATACCGGTCCATCCGAGGACGAAGACCCCGCGGTTACTTGGCCGCCTCTCTTTCTGGTGGAGAAGCCGGGTTCGCACAAACCAAGAGACGGCTGCTCCCGGGAAGACCCACACCAAGCGCAGCAGGATGAGGAGAATGCTGAAGATCGTGCCGTTCGTTACCAAAGTTGAAAGACTGTAGTCGCGGATGGAGGCCCGAATCGCTGGAAGCTGAAGCCCTATGAGGACAAAAACCAATCCATTCAAAACAAAATTCAACGATTCCCAGACGGACCACACCTGGATGCGAACGGAGGGTGAAAAGAAGGTGGCGCTCCGGCGGGAGAGGAACAACCCGCAGGCGACAACGGCAAGCACGCCCGATGCGTGAACTTCCTCCGCCGCGAGATAAGCGGCATACGGGATCAAGAGGCTGAGAGTGATCTCGATCGGGCCGTCGTCGATTCGGCGCTCGATGTAGTAGGCGATCAAGCCCACGAGCAAGCCCAGTCCAATGCCGCCAATGGTAAGCCAGGCAAAGGTCAGGACGCCGCTAGACAGTGTCGGAACCTGCTTTTTAACCACAATGGCGGTGGCGAACTGAAGAGCAAGCAATCCGGTGGCGTCGTTGATGAGGCTCTCACCTTCCAGAATGTCTACAATTCGCCTGGGTAGCCCGACGCGCCGGGCGATAGAAGTTGCGGCGATGGCGTCTGTCGGAGCCACAACCGCTCCGAGCACGAAGCCGAGGCGCCAGTCGAAGCCGTCGAAAACTCTAGGCGCCAACAGAGCGACCGCTACAACCGTGAATCCGACCAA
Source organism: uncultured Thermoleophilaceae bacterium (assembly GCA_963826165.1). GTDB lineage: Bacteria > Actinomycetota > Thermoleophilia > Solirubrobacterales > Thermoleophilaceae > JACVRW01. The sequence goes on along the minus strand of CAWGWC010000007.1, from coordinate 3,066 downwards.
GCCAAAAGCCAGGAGAAAGATGCTGACCAAGTGGTACTGAAAGTCGCGCCAGGAAGTGGTCCACGCAGCGGCATAGAGCAAAGGCGGGAGAACGACCAGGAAGACTAGATCGGGATCGAGGGTGATGTTCGGGATACCGGGGAGAAAGCCGAGAAGCAATCCGCCGAGAACCATGACGATCGGGTATGGAGTTCCGAGTCTTCGGGCGAGAAGTCCAAAAACCACGATAAAAAGAAGCAATAGAAGAAAGACAAGTTCGATTTTCCCGATTTCATTCATTTGCTGCGCGCCACCGGAGCGTAAAGGACCGCTACGGAGTGAGAACCGACCCTACGTGCCAGTAGTGATACGTCCGGTTCACAGCGGGGTCAAGCGTAATCACTCGTGACGGGCGTGAATCGTCCTGCCGGTCAAAGAGCAGTATCTCGACGCCGGTCGCTCCGCGCGAGAATACGCTGAAATTGGCCCCGCCGGGAACGATCGTTGCGCCGAGAGGGTAGCTTCGCCGTGCTCTTCGCCGCTTCCTCTCGAGTTCGCTCAGCAAGGGCTTGCCCCGGGATGCAACTCATGCATTCCTCTTACGACCTGCCCAGCAATTCTCTGGCAACCTCGACAATTCGGCCAGGTTCGAAGCCGAATTTCTTTTGGAGTTCCTTGAGCGGCGCTGAGGCTCCGAACGTCTTCATTCCGATCATTCGGCCCGGAATTGCCGACGTATCGCTCCCATCCGAAAGTCGAAGCTTGCTCAATCGAGATCCGCGCCGTGACCTTCGGCGGCAGCACGCTCTCGCGATACTCCTTCGGGCTGTTGATCGAAGATCTCCCACGACGGCATCGAGACCACTCGCGAGCGGATTCCTTCGGCGATCAGCTTCTCGTGAGCGTCGACGGCGAGACTGACTTCGCTGCCCGAGGCGATCAGGATTACCTCGGGATCGCCGCCGGGGGCGTCGGCCAGTACGTACGCGCCCCGCGCCACACCGGACGCAGACGCGTACTTCGTGCGATCCAGCGTCGGCAGAGGCTGGCGCGATAACGCCAGCACGGCAGGCTTATGGCGCAATTGCATGATGTAGCGGTACGCCTCGACTACTTCATTGGCATCGGCGGGCCGGAATGTGACCAGCCCGGGAATCGCGCGCAAAGACGCCAGGTGCTCGACTGGCTGGTGCGTCGGACCGTCCTCTCCGTCGCCCATTGCGTCGTGCGTGAAGACGAAGACCGTCGGCAGCTCCATGAGGGCCGAAAGCCGAATCGCGGGCCGCGCGTAATCGCTGAAGATGAAGAATGTCGCGCCGAACGCCCTGACCTTAGACAGAGAGAGCCCGTTCACGATTGCCGCCATCGCGTGCTCGCGGACGCCGAAATGGAGATTCTTCCCGCCGGGATTGTCGGCCTGGAAATCCCCGGCGCCTTCGAACGTCAGAGTAGTCTTGTTCGACGGCCCAAGGTCGGCCGAGCCGCCGATAAACCACGGGATGTTCTGTGCCAGCACGTTCAGCACCTTTCCCGAAGCTTCGCGCCCTGCGATACCTTTGGCGTCAGCGGGAAATGTGGGCAGGTTTCGATCCCAGCCGGCCGGAAGTTCGCGGCGCTGCATCAACTCGATCTCGGTCGCCAGTTCCGGATATTCGGCTCGATAGGCGCTGAACCGCTCGATCCATTCCGAGCGGGCCTTCTCGCCGCGCGCGCCCACGCCGGCCGCAAAGTGCTCATAGACACCGTCAGGCACCAGGAACTTCGCGTCCTCCGGCCAGCCGTAGCTGCGCTTGGTCAGCCGGACCTCATCGTCACCCAACGGCTCGCCATGAGCGGCGGCCGTGTCCTGTTTATTCGGAGAGCCGTAGCCGATATGGCTGTCGAGAACGATCAACGTGGGCCGGCCCTTCGTCTTCCGGAAAGTCGTCGAGCGCGCGCTCGATGCGATCCACATCGTTGGCGTCGCCGACTCTCAACACGTTCCAGCCATACGCGAGAAATCGGGCCGCGACATCCTCGGTGAACGTGATGCTCGTGTTCCCTTCGATGGTGATGTGGTTGTTGTCGTAAATCCAGCAGAGGTTGTCGAGGCCCAGATGAGCGGCGAGCGAGGCTGCTTCCGATGAAACGCCTTCCATCAGGCAGCCGTCTCCGCAAACCGTATAAATGTTGTAGTCGAAGATCTCGAAGCCCGGCCGGTTGTATCGGTTGGCAAGCCACTTCTGGGCGATGGCCATGCCCACGCTCGTAGCCACGCCTTGGCCCGAGCGGTCCGGTCGTGGTCTCGACGCCCGAGACCCAATGATACTCGGGATGTCCGGGCGCCTTGCTGTCGAGTTGGCGAAAGCGGCGGATATCATCGAGCGTCACCGAAGGCTGGCCCAGGTTCTCGTATTCCGCGTTCACCGCCTGAGTCTTCGTCAGGTGGAGCACGGACCACAGCAGCATCGAGGCGTGGCCATTCGAAAGCACGAACCGATCGCGATTGGGCCAGATTGGATCCTTCGGATCGAACCGCATCACTCGGTTCCAGATCGTGTAAACCAGCGGCGCGAGCGCCATCGGCGTGCCCGGATGTCCGGATTTGGCCTGCTGCACGGCGTCGATGGAAAGCGTGCGAATCGTATTAATGCACAGTTGATCGATTTCAGTCTCGGATACCGGCGGGACTACCTGCGTGACACTCATGTTTGATCTCCCTACACCGATTATTGCAATTCTTATTGATGGACAGCCTGTACTTCGAGCGAAGCCACCTTGCGCAGCCGGCGGACGTGCCGCTCGTCTCGCGCTGAACTCGGCTGCCAGGAACGCATCGACCAGGTCCCGGGCCACAGCCGATCCCACGACCCTGCCGCCAATACAAAGAATGTTCATATCGTCGTGCTCGACTCCCTGGTGAGCCGAGTAGTGGTCTTGAACCAGCCCGGCCCGGTGGTGGATTTAGTTTGAAAGAAGAGTTGGTCGCTTATATGATCAGTTGCGATTCCCACGCGCATGTCATGCTCCCTTTTTGTTTTTCGCGATCATCTGTCCTGCTGCCGCTTCATCGGCAAGCAGAAGAGCTTGTTCACGGAAACCGGCGCC
>CAWGWC010000006.1:0-223873 GCA_963826165.1 uncultured Thermoleophilaceae bacterium | reverse complement strand
GAGCCCCATCGCACCACGACAACCCGCTCCGAACGTCCTGGGCTCGCTGGGCTGGATCGTCGCCATGCTGGCGACGCCTGTTGCCGTGCGCCCAGCCGGGGCTAGTTGTTGGGCCGTGGCGCTTCTGGCGATGTCCACCCTGGCGGGTACAGCACCCGCCGCCCGTGCGGCCCATCGCGTTCACTTGCTTCGCCGGGGCGCTCGTTCTGATCTACCGGGGCAGCCCGCTTGCGGCAGAATCGACGCCGTGAGCGTCTGTTGTTCACAGTGGGCCGAACCTCGCGATCTGCAGCGCGCCAGCGTGGCGGAGCGGCTAGGGCGAGGGCTGCTGTTGTCTTGGCAATAGGGGGTGGCCGTCGACAACGGCGGCGGCGATATCGACCAGCTTGCGGTTGGCGGCCCGTGCCTGGTCGCGCAGCATGAGGAAAGCGGTTGTCTCGTCGATGGAGTGGCGCTCCATCAGAATGCCCTTGGCTCGCTCAGTGAGGGCCCGGCGCCCGAACGCGCCTTCGAGGTCGTGATACTCGGTGAAGCGACGCAGGACGATGTCGATCGAGCTTTGCCACTCCTCGGCGCCGGCGTCGGTGATGTAGGCGAAGATGCCGCGCTTGGACGCCTCTTTGACGAAGGCGGGATCAGGCGCGTGGATGAGGACAATTACGGGGCAGGCAGCTTCCTGCACGATCTTTTCGATCAGCTGCAGGGCATGCTGGGAACTCGCCCCCAGTCCTACTAGGGCAACGTCGGGGCGCTCTCTGGCAGTCACGGCACCGACGTCCTCGACGTCAATCTCGCGAGCGATGACCTCGTGACCTAGTGACGCGACGATCGGTGCTACCAGGGCCAGCCGATCCTTGCGTTCGTTGGCGATCAGCACACGCAGATGCTCTGTTTCGCGATAGCTCATCGTTTTAGAAGCGGAATATTGTAGCCGCCTGCCAGTGGTGGTGTTACGATGACTCGCGCGCCGCCCCAGACAACTGGCCGGCGCGGCTTTTCGGCTCTAGCTCTCGGCCCGCAGATTGCGCTGACTTGTGGAGCGTCGGCGCGAAGCGTCAACGTCAGGAGCCGGGAATGCAGATCGTCTCGCCACGCTGGGCAGAGCAAGAGCGAACTCGGCGCCGATGACCGGATCAGCCGGATCCGGCTCGTCCGGTGGACCCGCTGGGACTGGGGAAGGCCTCGTTTTCTCGGTCGAAGGTGGTCTCGGCGCCTCTTCGGCCGCCCGGCGGGCGCTTGTCGCGGGTGACGGATCGATACCCGCCGCGGTTCGCGACGACGTGCTGCTGTTGATGACGGAGCTGGTTTCCAACGCCGTTCGCCACGCCGGAGTCGGTCCCGAGCGATCACTGGGGACCGAGGTGCGCTGGTGGCCAGGGCGGGTGCGGGTCGAGGTGACCGATCCCGGCACCGAATTCCAGCCAGTTCGGCCCCCGGCCGAATGGCGACCACTCGGGCGGCTGGGGCCTCTTCCTCGTCGATCAGATCGCAGACCGCTGGGGAGTCAGGCGCACTCCGGCGGGCACCTCGGTGTGGTTCGAAATCGGCTCCGAGCAGTGACCACCCACCGCGAAGCGTCCGCTGCGGAGGCCGTTGTCATCGAGCAGCTCGGTGCGGACGGGTATCGGCCCTCACAGCAGTGAGAGAGCGAAGGAGCGTGGAGCGTGCCCGCCCGCTCGAGTTCGACAGGAACGGGTTTCCGCTTGCACAACGCGGGCCCAGCTTCCTTACGCGGGTAGCGCGTCTCCTGGCCGACGAGTAGGCGCGGTACCCGCCGTCGCGATCCCTGCAAGGCCCTGTCAACTCCTAGTGGTAGGCGCGCGGGGGTGGGGGAGGTAGGCGCAGTATGTGCCGGTGCGGATGGTTTGGTTGAGGTGCTCGCCGAGCTCGGGGTGATGCTCACCAAGGCGGGTGATTCCCTGGCGGACCGCGCGGGTCACGCTGACTCGAGCCCGCTCGGAGGTTGACGCGGCCTGTCGGTCGCGGCCGTGGAGGCCGACCGCGCGTGACAGCTCTCGAATGAGGAAGTCTCGTTCGGTGTCTGCCTGCGCCTCTCGCTCGGCGTCGTCAACGGCGCGCGCCTGCTCGATGTCGTCGTCGATCTCGGCGAGGCGCCGCCGGTAGGTGTCTTTAGCTCGCGCGTCGAGCATCTCGCCGGCATCGCCGGGCCCTGTGCGCGCCAGGCCGGCCGCATGGCCACTCTCCGCTACGGCAGCGTGGCCGCTTTCGGCGGCGACGAGGTCGAGCACGTGGAGCTCACGGCCGGGGTCGGCGAGCAACCGCGCGAGGTAGCGAATGCCCTTGAGGTCTCGCACGCGCACCGTGCGCCCCTCGAAGATCACCGACCAGTAGTCGCCCTCCCGGCGAAACATGTTGCGGTCGACGACGGGCGAGACCTCCACTCCGTCGTCTCGTTCGACGGCCACCGCGTCGGCGGCTGGCTGCTCGGCTTCGATCCGGTCCAGCGCCGCGCGGGCCGCTTCGAGCTCCAAGGCGGCGCGCTGCTCGCGGCCGCTTGCGCGCAGGGCGTCGGCGAAAGCGGCCCGCGCCAGCGCCTCCTCGTAGGGCGCCCCCACCTCGCTCCACAGCCGCGTGGCTTCGGCACAGAACCGCTCCGCGTCCGCCGGGTCCCCTTCGGCGAGCCGCACCTTCCCCTGGCCAAGGGTCGCGCTGGCGACCAGCGCCTTGCTGGCGAACCGGGCGGCCACGCGAGTCAGCTCGTCGGCGGCCGAGCGCGCTCGAGCGATGTCGCCGACCGCGATCTCAGTCTCGATTTGCGCCTCGAGTAGCGGCGCGCGCTGGAGATCGGTGTCCGGCGGGCGCTCCTTGAAAGGCACCCGCATCGGATGCTCGAGCGCGTCTCGGATGGACGCGGCCGCCGCGGCGGCGTCCCCTTGAGCCAGCCGCACGAGCGCCAGACCGGGCTGCGGATCCCAGCCGGCGCGATGAGCAGCCAGAAGCGCTTCCTCGGCGCCCTCGATGTCTGCCCTGCGAAGCCGGATCCCCCCGAGCTCGCTCAGCGGCCACCCCATCTCGCGGCGCAGATACGGGCGTAGCTCCTCGCACGCGCCGAGCGCCTCTGTCTCCGCCTCCCCGCACGACCCGCGCAGCCGCAGGATCTCCGCGCGGTGGACCCGGCAGCGCCCGTGGAGGCTCCCGATGGCGTTCGTCTTGCACCAGCGCTCCATGGCCTCGGTCCATTCCTCGGCCATGGCGTACTGCGCGAGTCCCTGCAGCGCGCATACGAGCTCGCAGTAGACGACCCCAGTCGAGAGAGGATCGAGGTCACCGGAGACCGTCGCCACCCCAACCTCGTCGAGCAGCGCGAGGCCCTGCTCGACATCACCGTCCAAGATCAACAGCCGCGCTTCTGCCACCCGTCCGAGCGCGCACGCCGCCGGGTCAAGCCTCGAACCCACGTCGATGGCGAGCCGGGCCCACGGTCGAGCGCCGGGCAGGTCGCCGATCAGCATGCGCTCATACGCGCGAACGACAGCAAGCCAAGCGCTCGCCGGCGTCGTGGGCTGACCGTCCAGAAGCCGCTCGGCTCGCGCCAACCAGCCCCGCACCGGTGCCATCAGCGCGGTATCGAAGAGCAGGTGCATCCCAACGCGCACCGCCGCGCCTGCCGCCGCCTCCTTGTCGCCGGCCTCCAACCACAGCGCGTAAGCGCGCTCCCACGCCTCGATGGTCACGTCGAGATGGCCGGCCGCATAGGCGACCTCACCAAGGACCCCTAGATCAGCAGGACCCGCGAGACCGTCCGCGTCGGCCGTCGTGAAGAGGTCGTAGGCCTCCTCCCAGTCCCCTCGCTTCGCCGCGTCATGGGCGCGTCGGACGACGGCCTCACCCACGCCATCGGTCATCGCGGACGAGCCAGGCACGGAACGTGACCGTGAGAATTACCGCTGTAACGGTCTTGCTCACGCATCTCGGGTGCGGACGTTAAACCCCCCGCGCCAAACGAGGAGAACCTATGCAGACCGCACACGTCAACGGCGTACAACTGGAGTACGAGGTGACCGGAGCAGGCGAGCCGGTGCTGCTCGTGAGCCCGGTGATTGCGGACGGCTTCCTGCCGCTGGTATCGGAACACGCGCTGGCCGACCGGCACCAGCTCATCCGCTACCACAAGCGCGGTTGGGTCGGAAGCACACACAGCCCGCCGCCGGTGAGCATCACGGACCACGCCGCCGACGCCGCGGCGCTGCTCGACCACCTCGGTCTGGGATCCGTCCACGTCGCAGGCCACTCAAGCGGCGCGGCGGTCGCCTCGCAGCTGGCGCTCGACCATTCCGAGCGCGTGCGCACGCTCATGCTGCTGGAGCCGTCGCTGATCTCGGTGCCCAGTCTCGGGGCGTTCTTCAGGCAGGTCGAGCCGGCGCTCGAGGCCTACGCACGCGGCGACCACGCCGGTGCGCTGGCGATCTTCATGAGCGCCGTGAGCGGCCTCGAATGGACGAGCGGCAGTGCCCTGCTCGAGGAGGCCGTGCCGGGCGCGGTGCAGCAGGCGGTCGCGGACGCCGACACGTTCTTCGAGGTCGAGCTGCCCGCGATGACCGAGTGGACGTTCGGCCGCGAGCAGGCAGCGGCCATCCACCAGCCCGTCCTGTCCGTGGTCGGCAGCGAGACGCAGCCGGTGTGGGTGGAGGTGGCCGAGTTCCTGCGCTCAGCGCTGCCGCAGGTCGACGAATGCACAATCGACGGCGCAGGACACCTACTGCAGATCCAGCGCCCCGAGCCCGTCGCTCGAGCGATGGCGGAGTTCCTCGACCGGCACCCGATCGGCGGCGACGGACCCCAAGCGCTGAAGCGTCCGTCACGGACCCCGGGCACGGCCACAGTTCCCGGCTAAACCCCCGGACAGGACGGCGGCGACCAGTGCCCGAGGTCCGTGCAACCAGCAGCGACGGGGACCTTGCCCGAGATGCTCGCGCAGATGACATGCGAGCATCTCGGCCGGGCCCGTTCACGCTCGCTCACACCTTTGCGTTCCGCTGCCGATGGTTCGCACAAACGCCGCGGCGCAGATTCATTCCCCACCTGCATTCCCCTCGGACGCAGACTCCAGCTGTGATACGGCCTTGCGGGCGCTTAGGTGCGGTCTCGAAAACCGTTGTGCGTCTTACGGCGCACCGAGGGTTCGAATCCCTCCCCCTCCGTTTTACCTGGCGCGGGATGTCCGCCGATCATGCCAGCAGGGGTCGCCTCGCGCGGCGGGGTGATCTGCAACCAGCTGCCGGCAACGAACGGGCCGGTCAGGGCAGACACTGGCGGGGCGAAACGCGACTACCAGGAGCGCCGCGGTCAGCGCGAGGCGCTTCTCGACAGTTCAAGCGGGGGCCGAGGGCGGGTGATTGCCCTTAACCGACCGCGGATTTCACAGGGCGGGAAGCAGGACGAGCATCCCTCGGCTGGAGACGAGATGCGCCAGGTCGTCCGCCAAGCGTTGGACGTGTTCGCTGGCCTGTTGCTCGAAGCGGTCCACTTCGAGAATCTCGGCGATCAGCACGTAATCGGCTTGACTGGTGGACTGTCCTGGCACGTCTGCCGGCCGCGTGAGCCGCCAATTCGAGACCGTGTCCAGTGACCCGCGGACGATGTCACGATCCTCCGTCATCAGATGCTCGAAGTCGTCAGCCAGCTCCGGCGAACGTAGCTTGAACCAGATAAGAAGGGTCGCTGGAGGAGTCATCGACTAACCGTGGCGAAGGATCGCGGCATGCCGAACGGATGCTACGGCCTTTCACGGGGTCGAAGTCAAGGGTCCGCGTCTCGCCGCCCGTCGAGGGCTTGGCCAGGTGCCGCTTTGGTCGTCCAAGACGCACATATCTTTCGCGCGCTAGAGACTCGCTGAGCGCCGCAAGCGGGACGATTCCTGATCACGACGCTGTCATCGGACCTGAGCGAGGAGCGCTTGCGCGAGGTCCTAGCTTCTGCGCTGCGGGCAAGTGAGCTCGCCGGGGGGACGTCGCGACCCAGAGCATTCATCAGGTGTCTGCCGCCACACGCCAACAGGACGTCACTCGGTCATCGGACCGGCTTCCGAATACCGCGCAAACGGCGGCCTGCGCGATCGTTCACGCGCTCGGATGGGGCGTCCTGTGTGACTCTCCCTCCGTGGCCAACCAACGCCCTGCTCCGGCGGCCGCTGCCGTCACTCTGGACCAGCGGGTGAAGACGCGCGACGTGTACACCAGCGCTCCGTCGCGCGATCCCTAGGGGCCGACTTCGGTTCACGGGAGCCGAGAGTGGCGCGTGCCGCCTCTCTCACGATGGAGCGACACTCTCGTCGCCGACCGGGAGAGTGCGGCTCGGGTGGGAGGAGTGTCTCTGAGCCTTGACTTCTTCCCCCGCATGGAAAGAGACTGGGGTCTACCCGACGGGCCGGCCCTCGCTCGTGATCGGGCGAGCCGCGACCAGGAAGGTCGGATCTCCCCCGCCCCTTCAGCCCAGACTCCGCAGTGCCGGCCCGCGCGGGCTGCTGCGCGTGCGCCGCCCGGGCCCGTCAGCCCCCTTGTCCGCAACCACCACCAGAGAGGAAGTCAACATGACTGAATCGACAGACACGCCGACAGTCGTCTTGGTCCACGGCGCGTGGGCCGACGCGACGGGCTTCGACGCCGAGATCCGCGCTCTCCAGCGCCACGGATTTCGCGCCATCGGGTTTGCCAATCCGCTTCGCGACCTCGCCGGCGATTCGACCTACCTCGCTGAGTTTCTGCGGACGCTGACCGGCCCGATCGTGCTCGTCGGCCACTCGTACGGCGGCAATGTCATTTCGACCGCCGCGACCGGCAACGACCAGGTCAAGGCACTCGTCTATCTCAACGGATGGATGTGCGACGAGGGCGAGAGCCAGCAGGAGCTTCTCGAGAGGTTCGAGGGCAGCCTCGTGGGCCCCTCGATCAGGCCCGTGCCCTTCACCGGCGCCGACGGGAGCGAGGGCGCGGACCTCTACCTCGACCCCGCGGCGTTCCGGGAGGCCTTCGCCGCCGACGTCGACCAGGCCACGGCGGACGTCATGGCCGCTGCGCAGCGGCCGTACGCGGCCGCCGCGTTCGCCGGAGCGCCGTCGGGTCCGCCGGCGTGGAAGACGCTGCCGTGCTGGTACCTACTGGGCACCGAGGACAAGGCGATCCCGCCGGCGCTCCAGCGGTTCATGGCCGAGCGCGCGAACGCCACGATCGTGGAGGTGTCGGCCTCTCACGTCTCGTTCGTGTCGCAGCCCGACGCCGCGACCCAGCTCATCCTCCAGGCCGTGGAGGCGACTTCGGCCGTCCCGAGTGTCACCTAGCGTAGCTCGGCGCGGGAGCCAGGTTTCAACCCCCAAGAGAAGGGACCAGCTGTGAGCTCCGAACCGACTGCCGTCGGGACCATCGTCTTAATCCACGGGTTCTGGGTGACTCCGCGATCATGGGAGCACTGGGTCGAGAGGTTCGAGGGGCGCGGCTACCGCGTCATTGCGCCCGCGTACCCCGGCTTCGAGGTCGAGGTCGAGGCGCTCAACGCAGACCCGACGCCGATCGAGCAGGTCACCGTGCCTGCCATCATCGATCACCTCGAGTCGGTCGTGGAGGCTGTCGACTCGCCGACGATCCTGATCGGCCACTCAGCAGGCGGCGTGTTCACGCAGATTCTGCTTGACCACGGCTACGGCGCGGCCGGCGTGGCGATCAACTCGGCCCCGACCGAGGGCGTCAAGCGGGTGCCGCTGTCGCAGATCCGGGCCTCGTTCCCGGTGCTCAAGAACCCGGCCAACCGCCACAAGGCCGTCGGCCTCACGTTCGAGCAGTGGAACTACACCTTCACCAACGGCTTCGCCGAGGACGAGTCGCGGCGGCTGTACGAGCGCTACCACATCCCTGCCTCCGGCGAGATCTTCTGGGGGAGCGCGCTGGCCAATATTCACCCGGGTAAGGACGACAATTGGGTGAACTACGGCAACGACGACCGCGCCCCGCTCCTGTTCATCTCCGGCCGCGCAGACCACCTGATGCCGCCGTCGATACAGCAGTCGAACGCTAAGCACTACAAGTCCGACACGGTCACCGAAGTGAAGGAGTTCGAAGGGCCACACCTGCTACCCGCCTGGCCGGGGTGGGAGCAGGTCGCCGATTACGCGCTGGACTGGGCGCTGAGCCATGCGCGGCGGTCAAGCGAGGTTTAAGGTTCAGGCACATCGGCGGCACGACGACGCAGATCGAGCGCTCAAGGCCGTGGACTGCTGACGGACCCCCCTTGACACGCGCACTCACGCCGCGCCAACGGGCCAGCAGGGATGTGGAGAGTCTCAGCCCGCGCGTTTGTCGCGATCGAGCGCCGCGCCGTCGCGCCGCTGGTGCCATTCCGGATCTTCGACCTCCGCGCGGGAGCCGGTCGGCAGCAAGCCCGTCACGCTCGCCGGACTGCTGCTATTCGCCGCCGGCGTCGGGCTGGCCGCCACCTTCGTCGTCGCCGCGGTCGTCCTGGCGGCAGTTGTCGGAGGCGGCTCACTCCCGGCGAAGGGCGAGAGCCAGGCGGTCAAAGATTCGGCTGGCCCGGATATCGGCCCCGCTGATGAATCCGGGCGCGAGGTCATTGGGTTACTTGGAGAGCGCCCGCATTGCTGCGGCCGTGCCCAGGCCGTATACGAGGTGTGCGCCGAGATCGTTGGCAAGGGTCTTGACGTCGTACTTCCAGATCGGCTCGTAGAGCTTGGCCGCAGGCAGGATTACGTAGTCGCTGGCCCAGACCGACGCTCCCAACGGCAACCCGTCGCGGGCTCGCGGTTCTGGCAGCGATCCGGCGACGAGGCCGTATGTGCCTCCGTTGGCGATTCCGTACCCCCAATGCATCACGTTGTTGACCAAGCGCGCCCGCGTCGGAGGAAGGCTGACGTCGAACAATCCCTCGACGATGCGCTTGCCGACCTGCGCAGGGGCCGGCGCGTCCTTCCAACTGGTCAGGCCCGCGCTCGACTCCCACTTCGTGAAGCGCCTGTCGCCGCCGCCCCGGCGGTAGCGGGAGAAGAGGAACATGTCCATGGCCGCCGTCCCGATCGCGCCGGCGACGAGGCCGCGAATGAGTGCACCCACCGGGGTCTGTCTGGGCATACGGGCCTCCTTGGACGCGAAGGTGGCTCTACGCGACGGCCATGTCTTTCGCCGTTCAGGACGAGCTCCCTGTCCGGGCCATGCTACGCAACCGTGAGCCCCCGGGCTAGGAGCCTGGACCCACCAGCGCGAAGGGGCAGGCAGGTGTGGCGGCCCCCCTGTGGCGACCAGGGTCTCCAGTCGACGACCAGGGACTTCACGGCGCGACGGGCCGCTCAACACGCGAGCCTGAACAGCGCACTCGGAAAGGGAACACTCATGCCCACCACTCAACTCCACCAGACCATCACCGCAACGCCCGAGCACATCCTGGCCGGGATCACGGACGTCGGGCCGGGCCGCTCGCAACTGTTCCCGAACAGCGCCGACGACCAACTCGAGGTGTACGACAAGAGTCCCGACCAAGCCGATGTCACAGAGTGCGGCAATGAACTGGGAGCGGCTCCAGTACGACTGAGCCGGGTGAGCCGCACGCAATTCTCCTCCTTCGCGCGGGAAGGAGGAGTCCCACCGAGCTGACTGAGGCGCCTGCTGAGGACGAGCAGCAGTGGTGTGACTTGCCGCTGAGCTGACTTCTGCTTCCTGCGCCGACCGATAGCGGCGTGTACGGCGCGCGTCAGTTCGCAGAGTGCTGCAGAGGTGAGGCGGCATTGCGGGCGCTTCGGTCCGGTCTCGAAAACCGTTGTGCGTCTTACGGCGCACCGAGGGTTCGAATCCCTCCCCCTCCGTAGAAGTTGCCGATTTGCAGGAAGTTCGTCGGCCGTTTCGGCGCCTCCGGTCGGCCCCAGGCGACCCAGAAAAGGACCGTTTGTGCAGCGCACGTGCAGCGCTCCCATCTCTCGGTCCCTCCGACTGAGCGTTCCAGTGAGCTGTCGAGGAAGCCAGCCGCCTCCTCCTCGGACCGCCGCCGGGCGGCGACCCGACCGCAAGCGAGCGCTTGGCCGCCGCCTACGCCGAGGCCCTCGCTGCCGAGACATGCTGAGGCGATGCCCGGGCCGGCGCGTCGTAGCCGAACGTCGCGGCCGTCGGTCCCCGAGCTGCCTGACCGCTTCAAGACCCCAGTTCACCACTCCGACCGCAGGCGGCGACGCCTCGGCCGGCGGACCTTGTCGGTCCCGTCCAGGCACCGTCCATCTCCCGTGCCGCAGGGGATCGGCTCGCCCGCGCGGCTAGGGCGGGGTCCCCACCACCTGGCCGGAGACCGGCCCCTCGAGGCCGGCGCGGCTGATGGCCGTGACGACGTAAGTGCGCTCGCCGTTGGGGCCGAAGTCGCTGGCGCCCGGGAAGTTGCCCTCGAAGTCGAGCATCGCGACCTTGCCCGGGAAGTTGACGTCGGTCGCCTGCTCAGTGACGGCGGCCAGGTGGCGCCAGACTCCGGTACCAACGCGGCGGTAGACCCGGTAGAAGGCGATGTGCTCGGACGGCGGATTGTGGTTCCATGCGACGAAGACCTCGCCGCTGCCGCCGCCGGTCTGAGCCTCGACGCCGGTGACCTGTGAGGGTGGCCGGCAACACAGCAGGCGCCGGAGCCGGTCGAGGTACGCGGACGGCGAGGGCGGCACGGGCCGACTCTACCCGACCGTCGTTTGTCTGCGGGAACATCAGCTCGAGCCCCGCCTGGTGCTTGTATTGCGGATCGCTGAGTGCCTTGAGCAGTCCCGCGGAGCGCTGGATCGCGTGCGAGCTGCCGGCGTCACCACCAGAGCTGACGATGCGCGACTGTCGTCGGCCCCGATGCGCCGGGGCCGGCGGACGCTCACAGCGCCCGCCGGCCTTGCTTCGCGTCCGCCGTTAGGCGGGGACCGAGGTCCGCTCCTGCGGTGCCGGTGCGGTGTAGCCGGGCAGGTCCGCCGCCTCGTTTTCGGACTGGACCTTCGGGAGCCATTCGAGCCACCTCGGGAGGTACCAGTTCCAGTCGCCGAGCAGCCTCATCGAGGCCGGCAACAGGACTCCGCGGATGATCGTGGCGTCGATCAGGACGCCGACGGCCAAGCCGACTCCCAGTTCCTTGAAGTCCAGGAACTCGAGGGACGCGAACACCGCGAACACGCCCACCATGACCAGGGCGGCGCAGCTGACGGTGCCCGCCGTGGTGGAGATCGCCGTGCGCACCGCGTCCGGTGTGCTCATGCCGCCGTCATAGAGCTCCTTGACCCTCGACAGGATGAACACGTGGTAGTCCATCGAGAGCCCGAACAGGATCACGAACAAGAAGAGCGGCAGCCATGACGTGACGCCTCCGTTGGAGCTGAACCCGAGCAGACCCTCGCCGTGACCGTCCTGGAACACGAGCACCAGGACTCCGTAGGCCGCACCGACGGAGAGCAGGTTCAGCAGGATCGTCTCGATCGGGATGACGATCGAACGGAACGTGATCATCATCACCAGGAACGCGAGAGCGAAGACGAACGCGAAGATCAGGGGCAGCCGCTGGTTCAGTTGATCCCCGAAGTCCACGGAGCTCGCCGTGTCTCCCGTGACGTTGGCCTCGACGCCATCGATGCCGCCCAGAGTCGCCGGCACGATCTCGTCCCGGACCTCTGACAGCGCATCGAGTGGAGGCGGTGTTGACCCCGTCTCCCGGAGACGGAATGCCGATCTCAGCCACCGTGTTGTCGTCGCTGTACTCGATCTCCGGAGGCGCTGGGAACGTGTCCGACGCCTTCACCGCGGTCACCAATTCGTTGATGCCGTCCGCGGCTTGTCCCGAGCGGACATCGTTCGCCTCGACGACAACCGAAGCCGTGACGCCGTTGGCGGGGAATTGCTCCTTGACCTTGTTGTAGGTCTGGATCACAGGCAGGCTCTGGTCCAGCTCGTCAACTCCTGTCACGACCGTCTTCATCCCAAGTGCGGGAATGGAGAGAGCGATCAGCGCGCCGGCGGCGAGTGCCACCGACAGCGCCGGGCGCTTGGTGACCCGGTCGATGACTGCCGTCCACAGACGTGACGGCTTCGGGATGCTCCGTTTGCGAAGACCGGGGATGCGGCCGCCGTCCAAGCGCCTGTCCAGGCTCGCGATCAAGGCGGGCAGGACGGTGAGCGACGCGACCACCGCGAGGGCGACCACGATGATCGTGCCTACGGCGAATGAGATGAACGTGGGGTTGCCGCTGATGAACATTCCCGCCATCGCGACGATGACCGTCACGCCCGAGATGAGCACGGCGCGGCCCGATGTCGCCCCGGCGATCTCGAGCGCCGAGTACATGTCGCGCCCCCGAGCCCGCTCCTCGCGTTCGCGCCGCAGGTAGAACATCGAATAGTCGACCCCGACGGCGAGGCCGATCAACAGGATGACTGCCGCCACGCTGTCATCCGCGGGGAACAGCTGGCTCGCAAGGGCTGACAGCCCCATGGCGCCGATCACGGCGCTCAGGCCCAGCAGCAAAGGGACGCCGGCGGCCACCAGCGAGCCGAACGCGATGGTCAGAATGATCAGGGTGATCGGCAGGGACAGCATCCCGGCCTTCCCGAGATCCGACTGGATCGTCTCGTCGATGCTGTCGTCCGCGCTGACGTTGCCGAACTGTTCGACAACGACATCGGGGTTCGCAGCCTGAACCGCCTTGACTGCCGCCAGTGTCGGGGCCACCCGCTCGGCGGCCTCGATCGAGTCACCCGCGACCTCGAAGTCGATCAGCGCCGAGTGGCCGTCCTCGGTCACCGAGCCGCCCCCGTCCAGAGGGGTCTCGACGTTCTCGACATACCGCACCTTGGACAGCCGAGCGGAGACATCGTTGATCGCCGCCACGAACGCGGGATCTTCGATCGTCAGATCGTTGCTCTGTATGAACACGACCTCGCTGTTGGGCCGTAGGCCGGCAGCGTCGGCGGCCCGTTCGGCGGTACGGGACTCCCCGCTGAACGAGTCGGCCGTGGCGATCTTCTCCTCGCCTATCGACTTGCCCGCCATGAATGCGGCAATCACAAAAACGAGCCACCCGACGATCGCCTTCTTGCGGTTTCGCGCACTCCAGCGGCCGATCCGGGCAACGGCGCTCCGCTTGCGCTCAGGCGGTCCACCGTGGGGTGTGCCCCCTGATGCTCCCGAGCCGTTCGACTCAGGCTGATCTTGTATGACGCGAGTCCTCATCGCGAACTCCCTTTCTGAGGTTCGAGTGGGCACCGGCGAGCCTCCCGTCCATCGGCACTCGTGGAAAGCCAGTGGCCCCGTGGATCGATGGGGCGGTTTTCTGGTGGAAAGCGCCCGTCTCAGTTCTGCGGCTGCAGATCGAGAGGCTCGCGCTCCTTGTCGGCGAGCGGGCGCCTGTTGAGCTCGGCCTCTTCGGCCTCGGGCGCACGAGCGGGCATTAGGCGGACCACGACGACGGCCGTGGCGGCCGCGAGCGCTGCCGCAGCCAGAAGGCCAATGCCCATCGCTTGTGTGAAGGCCTCCCCGGTCGTGCTCAGCAGCTCGGAAGCCGCGTCCGGTGGGAGCTGGCCGGCGATGGCGCTGGCAGCGCCCACCGAGTCCTCAACTTGGGCCTGCGCCTCTGGGGGCAGGGCTCCGAGGGAGCCTTGGACCTCGTTGGAGTAGAGGGAGCTGGTGAGCGAGCCGATCACAGCTACGCCCAACGCTCCGGAGATCATGCGCGCGACGGTGTTGGTGGCGGACGCGATGCCCGACTTGGCAGCCGGCACCGCGCCGACCACTGCTTCCGTAGCGGGAGCCATCACCCAGCCCATCGCCAGGGTCAGGCCGAAGAACCAGGCAGCGAGCAGGTAGGCGCTGGTGCTCGGCTGCCAGAACATCGTCAACGCCAGGGCGATGGCCAGACCGGTCAGTCCTGTCGCGACGACGCGGGGAATACCGAGGTGCAGCACCGCCTTGCTCGACGAGCCGGCGCCCATCATCAGCCCGAGCGCCATCGGGCTCATGATCACGCCCGCCTCGATTGCGCTGTAGCCGTGGACGAACTGCATGTACTGGGTCAGCGCGAAGATCCCGCCCAGAAGCACGAAGAAGGCCACGCTCACCGCGGCGGTGCCGATGCTGAACCGAGGGCTGCGGAAGAAGCCGAGGTCGAGCATCGGATCGTCGATACGTCGCTCCCACCAGACGAATGCGCTGAGGAGCACGACGCTGGCCGCAAGCGATACAAGGATGAGGCCGCTGAACCAGCCCGTCTCGGGTGCCTCGATGATCGCGTACACGAGGATGCTGAATCCCGCCGTGGAGAGGACGGCTCCCAGCACGTCGAACGTGCCGGGCCGCGGGTCGCGGCTCTCGGGTACGTAGCGGACGCCGAGTAGCAGCGCCGCAGCCGCGAGGGGGACGTTGACCAGGAAGACCGACCACCAGTCGAACCACTCGAGCAACAGCCCGCCGGCAAGCGGGCCGAGGCCGATCCCGACGGCTGCCAGAGCGGCCCAGATCGCTATCGCCTTGCCGCGCTCCGCGGCTGCGAAGACATTCGCGATGATCGAGAGGGTCGCGGGCATGATCAGGGCCGCGCCCACGCCCATCACGGCGCGTACGGCGATCACTCCATCAGCGGAGTCGACCACGATGGCGCACAGGCTGGCGAGCCCGAAGATCGTCACGCCCGCCTGGAGCGCGAGCTTGCGCCCGAAACGGTCGCCGAGGGTGCCGAACACGAGCAGGAGACCGGCGAAGACGAGGAGATAGGAGTCGACCATCCACTGCAGCTTTGAGGGGGAGGCGTCGAACTCGTCCTGCAGCGTCGGCAGCGCGACGTTGAGGATCGTGGTGTCGAGCCCGATGATCACCAGGCTCAGCGACAGCACGCCGAGCGTCTTCCATCGACGGGCGTACTGGACGGGATCGATCGTCATCAGTCGGCACTCCCTTGATCGGGTTGACTACTCGATGAAGAGATCGTTCACGGCGTCTGGGTGAGCTGGCATCACCCAGAGCCGAGACCACCCTGGGTGATCTAGAGCAAGTCGAGCTCGCGGGCTCTCGCCACAGCGTCAGCTCGGCGCGAGACGCCGAGCTTGCGATAGATGTGCTTCGAGTGCGTCTTGACCGTGTTGAAAGAGATGTAGAGATGGTTTCCCATCTCCCGCTGGCTCAGATCTCCGCTCATCATCCTGAGAACGGACAGCTCCCGGTCGCTGAGCTCTTCCACTTGCTCGGCTTCGAAGGAGGCCGAGCGGGTCACCTGAAGGGCCTCCTCCTCCTGCTCTAGGAGCCTGGCCACCACAGGTCCGGGGTCCAGCGAAGCGTCGATCGTCCAGCGTGCCTCAGCCAGCACCCGCTTGCCCTGGTCTCGCTCGCCTTGCAGGCGCAGGGCTCGCCCGAGCAGGATCTGACCGTATGCCGTCTCCGTGGGACCACTGCCGCGAGCGGCGAGATTCAGTCCGCGATTGAGTTCATCAATCGCCTCAACGATCTTGCCCTTGCCGAGCATCAGCCCACCGGCGGCGATGTGGGTCGGCGCGCTTACCCAGTACTCAGCGAGGCCTGCTTCAAGAATTGCTTCGCGTGATTCGCTGATGAGGTCCGACGCAGCCTCGGGATCACCCTCCTCGATTTGGATCATGGCAAGCAGGCCAAGCGACGAAACCCAGGCGGGATTCAATGAACTCGCGCTGCTCCCCGCTCGTCCCAGCTCGAGGTTCGAGATTGCCTTCGCGGCGTCGCCCAGCCAATAGCTAGAAGCGCCCAGCCGTATCCTCGCCAACGAGTCCCAGCCGGATCGCGCTTCGCCGGAAGCAAGCGCCGCGACGGCGGTTTCACGGCAACCACCGAGATCGCCGATAAGCCATCGGTACGCAATCCTCAGGATCCGTTCCGCATGTGGCCCCGAAGTGAAGCCATCAAAGAATGGACCGGGGGGAGGCGGAGCGCTCGTGATCGAATTCAGTGCGGCCTCGACCTCATCGAGTTGGCCGTAACTGATTGCGATGAGCGAGCGCGCGACGCACAGGCGGACGTCGTTCCGGCTCACGTCTTCAGGAAGCGAGTCGAGCCAGCTGCGGACTGTTGATTGTCCTCCCGACGCGGCGATCGGATACCACGACCGAGCGATCAAGTCGACTGCCTCCGGATACCGTTTCGCTCGAAGCAAGTGTGTGATCGCTTCTGACTGAAGCCCCTCGTTGAGCATCCAGGCGGCTGCCCTGCAGTGCAGATCAAATTCCAGCTCTGGCTGAGCAACACGCAGCTCGTGCCCGAGAAGCTCTGCGAAAAGGTGGTGGTAGCGATACCACTGGCGCCTGTCATCGAGGGGCACCAAGAACAGGTTGGATGTCTCGATCCTGCGCAAGGTCTGGGCCGAACGACTGCTCTGAGTAACGGCATCGCAAAGGGATGCGGTGAAGCGATCCAGGATCGAGGTCGCCAGCAAGAACTCCCGCATGTCATCGGATTGTCCGGCCAGCACTTCTGCTGTCAGGTAGTCCACAAGGTGCCGGTCGTCGCCGGCGAAGTCCCTGATGAACTGACTGGCGTCAGTGCGCCCGCGCAGCGACAGCGCTGCCAGATAGAGGCCGGCAGGCCAGCCCTCCGTTCGCTCCAAGAGGCGCTCGACCTCGGTCGAGTCGAGTTCCAACCCCTGGCCCAGGTTGAGCAGCTCCTCCGCTTCTGCGGCAGTGAACCGAAGCTCGCGCGTCGATATCTCAGTCAACTGGCCCCGCCCTCGGAACCTAGCCAGCGGCAGGGGCGGCTCGGTCCGAGTTGAGATCGCGACCTCGACGTTTGGTGGCAGATACTCGAGCAGCATTCCGATCGCCTCGTGAACTTCGACTGAATCGATGAGGTGGTAATCGTCGATGACCAGGACGGAAGACTGGGGCAGAGCCTCCAGCTCGGTCAGGAGCGACGGAAGAACGTCGTCGGTGAGGCTCGCGCCAGGCGCTCGGACAATTTCGAGCGACTGCCCACCCACGCTGGGTGCAAGGCTGCGCACAGCCTCGATGAGGTAGGAGAAGAACCGCACCGGGTCGTTGTCGCTGGGATCCAACGCGAACCACGCAAAGGCTCGATCCTCGGCCGTAGTGGCGGCCCAGGCTTGCAGAAGGCTCGACTTGCCCCACCCTGCCGGAGCTCGAACTAGGACCAGTCGGCGACCGGGAAGCGCGCCGAGCAGAGCGAGGGCCTCCGGGCGTGGGATGACGTCACGCTGGACGGGTGCAAGCAGCTTTGTTCGAATCAGTCCGCCTGGGGAAGCAGCTTCCTGCGCCATGGCTCGACCCTAACCGCCGAGCGATCACCCAGGGTGGGATCACGCGTGGGTGATGACACGCCACCCAGCCTGGGCTGAGAGTGGCCGAACTTCGAAAGCCAACGAACGGAGTGAGGCCAGGTGGAGCGAATCGAGTACCGAATCATCGTGCGAGGCAGGCTCAGCGAGAGCTTCGCGCTCGCCTTTCACGGCGTGTCGATTCAGACGAGCCCGGGTCGGACCTGTTTCCTCACCGATCCGTTCGATCAGAGCCAGCTTCACGGCTTCCTCGACCGACTACAAAGATTGGGGCTCGACCTGGTCTCCGTCCAAGAGCGAAACGGCGCGAGATGACCGCCAAGCAGCCGGGCTCGCCATTGACAGAAGTTCAGGCCACCAGTGTCGCGCCTCCTAGGAGCGCAGGAAGAGCAGGACTGCCAGCACGCGGCGGGATTCGCTGCCCGTGGAGGGCAGCCCGAGCTTCGCGAACACGCTCGAGACGTACTTCTCCACGGCGCGGACTGTGATCACGAGACTGTCGGCAATGCCCTGGTTCGAGCTGCCGGTGGCCATCAGCTCGAGCACCTCGCGCTCCCTCGGCGTGAGGTCGTTCAGCGGGTCGTCGCTGCGCCGGCGGGAGAGCAGGGTGGAGACGATGGTGGGATCCAACGCCGATCCGCCCTCCGCGACGCGCTTCACCGCTGCCACGAACTCGGCGACGTCGCTGATTCGGTCCTTCAGCAGGTAGCCGGCGCCCTCGGCCGAGTCCGCAAGCAGCTTCATCGCCAGCCCCGGCTCGACGTACTGAGACAGGACGAGCACGCCGACATCTGGGTACTTCTGGCGAATCTCGAGCGCGGCACGAAGCCCCTCATCGGTGTGATCGGGCGGCAGACGGATGTCAATGATGGCCACGTCCAGCTCGTAGGAAGCCATCTTCAACATCAGCTCATGGGCGTTGCCGCACGTGGCGACCACCTCGAATCCCGCGTCCTTCAGCAGCCTTGCCAAGCCCTCGCGCAGCAGCACGCTGTCCTCGGTGATCGCTACTCGCACGGCAGATCCGCCCTGACCCTGGTGCCGCCACCCGGCGGCGTCCACACCCGGAGCCGACCGCCCAGCGATTCGACGCGGTCGGCGAGGCCCCGCAGGCCCGAGCCTGCCTCGGTGTCGGCCCCGCCCACACCGTCGTCAACCACCTCCACCACGAGGAGCCCGGCGCGGGGCGCTACCGACACCTTTGCGTTTTCCGCATGAGCGTGCTTGCCGATGTTCGCCAGACTCTCCGAAACGACGTAGTACGCCGCGACCTCGACCTGCTCGCGCAGCCGGCCCTCGAGTCCGACGTCCAGCTCGACAGGCACGGCGGAGGTTGCTGCCAGGGATTCGAGTGCCACGCCCAACCCATGACCGGTGAGGACAGCGGGGTGCAGCCCTCGGGCGACAACGCGCAGCTCGTCCAGCGACACGGCAATCTCCTCCCTGGCCGTGGCGATTCGCGAGCGGGCCTCGTGTTCACCGACGAGGTTGTTGGAGAGCATCTCGAGCTCAAGCGATAGGGCGATCAGTCGCTGCTGGGCGCCATCGTGCAGATTGCGCTCGAGGCGCTTGCGTTCTTGCTGGCCCGCCTCGATCACCCGCCCGCGGGAGCTCTTCAGTTCCTCCAGGTTCGCCTTCAGCTCGGCATGCAGACGGCCGTTCTCCAGTGCAATCCCGGCGGCGGCGCTCACCGCCTCCAGCAGCTCTGGCTCGTCGGCCAGGGACGGATCGTGGATCAGGGCCGCTATCCGCTCTCCGTCGCGCTCGATCAACGTCGTCGCCTGACCCTCTCCGCCGTCGGGCAACACCGTCGCCGCGCCGTCGGGATCGGCCCAGGTTTCGAACTGGGGCAGCCAGTAGGCGAGCTGCAACGAAGAGTCGTTGAGAGCTCGCGCGATCGGCTCCCGCAGGTCCTTGGGCCCTGGGTCCGCGCCCAGCTCCACGAGCAGATCACCTACCGACGAGCGGGCAAGGCGTGCGTCCAACAGAGCAACGAGGAATGCCAGGGGCGCGAACCCGAGCAATAGGAAGGTAGATCGCTGTATCCAGATGAACGCACTGCCCGGGAAGAAGGTGCCGGTAACCAGCAACACCGCACACATCACCAGCCCGACCGCGAACAGGTCCACGAGCAGCGCCACCGAGCGCCGGAGCGGCGGGGGGTCGACCCAGCGGCGCCTCGCGAGCGCCACGATTCCGCAGAGCAGGATGGCTGCGAGCGCTACCAGCTGGACGTCGAAGATCGTCGCGGCAAGGTCGGGTTCAGAGACGATCGCCACCACGTTGTCCGGCCTGAAGCCGCCAAGCATCAAGCCGATGAGCTGCACCCCAACAGCGATCACATACGCGGCGCCGACCAGTATCCGCTCGGACGTCCGTCTCAGGCGGCCGCTGGGAAACGCCAGAAAAACGTGTAGGAAAAGGGCGAACGGCACCAGGTCGAAGGCCTGGCCGATCGTGAACGGCAGTGCGCCCGTGGCAGAGGCAAGACTCGCCACCAGCGTCAGCAGCCCAGCCGCGATCATCAAGGGGCCAAAGTGGTTCTCCGGCCGTCGTGCCCAAGCGACCGAACCGCAGAAGACATAAGAGAGGACGATCCACACGAGCAGCCCCGCCTGCAGGCCGGGGTCCTCGCCGCCATTTGGGCTATTGACGCGCAGGACTATCGCGCCGGCGGCGCCGGCCAGCGCGAAACCACAGATGGCGAAGCGAAGAGCGGGCGTCGGCGCGCGCAGGCGATCTGCCACTGCTGGTTTCGTCCCCTCCCTTCGCCGGTCTAGTCGATGACCAACCTACCTCGCCCAGCACAACCAGAGCGCGGGGCTGGTCAGCTCAGGTGCGGGCGGAGCCGGACTTGGAAACCCAGCCCTCGCTCAACCCCTGGTGAAGGCGTTGTCCGTATCGCTGGTGCAGTGGAGCTGCACCTGGTAGGAGCGCGTGCCGGTCGTCCAGTTCGTCGCGCTCGACTCTGGGAAGCCGGTCTTTGTCCCGAGCCCGTACCTGTGGGAGAAGATCAGTGTCCCTTCGCCCCGCTTGACCCCTGTTATGGACATGCCGATATCCCCGAGCCCGTTCCCGCCGACGCCCGGGGGCAGCGAGGTGCCGCCCGGCGCGTAGCTCTTTCTGAGCATGTAGGGGTGGGAGGTAGGGCATTGGTAGGCGGGCACGTACTCGTTTGCCCACAGCCCGCTGAGGGTGCGAGACGCGAAGGCGGTAACGGTGCAGTCGACGTTCTGCTTGTCTTTGCACTCCGCCGTGAAGGGGTTCTCATTGCTGCCGGTGCCGCTGACCGGCTGCTGGGCGGCGTGGGCGGTGGGCGCTTGGCTTGAGGGCCGTCGGTAGGTCACGCTCGAGCGGGCGTTGCGGCAGTGGCGGTGGAGCCGGTCACCACGGTCGCCGATGATGCGGTTTTGCGAGCCCGGATGGCATATCACGCGGTCGGTGCCGCCATCGGAGACATCGATGTGATTTCTGCCCGGCCCCGGGACCACGGTCGTGTTGCCCTGCCTGTCGATGAAGCGATCATGGCCGTGTCCGCCGTGCAGCCGGTCGTGTCCAGCGCCGCCGTGGATGACGTCGTGGCCGTGGCCGCCAACGATCCGGTCGTGGCCGCCCTTGCCGCGGAGGTGGTCGTGGCCGCGGCCCCCGACGATCCGGTCGTGGCCCCTCCCGCCGTGGACCAAGTCGTGGCCGCCGCGGCCGTTGAAGCTGGTGCCGACGCCGACTGCGCCGCAGGCGTCGCAGGCGGCAGACGCGCCGGCCCGGCGGGGCAAGAACGGGCCGGCGCCGATCTGGTCGTGGCGGTTGCCGCCGATCAGCACCTGCTTACGGTCGAGCGCCATCAGGAAGTTGGTCCGGCCGGGGACCCCATGGAGGACCTCTCCGGGGTCGGTCGCCACCTGGGTGCTACCGCCGACGCGGGCGCCGGGATCACGCTTCAACAGCAGTTCGGCCAGCCTGTCCTTCTTGCTCGGAGTCTGCGCCAGGGCTGCGGGGGCGGCCGCCGCCGCAAAGACCGCCATGGCCAAGATGCCAACGAGGACCCGTGTCCTGTGCGGGAAAGCAGTGGCCAGCATCCAAGCCTCCTTGCTCGAACTGCACCAGCCCACGGCCAGGTTAAAAAGGCCGGCCGTCAAGAGCCGCCGACCCCGCGAAGCTACCAGACCACACCCGGCCAAATCCACTCCTAGCCGGTCCCCGCACCGGCCGGATGTGCTGCTCCGCCGGAGGGAGGGCCTCCGCGATGGGCCGACATACCTCGGACAAACCCTGGTTCGCACGCGGGTGTCACAGGTGTATGCTCGCGGCGAGCGGAGGTGGTCTCATGGACGAGCATCTCGTTGGGCCGGCGGATACTGGTGCGTTCGCCGCTCGGGCCGACGCGCGCGGGGTGCCGTCGACGTGCACGCAGACCGACCCCTCCGGCTCACTTACCGGGCGATGGCGTGGCTCTTGGACGAGCTCGGCGTCGTCGTCCCGCCGCCGGGTGTGGGTCACCCATGCACAACCGCTTTTTCGCTGACGCCGGATGACTGAAGCGAGGAGAGAGCCATGCTGCGCCGTGCCGTTTGCCTAGCCATCCTTCTGGTCGGCGTGAGCGCCGCCCCGGCGAGCGCCCAGGGCGTCTGCGAGAAGCGGGTCGCCTTCGGGCTCGTGGAGGCCACGACTGGCGGCTGCCTCACGCAGTCGCAGCCGGGGCGGTGGGAGTCGACCGACACGGTGACGGTCAACGGCCTGGCGCTGCCGGTCGCGGCTGGGACGCGGCTCGTGCTCACGGGCCCGAGCGACGACGCGCCCGGAGGCCGCCTGTCGGTGGAGACGGAGATCACGCTGGAGGGCATCACCGTCCACCAGGGCAAGCTCGAGTTCGAGCTGCCGCAGGGCGGGCAGGGCGACGAGGCCGATGCCGAGTCGTTCAAGCCGGCGCAGGGCCAGCAGCTGTTCGGGCTGAGCGTCGGCGGTTCGGCCGCGTTGCGCCTCGGCTACGGCGCCGACGGCCGGCACTACTCGCTGTTCCGGATCGTCCTCGACCTGCCCGACCTGTTCCGAAACGGTCCGGGGAAGGGCGCGGGCGGGCTGACCGCCACGGTCGGCGTGCGCGTCGACGACCGCGGCGTCCGCGCGGACGCGGTGAAGGCGGAAGTTCGGAACGCCTACATCGGCCAGATCGCGATCAAGGACCTGTGCCTGTCGTACACGGCCGCCGGCAGCACCACGACGACCCCGTGCTCGCCACCGGCCTTCGGCGCCGAGCCGCTGATCAGCTGCGCGGCCGACCCGGATGTCTCGCGCTGGGATGGCTCGGCGGTGATCACGCTACCCACCGAGTCCTCTACCGAGGTCGGGGTGTTCGCCGGCCTGAGCGGCGACCAGTTCAGCTACGCCGGTGCGCAGGTCACCAACCTCGGCGATGCTATGCCGCTGGCCACGGGCGTCTACCTCGACCGGATCGGCCTGGGGATCTGCCTCCAGCCTCCGCCGATGAAGTTCACCGGCGCTGCGGCGGTGCGGTTCGGGCCCGACTTCGGGGGCAAGCAGGCCTTGTTGCTCGACGGCCAGGTGTCGTACGTGGACAGCCGCCCGTGGGTCTTCTCGGCGAAGGGCGGCCTGTCGGTGTTCGGCTACCAGGTGGCCGACGGCTATTTCACCTACAAGTCCTCCGGCTCGATCGACTTCGGGTTCCACGCCGGGTTCGACTTCGGTGTGGCCAGCGTCAGCGCGGGCGTCGACGGCTGGATCGAGACCCAGGAGCCCGTGCGCTTCAACGTCGACGGCTACGGAAGCGTCTGCGTGGTGGTCGTGGCGTGCATCCGTGGGGAGATCACCGTGTCGACGGTCGGGATAGCGGGCTGCCTCACGCTTCTGGAAGGCGATATCTGGGAGCTCCATGAGGACGCCGACTTCGTGTGGTACGCGCCGTGGCGCGTGCACTGGGAGCTGCGGCACTGGAGGCTCAGGGCCGGCCTGGGCTACCGCTGGGGCGGCGGCGTCGACGTGATGGGCGACTCGTGCGACGTCGGCCCCTACCGCGCCGTGCGTTCCGCAGCCGCCGCCGGGCAGCAGCAGCAGCGCCGCCGTCTCAAGCTGCCCGCCGACGAGGCGATGGTCGCCCTCCGAGTCGAGGGCAGGACGGCTCCGCCCAAGCTCGTGATCAGGGGACCGGGCGGCCGGCGCATCGTCTCGCCGTCGGAGGCCGGCCGGATCGAGAAAGGCCGCTACGTGATCGCCGAGGAGCCCTCGGAGCGGGCGACCCACGTGGTCATCGCTCGCCCGCGGGGCGGCAGGTGGACAATCGAGACGCAGCCCGGCTCGTCCGCGATCGCCGATGTGCGGCAGGCCGAGGTCGACGAGCCTCCAACCGTGCGCGCCGCCGTCGGCGGCCGCGGCTCCTCGCGCGTCCTCGGCTACTCGTACCACGCCGAGGGTCACGGGCTCACCTTCGTCGAGCGCAGTGCCGACCGCAGTGAGGTCAAGGTGCTGGGACGGGCGAAGGGCAGGCCCTGCCGCGGCCAGGAGGACGGCCCCGCGGACCGCGATCGGCCGCTGTGCGGTCGCCTCCGCTTCACCCCCGGCGCGGGTCACGCCGGGACGCGCAGGATCTACGCGGTCTCGACCAACGGCGGGGTCGCGCATGACGAGCGCCTCGTCGCGACGTACCGGACGGCGGGCGATCCCCGCCCGCAGCGGCCGCGCGATCTGCGTCTTCTTCGCCGCGGCAACACGGTGATCGTCAAGTGGCGGAGCCCCGCCGGGCATCGCCATGACGACGTGCGGGCCGTGCTGGGGTCCGGCCATGCGGCCTTGCACATCCACCGGGGCGCACGGAACCGCGTGGTCCTCCGCGCCATCCACGGCCACCACCGTCGGACGCGCGTGCGCGTGACGGTGATCTCCCGCGACGAACGGCTGCGCCCGAGCCGCCCGGCACGCGCGACCCTGGGCCGATTCCAGAAGCGGAGCTCAGCCCCGAGACGGTGAGGGTCAGGAGATCGCTGCCGCGCTACGTTCCTCGCGAGCGACGACGCTCCTTGGCACAACATTCAAACATAGGGGGAGTACTTCATGCCGACCGTAATCGCGTATCACGAGGTCGATGAAAAGGACCACTGGCTTGCATCCGAGAATCGCGAGAAGTTCTTCGGGCCGCTGGGCGTCACCGGCATTCGCGAGTTCGTGGATCCGGAGAACCCGGAGCGCGTCGCCGTGCTGATGGAGATCTCTGACATGGACCGTGTCATGGCTGCGCTCCAGACCGAGGAGGCCGCCACCGTCATGTCGGAGGACGGTGTCCGGCGCGACACGCTTGTGATGCTCGTCGCCGCGAGCTAGGCATCGCCGGTCACCGGCGGCGGCGAAGGCCTCTGAGCCGGTGCGGCTCAACGATCTCCCAGGACGCCCTCCATGTAGGTCCCGGCGGCCCGGGACGCTTCCGCCGAGTCGCTGCCCTCGAGACGGGCGTTCAGGTATGCGGCGTACCAGTCCCACCAATTGTGCTCCGGCGCGCTTTTCTCGTAGGGGTCGTGGTGCTCGGCTGTCTCGTGGAGCAGGTCCGCCAGCGTGGCAACGTCCATGGTGATCCTCCTTGTCGTCAGCGGCCGGGAAGGCGTGTCTTGATCTCCTGCAGCAGCCAGCCGTTTCCGTCCGGGTCGCTGAAGGAGGCGAACGAGCCGTAGCTGGCACGGTCGGGGGCTGGGCCGTCCGCGCGCCCCTCCGTCCCGGCGTGGTGAAACACGCCGCCGGTGTCATGGAAAACCTCCCCTACGTCGACGCCGCGGCTGACGAGCGCGTCTCGAGCCGCGTCGATGTCGGACACGGTCAGCTGCAGGTCCTGAGTCGAGCCCGGTGCGCCCGCGGTGACGTTCTGGCCAAAGATGATCGAGCACGCCGAGCCGGGGGGTGTGAACTGGACCACCCGCAGCTCGTCGGTCGAAAAGTCGGCATCCTCTCGCCAGCCCAAGCTGCCGTAGAAGTCCTTGGCCCGGTCGACGTCCGACACGGGCACCACCACAACCTCGAGCTTCATCTCCACGGTCTCGCCCATATGTCCCTCCTAGGTAGGTAACGCCTGCTTGAAGGTGTGGGTTTCGAGCTCAGTCAGCGTGGACAGGAACGCCTCCGAGAAGCTCGGGAAAGGCTGGATCACATCGGACAGCACTGAGAGCGGGACGCGCGCCCGAATGGCGACGGTCGCCTGCTGCAGCCACTCGCCCGCCTCTGGTCCCAGCGCGTAGGCCCCGGTGAGCCGCTCGCCGTCCGAGAGGAGCGTCATGAAGCCGGGACGCTCCGCGTAGGCGCGTGTGTAGGTGGAGGTACGTGGTACCTCCGCCAGCGGGACCGTTGCGGACAGAGCTCCCTCGGCCTCGCCCACGGCCGCCGCCTGTGGATCAGTGAAGACCACTCTCGGCACGGCGTCATAGTTTGCGGTCCGGTCGCGTCCGAGGATGTTGTCGGCAGCCACGCGGCCCTGGTACTTGCCCATGTAGGTGAGCGGCCAGACGCCGGTTGCATCGCCGATCGCCCAGACGCCGTCGGTCACGCGCATCCGCTCGTCGACGGGAACACCCTGCCGGCTCGGCTCAACGCCGACGGTGTCGAGTCCGATGTCATCGGCGCGTGCTCGCCTACCTGTCGCCACGAGCATGCGCTCCCCACGCAGCTCATCGCCTTCGGCGAACTCGATCACGTACTCGTCGCCCTCGCCGCGGACACGGCTGGCGTGCTCTCCCAGGCGGAGATCGATCCCTTCGGCCGCGAGGGCAGTGCCCAGCGTGTCGCCGAGAGGCTTCGGTTCGCGCGGAAGCACGTGGTCCATGCCCTCGACGAGAGCCACCGAGGCACCAAGGCGTCCCACCGCCTGCGCCATCTCGACCCCCACCGGACCGCCGCCCAGCACGAGCAGCCGCCGCGGCACCTCGGTCAGCGCCGTTACCTCTCGATTTGTCCAGACGCCCTCGAGCTCATCCAGGCCGGGGACGGGCGGGAACACCGGGTCAGACCCGGTAGCGATCACCACATGGGATGTCCGGAACGCCTCATCGTCTACCTCGACCTTGCCCGGGCCCGCTAGACGACCCGTCCCGCGAAGCACCACGATTCCCTTTCCCTCTAGGTACGCGGCCTTCCCCCCGTCCTCGTAGTCGGCCACCATGAAGTCGCGCCACTCGAAGGCACCCTCAGGGCGAACACCTCCGCTCACGGCCTCGCGGGCACCCGGTGCCTCTCGCGCTGCCTGGAGCGCTTCGCCTGGCCGCAGCAACGTCTTCGACGGGATGCAGGCCCAGTAGTCGCACTCACCCCCGACCAGCTCGCGCTCGACGATCGCCACCCGAAGGCCGGCGTCCGCGAGACGCCCCGCACAGTGCTCTCCCGCCGGACCGGCGCCGACGACGATGACATCGAACTCGCGGCTACTGCCCATCGTGACCTCTCGTCCGGGCCCCTTGGGCGCGAAGGTATACCGCAATCAGACCAACTCGACCTGAGGGAGGATTCGGGTCTGATCATCAGGCACACAAGGGCCACTGGCTGGGTGTGAGACGCTTTTCGAATGCCGTGGATACCCGAGCTCTTCTCAGCGGCGACGCTCCAGCAGTTGGAGGAGAAGATGCGGCGGGAGGAGCTTGCAACGGTGCCTTACTTCGATGGCTTGATGGCCGACGAGCCCGATGCGTTGATCGAGTCGTTCGCCGGCGAGCCTGAACTGCACGATCCCGAACGGGGACGCATCAGGGGCGCGCGGGCGTTCAGGGCGTACGCCACATGGATGAACGGAATGCTCAACCGGCAGAACGTCTCTGTCGAGAATGTCAGTCAAGTCTCGACCGAACGAGGGGGTTTCGGAGAGGCGGTTCTCCACGTCGACGGTGAGCGCGGTCAGGTTGCGCTGCCGGTTGCGCTAGTCGCCGAGAAGCGTGCCGACGGACGGATCATCGAGCTGCGGCTCTATTCGAGCAGCTGGCCACTGACGGGCCGCCATGCGCATCGCCCGCCGCTGCTGCAGCGCGATCCGGAGCTCGAAACGCCAGACGTGGTGGCCGAGTACCAGCGGGCGCTTTCGGCCGGCGACCTCGACGCAATCCTCGCGACATTCGAACCGGACGGCTACGCACGGGAGCCGGCCGGCGCGGAGTACACCCATAGAGGTCGCGGCGGCCTGCGCGCCTTCTACGAACTGCTGTTCTCGAACGACGGCGGCATCCCCCTGGAACACTGCACACTCGCCGACGACGGGCGCGCGTGCGCGCTCGAATACAACGTCGTGCGGTGGGGCAAGACAGAGCTGAGGCCAGAAGCGGGAGTCGCGGTCTACGTTCGGGGTCAGAGCGGCAAGCTTGCCGCCGCCCGGATCTACGACGATTGCGAGCCGCCGCTCGGCTAATGGAGCTGCTGGCCGCCGTCGATGTCGTACGTCGCGCCGGTCAGCGCGGTGTTTGCCATCAGGTGCACGGCCAGCGCGGCGACGTCGTCCGGTCCGACGACGCGACCGATCGGCAGCGTCGCGCGAAGCTGTTCGCGCCGGTCCTCGAGCTGATCGCCGAGGAGCGACGCCGACAGCGGCGTGTCCACGAAGCCGGCGGCGATCAGGTTGACGCGGACCGGCGCGATCTCGAGCGCCAAGCTGGCGGTCAAAGCGGGGAGGGCCGCGGTCCCCGCCGAGATGATCGAGCCGGCGCTCGGCCGGCGGCCCCCGGTGCCGCCCATGAACAGAAGCGTGCCTCCCGGGCGCACCTTGGGGGCCGCGTAGCGGGCGACGCCAAGCATGAGCATTGGATGCTCAGCGAGCGCGCGGCGTGCCCTGTCGAAGTCCATCTCGGCCAAGGGCGCGTAGTAGGGCCCACCGGCTGTCGCCAGCACGTGGTCGATGGGTTCGTCGAGTTCGGCGAAGAAGGTCTCCAGGGCCGCCGAGTCGTCCGCGTCGAACGTTGAGGTGCTCTGCGCGCCGAGCTCGGCTGCGGCCGTCGCGAGCCGGTCGGGATTGCGGGCGGTCAGGATCACGTTGGCACCCTCGCCCCGCGCGCGTCTCGCCGTCTCCAGCCCGATGCCCGCACTGCCGCCGATCACGACCACGGTTTGCCCGGCGAGCAGTTCAGGATCGGTCATCACTGCGGGCAGCTCTCTAGGCGGGCTGAGTCGCGGTGCGCTGCTTGGCGGCCTGGTCCTCGGGGCCCTTGTTGTCCTCCCACCACCCGTTGATCGCCGCGATGGCGGGGGCCATGATCAGGTTCTTCTGGAAGTTCTCGGTGTCGTTGACGTTCGGCAGCGGCGCGTCCGGAACGTCGACCTCGAGAAACTCGCAGAGCGGCCCCCAGCCGTCCTTGGGGTCCCAGACCAGCAGGCGGTCCGACGGTACCGTGTCGATGACCTGCTGGTTCCAGCGCTTGAACCCGGCGGCCATCTCTTCGCGGTCGCCGCCGCTGGGCACCATGATGTCCGCCTCGACCCACATGTCCTTGAGGACGTCGAGCCACGAGGCGTATACCGGGTCGATCTGGTACTGGGCCATGGCGAGGTGGTGCATGAGGCTGTCGCCGAACCAGATCGAGGCGATCGTGTTGTGCATGCTCTCAACCCAGCCCTCGGCCGAGCGGACGCTCAGCAGCACCTTGGCGTCGGGATAGACGTCCATCAACTCGCGCCAGTGGTAAGAGCCCGGCCAGTCGACGATCGACTCTTTGCCGGCGAAGAGCTCGTCCCACGGACCGTCGCCGTCGAGCGCTTTCCGCCATAGCGGAATGCTGGTCTCCGGGTCGGCCATCATGTCGCGCATGTGGTAGCAGGGCAGCCCGAGCATCTCGAGCGCGATCAGCTGGGTGGTTGTCGCCGTGCGGGGGAGGCCCGCTCCGATCAGCTTCATGGGTCTCCTCTTCGGGATGAGTGGAAGAAGCTCTGATCCTACGGCGCATTGAGACCGCGTGCGGGTACGAGCCTCTCTTCCGGGTGTCCGCCTTCAGCCCGCCCGGCGGTAGCGGATGTGCGTGGCCAGCGGCGAATGCAGCACCTCGATGGGCTCCAACTCGAGGGATTCGACGCCGTCGAAGATCCGCTCGCCTGACCCGAGCACGACTGGAGCGACGTCGAGCGTCAGCTCGTCGACGACCCCCGCGACGAGCGCCTGGCGAACGGTGGAGGCGCCGCCCGCGATGTCTACGCCGTCGTCGCCGGCCGTCTCACGCGCCTGTGCGTAGGCGGCGTCGAAGCCGTCGGTGACGAAGTGGAAGGTCGTCCCGCCCTCCATCTCGATCGGCTCGCGGTCGTGATGGGTGAGCACGAACACCGGAGCGTGGTACGGCGGCTCGGGCCCCCACCAGCCGCGCCAGTCCTCCTCCCACTCACCGCGGATCGGCCCGAACATGTTGCGGCCCATGACGTAGGCGCCGCGCGGACGCATGAGCCAGCCGGCCGCCGTCTCGTCGGCCTCGTTGGCGCGCTCGTCGCCGAGGTGCCAGCGGTGGAGCTCCCTTCCACGCTTCCCGAGCGGGTGCTCGCGACTCTGCTCTGGCCCGGCGACGAAACCGTCGAGCGAGATCGACATGTGGCAGGTGGTGTCCGGGATCCGCGACCCTGTCACGACTTCACGAAGGCGAGGAGGTCAGCGTTGATGGTCTCGGCCTCGGTGGTCGGCATGCCGTGGGGAAATCCCTCGTAGGTTTTCAGCGTCCCGTTCTGCAGGAGCTGGGCGGACAGCGGTCCGGAGTTGGCGTAGGGAACGATCTGGTCGTCGTTGCCGTGCATCACCAGCACCGGCACCGTGATCTTCTTCAGGTCCTCGGTGAAGTCGGTCTGGGAGAAGGCGACGATGCCGTCGTAGTGGGCCTTCGCCCCGCCCATCATTCCCTGACGCCACCAATTGTCGATGAGCGCGTCAGAGGATTCCGCGCCGGGCCGGTTGAAGCCGTAGAAGGGACCCGACGGCAGGGCCCGGTAGAACTCCGATCGGTTGGCGGCCAGTTGGGCCTGGAGATCGTCGAACACATTCTTCGGCAGGCCGCCAGGGTTGGCGTCGGTCTGCACCATGAGCGGCGGAACCGCACTGATCAACACCGCTTTCGCCACACGGCTCTCGCCGTGTCGGGCGATGTAATGCGTGACCTCGCCGCCCCCGGTGGAGTGTCCGACGTGGACAGCGTCCTGGAGATCGAGATCGGCAGTCAGCGCAGCCAGATCGTCGGCGTAATGGTCCATGTCGTGACCGTCGCCGGTCTGCGTCGAGCGTCCGTGCCCGCGCCGGTCATGGGCGATGACGCGGTACCCCTGCTGTAGGAAGAACAGCATCTGGGTGTCCCAGTCGTCGGCCGAAAGCGGCCAGCCATGGCTGAACACGACCGGTTGTCCGGAGCCCCAGTCCTTATAGAAGATCTCCGTGTCGTCTGAGGTCCTAACGAAAGGCAATCCTGCCTCCTCGCGCAGCGTTGGTCGGCCAAACGCAGTCTCCCAGACCCCCGCGCTCAGCGCTCAACGTAAGCGGCGAGATTGTCCAGCGAGGACGACAACCCAGCCGCGTGATCTGCAGCGTTGATCCCGTCGGGCACATCGTCGGCCCTGATGTCGACGCGTGATATGGCGTCGACGGGGGTGATCTCCCATGTCATGGTCATCGTGCCGGCAAAGGCGGGGTCCTCGGACACGAACTCGATCCGCTGTACGACCCGCACACCCTGGGCGATCTCAACGAACCGCGCGTCAACCACGTCGGAGTCGGCGGAGGACTTCCCGCGCGCGGCCGACGCGTCCGCGTAGGTCAGGACCAGTCGGTAGGACCCGCCAGGACGCGCATCGAAGTGCTCGAACCGGCCGGTCATCCCGTCCGGTGGTAGC
The DNA here is from genome assembly GCA_963826165.1 of uncultured Thermoleophilaceae bacterium. Lineage (GTDB taxonomy): Bacteria > Actinomycetota > Thermoleophilia > Solirubrobacterales > Thermoleophilaceae > JACVRW01. The sequence goes on along the minus strand of CAWGWC010000006.1, from coordinate 192,792 downwards.
CACACGGCAAGCGCGTCGGGGTCGGTCAGCGCGGCGAACACCCGGTCCGGTGAGGCGCTGATGACTCGGACGGCGGTGTCAGTGCGAGTCATCGCGGGCGCGCCGGTAGCGCTCGTAGATCACGCGCGAGCCGAACGTCCTGGTCTCGATCAGGTCGAGCGCGATGTCGTCGGTGACCGGCGCGAAGAACGGCGTGCCGCCACCGACGACGACCGGGTGGCGAAACATGCGCAGCTCGTCGACGAGGCCGAGCTCGATCGCCTGCGCGGCCAGGCCGGCGCCGCCGATCTGGACGTCCTTGTCGGTCGCGTCGAGCGCCGCGGCGACCTCCTCGGCCAATGACGCCTCGGCGAGCCGGGCGTTGCCCTGGACGCTGTCGAGCGTGCGGCTGAAGACGACCTTCGGGATCGCGCACCAAACGTCTGCAAACGCGGCGTCGAGGTCGTCCTCGCGCATCGACGCCCCCCACTCGAATGCGCCCTCCCGGTCGGCGATGAAACCGTCCACCGAAACGCCCATCGAGAAGATCAGCACGGGCTTCACTCTGTCATTTCTGACCGGTCGCGAGACGAAAACTCATCGTCGCGGCTAGGTTGATCCGGTCGTCGCCCATCGGACCGGAGGAGGAGACGTGGCCACCTACGTAGTGCTGGTGAACTGGACCGACCAGGGAATCGCCGGGTTCAAAGGCACATCCGAGCGTGTCGATCACGAGGCGGAGATCCGGAAGCGCGCGGGTGTCGATTTAAAGGAGATCTACTGGACCCAGGGTCCGTATGACCTGATCGCGATCATCGAGGGACCCGACGACGAGAGCGTCGCGGCGGCGATGCTCGGGGTAGCAGCCCACGGGAACACCCGCACGACAACGCTGCGGGCCTTCGATCGCGACGAGTACGAGCGAATCGTGGCGAAGCTCGGTTAGCGCATCGGCCGGCGCGTATAGGATGAGTCGCCTTGGGCGTCTGGTTCTCTCGGAGGATTGCCGGACTGGTTCTCGTCGTGGCCGGGCTGGTCGGCGCGTGGCCCGCGACCGCCCCGGCAGCGCCGGGCGGCGCCACCGTCTTCGTGCATTCCGCGAAGAGCGGTGAGATCAGGGAAGGCCGGCTGATGCTGCGCGGAGTCGATCGCCAGCTCACCTGGGTGACCAATGGCGGCCGCTCCGGTGCGGTCCCGGTCGCGAGGCTGCACCGTCGACTGTTTACGAAGGGCACACCGGCGGCCACCGGACTGCTGCACATAGCCGGCCGACGTCCTGGCCGCGCCTTGGCGCTCAGGCTGAGCCGGCCTCGCTACAGCGCCTCCCGCCACCGGGTGAGTTACCGAGCCATGGCGTTGAGCAAGGGCCGCCGGAGCGGCCGAGTCGCTCTGGCCCCCGTGCCCCGTCGATTCGGCGCGGCTTCGCTCTCGATCCTCGGTGCCCCAGCGGTGCTGGGCGGTACGTCGGGCGGCCACGACTGCTCCGCGGGGTTGCTGAACCACACCCTCTACGACCTCGAAACGGTCTCCAATTCGAAGTTGGCGACCGACGTCTGGGACCCGGAGGTCCGCCCCGGCACCGTGATCGAAGCCGTCACCGGCATAGCGGACTGGCGGTCGGACGGCGGGCCGCTGCTCGGCTGCTCCAACACCACCGTCTGGGACTTCGCGACCACCCCCACGCAGCCGAACCCTCCATCGGGGACGATCACCATCACCACCGCCTATCCCTGGACCGGCCCATTCAGCAACACCTGCACGTCCTCCAACCCGCAATACACCTGCAGGGTGGCGAGCAACAAACCCGGCCAGGTCGCCTGGGAGATCAGACCGAGTATCTGAGACCTACGGCCCGGCGGGCTCCAGGTGGATACCGCTAAGCGGTGGTTGCGACCTCCGCTGGCACGACCTCTCGGAACATCGCCGTGTCTGCGAACTGCCTGAAGCGCGCGATCTTGCCGTCGCGCACGTCCCAGACGTGTACGACCGGGATGTCCAGCTCCTTACCGGTCTCTTTGCCGGTCCCCGTGTAGCGCGTGACCGCGACCACGGTGTCTGCCTCGGCGATCAGCTGCTCCGGCGTGACCGCGAAGCCGTCGACATCGGTGGTGATTGGGCCAAAGACGTGCTGCGCCACCGCTTCGCCGCCTCGGTAGACACCGCCGTAGGGCATGCCCTCGGCCTCGTGCCATTCGATGTCCTCCGCCATCGCGCCGAGCACGGCTGGGACATCGCCCCGCGCAAAGGCCTCGTACACGTCCCTGATCGTCTGGACGTTCTGCTCCGTCACGAGTCCTCCCTCGATTGACTGCGAGTCGCTCGCCAACGTACCACCGCCTCGGGGTCAGTCGCCGGGCGGTGGGACCAGCCGGGCGATGCGGTCGAACCGCGGCGCTCCGAGTCCACTGGCGAGGTCATAGCCGCGACGAGCACGATGGCCCGGGACTCGGCGCTTGTAGCGGTTGTTGCCGGAGACGATGTCGTAGAGGGCGTTCGGGTGGTGGCGCCGTAGCCAGTAGAGCAGCCCGTTGACCGGACCCAGCGGCGGCTTGCCCGCGGCCCGCAGCCGGGCGCTGATCGCGGTGAATGCCGCGGCGGCAAGCGGGGCCGCGGCGCTCGTCCCGCCGTCCATGAGCCACTGACCGTTGGCGATGATCGGATAGCCGGGCAGCATCGATCCGTGCACCGCCAGGTCGGGCGTCGCGCGCCGGCGGCCCGGGACGCGGACGTCACGCTGGTAGGGCGGGCGCGCGTATGCGGAGGACACGCCGCCGCCCCCGGCGCCGCCGCCCTGGGCCGGCGTGATCCAGGGCAGGTCGTTCCACACCACCTCGTTTACGCGCTCATTGCGGCGGTTGACCACGAGCCGAGTGCCGCCGACGCTGCTGACATACGGCGAGTTCGCCGGCCACGCGGTGCCGGAGAACGGTGACCCGTCGCAGGTTGAACCCGAGTCGCCGGCCGAGCCGAACACGCCGACCCCGGTCAGCCCGAGGCGGACGAGCATGGTGTCGAGCAGTCTCACCCCGGTGTTGGAGGGCTGGTCGACCTGGCGCTCACAGTATCCGTAGGAGATCGACAGCGCGTCCGGAAGCCGCCGCTGACGCAGGAGCCTGGCGGGACCCAGAAACCACAGTTCTTGATTGCCCCACACACCGGTCTGCAGCACCGCTCGCAGCTGCGGCGCGGTACCGCGCACGAGCGAGAGGTCCTCGATCGGCTCGGGCGTATCGGGGTTGAAGCGGCGCGTCTGGTTGTCAGCGAGCAGCGTCCGCACGCGGCCGGCCGGGTACCCGAAGCAGCGGCTCGTCGCCCGGCCGTCAGACGGAAGGATCGACTCCTCATCGTTAAGGATCGCGACCGATCCTCCCGCACCCTCCCCGACCCGGTCGAGCCCGTACGCGCGGCGGATCTGGCCGAAGCTGTAGCCGCCGAGCCTGCGGGCTGCCGCGCAGCCGCTCGTCCACGTTCCCTCGTTCGTCGGTCGCGGCGTGGTGGCCTGCAGCGAGCGCAGCGGCGCCCTGGCAGGCCGCGCGGTCCGCTCGAACGACGTGACCACGTCGCGGACGAGCCGCCTGACCGTGGTCGGCAAACGCGGCCGGCGGTTGGCCTCGAACGAGATGCCGGTCTCGTCGGGAAGGCTCGTGATCTTCACGTCGAAGGCGCGTTCGAGCTGAGCTTTCGTGCCCCGTACCCGCGCGAATACGCCACTCGCGTCGATGGACGCTCGCAGCCCAAGCTTCCGGATCGCGGCAACGAACGCCACGCGGGTCGCGGGCGAGGCGCCGTAGCGCCGCGCGACCTGAGCCGGGGTCAGAAATCGGCGGTAGGTCGCGGATCCCGGCTGCTGGACCGCCCAGAAGGCGGCGATCGCCTTCGTCTCGGGGCGCTCGAGCCCGAAGTAGAACGTGAGCTTGGGGGCCCGCTCGGCGATCGCCACCGAGCCCGGCGCGTTCAGCGGCAGCGCGCACGCGATCAGGGCGAAGGCAAACCCCACTGCCACCGATACCCGGGCTGCCACGCGCATCTGGCGGCATCGTAACCGGGGCTGCCGTGGTCCGTGCGCAAGCTCACACGCCGGCTCACACGGCTGTGGGACTGATTGAGCCCATGAGATCGACCAAGCCTCTGTTCGCCGTCTCGATCGCCCTGGCGGCGCTGCTCTGCGCGCTTCCCTCTCCGGCCCGGGCGTTCGACACCGGGCCGCATATGGATATGACGCGTGACGCGCTCACCGCCGAGGGATTCGGCGCCGCATCCGCAGACATCGCCGCGGTGAACAACTGGTTCGTGGACTACTACACGAACCCCGGCAAGAACGCCTATTCGGGGCACGCGAATTTCTGGATCGGGCTCACCCGGCTGGGGCTGCGGCCCCCCGAGAACTGGCCGCAGTACGTGCTGGAGGGCGCGCGGAGGCTGCACTTCGACGCCGAGCAGGGAAGCAACATCTACCTCGGCAGAACCGCGGGGGTGGAACGTGAGTGGGACCGGCTCATCAACATGACCCAGGGGGTCCTGCGCCACTCGCAGACCGACGAACCTGAGGAAGTGCTGAGCGCGATCGGCATGTCCCTGCACGCGGTCCAGGACTTCTACACGCACAGCAACTGGGTCGAGAACCTTCGCCCCGGCAAGTTCGGGCTCGGCGGGCCGAGCATCGCTTCGCTCGGCTACGGCACCCACCCGACGTGGTTCGACGTCCCGCCCGGGATTCGCAAGACGCTGGTCGGCGACCGCGAGGTGTACACCGGCGTGGGCGACATCCCACGCGGTCACGGCCACTGGCGGTCCCACCAGGTGCCCTCCCTCATCGGTCCACCCAAGTTCGAGGAGGCGCTCAACAAGGACTGGCCGGGACGCCCCTTCTTCCAGCGGGCCTACATCACCTCGTACTTCGCCACCCGCCAGTGGGTCCGGGCGATGAGGACGTGGCTGGGCGACGAGCCGCTCTGGAACCGGGCGATGTCGATGGCCCGCACCCCGGCGCTCACGCGCGACCTGGACGGCGCGATCGACATCTCGCGGCACACCGGGCACTGGCAGGGAGGTGGCGAGCCGTGCGTGCCGATCATCAGCTGCGGAGCGCGCACCGGCAAGGCGGGAAGTGTCAGCAGCGCGAAGGTGGCGGTCGACGTCTACCACGCCGGCGGCCGGACACGCTACCGGCGGGCCTTCCAGAGCCTCATCGGTGCGGCCCGGATCTATCCGGACAACCTGCCCGACCACCCCGACCTGCCGTCAAGCCGCGCGATCCAGGCATTCACGCGGTTCGTCAAGCTCGAGGTCGTCAACTACAGGGGCATGAGCCTTGGCGATCCGGTCGGCGACGCCGACATCTACGCCAACGCCCGCGTGGGTGGTCAGCCCTACACGTCGACGATCATCAACGGGGCGGACAACTTCGACTTCCCGCGGGCGTACGCGCCGTTCACGTGGCTGCGGTCCGTCACCGATCCCAACCGGGCGAGCACGCCGGTGACGTCGATGGTCGTGCGTATCGAGACCGGCGACCGGAGTGGGGCGGGCACCGACGACGACGTGTATCTGCGCATCAACCGCAGGCTGCGGTTCTCCCTGGACAAGGCCGCTTACGACGACTTCGAGCGCGGTGACGACGACCGCTACAGCGTCCCGATCGGGGACGCCACCCGCGACGGGCTGACCGTCGGCGACATCGAGCGCGCGGTCATCGAGAAGAGCAGCGATGGCAGCGCGTGGTTGCTGCGTGGCGTGACCCTGATCGTCAACGGCCGGGTGATCGCGCGCGACCGCACCATCGACCGCTGGCTCGAGAAGTCGCGGCGGTCGTGGGCCGCGGCCGGCCTGACGCGCGACCATCGCACGGACGACGTGGCCGGCGTGTGGCTGCAGCTGCGCGAGGACGACTGGGGCGCGAACGACACCGGCGACGTCAACGACTACGACCGCCACACCTCGCGGCCTGTTGCCTACCGGCTCGGGACCTCGGTCCGGCGGCGGGTGACGGGCGGATCCCTTCTTCGCGGACGGCTGCCCATGCAGAACGGCGACCGCGCTCAGCTGACCTACCGGCTCAGCACGCTCACGGTCATCCCGCCACCCCCACCCGTTCCGCCGACCGGTCCCCCACCCGGCCCTCTTCCGGACCCGCCTCCGCCGGTGTCCGGTCCGGCGCCGGATCTCGTGATCACGAACTTCAACGGCACCGAGGTCACGGTGGCGAACCAGGGCAATGTCGCCGCGGGGCCGTTCCGGCTCACCGTCCGCACCGGCTCCATGGACACGGACTTCGAGTTCACGGGCCTCGCCGTGGGTCAGTCGGCGACACGGACTTACTCGAGGGCTTGCGAGGAGCCCCGTCAGGCGCTCGTCGACTCCCTCAACCAGGTCGGCGAGAGCATCGAGGCAAACAACTTCGCTGAGTACGCCTACGACTTCTGCTGAACGGACGGGGGCGATGCGTCATCACGAGCGTAGTCTCCGGCCCATGCCCAACGCCACCGACGCACCCCCAGCCCGTGAGGCCCGGCGGCTTCCTCCGGAAGACTTCGAGCTGCAGGAGACGACGCTCCATGGCCACCGCGTGGCGTATCGGAGTGCCGGGAGCGGTCCGGCCATCGTGCTCGTCCACGGCATCACCTCCACGTCCGCCACCTGGGAGCGAGTGATGCCCTACCTGGCCACTCGCTTCACGGTCATCGCTCCTGATCTACTCGGACACGGCCAGTCCGCCAAGCCGCGGGGCGACTACTCGCTCGGGGCATACGCCAGCGGGGTACGTGATCTCTTGGTGACGCTCGGCCATGAGAGCGCCACTTTGGTCGGTCATTCCCTCGGCGGCGGCGTCGCCATGCAGTTCGCCTATCAGTTTCCCGAGCGGTGCGAGCGACTCGTCCTCGTCGACAGCGGCGGCCTCGGCCGCGAGGTCAGCCCGCTCCTGCGCGCCGCGACCCTGCCGCTGTCCGAAGTCGTGCTTCCGCTGCTCGCCAATTCCCGGCTCCTCGATGCCGGCCGCGCGGTGGGGCGCATGTTCGGGCGTGTGGGCCTGCAGGCCGGCACCGACATGGCCGAGCTCGCCCGTGGTCACGCCTCCCTGGCCGACGCGGAGGCCAGGGCGGCATTCGTGCACACGCTGCGAACAATCGTGGATCCGGGGGGCCAGCGAGTGAACGCCAGCGACCGGCTGTACCTCGCCGAGAACATCCCGTTCATGCTGATCTGGGGAGACCGCGATCCGATCATTCCGGTCGAGCACGGCATGGCCGCGCACGAGCTGGTGCGTTCCAGTCGGCTGGAGGTCTTCGAAGGAGCGGGTCACTTCCCGCACATGGACGACCCGCAGCGCTTCCTCGACGTGCTGTTCGACTTCATCGAATCGACCGAGCCGGCCGAAGCGGACGCAGCAGCTTGGAAGGACATGCTGAGGTCGGAGCGCTAACCTCGTGGGTACGGGTCGGGCATCCGCTCGACCACCGCAGTGCCCGCGTGTCCGCAGTCGTTGCCTTCGTGCACCCTCCGCGTCTCGCAGTGCACATATCTCCCGGAGGGGGACAAGATGGCTACAGGAACAGTGAAGTGGTTCAGCGACGACAAGGGCTACGGGTTCATCACACCTGATGACTCCGGCAAGGACCTGTTCGTCCACCACAACGCGATTCAGGGCACCGGCTTCAAGTCGTTGACCGAGGGCGCAAAGGTGAGCTACGACGCCGAGCAGGGCACCAAGGGCCCGGCTGCCGCGAACGTCCAGGTGATCTGAGCCGCAGCTTCGATGAGCGACGGGGGGTCGTTCGCGGCCCCCCGATCCTCTTCCCCGCGTTACTCGACGCTCGGAAGTCCGCAACTCGGGAGGACATGAATGGCCTCAAGCGGCAAGAGAAAGACCACCATGGCAAAGCTCAACCGTGAACGCAGGCTTCTCGAGCGCCGGCTGGAGAAGCAGGCCAAGAAAGCGGCCCGGAAGCGCGCGGCGGCACAGGAGTCAGCCCCGCCCAGCGACACGCTGACCGGAGACGACCTCTAGTCCCAGAAGTCGTCGACCTTCTCGCCGTCGCCTCCTTTCGGTTTCCGGCCACCGATGCAGATCACGTCGAGACCCCCGGGGCCGGCCTCGAACGAGCGCGCCACCGCAGGAGCCACGCGCATCACGTCCCACGTCGAGATCTCGACGATCTCGTCATCCAGCTTGGCCCGGCCGGATCCGGCGACCACGACGTAGACCTCCTCCTGCTCACCATGCCGGTGACCCCAGGGCATGCGCGCCCCCGGCTCGTAGGTGAAGCGGCTCACGCCCAACTCGGGCGATCGCAGGGCGTCACGCGCAAAGCGCCACTGGATCGGCACATCCGTCGGGCTGACATCGCGGAGATCGTCGAAGTTCTTCTTCGTCCAGTCGGGCATCTCGCAACTCTCGCATCCGCCTGTACGATCGCGCCGTGAGGCGTCCGCTCTCGGGGTCCTGGCTTGCAGCGGCGCTGATCGTCTCCGCGACATGCCTGCTCCCTCCCGCCCAGGCCAGCGCGGGCACAGAGCCACGCATCCTCGTGTTCTCGAAGACCGCGGGCTTTCGCCATCCCTCGATCCCGATCGGAGTCGACACGGTCCGCCGGCTCGGGGCCAGACACGGGTTCGTCGTGGACGCGACGGAGGACGGGTCGGCCTTCACGGGCCCGAACCTGCGCCGCTACGCGGCGGTGGTGTTCCTGAGCACGACCGGTGACGTTCTCGACCCGGGCCAGCAGGCGGCGTTCGAGCGCTACATCCGCGCGGGTGGCGGGTTCGCCGGCGTCCACGCCGCCGCCGACACGGAATACGACTGGCCCTTCTACGGCGGCCTGGTCGGCGCCTACTTCCGGTCCCACCCACTCGTACCGCCCTGGCAGCGCGCGACGATCAGAGTGGCCGACCGCCGTCATCCCTCCACCCGCCACCTGTCCAGCCGCTGGGTGCGAACCGACGAGTGGTACGACTACCGAGCAAACCCACGCGGCGACGTCCACGTGCTCGCGACCCTCGACGAGCGCACCTACCAGGGCGCGGTGATGGGCCCCGACCACCCGATCGCCTGGTGCCGCGACTACCGGGGAGGGCGCTCGTGGTACACGGGCGGCGGGCACACCCCGGAGTCCTACGGCGAGCCGAGCTTCCGGCGACACCTGCTCGGCGGCATCCGCTGGGCTGCCGGCCTGGCGAGGGGTGACTGCCGCGGCACCATCGACTACGCCTACCAGAAGGTCACCCTGAACGATCGTCCCGGCGAGCCGATGTCGCTTGCCGTGCTTCCCGACCGCCGCGTGCTGCACACCACGCGCCAGGGAGAGGTGCGCATGCACGACCCGCGCACTGGGCTCAACACGGTGGCCGCACGGCTCGACGTCTACGAGCACGATGAGGAAGGGCTGCAGAGCGTGGCGATCGATCCCGCGTTCGCGCGCAACCGCTGGGTGTACCTCTACTACTCGCCGCCCGGGCGAACACCGGTCGACGACCCGGACACGCCGGGGCGCAACGAGGGCGACGCGCCCGGCGCAGGCACGGATCGGGACTGGCGCCGCTTTCGTGGGGTCCTGCGCCTGTCCCGCTTCAAGCTCCGGGGAGCCCGGCTCGATCTCGGCTCCGAGCAGAAGATCATCGACGTACCCGTGGACCGGGGACTCTGCTGCCACGTGGGCGGAGACATCGACTTCGACCAGCGAGGGAACCTCTACCTGTCGACGGGCGACGACACCTTCCCCTACGTATCCGATGGCTACAGCCCGCTCGACGAGCAGCCGCGACAGAACCCGGGGTACGACGCTCAGCGCAGCTCGGCCAACACCAACGACCTCCGCGGCAAGCTGCTCCGCATCCGACCAAACCGGCGTGGCGCCTACAGCATCCCGGCGGGCAACCTCTTCCCGAAGAACATGACGCGCACGCGGCCGGAGATCTTCGCCATGGGTCTGCGCAACCCGTTCCGGTTCACGGTCGACCGGCGCACGGGCCGCATCCTGCTGGCCGACTACTCGCCCGACGCCGCAGTGCCCCGGCCGCTGCGGGGTCCCGCCGGGACCGGCCGCTGGATGGTCATCCGCCGTCCCGGCAACTACGGCTGGCCCTACTGCGCAAGGCGTGACATGCCCTACTTCGACTACGACTTCGCCACCGGGCGCTCCTCCGGACCGTTCCCCTGCAACGGAACGCTGGTCAACGACTCACCCCACAACACGGGCCGGCGAAGGCTGCCGCGCATGGTCCAGCCGGACGTCTGGTACCCGCTCACGCCGTCAGCCCTCTTTCCCGAGCTGGGGGCCGGGTCCGGGGTCGGGCCGATGGCGGGACCTGCCTACGACTACCCGCGTGCGGGCCGCTCGCGGGTGAGGTGGCCGCGTCACTACGACGGCGTGCCGCTGTTCTACGAATGGACGCGCGACTACGTCCGCGAGTTCAGGCTCGAGCGCGGCGGCCGGGTGTCGAGCATCTCTCCCGTGCTGAGCTCCATCCCGTTCGACAACCCCATGGACATGGAGTTCGGCCCCGACGGCGCGCTCTACCTGCTCGAGTACGGCGACGGCTACAACCGCGAGAACCCGGAGGCGCAACTCTCGCGAATCGACTTCATCCGGGGCGGGCACACGCCCGAGCCGGAGATCTCTGCCCGGCCTCGAGACGGCGGCTCCCCACTGAGGGTGGCCTTCTCGGGCGCGGGCAGCACGGACGCCGACGGTCACGCGCTCCGGTACCGGTGGGACTTCGACTCCGACGGCGAGGTCGACTCCTCGCAGCGTTCCCCGAGCCACACCTATCGCCGGAAGGGCGTGTACGACGCCGCGCTCCGAGTGATCGACCCCACGGGGCGTTCTGCGTCGGCGTCGACCCAGATCGTCGTGGGCCGCGTCGGGCCCACGGTCAGGTTCGTCCAGCCGGTGGCCGGGCAGGCATTCCGTTTCGGTCAGGCGATCGAGTTCGAGGTCGCCGTGACCGATCCGGCGGGGCCGGTGGACTGCTCACGCGTGAGCGTGGTCTACAGCCTCGGCCACAACGAGCACGCGCACCCGCAGACGACGGCCGCGGGTTGTCGCGGGGTGATCCAGACGGCGTTCGACTCGGGCCACGCCGGGGCCGGCAATCTGCGTGGCGTGCTCCAGGCCGAGTACAGCAGTCGCGTCTCGGACGACGGGTCGGCGTTGACGGGGGTCGCGGAGCTCGTGCTCACTCCGCGCTGAACAGCGGAGCGGTGTGCTGTACAGCCGTCGCGCACCGCATTCAGACTGCGAACGGGCTCGGCGTTGTTCATGATGAGCCGACGTCCTCCGCGAGGAAGGTGGCGTAGGCGTCGATGTCCTTCTCGGCCAGCGCGGTGAGGTACTCGAGGTACCAGCGAGAGCCGCGCCCTCACCGGTCTGACTCCCTCGGAGCTGGTGGGCAGCTCGAGCCGCCCCACGCCGGTGGCGCGGGACGACTCGGCTGCTGGGCCGTCCGGGGGGGCGGACGGAGCTTGCGTCTCGAGCGCGGCGGCCGGACGTCCGATCTAGATCGGCGCCGGAGTGCGCCGCGGCTCCTCGGCGACGGGCGGGGGCCCGGGCGGAACCGTGTCGCCCTCGGAGCCCCAGCGGGGCAGCCATTCGAGCCAGCTCGGCAGGTACCAGTTCCAATCTCCGAGCACCTTCATCGATGCGGGCAGGAGGACGCCGCGGATGATCGTGGCGTCGATCAGCACGGCCACCGCCAGGCCCACGCCCATCTCCTTGAAGTCGAGGAAGCTCAGGGTGACGAAGACCGAGAACACCACCACCATCACGATCGCGGCGCAGGTGACCGTTCCGGCGGTGGTCGAGATTCCCCGCTTGACGGCCTCATCGGTCGACACCCCGCTCATGTAGAGCTCTCTGACCCGGGAGAGGATGAAGACGTGGTAGTCCATCGAGAGGCCGAAGAGGATCACGAACAGGAAGAGCGGCAGCCATGAGGTGACGCCGCCGTTCGACGTGAAGCCCAGAAGGCTCTCGCCGTGCCCGTCCTGGAAGACGAGAACGAGCACACCGTAGGCGGCACCCACCGACAGCAGGTTGAGCAGGATCGCCTTGATCGGGATCACGATCGAGCGGAACGTGAACAGGAGCAGCAGGAAGGCGAGCGAGAACACGAACCCGAAGATCAACGGCAGCCGGTCGCTCACCAGCTCGCGGAAGTCCTTCGACTGAGCGGCGCTGCCGCTGACGGCCACGGTCGCCCCCTCGACCTGACCGATCGTGGCCGGGATTATCTCGTCCCGGACCTCGTCGAGCGCGGCCGTGGACTGCTCGTCGTTGCCGCTGCCCTCGGTGGGAATCGACACGAGGGCCACCGTGCCGTCCTTGCTGTACTCGACCTCGCTTCCCGGAAGCATGTTGAGGCTGCCCTCGGCCTGAGCCCGCAGGTCGGTGATCCCGACGGCCGCGGCGCCGGCCCGCACGTCGTCCGCCTTCACGGCCACGTCGACCGTGACCGCCTCGGCGGGGAAGGATTCGCGAACCCGGTCGAAGGTCTTGACCACGGCCAGGTCCTGCGGCAGGTCATCCGTGGTCGTGACCGCGATGTTCATGTTGAACGCCGGGATCGACAGGACGATGAGGAAGCCGCCGGCGATGACGATCGCCGCCCAAGGCCGGCGCATCACACGTTCCACCAGCGCGGACCAGAAGCGCGACTGGCCTGCCGGTCGCCGGTACCGGCTCAGGAACGGGATCCGGCCCTTCTCCACACGGTCGCCCAGCCAGGCGAGAACGGCGGGCAGCACCGTCAGCGAAGACAGGATCGCAATCGCGACCACGAGGATCGTTCCCTGGGCGAAGGAGATGAAGGTCTTGTCGCCCGTGAGGAACATGCCGGCCATCGCGGCGATCACCGTGAGCCCGGAGATGAGCACCGCTCGCCCGGATGTGGCCGCGGCGATCTCGAGCGCAGCGCGCTCGCTGCGCCCGGCGGCCCGCTCCTCGCGCTCCCGGCGAAGGTAGAAGAGCGAGTAGTCCACGCTCACGGCCAGCCCGATCAGGAGGATGACCGAGGAGATGTTGCCGTCGATCGGGGAGAGGTGACTCGGAAGGGCGATCAGGCCCAGCGCGGCAATGACCGTGGTGACGCCGAGCAGCAGTGGCACGAGCGCTGCCACCAGGGCGCCGAAGGCAAGCACCAGGATCAGCAGCGTGAGAGGCAGCGAGAGGAGCTCTGCCTGAGCCAGGTCGGACGAGAAGGTCTCGTTGAGCTCCTTGTTCGAACTGACGCTGCCGAACTGCTCGACGCGGAGCTCCGGGTGGTCGGCCTTGACCGTCGCCACGGCCTCCTTGGCCGGCTCGAGTCTCTTTGCGGCCTCGAGTGAATCCCCGGTGATGTCGAACTGGACGAGCGCGGACTGCTGATCGATGGACACCGGCGCCTCGCCGTTGAGCGGGGAGAGGACGTTCCGCACGTGCTCGGTGTTCGACAGCTCCGTGGTGGTCTGCCGGATCGCGGCCTCGAACTCGGGATCCGCGACCGTGAGCTCCCTGCTCTGGATCAGCACGTGCTCTGTGTTCGGCCTGAGGCCGGAGTCGTACAGCGTCTGCTCGGCTCTGCCGGCCTCGCCGGAGAACTGGTCCGCGCCCGTGATCGTGTTCTTGCCGACGGCGTTGCCGAGCATTGCGGCGGCGATCACGAAGACGAGCCAGCCGATGATGGCCGTCTTGCGGTGCTCGGCGCTCCAGTGGGCGGCGCTGGCGGCAAGGTTGCGGGACTTCTTCATGACAGGCAGCCTCTCGCCCGGGGCGGGTGAGGTAATCGGGGGAAACCCCTGAGATTCGCCTGAGCCTTCTTAGGGAATCTCGGTGGGCCGGACGCGGATCACGGTGGTGCGCTCGGCGACATAGGCGGGCAGTCGTTCGATCGCCTCGCCTGCGCTCGCGGCGTCCAACTCCCACCAGATGCGGTGGCCGCCGTAGTGACAGGAGGCGGTGGCCGGGAGGTGCCGAAGCGGGCTCTCCGAGGCGCTGAAGGCAGCGAAGATGGCTCCGCACTCGGCCGCCGAGTGGCGGTGCTCGAGCAGGAAGCGCGGCATGGGTCCAGCATCCCCGCTGCGAGTCGTCCTGAAATCAGGGGAATACCCTGATCCGGGCGCGGAGGGTCGAGCGCGGATATGCTCGCCCGGGGAACCCGAGGAACGTGACCGACTTGGCCCGGTCCGTCGTGGGCCGTGAGCGTGAGCTGGAGCTTGTCGAGCAACTGCTCGACGGAGTGTGCGCGGGCGAGGCGCGCATCGTGTGCGTGGCGGGCGAGCCCGGTATCGGCAAGACCCGGCTGCTGGCTGAGGTGGCGGGGCGAGCCGAGCAGCGCGGGTGCCTGGTCCTCGAGGGCGGCACGGCCGAGTTCGGAGGCGAGCTTCCGTTCGGTGTCTTGGTCGATGCTCTCGAGGAGTACCTCGAGTCGCTCGCCCCGAGCGCCTACCAGCGGCTCGCGGCAGAGGACCTGGGGGAGCTGGCCGGAGTGTTCCCCGCCCTGCGCTCGCTCGACCCCAAGTCCGATCAGCCGAGCACGGCCGCCGAACGCTTCCGAGCGCATAGGGCCGTGTGTGCGCTGTTGGAGCACTTGGCCCTCAGCCGGCCGCTGCTGCTCGTCCTCGACGATCTGCACTGGGCCGACGGCGCCTCGCTCGAGCTGGTTTCGCACTTGCTGCGGCGGCGTCCGCGCGCTGGGCTGCTCGTGGCTGTGGCCTTTCGCCGCGGGCAGGTCGACCGGGCGCTGGAATCGACGATCCAGAGGGGTCTTCGCGACACGGACTGCTGGATCGATCTCGGTCCGCTGCCGCGAGCCGAAGCACAGACCCTGGTCGCCGGCGCGGGGCCGGCGGAGTCCGCCCGCCTCTATGAGGCGAGCGGCGGCAATCCGTTCTACCTGCTCGAGCTGGCCCGGATGGGTGCGGAGGGTGAGCGCCCGTGGACGGCGGGCGATGTCGCCGGTGTCCCCGCGGCCGTGGCCATGGCCACGGTCGGAGAGCTCGAGGCGCTCTCGCCACGCGCGCGTCAGCTCGCGCAGGTCGCCGCCGTGGGCGGCGACCCCTTCGAGCTCGATCTGGCTCTCGCCACCGCGGAGATGGCCGAGGCCGACGTCCTCGACGCACTGGACGAGTTGCTCGACAGCGACATGGTCAGGTCCACCTCGATGCCGCGCAGGTTCCGCTTTCGCCATCCACTCGTGCGCCGCGCGGTATACGAGGCCTGTCCGTCAGGATCCAGGATCGCCGCCCATCGCCGCAGCGCCCGCGCCCTCGAGACGCGACAGGCGCCCGCCAGCGCGCGGGCCCACCACGTCGAGCACTCCGCCCGGCACGGCGACATGGCGGCCGTGTCGGTCCTTCGCGACGCCGGCCGCGCGGCGTCCACGCGGGCGCCTGAGAGTGCCGCGCGCTGGTTCGGGGCTGCTCTGAGCCTCCTTCCCCAGAAGGACCGGGACCCTGAGCGACTGGAGCTGCTCACTCAGCTGGCGGCGTCGCAGGCTGCCACGGGACACCTGGAGGAAAGTCGCAACTCCCTCCTCGAGAGCATCGACCTGACGGCCGCCGGCGAGACGACGTCGCGAGTTCAGCTGGTCGGCGCCGTTGCCCGCATCGAGCAGATGCTCGGGCACCACGAGCAGGCGCGCGCGCGACTCACCGCCGCGCTGGCCGCACTGTCGAACACCTCGTCGACCGAGGCCGTGGAGCTGATGCTCCACCTCGCGTCCGGCGACTTCTACCGCATGGATTACGACGGCATGCGCCGGTGGGGTACGAGGGCTCTCGGCGTGGCCCAGGGCCTTGGACCGGCGCAGACAGCGGCCAGCCTCGCCGTGCTTGCCGTGGCGGCCGCGCTCGACGGGCCCATCAGCGAGGCCGAGGCGCACCGCGCGAAGGCGGCCGTGCTCGTCGACGCCCTGAACGACGAGCAGCTCGCGGAGCGGCTCGATGCGGTGACGACTCTCAGCGCGGCCGACCTGTACCTCCACCGCTACGAGGACGCGGCGATCCACGCCAGGCGAGGACTCGCCATTGCGCGCGCGGCCGGACGCGGTGAGCTGGTGCCGTTCCTCGTTCCCGTGCTCGTCACCGTCCTGCACACCAACGGTCAGATCAGTGAGGCCGCCGACCTGCTGGGTGAGGCCGTGGACAGCGCGCGGCTGTCCCGCAACGCCGAAGCGCTCGGCTGGAACCTGCTCAGCCAGGCCTACGTGGCGGTGGCCGCGGGTGACCTCGACCTCGCGCTCTCGGCCGCCCAGGAGAGCGTGGAGGTCACGCGCGCGCTTGACGACCGCCTCGTGCACACGTACGCCAGATGGGCGTTCGCCAGCGCGCTGCTCGAGAGCGGCGACTCCAGGGCCGCCATCGATGTACTCCTGACGGCTGCCGGGGGCGAGGACCTGCCACGCATCCCGCTGGCGTGGAGGGCCCACTACCTCGAGCTGGTGACTCGCAGCTGGCTCGGACACGGACGGCTGGCGGAGGGGCGCGAGGCGGCTGGCTTGGCCGCGGCCACGGCGCAGCAGGTGGGACTCGAGGCCGGAACTGCCGTCGCCGGCCGCGCTGCCGCGGCGGCAGCCCTGGCTGCGGGAGATGCGGCGACAGCCGCCGAGCTGGCCCTCGCTGCGGCAGGTGTCTGCGACGCGATTGGGGCCCGGGTCGACGGCGCGCGTGCGCGCACGCTCGGGGGCCGGGCCTTGGCGGCAGCGGGCAAGCGTGAAGCGGCGGTGGCGGAGCTGGAGAGCGCCGCACGCGCACTCGATTCCTTCGGAGCGCGCCGCTACCGCGAAGAGGCCCAGCACGAGCTCCGGAGGCTGGGCCGCCGCTATGGCCGGCGCACCCGCGCGCCGAGACCGGACGGCGAAGGAGTCGAGACGCTCACACCGCGAGAGCTCGAGGTCGCGGAGCTGGTGGTGGAGCGCCGCACCAACCCCGAGATCGCACGTGCCCTCGTGCTCAGTGAGAAGACGGTTGAGACCCACATGCGAAACATCTTCAGGAAGCTCGGCGTGTCTTCGCGGGCCGACGCGGCTCGAGCGGTCGAAAGCGCTAGACCTGGATCAGCTCCACGGTGACCCCATCGGGATCGCTTGCGTAGAAGCATCTCGCCCCCTGCCAAGCCCCCGGGGCCGTGAGCTCGATCGGGTCGGTGCGCACCGGCACCCCCGCTTGGCGCAGGCGGCCGTGAATCGCCTCGATGTCGCCGACGCGCAGGGAGATGTGGGTCGCTCCCGGATCGTTGGCGGCAGGCCGGCTGGGTGTGCCGCGGGGATCGATGTACTCGATCAGCTCCAGGACCTGACCGCCTGACAGCTCGATGTCCGCCCAGCGGACTCCGGGCAGATTCGCCGCACCACTGGCGCCGACTACACGAGCGACCTGGCCACGGGCGACGCGGTCGCGGTCATGGGCTGGGCTGCCGACGCCATTCAGCTGCAGGCCGACGACCCGAAGCTCGAGTGGAGGATGCCCACGGAGGGGTGCATGGTCTGGTGGGACCATTGGGTGATTCCCGGCCGGGGCCCCGAACCCCACTGCGGCGTACGAGTTCATCAACTACGCGTACGAGCCGGAGAACCAGGCTCAGATCGTGGGCTGGACCAGCGCGGTCACTCCGGTGCGCCGGGGTCAAGGAGATCTTCCAGGAGACCGATCCGGAGGCTGCCAGGAGCGAGCTGATCTTCCCCACCGCCGAATACACGAAGAACTGCTCGACACCGCTCAGCCCACCGGGCGGAGCCGAGTCCAAACGGCGGGTGGAAGAGGCGTTTGCCGCGGCCACCGGTGCGTGAGGCGCGCGGGCCACGTCGCCGTTAACCTCGTCTGGCGTGTCCGTCGTCGAGACGCTTTCCTTTCGCTACGCCCTCCACGATCTGCCGCGGGGCCGCTTCGTCTTCCGGCGCTGGCGCTGGGAGCTCTGGCACGGCGGGCGCCTCGAGGCGGCGGGCTGGCGCCTCAGTGAGCGCGACGCCGCCCGGGCCCTCCGGTACCACGGTCTGCGGGTCTGCCACCGGCTGTTCGGGCTGACCCCGCCGCCGGCCGATCCGCGGTCGCAGCCGCCGTTTCGGCCCGGGGCCTCGGTGGCGGTCCGGCACGGCGGCGTGGCCTTCACGCTCGTGCCGCTCGGGCTCGAGAGCGACGCCTAGCTCAACCCGCCGCTTCGCCGTGCCGCCCGCAGGATCCGTACCGCGAACGCGGCCGAGCCGATCGTTCCCAGCGCTCCGGGGATCGAGATCCCGCCCTTGGTGACCGGGGGCGTCCGGCGCGCCCACAGGTTCGAGGCGCCGCTGAACAGCGCGGCGGTGAGGATGCCGTAGACGAGACGGTTGACGTTTCGGTCGAGCGTGTCCAGGCGCAGGGGCACGTCGAGCTCGCCGAGGCGGACAGCCTCGAGGATCGCCGAGAGCTCGCGAGGCGCCTGCTGGGCGAGCCGCTCCCAGTCGTGGGCGGCGCGCCGCGCGCGTCGCGCCATCCGCTCGGGTGAGAGCCGCTGCTTGACGATCTCCTGCATGTAGCCGCTCACCGCCTCGCCGATGTGCAGTCCCGCGCCCGCCATGGTCAGGTCGCCCTGCAGCTGTATGAGCGTCTTGCCGAGCATCGCAACGTCGGGCGGCATGCGCAGGCGATGCTCGCGCACGATGCGCGTGAGGTCCTCCACAGCGGCCGCGATGTCGAGGTTCTCCGCTCCCGACGATCCGTGGGTGTCGAGCCAGTCGGCCACGTCGAGCCGGAACGCCTCGGCGTCGAGGTGGGCCGGGGCGGTGACGATTTCGAGCAGCGCGTCGGCTACGTCGGCGCGGTCGCCGCTCACGGCGGCCATCAGGAACGCCCCGAGCTTGTCCTCGAGCGCCCGGTCGATCGTGCCCACCTCGCCCCAGTCGAGGATGCCGTATCGCAGGCCCTCGGGCCTCTTCTCGACCAGGACGTTGCCGGGATGCGGGTCGGCATGGAAGAGCCGGTCGCGGAAGATCATCTCGAGGAAGATGCGGGCGGCCCGGAGCGCAAACGCGCTTCCGTCGATCGAGGGGTCATCGGCCACCGAGGTGAGCGGCCGTCCCTGCAACCGGCTCATGGTCAGGACCCGGGGGCCGGAGACCTCGGTGTACGGCACCGGGATCACCACGTCCTCCTCGCCGCGGAAGTTGGCGGCTGCCCGCAGGAGGACGTTGGCTTCGCGGACCAGGTCGAGCTCGGCCAGCACCGTGCGCCGGAGCTGCTTGACCACGCCGCGCGGTCGCCAGAGCGCGATCGACTCGTCGTGCTCCTCCAGGACCGCAGCCAGCGCCTCCAGGATGTCGAAGTCGGCGGTCACGACCTGGCGGATGCCGGCGTGCTGGACCTTGACCACGACCTCGGTGCCGTCGTGCAGCACCGCCTCGTGGGCCTGAGCCACGGAGGCCGAGGCCAGCGGCTCGAAGTCGAAGCGCGAGAAGGCCTCGGTCACGGGCCGGCCCAGGTCGCTCTCCAGGGTCGCCCGTACGGTGTCCTCGGAGTCCTCGGGACAGCGGGTCTGCAGCTCCTTGAGCTCGGCGGCCACGTCGGGACCGACAAGGTCGATACGCGTGCTGAGCACCTGGCCCAGCTTGATGAAGGTGGGCCCGAGTTCTGACAGGGCCGAGCGCAGGCGCTCGCCGTCACTCATAGGCCCGCCGTTGCGGGCCTCTTCGCGCGGGAGGAAGTCGGCCAGGCGAGCACGCACCGATCCGTCAGCCATGAGCGCGATGCCGTGCCGGGCGAACACCCTGAGGATCTCCTCGGCCCGGCCGCGGTGCTGGACGAGCACGCGGGTCGCAGGGTGGGTGGAGGGCACTGCCGCCACCCTAGCTACGGCGCCAGCTCAGGCGCGAAGCCAGTGAGGCGGGGCCAGCGGACCGCCCGGCGCAGGGCCGCTCGCGATGCCGGATGGGTGGAGAGGCGGAACTCGGGCTTGAGCGACGCCGACTGGTAGTAGACGGCCATGCGCACCCGCGGGTGGCTCTTGAGGAAGCCGAAGAACTGGCCGACGAAGCCCGGCACGTCGGCGCCCCACACGCCCCACTCGGCGAAGGCGAACGGCTTGGAGCGCCACTTCGGGTAGCTGTAGAGGCGGTTGAACGCGCTCGAGTTCCTGTAGGGCGAGTACCAGGTGGTGCCGACCCAGTCCACGTAGCGCCCACCGGGCCAGAAGTACTTCGGATGGTTCTTCGGAATCTCGGGATTGCCGAACGACAGCGGCACCCACATGAGCGCCACCCGCGGGCGAGGCAGCTCCTCGGCGCTCGTCCTCACGGGCGGCAGTCCCTGCCGGCGCAGCTTCGCGTCGATGGCGGCCACGTCGCCGCCGCGGACGATCAGGGCCAGCCGCCGCCAGGCCTTCTTGAACTGCCCGGTGGAGAAGGCGGGCCCACGCGAACGTCCGGCCTGGTCATAGGGCGAGTACGGGTTGTTGGCGTTGTTCATCTCGGACAGCGGCCGCAGGTAGGTCACGCCGCCGTGCTCACCGAGCAGGCGGTTGAGCGCGACGAGGAAGCCGTCGCCCCCGCCGCGCGCCAGGTCCGCCGGGCTCAGGCCGGTCCGGTCGGTGGACACCGACAGCATCGGCCGCGAGCGCATCCGCGAGGCCTCATCGAGCCGGATCGAGAGCCAGTTGACGTCGGCGCTGGTGGCCCGCCAGGAGATGAAGTAGTTGAACACCGCGGGGTGCTTGCCGGACTGGCGTTCGAAGTCGGCGATGTTGCCCGCGCGGTAGCCGCCCTGGCCGCCCCAGAGCACCTTCCCGCCGGGAGCGGTGTAGGGGGCGGCGGCCACGGTCGCGGGGACGACGGCGAGCAGAGCCGCGGCGAGCAGGGCGGTCAGGTACCTCACGGCCAGAGACCCATCGTCCCACAACGCGTGAGGTCCGGCGTGGCTTACGCTGACCCGCGTGGACGATGTCGCGGAGCGGGCCCGGGCCTGGCACCACGCCGCCCACAGCATCGTGTGTGACGTGTTCGAGCCCTGGGCCCACGGCACGATCGTGTCGACCACCCGCTGGCCGACTTACTTCGACTTCAACTCGATCCGGGTCGAGGAGGATCCAGGCATGACGGCGGAGGCTCTGGTGGCGTTCGCGGACGAGGTTCAGGCGAATCACGAGCACCGGCGCTTCGACTGGGAGGACATCCACAGCGCGAATCGTGTCCGGGGCGCCTTCGACGAATGGGGGTGGGAGACCTATCCCGAGGTGTGGATGCTCCACCGAGGACCACCGCCGCCGCGGTCCGAGGTCCCCGTCGAGGAGGTCCCCCAGGAGGCGGTGGACGATCTGCGCACGGCTTGGCACGAGGAGGACTTCCCTAGCCTGGACATGGGCGATCACCTGGCAGAGCAGCGTGAGGTGTCGAGGTTGCTGGGGGCCAGGGTCCTGGCGGTCCTCGAATCGGGCCAGGCGGTGGCCTTCGCGCAGCTCGAGCGCATCGGCGGCTCGGCCGAGGTCGCTCAGGTCTATGTCAGACCCGACCGGCGCGGCCGCGGGCTCGGCACGGCCGTGACCTGCGCCGCGATCGAGGCCGGCAGTGACGCCGCCGACCTCTGGATCGTGGCCGACGACGAGGGCCGGCCGAAGCAGCTGTACGCCCGCCTGGGCTTTCGCCCCGCCTGGACGGCGATGCAGCTCATGCGCCTGCCGCGTCAACCCTCCTTCGATGTGTAGACGCCCACCACGATGCCGCTCTTGAACGTCGTCTGGTCCACCATCTCGAGGTGGGTCAGGTCAAAGCCTTCGAGGAGCCGCTCTCCCCCTCCGGCGATCACGGGGAAGACCCAGAAGTGGAACTCGTCCACCAGGTCGTTCTCCATCAGGGCGCGATCGAGCTCGCCGGTGCCGTACTTCAGGATGTCGCCGCCGGGCTGCTCCTTGATCGCGGCCACGCTCTCGGCCGCGTCGCCCTCGAGCAGAGCGGCGTTCCAGGTGGTCTCCTCGAGCGTTCGTGATGCCACGTGCTTGGGCATGCTGTTGAGCTTGCCGGCGTACTCGCCGCCGCGCTCGGGCCAAGCCTGGGCGAAACCCTCGTAGGTGTGGCGGCCCAGCAGCAGAGCGTCGGCCGGCGACAGGAGCTTCTCGGCGTAGCCGGCGTGCTCGTCGTCCCAGTAGGGCGGGCCCCATTCCTGCGGGTTGCCGATCACTCCGTCGAGCGTCACGAACGTCGATTCCACGAGCTTTCGCATCGAGAGTCCTCTCTTGTCTTGGTTGAGGGCTACTACCCGGGCGTCGAACGAGGGGCGCGAAAATCGACAGTCAGCGCTTGGGCTGCCAGAGAGCAATCTCGCCGGCCGCCGGGCCGCTGACCACGCTGCGCCAGCCGGCCGGGCCCTCGCGGGGCTCGAGGAGGACCGAGGCCTCGCAGCTGCGGGCGCGCTCCGTGGCCGCGGCCACGTCCGGCACCTCCACGTAGGGCAGCCAGAGCGGGCGCGTGGTGGAGCATTCGACCATGCCGCCGCCCAGCCGGCCGCCCATGGACAGTGCCTCGTACGCCCGGTCGCGCACCTGGATCCGCTCGGTGCGCCAGTCGCACAGAGCGGCGTAGAACGCCCGTGCGCCCTGCAGGTCGCCGGTGTGCAACTCGAGATGCACGACAGGTTTGGCGAGCTCGCGGCTCATTCCCTCGGCCCTTAGACCCGGCCAACCGCAAGAATTAAGCGCCATGATGATCCTGGCGCAGGAACACGAGCTTCTGGACGCGGCCCGCGACGGCGACGAGGACGCCTTCCGGCGACTGCTCGAGCCGTATCGCGGCGAGCTGCACGCGCACTGCTACCGGATGCTCAGTTCGGTTCACGACGCCGAGGACGCCCTGCAGGAGACGTCGCTGAGGGCCTGGCGCGGACTCCGGCGCTTCGAGGGACGCAGCTCGCTGCGCTCGTGGCTCTACACGATCGCCACCAACACCTCGCTCAACCTGATCGCTCGCCGCCCGAAGCGGATCATCCCCGTGGACTACGGCCCCGCGGCCGATCCCCATGAGGCGCCCGGCGTCCCGTTGGCGGAGACCGTGTGGGTCGAGCCCTATCCCGACGACCAGATCGGAATCGAGGAGGTGGGCAGCGCGCCCGAGGCCCACTTCGAGCAGCGGGAAGCGGTGGAGCTGGCCTTCGTCGCCGCGCTGCAGCACCTGCCGGCCCGGCAGCGAGCCGTGCTGATCCTGCGGGAGGTGCTCGGGTTCTCGGCCAAGGAGACCGCCCAGTCGCTCGACACCACGGTCGCCTCGGTCAACAGTGCGCTGCAGCGTGCCCGCGGCGCGGTGGACGAGCGCCTGCCCGATCAGAGCCAGCAGGAGACGCTGCGCTCGCTCGGGGACGAGCGTCTGCGCGAGATCGTGAAGAGCTACATGGACGCCATGGAGCGGGGCGACGTGGACACGGTGGTGGGGATGCTCGCCGAGGACGCCGCCTGGTCGATGCCGCCGCTCTCCACCTGGTACCGGGGCCACGACGGGATCGCCGGCTTCCTCGCAAACGGACCGCTGTCGGGCCAGTGGCGCTGGACTCATCGCGCCGCCTGGGCCAACGGCCAGCCGGCGGTCGGGGCCTACACGTGGCGGGCCGCCGACGAGGCCTTTCGTCCCTTCGCTCTCGACGTTCTGACCTTCGAGGGGGACCGCATCAGCGAGATCACCTCGTTCATCGCCAGGACCGCCGACGGCCTCGACGCCGAGGCAATCGCCCGTTTCCCGGACGAGCCGCCGGACGCGGTCAAGGTCGAATTGACCTTCGCGCGGCTCGGCCTGCCTACGATGCTTGAGGCGTGATCGAGTAGCGGAGCTCGACCATGCCGTTCGAGTAGGGGCGGGTGGCGGTGAGCTCGAGCGGGGCGCCGGGCAGCCGCTCGTCGAACAGCGGCTTGCCCTCTCCCAGCACCACAGGGACCACGGTCAGGATCAGCTCGTCCAGCAACCCCTCGCCGGCGAACTGCGAGGCGACGTTGCCGCCGCCGACCACCCAGAGATCACGTTCACCGGCGGCGGTCTTCAGCTCGGGGAAGAGTTCGGCCACCGGCGTGTTGACGACCCGCACGTCGGCGCCGGAAGGCACCGGCAGCTCTCGGCTGCTGAGCACCCACGTGGGCTCGTTCTCGTAGGGCCACGACTCGATCTCGGCGAGGACGAACTCGTAGGTGGCCGAGCCCATCACCAGCGCGCCGACGCCCTCGTACCAGCGCTCGTAGGAGCCTTCGAGAGGCTCGGCGCCGGCCACCTCGGAGCTGCCCTCGTAGTCGAGCAGCCAGCCGAGCGTGTCGTCGGCCTCGGCGATGAAGCCGTCGAGGGAGCTGGCCACGTAATACTGGGTCGACATCGGCAATCATCGAAGCAGATGTCTCACAGACACGGCTCCGGACGCGTTCACCGGACATGACGTTCACCCTCATCGACAGCGCGGGACAGCCGTACGAGAGCGAGCGGCCGGGCATGCTCGGCGGCCATCGCGGCAACCGCGTGTACGGGCGGCTCGACTGCGAGGGCGCACGGCGCTGGATCGACCGCGGGCACTACGTGCGCCAGCGGGTGTTCTTCGCTGACGAGGCCACCGCCATTGCCGCCGGCTTTCGTCCCTGCGCCACCTGCCTGCCCGCGGAGCACGCGGCGTGGAAGGAGAGCCGGTCGGACCGTATCTTCCGGATCCACGAATCTTCAGTCGGCCCGCTCACGCTGAGCGGTGACGACGAGGCCCTCACCGGCCTGGCGTTCGGAGACCGCACTGAGCAGGCCCGGAGCGCGGGCTGGCGCGCCGGCCACGAGCGGTTCGGCCCCGAGTGCGAGCAGCTCGACCGCTACTTCAGCGCCGAGCTCACCGAGTTCAGCTTCGCGATCCGCCTCGAGGGATCGGCCTTCCAGCGCCGCGTGTGGGACGGGCTGCGGGCCATTCCCTACGGCACCACCACCACCTACGGTGAGCTGGCCGATGCGATTGGCTCGCCCGGCGGAGCCCGCAGGGTCGGTTCGGCCAACGCGCGCAACCCGATCGCCATCGTGGTGCCCTGCCACCGCGTGATCGGGGCCAATGGGAAGCTGGTCGGCTACGGCGGCGGACTCGACGTGAAGCGAGATCTGCTGGCGCTCGAGGGCGCACTTCTGGCGGTCTGACGCCCGGGCGGGGTTCGTGGGAGCGATTTCGGGCAACAGGGTGGTGCGGCGGCGCGGCTCTCTGTTCGAGAACCTAGTCGTTGAGGCGAAGGGAGACGTGCCGCCGTAAACTTGCCCGCCGATGAGGGGGAGCCGAGTGATGCTGCTGGCCTGCCTGCTCGCGGCCGGCGTGATGATCGCCGCTCCCGCCGCGGTAGCCGGCGCCAAGACCAAGACCGTGTGGCTGTGCAAGCCGGGCCTCGCGAAGAACCCGTGCCTGACCGACCTCGGGTACACCACCGTCGGCCCGGGAGGCACCGTCGCGAGGGAGGATCTCGCGGTGGGTGGCCGGCGGGCCGCCGACTGCTTCTACGTCTATCCCACCGTCAGCGGCCAGCAGACGATCAACGCCGACAGGCGCATCGGCGCCGAGCAGCGCAGGGTGGCCCAGAGCCAGGCTTCCCGCTTCTCCGGCAGCTGTCGCATCTTCGCGCCCATGTACCGGCAGGTGACCGTCCGCGGCCTGTTCAGCGGCGGGCTCACACGAGAGCGGTTCTCGATCGGCTACCGCGACGTGCGCGCGGCCTGGCTCGACTACCTGCGCCGCTACAACCGTGGCCGGCCGGTGGTCCTGATCGGGCACTCGCAGGGCACGGGCATGCTCACCCGCCTGGTGAAGGAGGAGATCGATCCGGCTCGGGCCCAGCGCCGGCGCCTGCTCTCCGCCCTGCTCATCGGCGGCGACGTGACGGTGCGCAGGGGCAGCGACCGCGGCGGCGACTTCAAGCGCGTTCCCGCGTGTCGGAAGCCACGCCAGACGGGCTGCGTGATCGCCTACAACACCTTCCTCGATCCTCCCATCGCCGACGCCTTCTTCGGACGCGCGGGCAGCCTCTTCCTGCCTCGACCGAACGCAGCCGAGCTCGAGGTGCTCTGCACCAACCCGGCCTCCCTGGGCGGCGGGTCCGGTGAGCTGCTGCTCGAGCAGGAGGGTGAGGACGGCTGGCGCCGCTACACCGGCCTGTACAGCGGCCGCTGCGAGTCGGCCGGCGGAGCCAACTGGCTCCAGGCAACCGACGAGGCCGCAGCGGGCGACCCGCGCCCGAAGCTCACCGAGAACCTCGGCCCGGCGTGGGGCCTTCACCAGTACGACGTGAACATCGCACTCGGCAACCTGGTGCGGATCGTGCAGCGGCAGAGCGCGGCCTACTTCAAGCGCAGCCGGTGAAGCACGACGTGATCGTGCTGGGCGCGGGCCTGGCCGGCCTGTGCGCCGCCCGGGATCTCGCAGCGGGCGGAGCGGACGTGGTGGTGCTCGAGGCGCGCAACCGGCCCGGCGGGCGGGTTGAGCAGACCACGCTGGCCGACGGACGCCTCGTGCAGCTCGGCGGGGAGGTGGTCGGGCCTCACCAGCGCGCCTACTACGGCCTCGTCGAAGAGCTGGGCCTGACCCTGGTGCCGGCCTTCCCGGATCTACCGGGAGAAGGGACGTGGGTGCTGGCCGACCGGCGCGACGTGGGGGAGGGCCATCCCTGGATGAGCGAGGCCGACCGCGAGACCTATGCGCGCCTCGACCGCGAGTTCGCCGAGCTGGCGGCCACGGTCGATGCGGACGACCCCTGGGCGCATCCCGATGCCGAGCGGCTCGACCGGCTTTCGGTGGCCGACTGGCTGCGCGACCGCGGCGCAGGCCCCGACGTGGTTCGCGCCCGGGACCTCTCCATGCTCGCTCTCTCGGCCGAGTCCGTGGAGCGGACCTCGCTGCTGTCCGATCTGCGCAAGGAGGCGGCCGCGGGTGCTCACGGCTTCTACTCCTACGAGGTCTGGGAGTGCGAGCGCGTGGCGGAGGGATCGGCCACCGTGGCCCTGCGCATGGCCGAAGAGCTCGGCTCGCGCATCCGCTACGCCACGCCGGTGACCGCGGTGAAGGTCGCCCCGGGCGGCTGCGCCGTGACCACGGCGACGGGCGAGCGCTTCGAGTGTGAGGCGGTGGTGAGCGCGATTCCGGTGGGCCCGCTGCGCCGCGTGGCCATCGAAGGTGTGTCCGACGCCCGGCGCGAGTCGCTCGACCGTCAGCGCCACGCCCTTGCCGTAAAGGCGGTGTTCGCCTACGAGAGCTCGTTCTGGGAGGAGCAGGGCCAGAACGGCGACGCGTACTGGGAGACCGGTGTGCTCGGCGGCACGTGGGTTCAGCGCGAGGGGATCATCTCGGCGCTGGTGCCTCCGGAGCGCCTGGCCGCCTTCCTCGCCACCTCGCCGGCGCGGATCGAGGACGAGATGGTGGAGGAGATGGCCCAGGCGTTCGGCGACGCGGCACGCGCGCCGCTCGGAGTGTTCTTCCGGCGCTGGGCGGTGGACCCCTGGACCGAGGGCTACATCACCTCCTGGCGTCCCGGCGACGTGATGGCCGTCGGGCCGCTGCACGGCACCCACGAGCCGCCCTTCTACGTGTGCGGCTCGGACCAGTGGGTGTGCGGCTACATGGAGGGCGCGGTGCGCACGGGCCGCGGCGCGGCCCGTGCGGCGCTCACGGGAGGTCCTGCACGGCCCGATAGCCCTCGTTGATCGCCGAGTGCGTGTAGGCGAACGCCCCCGAGTCGCTGTTGGCGATGGCGATGTTGCGGTACGGCCGGCGACCCGCCACCTGCGGCTGGTCCGCGACCGGGCCGTACAGCGACGGGTCCCAGACCGAGGTGAGCTCGTGGGCGTAGCCGTAGTTCCAGCGGTTGAGCATCACCGAGTCCACGTCGCGCTCGGGATCGAAGTCCCCGCCGGAACGGTTGACCGTACGGTCGAGCACGTCCCAGATCGCGTCCTCCAGCTCGCGGAAGCTCAGCTCCAGCAGTATCTGCTTGCCGCGCTCGTAGGCAGCCAGCTGAGGTGTGGCCTCCGGGTCTGAGGGCACGACGGTGAAGTTCAGCATCGCCGGCACCTCCGGCGGCTCGGCCGGGGTGGGCCCGTAGGCCGTGCCGAACTCGGCGCCGGCGGCGATGCTCGTGCTGTCCCAGAACAGGCTGTTGCCGCGGGGGCTGACGCTGCTGATGCGGGCGTCGGCGAACGCGCGCCAGTTGTTGAGCGCCGCCCGCGCGTAGATGAGCGGCACCTTGCGGGCGTAGCAGAGGCCCTCGACCTGATCGCGCGGCAGGTCCTCCACCACGTGCGCGGTCACCCGGTTCCAGCAGGCCATGACCACGTGACGGGCGCGTACGCGCCGCCCGGTCCTCGAGCCCTCGGGCAGGTAGTCCACCTCGGCCAGGCCGCGCCGCCCGCCGCCACGCCGCCCGGCCTCGACCCGGAAGACCAGGCTCTTCAGCCGGATGCGAACGTCGTTGCGCGGGTGGTCGAGCGCGCTGTAGTCGGTGACCGCGTTGACCACGTTCTCCTGGTTGGGCTCGCCGCCGTCGACGTCCGACACCGATCCGGGGATCAACCGGTTGACCAGCAGCCGCAAGAGCGACGAGTTGCCGTCGGGCCAGGTGGGCGAGTTTCCGATGTTCTCGAACAGCCCGAACTGCGGGGTGCGCCCGATGCCCGGGAAGCTGTCGAAGTTCAGGCCGAGGCCCTCGAAGCCCGGAGAGCCCAGCGCCCACATGTCGCCGGCGGAGACGGCCTGGGCGCCCGCGCCCAGCAGGCCGTGACCGTTTCGCTGGTACCAGACGATGGCTTCCTCGGGCACGCCGATGTAGTCCATGTAGTACTGCTTCTGCGTGATCCGGGACAGGATCGCCTTCTTCTCCTGGTCGGTCTTGGGACCGTCCTTGAGCGCGATCCAGTCGCTGGTGAGGTCGGTCTGGATGCGGGCGATCCCCGCCTGGGCCTCGGCGGAGAACGGCGTCTGGGCGAGGAAGTCCGGCCAGGCCTGGTCGGGCAGGCGATTCTGCACCACGGCGTCGGCGCCCCAGTCCTCGGAGGGGAACAGCAGCATCTGGCGCAGTCCGTAGCTGCTCGGGATCGAGTTGTTGGTGAGCTCGGGAAAGTTGTCCGGATCGACGCCCAGGTAGGCGAGCAGGTCCACCGCGGGCTGGCCGTAGGAGCCGGGGATGTCGAACAGCGCTCCGGCGGGCTGGTTCCAGGTGCCCACGCTGTCGAGGTTGACCGTGCCCCCGTTGCGCAGGATGGTCAGGTCGGCGCCCCCGGCCGCGGCGTTGGGGACGTGGAACTCGTTACGGGTCGAGTGTCCGCCGTAGTCGGGCAGCGGGTCGATGATCAGGATCTTCGAGTCCTCGCCGTAGCGATCGCGGTAGTACTTGGCTGAGGCCAGCCCGCTCGCGCCCGCGCCGACGATCACGCAGTCGTAGGTCTCGTGGCAGTCGACCACCTTGCGCACGCGGACGCCGGGACCGCCGCGCGTGCTGTGCACGTTGCGGGGGTTGGGCGGCCCGTCGATCTTCATGGTCTGGCGGATGACGCGGTTCGGCTGGCCCTTCAGCCCGGTCTCGACCGGGGGGTAGTAGCCGGGCGGCAGCCCGCGCTCGCTCGCCGCGACCGCGGCGGCCTCGGCGCCGGTCAGATGAGGAGCGGCCGCGGCGGCGGCCAGACCCGCGGCGCTGATGGCCACGCCGTCGAGGAAGTCGCGACGGGTGATCCCGTCGCCGCGGCCGAGCTGGTCACCGGCATCCGACATGGAGGGTCCTTTCGGGTGTGCGGTCAGGGCGGAGCCGGGACTCTTTCATCTGCCGCCCACGGCGTCCACCAGCGGCTGCACCCGCGGCCGAATCGGGCGCGACAGCACCACGTAGCTGGTGGAGCGACGGATCGCGTCGGTGGCCAAGAGCCGGTTGACGATCTCCTGAAGGTGCTCGGTGTCGCGGGCGGCCACGCGGCAGATCAGGTCCTGGGGACCGCTGATGGCGTCGGCCTCGAGCACCTCAGGCGTGACCTCGAGCGCGGCCACCGCTTCGGCCAGGCGACCCTGGGTCAGCTCGAGCAGCACGAACGCCTCGAGCCGGTGGCCGAGCTCCACAGGGTCGACCTCCGGCCCGAAGCCGGTGACCACGCCGCGCTGCTCGAGCTTGCCCAGCCGGGCCTGCACGGTGCCGCGGGCGACGCCGAGGCGGCGCGAGATCTCGAGCAGCCCAAGCCGGGGGTTCTCGCGCAGCTCGGCGATCAGGCGAGCGTCGAGCTCATCGATCTGACTGGTCAAAGTGACCAGATTCTAGCGCCATCCGGTGACGAAACTGGGCAGATTGACCACTCCAGGTAGGCACACTTGCAAGTCGGCCTCTTCGGTGCTGGACTCAAGGGCATGTTCGAGGAGGGACAGCTCTATTCGCCCGTGACCAGCGACGGCGACGGCGTCAAGGTCCACCTCAGCGAGGACCATCCCGGCGCGCTGGATCCCGAGTACCGCGAGCGGCGCAACGACATCGCCGCCCTGGCGCTCGCCTGGCGAGCCGGGCAGCCGGCTCCGCCGGTGGACTACACCGAGGCCGAGCAGGAGGTGTGGCGAACCGTCTGCCGCGAGCTGCACCCCAAGCACGATGAGCTCGCGTTCCGCGAGTTCCTCGAGGCCAAGTCGGCGCTCGACCTCCCGGCCGACGCGGTGCCCAGCCTGGACCTGGTGAGCGACCGGCTCGAGCCGATCACCGGCTTCCGCTACGTGCCGGCCGCGGGCCTGGTGCCCCTGCGCGAGTTCTACGGCTCGCTCTCGGAGCGCGTCTTTCACTCCACCCAGTACGTGCGCCATCCGGCGGAGCCGCTCTACACGCCGGAGCCCGACATCATCCACGAGGTCCTCGGCCACGGGCACCTGCTGGCCACGCCCACGTTCTCCGAGCTCCACCGCCTGACGGGCGAGGCCACCCACCGCCTGAGCGACGAGGAGAACCTGCGCTTCCTGTCGCGCGTGTTCTGGTTCACCGTCGAGTTCGGCGTGGTGATGGAGGACGGCGAGCTGCGTGCCTACGGCGCCGGCATCCTGTCCTCCTACGGCGAGATCGACGAGTTCCGCGGGATGGAGCTGCGGCCCATCGACCTGACCGAGATGGGCACGGCGGACTACGACATCACGCACTACCAGCCCGTGCTCTACCGGGCGGAGTCGCTCGACGAGGTGCGCGAGGTGGTGGGCGGATTCTTCGCCACCTGCACCGACGAGTCGATCGACGAGATGCGGGCCCGCGCGGGCGTATACGCAGACCTAGCGCCCGGCGCCTCGAGCGCCTAGGCTGGCGACGCCGGGCTGATCGCCCCGGCTTCCGACGAGAAAGGGAGGGTCGGGATGACCTCAGCACGAGGACACGCCCGCAGGATCCTTGTCCTTCTTACCGTGATCGTCGCCGCGGCACTGCTCGCCGCGCCGGCGGGGTTCGCCCGCGCACCGTCGATCGATTGGTCGGCGTGCGAGGACGCCGAAGGGCTCGACTGCGCAACCGTTGAAGTGCCGCGCAACTACGAGAATCCGGGCGGCTCCACTGTTGACCTCGCCGTCGTCCGGCTCCCCGCTCAGGACGACGAAGCGCGAATCGGCTCGCTGTTCGTGAACTTCGGCGGTCCGGGCGCAGACGCCGTGTCCATCCTGAAGGCGGTGGGCGCAGAGGCGTTCGCGTCGCTCAACGATCGCTTCGACATCGTCGGCTTCGACCCTCGCGGCACCGGCGAGAGCGAAGACGCAATCGATTGCCGCGCCAACCAGGAGACGCTCGGCGCCTACCGCCAGCCCTTCCCCACGCCCGAGAACATCGACGTGGCTGACTGGATCGCCGTCAACCGCCGCTACGTGAATCGCTGCGTGCGCCTCAACGACTGGCGGGACCTGGCTCACGCCACCACCGGAAACGCGGCCCGCGACATGAACCTGCTGCGGCGTGCGGTGGGCGATCGCAAGCTGAGCTACCTGGGCTTCTCGTACGGCACGTTCCTGGGAGCCACCTACGCGAGCCTGTTCCCCAACCGGCATCGGGCCCTGGTGCTCGACGGAGCCTTCGACGGGGACAAGTACATGAACAAGCCGCTGCTCTCCCTGCGCGAGCAGTCGGCCGGCTTCGAGCGAGGAATCGACCGCTACTTCCAGGCCTGTGCCGCCCACCAGGACGCCTGTCTCGGCTTCGGGGGAGACGATCCCTGGAGCGCGTTCGACGAACTCGTCGAAGCCCTGGCGGCCAACCCCCAGCCGGCCTCGGCCACCGACCCGCGCCTGGTCGACGGCGACGATGTGCTGGCGGCTGCGCTGGTGAATGTCTACGCCAAGCAGGCCTGGCCGTTCATCACCGCCGCGTTGGCGGCGGCCGAGGCGGGCGACTACTCGCTGATCCGCGCCGAGGCGGACTTCTTCTACGGTCGTGAGGAGGACGGCAGCTACTCCCCCTTCACCGACCGCTACTACGCGCTCGGCGCCCTCGAGCAGGACTACACGCGCAACGTGCTGGCCTATCTCGAAGCGGGCGAGCATTCGTGGAACCTGTTCGACCATTTCTGGTTGAACAGCGGCTATGTCGAGTTGCCCTGGGGCCTTTTCCCGATCGAGCCCAGGGGGGCGTATGACGGGCCCTTCGAGACGAGAGACTCGGCTCCCACGACGCTCGTGATCGGCACGACCTACGACCCGGCCACGCCGTATCGGGGTGCTCGCAGGCTCGCGAGCGACCTCGGGAACGCCCGCCTGTTGACCATGCGCGGCGACGGTCACACCGCGTACGGGGGCAACAGCCCGTGTATCGACGAGGCGGTGGACGCCTACCTCGAGGAGGGAACGCTCCCTGCCGCCGGCACGGTGTGTCGCCAGCAGGTCCCGTTCGAGGCGCCGGCTGGGGTGCAGGCACTGGGTCGCAGCGAGTCCGAGCGGCCGCTGGTGCGACCGCACATGAAGCCGTTGGCGGGGGTGCGCTGACAGACGGAGCGATACTCCTGATGTGGAGCGCGGGCTCGACACGGACGTCCTGATAGCGGGGGCCGGCGTGGTGGGCTGCGCGATCGCGCGCGAGCTCACCCGCTTCGACCTCAGGGTCACCCTGCTCGAGGCGGGGCCCGACGTGGGGGCGGGCACCAGCAAGGCCAACACCGCCCTGCTCCATACGGGCTTCGACGCCGAGCCGGGCACGCTCGAGTCGGGCCTGGTGGCGCGCGGCTACGAGCTGCTCGGCGAGTACGCGGAGCGCGTGGGGATACCGCTCGAGCGCACGGGCGCCCTGCTGGTGGCCTGGAACGACGAGCAGCTCGCCGAGTTTCCGGGGATCGTCGAGCGTTCGCGGGCCAACGGATACCAGCCGATCCGGGAGCTCGGTGTGGAGGAGCTCTACCGCCGCGAGCCCAATCTGGGGCCCGGCGCGGTGGGCGCGCTCGAGGTGCCGGACGAGGGCATCATCTGTCCCTTCACCACCCCGCTGGCCTTCGCCACCGAGGCGGTGCAGGCGGGTGGCCAGCTGCATCGCAACACGCCGGTCGAGGACGTCGAGCGGCTGGAGGGGGGTGGCCTGCGGGTGGCCTCGTCCGGAGGTCGCTCCTGGACCACCCGCTTCCTCGTCAACGCGGCCGGCCTGCGCTCCGACGAGCTCGACCGCGCGCTCGGACACGACGGATTCACGGTCACGCCGCGCCGGGGCGAGCTGATCGTGTTCGACAAGCTCTCGCGCCCGCTGGTCGAGCACGTGATCCTGGCCGTGCCGACGAAGATCACCAAAGGCGTGCTGATCGCCCCCACCGTGTTCGGCAACGTGATGCTCGGCCCTACCGCCGATGACGTGGAGCGAAAGGACGACACCGCCTCAACCGCGGCGGGCCTCGACTACCTGCGGGCCGAGGGGGAGCGCATCGTGCCCGCGCTGCTCGACCACGAGGTCACCGCGGTCTACGTCGGGCTGCGCGCCGCCACCGAGCACGGCGACTACCAGGTGGCCGTTCACGCGGACGAGGGCTACGCCTGCGTCGGCGGAATTCGGTCCACGGGACTGACGGGCTCGATGGCGATCGCCGAGCACGTGCGCGACGAGCTCGGCTCCGCCGGCCTGGACCTGGAGCTCCGGGCCGGAGAGCTGCCCGAGATCCATATGCCGAACATCGGCGAGCGCTCCCCGCGGCCCTACCAGCAGGCCGAGCTCGTGGAGCGAGACCCCGCCTACGGCCAGATCGTGTGCTTCTGCGAGCGGGTCACACGCGGCGAGATACGCGACGCCCTCGGCTCACCGATCCCGGCGGCCGACCTGGACGGGCTGCGCCGGCGCACGCGGGCGCATCTCGGACGCTGCCAGGGCTTCTTCTGTCGCGCGGAGCTCGACCACCTGCTGCAGCGGGAGCGCTCGGCTTGAGCGGCGGCGGCGAGGTCCTGATCGTCGGAGGCGGGCCCGCGGGGCTGGCGGCGGCTCGGGCGCTGGCCCAAGCCGGGCTGAGGAACGTTCTGGTGCTGGAGCGCGAGGCCGAGGCTGGCGGTATCCCCCGTCACGCCCAGCACCAGGGCTTTGGGCTGCGCGACCTGCACCGGCCGCTGGCCGGGCCCGCCTACGCGGGCCGGATGCGGGAGCTGGCCCTTGCGGCGGGGGCGAGGATCGAGAGCCAGACGATGGTCACCGGCTGGTCGCCCGGCGGGCCGCTCGAGGTCACCGGTCCGGAGGGACGCCGCTGTGCTGGACGCGGACTGCGTGATCCTCGCCAGCGGCTGTCGTGAGCGGCCCCGCTCGGCGCGCCTGGTGCCCGGCTCGCGCCCCGACGGCGTGATGACCACGGGAACGCTGCAGCAGCTCGTCTACCTGAAGGGCAGGAGGATCGGCGGGCGCGCCCTGGTGGTGGGAGCCGAGCACGTGAGCTTCTCGGCGCTGATGACGCTCGCCCACGGCGGGGCGCGGGCGATCGGCATGACCACCGAGCTGCCTCGTCACCAGTCGCTGGCGGCGTTCCACGCCGGGGCCCGGCTGCGTTACCGGACGCCGCTGTGGACCCGCACCGCGGTGACGGGCATCCACGGGCGCCCGCGCGTGGAGGGCGCGGAGCTCACCGATCTGGCCGACGGGCGAGTGCGCTCGGTGGCCTGCGACAGCGTCGTCTTCACCGCCGACTGGATCCCGGACTTCGAGCTGGCCGCGCTCGGTGGGCTCGAGCTCGACCCGGGCACCCGCGGGCCGGCGGTCGACTCCGCCCTGCGCACCTCACGCCGCGGTGTCTTCGCGGCCGGGAACCTGCTCCACGGCGCCGAGACCGCCGACGTGGCGGCGCTCTCCGGAGGCCATGCCGGGCGGGCGGCGGCCCAATGGCTGCGCGCCCCCGGCGACTGGTCGGAGGGCCGGGTACCGGTGCGCTGCGAGGCGCCGCTCGCCTGGATCTCCCCCAACGTGATCTCCCCGCCGGACGGCCGTCCGCCGCGCGGTCGCTTCGCTCTGCGATCGCTCGAGTTCCTCACGCGCCCGCGGCTCGAGATCACCCAGGAAGGTCGCCGGCTCTGGGGCGGGCGGGTGCTGCGCATGGTGCCGGGTCGGTCACTGCGGCTGCCCCACGGTTGGACCGCGGACGTGGATCCCGGGGGCGGGCCGGTGAGCGTGTCGGTTTGCGAGTCTCGCCCGAGCGGGTAACCCATCTTCATGGAGCACGACGAGCAGGCCGAGCGTCTCGAGCGCGAGGCCCAGGACATGGAGAGGCGCTCCGAAGAGGTGGGTGACCGCATCGAGGAGACGAAGCGCGACTGGGAGGCCAAGGAGGAGGACCCGTCGGTACCCGGGGCCCGGCCTGATCCGGATGCGCCCGACGAGGAGAACCAGACCGGCGAGGAGGAGGACCGTGATGGAGACGCCAGGCGAGGAGTCCGATCAGCTGCCCGAGGAGGCCCCGGACGAGCAGGTGCACGACGACACGCCCGGGCGCGCGCGCGACGACGCCGAGGACAGTCCGGGCGCCGCGGACGACGAGGGCACCGCCACCGGCAACCCGGACGCCGCCGGCTCGGACGAGTAGCGCTGCCACCCCTACTCTCGTAGGGGTGAAGGACGCTCTCTCAGGACCGCTCAAGGCTGGCTTTGCCGCGCTCTTTGCGGTGGGCGTTCTGCTGCTGCTCCTCAACCCGCCGTCGCTGTCGGGCGCCAGCGGACTCGCCGTGTTCATCGGCGGCGGTCTGGCGCTGCTGCTGTTGACCGCCTGGGGCACCGTGGCGCTGGCCGGGCGCGACTCGATGACCGAGCACGAGTTCGAGCGGCTGGTGCGCCGCAGCGAGGAGCTGGCCGCGCAGCCCGAGCTTCGCTCCGAGACGACGGAGTTCGACCTGCTGGTGGCCGAGGCCATCGACGAGCTCCCACTCGATTTCCAGCGCGTCCTCGACGATGTGCCGGTTGTGGTCTCCCGGCGGGGCGCGGAGAACCGCGCCTACGGGCACTACTTCGGGGACACGGTGGCCCGCGACGACTATCCCGACCGCATCGTCCTCTACCAGGACACTCTCGAGCGGGACTTCGGCTGGAACTCCGACCTGCTCAGGGAGCAGGTGGTGCGAACGCTGCGCCACGAGCTGGCACATCACCTCGGCTGGAACGAGCCAGGGGTGCGCGAGCTGGGGCTTTGAGGTGGGGCCGTCGGGCGGGACGGTCCGCACGCCTCGGTCCGCAGAGCTCTCGCGCCTTCGGCGCTCGTTCGCGCGCCGCAAGCGGCTTGCTCTGACATGCTCTGCGACCCGAGGGTGCTGACCGTCCCGCCAGCGACCGGCGCGGCGGGAGGTGCGTGGTTGCCTACGATGCTCCTGTGGGGAAGGCGATCTTCTTTGCGCTGGCTGCGCTGGGAATCCTGTGCGGATGCTCTGATGAAGGGGGGCCGGAGCGCACTGGGTCGCAGGCGCCACCGGAGAAATGCGAGCTGACGACGCGCGAGCAGCAGGTCTTCGTCCGTCTCACGGGCGAGCGCGCCAGCGAGCTGTGCAGCGCCTGGTCGCGACCCGATGCTCCTGGGGGCTGGACCGAGCCAGCGGGGCCGAGGGAGCCGGACCAACGCTTCCAGCGCGTGTGCGTTCTGTACCGGGGCCGGTCCGCCGCCGGGCTCTACGCGGCTAACTCGATCTCGAGCGTGGCGCAGGCCAAGGGGCTCTGCGCCGGGCTGCTCGATCGTGGCTGGGACGAGCTGGGCCTTCCCGACCCGGCGCTCACCAAGGAGTACGCGCCGCCGAGCGCGGGCGCGCCGGTGCGCTGCGCAGAGGGACGATGCGTTCAGGGGGGCAGGCCGGTACGCCGCCCGCGGAGCGGATCCGAGTGTGCCGGCGGACGCTGGACCTTCGCGCTCAGCCGCGATCAGCAGTTCGGTGTCTACCGCTGCCGCTGAGGCGAGCGGCTAGCGCCCCTGGGCCCGCCGAGCTCCGTCTCGACCTCGTCCAGCCACTCGAGGAACGCGTTGATGATGTTCCGGCTGAGCCGGTGGTTGAGTCGGAGGTACCGCTCGCGATGCGGGAGCTCGCCTGCGATCTCCTCGGCTCGGTCGAGCCAGCGGAGCTGGTCTTCGATCTGCGGGCGGATCGCGGCCAGGCCGGCCAAGACCGTGGCGTCGCTCTCGGCGAGGTCGGCGCCGTTCAGCCGCGCTGCCGGTTCGTTCTGGATGCGGATGAAGTCCGAGGGGCTTGCCAGCCACTCCGCGGCCGCGCGGCGGCCGCGGGCGGTGAGGGAGTAGACGGTCCGGTCGTGTGTCTGTCCCGGTCGTTTGCGGGCCCGGAGATAGCCGAGCTCCGCGAGGCGCTTGGGCTCGGAGTACCAGCGGCTTTCGGCCGCCGACCAGTAGATGCGTCCACCCTGAGTGCTCATTCGCCGGAGGTCGTGAGGGGCCGCTCCGCCTTCGCCGACGAGGATCAGGATCACGTACGAGAACGGCGAGAGCTGATCGCTGAGGTTTGGCAAGTGGTCGGCCCGTCCGTCTGAAGCTACAAAGTGTAGTTTGTGTGATCAGGCTCACTGAGCGCTCGCGTGAGCCGGCCGTAGTTTCGGAGGATGAGGATCCTACGGCCATGATTGCCGGCCGCGCCGCCGCTGGAAGATCCGGCCTGCGGCCATCGCCGCAGCTGATCGACCGGCTATACCGGGCGGCCCGCGCGATGGGTGGCTCGGCGGAC
Source organism: uncultured Thermoleophilaceae bacterium (assembly GCA_963826165.1). Lineage (GTDB taxonomy): Bacteria > Actinomycetota > Thermoleophilia > Solirubrobacterales > Thermoleophilaceae > JACVRW01. The sequence continues at coordinate 154,772 of CAWGWC010000006.1, read as the reverse complement.
GCCGACGACCTCGTCCAAGAGACCTTCGCCCAGGTGCTGGCGCGGCCACGCGCGTTTCGCGCCGGCGATCCGCTGCCCTACCTCATGAGAGCGTTGCGCAACACCTACCTGACCAGCCTGCGCACGGCCGGGCGGCGTCCTCGGACCGTCGCGCTGGCGACCGACGAGGGCTCGACGATGCAGTCCTCGCTGGCGCGGCCGGACGCGGCCCTGGAGGAGCGGATGACGTTCGAGGCGATCGCCGCTCTGTCCGACGACTTCCGCGCGGTCCTCGTCGCCGTCGACATCATCGGCCTCTCCTACGGTGAGACGGCGGCCGCCCTCGACACGCGAGAGGCCACGGTCGCCAGCCGGCTGTTCCGTGCCCGCCAGCGAGTTTCCGGCGTGCTGTGCGACGCGCGATCGTACGGGAACGACGGCTAGGCTAGATCCGCTCCGGAGAGGTGACCGAGTGGCTTAAGGTGCACGACTGGAAATCGTGTGGGCGGGTCAAACTGCCTCGTGGGTTCGAATCCCACCCTCTCCGCTCCGGGTCCGCGTCGCCTGGCGGTGTCATCGGCCGGCTCGCGTGCAGAGCACGCGTCGCCGACCTCTTCCTTGCCAGGCGGGCGTCCCGAACCGGAGAGGGTGGGATTTCATCCCACCTCTTCGCCACGACCGGGAGGACTCCATGCCGCTCTATCTCACGAAGTTCAGCTATACGCCGGAGACCTGGGCCCGCCTCATCGCCAAGCCCGAGGACCGCCGAGAAGCCGCGCAGTCGTACATCGAGTCGGTCGGCGGGAAGCTCCACGGGTTCTGGTACGCCTTTGGGTCCCACGACGCTTACAACCTGTGGGAGGCCCCCGACAACGTGTCCATGGCCGCGGTCGCGCTGGCGATCAGCGCCGGCGGGGCGCTCAGCTCGTTGGAAACCACGGTCCTCCTGACCGTCGACGAAACGATGGATGCGCTGGGCCGAGCCGGGGAGGTTCAGTACCGGCGGCCAGGCGCGTAGCGCCGGAGGCGCCCCAGCACGGAAGCGGTTGGTCTCCGCCCGCTCTGGAGACACTCCCCTCGGGAGGCTCTTCGGGGAAGGAGTCCAGATGGGTGAGCAAGGCAAGCTGAGTCGTCGCGGGTTCGTCGGGGCCGCGGCCGGAACGGCGGCGGCGACTTCGATGGGGCCCTGGGCCCCGGTTGCCGGCGCGAGACATCGGCGGCACCGGCGCAGCCGGCTTCTGCCGCGGGATCTGATCGGTGTGCAGCTGTTCACCGTTCGCGATCAGGTGGCGAGTCGCGGCTTCGAGGAGGTCTTTGCCGAGCTCAGCCGGCAGGGCTACAGCGAGCTCGAGTTCGCCGGCTACAACGCCCAGGGCCGCCGGTGGACCAACGAGGAGCTGCGGGCTCTGCTCAGGCGTTACCGCCTGAACGCCGTCGGCAGTCACGTCAACTACCACTCGGCGGATCCGACGGCGTACTCGTTCACGACGCAGCTCGATCAGGTGCTCGACGACGCGGCCGAGATCGGAATCGACTACATCGGAACCGCCAGCAGGCCGGGCCAGCGCTACGGCGAGACCGTCGACGGCTACCGGCGCGCCGCGGAGGACTTCAACCGCTTCGGAGCGGCCGCAAGGAAGCGCGGGCTGCGCTTCTACCAGCACAACCACTCCGAGGAGTTCGCGGTCGAGAACGGCACCCGGCTGTACGACGTGCTGCTGGAGGAGACCGACCCGAGGCTCGTCTTCTTCGAGCTCGACATCTTCTGGGCCTACGTCGGTCAGTCGCGCTTCCCGGGCTTCAGGCCGCACGAGTACCCGTGGTATCAGCCCAGGCGCTTCCCCCTGTTCCACGTGAAGGACGGGCTCTTCAACGGCGGCCCGGCGTTCGGATGGACGATGACCGACGTCGGGGACGGCGACATCCCGCTCGAGCCCTTCTTCTGCGGGCTCGACACGGACGATCACCACTACCTCGTCGAACGCGATACGGCCCCCGACCCGATGGCCAACCCGGCGGGATCGTTTGCGACCACCGAGCGCAGCTACGACTACCTGGCGGGCCTGCGGGCCAGGTGATCTGACCGGCCCCGAGAGCACCCGCCGTGCATCCGCTATGACTTGACGCGTGACGACCGCGACGGTGGCGCTCGAGCAGTCGCAGCGCCGGCGGCGCGGGCAGATCTATGTGGCGCTTGCCGCGGTGGCCTGGTCGACGGCCGGGGTGCTGCAGCGCCAGCTCACCCTCGACACGGCCACCCAGGTGGCCGGCCGCGCCGCCTTCGCGGGGGCGGCCCTCCTCGTGTACGTGGCGATCGTCGAGCGCGGCCGGGTCGTGCAGGCGTTCCGCTCGGTGGGCTTCGCCGGAATCGCGGTGGCGCTCTGTGTCGCCGTCGCCTCGAGCTCCTTCATCGCAGCGCTGAACCACACAAGCGTGGCGCGGGTGCTGTTCATCCTCGCGGTGGCGCCGGTGCTGGCCGCTCTGCTCGCCCGCGTCTTCCTTGGCGAGGAGATCACGCGACGCACGGTCGTGGCCATGGCCCTGGCGCTGGCGGGGGTCGCGCTGATGCTGGGAGCGCCGGGCGAGGGCAACCTGGCGGGCGACGGGTTCTCCTTCCTGGCCGCGCTCGCCTTCGCGGGGATGATCGTCATCACCCGCTGGCGCCACGACGTGTCGATGGCGCCCGCCACCTGCATGTCGCAGCTGATCCTCGTGGTGGCCTTCATCCCGTTTGCCAGTCCCGGGGAGATCGCGGGTGACGACGTGGTGTGGCTCGCGCTCCTCGGAATCGGCCAGATCGGTCTCGGCTTCGCCCTGCTGACGGTCGGAGCGCGTCTGATTCCGGCTGCCCAGGTCGGCCTGATCACGCTGCTCGAGGTCGTTCTCGGACCGGTTTGGGTGTGGCTCGCCCTGGACGAGCGGCCGAGCACGGCGACGCTCGTCGGCGGCACCATCGTGATCATCGCGATCGTCATCCAGACGCGTGGCGCGCCGGCGGCGGAGCCAGACGACGGGCGGGCGCTACCGGCGCCGCACTAGCGGAGCCGGCGGTCGGCCTCGTCGATCGGCTCGTCGTTGATCGACGCGTACCGGTGAGACATCAGGCCGTCGGGCGCGAAGAGCCACATCTCGTTGCCGTGGCTGCGCCACCACCGGCCGTCGGTGTCGCGGCTCTCGTACTCGAAGCGCACGGCGATGCGGTCGTCGGAGAACGCCCAGAGCGTCTTCTTCAACCGGTAGTCGAGCTCGCGCTCCCACTTGCGGCGCAGGAACGCCCTGATCTCCTCGCGGCCGCTGAGGAACTCGCTGCGGTTGCGCCACTCCGAGTCCTCGGTGTAGGCAAGCGCCACGCGCTCGGGGTCGCGGCTGTTCCACGCGTCCTCGGCGGCCTGCACCTTGGCGCGGGCCGAGTCGGTGGTGAACGGAGGACGGATGTCGGTGGGGGAGGGCATGGCGTCAGTCAAAGATGACGTAGTCCTCCACCTCGTGATGCTCGGGGCGGACCTGATCCGGGCTGAGGGCGTTCTCGCGAACCACACCGAGCCGGCGCGGATCACGCGCCGCCGCCTCGGAGCCGTCCTTCGACGGCCACAGGTTGACGATGAGTAGCCCCTCCTCGGTCCTGGCCGCGGAATGCAGTATCAGGCCGTGATCGCGTCCCACGGCCGACATGGTCTCCGAGGACTGCCGGTAGCCGGCGAGCAGCCGCTCGGGGTCGCCCTTGATCCGGGTGATCGTGAGGTAGGCCATCAGTGGACGCTGTCCAGGGGCCGGGTCATCTCGATGCCGTGGGCTTCCGCAAGCGCGAGGATCTCGTCCACACCGGGCGTCCCTTGCTGCGCGAGTGCACCGGCCGCGCGCGCGAACTGCTCCATCTCGCCACCGGGGGAGAAGACGACGAATGCACGCGCCTCCTCGCGGGACTCGTTGCGGATCGTGTGCTCGCGTCCGCCGCCGATCGGCACCACGGCACCCGGGCCCGCCACCGTGCGCTCGACCTCACCGTCGTCGTTCGCGACGTAGAACGCGAACTCGCCCTGCTCGACGCGATAGACCTCGAAGGGATCGTGCCGATGCAGCATCGGGGGTCCGCCGCCGGCCCGCATGCGGACCTCCACGCCGGTGAGGGCGCCGTGGCTCTGCTCGCTGGTCACGCGGAAGGTGAGCACGTCGCCGCCGACCTCGAGCGTATCGTCAAAGGACAGGCTGCCTGTCTTATCCATCCGGCTAGTATAGACAGGAAGCCTGTCTTATGTCCAACCGCTTGCCCGACACCTCCGCTCGCCGCTCTCCGGAGAACCTGGCGATCCTTCTCCGGGAGCCCTTCCGCGCCGGCTCGGAGCTTCTCGTCGAGCGCTTCGCCGAACGCGGGCACCCCGAGGTACGAGGCCCGCACGGCAACGTCTTCCAGTACCTCGACGACGGCGGCACACGGGTGAGCGTGCTGGCCCAGCGCGCGCAGATCACCAAGCAGTCGATGGCCGAGCTCGTGGCCCACCTCGAGCGCCACGGCTACGTGGAGCGGGTGCCCGACCCGGAGGATCGCCGTGCCAAGCTCGTGCGGACCACGCGCAAGGGCAGGCAGGTCTACGCGATTGCCCGCGAGGTCGTGACCGAGATCGAGCAGGACTGGACCAGGCGTCTCGGCAAGGCGAAGATGCGCCGGCTGCGCCAGCTGCTGGAGGAGCTGAACGCGGGGCTGGACTGAGACCCGTCGTTATCTTCGGGCCATGTCCCTCACCCTCGGCACCGGACCTCTCGGCGGCTCCCCCGGGGGCGCCTTCAACTTCGACCTGGCCGGCGCCGCGCCGCCTCACCGGATCTACTTCGCGGACTTCCTCCCGCGAGTGCGCGCGGTGATCGCCGGCCACACGGTGCTCGACACCGTCAGGGCCAAGCTCCTGTATGAGACGGCGATCATGCCGCGCCTGTACGCGCCGCTCGAGGACTTCGACCCGGCGGTGCTCTCGCGCACCGACCACTCCACCCACTGCCCGTTCAAGGGCGACGCGTCGTACTGGTCGGTGAGCGCGAATGGCTCCGCTCGTGAGAACGCCCTCTGGGCCTACGAGTCACCGCTCGCCGAGGCTCCCTGGCTCGACGGCTACGCCTCGCTCTACCACGAGCACGCCGACGAGTGGTGGGCCGAGGACGAGCGCGTGACCAGCCACTTCCGCGATCCGTTCCACCGCATCGACGTGCTGGAGAGCTCGCGGCCCGTGCGCGTGACCGCGGGTGGTGAGGTGCTGGCCGAGAGCCGGCGCGCGGCCCTGCTGATCGAGACCGGCCTGCCCGCGATCGCCTACGTGCCCCGTGCGGACGTATCGGTGCAGATCGAGTCCGCCGAGAAGCGCGCGGACTGCCCGTACAAGGGCGAGGCGCGCTACTGGAAGGTGGGCGGCACGGACGACGCGGCCTGGTCCTACGAGTACCCCCGGCCCGAGGCCACTGGCATCGCCGGGCGGCTGGCCTTCGACACCGAGCTGGTGGACGTGCAGATCGGCTGAGCGCGGGCGAGCGTGCCCTTCGTCTACCTCCTCCGCTGCGCCGACGACAGCCTCTACTGCGGCTGGACCACCGACGTCGGCCGCCGGGTGGCCGAGCACGGTGCCGGGGTGGCCAGCCGCTACACGCGCAGCCGGTTGCCGGTGGAGCTGGCGCTGGCCATCGAGGTGGACGACCGTTCCGCCGCGATGCGCGAGGAGGCTCGGATCAAGCGCCTGCCGCGAGCCGCGAAGCTCGAGCTGATCGAAGCTCCGCGAGCCGGCCGTCCGGTCACTCCGGCGTGACTCCCTCGACGGCGTCGCGCAGCAGCGCGGTGTCGGCGTATACGCGCCCGCGGATCAGCTCGCCCTCGCTGAACTCGTAGATCCAGACGTTGTGGACGTCGACGCTGCGGCCGTGGCGAGTCCGCGCCTCCACGTGCACCGGCACGACGATCTGGTCGCCGCCGTCGATGAAGCCCTCGGGAGTGGAGCTGAACTCGTCGAACCACTGCCACAGGTCACGGGTGAACCAGCCGATCACGGCGTCGGGCCCGTGGAAGGTGCCGCCGTAGGGGATCGAGTCCGGCACGACGAGCTCGCAGTCGCGATGGAGGATGTCGGCCATGTTGGCCGGCTCGTCCCGGCCCCAGCCGGCGAAGGCGTGGGCCAAGCGCTCGATGTTCGAGGGTGTCATGCCTTGCATGACGCCGCCGGGTGGCGGATTGTTCCCGCTCGGTCAGCTCACGCCAGGCGAAGGGCCGCTCTCCTCGAGCCAGCGTGACTCGACCCGCGGGGAGGCGTGAATGCTCACGAGCTGCAGGCGCTCCGGTCCGAGGGCGCGGAAGGAGTGCACGGCGTGGGCTGGGACCACCACCACGTCGCCCGTCCCGGCGATCACGTCACGGCCGTCGAGCTCGAAGCGAGCGCGCCCGCCCTGGAGCAGGAAGGTCTCGCAGTAGGGATGGCTGTGGTGCGCCGGCCCTTCGCCGGGCGCGGCGTCCACCACGAAGAACGACACGGCCGACCCATGGGCGGCGCCCTCGAACAGGCCGGCGCTCTCTCCCGGCGCCGGTCGCCACGAGGGCAGCGAATCCCTGGGGTCATCCAGCACGGGGACGTGGTTGTTGCTCTCGATCAGCATGCGAGTCCTGTGGAGGGTCGGGATCTGCAAGTCAGACCGCCTGGGACGGCGCTGAACTCATCGGTCGCGCGCGCACGTGAGGGTCGTCACACGCCGGAATAGGGCGCCGCCGGTGCTGGTCGTCCTGGCGTGGTGACCAAAGGACACCGGGACCCGCACCTGCGGCGGCGCACGGCCCGGCTGGTCCTGCTGGTCGGGCTGACGCTCGCCGCGGGTCTCGCGCTGCTCGCCCCCACCTGGGCCGAGCGCGCGGACGACGCCGAGCGCGAGGCCGGCGCCGCGCCCGTGTTGCTCCCTGCGCCCGCCCGGGACTGCGACCGGCGCCTGCAGAGCGCCGCGTTCCTGATCGCCGATGCCCGCGGCCGGCCCCTCGCGGCGCTGAACGCAGACCGGCGGCGGGCCGTGGGCAGCATCACCAAGCTCATGACCGCTCGGCTGCTGCTCGAGGCGGGTGCGCTCAGCCGGACGGTGACCGTGCCCGGGCTGCGGCTCGAGCCCGACGAGTCGCGGGCCGGGCTGGTGCCCGGCGAACGGCTCGACCGGCGAGCGCTGCTCAGACTGCTTCTCGTGCCCAGCGCCAACGACGCCGCCGAGACGCTGGCGTCCACGAGCACGGGCGGCCGGGCCGCGTTCGTACGGGCCATGAACCGTGCGGCCCGGCGCCTCGGCCTCAGCCGCACCCGCTACGTCAACCCCTCGGGGATGCCCGCCCCGGCTCAGCGCTCGACCGCGCGCGACAGCGTCCGTCTGGCACGCGTCCTCATGGCCGACGCGCGTGTGCGGCGCAGCGTTCGCCTGCGCTCGGTGGCGGCGCCGGAGGGTGGCAACGGCCGGCTGGCGGCCACCAACACGCTGCTCGGCCGGGTGCGCGGGGTGGACGGGCTGAAGACCGGCCACGTGAACGGTGAGTGGAGCATGGTGGCCACGGCACGCGGGCGCGGCGGGCGAGTCTTTGCGGCTCTGCTCGGAGCGCCCACCCGCCAGGCCCGTGATTCCGACGCCCACTGCCTGCTCAGCGTCGGCCGGCGCATGGTGGCCGCGGCCGACCCCGGCCGCTAGGAGTCTTCGGCGGACGGCACCACGAGCCTGATGTGCCGGCGGGACAGCATCAGCACAGGGGCTGTCCAGTCCCGTCCGGAACCGTCGAGGGCCTTCAGCTCGGCGTCGACGATGGTGAAGAACTCCTGGTCGCGCCGGTTCACGTGGTCGGACACGCGGCTGCGATACCCCTCGTGCGGCAGGGTCATCCTGCCCTCGATGCGGTAACGGTCCGTCTCCACCACCACTCGCTCTTGCCGGGTCTCCACGGCGGAGCAATCTACTGCAGCGCCAATGGGCCAGCCCATGTACCTTTGACCCGTGGAACCCGCGACCACCTCGGAGCGGGGGCCGGCCCTGGATGCTGTCTTCAAGCCCGTCCAGCCGCCGACCACCTTCGAGGAGACCGTCGAGCGGCTCGGAACGGCGATCCGGCTCGGGCTGCTCTCCCCCGGGGCGCGCCTTCCTCCGGAGCGCGACCTCGCCGAGCAGTTGAGCATCTCGCGCTCCACGCTGCGCCAGGCGCTGACCACGCTCGTCCAGAGCGGCCACCTGATCGCCCTCCGGGGCCGGGCGGGCGGCACGTTCGTGGCCGAGTCTCCCCCGATGGGCCAGGCGGGGGCGGGAATCGAGCTCGGCGACGGAGCGCGCGAGGTGCTCGACTACCGTGTCGCGGTGGAGACCGGGGCCACGCTGCTGGCGGCCGAGCGAGCCACCGAGACCGACCTCGATCGCCTCGACGAGCTCACCGAGCGCATGAGCGCCACCACCGGCCCGTTCGAGGGGTACCGGCGTGCGGACGTGCGTTTTCACATCGGGTTGGCCGAAGCCGCTCATTCGCCCCGCCTGGTCACGGCCATGACCGAGGTGCAGGGTCAGATGAGCGACCTGATCGCTCGCATCGCGCATCCCGACGAGGTGCTCAAGAGCTCGAACGCCCAGCACCGGCGCCTGGTCGCTCTGCTCAGAAAGGGCGATTCCGGGCGCGCGGTCCGCCTGATGCGCGACCACATCGAGGCCACCGAGCACATCCTCGTCGGCCTCAGGCCTTGATCCGCTCCCCGGACGGGTCGAGCAGTGGCTCCTTGGCCACCTCTCCGCCCACCCAGCGGCCGAAGATCTCGACCTCCACCGCCGTGCCGGGCTCGGCGTGCTCGGGTGGAAGGTAGGCGTAGGCGATCGAGCGCTCGACCGTGTAGCCGTACCCGCCGGTGGTGACCCGGCCGCTGATGTCGCCGGCCACGCGCACCGGCTCGTTGCCGAGCGCCACCGACAGAGGATCCTCGAGAGTCAGGCAGCAGAGGCGTTGACGTGGACCGCGCTCGGCCGCCTCGGCCAGCGCGTCCCGCCCCACGAAGCCACCCTCCTTGTCGAGCTTGACGCAGAAGCCGACGCCACCCTCGTACGGGGTTTCATCCGGCGTGATGTCGGCCCCCCAGACCCGGTACCCCTTCTCGAGGCGCAGCGAGTCGATCGCCCGGTAGCCGCCGGCCACCAGGCCGTGCGGGCGCCCTTCCTCCCAGAGAGCGCGCCAGAGACCAAGCCCGTACTCGGCAGGGCAGTAGAGCTCCCAGCCCAGCTCGCCCACGAAGGTCACGCGCAGGGCACGCACAGGCACGTCGCCGACGGTGATCTCGCGCAAGCTCATGTAGGGAAAGTCTTCGTCGGCCAGCGACTGCGGGGTCAGCGGCGCGAGCAGGTCGCGTGCGCGTGGGCCCCAGAGGCCGAAGCAGGCGGAGGCCGAGGTCAGGTCCTGAACCTGCGCCGAGCCGTCCTCGGGCAGATGGCGGCGGATCCACTCCCTGTCGTGGTTGCCGAAGGCGGTTCCCGTGACGATCCCGAAGCGGTCCTCGTCCAGCCGTGCAACGGTGAAGTCGCATTCGATCCCGCCGCGGGAGTTGAGCATCTGGGTGTAGGTGATGCGGCCCACGTCGCGGGCCACGGTGTTGTCGCTCAGCCGCTCCACAAGGTCGGCCGCGCCCGGACCGGAGACCTCCAGCTTGGCGAACGAGCTCTCGTCGAACAGGGCCGCCGTCTCCCGGCAGGCGAGGTGCTCGGCCTCGATGGCGGGCGACCAGTGGCGTCCGGCCCAGCCGCGCGGCCGCAGCGCCTCGTCTCCCGCCCCGGCGTTCGACTCGTACCAGTTGACCCGCTCCCAGCCCGACTTCTCGCCAAAGGCGGCATCGTGCTCGCGGTGCCAGGCGTTGGCCGGCGACATCCGCAGCGGGCGTCCGGACTCTCGCTCGTGGTGGGGAAAGCGGATGTCGTAGTAGGTCTCGTAGGTCTCGCGGATGCGGCCGAGGGTGTACGAGGGAGAGCGGTACTGGCGCCCGAAGCGGCGGATGTCCATGTGCCAGAGGTCGAGCGACGGCTCGCCCGCCACGATCCACTCCGCCATCTCCTTGCCGATTCCTCCAGCGCCGGCCAGCCCGTGCGCGCAGAAGCCGGCGGCCACGAACAGGCCGGCGATCTCGGTCTCGCCCAGGCAGAACTCGTTGTCGGGCGTGAAGGCCTCCGGACCGTTGATCATGCGCGTGACCTTCACGTCCTCCATCTGCGGCACGCGCCGGCGCGAGTTCTCGACGATCTCCTCGAAGCGGTCCCAGTCGTCCTCGAGCAGGCGGCCGTTGAAGTCGGACGGGATGTCCTCGAAGCGGCGTTCGCCGCCGGAGAGGAACGCGGGTGCCGAATGGCGCTCGTATCCGCCCATCACCAGGCCGCCCCCCTCCTCGCGGAAGTAGACGAGCAGGTCCGGGTCACGCAGCGTGGGCAGCGGGTTGTCCGGATCCTTCTCACGGAAGGGCTGGGTGACCAGGTACTCGTGAGACATGGGCACCACGGGGATCCGCACGCCGGCGAGCCGGCCCACCTCGGCGGAGAACATCCCAGCGGCGATCACCACCCTGTCGGCCTCGATGTCCCCCCGCGCCGTGCGCACCCGCGTGACGCGGCCGCGCTCGGAGTCGATTCCCGTGACCCGCGTGCCGGTGTGGATCGTGACCCCGCCGCGCCGGGCGCCGTCGGCCATCGCGTAGGTCAGCTGTGACGGATCGAGGTAGCCGTCGGTGGGCAGCCACGCGCCACCGAGAACGCCCTCGGTGGACATGAGCGGAAAGCGCTCCTGGGCCTCGTCCGCGGAGATGAGCTCGAGCGGGAGGCCGAAGGTCTTGGCCCAGCCGGCCTGGCGGCGCAGCTCCTCCATGCGCTCCTCGGATGAGGCCAGCCGGATGCCGCCGCATTCCGTCCAGCCGGGGTCGAACTCCGACTCCGTTCCCAGCCGCCGGTAGAGCTCCACCGAGTACATCATCATCTTGGTCAGCGACACCGAGCCGCGCAGCTGCCCCACGAGGCCGGCCGAGTGGAAGGTCGAGCCGGAGGTGAGCTGGTTGCGGTCGAGCAGCACGACGTCGTCCCAGCCGAGCTCCGCCAGGTGGTAGGCGATCGACGTGCCGCCCACGCCTCCGCCCACGATCACGCAGCGGGCACTCCCGGGAAGCTCGCGGGCTGGGCTCAAGCGCGGGCCTGGCTGAGCCAGGTCTCGAAGTCCGGGTGGGACGCCGTCTGCTCGAGCCGGTCGAAGTGCTTCTTCGCGTAGCCGTCGAAGTCGAAGTCGAGCTCCGAGATCTGCACCTGGACCACGCCCCACATCGCCTCGCGGAAGTCGGACATGAAGCGGAACAGCCTGAGCGTCGAGCGCCGCCGCTCGTCTGCGGGCTCCCCGAAGTAGGCCTCGAGCAGGGCGGCCTGCTGGTCGTCGTCGAGCTCGTTGTTGACCGCGAGGTTGCCGAGGTCGAAGTAGCGGTCGCCCATGCCCGCGTACTCCCAGTCGATGATCTGCACCCGCTCGCCGTCGTGCATGAAGTTCGCCGTGAGCAGGTCGTCGTGGCAGGGCACCGGGCGGTGCTCCTCCTGTCCCTCGATGGCCTCGCGGATCTTCCGGGCATTGGCGCGTGACGTCTCGAAGGCCGCCGGCGGCTCTCCGCCGTGCTCGCGGGCCAGCTCCGCGTACTGATCGACGAGCTCGAAGGAGTCGAAGGTCGTGTCGAGCACGGTGCCGGACTCGTGAAAGGCGCGCAGCGCGCTCGCCACCTCGGCCAGCTGCTCGGGCGAGGCCAGCTCCTCGACGGTCATCGTGTGGCCGGAGATGAAGGGCGTGACCAGGCAGGCCGGCGACTCGAGCATCGCCGCCACGCCGGGGCCGATACCGAGGTCTCCGGCGGCGTCGGTGGCGATGCACTCGGCCTTGCGGTCGATGCCGAGCAGCTCGGTCCTCTTGCCCGGCAGGCGCACGACATAGTCGTGGCCGCCGAAGTTCACGCGGTAGTTGCGATTGGTGATGCCGCCCTCGAGGGGCGCGACGCCCCCGCTGCGCGGGCCGAGCAGCGCCGACAAGCGGGCCACGACCTCGGTCAGTTCCGGGATGGAGACCTCCTCATGCATGAACGGACACTAAGCGCAGAAGGGGTCGCTCACAACGCCAACGCGCCCAGTACCTCCTCCCACCACACCCGCTCGGTGTCGCTCACGCCGGCGCGGATGCGCCGCCGCACCCAGTCGCTCAGTGCCTGGCGCGAGCCGAAGGCGAGCACTGGACCGGTGATCGCGTAGCGGCCGTCCTCCAGGAGCACCAGGGCGCCGGGCACGTCGCGGCGTGAGCGGACCCGATCGATCACGCGCAGCCCGGTGACCTCCGCGGGCCGCTGGGCGTCGCCGTCCTCTTCGTCGTTCCAGGGACGCGTGTGGAACACCCGCGACACTCCGGCCAGGCGGGGCCGCTCGACCGTTCCCGGACCGATCGGACCGGTGCGCCAGCGGGGCAGCAGCTCGCGCACCTCGGGCGCCACCTCCTGGCGGATCAGCAGGTGGAGCCGGTCGCCCTCCTCCACTCGCGTGGAGCCGCGGGGCGGAATCGCCTCACCGCCCCGGACGATCACGTTGACCAGCGCCTCGCGGGGCAGGCCGAGATCACGGGTACGCAGGCCGACGATGGCGTCGTCGGGCAGCACCGGGTACTCCACCACCTCGGCCCCCAGCCGGCGGATCGTGCCCGTCTCGGCGATCGGGCTGGGCAGCGCCGGCTCGTCCTCGGTCATCCCAAGCCGCCGCGCGAAGGCCTCGAAGGTGGTGGCCTGCAGCAGCGTCGACACGAGCACCGCGAAGAAGACGATGTTGAGCAGCTCGAGATCGCGGGGAACGTCGGCGATGACCGGGAAGATCGCGAGCACGATCGGCACCGCTCCACGCAGGCCCGCCCAGCTGAGCACCAGCCGCTCGGCGAAGCTGTAGTGGTCGAACGCAGTGGCGACGAAGGTGGCGAGCGGCCGGGCCACGAAGGCGACCACCAGGGCCAGGAGCGTCCCGTTCACCGCCACGTTGTCCAGGTCGCTGGGGAAGATCAGGAGCCCGAGCGCCAGGAACATGGTGAGCTGGGCGACCCAGGCGAGCCCTACGTGAAAGCTCGTGATGGTCTGTTTGGCCGGGATGTTGGCGCTGCCGAGGGCGAGGCCCACCAGGTACACCGCCAGGAAGCCGGACCCCTCGATGCTCGCGGCGGCGCCGTAGCCGACCGCGGCAGCGGCCAGCGATGCGACCGGGTACAGCCCCGGGGTGTCCAGGCGCGCGCGCTGGAAGGCCTGCACGGCGAGCCAGCCCACGCCGATCCCCACCACCGCCCCGATCCCGAGCTGCTGGACGAACAGCCAGAGCATGTCGAGCAGGTCGTAGTCGTCGCTCTTGATCCACTCGATGAAGCCGAGCACGAGCAGCACGGCCACGGGGTCGTTGAAGCCCGCCTCCCCCTCGAGCGTCCGCGCCAGGCGCTTGCGCAGCGAGGACGTGCGCAGGACGGCGAAGATCGCCGCACCGTCGGTGGAGGCGATGATCGATCCGAGCAGCAGGCCCTCGAGCAGGGAGAAGTCGAACAGCGCGACCGCGACGAGGCCGCCAACCGCGGCGGTGATGATCGTGCCGACGATCGCCAGCGACAGTGCCGGCCGCAGCACCGGCCTGATCTCCTTGAACCCGGCCGTCAGCCCGCCCTCGAACAGGATCAGCGCCAGCGAGAGCACGCCGATCAGCTCGGCCAGGTGGTAGTCGTCGAAGGGCAGCCAGCCGAGCCCGTCGGAGCCCACGAGCATCCCGAGCCCGAGGAACAGGATCAGACCGGGCAGCCTCATCCGGCCCGCGAGCAGCGCGGCGAGTAGGCCGGCGCTCAACAGCAGGCCGGCAACCAGGATGAACTGCTCGTCGCTCATCGGGGGACCGCATCATCGCGGCTGCGAGAGCTCGTGCGGATGGTTGCGTTCGTCCGGCCGGTGACTTATGGTCGCGCCGAGGAGAGGTTGGACGAGCAGACCTTTCCCTTCTGCTGACCCATGGGCGCGTCTGTACGAGGAGGAACGCTGGATGAGTGAGACCGAGCAGTCGCGGAGCCGGGACGAGGAACGGCTCGCCGAGCTGGGCTACAAGCAGGATCTCAACCGCGTATGGAGCAAGTTCTCCAACTTCGCGATCTCCTTCTCGATCATCTCTGTGCTGGCCGGTTGCTTCACCACCTACGGCCAGGCCTTCAACAACGGCGGCCCGATCGCCATCTCCTGGGGCTGGCCGATCATCTGCGCCCTGATCATGACGGTGGCCTTCTCGATGTCCGAGCTGTGCTCGGCCTACCCCACGGCCGGCGGCCCGTACTGGTGGGCGGCCAAGCTCGGCGGGCCGGCCTGGTCATGGTTCACGGGCTGGTTCAACGTGGTGGGCCTGATCGCCGTGGTGGCCTCCGTGGACTATGCCTGCGCGACCTTCGCGGCCAACCTGTTCAGCCTCTGGGACCTCAACCTCATCATCAACTTCCAGGGCGCCGTGGAGCTCGACGAGGTCTTCATCCTCTTCTGCGTGATCATGATCCTCCACGCGCTGATCAACATCTACTCGTCCCACCTGGTAGCGCTGTTCAACAACATCTCCGTGGTCGTTCACGTGGTCGGCGTGGCGATCATCATCCTGATCCTGATCTTCATTCCGGACCGCCACCAGAGCGCCGACTTCGTCTTCACCGACACGATCAACAACTCGGGCTTCTCCGACGGCTCCGGCTCCAATCTCTTCTTCTGGTTCTACGTGCTTCCCGTGGGCTTCCTGCTCACCATGTACACGGTCACCGGCTACGACGCATCGGCCCACGTGTCCGAGGAGACCCAGGATGCCGAGCGCGCCGCGGCGCAGGGCGTCTGGCAGTCGGTCTTCATCTCGGCGGTGATCGGCTGGTTCGTCCTGCTGGCGATCACCTTCGCCGCCGTCAACGTGGAGGAGGCGTCGGGCGGGACGATCCCGATCTTCACGAGCGCGATGGAGGCGGGCTGGGCCGAGACCGTGATCCTCATCTCCACGATCGGGCAGTTCTTCTGCGGGATGGCCTGCGTCACCAGCTGCTCGCGCACCTTCTTCGCCTTCTCGCGCGACCGCGCCGTTCCCGGCTGGCGCCTGTGGAGCTCGGTCAACCGAAAGCACGTGCCGGTGGCCGCCGTGTACATGGTCTGCATCCTGGCCGCGCTCATCACCCTGCCCGCTCTCACCAGCAACGAGGCGGGCATCCCGGTGGCGTTCTTCGCCGTGGTCTCGATCGCGGTGGTGGCGCTCTACATCGCCTACGTGGCTCCGGTCTACCTGCGCCTGCGGGCGGGGGACAACTTCGAGCCGGGCGTGTGGACGCTGGGGGCGAAGTACAAGTGGGTCAACACCATCGCCGTCGTCTGGGTTGTGCTCTGCGTGGTCATCTTCTCGCTGCCCTTCACCCCGGCCGCCGTGCCCTGGAACGACGAGTTCACCTGGTCGGCGGTCAACTACTCGCCGCTCATGGTGGGCGGAGTGTTCATCGTCGTGGGCATCTGGTGGCTCGTGAGCGCGAAGAACACCTACAAGGGGCCCGTTGCCAACATCTCGTTCGACGAGGGCATGGGCATCACCGAGGAGAAGCCGGCCGACCAGCAGGCCTGACCGGTCAGCGCAGCGCGGCGGCGGCCTGTACGAAGGCCTTCCAGGCCTCGTGCTCCGACGAGCGCCAGGCGTCATCGCGCTGCGGCTCCACCGTGCGGTCGATCGGCAGCAGCTCGGCGGCCTCTTCGAGACTGTCGAACACGCCGGCGCCCACGCCCGCGAGTACCGCTGAGCCCAGCACGGTGGCGTCGGCGCCGGCCGCCTCCACCGGCGCGCCGATGGTGTCGGCCTGCAGCTGAAGAAGAAGCGGCTCGTTGGTGAGCCCGCCGTCCACACGCAGCGAGGCCACCTCCACCGTGTCGCGCATAGCGGCCACCACGTCGGCCACCCGCCACGCGATGCCCTCCAGCGCCGCTCGGGCGATCTGGTCCCGCGTCGTGCCGCCGTGGATGCCTGACAGCACCGCGCGGGCGTCGGGCTTCCACCACGGTGCGCCGATTCCGGCCAGGCCGGGCAGCACGCGCGCGCCGCCGCTGTCCTCGGCCTCTCGGGCCAGCTCGGCGAGAGCGGCAGGACGTTCGGCCACGCCGAGCTCCCGGCACATCCATTCGAGCATCGCTCCGGCCGCGAACACGCCGCCGTCGATGGCGTACTCGGTCCGCCCGTCGATGCTCCAGGCCACGGTGGGCAGCAGGCCGCCTTCCGGCCGGGGCACCTCTTCGCCGGCGTGACCGAGGACGAATACGCCGGTGCCGTAGGTGGCCTTCACCCGGCCCGGCACGACGCAGCCGGCTCCCGCCAGCGCCGCCTGCTGGTCCACGGTCTGCGCGCGCAGGGGCAGCTCCACCGGCCATGACTCGTGGCTCAGCACGCCGAGCTCCCCGGCGGTGTCTCGCACCGCGGGTAGCACCTCGGCGGGCACGCCGAAGAGCTCGCACAGCCGGGTGCTGAAGCCCGGCTGGCCGAGGGCATGCAGCTGCATCCGCGAGAGCGTGGAAGGTTCGGTGGCGAACCCTGCGCCCAGCCGGTCGCACAGGAACGAGTCCACCGTGCCCATGCGCAGCGTTCCGGCCTCGCGCGCGCGGCCCACGGCCTCGTCGTTCTCGAGCAGCCAGGCAAGCTTGGCCGCGGAGAAGTATGGATCGAAGGGCAGGCCGCTGAGCTCCTGGATCTCGGGCTCGTGCTCGGTCAGCCCGTCGAGCACCTGCTGAGAGCGCTTGTCCTGCCAGACGACGATGGGGCTGAGCGGACCACCGGTCTCTGCGTCCCAGGCGAGCACGGACTCGCCCTGGTGGTCCAGGCCGCAGACCACCTCGTCGTCGGGGGCCTCCTCGAGCAGCTCGGCGACGGCCTCAACCACTGCCGCCAGCACCTCCTCGCCGTCCTGCTCGACCCAGCCCGGCTGCGGATGGCGGTTCGTCTTGTCGCGCCGGGCCTCGCGGACCGGCTGGAGCTTCTCGTCGAAGACAGTGGCCTTGACGCCGGTGGTGCCCTCGTCGATGCCCAGGAGCAGCATCCGCGTGTCCTACCACACCCGTGGTTGAGCGGGGCGGGGCGTTGCGGTTAGGCTGCGGCGAAAGGCCCGGTCAACCGACCTTATCTGCGAGGACACATGGATCTAGACGAGCTGCGCCAGGACGCCGACGGCGGCGAGATCGACACCGTCCTTCTCGTGATCGCCGACATGGAGGGCCGGTTGCAGGGCAAGCGCCTGACCACCGGGCACTTCCTGGACGAGGTGGCCGAGCACGGCGCCGAGGGCTGCAACTACCTCCTCGCCGTGGACGTGGACATGAACACCGTCGACGGCTACGCCATGTCGAGCTGGGAGCGCGGCTACGGCGATTTCGTGATGACGCCCGACATGGACACGCTGCGCCCGGTGCCCTGGCACGACGGCACGGTCCTGCTCATGGCCGACCTGGGCTGGGAGGACGGCTCGGACGTGGTGGCCTCACCACGTCAGATCCTGCGGCGGCAGCTGGCGCGCCTCGCCGAGCGCGGCTGGATCGCCACGGCGGGCACCGAGCTGGAGTTCATGATCTTCAACGACAGCTACGAGGACGCCTGGCGAAAGGGCTACCGCGATCTCGATCCGGCCAACCTCTACAACGTCGACTACTCGATGCTCGGCACCGCGCGCGTGGAGCCGCTCATCCGGCGCATCCGCAATTCGATGGAGGGCGCGGGCATGAAGGTCGAGAACTCGAAGGGCGAGTGCAACTTCGGCCAGCACGAGATCAACTTCCACTACAACGACGCCCTGAGCACGGCGGACGATCACGTGATCTACAAGACCGGCGCCAAGGAGATCGCCGCTCAGGAGGGTGTCTCGATCTCCTTCATGGCCAAGTACGACGAGCGCGAGGGCAACTCGTGCCACATCCACTGCTCGCTGGCCAAGAAGGACGGCGGCAACGTGTTCGCGGACGATCAGCAGCTGTTCGACCGTTTCGTGGCCGGCCAGCTCGCCTGCCTGCGCGAGCTCACGCTGTTCTTCGCGCCGAACGTGAACTCCTACAAGCGCTTCGTGCACGGCTCCTTCGCTCCGACCGCGGTGGCCTGGGGCAAGGACAACCGCACTTGTTCGATGCGCGTGGTGGGCCACGGGCAGGGGCTGCGCGTGGAGAACCGGCTGCCCGGCGCGGACGTCAACCCCTACCTGGCGCTTGCCGCCATGATCGCGGCCGGGCTGCACGGCATCGACAACGAGCTCGAGCTCGAGCCGGCCTTCGAGGGCAACGCCTACGACTCCGACAAGGAACGGGTGCCGCACACGCTCTACGCCGCCCGTGACCTGTTCGCCGAGTCGGCGGTCGCGCGCGAGGCCTTCGGCCAAGACGTGGTCGACCACTACCTCAACCGCGCTCACATCGAGCTCGACGCCTTCGAGGCGGCGGTCACCGACTGGGAGAAGTTCCGCGGGTTCGAACGCCTTTGATGGCCGGCGCCAAGCGCCCGGTCATCGGCATCTGCGCCTCCACCGAGCGGGCGCGCTGGGGCGCCTGGGAGGTGGTGGCCAACCTCTCCCCGCGCAGCTACTCGCTGGCGGTGGCGCGCGCCGGTGGCCTACCGCTGATCCTGCCGCCCGACGACGTGAGCGCCGAGGCGCCCGACGAGCTGCTCGACCTGCTCGACGGGCTGATCCTGGCCGGGGGGTCCGACGTGGACGCCGGCTCCTACGGCGCCCGCCCGCACCCCGAGACGGCCAACACCTGGCCCGAGCGCGACCGCTTCGAGCTCGCCCTCGGCCACCGCGCCCTGGAGCGCGACCTGCCCTTCCTCGGCATCTGCCGCGGGATGCAGATGCTGAACGTGACCGCGGGTGGCACGATCGACCAGCACCTGCCCGACCGCGTGGGTCACGAGGATCACCGCCACACGCCCGGCGTCTTCGCCGACCACACGGTCCGCCTGGCCGACGAGTCGCTGGCCCGCCGCGTGGTGGGTGACGAGACCAGCGCGGTCAAGTCCCACCACCACCAGGGCGTCGACGAGTTGGGCGAGGGCGTGGAGGCCAGCGGCTGGTCGGAGGACGGCGTGATCGAGGCGATCGAGCTGCCCGAGCGCCGCTTCGCCCTGGGCGTGCTCTGGCACCCCGAGGAGGACGAGGCCTCCAGGGTGATCGGAGCGCTGGTGGACGAGGCCCGAGCAGCGCCGCGCCGAAGCCGGCACAGACTCGTAACCCTCGTCGCACACACGTAACGCGCCGGCCGGGAGGATGGGGCGATGGAGGGCGCTCGGGACGGACCGTGGAACGTTTCGCATGAAATACATGCAGAACGTTCCCTGCATGGGCCGGACGCAGCGATAGCGATGCTAGCCGAGCGGCAGTACCGCGTAGTGGGGCGGGTGCAACTCGGGGAGCTGGGGCTTGGTCGGGGAGCGATCGCTCATCGGGTCAAGCAGAGACGGCTGCACCCGCAGTGGCCGGGCAGCTATTCGGTTGGGACTCCGAGCCTCACGCGCGAGGGCCATCTCATGGCTGCTGTTCTAAGCGCGGGACCCGGCGCCGCGGTGAGTCACACCTCGGCAGCCGATCTCTGGGGCATCCGGCCCAGCACCGGCAGAATGATCCACCTGACCGTGCCTAGGAAGGTGCGCCCGCGAGGCGGCGTGCGCCTTCACCTGAGCAGGCTGCCGAAGGACGAGATCGAAATCCTCCTGGGCATCCCGGTCACCAGCCCGGGGCGCACCCTGCTCGATAACGCCGCGATCCTGCCCGAACCCGGGACGGCCCGCGCCCTCGAGCGCACGGAAACACTGAGGATCACCGACCGAGCCCCCCTCTCAGAGCTGCTGTTGCGGCACCCGCGCCACCCCGGCGCCCGAACGCTGAGCAGGCTGGCGAATCAGGCCATTCGAAACCCCACCCGCTCCGAGTTCGAGAACCGCTTCCAGGAGTTCATCCACGAGATCGGCCTGCCGCCACCGGAGATCAACGTCTCAATGCTCCTGGACGGCCGTCGGGTCGAAGTCGACTGCCTGTGGAGGGCGGCAGAGTTCGTGGTCGAGCTCGACGGCTACCAGACGCACGGCACCAAGGCGGCATTCATTAGAGACCGTCGCAAGGACCGGCGTCTCAGGGCCGCCGGGTTCACGGTGATGCGCTTGACCTGGTGGGATCTCGATCCCGGAGACGAACGCGACTCGGTCGAGCGGGAACTGCGCCGCTCTCTAGACCGCGCGGCGGCGTGAACCGAGAGCCGAGCGCCATCCGGCCGCCGCCTCGGCGAAGGCGTGGAACAGCACTCGCTTGTCCGACGCCTCCGGGTGCCACTGCACGCCCAGGACCCAGGCGCCGTCGGCCGTCTCGATCGCCTCCGGCACGGCGTCGGGCCGGGAGCGCCCTGTGACCACCAGTCCGTCGCCGATGCGGTCGACCGCCTGGTGATGGTGGCAGCGGCCGATGTGGAGCGTCTCACCGAGGGCGCGCGCCGCGAGCGAGCCCTCGTCGAGCTCGATCTCGTGTTCGTTGCCCTCGAACGTGCCGACGATGCGCCGATGGGTGCTCTCGCCGCTCTCGTCCACGAGGTCCTGCACCAGCGTTCCGCCGAGGGCCACGTTCAGCAGCTGCATCCCTCGGCAGATTCCGAGGTAGGGCAGGCCGCTCTCCACCGCGGCCCGGGTCAGGGCAATCTCGAAGTCGTCGCGCTCGCGGTACACGGCCTCCACCGCCTCGACGGGCTCGGCGCCGTAGGAGCGGGGGTCGAGATCGGCCCCGCCGATCAGGAGCAGGCCGTCGATGCGGTCGAGGAGCGCCTCGGGTGAATTGGGGTCGACGGGCAGCAGAACGGTGAGCGCTCCGGTGGACTGCATGGCCTCGACGTAGGTGTCGGCCACCAGGTGCGCGGTCTGGTCCCAGAACGCCCAGCGAGCGCGTTCGCGCACGGCACAGATCCCGATCACGGGCGCGGGCCCGCGGTCAGTGGGGGCGGAGCGGATCTCGGACGGTTCCAGCACGGCGGGCGAGCTTGACAGCGTGAGGGCTCGATGTAAAGGTCTCGCGACCATGCCATTAGACGCCCTGAACGTCGTCGAGCCGGCCACGGAAGAGGTGATGGCCGAGCTGCCACGCGCGGGAGCCGAGGAGGCCGACGCCGCGGTGGCGCGCGCCAAGGAGGCCTTCCCCGCCTGGCGTGCCGTGGCACCCGGCGACCGGGCCGAGCTGCTGCGGCGCCTGTCGGCGGCGGTCCGCGATCACGCGGAGGAACTGGCTCACCTGGAGGCCCGCCAGGTGGGTAAGCCGATCGCCGACGCCCGCGGCGAGGTGGGCATGGTGGCCGACGTCTTCGCCTACTACGCCGGCGCGCCCGAGCGCCTGCTGGGCCACACCATCCCCGTGGCCGGCGGCGTGGACATGACCTTTCGCGAGCCGCTCGGGGTGGTGGGCCTCATCACCCCCTGGAACTTCCCGCTGGCCATCGCCTCCTGGAAGATCGGCCCGGCGCTGGCCGCCGGCAACACGATCGTGCTCAAGCCGGCCGAGCTCACCCCGCTGACGTCGGTGGAGCTGGAGCGGATCGCGCTCGACGCGGGTCTGCCCGAGGGTGTGCTCAACGTGGTGGTGGGCCCGGGCCGGAGCGTGGGCGAGCGCATCACCGAGCACCCGGACGTGGCCAAGGTCGCCTTCACGGGCTCGACCGAGGTCGGGCGCCGCATCCAGGCCCTCGCCGCGGGGACGATCAAGCGGGTCACCCTCGAGCTCGGCGGGAAGTCGGCCAACGTGGTCTTCGCCGACGCGGATCTCGAGGAGGCGGCGCGGTCGGCGCCGTCGGCGGTGTTCGCCAACGCGGGTCAGGACTGCTGCGCGCGCTCGCGCATCCTGGTCGAGGCTTCGGCGCTCGACCGCTTCATGGATGCGCTCGAGACCGCGGTCGAGGCGATCCGGGTGGGTGATCCGCTGGACGACGAGACCGAGATGGGCCCGCTGGTCTCCGAGGGCCAGCGAGAGACCGTGGCCTCGTTCGTGGACGGCGACGCCCCCGTGGCCATCCGGGGCAGCGCCCCCGAAGGTCGGGGCTACTGGTTCCCGCCCACCGTGCTGGCCCCCGTGACCAACGACGACCGGGCGGCCCGCGAGGAGATCTTCGGCCCGGTGGCCTGCGTGATCCCGTTCCGGGACGAGGCGGAAGCCGTGCGCCTGGCCAACGACACCATCTACGGCCTGTCCGGCTCGATCTGGACCCGCAACGGAGCCAAGGCGCTCAGGGTGGCGCGTGCGATCGACACCGGGGTCCTGTCGATCAACTCGAACAGCTCGGTGCGGGTGAGCACTCCATTCGGGGGCTTCAAGCAGTCGGGCTTTGGCCGCGAGCTCGGCCCTCACGCGCTGGAGAGCTACACCGAGCTGAAGAACGTGTACTACGCGACAGGGGGGCATTGAGTGGGACGCTTGGAGGGCAAGGTCTGCGTGATCACCGGCACGGCCAGCGGCATCGGCCGCGAGTCGGCCGAGTTGTTTGCCGAGGAGGGCGCGCACGTGGTGGGCGTGGACCTCGCTTCCGGCGCGGCCGGCGAGCTGGCGCTTCAGGCCGACGTGACCGACGAGGAGCAGGTGAGAGAGGTCTACGCGCGCGCGAAGGAGCAGTTCGGCCGCATCGACGTCCTCTTCAACAACGCCGGCATCTCGCCCGAGGACGACCGCTCGGTGCTCGACACCGAGTACGAGGCCTGGCAGCGCGTCCAGGACGTGAACCTCAAGTCGGTGTTCTTCTGCTGCAAGCACGGGATCCCACACCTGATCGAGGCGGGAGGCGGGTCGGTGATCAACACCGCCTCGTTCGTGGCAGTCATGGGCGCGGCCGTGTCCCAGATCTCCTACACGGCGGCCAAGGGCGGGGTGCTGGCGATGTCAAGGGAGATGGGAGTGGAGTTCGCGCGGAAGGGCGTGCGCGTGAACGCGCTCTGCCCCGGCCCGGTGGACACCCCGTTGCTGCAGGAGCTGTACGCCGACGATCCGGTGAAGGCGCAGCGGCGCATCGTCCACCTGCCGCCGGGCCGCTTCGCGTACGCGAAGGAGATCGCCAACGGCGCGCTGTTCCTGGCCAGCGACGAATCCACCTACGTGAACGCCACGACCTTCCTCGTCGACGGCGGCCTCGCCGGCGCGTACCTCACCCCGGAGTGATGGACGCCTTCGACGTCGACGAGCTGGTCTCCCGGCTCGACACCTCGGGCCACGACTTCGCGGAGTTCTTCCGCGCCCCCAGCGACACGCTGTCGATGACGATCGCGTTCTGGCCCGCCGGCGGAGAGGACCCGCAGGAGCCGCACGCCGAGGACGAGGTCTACTACGTGGCCTCGGGCCGCGGCCGGATCAGCGTGGCGGGCGAGGACAGCGACGTGCAGGCCGGCTCGGTGGTGTACGTGGCCGCCGGCGTGGAGCACCGCTTCCATTCCGTCGAAGAGGACCTGAAGGTCGTCGTTTTCTGGTCACCGCCGCGGACCCCGTACGAGTGAAGGTCCTCGCGATCGTCCACCACGAAAACGCCGCGACCGGCGTGTTCGCCGACGCGGTCGGGGAGACGGTGGAGTGGCAGCCGGCGCGGGGTCCGGCGCCCGAGATCGACGGCCTGGACGCCGTCATGGTGTTCGGCGGTGCGATGAACGCCGATCAGGAGGACGAGTTGCCGTGGCTGCGCACCGAGAAGCTCTTCCTGCAGGAGCTGCTCGCTCGGGGGGTGCCGACTCTCGGCGTGTGCCTCGGGGGCCAGATGCTCGCCGAGGCGGCCGGTGCCCCGGCTCGCCGCGCCCGCGAGCCGGAGATCGGCTGGCGGCGGGTGGAGATCAGCCCCGAGGGAAGGGACGACCCCCTCATGGGCCCGCTTGCGCCCGCCTTCGAGGTCTTTCAGTGGCACTCCTACGAGGCGCCGCTGCCGCCCGGCGCGGTAGCGCTCGCACATACCCCCGTCTGCCTCCAGGCCTTTCGCATCGCCGGCCTGCCCGCGTGGGGTCTCCAGTTTCACGCCGAGGTGACCATGCCGGATCTCAGCTCGTGGCTCGAGGAGTTCGGGGATGACCCGGACGCCGTGGCCAGCGGCCTCGATCCGGAACAGCTCCGGACAGAGAGCGAGCAGCGCATCGCCGCCCAGAACGAGTTGGGCCGCGCGCTGGCCGGCCGCTTCCTCGCCGAGGCGCGGGCGGCCGCGCCCGCCTGAGCGTCAGGCGTTGGGCGGGGCCTGAGGGCCGCCCGACGGAGGCGACGCGTCACCGCCCGCGGGCGGTGCGCCGCCGGGAGGCGGCGCCGCGGGGGGCGGCGAGCCCGGCGAGGGCGCCGGCGTCTGTCCCGAGCCGGGCGGCGGGGGCGGTGGCATGGCCGATTCCCGGCCGGAGCCCACCGGCGCCTCCGGGGCCACGCCCGCGGCAACGGTCGAGAGCTCGCCTCCCTCGGTGACGCCGGGGATCGGCTCTCCGTGCAAACGCTTGAGCTCGAAGTAGATGACCGATGCGGCCAGTGCGCTGATCGGCACCGTGAGCACGTTGACGATCACGTCGGCGAGTGCGAAGCCGAGGAAGGTGTCGGAGATCCCTGAGACCAGCGCCGAGATGATGATCCGGATGACGAAGAAGATCAGGAACAGGACGACGATCACCCCGAAGACCTGCCACCCGTGTCCCTTGACCAGCTGACGGCTGCGCCCGAAGGAGTCGAATATCCCGGCGCGCTCGAGCACGATCACCGGCGCGATCACGGCCCAGATGGTGAGCAGGAAGAGACCCGGGACGATCAGCAGCAGGAAGCCGATGCCAATGCCGATGCCGGCCAGGATGCCGGCTCCGATCAGTGCTGCCAGCACGGGTGTGACCGAAGAGAAGAGGGAGCCGATCGTCTGGTCGCGCCGCCCGTCGAGGATGTCCCGCGCCGCCTCGACCACCATGCCCTGGTACCAGTACGTGGCGATGATCGCCAGCGCCGAGGCGACCAGGGCAAGCAGGAAGCCTCCCTCGGAGTACAGGAAGCCGTTGATCAGAGCGACCGGCACGAACAGCACCAGCGCCGCCGGGATCAGCAGCGTGAACTGGTCCTTGTACATCTCGAAGGTGCGAGATAGGACCCGTCCCACGTCGAGCTTGTCGTTCATAGAGCAGAATCTACTGTCGTGTCGGACAGCCTGCGCGGACAACTCCTCATTGCAGCACCTTCGCTGCAGGATTACTTCAGGCGCACCGTGGTTCTCGTGCTGGAGCACACAGCGGACGGGGCGATGGGCGTGGTGCTCAACCGGGCGGCCGAGGTGCGCGTAGCCGATGTGGTGCCGGCGCTGGCCGACCTGCCCGACTCGGACGAGCTGGTTCGCTTGGGCGGGCCGGTTTCGCCCGAGTCCGTCGTCGCGCTCGGCCACTTCGAGCGCCCGGAGGAGGCCGGCACCACGGTGGTGGGCACGCTGGGAACGCTCGATCCGGACGGCAGCAACGAGTCGCTGCGGCGCCTGCGGGTCTACGCCGGCTATGCGGGCTGGGGTCCAGGACAGCTGGACAAGGAGCTCGAGCAGGACGCCTGGATCGTGGTGGCCGCCCGGGAGGGCGACCCGTTCGGTGAGGACGACATCTGGCCCGAGGCGGTGGGCCGCAAGGGCGGCAGCTACCGGCTGCTGGCCACGATGCCCACCGATCCGACCGTCAACTGAGGCTCGACCGTCTAGCCGCGGCAGCGGCGAACCGAGCGGGCCACCGCGCTCGCGCGAGCGGCGTAGCCGGTTGCCGACACGTGAACCCCGTCGCCCGCCAGCCAGCCGGGGTTCTGGCGCACCATGCGCGCCCAGTTGACCACGCGCAGGTTGCTGCGCGGCCTCGACGCCTGCGCGAGCACGCTGTTGTAGTCGGCGTAGCTCGCGCCGGCCACGGGCGGCCGGACGATGTTGGCCCACACCACGCAGCGGCGCGGCCCGGCCACCGCCATCACCGAGCGGACCGCCGACCGGAAGCTCGACAGGCTGCGCGGATCGTCGTTCGTGCCCAGGCTCACGTGGATCACCCGCGGCAGGCTGCGTCCGTAGGCGCGCATCACCGAGGCACCCTCGAAGGCGTGCCGGCTGATCGCCGTGGACTGCCTCACCCGCCAGCGCCTCAGCGCTCTGGGGAGGTAGGGGGCGGTGCCGACGGCGAGGGAGTCGCCGTTCACCAGGAGGCTGCGGGACAGCGAGGCCGAGGCCTGCTCGTCGCCGGACGCCGGGCCCGCCGCGAGCGCGCCGGCCAGCGCGACCGCCAGAACCACCACGACAACGCGCATGTACGTCACGGTCCGTTCCCCTCACCCAGAGCCGGGTAGTCCTCGGCCATCGCCTCGAGCACGAGCCTGGCGGGGGCGATGGCGCCGTCACGCGAGAAGTGGATCCCATCCGGTTGGCGCGCCAGCACCTTGCGGCCGTCGATCTTCAGGTCGTCGGAGTACCGGCCGCCGTTGAGCGTGGAGAACACGTCCACATAGCGCAGGCCCGGCACGGCGTCCACGGCCTGCTTCACGGCGCGGTTCTGGCTGGCGTATATGCCGTTCTGCTCGGAGTCGCGTGCGGTGGGCGGCGGCACCCAGTACACCGGGCGCTCGGCGTTCCCGGCCAGCGACTGCGCCACCACGGCCACGCGGCGGGCGAACTCGGTCTGCCACTCGGGGGTCCCCGGCGCATAGAGCTGACCGTCCACATCGACGTTGAACCCGTCGTTGCCGCCGATGGCCATGACCACGGCATCGGGGTCGCGGGCGTCGATCTCCTGCTGAGCGTTGAGCTCCCAGTTGAAGAAGCCCGGGTTGGTGAGCGAGGTCGAGTTCCGGGGGACGGTCTCGACCTCGAGCAGCCCCGGCCGCGCCTGGTCGGTGAGTCGCTCTCCGAGGAACTGCGCCTCGGAGTCGCCGGTCACGAGCACTTCCAGTGGCCGGCCCGGCGTGGGCTGGCGATAGCTCGGCTCCGCCTCCTCGACCTTCGACTTGCGCTTGAGGATCGCGGCGGAGCCGGTCTCGAGCTGTGTCCCCGACGCCGTCTTGTCCTCCTGGCCGAACGCGAGGTCGAGGCCCTGCCGCGGCAGATGCAGGCCCACGAAGCCGGCGACGTCGTCGACCGGGCGCCCCACGGACAGAACGATGTCCCGCGTGGTGCCCTCCTTCATGCCCTCGCCGGCTCTGACGATGGCCTCGGAGTTGAACAGCGTGGCGATCCCGAGCGCAATGAGAACCACGGCCAGGACCCGGCCGGCGGGCATCGTGAGTCTTCGGTTTGGCTCGGAATCCATGGCTCAGAACTGGAAGTAGATGAACGGCGCCACGCCCTGCTGGCCCACCGCGGCGTCGGCCACGACGAGGAGTGCTCCGAAGGCGATGCCCTGCGCGGCCACGGGCCGGGCCACGACCCAGGCCTCCGCACGGCGCCACCAGCCCGCCGGGAACGCCTGGACCGCGATCGCGGCCACCACCAGGAAAACCATAGAGAAGGTGACCAGCGGCGAGGGGCCTGCAAGCCCTATCCCGCCCAGGATCTCGAAGGCGATGTCGAGGTTGGGGGCGCGGAAGAACACCCACGCGATACACACCACGTGGAAGGTCACGAACCAGGCCACCGGCGCGGGCAGGCGAAAGCCGGGAAGGTTCCCGCGCCCCCAGCGCTCGACCGACAGCGCCCCGCCGTGGATGCCGCCCCAGATCACGAAGGTCCACGACGCGCCGTGCCAGAGCCCGCCGAGCAGCATCGTGAGCATCAGGTTGCGGTACGTGGTGGCCTCGCCCTTGCGGTTGCCCCCCAGCGGTATGTAGAGGTAGTCGCGCAGCCAGCGGGACAACGTGATGTGCCAACGCCGCCAGAAGTCCTGGAGCGACAGGGCCATGTAGGGCCGGTTGAAGTTCTGGGGGAGCTGGAAGCCGAGCAGCAGTGCGAGGCCGATCGCCATGTCGGTGTAACCCGAGAAGTCGCAGTAGATCTGGGCGGCGAAGGCGTAGAAGGCCAGCAGGATCTCGCCGCCCGAGAAGCTCGAGGGGTCGTTGTAGACGGGATCAACGACGTTGCGGGCCAGCTCGTCGGCCACGACGGTCTTCTTGATCAGACCGCCGGCGATCAGGAACAGCCCGGGACCCGCCAACACCGTCCGCGGATCACGTGGCTCGCGCAGCTGGGGCAGGAGCTCGTTGGCGCGCACGATCGGCCCGGCCACCAGATGGGGGAAGAACGCCTGGAGGATGGCCACGTCCATCAGCGAGGAGGCCCGCGTCTCGCCCCGGTAGACGTCGACCACGTAGGAGATCGCCTGGAAGGTGAAGAAGGAGATGCCGATCGGCAGCACGATCTGGACGATCGGGAGCGGCGAGCCCAGTCCCAGGGAGTCAAGGAAGGCGTTCGACTCGTCGATGAAGAAGCCGAAGTACTTGAAGGTGCCCAGCAGCCCGAGGTCGAACACGATCGCGGCCACCAGCGCACGCTTTTTCGTGACCTGGGACGGCGCGGTGGAGATCACCCGGGCTGCGAAGGTGTTCACGACGCTCGAGGCGATCAGAAGCAGAACCCAGCGCCAGTCCACCCAGCCGTAGAAGAAATACGACGCGACCAGGATGAACGGCCGCCATGCTCTGGGGTGGGGCATGAGCGCCCAGGACAGGATGAACACGATCACGAAAAAGACCGCGAACTCGATGGTGGGGAAGCTCACGCCCGGGATTCTGTCTGTCGCGGCGGCCGTGCTTCTCGCATTCAGCCTTCCTTCCCCCGCACAGGCCGCCGCGCAGAGCGTCCTGGTGGTGGGTGACAGCCTTCAGGTGGGCACGGGTCCCTACCTCGAGCAGGAGCTTCGCGCCGCCTCGGTGGAGATCGACAGCCGCCAGAGCCGCGGCAGCGCCGACGGGCTGGCGGCCCTACAGGGGCGCCTGCGAGCGGATCACACGGTGGTGGTGTTCGATCTGGGCACCAACGACGACCCCACGAACCCCGGCGCTCTCGTCTCGGCGATGAACTCCGCGCGCCAGGCCGCCGGCGATCGCTGCCTGGTGGTGGCCACCATCCTCCGCCCGCCCTACAACGGTGTGAGCGTGGACGGGATGAACGCGGCGATCGAGCGCTTTGCGCTCGACAACGCGGGGGTGCAGCTCGTGGACTGGTACGGAGTGGCCACGAGCACACCGGGGATCCTCTACGAGGACGGCGTGCACGCTCGTCCGGAGGGCTACGCCCTGCGCGGGCGGCTGCTGGCCCAGGCGGTGCGCGGCTGCGGCGGCGCAGGGGGCGGGGACCTGACCGGCATCCCGGCACCGCGCGGTGACGGCGTGCCACCGGCGGCCCCCGAACCCGAACCCGAGCCCGAGCCGCGCCCGGAGCTCAACGTGGAGACTCCGGCGGCGCTCGTGGCGATCGGGTCGGCGATCCGAGGGGCGGTGAGCCTGGTGACCTCCGCCACGGGTGACGCTCGCCGGGCGGCCGGCCTCGCCCCGCCGGAGCCGGTGCTCGGCGCCCGCTAGCGGCTCAGGTGCCGGTCGATCGTCTCGCGCACCCAGCGCCGCTCGTCCGTGCTCGCCATGCGATAGCGGCCGAGCAGCTCCTTCTGGCTCTCGAGCGGGAGGCCGGCCAGCACCCAGCGCACCGCCAGGCGCTCGAAGAGGAACTCCACGCGGCGCTGCCAGCGATCCTCCGCGGAGGCCGCCGGCCGGGCGTCGAGGGACTCGAGCTGGCGCTGCGTCCCCTCGCTCAGCTCGTCGCGGAGCGTGAGCACGTTGCCGTCGGCGTCGGCGTAGTCGGTGGACGCGACGGGTCCAGCCGGGCGCGGTCGTCCCTGCTTCTCCCGCCGCCGGCTGCGACGGCCCACGCGCGTCAGTCCGAAGCCGGTGCGGCGAGTGTCTTGGCTCGCCGGTCCACCGCCGCGCGGATGCGGGCGGCCACGTCCGGGAGCGAGGCGGCCACGCCGCGAAAATCCTGTTCGGTCATCACGACCGCGCGTACGGGGGAGGTCGCGTTCACCGTCGCGTTGCGCTCCGAGCCGGACACGATGCCCATCTCGCCGAGGAAGTCGCCGGCCCCGAGAACGGCGATGCAGTCTCCGTCGCGTATCACCTCGGCCGAGCCCTCGAGCAGGACGAAGAACTCGTAGGCGAACTCGCCCTGGCGCACCAGCTCCTGGCCCTCCGCCAGATCGATCTCGTCCGCCCTCTGGGCCACCTCACGCAGCTCCCTGGACGAGAGCGACTCGAACAACGGGATCTCCTTCAGGCGGGCCGCATCCATTTCTATTGCCTCCTGGGCGACGGGGAAGGCTGATGCTAACCGCCGACGCACCGGGCAACCGTATCCGGAGCCGAACGTAGGCTGCTCCGGGATGGACCGCAAGGTCGAGCGTGCGCCCCTGACTGTGATCGTCCGTGGACTCTCGCCCGGCGAGCGCTCGCGCCGGTGGCGCCGGCGGCTGCTCCTGCACGAGGCGGTGGCCCGCAGCCTGACCCTGATCCCGGGCTGCTATCTGCTGGGCGGCGGCCGTGCTGGGGATCGTGGTTCCTGAGATCGACCGTGCCCGCGGCAGCGGAACCGTCCTCGACCTCGATGCCGACAGCGCTCGTTCGATACTCGAGGCCGTCGCCACCGGGATGATCACCTTCGCCGGGCTGGTGGTGTCGATCGCGGTGCTCGTGATCCAGTTCGGCGCCGGCCAGTACTCGCCGCGGCTGGTGCTCGCGTTCCGCCGCGACCGGGTGGTCAAGCACGCTCTGGGCCTGTTCGTGGCGCCCGGGCTGTACGCCCTCGTGGCCGTGGGCCCGATCGGCACGGACGACACCCGGGTGGAGCCGGACCTCACCGTGCTAGTCGCGCTGGTGCTGATGGCGGTGGCGCTGCTCGCCCTGTTTCGCTTCATCGCCCGGCTGCTCGATCTGCTGCGGCCGCGCCGGATCTACGCCCAGCTGGCGGAACGGGCGCATCTGGCGATCGACGACGTCTACCCGTTCGAGCTCGACGCGGACGTGGACGAGGTGGAGATGTCCGACGAGTCGGTCGCCGCGGTGGTGAGGCACACCGAGCCGGCAGCGGTGCTGGCCGCCGTCGACCGCGCCCATGCCGTGAGGGTGGCCGCCGCAGCCGGTGTGGTGGTGGAGGTGGCCCTGCCGGTGGGTGGCTACGTGCACACGGGGGCGCCCCTCTTCCTGGTGCACGGCGAGGGCTCGATCGACGAGGCCGAGCTGGGCAGCTGCGCGCTGTTCTCCGACGGCCGGACCATCACCCAGGATCCGGCCTTCGCGCTGAGGGCGATGGTGGACGTGGCCTGCCGGGCTCTCTCACCGGCGGTCAACGACCCGACCACGGCGGTCGAGTGCATGGACGGCGAGGAGGGCCTGCTGCTGCGCCTGGCCCGGCGGCGGCTCGAGGGATCGGCCGTCGTCGACGACGAGGGGACGGTACGGCTGCTGATGCCCACCGCGGGCTGGAACGAGCTGCTCACGCTCGCCCTGACCGAGATCCGGCACTACGGAGCCGGCGCGCCGCAGGTGACCCGCCGGATGCGGGCACTGCTCGAGTCGCTGCTGCGGTCTGCGCCCGAGGTCCGGCGGCCTCAGCTGGCGGAGCAGCTCGCGCTGCTCGACGCGGCCGTGGACCGGCACTTCCCCGAGTCCGCCGAGCGCGCGATCGCCCGGGCTCCGGACCCGCTGGGGCTGGGCGGAGGATGCCCGCGAGTGGGCGCGCTGATCGGTCAGCGCGCTGCTCGACTCAGCCACGCGCGCGCCTGTCGGGCCACCAGCCGCGTGAGTGTTCCCAGGGCGACGTTGCCGTCGATCAGGTGGAGCCCCCAGCTCGAGTCGGGCACCGGCCGGAAGCGCCGCGCGCCGGGAGCGGGCGTGACCTGGAGCACGTTGGCGCCGCGCGCCCTCGAGCAACGCGCCCGCGTGAGGCCGGGCACGGTGATCCAGGGCGTGGAGGCCACCGGCAGCGGTCCCCCCGCGGCCAGCTCGGTGAGCGTGGCGATCGCCCCCGGGGCGAAGGGCTCGGTGGGGATCACCAGCTCGAGCCGGCCCGAGCCGCCCTCCAGGGCCGCCGGGTTGGTGCAGAGCACCTCGCGGCGGTCGCTCTCGGCCCTGCCGAAGATGGCGTCGGACGGGACCGGCCCGTTGAAGGCCGAGAAGGCGACCACGCAACCCGCCTGCCCGGCTGAGCGGCACGCCCTGACGTTGCGGAAGTGGCCGCCCCTGTCGCGGCCGCGGGCCACGGTGACGTTGCCCCCCAGCAGCACTGCGGAGATGAGCCGCCGGCGCGCGCGCCGCACCGGGTCGATCTCGCGCTTGACCAGCTCGCTGAGCATGTAGGTGCCCTGCGAGTGGCCGAGGAGGACGACGCCCCGCCCGTCGTTGTGCCGGCGCAGGTAGGTGCGCCACGCCTCGCGCACGTCGGAGTACGCGCGTTCGCGGTCGGCGTCGGTTGTGGCCGGGTTACGGATGCCGCTGAGGGTCAGCTGCCGGTACACCGGGGCGTAGACCCGGCAGCCCGCGGAGTAGCGCGCCGCCTGGTAGAGCGCGATCGAGCGCAGCTCGGGGTCGATGCTCTTGTCGGCCTGAAGTCCCGGCTGGGAGCTGACGGTGGGGTAGACGTAGAAGCAGTCGTAGCGCGGGCGGCGGGCACGCTGGAAGCCGACGGTGGCAAGCCGGGTCTCGGTGGGCGAGAGGACGGTCGTGCGCAGGTTGGGGGTGCACGGGTTGTTCGCGAGGCCCGGCTTGCACAGCCAGACTGTCTCGGCCGCGGCCGGGCCCGCCGCGGCCAGGGCCACGATCGCCGCCGCGCACAGGGCGACCAGGGGACGCAGCACGGCGTTCATCAGTGCGCCCCCTCGTCCTCGAGCAGCCGGGTGCGCAGGCGCTCGCGCAGCTCTCTGAAGGCGATCGTCTCGTAGGCGATCAGCGCCGCCAGCACGGCGGTGACCATCGCAAGCGTCCCGAGCGCGGGGATCTCCACCGCCACCGGGATGAGCGCGACGAGGATCGCGGCCGCCAGCAGGCGCTGCCAGCTGAAGCGGTGGACGTTGCGCCAGCGAAAGGCCGTGTGCGCCAGCAGGTACAGCGCCACGCCACCCAGAAGCGCCACCGCCGGCACCAGCTTGAGCGGGTCGTCCACGTGCTCGAGCGTCTTCTTGAAGCCCAGGGCCACCAGCACGATGCCGGCCACCATGGGGAGGTGCAGGTAGGAGAACGAGTCGCGGGCGATCTCGTTCTGCTCCTTGCCCTTCTCGGCGTTCTCGAGCCGGCGTTCGGCCACCAGCGCCACGATGTCGAAATACAGCCGCCACAGCGCGAAGGCCACCGCCGTCCCCAGGACCGCGGCGACCACCACGCCGGCGTCGACACCCTCCTCGGCCCCGATGCCTATCGCCACGATCGACTCGCCCAGGGCGATGATCACGATTAGCCCGTGGCGCTCGGCGAAGTGCCCGGGCGAGAGCTTCCAGCCCTCGGATCCGAACACGTACGGCTCGCCGGCGTCGAGCACGATCGCGAGCGCCCACAGCCCTCCCTGCAGCCAGCCGTCGGCGAACGAGGCCGCCACCAGCAGGCCGACCCCGACGGTCGTGCCGATGGCCAGACCGAGCGTGGAGCGCCGCAGCGCCGGATCGTCACGGCTGGCCACCATGAACAGGACGATGTGGCTGTACCTCAGCACCGCGTAGGCCCCCGCGAACAGCAGCCCGAGATCGCCGAAGGCCTCCGGAATGCAGAGCGACACCACCAGCGCCGCGGCCATCGCCGCGAGGATCGCGAAGCGGACGATGCCCTCCTCGGGATCGACCACGCTGGTGAGCCACGAGTAGCCCACCCAGGCCCACCACATCACGCCGAGCACGAGCAGTCCCTGGGCCAGCCCCTCCCACGTGGGGTTGTCGGCCATGAGCGCGGTGCACTGGGTGAGGGCCAGCACGAACACGAGGTCGAAGAACAGCTCGAGCGGCGACACGCGGTCGCCCGTGCGCATGACCGTCATCCGGCGCGGCCGACGGGTGCTGGTGGCCTCCACGGCCCGGGAGTATTGCCGTTGCGGCCCGTGGCTAGTGTTGCCCGCCCCGATGGGCGACTTCGAACACGACACGGCGGTCACCGCCCTCGGCGACGGAAGCTTCAGCTGTGAGATCAGGCCGGACTGGTGGGTCGTGGCCGGGCCCAACGGCGGGTATGTGGCCGCGATCCTGACGCGTGCGATGGAGGCCCAGATCGATGCGGGGCAGGCGCGCCCGCTGCGCTCGCTCACGGTTCACTACCTGCGTGCTCCCGTCGAGGGACCGGCCGAGGTGGAGGTGAAGGTCGACCGCCACGGCCGCACGGTCAGCTTCCTGCGGGCCGAGCTGCGCCAGGGTCCGAAGATGCGCGCAAGCGCGCTGGCGGTCTTCGCGGACGATCGCGACGGCCTGGAGCTCGACCACGCGCGGGCCCCCGAGACGCCAGCACCGGAGGAGATCGATTCGCTGCCCGACCGCCCGGAGGCGCCACCGTTCGGGCGCGAGTTCGACTTCCGCCCGGCCATCGGCGGCACGTTCTTCTCCGGCGGGGATGCGGCGCTCACCGGCGGCTGGCTGCGCTTTCGCGACGAGCGACCGCTCGATGCGGCGGCGCTGGTGGCGCTGTGCGACTCGTGGTTCCCGGCGGCCTTCGTGGTGGCGGACGGCCCTTTGGCCGTACCCACGCTCGAGCTCACCGTCCACGTGCGCGCGCCGCTGCCGCTGGCGCGCGACTGGGTGCTCGGCCGCTACGCCACCCGTCTCGCGCGCGACGGCTTGCTCGAGGAGGACGCTGAGCTGTTCAGCCGCGACGGCCGGCTGCTGGCGCAATCACGCCAGTTGGCCCTCGCGGGTTAGCGCCCACGCGCACCGCCGTCTTGACGAACCTGGGACCATCTGCCGCCACGATGCGTGTCCTGTACGGGGTCAACGGCGAGGGCATGGGCCACGCCACGCGCTCGCAGGTGGTGATCAACTCCCTGCTCGGCCGAGAGCACGACGTTCGCGTAGTGGCCTCCGGCGCCGCCTTCAACTACCTGAAGGACAGGCTCCCGCGCGTGGACGAGATCATGGGCCCGAGCTTCGCGATGGAGGAGGGCGAGATCCGCCGCTGGGCCACGGTGCGCCAGAACCTGACCCTCGGCCCGAAACAGATGCCCGAGACCGTGCGCCACTGGCTGGGACTGGTGGACGAGTGGCAGCCCGACGCGGTGATCACGGACTTCGAGCCGCTGGCGGGCCTCTACGCCCGTCTGAGCAAGACCCCGCTGGTGTGCGTGGACAACATCCACATGATCGACCGCTGCAAGCACGACAAGGAGATCATCGGGGCCGAGCACGCCGACTTCGCCATGGCCCGCGCGGTGACCCGCGCCATGGTCCCCACCGCGGGCGACTACCTCGTCCTGACCTTCTTCGACGCCCCGATCGTCCGCGGGCGCACCACGCTGATCGCGCCGATCGTGCGCCCCGAGATCGAGGCGGCCGAAGTCGTGGACGGTGATCACCTGGTGGTGTACTCGAGCGGCGACCCGCAGCTGATCGAGGCGCTGCGCTCGAGCGGCATGCGCTGCCTGGTCTACGGGATGAGGGGTGGCCCGGCCGAGGACACCGTGGACGGCAACCTGGAGTTCCGCCCGCGCTCGAACGAAGGCTTCGTGGAAGACCTGCGCACCGCCCGCGCGGTGGTGGCGGGCGGGGGCTTCTCCCTGCTCAGCGAGGCGGTCTACATGGGCAAGCCAACTCTGGCGGTGCCGCTGCACGGCCAGTTCGAGCAGCTGATGAACGCCCGCTATCTCGAGCGCGACCGCTTCGGGATGTGCGCCACCGAGGTGACGGCGGAGGTGCTGAGCACGTTCATCGGCCGCCTCGACGAATTCGACGAGGCCCTGGGCCAGTACAAGCAGGACGGCAACTCCGCCACCCTGCAGACCATCGAGGAGACCGCGGCCACCGCCGCGAGTCAGGACCGGCGCACGCGCCGCAAATTGCGCCGCACGGCGCGCAGGAGGGTGAAGAAATGAAGCGAGCTGC
Source organism: uncultured Thermoleophilaceae bacterium (assembly GCA_963826165.1). Classification (GTDB taxonomy): domain Bacteria; phylum Actinomycetota; class Thermoleophilia; order Solirubrobacterales; family Thermoleophilaceae; genus JACVRW01. The sequence continues at coordinate 118,733 of CAWGWC010000006.1, read as the reverse complement.
CGGTGTCGGCGCTGGACTCGGCTTGGCCGGGGCCGGATTCGGCTATTACCACGTGCAGGTCCCGACCTCTCAGCTGTACGGAGCCACGATCTGCCGGGTGCCGAGCGCGGGCAAGAAGATCGCGCTCACCTACGACGACGGGCCGAACCCCGAGCAGACGCCGCTGCTGATGGAGCTGCTGCAGCGCTTCGACGCCCACGCGACCTTCTTCCTCATCGGGAAATGGGCCGAGCGCGAGCCGGCGCTGATCCGCGAGCTGGTGGCCGCGGGGCACGCGATCGGCAATCACACGTTCACCCATCCCACGATGCCGCTGCTGAGCACGGGCGGGGTGCGCGAGGAGCTGGCTCGCTGCCGGGCGGCCGTGGAGACCTCCGGCGTCAGCTTCACCGAGCACGACGGGCAGGCCATGATGCGGCCGCCCTACGGCCGCCGCCGTCCGGCGACGCTGCGGACCATGCGCGAGGAGGGCTATGTCCCCGTGACCTGGTCGATCACGTGCTTCGACTGGCGCAAGGCCAACTGGTGGAGCGAGAAGAAGATCGCCGCCAAGGCCGCCAAGGCGGGCGAGGGCGACGTGATCCTCCTGCACGACGGCTGCAACCTCGAGCCGGCTGCGGACCGCTCCCGTTCGATCGAGGCCACGCGGGAGACGCTCGAGCGGTTCACCGCCGAGGGCTACCGCTTCGTGACCGTGCCCGAGCTCGTGGACGCCGGCCGGTAGCCCCATGGCAGTGAAGACCTGGGACGAGTACGAGTTCGGCTTCTCCTGGGTCATGGACGAGCCGCTCGAGCGCACCTCCCACGCGCTCGCCGCCGACGGTCGGGTGTGGCTGATCGACCCGGTGGACGTGCCCGAGGCGATCGAGCGCGCCACCGCGCTGGGCGAGCCGGCGGCGGTGGTGCAGCTGCTCGACCGCCACAACCGCGACTGCGCGGAGCTGGCCGAGCGCCTCGGCGTCCTGCACGTGAAGGTCCCGGACGTGCTCCCGGGGACTCCCTTCGAGGCCATCCCGGCCGTGCGGGTTCCGCTCTGGCAGGAGAGCGCCCTGTGGTGGCCCGACCAGCGCGCGCTGGTGGTGGCCGAGGTGGTGGGCTCGGTGCCGCCCTACACCGGCGGACGGCGAGCGGTGGGCGTGCACATCTTCCTGCGGGCCTTTCCGCCGAGCAGCCTCCGCGGGTACCGGCCCGGGCATCTCCTGATGGGGCACGGCGGGGGCCTTCACGGGCAGCAGGCCGACGACGCCCTGGACGCGGCTCTCGACAACGCCCGCGGCGATCTTCCGCAGGTGCTCAAGGGGCTCGCGGGACAGCTGCGCCACCGGTCCGCCTAAAGCCTTCGTGAAACCTGTCTCCCAGCTGTAACTGGCGGCGCGCCGGCCGCTACATTCACTAGGGACCCGCTGCGCGGCGCCACCGAGGGAGGGGCGCCACCGTTGTCAGGCAGCCGGGTCCGGCAGTCCCCGAGCAGGTACCCCTGCGCCCGAAACCGAGCGATCCATGAAGAGCCTTTCCCTTTCCCACAACCGGACACGTCAGGCGATGCTGCGCCTCCGCGCGCGGGCCTGGCCGATCCTGCAGACCGCCCTGGCGGTGGTGGCCGCCTGGTACCTCACCAAGCTGATCCTGCCCGGCGAGCGGCCGGTGTTCGCCGCGATCGCCGCGGTGATCGCCATCGGAGCGACCTACGGCCAGCGCCGTGAGCGCGCGATCGAGCTGATCGGCGGCGTGGTGCTCGGCATCGGCCTCGCCGACCTGCTCGTGATGGCGATCGGCTCCGGGCCGCTCCAGCTCGGCGTGATGGTGATCCTGGCCATGACGGTCGCCGTGGCCCTCGGCGGCGGTCCCGTGCTCGTGACCGAGGCCGCGGTCTCGGCCCTGCTGCTCGTGGTGCTCGAGCCGAGCGGCTCCGCGCTGCCGCCCACCCGCCTCATCGAGGCGCTGGTGGGAGGAGGCGTGGCGCTCGCCATCAGCGCACTGGCGTTCCCGCTCAACCCGGTGCTGCTGGTCGGTCGCTCGGTCCACGAGGTGTTCGGCCGCCTGGGCCGCACCCTGCAGGACGTCTCCTCGGCCCTGGCCGAGCGCGATGAGGTGCGCGCGCTGGCCGCCCTCGAGGACGCCCGCGGGCTCGACGACGCGGTCAGGGCCTTCGACGACGCGCTGGTGCTGGGCCGCGAGACCGCGCGCTTCTCGCCCGGTCGCCGCTCCTCCCTGAGCGACCTCAACCGCTACGCCGGCAGCGCCCCGCACATCGACCTGGCCGTGCGCAACACCCGCATGCTCACCAGGCACTCCCTGCGCTTCCTGCGCAACGGCGGCTCGCCCCCGGAGGGCCTGGCCGACGCGGTGCACGATCTCGGGCAGACGGTCTGGACGCTGGCCGCCGAGATCGACCACACCGAGCCGGAAGGCTCGGAGGTGAGCCGGCTGGCCGCGCGGGCCGCCGCCCGGGCAGCGGAGAGCTTCGAGGCCGACCGCGACCTGGGCGTGGCCGAGATCGTCGTGGGGGTGCGCTCCACGGCCATCGATCTGCTGCGCGCGCTCGAGGCGGCCTCGCCGGACGGGAGCCCGCCCGAGCGGCTGTCCACCGGCGAGCTGCTCATCGAGCCCGCTTCGCCGCTGGCTGCCTGAGAATCAGGCCATCGCTCAGCACGCGCCCGAGAACGCGATGGACGACGCCGGCGAGATCGCCCGATTTCATGACCGCTGCACCCCGCTGATGCGGGAACTGCTCGACGAGCTGGCCCGCACACCCGGAAGCCCCCGGACCTTCCCGCAGATCGAGGACGCACTGGGGTGGCCGCACCGCCGGATCGCCTCGGTGCTCGGCGGCGTCGCTCGGGTGCGCATCGCCGAGTTCGGCGGACGGCGCCCCTACCGCTTCCACAGCGAGCGCCAGTCGGGCTCCGGCCGTTGGGAGCTGTGGATGGACGCCGGCCAGGCACGAGCCGTTGCGGCCGCGCAGCGCGATACTTGACCGATGTCCAACACCGAGATCGTGCATCGGGCGGCCGCTGCCTTCAACCGGGGCGACCTCGAGGGGACGCTGGCCGACGTGGCCCCCGAGTTCGAGTACGTCACCGCGGGAACGATTCCCGACCTGAGCGGCACCTATCGCGGCACCGAGCGCTTCGAAGCCTTCGTGCGGCGATTCTGGGAGGGGTTCGAGGAGGCTCGGCTGGACGTCCACGAGGTGGTCGAGGGCGAGGACGGGAGGGTGGTGGTCGCCATGACCATGAGCGGGCGTGGCAAGCAGAGCACGGCGGAGACCAGCTGGGACGTCTTTCAGGTCTGGACCATCAGGGACGGCAAGGCCATCCGCGGGCAGGGCTTCATGAACCGGGAGGACGCATTCGGTCAGCTGACATCGGGGAACGAGTGATGCTCGTGCTCCACGATCCAGCCGCCGCTCCGCCGGCGCAGCCCGAGCGTCAGCCGTAGCCGGTTCTCCGGGTTCGCGGTGAGCTCCTCGGGCTTTCCGCAGCGCAGCAGGGCGTGGGCGAAGGCCACGTCGTCGCCCGCCGTCACCTCCAGGGAGTCGAGTTCGAACACGGCGCCCTGCGCCTGCCACTCGAAGAACGGCGGCCAGCTCTCGCGGTAGCTGTCGATGCCGCGCACGCCCTCGTATGGCGGCGGGACGTCGAACATCACGATCTCGTCGGAGTGGCCGGCGAGCACGGTGTCCATGTCCCCCTGGTGAACCGCCTCCACCCAGCTCTCGATCAGCATCCGGATCTGCTTCTCGTCTTCGGTCATGCGAATGAGACGCTCCTAGCCGTCCGGATTGACCGGGGTGAACGCCCGGTAGTAGGGCGTGCCGGAGAGGATCGCGCGCCAACAGACGCCGTCGACCAGCGTGTCGAATCGCAGGCGCTCCGGTGTCCAGGGCTTCTCACCCAGCCGAAACAGCCGGGGCTCGAGCTCGATCAGCGGCCGGCGCTCGCTGCCGTCGAGCCAGTCCGCGCCGTATACCAGCGCCCCGTCGCGCGCCGCCACGGCGAAGGTCGGCAGCCAGGGATTTTGGGCGCGGTACCGGCCCACGCAGCACCGCAGCTCCTCGTCTCCGCTCCCGTCGTCGCGCAGCGGCTCGTCGGCGTCGACCGCGGGGTCCGGCGGCTGGTCACCGGTCCACAGGGCAAGCGCGCCCTCGGCGAGCCACCAGGCGCCGGCGAAGCCGTTGGCACAGGCCACCACGCCGAGCCCGGACTCGACGTCGACCCGGAGGTGACAGACGTACCCCAGCATGTCACCGCCGTGCCCGAATCCCCCGGGCTCGAGCTCGAGGCCGTAGCCATAGGGGAAGTTCTCGTCCGGCGGCCACGGAGTCTTCATCGCCCTGAACGAGCCCGGCGAGAGCAGGGCCTCGTCCTCACGCCACAGTGCTCTCGCGAAGCCGGCCAGCTCCTCCACCGTGCAGCATGAGCAGCCGTCGGCCTCGGCCGACTCGACCCAGGGGGCGGGAACGAGCCCGTGCTCGGGCCGCCACGGGCGGTCGTCGAAGCGCGGGACGTGTCCCGGCGGCACCCGGTCCCGGATCGCGTGCGTCATGACCGGAGCCGAGTTCCGCAGGCCCAGGCGGTCGAGCACGCGCTCCTGGACGAGGTCGCCGTATGGCCGGCCGCTGACCGTCTCGAGCGCGACACCCACGGCGCGGTAGCCGACGTTGGAGTAATGCCGGTGCTCGCCGGGGGAGAAGCCCGTCTCCGTGTCCGCCAGGGCGAGGACGTCGTAGGTCGATGCGGGCGCGCGGTCGGAGCTCTCGATCAGCCCGGACGTGTGGGTCAGGAGGTGGTGCAGGCTGATCGGGCGATGCCCGCCGCGCACCGAGAACCACGGCAACGCCTTCCGCACCGGAGCGTGCAGATCGAGCGCGCCCTCCTCGGCCAGCTGCAGAGCGATCACGGCGGCGAACGCCTTGCCCACCGAGGCGATCGGCCAGAGCACGTCGTCGGAGGCGGCGTAGGAACGCGCGGTCAGCGTGCGCTCCCGGTCGGTCACGGCGACGGCGGCGGCGGTGGCCACCCCGGTGCCGAGCACCGTGGCGGCGTGCCGGTCGAGAAGGTGCCCCATGACGCCTAGTCTTACCCGGCCGAGCACAAGCCGTGACCACCGATTGCCAGGAGCGCCATGTCCGTGACCGCAGCCGAAGCCAGGAAGACCCGGCCCGAGGACTTCCTCGCCGTGGACGCTCTCCTCAGCGACGAGGAGAAGCTCATCCGCGACACCGTCCGTGCCTTCGTGGCCGACCGCGTGACCCCGCACGTTGGGGAGTGGTTCGAGGAGGGACGCGTCCCGCCGGAGCTCGTCCGCGAGCTCGGCGAGCTCGGCCTGCTGGGCATGCACCTCGAGGGCTACGGCTGCGCGGGGGCCAGCGCCACCGCGTACGGGCTCGCCTGCATGGAGCTCGAGGCGGGGGACAGCGGCGTGCGCAGCCTGGTCTCGGTCCAGGGCTCCCTCGCCATGTTCGCCATTCACCGCTGGGGCTCGGAGGAGCAGAAGGAGGAGTGGCTCCCGCGGATGGCGGCCGGAGAAGCCGTCGGCTGCTTCGGCCTGACCGAGCCCGACTCCGGCTCCGACCCCGGCTCCATGCGCACGCACGCCCGGCGCGACGGGGACGATTGGATCGTCAACGGGCAGAAGATGTGGATCACCAACGGCTCGGTGGCCGATGTTGCGGTGGTCTGGGCCACCACGGACGAGGGCCTGCGCGGCTTCCTGGTGCCGCGCGGCACGCCGGGCTTCACCACCCAGGACATCCACGGCAAGCTCTCGCTGCGCGCGTCGGTGACCTCCGAGCTGCTGCTCGACGACGTGCGCCTGCCCGCCGCCGCGCTGCTGCCGGAGGCCGAGTCCTTGCGCGGCCCGCTGTCCTGCCTGAACGAGGCACGCTACGGGATCGTCTGGGGCGCCGCGGGCGCCGCTCGGGCCTGCTTCTCCGCCGCGCTCGAGTACTCCGGTGAGCGCATCCAGTTCGACCGCCCGATCGCCTCGTTCCAGCTCGTGCAGCAGAAGCTCGCGAACATGGCTCTCGAGGTCAACCGGGCCACGCTGCTGGCGCTTCACCTCGGCCGGATGAAGGACGCCGGCACGCTGCGGCCCGAGCACGTGAGCATGGGCAAGCTCGGCAACGTCAACGCCGCTCTCGATGTGGCCCGCACCGCCCGTCAGGTGCTGGGCGCCAACGGAGTCACGCTCGAGTACCCCGTGATCCGCCACATGAACAACCTCGAGTCGGTGGTGACCTACGAGGGCACCGCCGACGTGCACTCGCTGGTCATCGGCTCGGCGCTCACGGGCATCCAGGCCTTCCGGTGAGCATCGAGCGAGTGGGGGTCGTCGGCGGCGGCACCATGGGCTCCGGCATCGCCGAGGTGTGTGCCCGCGCCGGCCTCGAAGTCCTGGTCGTGGAGGCCGACGACGCAGCAGCCGAGAGCGCCCGCGCTCGCATCGAATCCTCGGTGAAGCGCGGCGTCGAGCGCGGCAAGCTCGACGCCGCCGGCGCGGAGGACGCGCTTGATCTGCTGACCACGGCCGCGGAGCTCGAGCGCCTCGCCGACCGCCAGCTGGTGATCGAGGCGGTGGCCGAGGACAAGGAGCTCAAGCTCGGCATCTTCTCCCGGCTCGCCGAGCTGGTGGAGGACGAGCAGGCGATCCTCGCCTCCAACACGTCGTCGATCCCGATCGTCGAGCTGGCCGCGGTGGCGGGGGCGGGCGGCGAGCGCGTGCTCGGGCTGCACTTCTTCAATCCGGTGCCCGTGATGTCGCTGGTGGAGGTGATCCCCTCCCTGCTCACGGCCGCCGAGACGGTGGACCGGGCGCGGAGCTTCAGCGAGGAGCGCCTCGGCAAGGAGGCCATCATCGCGCCCGACCGCGCGGGCTTCACGGTCAACGCGCTGCTGGTGCCCTACCTCCTGTCGGCCATCCGGATGTTCGAGCAGGGCCTGGCGTCCGCGGAGGACATCGACGCCGGAATGGTCAAGGGCTGCGCCCACCCCATGGGGCCCTTGGCCCTCTCCGACCTGATCGGCCTGGACACTGTGCTCAGCGTGTCGGAGACCCTCTATGCAGAGCACCGCGAGCAGCTGTTCGCGCCGCCGCCGCTGCTGCAGCGCCTGGTGGCGGCCGGGCTGCTGGGGCGAAAGAGCGGCCGCGGGCTCTACAGCTACGGCTGAGCCGACCGGCCGGCGCCGATGGCCTCTCGTCTGAGCGCTGTCCTGGCCGGGCTCACCGCGGTGCTCCTGGCCGCCGCGGCCGTGGCCGGTTACGCGCGCGACGAGCTGGTCGACCGCGAGGCGTTCAGCCAGCGGGTGGCGTCCGCGCTCGAGGACGAGGACGTGCGCGTGGTGGTGGCCACCCGAGTGGTCGACCGGCTCGTTCAGAACGTCTCGCCAGAGCTGCTGGCGGTGCGGCCGCTGATCAGCTCCACGGCCGAGGCGCTGGCGGGGACGGACGTGTTCCAGCGAGTCCTCACGCGTGCGCTGAGCGCGGCGCACGGCTCGCTCGTGGCCGGTGAAGCTCGTTTCGCGCTCGACCTGGAGATCGGCGAGGGACTGGTGCGCCAATCGGTGCGCAGCGTCTCGCCGCGGGCGGCCGACGCCATTCCCGAACGGATCGAGCTGAAGGTCATCGAGCTCAGCCCGCGCAACTTCGTGGTCCGGGCAGCGCGCGGCAGTAGCGATCTCGCCCGCTGGTGGTGGCCGCTGGCCGTAGCGGCCCTCGTGAGCGCGGTGGCCTGCGCGGCGCTGGCCGGTGGCGCCCGGCGGGCGGTCACTCTGCTCGGTGCGGCGGTGGCGGTGGCGGGCCTGCTGGTGGCCGCGGTCGTGACCGCGCTGGGGCTGTTCGTGGTGTCGAAGGCGGCCGGGGCGGCCGACCTCGAGGAGGAGCGCCAGCGCGACGCCGTGGCCGCGGTCTGGGAGGCGCTGTTCGCCGATCTGCGAACGACCGGTCTTCTTGCGGCGCTAGCCGGAGTGGTGGTGGTGGCGCTCGCCTCGGGAGGGTTGAGCAGCGAGCGCCTCGCGACGGCCGCTCGCGGCGGACTCTCGCGGGTGCTTGCCCCCAGCCCGGGCGCGCGGGTCGCTCGGGCGGCGCTGCTGATCGCACTGGGCATCGGCCTGCTACTAGAGCCGGGCCTTGTGGGCCGGGTTGCCCTGGTCCTGGGCGGACTGCTGCTCGTGCTCGCCGGGGTGGGCGAGCTCGGGCAACGCCGGATGCCGGACGGGACCGCCGGGCAGCCCGGCACGCGCAGCGCGCTGCTGGTGGCCGCGGGGGCGGCCGCCGTGCTGGTGTTGGCCGTCATCGCGGTCGCGGTGGTGCTGCCCCCTCCGCCGGCGGCGACCGTCGAGGTGAGCCGGCCGGCGCAGGGCTGCAACGGGTCGCCGGCCCTGTGCGACCGGCGGCTGAACGAGGTGGTGTTCCCTGCCACCCACAACTCCTACGCCGCCGCCGAAGAGCCCGGCTGGCTGTTCGCCAACCAGCGCTTCGGCATTGCTCGTCAGCTGCGCGACGGCATCCGCGCCTTCCTGATCGACGTCCACTACGGCGCCCTGGACGCCGAGAGCGGGCGCGTGCGCACGGATCTGGCGGGGGAGGACTCGTCGCGCAACAAGGTGGCGCGCGAGCTCAGCCCCGAGGCGCTGCGGACGGCCGACCGGCTGGTGGGCCGGGCCGGGGTGGGGCGCCCCGAGGGTGAGCGGCGGCCCTACTTGTGCCACACGCTGTGCGAGCTGGGATCGGAGCCGCTCGACGAGCAGCTCGAGCTGTTCAGGAACTTCCTCGACGCCAACTCCAGCGAGGTGGTGCTTCTGTTCGTCGAGCCCTACGTGCCGGTGTCCGAGATGGAGCGTGCGCTCGAGCGCACGGGGCTGCTGGCGCAGGCGGCTCAGCTCGACCGCGACGAGCCGCTGCCCACGCTGGGCGAGCTGGTATCCGCCGACACCCGCCTGGTCGTTCTGGCCGAGGAGGACGGCGGCAGCCAGCCTTGGTACCTGGACGGCTTCTCCTTCGCGCAGGACACACCGCTGGGCGCCAGCAGGCCGAGCCAGCTGCGCTGTCGCCGCTCTCGCGGCGGCGCCGACAGTCCGCTCTACCTGATCAACCACTGGATACCGCCGTTCCCGCCGTCGGTGCGCCGCAACGAGCTCATCGCGGGCAGCTTCCTGCGCCGGCGCCTCGAGAGCTGTCAGCGGCGCCGCCGTCTGGTGCCCAACCTCGTGGCCGTGGACTTCCACGAGCGCAGCGGGGTGGTGGAGGTCGCCGACGCCCTGAACGCCCGCCGGCGCTGACTCCTCAGCCGCAGATGGCCACGTTCACGAGCTGCCAGTTTCCGGTGGCCGCTGTGGCGTAGGCCGACGCCTGCCAGGTCTTGCCCGCCGGGCCGTTGGCGCTGAGGGCGACCGGCACCGGAGCCCCGGCCAGCACACGAGCGCCGCCGCCGATGATCCGCTTGCGGCCCGGACAGCGAGCCGCGGGGGCGCTCTTGACCGCTGTGGCGTCGTTGGCCGACTTGGTCTCCACCCTCGTCACCCGCTTGACGTAGCTCCTGGCGTCGATGCCGCCCAGGACCTGCACGTCCAGCTGCGGCTCGTTGATCTCACGGTCGCCGAGCGTGTTGTCGGCCAGGTCGGCGCCGCCCAGGGAGCGGTCGTTCACGTCCACTCCGCGCAGCGCGTTGTCCTTGAGGTCGCGGCTCTGGACGGTGTTGTTGGTGATGTCACGACCGAGCACCGAGCCGTCTCTCAGGTCGCGGCTCTGGACCGAGTTGTTCTGGATCCCGGCGCTGCCGATCTGCTTGGTCGCCACCCCATAGGACACGCCGCCGAGCGAGATGAACAGAGCCAGGCTTGCCAGGACCGTTGCGGGGGAGGGGCGGCGGACGAAGCGCTTCACGGGAGTCTCCTCGGTTGGGTGACCCCCTCATACCCATTTCGACCGGCTCAGCGACGCGCGACGGCCGACAGCGGAACCGTCGAGGCCGCTCCGCGCTTCAGCCATCTGACGGTGGCCGTCCCGGCCTGCGGGTCGACCGCCAGGACCTTGCCGATCTCGCCGGTGGCCTTTTTACGGACATGACCGGGCGGGAGCGGAGTCGAGGTGATCTCGGGCTCTCGGCGGGTCCTCGGGCGCGGCCGGCGGGTGCCGTCGGGCGATGCGGCCGCAGGCCGCTTCCGGGGCTCGCGGCCCGGCTTGCCCGGACTCTCCGAGGGCTGCTCGAGCACCTTTTCGATGGGGACCATGTTGGCCCCCGTTCCCTTCGTCTCCGTGTCCAGCACCCAGGTCTTGCCCATACACCCGAGTCTAGAGACGCACGAACAGGTGTTCCGGGTGGAAGGCCGGGACGCGCACGCGTCGCGCGTCCCGGCTTCCTTGCGTCAAACCGTCCTCTCAGGCGTTCGTGCCGGCCTGCTCGCGGGCTTCCTGCGCCCGGCTCTGAGAGCTGTCGCGCAGCTCCTCGGCCTGCTCGCGGCCCGCCTCCTGAGCGGTCTCGGCCGCCTGCTGGGCCACCTGCTTGCCCCGCTCCACGGCCTCCTGCCCGGTCTCCTTGGCCTTCTCCTTGAGATCGTCGGCCATCGGGCCGATCTTCTCGTCCTCGATCGAGGTGGAGGGGACCACGAGCCCGGCGACGAAGCCGAGCGCCACTGCGCCCAGGGCCAAGCCCAGCGGGTTCTCCTGAGCCACGCCGGCCGCCTTCTTGGCGCCCTGCTTGACCTCGCCGCTGTCCGGGGTCGAGCCCGAGACCTTCGAGCGGACGCTGTCCACCCGGTCGCTCACCGCGTTCTTCGCTCGATCGGTCACGTTGGTCTTGTAGCCCAGCGCCTCGACGGTCTCTCCCATCTCGGTCCTGGTCTGCTCTATGCCCTGCCTGATCTCGCGCGGGTCTTCGCCCATTGCACGTCCTCCTTCACACTCTCTTGTGTCTGTTCCGGCACCGGCGGCACCGCTTTCTTGATCTGGCTCTTGCCTCGCAGTGCCAGCACTCCGGCCACCGCCGCATAGACGACCGCCACGATCAGCGCGGCCAGCCACAGCGGCATGACCAGCTCCAGAGCGGCGATGACGGCGGTGGTCAGCGCGGCCAGGGCGAACACGCCGATCAGGCCGGCGCCGCCGAACATGCCCGCGCCCACGCCGGCGGTCTTGCCCTTTTCGGTCAGCTCCGCCTTGGCCAGGTCGATCTCCTGGCGGACGAGCGAGGTCGTCTGATCGGAGAGCTCCTTGAGCAGCTCTCCCGTCGGGCGTTGCCTCAGCTCGCTCTGATCGTTAGACGCCATCGCTGTACCGGGAGTCGAGCTCGCCCGTCACCTGCCCCGAACCGGTCTCGACCGACCGGTCGGAGAGGGAACGCCGCGTGGGCGAGCGGTCCGAGATCGAGGACTGGTAGCGCTCGCTGGACGAGGCCTTCAGCAGGCGCGAGGCGGCGAAGCCCAGTGCCAGACCGCCGGCCACGACGGCCCAGGGCCGCTTGCGCCCGAACTCCTCGACGTCACGCAGGATGGTGTCGCCGTCGGACTTCTCGAGATAGCCGCCCAGGCGCTCGGCCCGGTCGGCGGCCTGCTCGGCGTAACGCGCCGGAGCGTCCTTACCCTGCTTGCGAAGCTCGTCGGCCACGGAGCGCACGTCGCCTGCAGCACCGCTGACCCGCTCGCCGGCCTCGGTGGAGCGCTGATCCACCTGATCGCGCACCTTGTTCCGCGCCTGGCCGGCGGCCTCCTTGGCCTTGTCCTGCGCCTGGCCCGCGACCTCAGAGGCCTTCTCCTGGGCTTTGGCCTGCGCGCCGGTTTCCTGCTCGGTTGATTCACCGTTCGTGGCTGTGGGCGGATTGCCCGTGCTCACTTCCGTCATTTCCCTGCTCCTCCGTTGGAGTCTTCGATGATCGAATTGCGCGGCTACCCGCGGGCGGGCGCGCCAACCCGGTTCGGGGGATATGTGGCACTTATGGATAAAGCCGGTCCGAGCCGGGCATCAGGTGGCCATGGCGAAGACTGAGAAGAAGCTCTACAAGGACATGCGCTCCGGCGGCGTGCGCAAGAGCGTGGCCAAGGAGCTGTCAGCACTGCCGCGGCTCGAGGCCGAGGGCAAGCGGACACCCAAGTCCGCCAACGATGCGCTCGACCGGCTCGAGTCGGCGGTCAAGGAGGCCCGCCGTCACGCCGAGGGCGGCAATCGTCGCGCCGGTGCTCGAAAGGCCGCTCGGACGCGGAGCGCCAAGACCAAGGCCCGCAGCGCGGCCGGCCGCAAGGCGGCAAAGAGCCGCAGCTGAGCCCGGTTCTCGAGGGGATCAGGTGCCGTAGAAGGGCGGCCGCCCGCCGGCCCGCTCCACGAGCGTCCCTCTCAGCTCGTCGAGCACCGCAGGGTGGCCCCGGGCCACGTTGCGACTCTCGGACGGATCGCGGTCGAGGTCGTACAGGCGCGGGTTGCGCATCCGGTTGTCGTTGATGTAGGCCCAGCGGTCGGTGCGCAGGTAGTGGTTCTCGCCGTAGCCGCCGTAGGCGTACGGCCGCGCCGGTGGCCTGACCCCGGCCAGCAGGGCCGACAGGTCGACGCCGCTCATGCGCTCTGGCGTGGGTACGCCGGCCATGGACAGCAGCGTCGGGCCCACGTCGTGCAGTGAGGCGAAATAGTCGGTGGCCGCGCCGGCGCGCCGGCCGGCGGGGTCCACTATCACGAACGGGACCCGGATCAGCACCGGGTGAAGGGCGACGGAGATCTTCCCCGTCCAGCCGTGCTCGCCCAGCTGGAAGCCGTGGTCGCTGACCAGGACGATGATCGTCTCGCGGTCGAGGCCCAGCTCTGTCAGGCGGTCGAGGAAGACGCCGAGCCAGCGGTCGGTCATGGTCACCTCGGCCGCGTACAGAGCGCGCAGCCGGCCGAGCACCTGCTCGCGGTTGCCGTCGTTGAGCCAGCTGCTCACGCGCTTGTAGCGCGGCATGGCGGGCTCGGGACCCCTGTAGTCCGGGTCGCCGTACTGACGGATGTAGTGACGCGGCGGGGTCCATGGCTCGTGTGGCTCGTAGGTGTCGACGATCAGCGCGAAGGGCGCCTCGCCCGCGGCGCGTTCCAGGGCCGCCACTCCGGACGTGAAGACGCGCGCGGCAAAGGAACGGGTCTCGTCCTGGGCGTACCCGCCGTTGGCGAGGTACTTGCGAACGCGATCCCGGATGCCGGGGTTGTCGATCGCCGGGTGCAGCCAGTGCCTCAGCTCGCGGGCCGACACGCTCGACGGAGGCCTGGCCGTTCCCAGCTGACCTCCGTGGCGGACGAACAGGTCGAAGCTGCGCCTGAGCCGCTCGTACGGCCCGGCGAAGCCGAGGAAGGGGTTGTCGGTCACGTACCCGGTCCAGTAGCCCGCCTCCCTCAACCGGCTGGTGAAGGTCTGCCGGACCGTGTGCATCGGGAGCCCAGCCCGGCGCCCTCGGGAGCCCCCGGTAGTCGTGCCAGCCCCGGAACGGGAACATCCGCCGGCCGCTCAGCAGCGAGTTGCGCGCGGGCACGGTGGGCATCGCCTCGGGGAAGGCGCGGTCGAAGCGAAGACCGCGGCGCAGGAGCGCGTCCAGGTTCGGCGTTCGCGCACGGTCGCCGTAGGCGTGGTCGGCCCGCAGGGAGTCGATCACGATCACCACGATGTTCGGGCCGGCGGCTTTCCCGGCGCCCGCGAGAGCCCTTCCGCCCGAGCCGAGGGCCACGCCCGCCGCCGCGGCGGACGCCCCGGCCGACTGGATGAACGCGCGGCGAGTGAGGCTCAAGCGAGAACCACTCTATTGCGGAGTGGGCCTCGATAGGTCACGATCGGCGCGAGGAGGTTTGACTCGCGCTACATAGCAGTGCTGGCCGTACTGGCTCTCGCCCTCGCCACGGCGGGTGAGAGCCACGCCGCGACGGTGACCGTCGGGGTCGATACCGCACACCCCGGGCGCGGCGCCCCGGTCGTCCACAGCGACTTCGTCGGGGTCTCGATCCCCTACTACCTCCTGCCCTCGATGCTGTCCTACTTCCCGATCGACGTGGAGTCACATCGCCGCTTCGCCAGGCCCTGGCCCGCGCCGGCGGCTCCGCGCAACCAGAAGGTGCTCAACATGCTCGCCGCGCTCGGCCAGGGGACGCTGCGGGTGGGTGGGACCGCCCAGGAGCAGATGTGTTACTTCAACCAGCGGCTGGGCAGCGGCTGCTCGTTCAAGTCGCGCGTCGTGGCTCGGCACTTCGCGCTGGTCAAGGACTTCCTGCTCGATCTCAAGGCCCGCGGCAGGAACTGGACGGCGATGCTCGGGACACCCCTCGCGGACGGCGCGGCGAGCGTCCGCAAGACGATCGTCAAGGGAATCAACCCGGGCTTCACCGGCAGCGAGCATCCGGGCGCGGCCCTCAAGGACAACCGCCGGCTGATCCGCTTCGTGGCCGTCGGCCACGAACCCAACAGCTATCGCCGAAGCGACTACCTGCGGTTGCGCTCGATCGCGCCCGGACGCGATGCGAGGAAGGCCCGGCCCGGGAAGCGCCGCGCGCGGCCCGGCAAGCGCCGTCCTCGCTCGGGGCGGAACCGGAGGTTCGCCACCAACCAGAGCTACCGCGTGGCGGCGCGTCGGCTGCTCACGCGAGGCAGGGCGAACGGCCGTGGCCGGCACTTCCGCTGGACCGGGCGGCGCATGGCCGGCCCGGGGCTTCCCACCTACTCCGCGTGGCGGGGCCGCCTCGGCGCCATGATCGCGGCCGGCGGCTACCGCTTCGTGACGCAGAGCGTGTACCAGGCGCGCGGACGCCGAGGCTGCATCCAGGACCTGACCAAGAGCGGGCGCAGGCCGGGCCGCTGCTGGTCCTCGCCGGGGTCGCCCGGTGGCCGGGACCGGCGGGCCGAGTTCCTGCTCGCGGAGCGGCCGCTGCGACGGCTCGGGCGACTGGTGGGGCAGGCGGTCCGATATGCCCGGGGCAGGGACGTCTACGCGGTGGAGGCCAACAGCGTGTCCAAGCGCGGCTCGCGCGGTGTGAGCGACACGATGGTCAACGCGCTCTGGGGCCTCGACTGGATGTTCACGATGGCCGCCCGCGGCGTGAGAGGAGTGAACATCCAGCACGCCGACCGCTGGGACAACAACCCCTTGCTGCGGCCGGGAGGCCACGGGTTCGCTCCCTACAACCCGATCGGGCTCACCAACGGAGCCATCGACGCCAAGCCGCTCTACTACGCGATGCTGCTGTTCGGCCAGTACGCCACCGGAACCGCGGCGGGCCAGAGCCAGGCTCGGATCGAGCGGCTGACGCCGCAGGGACCGACGACGATCAAGGCTTGGCGCGCCCGCGCCGGGCAGACCAACAGCGTGTTCCTGATCAACAAGGACGCGTCCGTGGCCCCGGCCACGACGGACGACGTGGTGCGCCTCGCTCCCAGCTCACCGGCCGCGGATTGCTACGCCCTCTGGCTGCGCGGGGACGACGGGACGATCAAGAGCCCCACGGCTTCCCTGGGCAACCCGCTGGAGAATCGCTGGGCCAGGGTCGACGGCGCCGGCAACGTGCCGGAGTGGCACTGGCGCCGCATCGAGCCCGAGAACGGGCAGTACCCGATACCCGTGCGCCGCGGGGACGCCGTGGTGGTCAGATTCTGGTGACCGGGCGACGCCGGCGCTAGCCGGACTCGTCGGGCTCGTCGGTTGAGCGCCGCTGTTCCTCACGCACCGCGTCCTCGCTGGGACCGTCCGTGTCGCCATCATCCCGCGCGTCGTCGTCCTCGTTCGGCCCCTCGACGCGACGGCGCTCCTCGGTGAAGCGCTGCCGGTCGTCGTCCGTCCTGGCCACCGGGGAGCGGAGCGGGGCCATCAGGTCGGTGTGGCCGGCGAGAGCTCGCTGCTCTTGCGCTCCAGCGTCTCGAGCAGTGAGCTGTAGGAGTCGGCGAACGCCTGGACTCCCTCGTCCACCAGCTGGCGCAGGACGATGTCGTCCACGTCCACCCCGGCCTCTCGGATCTCGCGCATGACCGTGTGGGCGGCGTCCACGTCGCGGTCGACGGTGCGAGCCGCCGTCGCGTGATCTCGCGCGGCTTCGATGGTCGCGTCGGGCATCGTGTTCACCGTGTTCGGCCCGATCAACTCGTCGACGTAGAGCGTGTCCGGATAGTCGGGATTCTTGGTGGAGGTCGAGCCCCACAGCGGACGCTGGACGTGTGCCCCCGCCCGCTCGAGACGCTGCCAGCGCTCTCCCGAGAAGAGGCGCTGGAAGGACTCGTAGGCGATCTTCGCGTTCGCGACCGCCGCCCGCCCGCGAAGCTCTTCGTGGCCGGCCTGCTCCAGGGCGTCGTCGATCTTCGTGTCCACGCGCGAGACGAAGAAACTCGCCACCGACGCTGAGTTCTCGATCGATTTGCCGGCGTCCAGCCGCCGGTCGAGCCCGGACAGATACGCGTTGGCGATCTCCTCGTAGCGCGAGACCGCGAACAGCAGCGTGACGTTCACGTTCAGGCCGGCCGCGGTGAGCTCCTCGAAGGCGCGCACCCCCTCGGGGGTACCGGGCACCTTGATGAGCAGATTGGGCTTGCCGATGGCGTCGCGATGGCGGTGGGCGGCTGCGATCGAGCCCTCCGTGTCGTGGGCCAGCTCCGCCGGCAGCTCGAACGACACGAAGCCGTCCTGGCCCTCGGTGCGCTCGTAGACCGGGAGGAGCACGTCGGCGGCGTCGCGCACGTCGCGGTAGGCGAGCTGTTCGAACAGCTCCTGCGGGTCCTGGGTCTCCGTCAGCAGCTCGCTGAAGGCTTCGTCGTAGCTGTCGGAATGACCCATCCCCTTCTCGAAGATGGTCGGGTTGGAGGTGACCCCTGAGATGCCGTCCTCCTCGATGAGGGCCTTCAGGGTTCCCTCCGTGATCAGGTCGCGGTTGAGGTTGTCGATCCAGACCGATTGCCCCTCGGCTTCGATCTCCTTCAGGCGGTTCTGCGATGCGGCTTGCTCCATGACCAATTAGTACCCAAGCAGGCGGGGGCCTACCCGCCGAACCGTCAGTTCGCTCGCTCGAGTCGCATCCGCATCCACGGCCGCCAGGAGGCGCCGTCGTCGTCGGTGCGCCGCCACCGGATGTCGGCGCTGCTGCCGTCATCGGAGATGCGCATTGTCGTAGGCGCGGGTGGGGAAGGCGCCCGCCTCGGCGTCCCACGGCCCGATCACCTCGAGCGCCTCGACCTGTTCGTCTCCCATGCGCACGTCCACGCGATGGATGACGAAGTGCTTGCCGAGGCGCTCGTAGTGATCGTGGCCGTCCACGCCGGCGACGACGGTCTTGCCGTCGCCGGCGAAGACAGGGGCCCGTCAGCGCGAGCCGAGCCTCTCGATCAGCTCGTCGAAACGCTGGTAGGTCTCGTTCATGCCCTCCTCCATACCCGACCCGAGCATGCCGTCGCGCTCCTCGGTGGTATGGAAGATCGAGCTGCTCACGAGCTTGGTGCGCTCGCCGAGGTCCTCGAACACGGCGGTGTCCACCGACACATGCCCGGGCATTCCCTCCCATTCGAAGGTCTGCACGATCCGGTCGGGAGGGCTCACCTCGCGGTAGGTCCCTCGGAAGGCGGTCTCGCTGCCGTCCGAGTTGCGGGTCACGTAGCGCCAGCTGCCGCCGTTGCGCACGTCCATCTCGTCGACGATGGTCGTGGTCCCGCGCGGGCCCCACCACTCCGGGATCAGCTCCGGGTCGGTGAAGAGCTCGAACACCCTGTCGCGGGGTGCATCGAAGATGCGCTCGACGTGAATCTCGCGCTCGGTCGGCGTGGTCACAGTGGCGCGGCGCGCCTCCTGCTGGTCGTTGGTCATTGCTGGTCTCCTTTCGTTCGTTCTACAAGCTCCCCGAACCGGTCGAGGCGCTCGTCCAGCATCCGCCGGTACATCCCGATCCACTGCTCGATGTCCTCGAGCCGGCGCGGGCCGAGGCTGCAGTGCCGCGCTCGCCCCACTTTCTCGGTGCTCACGAGGTCGGCCTCTTCCAACACGCGCACGTGCTTCTTCATGCCGGTGAGAGAGATGCCGAACGGCTCGGCCAGCTCGGTGATGGTCGCGCCCTCCCGCCCGAGGCGCTCGAGGATCCCCCGGCGGGTGGGATCCGCCAGCGCGGCGAAGGTGCGATCGATCTGTGAATACTGAACCACTTGGTTCAGTATAGCGGTCGCCGGACGCCCATGCAAGCCCGGCGGGGATCTCGGCGCCGGCTACTCGGGCGGCACGTACTTGCTGGCGGTGAAGACGGCGCCCTGCGGGTCGCTGAGCACGGTCATCCTCACCCAGGGCGCGTCGAACGGAGGCACCAGCACCTTGCCGCCCAGGTCGGCGACCGCCGCCGCGGTCGCGTCCGCGTCGTCGACGGCGAAGGTGATGCTCCAATGCGGCGGGGTCTCACCCGAGTCGTCGTCGCCGTCCATCGGGCGCAGCCAGGCGACCACGTCCTCGAAGCCCTCGGGCGCGCCGTCCGCGGCCATGCGGCTGCGCAGCTCGGGATCGCGCTGCTCGAGGAAGTCGCCGTAGCCGGCGAGACGCCACATGGTGAAGCCGCCGTCGCCCAGGTCCACGCTGTTCGCCTCCCAGCCGAACACCGCGCCGTAGAAGGCCTCGGCGCCCTTGGGATCGCGGGTATTGAGCTCGCTGAAGTTCCACGTGCCCGGCTCGTTGACCAGCTGGGCGCCCCTGTGCTCTCCCGCCTGCCAGACGCAGAAGGCGGCGCCCTCGGGGTCGGCCAGCACGCCCATGCGGCCGGAGCCCATGACGTCGAAGGGCTCGGTCAGCACGCTTCCGCCGGCCTCCTTGGCCTTCGCGGCCGTCTCGTCGGCGTCGTCGACCCACATGTAGGTGTTCCACATGGCCATGGGCGGCACGCCGTCGGGCTGAGAGCCCACTGCGGCCACGTCCCGGCCGCGCAGACGGCCGACGAGGTAGCGCCCCGGCGAGTCGGAGGGCATCACGTCCTCGAACTCCCAGCCGAACACGCCAGCGTAGAAGCGCGCCGCTGCGTCAGGGTCGGGTTGGGGGGTGTCGACCCAACACGGCACTCCGGCTGGATATCCGTCTCGCTCTAGCACGCTGCTCCCTTCGCGGTTTGACCGAAGAACGTCACGCTAGGCGGAATTTAGGCCTACTACTGTCCTCGACTCAATCGAGGTCCCAGCCGAAGTAGACCTCCACGCTGTTGACCCGGTCGTCCTCGAATCCGAAGATCTCGGTGTTGCGAAAGCGCGTGCCGTTCGCCCTCGTGGCCTCGTAGGTGACCACGACCTCGCCGTCGGCCTCGAACAGGCGCTTGAACTCGAACGCGTCGATGGTCTGCGAGCCCGGCCAGCAGCGTTCGAAGTAGGTCTTGCGGTCGATGCCCACGTCGGGAGGCGCGGAGAACACGAAGTCTTCGGCCAGACGCTGCTCCACGAGCGCGCGGTCAGCGCTCTCGTATGCGCGGTAGACGTCGCGGACTGCCTGCAGGCGGTCGGTGTCGGTCACGGTGCGTTCCTTTCGGGTCATCCCGAGCGGGTGAAGACCCCGTTGGCGGGCTGAGGGACATTCCACATCCAGGAGTCAACCAAGGAGGCAGACATGAGAGGCGCGGGTCGAGTGGTATTCGCGGCGACGATGCTGTTGATCGTCGGAACGCTCAACATCATCTATGGCATTGGCGCGCTGGACGGCGCGAACATCTTCGTCAACGACCAGAGGTTCGTCCTCACCAACCTCAACACCCTGGGTTGGGTGCTGATCGTCCTCGGGGTGATTCAGCTCGCCGGCGGCTTCTCGCTGATGGCCGGCAACACCTACGGACGGGTGATCGGGATCATCGGGGGCAGCCTGGGGGCGATAGGTGCCCTTCTGTCGATCGGCGGGGCCTTCCCGTGGTGGTCGCTGGCGATCTTCTTCCTGTGCGTGTACATCGTGCACGGCATCCTGGTCTTCGGCGAGGACGAGCGGGTCGCACGGACGACCGAGGGAGCGCGATAGGGGAATCGCTATTCCGGAGCGACCTCGGCGACGCGCTCCAGCTCGGTAGCCACCGTTTCCAGCGGCACCGTGGTGACGATCTCGACGTCCGCTCCGCCGCGCAGCAGTGGTTCGAACTCGACGAGGTCCCGGGCGATCTTCTCGCGTTGCGCGGAGGTGGAGCCGAACGAGTTGCCGCTGCGCGTGGCCACGCGAGCGAGCATGACGTCAAGCGGAGCGCTCAAGAGCACGACCGCATCGAAGCTGGGGTAGAAGCGCGTCTGGTTCACAACGCAGCCGGCGACGAACAACACGCCGTCGACCTGCTCGTCGAGGAGGGCAGCCATCCGGTCCTCGTCCCACACCGGCTCGGGGCCATCGGCGGTCTCGAGCTCGACGATCCACCCCTCGTCGTCGGTGTCGACCACGCCGTGGCCGCGCTGAGCGAGTTCAGCCAGTGCGGACGACTTGCCGGTTCCCGACATGCCGGTGATGAGCACGCGCGGCATCCCTGCGGAATACCACAGGTTCAGCCATCACCACTTGATCTCGACCTCGAGCTCCTTCTCGTCGTCCTCGATCTCGATCTCGAGCTTGAACTCGACCTCGTCGGGCACGTGCACCTTGAAGTGGATGCCGCCGCGGTCGAACTCCACGTCGTTGTGGCGGGCGAGCGAGTCGGCGAGCGCTCGTAGCCGCGCGGCGGCCTCCTCGCGGCTCAGACGTTCCTTCTCGGTGATCTCCATCAGGTCCATTCGGCTCTCCTTGTCGTTGACTTGGACGGTTGGGTCGGACGGCCGCGGGCGATTCGCGCGAGCTCGGCCACGCCCGCCCGGACGCCCTCCGGGGCCATGGCGGAGGGCGAGGCGCCGGGGTGCCGGCGCGCGATCCTCACCCGCAGGACGCCCGGCCTGATCCGAAACCGAAGGGGCGGGTCGAGCACCAGCGCTTCGCCGTCGATGCCCGCGGGAACGGGGCCGTCGGCGTCGACCTCGAAGCCAGGGGCCGACCACTCACGCCACGGCCGCTGAAGGGACCGGCGGCCCTCGCTGCGCCCTGCGGGTGCCCCGAACACGGTGATGCCGAGCAGACCGTCGTCGATGCGCGGTCGCGTGCCCGACCCGACGGCACGGCCGAGCCGGTAGCGGTTGTTCGAGATGAGCACCGCCGCACCGGAGTGATGCGCGTGGCCGCCCGGTCCCGTCCAGCGCAGGCTGAGCCCGCTGGCTTCCGGGCCGAGAACGTCAGGGACGGTGTCGAGCAGCGTGCGCAGCTTGGCGTCTCGATAGCCCTCGCGCTGGACGGCGTCGGCGTAGAGCCCGAGCGAGACATTGTTGACGAACACGCGCTCGTTGATCTCGGCCAGGTCCACGATGCGCTCACCGCCGTCGACGAACGCGTCGAGGGCGCCGACCACGTCGTCACGGTCGACGCCGAGGTCGAGCGCGAAGTGGTTGCGCGTACCGGCGGGCACGCACGCGTACGGCAGCCCGCGTTCGGCTGCCAGCGCCGCGACGATCGCCTGCGAGCCGTCGCCGCCGGCCATGGCGAGCCCGTCGGCGCCGCCTTCCACCGCCTCATGGACCAGCACCTCGAGGTCATCCCCGGGCTTCAGCTCGATCGGCTCGATCCGGCGCGCGCGTGCCTCGGCGGCCAGCGAGAAGCGCTCCGCCTTTCCACCACCCGAGCGCGGGTTGTAGAACAGCACCGGCCGGCGCGGCGCCGGCGCGCTCGGCAACGTCACGTGAACCGCGAGCGTGGCGCGAGCGGCCGCGAGCGACACCAAGAGCCCCGCCACGACCAGCAGTTGGGCGAGAAGAGACCCTCCCGTCACCAGCACTGTCACGGCGCCGGCCAGCGCCAGCCCAGCGATGGCCAGCCCGGCCGTGCGAGCGAACCCTCGTCGCAGAGCGCCGTACCAGGCCGCCGCCGCGGCGATCACGACACAGCCCAGCAGGACCAGGCCTCGCGGGAACTCGCTCACCGCCAGGGCAACGGCGAGCGCCCCCGTGGCGGCCCCCACCACCAGCGCGATCACGGCCGCGAGCTGCCGCTGCCTCGTGGGGTCGCGCCAGAACACCAGGACGCAAGCCTGCCGCGCCACAGGCGGGCGGGCATCGCCCCGATGGGGTGAGATCAGCCGGTGACTTCATGCCATCTGGGTGATGACCTGTGTGCCGAAGCGCGGTTGGATTCGACCGACATGACTGAGGTCGAGGAGCGGGCTGGCAGGGGCAAGGCGGCGCGATCGGTGGCGCCACGCTCGGGACATGGCGACTGGGAGCCGGCCCCCGATCGGGCCGATCCGGTCGAGTTGCTGGCCGAGCAGGACGCGTCTCGGGTGCCTGAGCTGGTGCCGATCCGCTACGGCCGGATGCTCGTATCGCCGTTCACGTTCTTCCGCGGAGCGGCCTACCTGATGGCGGCCGACCTGGCCGCCGCGCCACGGACGGGGCTCGAGGCGCAGCTCTGCGGCGATGCGCACCTGTCCAACTTCGGTGTCTTCGCGGCGCCAGACCGGCGGCAGGTGTTCAGCATCAACGACTTCGACGAGACGCTCCCGGGCCCATTCGAATGGGACGTGAAGCGGCTGGTGGCCAGCTTCGCCGTGGCCGGCCGAGATCGAGGCTTCAAGGCGAAAGAGCGCCGGGCGATCAATCGGGCCGCGGCGCGTTCGTACCGGGAGGCCGTGAGGAGCTTTGCCGAGATGTCCCACCTGGACCTCTGGTACGCCCGCATCGACGTCGACGAGATCGCCGCGGTGGCGGCCCGGCAGGCCAGCCGGAAACAGCTGAAGCGCTTCGAGCGAAACATGGCGAAGGCGCGGTCGAAGGACAGCCTGAGGGCCTTTACGAAGCTCACCGAGCTCGTGGACGGCGAGCCCAGGATCGCGAGCGATCCGCCGCTCCTAACTCCGATCGAGGAGCTGGCGTCCGGCGTCGAGCAGGAAGAGATCGAGAAGTTCATGCGGGAAGCGATCGACTCCTACCGGCGTACTCTCAGCACCGACCGCCGGCACCTGGTGGGCCGGTTCCGCTACGTCCACGCGGCGCGCAAGGTCGTGGGTGTGGGCAGCGTCGGGACGCGTGCCTGGATCGTGCTCATGCTCGGCCGCGACGAGAACGACCCGCTGTTCCTGCAGCTCAAGGAGGCGCAGGGATCCGTGCTCGAGCCCTTCCTGGGCAAGAGCGGGTTCGCCCAGCACGGCCAGCGGGTCGTGGAGGGGCAGCGACTGATGCAGGCGGCCAGCGACATCATGCTCGGCTGGATCCGGGTCGACGGGATCGATGGGGTGAGCCGGGACTTCTACCTGCGCCAGCTGTGGGACGGCAAGGGCTCGGCGCTGGTCGAGACGATGAGCCCGGAGGAGCTGACGGTCTACGCCGAGCTCTGTGGCCGGGCGCTCGCGAAGGCGCACGCCCGCTCCGGAGACTCGATCGCCATCGCGAGCTACCTCGGCACGGGCGAGAGCTTCGACCGTGCGCTGGCCTCGTTCGCCGAGCTCTACGCCGACCAGAACGAGCGTGACTACAACGCCCTCAATGAGGCTGTCGCGTCGGGTCGCGTCGCGTCCGAGACAGGCCTCTGAACCAAAGGAGACAGCATGTCCGACAGACCCGTCTTTCTCTACGCCGCCGTCTACGACGAGATCTCGGATGCCGAGGCCGACTACGAGGCCGTGTTCGATCTCCACGCCGCCGGCGCGATCGGCACCTTCGACTCTGCCGTGATCCGAAAGGAGCCCGACGGCAAGGTGCGGGTGACCAAGACCGAGAAGCCGACCCAGCACGGCGCCTGGACCGGGGCCGGGGTGGGAGCGCTGGTCGGGATCCTGTTTCCGCCCGCACTCATCGGCAGCGCGATCGTCGGCGCGGGCGCCGGCGGACTGATCGGACACCTGTCGCGTGGCATCTCGCGCGGCGATCTCAAGGAGCTCGGCGAGGAGCTCGAGGCCGGAACCGCCGCCGTGATCGTGCTCGGTGAGTCGAAGATCGAGGAGCAGCTCCAGAAGGCGATGAAGCGGGCCAACAAGCTGATCGAGAAGCAGCTGGAGGCCGACGCGGATGAGCTCGAGCGCGAGATCGAGGCGGCCGCGCGGGAGGACGCGAAGTAGCGCTGAGCCGCGCAGGAGTAGCGCCCGCGGTGTCCAGCTATGGTCGCCAATGCCAGCGCGGGTCCACCGGGTCGTAGTCGTTGAGATTCACGGTGATTGAGTCGGTACTGGATGGAAAGTCGGGGACGTTGACGACCCGCAGCGGACCGTCACCGCGCGATCGCAGCGCCACTGAGCTTGTCCCTCCCGCGGAGGCTGTGGCCGGAACAAACAGATCCACTCCGCTCAGGAACGGCAATGAGAAAACGACAGGAAGCGGGGCAGTGACGTTCGAGACACGGTCCGATCCAGCGTCGAAGGCGAACATTCCGATCACTCGTTTCGTGATCGGCGCCGTGGCGGCGTTGATCACGTTGGTGCCGTTCACGAAAAGCTGGTCGGTCTGGGCTCCTTGGTCGCCCCAGAGTTCCTTGTAGCGGACGATCGTGAAGGCCGAGTGTGCCGGGCTTCGCGCGATCAGCAGGTTGACGCCGCCGTCTGGCTCGGACGTGAGCAGCCGCACGAGGTGGCTGCTGCGGACGAACGGCTCGAAATAGAGATGATGGGTGTTCTCGCCCTCCCTCAGGAGCGCGAACTCGTAGTGGGCACCCGCACGGATCCCCCGCACAGGTCCCCACGAGCCGTCGTCGGCGATGTTCACTCTTGCGACGGGTCGGTTCCACCTGCGCTGTCCGGTTCGACCGGAGACCTCCCAGACCTCGAGAGTGCGGTCGCCGACCCCGGTGTTCTGAGGGAAGAGCTGTGCGCGGCCGGAGAGCGTGATCCAGCGCTCCGGGCTGATATCCCGACGCGGGCGATGGCCGGTGAAGAAGCGGTACATCGGTCGGAATGATTCAGCCGACGTGGCCACCTGCACGTGCGTCTGGTTCGCGATCGTCACGTTCTCGGCGCCTGTGATCTCCCGGCCGGCCGTACCGCGGCCGGCCCAGATGGCGAGCGTGGAAACACCGCCAGGAGGCGTCGCCGCCGTCCGCCCGTCGATGTTCACGTACTTTCGAACGTTCCCGGCGCGTGTCGGGGTGGCCAGATACTCGTGCATGAGGGTCGTGCCGAGCGAGTGGCCCAACACGTCCACCTTGTCTCTGCCGGTGCTCGACTTGACCTTCGCGATCAAGGCGTCGAGGTTGGCCAGCACCTGCTCGCGGGTGTTGACGGAAAAGGTCGAGTCGTACTCGAGGACGTTGACGAACCTCTTCGGATAGCCGTTGCTGGTGAAGCGCAGGGCCTGAGATTCAAACTGGCCGCCTGAGCCGGCGCCGCCGTGGACGAAGATCATCGGCGTCAGGTGCCGGTACGAGCGCTGGTGCCCGGTTTCGTGCGCGGCGGCTGTCGGGGCCGCCACCGACAGCGCAACGATGGCAACGAACAGGCCGCGGAAGGGCCACGAACGCATCGACGTCTCTCCTCCAGTTCGAGTGGGCCGATCATGCCATCCCCGCGCGGGCGCGACAACCAGCGCTCCGGAAGCGCGCCGGACCTCGCCATTCACGCCAATGTGGGCTGGCGTTGATCCGGCTCGGGGCCGGCCGCGGAAGGAAGGCCCGAGCAGGGAGGCCGCTGCCTGCCCGCTCGCACACCCGAAGAAAGGACAGCGGTATGTCCAGCAAGATCACCGTCGAGGCTCTGGATCTCGGCGCGCTCGACGTCGAGGGCGACACCCGGTCTGAGTTCTTCCGCAAGGCCGCGCTGGGAGGCGGGGCGCTGATCGGTGGTGGCGTGCTGCTGTCCGGCCTGCCCGCACTGGCCGAGGCCAAGCCGTCCAAGCGGCAGGACGTGGCGATCCTCAACTACGCGCTCACCCTCGAGTACCTCGAGGCCGCCTTCTACATCGAGGCCGTTGACAAGAGCGCGATATCGGGCGAGGTGCTCAGCGCCGCCCGGATCGTTCGCGACCACGAGAAGGCGCACGTGAAGTTCCTCAAGCAGGCTCTCGGGTCGAAGGCGGTCAAGAAGCCCAAGTTCGACTTCAAGAACACGACCGGCGACCAGGACCTGTTCCTGCAGACCGCCGTCGCGCTGGAGGACACGGGCGTGGCCGCATACGCCGGCCAGGGCCCGCGGCTCCTTCAGAAGCCGGTGGTCAAGGCCGCACTCTCGATCCACTCGGTCGAGGCACGCCACGCCGCCCACTTCCGTTCGCTGGCGGGCGAGAACTTCGCCCCCGATGCCTTCGACAAGGCGAAGAACATGAAGCAGGTGCTCAAGATCGTTGAGGGCACCGGCTTCATCACGGGCTAGCCGCTGCAGCGGGGCCGCGGGCGGCGATGACCGCTCGCGGCCACTGCGAGGATTACAGCCGATGGCGTTCCTGCAGCTCGTCGCGATTGTCGTCGCTGACTACGACCCTGCCATCGAATTCTTCGTCGACTCCCTGGGGTTCGACTTGATCGAGGATTCCCCAGCGCTCGCGAACGACGGCAAGCCCAAGCGCTGGGTCGTCGTGCGCCCGCCGGGCGGCCAGACCTCTATTCTGCTGGCCCGCGCGGAGGGCGATCGGCAAGCGGCGATCGTCGGCAGCCAGGTGGCCGGTCGGGTCGGGTTCTTCCTCGAAGTGGACGACTTCGATGCCGCGTACGGGAGGATGCGCCGCGCGGGCGTCGAGTTCCTCACCGCTCCGCGCAACGAACCCTACGGCCGCGTCGCGGTGTTTCGCGACATCGCCGGAAACCGCTGGGACCTGCTCGCTCGGCCCTGAGCAAAGGCAGGGTCGCGTGGGCGGTTCCCTAGAGGGCCTGAAGCTCGAACCACACGCAGGTGCTGTCCGCGCGGCTGGTGATCCCCCAGCGGTCCGCGATCCGGTCGACCAGGATCAGACCCCAGCCCCCTCCCGCCTTCGAGTGGGAGGGTTGAGGTTTGTGCCGGAATCCGTTTCCGGGCTGGGACACTTCGACCCGCACCCGCCGGGGCGACCGCTGAAGTTCCACGCGCAGCGACCGGTCCGGTCCCACGCCGTTGTGACGCACGCCGTTGGTCACCAGCTCGCTCACCAGCAGCAGAATGTCTTCACGGGCGGAGGAAGGAACGGCTCCGTCGCCGGCGAGTATCGCTCTTCTGGCGTTTGAGGAGGCTTCGGGCCCTCCGAGCACCGAAAACACCAGACCCTTGCGTGCGGTCATGCGGCGTCCGCCTTATCGAAAAGCGTGCAACCCCGGCCCAAGCGGAACCGCTCTGCGCCGCGGCGTTCCCTCTCTCGCGCGTCCGGTGAGTTGCGGCGAAACGGTGAGGACGTTGGCATGCTCAGCTCCTGAAGCCCGGTACGTCGACCACCGCGGTCGACACCTGCCGGCCAAGTGCTGGAGCCGGAATACACGCTCGCCGATTGCGTAGGGCGAAGCGCGCGCCGAGGTTATCACCGGAGCGGATTTCGGGCTAGAATTCAGTGCTCCCAGACCGACGATGAGTTACCGCGAGACAGACAATCTGCGCGTGCTGATCGCAAACGAGCGCAAGGATCGGTTGGCCTTGGTCGCGCCGATCGTCGCGGGACTCGGACACGAGGTGATCGCCCGCGAGGTCGACGTTGACGACGTGGGGCCCGTTACAGCCCGAGAGCGACCCGACGTCGCTCTGGTCGGGCTTGGCGAAAGTTCCCAGCACGCCCTCACGCTGATCGAGAAGATCGTCCAGGAGTCGGCCTGCCCGGTCATCGTCCTGATCCACTCCCCCGATCCGACCTTCGTCAAGGAGGCGTCGAAGCGCGGCATCTTCGCCTACATCACCGACGCCGAACAGGACTGGCAGAGCTCGATCGACATCGTCCTGCGCCGCTTCGCGGAGTATCACGACCTGGAGGGCGCTTTCGGGCGCCGAGCCATCACCGAGCGGGCCAAGGGCATCCTGATGGAACGTCACTCGCTCGACGAGGCAGCGGCCTTCGAGATGCTTCGCGACCACTCCCGAACCGTCAACCGCAAGCTCGTCGATATCGCCTCCGCCGTCGTCGACGGTCATCCGCTGCTACCGAAGGGGAGCGAACTCCCTCCCTAGCGGCAGTCCGTGCTGCCCGGCCTACCGGCGGGTGCCGACGACGACCAGGTATTCCTGCTCGAACCGCGCCTGCTCAGGCGTGCCGAGGTTCCACTCGTCGCAGAAGGCGCTCAGGGCCGCGTCGAGCTCCCCCTCACGACCGTCCTTCTCGGCGTTCGCCCGCGCGACGATCGTGGGCCCGTACTTGGACTTGAAGTGTTCGCCGTAATCCTGCGGATTCTCGAAGGCCGTGACCTCGAGCGTGTCGCGATCGAGCGTGTGGAGATCGACGCGATCTCCGAACGCCTCTTGGACATGCTCCTCGCTGCCCCACAGCGGCGGCGGCTGCGCGCCCGGAGGCGGGGGCGGGGCGAACGGACCCATGGTCCGAAACAGGGCACCGATCATCCCCTCGGGAGTCCAGTTGAGCATCCCGATCGTCCCGCCCGGGCGGCACACGCGCACGAGCTCGTCGGCCACGCTCTGATGCATCGGCGCGAACATCGCGCCGATCGACGACATGACGACGTCGAAGGACTCGTCCTCGAAGGGGAGATTCTCGGCGTCGGCCTCAACCCAGTCGAGCTCGACGCCGGCCTCCCGCGCCCGTTCGCGACCGGCTTCGAAGAGCTCGGGAGTGAGGTCGCTCGCGGTCACCTCGGCGCCCGCTTGCGCAGCCGGGATCGAGGCGTTGCCCGTCCCTGCGGCAACGTCGAGAACGTGCATATCCGCGCCGATCTGGCACGCCTCCACGAGCCGCGGCCCGAGCGGCAGCAGAAACGTCTCGACCATCCCGGGATAGTCGCCCGAGGCCCACATTTTGCGATGCCGAACCTTCAGCTCCGAGTCCGCAGTCGTCACGTCTCCCCTTCCTGTTGGACGTGGCGACACTACCGCGGCCCCGGGCGGTTTCGCAACGAGAGCTCGAGTCGCGCAGGCGACCTCACTACGTGGCTTCCGCCGCGAGCGAGCGCCTCGCAGAGCGGGTCGGGCCAGGAGAGCATGGTCGTGCCGCCCGCGAGCAGAACGAGCGGCGCCGCCGCGTCGCCGAAGTGCTCGACCCCGAGTGCGACGCCGTTGGCCTCTACCGTTACCGAGTTCACGTGTTCACGGCGAAGCTTCACGCATGAGATCTCGGCTGCACGTCGCCAGGCTCGCCGCCGCACTCGCGCTCGCGGCCGCCTTCGCCTGCCTGACGGTGGCGCCGGCCGTCGCACGGCAGCAGTCTCCCGAGGGCGGGGAGATCGCAGCCGGCGGCAAGAAGGGTTCGCTGCCGGAGGGGTACCGTCCCAAGCCGTTCTGCCCGCAGCGGCGCGACCGGTGCCTGACGAGGCTCCTCGGGAGAATGGAGCGCAACTACGAGCGGCTCGGGTGTGACCACAATTCGGTCTTCTCGCTGCTCTACTGGCGGACCACCGAGGGGATCCGCGATGCGAATTGGTCGGGCGAGTTCAGCGACCGCCCGTTCTGGAACCAGCTCACATACGCGTTCGGCGCGTACTACCTGAACGCGCTGAGGTCGTGGCGCAGGGACAAGACGAGTCGCACCCCCAAGGCCTGGCGGATCGCCTTCAGAGCCGCCGGGAACGAGAGGGTCTCGTCGGCTGGAGACATCTGGCTGGGGATCAATGCGCACGTCAACCGTGATCTGGCGTTCGTCTACTACCAGCTCGGGCTGGACAACTACGCCGACCACCTGCACGTAAATACAGTGCTCGCGCGCGCCCAGCTAGCGGTGTTCCCGGAGCTGATCGCCACGCTCGACCCTGCGGTCGCGAACCAGACGTCTGGCGATACGACGCTCGCGCTCGACGTATTCGCCTGGCGCGAGCGGGCATGGGACAACGCGCAGCGGCTCGCGGCGGCGCCGAACGCCAAGGCCCGCGGCCTGATCGCTGCCAGGATCGAGCGGAACGCGATCGCCATGGCGAACCGCATCAGGGCCGCGTTCCCCGCCACCTCTGAGGCGAATCAGACGCGTGACGCGTTCTGCGCGGCGCATCTCCCCGGCTGATGACACTCGTCTATGTTCGATCGACCCGAGTGGGGCTCGGACTCCGGGGTGACCAGCTGAAGCTCTCCGCCGGGCCGAAGGCCGAGAGTCGGCCGCGAGCCGCCACAGCGCCCGGCCTGGATCACCCACATAGGGTGATGGGTGCCGAGCCTACGCGCTCTAGGTTCCGGGCATGAGATCCGCGCGGAGTGTCCTGGTCGTCGCGCTGCTCCTGCTCGCGTTGGGCGCGTGCGGTGAATCCGATGAGGAGAAGGCCATGAACACCGTCTGCGATGCCAGGGATGGCATTGCCAACCAGGTAGACGAACTGAGCAGCCTGACGCCAGCGACCGTCACGACAGACGAAGTGACGCAGAACCTGGACGCGATCCAGAACGACCTCAGCGACATTGCTGACGCTCAGTCGGACCTCAGCGACGACCGCCGCAGCGAGGTTGAGGCGGCCACCAACGAGTTCACCAGCTCCATCAAGACTGTGGCCAGCGACCTCGGCACCTCGCTCTCGGCCTCGGATGCGAAGGCACAGGTCGTCACCGCGCTGCAGCAGCTCCAAGCGTCCTACAAGAAGGCGTTCGCGTCGCTGGACTGCAGCTAGAGGAGGCGTCCGACGCCGGAAAGCTCCTGCTAGTTGTCGCGGCGTCGTCGTGCCCTCAGACGCTCGCGTAGGGGATCTGGCTCGGCCTTCAGTCTGAGGTATTGCTGCGCGACCGAACTCAGCAGGGCGACGAGTATGCCGAGTCCGGTGAGGATGTAGATGATCGTGAAGATCTGCGTCCCGGCGCTGGTCGGGGTGAAATCCCCGAAGCCGACGGTCGTCAGCGTCACCACCGCGAAGTAGAGAGCCTCGATGACCGTCCAGTCCTCGAAGCGCCAGTAGAAGAGTGTCCCCGTGAGAACCAAGATACCCGCGACGAGCGGCAACGCCTTGGTCTCCGGATCGCGCCAGACGGCGACGACGGCCCGTGTCAGACCCCGGAATGCCATGAGCAGAGGAATCACGCCAGCACGTCCGGTCGGCGCAGGGCCATCGACAATATGAGTTCGCGCCGAAATGGAGGTCTCCTGCCGTGCTTAACGAGGTTTCGGCGGGGCGCGGGAACGGGTGTAGCCGCCCCGCTCGCGCCCGCCACGGCAAGGGTGAGCGGCCGCTTGTCTAAGGACGGGGCGGGGGAAGTTCGCCCTCCCGCTCGTCCACCGGCAGGACGATGGGTGGGGGGATAGCCGCGGTCTGCTCCTCCCGATAGCCGCCGAGGGCGGCGGCTACCTCGGACGCCGGGACGATCTCACGGCCGAACGGCCATAGCGCACCGGGACCAGCTTCACGTTCCCGACGGCAAGCGGGATGCCAATGATCGTGATTGCCAGGAAGAACGCCGTGATGATGTGCCCGAGCGCGAGCCACCAGCCGGGCCAGCACCAGCCAAATGATGTTCCCGATTACCGAGCCCGCCCCGGCCGAGGGCTTCTTCACGGCGGCGGGGCCGAATGGCCAGAGGGAGTAGCCCGCGAGCTTGAACGCCTGGACGCCGAACGGGATCGTGATGATCAGGATGCACATCAAGACTCCGGCGATTGTGTAGTCCGTGCAGGGGGGCCTACGCCGAGACCCGCTCGAACCATCTGTAGGGGCTGGTGCTTCGCGGGCCAGGGAGGGTTCGCGCCGTTTGTTAACCACCCTGACGCACCCTCCAAGCTGCGTCACGACCTGCGTCACACTTGCCCGAGCATAGCCTTGCATGACCCCGCAGACGGCTTACCACTGCGGTTTGCGGGGCTATGCGGAGCGGTGCGGGCTACCTGAGGTAATGGGCGCGGCTGGTTTCGAACCAGCGACCTCTCGCGTGTGAAGCGAGCGCTCTCCCACTGAGCTACGCGCCCGGAAGAGGGGGAGAGTCTAGACGTGAGGGGTGGCTCAACCGGGGCAGCGGGTCAGCTTGCTCGTGCCCGGTGGCAGGCATGCGCGGGTGACCCGCGGGCGCTTCGGCGCGCGGATCTTCCAGGTGGTGGCTCGGCCGACCGTGCCCTTGCGGGATACCAGCAGCTGCACGACCGCACCCTTGCGTAGCTTCGCGCCGCGCAGGTGACCCAGGAGCGAGACGCTCTTGCGGCTCTTCTTGGGACGCACGCGGACCCGCTTGAGTGGGCAGCCGCGTCCCCTGCAGGTCAGTCGCAGCGTGTCGCCGCGGCGCACCGGTGACACCGACAGCTTGGCGAAGACCGTGTAGCGGCCTGAGCGATTCGTCCTCATCGAGGCCTTGACCCTGCGCCGCAGCAGCGGTGTCCGTGTGCCGGGCCCGCTTCCGTCGTTGTCACCGCCTGGCCCTGGCGGGCCGGGGCCGTCAACTCGCGGGAGCGGTTGCCAACTCGGCGCCTGAGCGATCAGAGACGTCGCGCCCGCTGTCGTGAGCTGGGTGGCCCCGGTGCCGTTCGGGTTGACCGACCACACCTGCTGGTCGACGTCGAAGAGGATGCGCGTTCCATCGGGCGCCCACGCGGGGCGCTGTGCGCCAAGGGGGACCGGCAGGGGTGTCTGGGCAGCCCCGTTCGCCGACATCACGACGATCGTGTCGCCTCGCTGGAACACGATCCTCGAGCCGTCCGGGGACCAATCGGGGTTGGTCTCGTCCGCGGGATCGGTCGTCAGGGGGGTCGCCGAGGTGCCGGTCGACGTCATCGTCCAGATGTCCAAGTTGCCAGCGACGCTACGGGCGAACACGATCCTCGTCCCATTGGGAGACCACGCGGGTGCCGAGTCGTCGACGGGTCCGGAGATGAGCGGCACCTCGCCGGTGCCGTCGGCATTCATCCTGTGAATCTGCGAAGGGCCCGTGGCCGGAACGTGCTCGAATACGATCTGGCTTCCGTTCGGCGACCAGGACGGGTCGTTGTCCTCGACCGCGTTGTTCGTGAGCGGGGTGATGCTGCCGCCCTGGGCTCCTATGGAGTAGATCTCGAAGTCCGCGGAGCCCCCGCGGTTGCTGGCGAAGGCGACCCGCCTACCGTCGGCCGACCAAGTCGGTGTCGCGAACACGGTCGGGCTGGGCTCACTGACGAGATCGAGGCGCTCGCCGCCCCCTGAGTTGATCGTGTCGAGGCCGTTCGTCGTCTGGACGACGATCCTCCCGTTCGTCCCCGGGAACGCCCCCAGGGCGGCGGGTGCAGCGACGAGCCCACCGAGGACAACCAACGCGACGCAGAAAGGGTGGCTCCCCCGCACCAGGCGATCATGGTCCATGTTCCGTATCGGCGCAAACGGCTCAGCCCGGCTCGCCACCGGGGGTGGCGGATACTTCGCCCGTGCGCTACTACCCACAGCTCCCCGCCCCCCGCATCCGCGCGATTCTTGGCGACCTGGTCGTGCTCATCCTGGTGGTCTTCTTCGCCTGGCTCGGCCTGACGGTCAACGACACCTTCGACGAGATCGCCAGCCTGGGTCGCGGCGTCGAGGACGCCGGCAACTCCGTTCGTGGAGGCTTCGAGGACGCCGGTGGGCTCCTGGCCGACGTGCCGATCGTCGGCGGCGACCTCGACGACGCGTTCAGCGAGGTCGGAGAGGAAACGGGAGGCAACACCGCGCAACTGGGACGGGAGGGTGTGACGGCCATCGAAGACACCGCGAGGCTGCTCGGGCTCGTGACCTTCGCCCTTCCCACCCTGATCCTCCTGCTCTGGGCCGTTCCGCGGCGGGTGGCGCGTGTCCGCAGATACAACGCCGCTGCTCGCCTTCTCCACGGCTCCGGCAAACCCGAGCGCCGAGAGTTGCTGGCCATGCGGGCCGCCTTCAACCTCCCGTACGACACGCTGCTCGCGTACACCCCGGACCCGATCGGCGCGCTCGCCGAGGGCGACTATGACCCGCTTTTGACTGCGCTGTTCGAGGACTCCGGCTTACGGCCACCCGCGCTCATCCGTCCCTAGGCTGCCGTCATCGAGACGCGGGGCTACTCCTACGGCGAGGGGCGGGACCAGTTCGGCGAGTTGACGCTGCCCGAC
This sequence comes from uncultured Thermoleophilaceae bacterium, assembly GCA_963826165.1. Taxonomy (GTDB): domain Bacteria; phylum Actinomycetota; class Thermoleophilia; order Solirubrobacterales; family Thermoleophilaceae; genus JACVRW01. Next base: position 84,727 of record CAWGWC010000006.1, on the reverse strand, counting down.
GCCCAGGCGCCCTTTCCGATAGCCGTGTTGATCCACGGCGGCTTCTGGCGGGCCCGCTACACCCTGCGGCTCGAGGATGACCTCGTAGCGGATCTGACGGGCCGGGGCTTCGCCGTCTGGAACCTCGAGTACCGCCGGCTGGGCTTTCGCAGCCGCGGTGGCTGGCCGGCCACGTTCGAGGACGTGGCCGCTGGGATCGACCGGCTCGGGCAGCTCGACGAGCCGGTCGACACTTCGCGGATCTTCGCCGTGGGCCACTCCGCGGGCGGCCATCTCGCCTTCTGGGCCGCCGCGCGCCGCGGGCTGCCCGCCGACGCGCCCGGAGCCGAGCCCGCCATCCGACTGGCCGGAGCGGTGGCCCAGGCCGGGGTGGTGGATCTGCGCGAGGCGGACCGGCTGGGCCTGTCGCGCGGCGTGGTCCGCACGCTGATGGGCGGCGCGCCGGGCAAGCTGCCCCAGCGTTACGACGCCGCATCGCCGATCGAGCGTCTGCCGCTCGGGGTGCCCCAGCTCTTGGTTCACGGCGAGGCCGACGACGTCGTGCCGATTCAGATCGCTCGCCAGTACCGCGAGCGCGCGCACGAGGCCGGCGACCCGTGCGAGCTCGTGAGCCTGCCGGGAACGGGACACATGGAGCACCTCGACCCCGGGTCCGGCGCCTGGGACTCCGTGATCCGGTGGCTCGAGGACCAGACATGACTCTTCGCGAGCACGCCGAGCGGCTCGACGCGGAGGATCCGCTGGCCGGCTTCCGCGACCGCTTCGTGCTCGGCGACGCGGACACCATCTATCTCGACGGGAACTCGCTCGGCCGCCTGCCGCTGGCCACCCGGCAGCGGCTGGCCGACCTGACCGAGCAGTGGGGGTCGGAGTTGGTGGGCGCCTGGGAGGAGTGGATCGACCTCCCGCTCCGGGTGGGTGACCTGATCGGCCGTGCCGCGATCGGCGCGCAGCCGGGCGAGACGATCGTCTCGGACTCCACCACCATCAACCTCTACAAGCTGGCCTCGGCCGTCCTCGCCACCCGCCCGGGGGCGATCCTCGTGCCTCGCGACGAGTTCCCCACCGACCGCTACGTGCTCGAGGGCCTGGCCGCCGCCCACGGCCGCAGCCTGCTCCAGCTCGAGAGCGACCCGGTCGAGGGTCCGCTCGCCGCCGACGTGGAGCGAGCCTGCGCGGAGGCCGGGCAGGTGGCGCTTGTCTGCCTCTCGCACGTGCACTACCGCTCCGGAGCGCTGGCCGACACACTCGCCGTCGAGGCGGCCGCGACCGCGCCGGTCATCTGGGACCTCAGTCATTCCGGCGGGGTGGTCGCGCCGGAGGGCATCGGACTGGCCGTGGGCTGCACCTACAAATACCTGAACGCGGGCCCCGGCGCGCCCGCCTATCTCCACGTGCGCGAGGATCTCCAGGCCGGCCTTCGAACGCCGATCCAGGGGTGGTTCGGCCAGCGCGAGCAGTTCGACATGCAGCGATCGTTCGACCCTCAGCCGGGCCTGGGCGGCTTTCTCGCCGGCACCCCCAATGTCCCCGCGCTGATGGCGATCGAGGAGGGAGCCCGGCTGGTGGAGGAGGCGGGCATCGAACGCCTGACCGTCAAGGCGCAACAGATTACGGCCCACTTGGTCGAGTTGCACGACGAGTGGCTGGCGCCGCTCGGCTTCGAGCTCGGCAGCCCTCGCGCGGCGGAACGGCGAGGGGCCCACGTGAGCCTGCGCCATCCGGACGCCTGGGCGCTGTGCCGCGCGCTGATCGAGATCGAGCGGGTGATCCCGGACTACCGCGGCCCGGACTCGCTGCGCCTCGGCCTGCCGCCCCTCTACACCCGCTTCGTGGACGTGCACGACGCGCTCGACCGGCTGCGCTCGCTGGCCGAGACCGGGCGCCACCGTGGGATCGACAGCACGCCGCGGCGCGTGACCTGAGCGCCCGCTACAGAGCGACGATCGCGTCGATCTCCACGTCGGCGCCCTTGGGCAGCGCCGCCACGCCGACGGCCACGCGGGCCGGCGGATCGTCACCCTCGAAGAACTGCGCGTAGATCTCGTTCACGCGCGCGAAGTCGCCCATGTCGGTGAGGTAGACGGTCAGCCGCACGGCCTGGCGAAGCGAGGCGCCGGCCGCGTCACAGACGGCGGTGAGGTTCTCGAGGCAACGCTGCGCCTGGCCCTCCACGTCGGTCTTGACGATCTCCCCGGTGGAAGGATCGAGCGGTATCTGGCCGGAGCAGAACAGCAGCGAGCCGGTGCGAATCGCCTGGCTGTAGGGCCCGATCGCCGCCGGGGCGGCGTCGGTGGAGACCGGCATGCGCAGAGCCATCAGTCGTTCCTCTCGTCGGGTGGCCGCGCCAGCCTAGCCGCGTGGCAAAGAGCAGAAACGGGTACCGCCGCCCTGGGATGTCTGCGCAGGCCGATCAGAAGTGCGCGCTGGTGACCGGCGCCGCCGGCGGGATCGGCGGTGCCATCGCCGCCCGCCTGCACGACGACGGATACAGCGTCGTCGCCGCGGACCTCGAACCCGACCAGAACGGTCCCGGTCACCCGGTGACCTGCGACCTGACCACGCCCGAGGGCAACCGCGCGGCGGTGGAAGCGGCTGTAGCGGAGTTCGGTCGCCTCGACCTGGTCGTCCCGAACGCGGGCGTCCAGCACGTCGCGCCGGTGGAGGAGTTTCCCGAGGAGCGCTGGGACCAGCTGATCGCCCTCCTTCTCACCAGCCCGTTCCTGCTGGCCAAGTACGCGTGGCCGGAGCTCGCCCGCAGCGGCGAGGGCCGCTACATCGTCGTGGCCTCGGCCCACGGCCTCGCCGCATCGCCGCACAAAGCGGCGTACGTCTCCGCCAAGCACGGCGTGCTCGGGCTGGTCAAGACGCTGGCCCTCGAGGGGGCCGACAAGGGCATCAACGCGACCGCCGTCTGCCCGGGCTTCGTGCGCACCCCGCTGGTGGAGAACCAGCTCGCCGACCAGGCCCGCGCCACCGGAGTGGAGGAGGACCGCGTGCTCGAAGAGGTGATCCTCGCGCCGCACGCGGTCAAGCGCCTGATCGAGCCCGACGAGGTCGCGGCCGCGGTCGCCTTCCTGGCCGGACCGGCCGGTGCGGCCTTCACCGGCGCGGCACTGCCCATGGACTTGGGCTGGACGGCGCGGTAGACACCGCACGTGGCCCGAACGTTCACCGTCATCAAGCGCACGGCCATCTCGTTCTACAACGACCAGATGACCCATCACGCGGCGGCGCTCACCTACTACGAGCTGATGTCGCTGTTTCCCGCGACCCTGCTCGGGCTGTCGCTGCTCGGTCTGATCGGCCAGTACCCCGAGACCTACAACGCGATCATCAACTACCTCGAGGACGTGGCCCCCGCCTCGGTGGTGCAGCCGCTCGACGACTCGTTGCGCACCGCGCTGCAGAACAAGAGCTCCGCGGCTACGGCGCTGGTGGTCAGCATCGTCGTGGCCTTTTACGGCACAACGGGAGCGCTCGAGGCCGCGCGGCGGGCCCTCAACGTGGTCTTCGAGGTAGAGAACGGGCGCGGCTTCTTCATGCGCAAGGCGATCGACATCGCCTCCACGGCGGTCCTACTCGTGCTCGTGGTGGCCACGCTCATCCTCACCTTCGTTGGAGGGCAGTTCGCGGACGACCTCTTCGGCTTCGTCGGCCTCGGTGACACCGCCGCAAAGATCTGGAGCATCGTCCGCTGGCCGGCCGCGGTGCTGATGGCGATGCTCATCTTCGCGCTGGTCTACTACGTGACCCCGGACGTCAAGCAGCGCTCGTTTCGCTGGCTCACGCCGGGCGCGGTGGTGGGCGTGCTGATCTGGATGGCGGCCTCCTACGGGCTCTCCTACTACGTCTCGAGGATCGGGGACGTTGGCGCCGTGTTCGGCACCTTCACCGCTGCCATCGTGCTCATCGGGTGGCTGTGGCTGACCAACGTGGCCCTCCTGGCCGGCGGGGAGCTCAACGCCGAGATCGAGCGGGAGAAGCAGGTGTCCGACGGCGTGCCCCTGGCCGAGACGCTCAGCCGCTAGCCTTCGCAGCGGACCGTGCTAGGTGGAGAGGTAGCGGTGCTCTGTCACCCACAATCCGCTCTAGTGGGGCTGAATTCCCGACTGAGGGATTCTGCTTTCGGGGTCAGTACGCCGGACAGAGGCGTTGATGGCCGGGTCCCGCGCGGCGGACGCTCGCGAACCAGGTCAGATCCGGGAGGAAGCAGCCTTAAGCGATACCGTCCGTGCGCCGCGGATCAGCCTGGCCGGAGTCGAAGATCGGCGGGCACGCTCGAGAGCGAATTTCGAGGAAGGGTGCACGGTCCACTTCGCCGGACGCCCATGACTGAGAACGACCACCCCGCCATCGCCCAGCAGCTGATCGCGCGATGGAACGCCGGCGACATCGAGGGCGTGGTTGAGCTGTACACCGAGGACACCGCTATGTACGCAGGCCCGGAGTGGCCTGACCAGGCGACCTATCGCGGCCATGACGGCGTGAGGCAGAACATCGAGCAGTGGCGCTCGGTGTGGGAGTCGAGCAGCATCGAGCTCGAAGAGCTCGCCAGCTTCGGTGATCGGGTGGTCGCGAGCGGTGCTTGGGTCACGCGCGGGCGAGCGAGCGGAGTGAGTGGCCGCATGCCCTTCGTGATCCTCCTGAGGATCCGGAATGGGAAGATCGCAAGCCTTGAGTGGTTCACAGACCACGACGTCGCCGTCGCCGCAGCTCGCGAGCCCTGACCTCGACGCCCTGAGGGGCATCGAGCGCCGGGTGCTGTGGCTGGCCACGGCGATCGTGCACCACGCGAACCGGGTGCGTGAGAACCGGTCGGGGGTGAAGGTGGGGGGCCATCAGGCCTCGTCGGCCTCGATGGTGTCGCTGATGACGGCGCTGTGGTTCTCGGAGCTGCGAGCCGAGGACAGGGTGTCGGTCAAGCCGCACGCCTCGCCCGCGTTGCACGCGATCAACTATCTGCTGGGGCGCCTGGATGAGCGCTACCTCGAGTCGCTGCGCGAGTTCGGAGGCCTCCAGAGCTATCCGTCGCGGACAAAGGACCCGGATCCGGTGGATTACTCCACGGGGTCGGTGGGCCTTGGCGCGACGGCGCCTGTGTGGGGCGCGATGGCGCGCCGGTATCTGGAGGCGCATCGCTTCGAGTCGCCGGCGATGGGGCGCCAGATCGCGCTGCTGGGAGATGCGGAGCTGGACGAGGGTGCGGTCTGGGAGGCGGTCGCCGATCCGTGGGTGGCGCGGCTGGGAGAGGTGCTGTGGGTGGTGGACCTCAACCGCCAGTCGCTCGACCGGGTGGTGCCCGACATCGCGTTCGGACGCCTGGCGGGGATGTTCGAGGCGGCCGGCTGGCAGGTGATCACGGTCAAGTACGGACGCCGTCTGGAGGCTCTCTTCGAGCGCGAGGGCGGGGCCGAGTTGCGGCGGCGCATCGACGAGATGCCCAACGAGGAGTATCAGCGGCTGCTACGGGCCGAGCCCAGGGAGCTGCGAGAGCGGCTGCCCGGCCGCGGGCGCAAGCTCGCCCGCCTGGTGGCCGACCTCGACGACGACGAGCTGCGCGCCGGCTTTCGCGATCTCGGCGGCCACGACCTGGGCAAGCTGATCGAGGCCTACCGCTCGGTGGTGGGCGACCGGCCGACGGTGGTGTTCGCCTACACGATCAAGGGCTGGTCGCTGCCGATCGAGGGGCACCCGGAGAACCATTCGGCGCTGCTCACGGACGACCAGTACTCCGAGCTGGCCGAGGAGCTCGGCGCCGATCCGAAGGCGCCGTGGGCGGGCTTCGAGGCCGGCGGGCCCGAGGCCGAGCTGTGCGACGCCGCGGCCATCGCGCTTTCTCGTGACGAGCCCGAGCCGCGCCGGCCGGTGACCGTGCCGGCCTCGCTCGGGCGCACGCACCGTGGCGTCGTCTCCACCCAGCAGGCCTTCGGGCGCTTCTTCGTCGATCTCTCGCACGAGGCGGCCGAGGTAGCCGAGCGCGTGGTGACGGTCAGCCCCGACGTGGCCAGCTCGACCAACCTGGGCGGCTGGATCAACAAGGCCGGAATCTGGTCGGTGGGCGAGCGCCGCGACTGGTTCGCCGATGACCCTCAGACCCTCGTGCACTGGCACGAGACCACCGCCGGGCGCCACATCGAGCTGGGCATCGCCGAGACCAACCTGGTCGGGCTACTGGGCGAGCTGGGGGCCACCTGGAGCCGCTACGGCCAGCCGCTGCTGCCGATCGGCACGATCTACGACCCGTTCGTCGGCCGCGCCCTGGAGCCGTGGTCGTTCGGGATCTACGCCGGCGGCCAGTCGATCCTGGTCGGCACCCCGTCCGGGGTGACGCTCGCGCCCGAGGGCGGAGCCCACCAATCGATCGTCACCCCGTCGATCGGGATCGGGCAGCCGGGCTGCACGTTCTGGGAGCCTGCGTTCGGCCAAGATCTCGAATGGACCTTGCTGCACGCCCTGTCGCGGCTGGGACAGCCCGGTGGGGAGTCGGCCTACTTCCGGCTCTCCACCCGGCCGGTCGAGCAGGCGCTCGCCGGCACTGTCGAGCGCGATCTCGTGCTGGCCGGCGGCTACCCGCTGCGCCGGGCGGAGGGCGTGCCGCGGATCACCCTGGTGGGAATGGGCGCCCTGATGCCCGAGTTGCTCGAGGCGGCCGACGTGCTGGGCGGCGACGTGGACGTGCTCTGCCTGACGAGCGCCGACCTGCTCTTTCGCGCCTTCCGTGCCCGCGCCGGCCTGGGCGACCACCCAACGGAGATCCTCGATGAGCTGCTCCCGGCCGACCGCGCCGCGCCGATGATCACCGCGCTCGACGGCGACCCCCACGCCCTGGCGTTTCTCGGCGCCGTGAACAACGTCCCGCTCACGCCGCTCGGCGTCACCCAGTTCGGCCAATCGGGCAACCTGGAGGACGTGTACCGCCACCACGAGATCGACGCCGAGACGATCATCGGCGCCGCGCTGGACCTGGTGAGCGAATGAGGGTGCGCGGCGGGCTGATCGCGGCCGTGGCGTTCGTCTTGGTGGCGCCGGCCGACTCCGCCTCAGGCTTGCAGACATCCACCGCACGGCCGTGCCTACAGGGGGAAGCCAGACCCTCATTTGTCTCCACTTCGGAGCGCGGGAGTGTCGGCGGCTGAGCCGGTTCGAACGGCCGCCGGGCGCTGATGCTTTCATACGCGGGAGGAGGAGAGTGACGAGGGACTTGCTTGCGGCCGCGCCTCAGGGTCGCCGAATCTGACCGGGCCTTCCGGACCGGGAGTCGGACTATCTAATGGATCAATGGTGCTCCTGGCTAGGGGCGAGCGCCTCGAGCGGGCCGCAGCGGATGTCGAAGCGCTCGCGCACAGTGTCCAGCGCGCGCTGGTAGTGCGGGCGGTCGCGCTTGTGGCGGGCGGCGAAGGCGACCGTCGAGGCGAGCCGGTACGGCGCGGGGGAGAGGCGGTCGAAGTCCAGCCCGCACTGCAGGAACGTCCGGCCTGGCAGTGCGTCGCTCATCAGGCTGAGGTTGTAAGTCCCCAGCGTCGCGGCGACATATGGTATGGCCGGCCGTGCCCGCTCGATCAGACCGGAGAGGTCGAGCTCGTAGAGCGGCGTGTCCCTGAGCTTGCCCGCGAACATCATGTGGGCCATGAAGTAGCCCATGAAGGAAGACAGCAGCATGGTCACCGATCGTGAGCTGAGAGTGAGCACGTTCCCGCTCGTCGACGCGTACGGCTCGTACGGGCGCTCGCTCGGTCGGAAGAACCCGGTGCAGTTCATCAGCCACGTCCCGGCCGGGACTGTGCGGGTCTCGCCCGAGCGCAGGACCAGCTCGGCTGCATCCCCGCAGTCGCGGACGTCGACAAGGTAGCCCGGCACGACGGCCGCCAGACCGTTCGCGATCGTCCTCAGCTCCGCCCGGGAGAGCAGGCCGAAGAGGTAGTTTTGCGCGTCGGGCATGAGGCTCAGGCCGACCGTCTCGCGCAGCCAGCGCCGGACCTCGTCCTCGTTGGTTCCGTCGAAGCGGCGAGCCAACTCGGTGTTGATCATGTTCGGCGTCGCCCGCGGGCGCCAGCGGGCACGGCCCTGGGGGAACAGCCGGTCACGCGACGAGAAGAACGTCCCGGCGCCGGCCAGCATGTGCACCTCCCGTCCCGGCAGCTCCGTGACGAGCCGGTAGGCGGTGTCCATCGCCGTCTTGCCGCCACCGATGATCCACACCGGCGCCAAGTCCGCTCGCAGCTCGTCGAGGTGCTCGTCGAGGGAGGTCGGGGTGATCGACTGCACCCGCTCGCTCGTGACCGCGAGCGGGACGTCCGGCCCGATCTCCACGCCGTAACCCTTGATGAGCCGGGCGGTGTCGACGACGTGCGTGGTGCCGTCCGGGTCGCGCGCGCGCACAAGCACGCGCCCATCCTGCTCCTCGTCGGACACGAACTCCCAGCCGTAGCGCTCCTCTACGTCGACGCGGCGGCGGACGACGTCGACGACCTGGGCGAAGTGGTCGACGACCTCGTCGCGCGCGGCCAGGTACGAGCGAGCGTGGCCGCCCTGCCACGCGATGGCGCCCGCGGTGAAGAGCGGGTGCGGCTGATGCAGGCGCACGTAGGGGTAGGTGTCGCGCCACATGCCGCCGGGCCCCGGCCGCTTCTCGATCAGTACGACGCGGTGGCTGCGATCCAAGTAGCCGCTCGCCACCTCCAGTGCATTCAGGGCCGAGATCCCGGCCCCGACGACGCAGAGATCCGCGCGCGAAGTGGTCACCCACCGAACGTACCGGGGAATGGACCGCTATACCGTGACGAGGCTCACCTTCGACGTCCTCGACGGGGGACCGCCGGACGGCGGGCCCGTCGCCCTGCTCCACGATAGGAACCGCGATGTCGTCATCGGCCGCAAGCGTAGGGTGGCGCGAGAGTAAAGGGCCGGCAAGTCTCCTCCTCCGCGCTGCGGCCTCTTCGCCGACGTCGGACGCCTGACCGGTCTGTTTCTGTCCCGGGAGGACGGCGCCTGGAGCGCGGGCTCCTGCAGCGAGGTGACCCCGTCACAGATGCGGCGTGTCGAGAGCTCGAACGCAAGCGTGGCCTGTCGCTAGAGGCCGTCCTCGGACCGGCTGATCGGTCATCTAGCATGGGGCCACCGATGCTCTCCCTCTACCGCCGTCACCGCCCGCGCACCTTCGACTCGGTGGTCGGCCAGGAGCACATCGTCAAGACGCTGCGCAACGCGATCGAGCTCGACAAGGTGCATCACGCCTATCTGTTCGTGGGCTCGCGGGGCACCGGGAAGACCTCCATGGCCAAGCTCCTGGCGTGCGCCCTCAACGCCGAGGGCGGGCCCGCCGTGGACTTCGATCCGGGCACCGACGAGTCGCGCGCGATCCTAGCCGGCACCTCACTCGACGTGGTGGAGATGGACGCCGCCTCCAACAACTCGGTCGACGACATCCGCGAGCTGCGCGAGAACGTCGCGCTCGCGCCCATGCAGGGCCATCGCCGCGTATACATCCTCGACGAGGCGCACATGCTCTCCACGGCGGCCTGGAACGCGTTCCTCAAGACCCTCGAGGAGCCGCCCGCTCACGTGGTCTTCGTGCTGGCCACCACCGAGGCACACAAGGTGCCCGCCACGATCATCGACCGCTGTCATCGCTTCGACTTCCAGCGCCCCTCCCTCGAGCAGATCGCCGGTGTGCTGCGACGCGTGGCGGAGGAGGAGGAGATCGAAGTTCCCGACGCCGCCGTGGGCATGCTGGCGCGCGCCGCCACCGGCTCGTTCCGCGACGCGCTCGGCACGCTCGAGCAGCTCGTCACCTACGGAGGCAACGAGGTCAATCTCGAGGACGTGCTCGACATCCTTGGAGTCGCAGATGCCGAGCTGGTGCTCGACTCGACCGACGCGCTCGTGGCGCGCGACCCTCGAGCCGCGCTGCTCGCCGTGCAGCGGCTGTCCGACTCGGGCCGCGACTACACCCAGTTCATGCGCGACCTGTCGGCACACCTGCGCCATCTGTTCGTGATCCAGACGCTCGGTGAGGTCCCCGACTCGTTCTCGGTCACCGCCGAGCACACCGACCGGCTGGCCTCCCAGGCCGAGCGGCTCGCCCAGGGAGAGATCCTGCGCACGATCGACTTCCTGGCCGCCGCCGTGAGCGCGGTCAAGGATGGTTCCGAGCCGCGCATCCAGCTCGAGATGGCGCTCCTGAAGGCCACCCAGCCGCAGGCCGACCTGTCGCTGCAGGCGTTGATCTACCGGATCGAGCAGCTGGAGCAGCGCATCGACGGCGACGCCGCCGAGACCGAGACGACCGCTCCGCCTGCCCCACCGCCGGCCCCCGCCCCGCGCGCGGCGATGGGCTCTTCGGCCGCCGTGGCGGTCGAGCCGCAGGCCGAACGGGCCCCTCAGGCCGTGGGCGAGGTCGACCTGGAGCAGCTCAAGGCCCTCTGGCCCGCGGTGGCGGAGGCCGTGACCCGCGACAACGGCATGCTCGGCGCCGCCATCGGGGCGGCCTCGCCCACAGCGGTGGAGGCCGACCGCCTCACGGTGGCCTTCCCGACCGACGCCGCGTTCGTCAAGAAGAAGGCCGAGGCGAATCGCGAGCTGGTGGCCACGGCGGTGCGCGGGCTCACCGGACGGTCGCTCGCGCTCGACTTCGAGTTGAGCGACGAGGCTCTCCCGCCGGGACCCACCACGCTCGACCACGACCAGCTCATCGAACGTCTGCGCGCGGAGTTCGGCGCGGAGGAGATCTTCGAAGATCCCGAAGAGGAGGAACGGTAGAGATGGGTCAGCCCAACATGAACCAGATGCTGAAGCAGGTACAGAAGATGCAGGCCGACATGGCCAAGGCACAGGAGGAGCTGGCCAACGAAGTGGTGGAGGCCAGCGCCGGCGGCGGCATGGTCACGGTCAAGATCAGCGGCGACCTGCAGCTCAGGGACCTGGCCATCGACCCGGAGGCGGTCGACCCCGAGGACGTCGACATGCTTCAGGACATGGTTCAGGCGGCGGTCAACGAAGCGATCCGCTCCGCCCAGGAACTGGCCGCGTCGAAGATGAACGCCGCCACCGGGGGTCTCGGCGGGGCCGGCGGCCTCGGTGGCCTCGGGCTGCCGGGCCTCTAGCCGTCTCTTGACGACCCCGTGTTCGCTGCACCCGTAAACCGGCTCATCACCGAGCTCGCCCGGCTGCCCGGCATCGGCCAGCGCACCGCGCAGCGGCTGGCCTTTCACATCCTGAGCGCGTCCGAGGAGGAGGCGCTGGCGCTGGCCGATTCGATCCGGGAGGTCAAGGCCACCGTCGGCCACTGCGAGGTCTGCTTCAACCTGGCCACGGAGGCCACCTGCCGCATCTGCCAGGACGAGCGCCGCGAGGCCACCACCATCTGCGTGGTCGAGCAGCCCAGCGACGTGATCCCCCTCGAGCGCTCAGGTGAGTTCAACGGCCGCTACCACGTGCTCGGCGGCGCCCTGTCGCCGATCGACGGAGTCGACCCCGAGGACCTTCACGTGGCCGAGCTGCTCGGGCGGGTGGACAACGGGGCCGGGATCCGCGAGGTGGTGATCGCCACCAACGCAACCACCACCGGCGAGGCCACCGCGCTCTACCTGGCCGACGCCCTGCGCGAGCGCTCTCCAGAGGTGATGGTCACCCGCCTGGCCAGCGGCCTGCCGGTGGGCTCGGACCTCGAGTACGCGGACGAGATCACGCTCGGACGGGCGCTGCGCGGCCGCCAGGCGCTGTAGCCCTCACTCCGGGCGTACCATCCTCACATCGCCACCCGCCTGGTCCGCGCGGCCTGCCCCCACGACTGTCCCGACACCTGCGCCATGCACGTGACGGTGGAGGACGGCCGGGCCACCAAGGTCGCAGGCGATCCCGACCATCCGATCACCGTGGGCTTTCTGTGCGGGAAGGTGTCCAACTACCTCGACCGGGTCTACTCCGACGAGCGAATCCTGCATCCGCTGGTGCGCGAGGGGCCAAAGGGCGAGGGCCACTTTCGCCGCGCGAGCTGGGACGAGGCCCTCGACCTCGTGGCCGAGAGGCTGCGCGATACGGCGGCCGAGCACGGAGGCGAGTCGATCCTGCCCTACTCGTACGCGGGAACGCAGGGCCTGATCCAGCGCGACTGCATGAGCGCCCGGGTGATGAACGCGCTCGGGGCCACCGATCTCGAACGGACCATCTGCGCCACGGCCGGTCTCGTGGGGACCACGATGGCTCACGGCTTCTCGCCTGAGGTGGATCCCGAGGAGTGGCCCAACTCCCGTTACGTGATCGTCTGGGGCTGGAACCCAATGTCCACCGCGCCTCACCTGTGGCGCAAGCTGCTCGACGCCCGCCGGGCGGGGGCGCGCATCGTGGTGGTCGACCCGTTTCGCAGCCGCACCGCGCGGGTGGCCGACGAGCATCTGCGCCCGCTGCCCGGAACGGACGCCGCGCTGGCGATGGGCATGATGAGGGCGATCGTCGACGCCGGCCTGCAGGACGAGGACTGGTGTCGCGCCCACGCGCAGGGCTACGACGAGCTTCTGGCCACGCTGTCCGGCTTTTCGGTGGAGCGGGCCGCGGCGATCACCGGCGTGGAGGCAGAGGCGATCGCGCGCGTCGGACGCGAGTTCGCCGCCACCCGGCCCGCGCTGCTGCGGCTCGGGGTGGGCGCTCAGCGCCATCTCGGCGCGCCCGCCGCCTACGCGACGATGGCCTCGCTGCCCGCGCTCACCGGCGCCTGGCGCGACCGCGGGGGCGGCTGCTCGTACATCCCGACGGCCACCGCGGCAGCGGTGAGCGAGGCGCCCCTGCAGCGGATCGACCTTCGTCCCGGGCCCGTGCGCCGGATCAACATGGCCCAGGTGGGCGACGCGCTCACCGATCCCGCCCTGGACCCGCCGGTGATGGCGCTGGTGTGCTGGAACTCCAACCCCGCGGCCATCGCGCCTGACCAGGAGCAGGTGCTCGAGGGCCTGCGACGCGACGACCTGTTCACCGTGGTGCTCGAGCAGTTCATGACCGACACCGCTCGTCACGCGGACGTCGTGCTCCCGGCCACCACGCAGCTGGAGCATCTGGACGTGATCTTCTCCTGGGGCCACCACTATCTGACCTTCAGCACGCCGGCCATCGAGCCGCTCGGTGAGGCCAAGCCGAACACCGAGACCTTCCGGCTGCTCGCGGTGCGGCTCGGGCTCGACGACCCCTGCTTCGCAGACAGCGACGAGGAGCTCGTCGACCAGCTCCTCGAGGGTTTCGACGAGAACGGCCTGCGAGAACGCGGCTGGACCAAGATCGATCTCGGGCAGGGGCCGGTCCCGCACGCCGAGGGAGGCTTCGGCACCCAATCGGGCAAGGTCACGCTGAGAGCGGAGTTCGTGCCTCCGGCCGAGGTGCTCGACTCCGCCCTCGACGAGCGCTTTCCGCTGGCGCTGATCACCCCGAAGACGCATCTGTTCCTGAACTCGAGCTTCGCCAACCAGCGCCGCCAGCTCTCCGCCCAGCCCGAGCCCGAGCTGGTGATCAACCCGGCGGACGCCGAGGCGCGCGGAATCACGAACGGGACAGAGGTCCGTGTCTGGAACGAGCGCGGCTCGTTCTCCTGCGCGGCACGCGTCTCCGACGATGCTCGCGCCGGAGTGCTGGTGGCCCCGATGGGCTGGTGGAACCGTGACTACCGGGGCGAGCGAAGCGCTCAGTCCACCACCTCCCAGATCCTGACCGAGCAGGGCAACGCACCGGTGTTCAACGACAACCGCGTGCAGGCGGAGGCGCTCTAGACGGTTGCTAGCGCAGCACGCGGTAGCGCCGCTTGGCCACCAGGATGCGCTCGAGCGCGCGGTCGAGCCGGGCTCCGGAGATGCGTCCGCTGCCGACCGCGCTCAACAGCGCAGCATGGGCCGCCGCCTGGTCGGCTGCCGGACCGGAGACGAAGGCCATGTCGGCGCCCGCGCGCACCGCCTCCACCGCCGCGTCGGGCACCGTCGTCAGCACCGTGACCGACGGGTCGCTCAGGTCGTCGGTGATGGCGACTCCCTCGAAGCCCAGCTCGTCGCGCAACAGCTCGCCGGCCACCGCGGGTGAGAGCGAGGCCGGGACGGTGAAGTCGCTGAACGGATACAGCGCGTTGCTCAGCACCACGCCGGGCACGCCGGCGTCGATGGCGGCGCGGAAGGGAATCAGGTCGCGCTCGCGCAGCTCGGGAAGGCCGAGGCCGACGCTGGCGGGCCCGTCCTGAGGAGACCGGTCGGCAGCCCCCAGCCCGGGCAGGTGCTTGACGGCGCTGAACATCCGCTCGCTCTCGTAGGCCCGGACGGCGGACGCCGCATAGCGAGCCACCTCCTCCGGGTCGTCGGAGTAGAGCCGAACACCGAGTGCCGAGCCGCTCTCGAGTCCCACGTCGACCACGGGGCCGAGCACGCCGGTGAGGCCGAGGCTGCGCAGCGTGCGGGCCGATAGACGCGATTGCCTGGCCGCCTCGCGCACCGAGGGCAGATCGGCCGGCGCCTCGGCGGGAGGCAGGTCGGGAAAGGAGTTGAGCTCGCCGCCCTCCTGGATCGTCATCACGAACGGCGGGATGCGGTCGCCGCCGGCGCTCGCCCGCAGCCCGCCGGCCACGTCGCGCAGGGCGTCGGCGCCGGCGTAGTTCGGCCCGGCGATCACGATGCCGCCGGGACCGAGGCGGCGCAGGTCGCGGGGCACGGAGGCGCCCGGGTCCGGGCCGGCATAGCCCACCAGGAGGAGCTGCGCGACCTTCTGCCGCGCCGAGAGCCGCTCGATTCGCCGCCGCACCTCCCGGGGGACGTCCGTTTCCGCTGCGGCGGATCCCGCCGCCGACGGGATGATCCGGGCGAGGAACGAGACACCGTTCGCGGGCGCGGCGTCTCCCGGCTCCGAGGCCGGGGTGGGCTCGTCCTCCCGATCTGCCCCGAGTACCACCCCCAGCGTGCCGGCGGCGAGGGCCAGCACGGCCAGGCCGGCCAGCCCCAGGTTTCGCCAGCGCGGGTCCGCGAGCACCGGCGGAACGCTAGATGACCTGGTCGCGCGACTATCTTTCGTCGCCATGCCCTCCCCGGCGGCGGACACCGTGGTCATGAAGTTCGGCGGCACCTCTGTGGCCGACGCCGACCGCATCAAGCGAGCGGCCGGCCGGATCGTGGCCAGCGCCGAGGAGGGCAACAGCGTGGTGGCGGTGCTCTCGGCGCGCGGCAAGCACACCGACGAGCTGGTGTCGCAGGCCTACGAGGTCTCGGCCCGGCCACATCCGCGCGAGATGGACATGCTCCTCTCGACCGGCGAGCGGGTGTCGTGCGCGCTGGCGGCCATGGTCATCAACGACCTGGGCCACGAGGCGATCTCGCTCACCGGCTCCCAGGCGGGAATCGTCACCGACTCGGGACACACCAAGGCGCGCATCCTCGAGGTCAAGGCCCACCGCATCCGCGAGGCGCTCGACAAGGGCAAGATCGTGCTGGTGGCGGGCTTCCAGGGCGTGTCGCAGCAGTCACTCGACGTGACCACGCTGGGGCGCGGCGGCTCGGACACCACCGCGGTGGCCCTGGCCGCGGCGCTCGGCGCGCCGGTGTGCGAGATCTACACCGACGTGGCCGGTGTCTTCAGCGCCGATCCCCGACTGGTGGCGGGGGCGCGCAAGCTGCCCGTGGTCACGTTCGAGGAGATGCTGGAGATGTCGGCCAGCGGCGCCGGCGTGCTTCAGCTGCGCTCGGTCGAGTACGCGCGCAACCACGGCGTGACCATCCACTGCCGATCGAGCTTCGAGGATGGACCAGGTACCGTGGTCCAGGACGAGGAACTGACCATGGAACGCCCGCTCGTGACAGCCGTGACCCACTCGACCGCCGAGGCGCGGATCACCCTCACCGGGCTGCCCGACGTGCCCGGAATCGCCGGCCGCGTGCTCACCACGCTGGCCGCGGCCAACATCAACGTCGACATGATCATCCAGAACGAGCCCGAGTCGGAGGGCCACCGGGCCGACATGTCGTTCACCGTCCCCCGTGACGACCTCGACACCGCCCGCGGCTCGCTCGAGACACTCCAGGAGGAGCTCGGGTTCGGCGGGATCGCCACCGACGCCCGGATGGGCAAGGTGTCCGTGGTCGGTGCCGGGATGAAGAGCCATCCCGGAGTGGCGGCCAAGACCTTCACCGTGTTGGGCGAGGCCGAGGTCAACATCGAGATGATCTCCACCTCGCCGATCAAGATCTCCTGCGTTGTGCGCGAGGAGCACGTGGAGGAGGCCGTGCGCCGCCTGCACACCGCCTTCGGCCTGGGCGCCGACGCCGTGCTCCCCGAGGACGTCACCGGCGTCCACCGCCCGAAGGTGGCTTAGGTGGTCCCCTCCTCAATTACGGCCGCGTTCGGCGGCTGCGAACCTTCGCCTGACGACGCCCGTGATGCTCGCCAATGCGCTGCATTGGCTGCGCTCACGTGCATTGTCAGGCTCGGTTCTCGCTCGCCGAGCCGCGACCGTACTTTCGGAGAGGACCACTGAAGGTGCGCGTCGCCGTGGTGGGCGCCACCGGCGCCGTGGGCTCGACCATGCTCGACGTGCTGCGCGAGCGCTCGTTTCCCGCCGACGAGGTGGTGCCCTTCGCCTCCGAGCGCTCGGCGGGCCGGACCATCGACTGGAACGGAAACGCACTCACGGTCGTCGCGCTCAATGACGAGTCGATCCAGGGCTACGACATCGCGCTGTTCTCGGCCGGGTCGAGCGTGAGCGCCGAATGGGCCCCCCGGTTCGCCGAGGCGGGCGCGGTGGTGGTGGACAACTCGTCGCAGTGGCGCATGCACGACGACGTGCCGCTGGTGGTGTCCGAGGTCAACCCCGACGTCCTCGAGGGGCACCGGGGCATCGTGGCCAACCCCAACTGCACGACGATGCAGACCGTGGTGGCGCTCGGACCGATCCTGCGTGAGGTCGGCATCGAGCGCGTGGTGATGTCGAGCTACCAGGCCGTCTCGGGCACCGGCCAGAAGGCCGTCGAGGAGCTGCACAGCCAGGCCGAGGCGGTGATCGAGGCCAGGGAGCTGCCCGCGCCGGCGGTCTACCCGCACCAGATCGCCTTCAACGTGCTGCCCCAGGTGGAGACGTTCAAGGACGGTGACGACTACACCACCGAGGAGCGCAAGTGCATGCGCGAGACGCGCAAGATCCTCGGCCGCGACGACGTGGGCGTGTCGGCCACCTGTGCCCGTGTGCCGGTGTTCACCGGCCATTCGGTGTCGGCCAACGTGCAGACCCGCGAGCCGCTGTCGCCCGAGGAGTGCCGCGAGCTGCTGGCCGCGGCGCCGGGCCTGATCGTCATCGACGACCCGGGCAACGGCCTCTATCCCACCGCGCTCGACGCCGCCGGACGCGACGAGGTGATGGTGGGCCGCATCCGCCGCGACCCGTCTCACGAGCGCTGCCTCAACCTCTGGATCGTGGGCAACAACCTCCGCAAGGGAGCGGCCACCAACGCCGTGCAGGTCGCGGAGCTGCTGAACGTGCGCGGGCTGCTGCGCTCCGCCTCGGCGGCCTGAGGCTAGGTCCCGGCCACCCGCCGCACGATCAGGTTCGGCTCCGAATAGGGCTCTCCCGGCCGCGCCCGGTCCGGGAAGTCGAACAGCCCGATGATCAGCAGCATCGGATAGTCGGGCGCCTGCTCGGTCGTCCGGACGCACTCGCCGTCGACGAAGAACTCGACGGCTCCCGGCCGCCAGTCGACCGCATAGCGGTGCGGCCGGGCCACGTCGATGTCCATCCGCTCGGCCGACCACTCCTCCTCGAGCGCTGGATCGCGGAAGCGGTGGACGCCCGTGCCGACCGCGGCGGAACCGTCCTCGATTGCGTCTCCGAACACCTCCACCAGGCAGATCTCGCCGCAGCGCTCCGGCTGATCCTCGATTCCCACCATCCAGGCCGAGAACATCGAGCGCGGCCCGAGCGTGGCCGAGCATTCGAGCTCGACGCGCCCGAAATGAGGCGTGTAGCCAAAGAATGCCGGTTGCTCCTCTCGTACGACGAGGCCCTCGCGGAACGGCTGCTGGCCCTGGCTGCTGCCCACGGGGCCCGACCAGTTGCCCGTCTGCACCGCCGATACCCGTAGTGGCCCCTCGTGCAGATCGGGACACCACAGCGGCTGGTCCTCGGGGATCGAGAGCCGCAGGCCGCGCTCGTCGAGCGCGTACGTCGCCTTCGAGGCCGCGCGCGAGCTCCAGGCCGGGAGGTAGGAGGAGATCCAGACGTCGGCGTCGAGGTCCGGCCCGTCGAAGCGCTCGTCGAGCGCCGTCACGCAGCGGCGAGTGCGGCGACCTTGCGCTGTACGTCCTTGGTCGACACCACGTGCTTGCCCATGCCGAGCTCCTTGGGCTCGAGGCCCAGGGCCAGGCCCACGGCCTGGGGCAGGTGCAGCACCGGGATGCCGAGGTCCCGCTCGACGAAGTTGGCCGCCGACGGCTGCTGGAGATCCAGGTTCAGGTGGCAGAGCGGGCAGGGGGTGACGAGCGCGTCGGCTCCCGCATCGATCGCGTCGGCCAGGTGGCGCCCGGCCTGGCGCAGCGAGGTGGTGCGGTTCATGGTGATCACGGGGAAGCCGCAGCACTTGCGGGCACCCGCGTACTCCACGGTCTCGCCGCCGAGGGCCTCGATGACCCAGCCCAGGTACTGGTCGCGGTCGGGGTTGTCGGCGAAGCCCAGGCGCTTGGACGGGCGCACGATGTAGCACCCGTAGAAGGGCGCGAGACGCAGGCCCTCGAGTGGCCGCTCGACCTTCTCGCGCAGCGCGTCGAGGCCGATCTCCTCGACGAGGATCCAGAGGAAGTTCTTGTTCCACCAGCCGCCGCCGGGCTCGTAGGACATGCTCTCCGGCTCGAGATGGCGGTTGACCGTGTCCCGGTAGGCGCCACTGGCGTCGAGGCGCTCCTGGCACTCCGACTGCGCGCCCTGGCAGGTGGAGCAGATGTTCATCATGCCTGCTGCACCCTCGACGTCCTGCGCCAGGGCGAAGGTCCGCGCGTTCAGGGTGTCCACGAGCTCTTGGTTGTGCTCGGCGATCACGCCGGCGCCGCAGCAGTTTGCTCGGTCCAGCTCTACGAGCTCGAGGTCGAGCAGCGGCGCGACCTTGGACATCGAACCGTGCAGCTCGGGCGTGAATCCCCGGGACACGCACCCGGGCCAGTAGGCCAGCTTCATCTCTAGGTCTCCCCGCTTCCTTCGGCGAACGCGCCCTCTTCCTCGCCGGCCATCTCGCCCACGATGTAGAGGTTGAGCTCGATGCGCTCGCCCTGTGATTCCACTTCGTTGAAGATGCGGCGGACCTGCTTCTGGTCGGGCAGCTTGGGATGGATCAGCGCCTTGACCGGGTTGACCTTGCCCGACTTGAGGCCGTCGATGACGGTGGGCAGGTTCTGGGTGAGCTGCTTGGCCCCGTGGGGGCTCAGCTGGCCCTTGACCAGCGAGCCGTCGCCGAAGGAGCGCGGCAGCAGCTGCGCCTCGTGCAGCGTGCCCCACTTCTCGATGATGTTGATGAACGCCTTCTCGTGGCCGTACCCGTTGTTGGAGTCCTTGATCTCGTAGTCGCTCGTGGCCCTGCGCCGCAGCCGCATGATCTGGTCCATCGGGGCCACGTCCTTCGGGCAGACCTCCACGCAGGCGAAGCAATGGGTGCAGTCGTAGATCCCATGCTCGTCCTCGGCCAAGTCCTTGAGGCGGGCCTCGTGCTGGCCGTCGCGCGGGTCGCCCACGAAGCGGTAGGCCTTGGCCAGTGCGGCTGGGCCCACGAACTCCGGGTCGACCTCCATCGAGAGGCAGGATGAGACGCACACGCCGCAGTGGATGCACGCCATCGCCTGGGTCACATCGAGCATGGCCTCGGCAGGGACGATGTACTCCTGGTCCTCGGGCGGCTCCTCCGCCGGCATCAGCCAGGGCACCACCCGCCGGACCTTCTTCCAGTGCACCGCTTCCATGTCGGTGATCAGGTCCTTGAGCACCGGCATGTTCCCCATCGGCTCGACCACGATCGCGCCGTTGGTGGCCTTTTCGGCGGCGTCGCCGATGCGGGTGTTGCAGGCGAGCGCGGAGCGCCCGTTGATCTTCACCCCGCAGGAGCCGCAGATGGCTGCCCGGCAGGAACAGCGGATCCCGATCGAGGCGTCCTCGCGGTCCTTGATCTGGAGGATGGCGTCGAGCACCGAGCGCTCGGGCGGCAGCTCCGCTGCGTGATCCTCCCAATACGCGGCCTCGCCCGACTCGGGGTTGAACCGGCGGATCTTGAGCGTGTAGTCAGCCACTAGTAGGTTCGCTCCTGCGGCTCCCACTGGGTCATCGTCACCTCGGAGTAGGCGACCTCGGGCCCGGCCCCGTTGGCCTCGACGGTGATGTGCTTGAGCCAGTCGTCGTCGTTGCGCTCCGGGAAATCGGTGCGGTACTGGGCGCCGCGACTCTCCTTGCGCTCGATCGCCGACACCACTATGGCCTCGGCGTTCTCGAGCATGAACTGGAGCTCGAGCGCGCCGAGCACGTCCTGGTTGAAGACGGTGCCCTTGTCGTCGATGGAGACGTCCTGCGCCTCCTCCTTGAGACGGCGCACGATGTCGAGCGCTTGGTCGAGCCCCTCCTCGTCACGGAACACGGCGACGTACTTGTCCATCATGTCGCCCAGCTCGGCCTTGATCTCAGACACGCGGCGGCCGCTGCCCTCACCGTGGATGAGCTCGTCGATCATCCGGTCCTCGTCCTCGAGCGCGGCGCGTGACGGCGACGGCATCCGCGTGGCGTGAACGGCGTCCGCGGCGTGGGCGCCGGAGCGCCGGCCGAACACGAGCGTGTCGAGCAGCGAGTTGGCCCCGAGCCGGTTGCCGCCGTGCACGGATACACAGGCGCACTCGCCGGCGGCGTAGAGGCCCGGGATCGGCGTCTGCCCGTAGATGTCGGTCTTGATGCCGCCCATGGCGTAGTGGTTGCCGGGCTTGATGTGAATCGGCTCCCGCGTGATGTCCACTCCGGCGAAGTCACGACCGACGTTGACGATCTCGCGCAGAGCCTCGTGGATGCGCTTGCGCGGGACCTTGGTGATATCGAGCGCCACGGTGCCGTCGTCGAAGCCGCGGCCCTCGTTGATCTCCGTCTGCTCGGCGCGTGAGACAACGTCGCGCGAGGCCAGCTCCATCTTGTTGGGCGCGTACTTCTCCATGAAGCGCTCGCCCTCGGCGTTGTAGAGATGAGCTCCCTCGCCGCGGGCGCCCTCGGTGATGAGCAGGCCCAGCCCGGCGAGGGTGGTGGGGTGGTACTGGATCATCTCCATGTCCATCAGCGGGGCGCCGATGCGGTACGCCATGGCGATTCCGTCGCCGGTGCAGATCAGGGCGTTGGTGGTGGGGTCGTAGATCTGGCCGTTGCCGCCGGTGGCGAGTATCACGGCCTTGGCCGCGAACAGCTCCATCGAGCCGTCCCTGATGTTGCGGGTGATCGCGCCGGCGATGCGGCCCTCGTCGTCCTGGACGAGCGAGGTGGTGAACCACTCCTCGTAGCGGTGGACCTCGTCGAACTTCATCAGCTGCTCGTAGAGCACGTGCAGGATCGCCTGACCGGTGATGTCGGCCACGTAGTACGTGCGGGCCGCGCTGGCGCCGCCGAAGGCCCGCTTGCCCAGGCGACCTTCCTCGTTGCGGTGAAAGGTCACGCCGAGGTGCTCGAGCGTGAGCAGCTCCTCCGGCGCCTCGCGGCACATGATCTCGATGGCGTCCTGGTCGCCCAGGTAGTCCGAGCCCTTGACCGTGTCGAAGGCGTGTGACTCCCAGGAGTCCTGCGGATCCAGCGCCGCGTTGATCCCGCCCTGAGCGGCGTTCGAGTGCGAGCGCACGGGGTGGACCTTTGAGATGATGCCCACGGATGCGCCCTTCTCGGCCGCTGCGAGGGCGGCGCGCTGGCCGGCGAGGCCGGCTCCGATTACGAGGACGTCGTGCTGGGGCATCAGGCGGTTTCGAGTCTATTTGAGTTACGGCTCGGCCCCCCGGCAGGTCGAGCGCCAAGCGGCCAAGACGGCCGTGGGGGGACGAATCTCAGGGGTGTGGGGCTTTGAGCACCATATGGGTGCTCACATCCCCAAGGCCACCCCGGACCAAGTGGTCGCGGCGCTCGCCCGCCGGCAGCACGACGTATTGGCCCGCCGGCAGCTGTTGGCTCTGGGCGTGGGCCGGGGCGCGATCGTCGCGAGGCTGAAGAGCGAGCGCTGGCGCTTGGTGTACCGCGGCGTTTACGCCACCAGGCACGCCCCGCTGTCGCGCGAAGGCCGCTTTATGGCCGCCGTTCTGGCCTGCGGACACGGGGCCGTCCTGAGTCATCGCAGCGCCGGTGTCCTGTGGGGCGTCTGGCCTCAGGAGCCGGCCTGGATCGAGGTTAGCTCGAGCAGCGATGCTGGGCGCTCGCTGCCAGGCCTCCTCGTGCACCGCCAATCGACGGCGGCAGAGGAGCTCACGGTGAAGGACGGCATCCCGGTGACCACGCCCGGGCGGACCTTGACCGACATGGCCGATGTCGTGACCGAGCGACAGCTCGAACGTGCGGTGGACGAAGCCGACTACCTGCGGTTGGACTGCACGGGATTCCGGGCCATACCCGGCCGTCTCGGGTCGGGAAGGGTCACCGCTGTGCTCGCGCTACACCGGCCTGGGCCGAGCCGCACCCGCTCATGGCTCGAGGAGCGTTTCCTGGCCCTCTGTCGCCGGCACGGGCTGCCCGAGCCCGAGGTGAACGTCCACGTGGAGGGCCATCTCGTGGACTTCGTCTGGCGTAGCCAGCGTCTCGTCGTCGAGACCGATGGCCACGCCTCGCATCGCACGCGCCGAGCCTTCGAGAAGGATCCGGTGCGGGACGCCGACCTGATCGTGGCCGGGTACCGGCCGATTCGCATCACGACGCGCCGGCTGAGCCGTGAGCCCGAAGTGGTGGCTGCCCTTGTGAGCCGTCTGCTGCGGGCCTAAGCCGGCACGGCGCCGCGCAGGGCCCGGCGCACCGCGTCGATCGTGACGATCCCGCGCAGCACGCCCGAATCGTCCACCGCCATCACTGCGCCGAGGCGGGAGAGGCCGTCCTGGCCCAGCAGGGCCTCGAGCGGATCCTCGAGGCGGGCGCGCAGGCCGCTGTCGCCGTCGTCGCGAGCCATGACCGAGGCCACGGTGCTCACGGCACGCTCGCTGTCGGGCACGGTGTTCACCGCCTCGCGCGAGACCACGCCCACCAGCCGTCCCGTGGCGTCCACCACCGGGAACCAGGGCCAGCCGTAGCGCAGGAAGAACTCCGTGTCCGCCTCGGCGAGCGTGCGGTCGCCGGGGATGGCCACGGGCTCGCTGTCCATCACGTCGGCCACGCGGATGTCGCCGATCGTGTCCGAGAAGCGCGCCTGAGCGACGGCCGAGGACGCCGCCTGGGCGAGGAAGAAGCCGATGAAGATGAACCACAGCCCGGTGATCGCGTCGTAGCCGGTGATCAGGGCGACCAGGCCGCCGGCGATCATCAGGTAGCCGAAACCCCGGCCGAGCATGCCGGCGAAGCGCGTGGCCTTGTTGCGATCGCCGGTGATCTTCCAGGCGATGGCGCGGGCGATGCGGCCGCCGTCGAGCGGGAAGCCCGGAATCAGGTTGAAGACGAGCACGATGATGTTGACCGTGGCCAGGTAGCCGAGCACCGCGGTGCTGGCCCCGACCACGTCGTTGCCGAACTGAGAGCTCTCGAGCACGTCATCGGGGCTCGATATGACGGCGCCGATGGCGAAGCACAGTCCGGCGAAGAGCAGTGTCACCAGTGGCCCCGCCGCGGCCACCCGGAACTCCACACCGGGCGAGTCCGTGTCGCGCCCGAGCCGGGCCACGCCGCCGAACATCCATAGGTCGATGCCCTCGATGGGGATGCCGTTGCGGATGGCCACCACCGCATGCCCGAGCTCGTGCAGCAGGATCGAGAGGAAGAACAGGAGCGCGCTGATTGTCGCCAGCACGAAGGCGTTCGAGCCCGGCGCCACGTCCTCGTAGTACTGCGAGAGCGTGAAGATGATCAGGAACAGGACGATGAACCAGCTCACGTCCACGCCGATCCGGATCCCGAATATGCGTCCCAGTTGGATGGAGCTGCCGCCGAACATCACCGAGGAATGGTGGCAGGCAGGCGAACGGCCGGGCGCCTCGCCGCCATAATCACCGCCTTCCTCACCGAACCAGAGATCTGAAAGGACTGTCTTGACTCACCGAGTCACCTTCATCCCGGGCGACGGCACTGGGCCCGAGCTGGCCGAGGCCACGCGCCGCGTGCTCGAAGCCACCGGCGTCGAGTTCGACTGGGATTTCCAGGACGCGGGCGTCGACGTGTATGAGTCCGAGGGCAACCCGCTGCCCCAGCGCACCCTCGACTCGATCCGCGATCGCGGGGTGGCCATCAAGGGCCCCACCACCACGCCCGTGGGCTCCGGCTTCCGCTCGATCAACGTCGCCCTGCGCAAGGAGTTCGACCTCTACGCCTGCATTCGGCCCTGCAAGGCGTACGAGGGCGTGCGCACGCGCTTCCCCGACACCGACATCGTGATCGTCCGCGAGAACACCGAGGACCTGTACGCCGGGATCGAGTTCGAGAAGGGCTCGGCCGAGGCGGAGAAGCTCCGCGGCTTTCTCGCGGACGAGCTGGACTCGCCGCTGCGCGACGACGTCGGGATCTCGATCAAGCCCATATCCGTGTTCGGCTCGGACCGGATCGTCGAGTCGGCGTTCGCCTACGCCGAGGAGAACGGGCGCAAGAAGGTCACGGCCGCCCACAAGGCCAACATCATGAAGTTCTCGGACGGCCTCTTCCTCGAGGTGGCCCGCCAGGTGGCGGAACGACATCCCGAGATCGAGTTCGAGGACCGCATCATCGACAACCTCTGCAACCAGCTCGTCTCGAGGCCGGAGGAGTACGACGTGGTCGTGCTGCCCAACCTCTACGGCGACATCGTGTCCGACTTGGGCGCGGGCTTGATCGGCGGGCTGGGCCTCGCGCCGGGGGCCAACATCGGCACCGAGGGCGCGATCTTCGAGGCCACCCACGGCTCGGCCCCCAAGTACAGGGGCCAGAACAAGGTGAACCCCACCGCGCTGCTCCTCTCGGGCATGCTGATGCTCCGTCACCTGAACGAGACCGAGGCGGCCGACCGCATGGAGCGTGGCATCGCCGAGGTGATCCGCAAGGGAGACAAGGTCACCTACGACCTCAAGCCCACGCGTGACGATCCCTCCGCAGTGGGTACGAGCGAGTTTGCCGACGCTGTCATAGAGGAGATGTCATGAAGGTCACCGTTACCGGCGCCGCGGGCCAGATCGGCTACGCGCTGCTGTTCAGGATCGCCTCCGGCCAGATGCTGGGGCCCGACGAGAAGATCGAGCTGCGACTGCTGGAGATACCCGACGCGGTGAAGGCCGCCGAGGGCACCGCTCTCGAGCTGCAGGACTGCGCGTTCCCGCTGCTCGTGTCCACCGAGATCTTCGACGATCCGGTGAAGGCGTTCGACGGGGTCGACGTGGCTCTGCTGGTGGGCGCCCGCCCGCGGTCCAAGGGGATGGAGCGCGCGGATCTGCTCGAGGCCAACGGGCAGATCTTCAAGCCCCAGGGCGAGGCGCTCAACGCCGGCGCTGCCGACGGCGTAAAGATCCTCGTGGTGGGCAACCCCGCCAACACCAACGCGCTGATCGCGAAGGCGAATGCACCGGACATCCCAGGAGAGCGATTCACCGCGATGACCCGTCTGGACGAGAACCGCGCGGTGGCCCAGCTGGCGGGCAAGCTCGGGGTCGATGTCGACGCCGTGGAGGACCTCGTGGTGTGGGGCAACCACTCGCCCACGATGTTCCCCGACCTGTTCAACGCCAAGGTCAACGGGGAGCGGGCGGTCGACCAAGTGGACATGGACTGGTACGAGAACGAGTACATCCCGAGGGTGGGCAAGCGTGGCGCGGAGATCATCGAGGCGCGCGGCGCGTCGTCAGCGGCCAGCGCGGCCAACGCGGCCGTGGACCACATGCACGACTGGGTTCTCGGAGCCGACAGACTGCGCTCCATGGCGGTCCCGTCGGACGGTTCCTACGGGGTGCGAGGAGGGACTGGTGTCGAGCTTCCCCGTACGCGTGAAGAACGGCAGCTATGCGATCGAAGAAGGCCTCGAGATCGAGTGACTTCGCGCAGACGAAGATCGACGCCACCGTCAACGAGCTCGACGAGGAGCGTGACGCGGTTCGAGAACTCGGGCTGGTTTGAACCGCCCTCTAGGCGGGGTGCCAGCCCTTGTCGCGCTTCACGACCTGGCCCTCTGACTCGAGGGTCGGCATCACGCGGTAGAGGTAGTTGGCCTTGATGCCCATGGCGTCGGCCATCTCGGCGATGGTGATTCCGGGGCGGGTCCGCACCAGCTCCAGCGCCTGCTTCGCGCGGTTGCCGCTGCCGCGAGGCCTGCCGCGGCCGCGACGGCGTGTCGCGCCGCTGCTGCCGCTCGCTCCGCGCCGTCGTCCCTGGCGAGGGCTGCCGTCGACCCCCGACAGCGCCTGCTGCGCCTTCTCCAGCCGGTGGAACTCCTCCACGAGCGGGCGCAGTTCACGCATCCGGGCGTCTATCTCTTTGAGCTTCTCGTCCAGGAAGTCGGCCATAGGGCCGTAACTGTAACCGTTATTCGACGATTGACTTGAGCCGGCGCAAGGAACCTTCCAGCTCCTTTTCCGTAACGCGAGCCACGGCTCGTCCGGCCATCTTGCCCAGTGGGCCGCCGGGAAGGTCATATTCATTCACATAGGAAAAACGTGTGCCCTCACCGTTCGGGCTGAACTCATATTCCACCCGCGCTCGTGAGGCCACCGGCCCGCGACCCTCCCACACCACCCGGCGCAGCGGATCCACCTCCACCACGGTCCAGTGGACCTTGAAGCCCCGTCCCGCCAGCTTGAGTGACTGTGTCAGCTTCGAGCCCTCCTCGAGCTGTCCGCGCGGAGCGCCGTTGAGCCGTTGGTGAATGGTCACCCAGTCCTTGAGGCGGCGGGGATTCATCACCACCTCGTAGACGCTCTCGGGCTCGGCTCCGATCTCGATCGTTCGCTCCACCCTCATCGCGCGGCCAGCACCTCCTTGCTCTCCCATTCGCGGAGAGCGTTCTCCACCGCGCGGTCGAAGCGCCGGGTCCGCAGCCCGTACAGCCGGGCGGCCTCGTGGGAGTCGCGCGGCAGGATGTCCGTCTCGAGGCTCTCCATCAAAGGTCGTACGAGCTCGAGCGGCTGTCCGGTCACCGCCGCCACCACCGCGCTGGCGGGCGGGGTGAGCGAGACACCCAGGCCGAGCGGCATGCGTCCCACGCCCATGAGCTCTGCGATGCGCTCGACCATCTCGGCGTAACTCAGCACGTCCGGGCCGCATACATCCAGAGATCGCCCCGCCGCGGCCGGGATGAAGGGGGTGCGGGCGAGATACTCGATCACGTCGCGCTCGTCGATCGGCTGCGTGCGGTTGGCCCGCCAGCCCGGCAGCGGCAGGATGCGAAGGCGCTCGACCAGCCGCACCAGCAGCCGGAACGAGGACGAGCCGGCGCCGATCACGATGGACGCGCGCAGGGCCGTGGAGCCGGGCACCGCGGCGAGCAGGATCTCCTCCACCTCGATCCGTGAGCCCAGATGGGTGGAGACCGGGCCCGTGGGAGCAATGCCGCCCAGATAGACGATCCGCTCCACCCCGGCCTCGGCGGCCGCCGCCCCGAAGGACTCGGCGTACCTGCGGTCGCGGCCGGCGAAGTCCCGGTCATCCGACGCTTCCATCGAATGGACCAGGTAGTAGGCGGTGGTGCACCCTGCCAGGGCCTCCTCGAGGCCGGCGCCGGTGCTCAGGTCGCCCGTGACGGGCTCGAGTCCCGCCAGCGCCTCGAGGCGCTCGGGCCGGCGGGCCAGCGCCCGCACCGGGCGGCCCTCGCTCGTCAGACGGCGAGCCAGGCGGCTGCCCACGTATCCGGTGGCTCCGGCGATCAGCTCCACGCGGCGAGAGTACCCGCCGCTTTTTCGCCCCCCTGAAAAAGGCGCTCCGAGCGGGCCTTCTCGGACCCACCCTGCAAAGTGCGGCAAACGGTTACTGGAATCCCGGCGGCTCGTCGTGCAGCATGCCGCCGGTGCCGAAGAGAAAGCCCGCCCGCTGCGAGGACTGCTATTTCCGCCAGAACAAGCTCTGCGCGTTGAACCTGGGCAAGCCTTGCACGACCTTCCGGCCGGCCGAGCGAGATCTGGCACCGGAACGCCAGCTGGCCTTCGTCTTTCGCACCGAGCGGACCACCGCGGCCTACGCGTTTCCCCAGCCGAACGCCTGAGCACTTCGCCCGCAGTAGAGTCGCCGCGATGCGGCTCACCGTTCTGGGTAAGTCGCCCGCCTGGCAGGACGCCGGCGGGGCCTGCTCCGGGTATCTGCTCGAGGAGGGCGACACCGCCGTTCTTGTCGACTGCGGCAACGGCGTGTTCGCCAAGTTGCGCCAGCACATCGACTACGTCGACGTCGATGCCGTGGTGCTCTCGCACCTGCACGCCGACCACTTCCTCGATCTCGTTCCGTACTCCTACGCGCTCACCTACGCACCGCGCCAGCAGCCGGTGCCGGTGGATCGCTGGCCCGGGACCGACAACCCGGCGCGGCCCGACCTCCACGTGCCGCCGGGGGGTCGCGCCGCCTTTCGCCGCCTGGCCGGAACCTGGGGGCCGGAGGAGCTGATCGAGAACGCCTTCGCGCTGAGCGAGTACGACCCGGCCGACAGCCTCGAGATCGGGCCGCTGACCGTGAGCTTCCGGCCCGTTCCCCACTTCACCGAGACGTTCGCCATGAGCTTCTCGGCGGGCGGCGCGGGACGGATCGTCTACGGCGCGGACACCTGTCCGACCGATGCCCTGAACGAGTTCGCCCGCGGTGCCGATCTGCTGCTCGCGGAGGCCACCCTCCCGCGGCCGGAGCGCACCGGCACGCGCGGCCACCTGACGCCGGCAGAGGCCGGAGAGCTCGCGCGTGCCGCCGGTGTCCGCCGCGTGGTGCTCGTGCACATCTCGGACGAGCTCGACTGGGAGTGGGCCGTCGCCGAGGCCGCCGAGGCGTTCGGAGGGCCGGTGGAGGTGGCCCGCGAGGGGGCCGTCTACGAGGTATGAACCCATGAGCACGGACCAGCTGAATCGACGCTCCCGCCGCGCTCTCGAGAGCATCTGCGACACGTTCGCGCCCGGCGGCGCCGGCCTGCCCTCGGCCACCGAGCTCGGCGTGCCCGACGCGCTGCTCGGCCTGGTGGAGCGCAACCCGCGGGCGGCGGAGCGAAAGCAGGTCGGCCAGCTACTGGGCCTCTGGGACACGCGCCTGCTCACCGCGGTGGGCGGCGGCGGCCTGCGCCGCTTCTCGGGCCTGTCTCAGAGCGAGCGCGAGACAGTGCTGCTGTCCTGGGCCGACAGCCGAGCGCCGCAGCGCCGCGCCGCCTTCCAGGCGCTTCGCAAGGGAACGCTGCTTGCCTACTACGGCATGGACGGCGGCAACCCGGTGCTCGACGCGATGGGCTATCCCGGTCCGCTCGGGCCGCCCCACGACCCGCCGGCACCCGAACTCGAGCCGCTCGAGATCGACAGCGACACCGACCTCACCTGCGATGTCGTGGTCGTGGGCTCCGGGGCGGGTGGCGGCACGGCCGCCGCGGTCCTTGCTGGGGCCGGGCTCGACGTGGTGGTGGTCGAGGCGGGCGGCTACCACTCCGAGCAGGACTTCCATGGCGGCGAGCTGTCGGGCTTCAACCGTCTGTACGCCAACGGAGGCGGAATCGCGTCCGCGGACGGGAGCATCGGCCTGCTGGCCGGGAGCTGTCTCGGCGGCAGCACGGTGGTCAACTACACGTTCTCGTTTCGCACCCCCGAGCACGTCCGCCGGGAGTGGGCCTCGATGGGCGTACCGGCCGTGGCCGAGCAGGGCTTCGACGAGAGCCTCGAAGCGGTGTGGAAGCGAATCTCGGTGAACGAGGAGCACAGCGTGCCGAGCTCCCGCGACGAGTCGATTCGCCGGGGCCTCGACCGGCTCGGATGGGACTCCCAGGTGATGAAGCGAAACGTGCGCGGCTGCACGGCCGAGGTGTGCCGCCTGTGTCATTACGGATGCCAGCTCGGGGCCAAGCAGTCGACCCTGAAAACCTGGCTCAAGGACGCCCACGACGCGGGCACGCGCATGCTCGTGAACACCCGCGCGGATCGCGTGATCACCGAGAACGGCGCCGCGCGCGGGATCGAGGCCCGCACGACGGACGGGCACAGCGTGACGGTGAGAGCCCGCGCGGTGGTGAGCGCCGCCGGCGCGCTGCAGACCCCCGCCCTGCTAGCCCGCTCCGGGGTGCGCTCGAAGGCTCTGGGCAAGTACCTGCGCCTTCACCCGGTGATGGTGGTCTGGGGCCAGATGGACGAGGAGGTCCGCCCGTGGGAGGGAATGCTCTCGGCCACGTTCTCGGACGAGCACGCGGACATGCAGGACGGCTACGGCGTGAAGTACGAGCACGTGGCCACCCCGCCCAGCATCCTGCTGAGCTTCTCGCCCTGGCGCGGCGGCCGGGCCCACCAGGAGCTGATGCAGGCGCTGCCTCACACCGCGGGCGTGGGCGTGCTCCTGCGCGACCACGGGGTGGGCGAGGTGCGCGTCGGCCGGGACGGCGAACCGGTGGTGCGCTACGCGTTCACCGACCGCGACGTGGAGCACATGCGCGCGGGCATCGCGGGCGGGGCAGAGTTGGTGGAGGCGATGGGGGCGAAGCTCATCTACTCATCGCACGCAGGGTGGGTGGCCTACCGCCCGGGCCAGAGCGGCGACCGGGCGAGCTTCATGCGCGACGCCGACTCGTGCGGCTGGGGGCCGGGCCAGACGCAACCGGTGTCCTTCCACATCATGGGGAGCGCCCGAATGGGGAAGTCGGATTGGGACGCGGTCTGCGACCAGACCGGACAGACCTTCGCCGTCCGCGACCTCTACGTGTGCGACGCCTCGGCCTTCCCGACGGCGACCGGCGTCAACCCGATGGTCACGATCGAGGCGCTGGCACACATGAACGCGCGCGGCCTCGCCGAGCGGCTCGCATAGCTCCAGGCCGGTCCCCTACGGCACCACGCTGATGCGGTCGAGCGCCGGCGGCGCGATCGGCGTGCCGGCAAGCGAGGGCGCCAGGTAGGCCTCGAGGGCGTCGGTGTCGACCGCGCCTCCGACCCGGTCGGTGCCTTCTCGCAGCACGCTGAACAGGTCACCGCCCTCCGCCAGGAAGGAGTTGACGGTCACGCGGTAGCTCGCCGCCGGATCAACCGGCGTGCCGCCGATCGTCAGGCCCGACACCGGATTGGCCGCGCCGGCGCACGGCTGTCCGACGAGCGCGGCGGCCGCGCTCTGGTCGTAGCTGTACGCGACGCCCGCCGAGGGCAGCAGCACGCGGGCGAACGACTGCCCGCACCACTGCTGCTTGAGCGTCTCGTAGAGCTGCGCCCCGGTCAGGGTCAGAGTCACCAGCGAGTTGCCGAACGGCTGGACCGTGAAGGACTCGCCGTAGGTCACGTTGCCGTCGCCCTCGGTTCCGCTCTGGGCAAAGGTGAAGTCGGAGCGCACGCCTCCCGGGTTCATGAACGCGGCGACGGCGCCGCCGGCGGCCGGGTCGGCGGTCGCCGCCAGCTGGGCGTCGGCGATCAGGTTGCCGGCAGCGTTCTCGGCCGAGTCGTCGGGGGTCCGCGTGATGTCGGCCGAGATCCGTCCGATCACGCGGTCGCGCAGCGGGGCCGCGATCACGTTGTAGCGGTCGATCAGCTCGGTGATGTCGCCGGCCTTGAACACGTTCTGGGTGACGATCATGTTGTTGGCCGCCACCTCGACCACGTCGCGTGAGCGGCGGTCGAGTGTGAGATCGATGTCGGTCACGAGGCGGCCGAACGAGCTCGCGCTGGTCACCGGGCGACCGTCGATCACGCAGTTGTAGGCCGAATGGGTGTGACCCGTGACGAACAGGTCGACCGCCTGGGTGGTCCGACCGACGATGTCGACGATCGGGCCGGAGATGCCGTTGCAGTCGTTGATGCCACCGGGCTGGGACTGCGTGCCGCCCTCGTGGAGCAATACCACGATGGCCCGCACTCCGCGGCGGCGCAGCTGGCGGGCGTAGCGGTTGGCGGTCTCGGCCTCGTCGAGGAAGTCGAGGCCTGCGACGCCGGAGGGGGAGACGATGCCGGGCGTGCCCTCGAGGGTCATGCCGATGAAGCCGACCTTGATCCCCTGGAAGCGGCGGATCCGCCAAGGGCGGAAGAGGGTGCGGCCGGTGCGCTCGTTGACGACGTTCGCGGCCAGGAAGTCGAACCTTGCGCCGGCGAAGCCGGTGCCGTCCTGGCAGCCGTCGGTGGGGTGACAGCCCCCGCGCTGCATCCGGCGCAGCTCGGCGGCGCCCTCGTCGAACTCGTGGTTGCCCACCGCGTTGAGGTCGAGCCCGATCCGGTTCATGGCCTCGATCGTCGGCTCGTCGTGAAAGAGAGCCGACAGCAGGGGCGAGGCGCCGATCAGGTCGCCCGCCGAGACCACCAGCGAGTTGCGCTCGTCGCCCTCGAGGTTGCGGATGTGGGTGGCCAGGTACTCGGCTCCGCCCGCAGGCACCCGGGGCTCGGAGGGGGAGGGCGCGATCGTGCCCGGCGTGGTGGATTCGAGATGCCCGTGAAAGTCGTTGAGTCCCAGCAGCTGGACCTCGACGTCGTCCGGTCTGGCCGCGGAGGCAGCGGCGGGTAGGAGCAGCAGGGCGACGAGGGCGGTGACGAAGCTGCGCGGGATCATGTCTCTGAGGATTCCCAGTCCAGCGCGAAGCGCGTCACGGTGCTGTTAACCCGGTGCGGTCTATCCTCGGCCCCTCGTGAGCTCCCAACGCGACCTGTTCGCCAACTTCGACCGCATGCGGCGCGAGATCGACGAGTTGTTCGGTGACGTGTTCGAGCGCCAGACCGGTCTCAGGGGGCGCGGCTTCTCGCCGTCGGTGGACGTCTACTACACCGACAACCCGCCCCGGGCCGTGGTCAAGGCCGACCTCTCCGGCATCCACATCTCCGACGTGGCGCTCGAGATCCGCGGCCGCCAGCTGCTGATCGCCGGCGAGCGCCGGCCGGCGGAGGCCAAGGGACGCCTCTACCAGCAGATCGAGATCGAGCATGGTCCTTTCCGCAGGCTGGTGGAGCTCGGGGCCGAGGTGGTGGCCGAGGCGGCGAGAGCCTCGTATGAGGACGGCACGCTCGAGGTGGAGATCCCGCTGGCGCGACCCGAGCAGAGCGTGCGCCGCGTGCCCATCGAAGAGGGATGAGCATCCACATCCCCGCAAGCGAGGGGGAGGCGGTCACCGCCGAGGTGAAGACGAGCCTGCCCGACCACCTGCCCGTGCTGCCACTGCGCGAGTCGGTCCCCTTCCCCGAGGCGCTCACCCCGCTGGCCGTCGGCCAGGAGCGTTCGGTCGCGCTCATCAACGACGCTCTCGCCGGCAACCGGATGCTGGTGATGGTCGCCTCGAAGGACGGGGAGATCGAGGAGCCGGGGCCCGACGACCTGTACCGGGTCGGGGTGGCCGGCGTGGTGGCCCGGATGCTCAAGGTCCCGGACGGCACCCTGCGCATCCTCGTCCACGGCGCTCAGCGGGTGACCATCGAGGAGTTCACGGCCACCGAGCCATACCTCGTGGCCAGCATCGAGGAGGCGCCGGACATCGTGCGTCCCTCGGCCGAGCTGGAGGCTCTTCACCGCAACGTCCAGGGCACCTTCTCTCGCATAATCGAGGAGCTCCCCTACCTGCCCGAGGAGCTGCTCGTGGCGGTGGCGAACCTCGACGACCCGGCCGAGCTCGCGCACATGATCGCCGGGGCCCTCCGCATCAAGACCGACGACAAGCAGGCCCTCCTCGAAGAGCGCAACGTGACCAAGCGGCTGCGCATGCTGTCCGAGATACTCGCCCGCGAGCTCGAGCTGGTGGAGATCGGCACCCGCATCCAGACGCAGGTGCAGTCGGAGATGGACAAGGGCCAGCGCGAGTGGTTCCTGCGCCAGCAGCTCAAGGCCATTCAGGACGAGCTGGGCGAGCAGGACGAGCAGGAGGTCGAGGCCCAGGAGCTGCGCCGGCAGCTCGACGAGGCGGGACTGCCCGAGTACGCCATGAAGCAGGCCGAGCGTGAGCTGTCGCGCTTCGAGAACCTCCCGCCCCAGGCGGCGGAGCACGGCGTGATCCGGACCTACCTCGAGTGGCTGGCCAGCCTGCCCTGGTCCAAGTCGAGCGAGGACAACCTCGACCTCGCCCACGCCCGCGAGACGCTCGATCGCGACCACTACAACATCGACCGGGTCAAGGACCGCATTCTCGAGTTCCTCGCGGTCCGCAAGCTCAAGCCCGACGCGCGCTCCTCGATCCTGTGCTTCGTCGGCCCGCCCGGGGTGGGCAAGACCTCGCTCGGCCGTTCCGTGGCCGAGGCGATGGACCGGGCCTTCGAGCGCATATCGGTGGGCGGCGTGCGCGACGAGTCGGAGATCCGCGGCCACCGGCGCACCTACGTCGGGGCGCTGCCCGGAACGATCATCCGCGCGCTGCGCGACGCCGAGACCAACAACCCCGTGTTCATGATCGACGAGATCGACAAGATGGGCGCGGACTTCCGCGGCGACCCCGCCAGCGCGATGCTCGAGGTGCTCGATCCCGAGCAGAACTCGAGCTTCCGCGACCACTACATCGACCTTCCGTTCGACCTGTCGCGCTGCTTCTTCATCTGCACCGCCAACCAGCTCGACCCCGTGCCGCCCGCCCTGCGCGACCGGATGGAGGTCATCGAGCTGTCGGGCTACACCCAGGAGGAAAAGCGCGAGATCGCCAAGCGCTACCTGGTGCCTCGCCAGATGGAGCAGAACGGCGTCGGCCGCTCGAAGATCGCCTTCACCGACGACGCGCTCGAGCTGATCATCGACGGCTACACACGCGAGGCGGGCGTGCGCAACCTCGAGCGGGAGATCGGGTCGATCTGCCGGAAGGTGGCCCGCGAGTTCGCGGAGGAGAAGCGGCGCTCCAAGCGGACGGTCCGCCCGGCCATCGTCACCGAGCTGCTCGGCCGGCCTCGCTTCCAGCCCGACGCGGCGCGCCGGACCAATGAGCCTGGGGTGGCCACCGGCCTGGCCTGGACGCCGGTGGGCGGCGACATCCTGTTCGTGGAGGCCACGGCCTACCCGGGCGACGGCAAGCTGCAGATCACCGGCCAGCTCGGCGACGTGATGAAGGAGTCGGCCGCGGCCGCGCTCTCCTACGTGAAGGCCAGGGCCGAGACCGTCGACGGAGACGTGCCGGACGACTGGTTTCGCACCCACGACCTGCACGTGCACGTGCCCGCGGGGGCGATCCCCAAGGACGGTCCCAGCGCGGGCATCACCATGGCCACGGCGATCGCCTCCCAGATCAGCGGGCGCCCCGTCCGCTCGGACACAGCCATGACCGGCGAGATCACCCTCACCGGCAAGGTGCTGCCGATCGGCGGGCTCAAGGAGAAGGCACTCGCCGCGCAGCGGGCGGACATCAACCGGCTGATCGTTCCCCGCCGCAACGAGGCGGACATCGAGGACATTCCGGCCCACCTCCGCAAGCGGATGAAGTTCGTGCTGGTGGACGATGTGGACGAGGTCCTGAAGGCGGCTCTCGAGAGGCGTCCCCGGCGCGGATGACGCGAACGTCGCGTGCGCGGGCTCGATCCCGGGTACAGTGTCCCGACCGCAGGCGGATCGAGGAGAGCAATGGCAGGTAAGAAAAAGGCCGCCAAGGCCGGAGCCGGAGCGGTCGCCGCCGGTGCGGCGGTCCGCAACAACCCATACGTGCAACGGCTGATGGATGACCCGGAGCTGCGCGAGAATCTGCGCAGCGCCGCCGTCTCGGCCAAGAACGCCTATTCGCGCATCAACGGCAAGGGCCCCGCGAAGGCGCTCGACGACAAGAAGGTTCAGCGCGAGATCAAGGACGCCACGTCCTCGCTGAAGGAGGCGACGGACGCTCTGCGCGGCAAGAAGAAGAAGAAGGGCCGCAAGGGCCGGCTTCTGCTCCTGGCCGTGGTGGGCGCCGGAGTCGCCCTGGTGGCCAGCGAGGGTCTTCGCAAGAAGGTGCTCGACGCCCTGTTCGGCGCCGAGGAGGAGTTCGAGTACACCGCCAGCACCACACCGGAGCCGGCGGGCAACTCGGGTTCCAGCCCGAGCTCCAGCGAGAGCGAGCCCGTCAGCACCAGCTAGCGCGGCCGCACTCTGAGTCATCTGAGAGGCGCCCAGTGGGCGCCTCTCGTCGTTGGGGGAGGACACGGCTTCTGGCTGGCCAGCCAGCTACGATGGCGCGCGAGGGATGGAAGCCGCCACCACGGAAGCACCTCGCAGGCTCGAGGGCGACAAGGCCCAGCGCATCATCGCGGCCATGCGCTCGAGCGTCGGCCGCCGCGGTGCGGCGGGCTCGACCTTCGATCACGTGGCCCGCGAGGCAGGGGTCTCGCGGGGCCTCCTGCACTACTACTTCGGGTCGAAGGAGCGCCTGCTCGTAGAGGTGGTGCGCCACGACTGCGAGGTGCGCAACCGCAACATGGACGAGCGGCTCGCCCAGGCCGGCACGATCGACGAGATCCTCGACGCCCTGGTGATCGGCCTCAACGAGTTCCTCGAGGACGACGCAGGCGGCCAGGCGGTGATCTACGAGATGCTCTCGGCCTCGCGCCACTCGGAAGAGATCCGCGCCGAGCTGGCCGAGCTCTACCGGCAGTGGCGCGAGCGCCTGGCAGGCTGGCTTCGCATCAAGGAGCGCGACGGCGTGATCCGCCTCCAGGCCGAGCCCGAGGCCGTGGCCTCGATCCTCTTCTCCCTGGCCGACGGCTTCGGCATCCAGGTCCTGTCCGATCCCGACTGGGATCAGACGGCGGCCTTCGAGCTCGGCGTGGGCACAGCGCGCCGCCTGCTCGGCGCCGCCGGCTAGGCGGACCGCAGCAGCAGTCCTACGCCAGATTCGGCGAGCGCCACTCGGCGCTGAGCCTCGTCTGCAGCTCGTCGCCGAGAGCGTCGAGCCCGATCCGCACCTGCTCCAGCGAGTCGCGGTCGCGCAGGGTCACCGTGTCGTCCTCGACCGTCTGGCCGTCAACGGTGACCCCCCAGGGGGTGCCGATCTCGTCCTGGCGGCGGTAGCGCTTCCCGATCGAGCCACCTGCGTCGTACTCGGCGGGCATGCGCGTGCGCAGCTCCTCGTACAGGCGCCGGGCCAGCTCTGGCATGCCGTCGCGGTTGACCAGCGGCAGCACCGCGACCTTCACCGGCGCGACCTTGGGGTGGAGGCCGAGCACCACCCGCTGACGGCCCTCGATCTCCTCCTCGCGGTAGGCGTCGCACATCAGGGCCAGCACGGCGCGACCGACCCCGCCGGCGGGCTCGATCACGTGCGGCACGTAGCGCTCGCCGGTCGCGGTGTCGACGTACTCGAGCTTGTCGCCCGAGAACTTCGCGTGCTGGGTGAGGTCGAAGTCACCCCGGTTGGCTATGCCCTCGAGCTCCGACCAGCCGATCGGGTAGAGGTACTCGATGTCGCTCGTCGCCGACGAGTAGTGCGACAGCTCGTCGTCGCCGTGGGGCCTCAGCCGCAGCTTCTCGGGATCGAGCCCCAGGCCCTCGTACCAGGCCATCCGAGCCTCCATCCAGTGCTGGTGCCAGCGCTCGGCCTCGTCGGGCGGGACGAAGAACTCCATCTCCATCTGCTCGAACTCGAGCGTGCGGAAGACGAAGTTGCCAGGGGTGATCTCGTTGCGGAAGGACTTGCCCACCTGGGCGATCCCGAAGGGCGGCTTGCGGCGCGCGTACTGGAGCGTGTTCTTGAAGTTGAGGAAGATCCCCTGAGCGGTCTCGGGGCGCAGGAAGACGGTCGAGCCGGCGTCCTTGACCGGGCCGATCGTGGTCTCGAACATGAGGTTGAACTCGCGGGCCTCGGTGAGGTCGCAATCCTTGTGCTCGCCGGGGAGCTTCGAAGGTGCATGCCCGCAGCGGATCTCGGGATTGTTGCCCGTGCCCGCCTTCTCCTCGGCCAGATGGTCTGCGCGGAAGCGCTGCTGGCAGGCGCGGCAGTCCACGAGGGGGTCGGTGAAGCCCTCCAGGTGGCCCGAGGCCTCCCAGGTCCGCGGGTGCTGGATGATCGCTGAATCGAGCGCCACCACGTCGTCGCGCTCCTGGATCATCGCCTTCCACCACTCGGCGATGACGTTGTTCTTGAGCAGCACCCCGTAGTGGCCGTAGTCGTAGGTGTTGGCGATGCCGCCGTAGATCTCCGACGCCGGAAAGACGAAGCCCCGGCGCTTGGAGAGCGCGACGATCTGGTCCATGGTCACCACGGTGCGCTGACCCTACCCAAGGCCCGCGGAGAATCTCGGTTCGCACCCGGCCGAGCCGGGTGCTCCCGCCCGACAAGTCGGTAATTCCGGCCATCCGCCGCCCCTGGCGTACCGCCGCGTGGACGCTGGGGTAGGTTGGCCGGGATGGTCGCCTCGGCTCTGCGCCCGATAGGACATATCGCCGCCTGGCTGGTCTGGCACAGCACGCGGGTCTCGTTGTTTCGAGACCTCGACGAGCCACGGCCGCCCGGCGCCTGAGCCGTTCTTGGCACTCATATACTGGGAGTGCCATGCCCACTTACGAGTATCGCTGCGACCGGGGTCACACCTTCGAGGTGATCCAGCGCATGGTCGACGATCCGCTCACCGCGTGCTCCACCTGCGGTGCGCCGGTGCAGCGCGTATTCCACCCGGTGGCGGTGCACTTCAAGGGCTCGGGCTTCTACAACACCGACTACGGCAAGAAGAAGAAGGGCTCGGACAGCTCGGCCTCGAGTGGTGAATCGTCCTCGTCCTCCGAGAAGGACACCAAGAAGAAGGAGTCGAGCTCGTCCGGGTCGGGGTCATCGGGCTCGGACTCGAAGGGATCAGGGTCGGGCTCCGGCAGCTCGTCGTCCTCGAGCTCGTCCTCCTCCTCGAAGTCCGACTAGCTTCCGTTCTCGAGCTTCTCCACCGCGTCGGCCTTGGCGCCGTCGGTGACGAACAGGTTGCTGCCGTTGCAGCAGGTGGCCTCCAGCACCTCGGTGTCCGACGAGTTGCCCGTGGCCATGTCGGCGAACAGCGCCATCAGCTGGAAGCCGTTCATGTCGGTCTTGAGCGTCCGCGGAGCCGCCCAGCTCACGAGGGGTAGGCGAAAGAACGTGGACGGCGACTTCACCTGGCTCC
Organism: uncultured Thermoleophilaceae bacterium; assembly: GCA_963826165.1. Taxonomy (GTDB): domain Bacteria; phylum Actinomycetota; class Thermoleophilia; order Solirubrobacterales; family Thermoleophilaceae; genus JACVRW01. The sequence continues at coordinate 45,445 of CAWGWC010000006.1, read as the reverse complement.
CGATCGCGCGCAGCACCTCCTGCTGGCGGGCCGCCCGGTCGCGGTCGTCCTCGGCCGGCGCGCAGGTGTTCTTGCGTACGCGGGCGAAGCCGAGGGCGCGTCTCCCGTCGAGCTCGTTCTCGCCCTTCTTGAAGCGGATGCCCTTCCAGAAGTTGTCGAAGGGCGGCGAGCAGATGCGCGACCGGGAGTCGACCGTGATGCCGCCCAGCGAATCGATGAAGTTGGGGAAGTCCTCGAAGTCGACCTCCACCAGGTGGTTGATCTCGAGCCCGTTGCCTAGGAACGACTCGACGGTCTCGATGGTCAGCGCCGGCCCCCCGATCGCGTAGGCGGCGTTGACCTTGTTCACGCCGTGGCCCGGGATGTCGACCTCCACGTCGCGCGGAATCGACAGCTTTCGCACGCCGCCCAGGGCGGCGTGCACCAGCATGATGGTGTCCGAACGGCCCGGCCCCTGGAGCCCCTCGTCGATCGACTCGCCCGTGCGCGCGTCGGAGCCGAGCACCAGGATGTTCGTGCCGGTGAGCATGGTGCCTCCGGAGGACAGGGCCCGCTCGGCCTCGGGCGAGACGCCCTCCTGGGTGGTCGCGCTGATGAGGAAGAGGGTGAGCGAGAGCACCAGCCACACGCCCACCGCGACGGCGATCCATTTCAGGATGCGCCCGGGAGTGACGCGGCGCTCGCCGTCGCGCGGCGGGCGTGGCTCGTCGTCCCCGCGGCTGCGGGACAGGCGGCGCTTGAGCGCGTTCAGGTCACCGCCGCGGGCCAGCGGCTTCTTGCGCGCTCGGTAAACGTTGTACTCCGGAGGGTCCGGAGGGCCAGAACTCGGGTTCATCTCCCCCCTCTGTATATCTATCCGGCATGCCGCCAAGGCGGGTGATCGGGATCGATGCGGGGGGAACGAAGCTGCTCGGGGGCGTGGTCGACGACGCCCTGACGGTGCATCACCGGGTGCGCCGGACCTGGCGCGGGGGCGATCGGCAGGAGACTCTCGACATATTCATGGGCGCGGTCGAGGAGGTCCGGGCCGCCGCTCCCGACGTGGACGCCGTGGGCTTCGGCATCCCTGCGCTGGTGGAGTGGCAGACCGGCGTGTCGCGCTGGTGCAATCACCTCCCGCTGGGCGGAGTGCCCTTCCGCGACCTGATGAGCGAGCGCCTCGGGGTGCCGGTGGTGGTCGACAACGACGGCAACGCGTCGGTGCTCGCCGAGGCGCGGGCGGGAGCTGCCCGCGGCGCCGAGCACGTGGTGATGGTCTCTCTCGGCACGGGCATCGGCACCGGGCTCTATCTGAACGGCGCGGTCTACCGCGGTGCCGCCGGGCTCGGCGCGGAGCTCGGTCACACGGTGCTCGAGCTCGACGGTGAGGACTGTCCCGGCGCCTGCCCGGGCCGAGGCTGCTTCGAGACGCTCGTCTCCGGCCGGGCGATCGGGCGCGAGGGAGCGCGGCTGGCTGCCGAGCTGCCCGACTCCGAGCTCGGGCGGCGGCTCGCCGAGGGGGAGGAGATCACGGGTGGAATCGTCACCGAGCTCGCGCACGCCGGGGACGCGGCCGCGCGCTCGGCGCTGGAGACCGTGGGCCGGCGGCTCGGCTACGGGCTCGTGGGCGTGGTCAACCTTTTCAACCCCCAGGTGATCGTCATCGGCGGGGGCGCCGTCAGGGCGGGCGATCTCCTGCTCGAGCCGGCCCGTGCCGTCGTGGCCGAGCGCGCGCTACCGCCACCGCGCGAAGCGGTGTCGATCGTGCCGGCCCACTTCGGCGACGAGTCGGGAATGATCGGCGCGGCTCTGCTCGCGCTCGAGATGGAGACGGACGCATGACCGGACGGCTGGTGGTGTGCCCGACCCCGATCGGGAATCTGGAGGACATCACCCTGCGGGTGCTCTCTGCGCTGCGCGAGGCCGACGTGGTGGCCTGCGAGGACACGCGCCGGACCCGCGTGCTGCTCGACCGCTACGGGGTCAAGGCCAGTCTCCTCTCCTACCACGAGCACAACGAGCGAGCGCGTTCGGCGGAGCTGGTGCGCCGCATGAGGGACGGGGCGGTGGTCGCGCTCGTCTCCGACGCGGGCATGCCGCTCGTGTCCGATCCCGGCTACCTGCTGGTGCGCGGCTGCGTGGCGGCGGGCCTGCCGGTGGAGGTGCTGCCCGGCCCGTCGGCCGCCATCACTGCGCTGGTGGCCTCGGGACTGCCGGCCGACGAGTGGCGCTTTCATGGCTTCCTGCCGCGCAAGAAGGGCGAGCTGAGGCGAGAGCTGGCAGAGCCGGGCGGGACTCTGGTGGCCTTCGAGTCGCCGCGTCGCGTGCCGGCGTCTCTGGCTCTCCTGGCCGAGATCGACCCGGCGCGCGAGGTGGCGGTGTGCCGCGAGCTGACCAAGGTGCACGAAGAGATCGTGCGGGGGAGCGCGGAGGAGCTGGCGGCGCGGTACGCGGGGGCGCCGCCCAAGGGCGAGGTGGTGCTGGTGATCGGGCCTGGGGCGGCCGGCTCCGGGCCTGAGGGTGGGGCGGACCCCGCCGGCCTCGACGCCCTGCGGCGCCTCGTGGACGCTGGCGCGCATCCCCGCCGGGCCGCGTCGGTGGTGGCGGAGCTGACGGGGGGTAGCGCGAATGTGTTGTACGAGGCGTTGGTGGCGAAGGGGTAGAGCCGGGGCCCGAAGTGTTACGGGCGACCGCCCGGTTCGCACAGCAGCGTTACAAACACGCACGGGACAGCCAAAGGCGTCCCTGGGTCCAGCGGTCGCACCGTACGGTCGCCGCATGAGACCCCTCCTCACCGCTCTCGCTCTCGCCCTGCTCGGCCTTCTCGTCGTCGTCTCCCCGGCTGCGGCAGCCTGGACGTGGCCGCTGGCGGGCGAGGTGATCACTCAGTACCGGAACGGCGCCGACCCGTACGCGGCCGGCCAGCACCGTGGCATCGACATAGCCGGGGCGGTGGGGACACCCGTGGTCGCCGCGGCGGCCGGCCGGGTGCTGCACGCCGGGACGGCGGGGTCCTCCGGGCTGACCGTGAGCGTCCGGACGTCCGAGGGCCTCGACACCTCCTATCTGCACCTGTCGTCGGCCGCGGTGCGCGAGGGCGCGGCGGTGGCTGCGGGGCAGCGCCTCGGCACGGTCGGCATCACGGGCCGGCGATCGGCTCAACAGCCGCACCTCCATTTCGGCGTGCGCGAATCCGGCAGCCGCCACGTCTACCGCGACCCGCTCGCGCTCCTGCCGCCCGCGCCGGTGGCGGCGCCCGAGAGGCCCCTTCCTCCTCCGGCGCCCGTGAGGGCTCCGGCGCCGGTCGCGCCGGTGCTCGCACCGATCGGATCACCCGCGCCCGCTCCCGCGCCACGAACGATCGCGTCGCCCGAGCGGCGACGCGTGCCCACCGGCCGGCGCATCCCGGCGGGTCGTCGCCTACCTACGCGTGCACCTCACGCCGAGCGCACGCCCGCCGCGCGCCGGGAGCCCACCCACAGCGGAGCGCGGGCGCCGTCGCCCTCACCGGCGTTCGATTCGCGACCGGCGACCGTTCCAGACCGATCTGCTGACACCGAACGAGCCGGCCGGACGGGCGCCCCGGACAAGACCCCGTCGGCTGCGAGCGATGCGTTCCGGGCCGGCCCGCAGCTCGGTCCGGACAAGACGGCCGCATCCGCCCCGAGGCCCGAACCCGGCCGGGCCGCGGCTCCGCCCTCGGCGCCCGGCCAGGGCAACGGCCCCGACCTCGGCTGGGCGCTGGCCTGCCTTGGCCTGCTTCTGGCGGCCGGGATCATCGGCCTCACCGGCGACGGTCGCGAGAGCGCCCGCAAGGGCGCCGGGAGGCTGTTCGCCTTTCTCCGGCCGCCGAACGGCGAGCGCGCGGTGCGCGCGAGCCATCGTTCATCTGGCCGTGGCTGAGCTTCGCGTAGCATCGAATGTGGATGTCGTACTACGTCACCACGCCCATCTATTACGTGAACGGCGAGCCTCACCTGGGGCACGCCTACACGACGATCGCGGCCGACGTGCTGGCGCGACACATGCGTCAGCGGGGCGAGGACGTCTTCTTCCTGACGGGCACCGACGAGCACGGAGAGCCCGTGGCCCAAGCGGCCGAGGCGCTCGGCATCACTCCTCGGGAGCTGGGCGACCGCAACGCCGTCCGTTTCAAGGACTTGGCCGCGCGGCTCAACGTCACCAACGACTTCTTCATACGCACCACCGATCCGGAGCACATGGCCAAGGTCGCGGAGGTCGTCCAGCGCATCCACGACAACGGGCACGTCTACGCCGGGCACTACGAGGGCTGGTACTGCCCGCGCTGCGCGGACTTCAAGACGGAGACCGAGCTGGAGGACGGCAACCGCTGCCCGATCCACCACATCGTCCTGGAGAAGGAGAAGGAGGACAACTGGTTCTTCCGGCTGTCCGCCTTCCAGGAGCCGCTCGAGAAGCTCTACGCCGAGCAGCCCGGCTTCGTGGTTCCGCGGAACCGCTACAACGAGGCGCTGTCGTTCATCAAGGGCGGACTGCTCGACTTCTCGCTCAGCCGGCAGCGGCTCAAGTGGGGTGTCCCCGTTCCGTGGGACTCGTCGCAGGTGATCTACGTCTGGATCGACGCTCTCCTCAACTACTACACCGCGCTCTCGTACGCCCGGCCGAGGGAGGATCTCACCGCCCGGTTCTGGCCGGCCAGCGTCCATCTGATCGGCAAGGACATCCTGAAGTTCCACGCGATCATCTGGCCGGCGCTGCTGATGGCTGCCGGCCTCGAGGTGCCGCGGCGGGTGGCCATCCACGGCTACCTGCTTCTGGGCGAGGAGAAGATGTCCAAGTCGCTGGGCAACGTCATCGAGCCCTTCCGCGTGGCCGACCTCTACGGCGCCGACGCCCTGCGCTTCTACACCTTGCGGGAAGTGAGCTTCGGTGGCGACGGCGAGGTGTCGCCCGAAGGGTTCGAGACGCGCTACAACAGCGAGCTGGCCAACGAGTACGGCAACCTGGCCAGCCGGACGCTGGCGATGATCGAGCGCTACCGCGACGGGGTTGTTCCCGACGCCCAGCCCGCCGCGGCGCTCGTGCCCGAGTTCGAGGGCCTGGCCGACCGCGTAAGCGCTCGCATCGACCGGGTCGAGCTCACCGCGGCGCTGGACGAGATCTGGAGCCGGATCAAGCTCCTGAACGCCTACGTTCAACAGGAAGAGCCATGGAAGCTGTCCAAGGACGACGGCCAGGCGGACCATCTCGACGAGGTCCTCTACAGCCTCGCCGAGGGTCTGCGAGTGGTGTCGGTGCTCGTGCATCCCTTCGTACCCGAGTCGGCCGAGCGGCTGCTCGAGGTGCTCGGGCACACCGACCTGTCACTGGAGGACGCGCGGCTCGGCGCCATCGGTGGCGGAGCCAGGATCGGCGAGCTGGGGCAGCTCTTCCCGCGGGTGGAGACCGAGGCGCCGGCCGCGTAGCTTCTCCCGAAGGTGATCGACAGCCACTGCCACCTCGACGCGTGCGAGCCGCCGGACGCCGAACTGGTGCAGCGCGCGCGAGCCGCAGGGGTCACTCGCCTCGCGACGGTCGGGACGGACGGACCGTCGATCGAGCGGGCGCTCCAGGCCGCGGACGCCCACGAGGAGGTGATCGCCATCGTCGGCCGCCACCCCCACGAGACGGAGGGCTTCGGAGCGCCGGACCTGGAAGCCATCGAGGCGGCCGCCTTGCACCCGAGGGCGCGGGCCATCGGCGAGACGGGCCTCGACTACTACCGCGACTACGCCCCGCACGAGGATCAGCGGCGTGCGTTCGCGGCCCAGCTCGAGCTGGCCGGGCGGCTGAGCCTGCCGGTCGTCATTCACACCCGTGCCGCCGAGGACGACACCTTCGCCCTGCTGCGCGAGCACGCCGCCGGCCTGCCCGCCGTGATCCTCCACTGCTTCTCCGCGCCGGAGCGGCTCGAGGAGTGCGTGGAGCGCGGCTACCTCTGCTCCATGGCGGGGAACGTGACCTATCCGAAGGCCAAGGAGCTCCAGGCCGCCGCTCGCGACCTTCCCCCCGAGCTGTTGCTCGTGGAGACCGACTCCCCCTATCTCGCGCCCCAGCCGGTCAGGGGAAGACCCAACGAGCCCGCCAACGTAGTGCACACGGCCGACTTCGTCGCCGAGCTGCGCGGGGTGGCCTTCCACGAGCTCGAGCGCACGGTGCACGAGAACGCCGAGCGCGTGCTCGGACCGTGAGCGGGGGGAGCGACCCGCCCGACGGCCTTCCCCGCCAGGCCAGCCTTCGCCGCCTGAGAGCGTTCGCGATCCGCCCCAACCGCGAGCTCGGCCAGAACTTCCTGATCGACGACAATCTCCTCGGCGTGATCGGGCGAGCGGCTGAGCTCGAGCCCGACGACGTGGTGCTGGAGGTCGGCGGTGGCCTGGGCGTGCTGTCCGAGTACCTCGCGCCTCGGGTCGCGCACCTGCACGTGATCGAGGTGGACCGGTCGCTCGAGGCGCCGTTGCGCGAGGCGATCGATGCCTTCGCCAACGCCGAGCTGCATCTGGCGGACGCGGTCAAGCTCGACCTCGGTGAGCTCAGCCCGGCGCCGAACAAGGTGGTGGCCAACCTGCCCTATGGAGTGGCCGCCACGGTCATCCTCAAGTCGATCTCAGAGCTGCCCGAGGCGCGCCTGTGGGTGGCGATGGTGCAGCGCGAGGTCGGCGAGCGGCTGGCGGCCGCGCCGGGCGGCAAGTCGTACGGCGCAACCTCGGTGCTGGCGCAGCTGGCCTGCGACGTGCGCTTCCTGCGCCGCGTTCCGCGCACGGTCTTTCACCCCGAGCCCAACGTCGAATCCGCGCTGGTGCTGCTGCGCCGCACCGGGCCCGCGCCCGCGCCGGAGCTCGTGGCGCTGGTGCACGCCGGGTTCGCTCACCGCCGCAAGGCGCTGGCCGGCTCGCTGGCCCTCTCCCCGGGGACGGAGCGAGAAGCCGGCCGCGAGCTTCGCGACGCCACCCGCATCGCCCTGGAGCAGCTCGGCCACCCCGCCGATGCGCGTGCCGAGCGGCTGCCCGCCGACGATTGGCCGCGTCTGGCGACGGCGATCGGGACCGAGCGGCTGGCGGGGCTGCGCTCGCGCCGGCACCCGTAGCCTCCGCGCCGTGCTCCTGCATGAGGAGGCCCCGGCCAAGCTCAACCTGGTGCTTCATGTCGGCCCGGCGCGCGCCGACGGCCTTCATCCGCTGTGCTCGCTGTTCGCGTCGATCGATCTGGCCGACGAGCTTCACGGTCGACTGGCCGACCAGCAGGACGACTTCGTGGAGTGTGAGGGAGTGGCCGGGCCCAACCTGGCCCTGAAGGCGATCGAGCGCTTCCGGCGCGACGTCGACCCCGGGCTGCCGCCGGTGAGCGTTCGGATCGACAAGCGGATTCCCGTGGCGGCCGGCCTGGGCGGGGGCAGCGCCGACGCCGCCGCGGCGCTGCGCATCGTCAACCGGATCGCCGGCGACCCACTGGACGAGGACGGCCTCCGCGCGCTCGCCGCAGGTCTCGGCTCCGACGTGCCCAGTCAGGTGGAGCCCGGTCATGCGCTGGTGTCAGGCGTCGGAGAGCGGGTCGAGCCGGTCGAGCTGCCACCACTCGCGGCGGTGCTCGTTCCCGATCCTGAGGGACTGTCCACTGCGGCGGTCTACGCCGAGCTCGACGCTCTCGGCGGCGGCCGTGTACCCCTGGAGCTCGAGCCGCTGCGCGCACTCGTGCGCGGTGCCGCCGCCGACCCGGTCCGTCTGGCGGAGGCCCTCGGGAACGACCTGCAGCCCGCCGCGCTCTCGCTGCGCCCCGAGCTCCGGGGCCGGCTCGATGGCCTGATGGCGGCCGGAGCGCTGGGCGCCGCGGTGAGCGGGTCGGGGCCGACGTGCTTCGGGCTCTTCGCCGATCGGGGCGCTGCCAACGGGGCCGCTGGGGCGATTCCGGGCGCGATCGTGGCGCAGTTCCGCCAGTCGCGGCCCGATCGGGCCTAGCCGGGCGGGGCTCGGGTACCTTCGGGCGCAGTGTCCGTGGGGAAGATCGTCGCTGCAGTGGCCGCCGTGCTCGTCGCGGCCTTCGTGGTCTGGCGCTGGCGCAAGCTGTCCGGCGAGCGCAAGGCAATCGGCGTGCTCCTGGCGCTGGCGCTGGCCGTCTACGCCACCGGCCTTCTCTCCCTGCTTCCCGATCCCAAGAAGGTGATCGAGGACATCGCCGAGGCGCTGGGCCCGTGGACCTACGCGCTCGTCGGCGTGATGGCCTTCCTGGAGACCGGCGCCTTCGTGGGGCTGATTGCGCCGGGCGAGACGGTTGTCATCGCCGGAGGAGTGATCGCCGGTCAGGGCACGATCGAGTTGCTGCCGCTGATCGGGCTCGTATGGGTCTGCGCGATCCTGGGCGACACCACGAGCTTCTACATCGGGCGCCGTCTGGGACGCGGCTTCCTGGAGAAGCACGGCCCGCGGGTGAAGATCACCCACGAGCGGCTCGAGCAGGTGGAGAGCTACTTCGATCGCCATGGCGGCAAGACGATCCTGATCGGGCGGTTCATCGGTCTCGTGCGCGCGCTGGCGCCCTTCATCGCAGGCTCCTCCGGTCTGGCCTACCGGCGATTCATCCCCTACAGCATCGTCGGCACCGGGCTCTGGGCATCGATCTTCTGCGTCCTGGGTTTCATCTTCTGGCGCTCCTTCGACCGGGTGGCCGAGATCGCCGGGCAGGCGGTATTCGGCTTGGGGATCACCGTGGCCGTGATCGTCGGCGTGGTGGTCGCCTATCGCCGCCGAGCCGAGATCAAGGAGTGGTTCCTGGCCCATCGGCGCAATCCGCTGGTGCGTCCGCTGTTCGCCATCGGCCGCCCGCTGTACCGCCGGCTCATCGGCCCGCTGTGGGAGCGGATAGCTCCGCAGGTCCGCTTCCTCTGGAATCGGGTGACGCCTGGCGATCTGGGCCTCGAGCTGACCACCGCCGCTGCGGTTGCCGGCGTCGGTCTCTTCGTGTTCTTCCTATACGTGTTCGAGCTCTCGGGCGACCTGAACCCCACGCCCCTGGACACCGAGACACTCGATCTCGCCGACCGGCTCTTCAACGAAATGGCAGTGGACATCGCCAAGGTGGTCACCCAACTGGGCGCCCTGCCCGTGGTCATCGGCCTCGTGCTGGCGACCTCGATTCTGCTCGCCGCCCGCAGACGCTGGACTGAGATCATCATCCTGGTGGGCGGCCTCGCCCTGATCTACGTGACCGTGCACGTGGCCAAGGACGCCATGGACCGGCCCCGTCCGGCCGACCCGCTGGTCGATACCTCCCTGGCCTCGTTTCCCAGCGGCCACGCCGCCTACGCCACGGCGTGGATCGCCGTGGCGCTGGTGCTCACCCGGCGCCTGGGCCTGATCACCAACGCCGCGGTCCTGCTCGGCACGGTCGCGATCGTGGCCGTGGTGGGCCTGTCACGGATCTACCTGCGCGTCCACTACTGGTCGGACGTAGCGGCAGGGTGGGGCCTGGGCTGTGGGATCTTCGCGGCGCTGACGGCCATCGTCCTGGTCGTCGAGTACATCCGCAACAATGACTACGAGCGCGAGCCGAACACGCCCCCGCTCGCACCCACGCCCAGATGAGTGATCTCACGAGCACCGAGCTGACCATCGCGCTGGCCGCCGGCCTGGTGGGAGTCGGCTACCTGTTCTTCATCCTGCTTCCGGCCTGGCGCTGCTACGGCCGGCTCTGGGAGAAGATCGCAGCGAGCTTCCTCACTCTCTTCGTGCTGGCGACCCTCGTCGGCGGCGGCGTGGCGGTGGGTTTCGCGATCGTCTGGTCGTACGACCAGTACGCCTGAGCAACCCCGCTCGCTGCGTGCTCTTTGTCTCAAGCCGGCCGGCGGGCCGCCCGTCCGTCGATACGATCCACGGATGGCCGCAAGTCGTCAGACCGCTTCTGCGGCCACCGCATCGCGCTCCTTTTTGGAGGCGCTCGACGAGGTATCCGAAGCCGTGGAGGCCGGCGCCGGGCTGCCCTCCGTCGCCCGCGCGGCCGGCCGTGCGCTCGGCGCAAGCGTGATCGTGCTCGACTCCTCGAGCAGCGTTCTGGCGGTGGCCTGCGCGTCGTCGGAGGACGAGCGCGCGGTGATGGCGGGAGAGGGCGACACGGACAAGGTGGCGCTCCGGGTGGCGGACGCGACCGTGGGCGAACTGCGCTACCGGGCTCGCACCGAGCCGCCGCCGGCCGCACTCCTGCGCCTGGTGAGCAACCTGATCGGCCTCGAGCTAGAGCGTTCCCGAGCCCCCGAGCGCGCCAGCGAAGAGGCGGTGGGCGACTTTCTCGGTGACCTTCTCGGCCGTCGGCTCACCGACCGCGAGAACATCATCGCCCGCGCTGGAGAGCTCGGCTGCGAGCTCGGCTCGGGCGCCACGGCGCTCGTGGTGAGAGCCCGCCCGCACCACCCCGAGGAGGGTGACTGGCGGGCTCGCGTGGTGATGTTGGCCGAGCGTGGCGCCAGGGCGATCGAGCGAGGCGCTCTGGCCGCACTCACCGACATGCGCGACGAGCGCGAGCTCGTGATCTTCGTGCCGGACGACAGCGGCTCGGCCGGACGCCGCGCAGCCGGCGCGGTGCTGCGCGAGCTGGAGGCGAACCTGGACGGCTTCGCCCTCACCGTCGCCCGCTCGCGCCACACGACGGACCCGGCTGACCTGCACCGTGCCGGCGCCGAGGCGCTTCTGGCCGCCAACGTGGCTGAGGCACGAGCCCTCACCGAGCTCTCGTTCGAGGAGACCGGGGCCTACCGCCTGTTGCTGCCGGCCATGAGCGAGGACCCGCGAGAGCTCCAGGGCTTCTTCGACGAGACGGTGGCCCCGCTCGTGACCTACGACTACCAGTACGAGACCGAGCTCGTCCGCACGCTCGAGGCGTTCCTCGACGCCGACGGCAACGTCGCCAAGACCGCGGAGCGGCTCTACACCCATCGCCACACGATCCGCTACCGGCTCGAGCGGGTGAAGGAGCTCAGCGGCCTCGACGTGTCCTCCACCGACGGCCGCGAGCGCCTGTCCCTCGGACTCAAGGCGATGCGCGTCCTGGGCATCGTGCCCCCGGGCGGCCCCGCGCAGGAGAAAGGCTCCGAGGCCGGGCGCGTCCCGAGCCAGCGCAAGGACCGATAGTAGGTCCCTAGACGACTGGTACGAGTGCGCGATGCACCACTGGGGAGTGGTGTAATTGGCAGCACGGGTCACTTTGGATGATCAAGCGGATTGGGTTCGAATCCCCTCCCAGTTGAGGTGCCGGGCGTCCGAAACCTGTCGAGTCCCTGCGAATCTGGACGAACCCATGCCAGACGTAGGGCTCGAGAGAATTGGCCGACCACGGCGCCCACTTCCCAGTCGATCCGGCCGAGCCGGGCCTGCCGCTAGACCGCAGCGAGCGCCCGCCTTGTACGCTGGCTAGCCCATGGCCGCCTCGTTCTCGGTCCTCGTCATGGCCGCCGGCCATGGCACGCGGATGCGATCTCGCACGCCCAAGGTGCTTCATCGCGTGTGCGGGAAGCCCATGATCGAATGGGTGATCGACGCTGCCCGGGAGGCCGGGGCGGGGCGGGTTGTGTGCGTGGTGCGCCCCGAGGACGGCGTGGCGGGCGAGCTGCCGGACACCGCCGAGGCCGTCGAACAGCTCGAGGGCGAGGGGACCGCGGCGGCGGTGCTGGCCGCCCGCGACGCGCTCGAGAGCGGGCCGATGGTGATCCTGTCGGGCGACCAGCCGCTGGTGACGCCCGAGCAGATCGCCGGCCTGTTCGCCCAGCACGAGAGCGAGGGGGCCACCGCCACCATCCTCACCACCGAGGAGCTCGACCCCGCCGGCTACGGCCGCATCGTGCGCGACGGGGACGGTCGCTTCGAGAGCATCGTTGAGACCAAGTACACCGAGGGACTGTCACCAGAGCTGCTCGCGGTGCGCGAGGTCAACCTCGGCACCTACGTCTTCGACGCCGAGAGCCTGTGGAGGGCCCTCGACCGGGTCGAGCTGGTCGACGGCGAGCTCTACCTCACGGGAGCGTTCCCGGTCATCGCCTCCGAGGGCGGTGTGGTCACCACCCACCTCACCGACGACGCCGACACGGCTCTCGGCGTGAACGACCGAGCGGGGCTGATGCACGCCGAGATCGCGGCGCAGCAGCGCATCATCGAGACGCACGCCCAGTCCGGCGTCACCTTCCTCGCGCCGGCGAGCTCCCGGGTCGAGGCGGGCGTGACCATCGGTGCGGACAGCACCATCGGCCCCGGCGTGAGCCTGCTCGGTCGCACGACAGTCGGGGAGGGGAGCGAGATCGGGCCGCACGCCACCCTCACCCACACCCGGGTCGGCGACGGCGCCGTAGTCCTCCACGCCGTGGCGGTGGAGGCGGAGATCGGCGACCGCGCGACGGTCGGCCCGTTCGCCTACCTGCGGCCGGGCACCGTGCTCCGCGACGGCGCCAAGGTGGGCACCTACGTGGAGGTGAAGAACTCGGACATCGGCGAGGGGGCCAAGGTGCCGCATCTCTCCTACGTCGGGGACGCCGACGTGGGCGAGGGCGCGAACCTCGGAGCGAGCACGATCACCGCCAACTACGACGGCCGCAGCAAGCACCGTACGAAGGTCGGAAAGAGCGCGAAGACCGGCGTGCACACGTCGCTGGTCGCTCCCGTTGACGTCGGCGATCGGGCGTACACTGGGGCCGGTTCGGTCATCACCGGCGACGTCCCCGAGGGAGCGCTCGGAATCGCCCGCCAACGGCAGACAAACGTAGAGGGATACGCGGATCGCGTGAAGGAGGACGCGGAGTGAGCAAGCTGCTCGATACGGCGACGGCGCCGGCTCTGTTGTCGAGCCTCCCCGCGGGTTACGAGAAGCGGCTGATGATCACCGCGGGGCGCGCCAGCAAGGAACTGGGCGCGACCATCGCCGGCAAGCTGGGCGTGGGCCTCACCGACGCCGGCCTCAAGACCTTCGCCGACGGAGAGGTCTACTGCCGATACGCCGAGTCGATCCGCGGGGCGGATCTCTTCGTCGTGCAGTCGATCTGCGGCTCGGAGCGCGAGGGCCTCACTGTCAACGATTCGCTCTGGGAGCTCCTGCTCATGATCCACGCCGCCAAGCATGCCTCGGCGCATCGGATCGTCGCCGTCACGCCCTGGTTCGGCTATTCGCGCCAGGACAAGAAGTCCGCGCCGCGCGAGCCCATCTCCGCTCGCCTCGTGGCCGAGGTGCTCGAGACGGCCGGGGCCGACCGCCTGGTGGCGATGGACCTGCACGCCGGCCAGCTGCAGGGCTTCTTCTCCAAGCCGGTCGACCACATGACGGCCATGCCGATCCTCACGCAGTTCATCACCGACCGCCTTGCGGGCGAGGATCTCGTGATCATCGCCCCGGACGCTGGCCGGGTGAAGCTCGTGCGCAAGTTCGCCCAGAAGGTGGGCGCGCCCTACGCGCTGATGGAGAAGGAACGGCCCGCCCAGCAGGTGGCTGAGATCGGCTACGTGATCGGCGACGTCAAGGGCAAGACCGCCGTGATCGTCGACGACATCATCGCCACGGGCGGCACCCTCAACGCCGCCGCGCAGACGGTGCTCGACGAGGGCGCCACCGCGGTCTTCGCCGTGGCCACACACGGTCTGTTCTCCGGGAACGCCTTCGAAGTCCTGAGCGAGGGCCCGCTGTCGGGCATCGTGGTCACCGACACCGTGCCGCTGCGTGACGACCCCCCCGACCTGATCACGCAGCTGAGTTGCGCCGACCTCCTAGAGGACACGATCCGCCGCATCTTCGTCGACGACTCGGTGTCCGAGCGGTTCGAAGGCGACAACCAGCTGTTCTGAGGTGTTGCGCTTTACCGTGTCCGCGCTGGTCCTGGCCACGCTGGCGCTCGGCGCGCTCGCGGCTCCTCTGAGCGTCCAGGCGCAGGACTACCGCTCCTGCGAGCCGGTGCGCAATCCGTATCCCGACAGCCGCTATGAGGACGTCGACCTCACGCGCATCAGGGCACTGGGAGTGTCCTGCCGGGGCGCGCGCCGCGTAGCCCGTCGCGCTCACTACAAGGCGCTCGGGCTCGGCCCACCGGTGGGCGGTCCGATCCGCCGCTTCAAGTGGCGGAGCTGGACCGTGACCGGGGATCTGCGCGGGAGTCACGATCGCTACGTCGCCCGCTGGGGTGCGCGGCGCGTGCGCTGGCGGTTCTGAGCGAGGCGGCAGGTGTACGAGCTCTACCTCTCGCTTCACCTGGTCTGCGCAGTGCTCTGGGTCGGAGGCGGCGTATCGCTGCACGTGCTCGGTCGCTGGGTCGCCAAGACCGGCGACGACGAGGCGCTGCTCGCCTTCGAGCGCAACGCCCTGAAACTGTCGTCGCGCTTCTACGCCCCGCTGGCCATCGTCCTGCTGGTGGCGGGGGTGCTGCTCGTGAACGAGGTGGGCTACGAGTACAGCGACCTGTGGATCAGCCTGGCCATGCTGGCCTGGGTGCTCAGCCTGGTGCTCGGGGTGGCGTTCTACCCGCGCGAGGGCCGGCGCATCGAAGCTGCGGCGAGCGAGGGGGGCGCTTCCGCCCCGGCGGTCCGGAAGGGCATCAACCGTGTGCTGACGGTCAACGCGATCGAGGTGACCATCCTGCTGCTCGTGGTGGTGGACATGGCGGTCAAGCCGGGCGCCTGAACGGTCGCGCGCCGCCGGGGCGGCTGCGGGCCCAGGCCAGCTCCTCCTCGCCCAGCTCGGTGGCCGGCGGATCTCCGAACCACCATTCCCGCCCGATGCGGTACCAGTTGCGCGTGGCGTTCAGCTGGCCCAGGACGGCGAGCACGCCGGACTCCATGCGCCGGCCCATCAGCTCGTTGGCCGGCAGGTTCTCGCGCCGCATCAGCCGGTAGAACGAGGAGCGGGGATCGGACACGGCGGCGATCGCCTCCATCACGCGGTAGGAGTCGATGGTCACGTCCGCGTCCTCCATGTACCAGCCCCCCACCGCCCGGACGTGCTCCATGAGCAGCTCGGCGTCGACCTTGCGAGGGTCGCGCAGGAACCCGAGATCGTGGAGAGCCAGGCGCAGCTCCTCTGGGTCCTCGTCGAACACCGCCTCGAGCGCGGCGATCTCGAGCTCGATCTGGTCGTCGTCGAGGTGCTTGGTCATGCCGAAGTCGAGAAAGGCCACCCGGCCGTCGGGCATCTGCAGGTAGTTGCCGGGGTGAGCGTCGGCGTTGAAGTGCTGCAGGTGGTAGATCGAGCCGAAACAGAAGCGGAAGACGATCTCACCGAAGCGGTCGCGCTCGGCCTGCGTGCCGGCCTGCACCTCCTCGAAGTTCGCGCCGTCCACCCATTCGCTCACCAGCACCCGCTCGGTGGAGAGGCGCGTGACCACATCGGGAACGTGCACGAAGGGGTGGCCGCGGTAGCCCCGGGCAAAGGCCCGCTGGGACTGGGCCTCGAGCTCGTAGTCGAGCTCCTCCATCACCCGCTCCTTGAGCTCGGCCGCGGCCGCGCCGGCGTCGAGGCCCGGCGCCAGCGCCTTGGCCATGCGCAGGATCATGCCCGCGTTCTGCATGTCGGCCGCGATCGCGGAGGCCACCCCCGGGTACTGGATCTTCACCGCCACGGCGCGGCCGTCGGGCAGCACCGCCCGATGGACCTGGCCGATCGACGCCGCCGCCGTGGCCTCGTGGTCGAAGTCCTCGAACAGCTCCTCCACCGGCTCGGTCCAGTCCTCGTCGAGGACCGAACGCACCTTCTTCCACGGCATCGGGGGCGCCGTGGAGCGCAGCGACGCCAGCTGCTCCTGGTAGAGCTCGCGGTACTCGGGCGGGAGGAACTCGGTGTCGATGAAGGAGGCCAGCTGGCCGATCTTCATCGCCGCCCCCTTCATCTTCCCGAGCGTCTCGACCATGCGCTCGGCGGCATCGAGGTGGCGCTGCTCGAGAGCCTCGGAGGCCCCTTCGCGCGAGCGGGCGAGATTGGCGGCGCGGGTGCCGGCGTAGCGCACGCCCTCGGTGCCCACGACGGTGCCGACCTGAGCGGTGCGTCGGATGCGGCCCGTGGGTATCGAGTTGTCGTCGGCGGGCGCCACGCCTCCAGAGTACGGGTCGATGGCGGCCCGGCCCCGCTACACTGGCCTGCCGTCATGGCCACCTCGCAACGACCCACACTCACCGCCGAAGAGCGCTCCGAGCGCGGCACCCGCGCAATCAAGCGCCTGCGCCGCCAGGGCCTCGTCCCCGGCGTCGTCTACGGCGGCGGCAACGGCGACACCACGGTGTTCTCGGTGGAGGCCCTGGCCCTGCGGAAGGTGCTCGTGGACGGCTCCGCGCTGATCGATCTCGAGGTGGCCGGCAAGAAGCTGCCCGTGATCGTCAAGGACCAGCAGCTGCATCCGGTGCGTGACGAGGTGATGCACATCGACCTGCTCGAGGTCCGCCTCGACGAGAAGATCCAGACCGTCGTGGGCGTGCACATCGAGGGCGTCGAGGAGGCACCCGGGGTCAAGGAGGGTGGCGTGCTCGAGCACGTGACCCACCAGCTGAACATCGAGGCCCTCCCCACAGCCATTCCCGACTACGTGTCCGTGGACGTCTCCGGCATGGAGATCGCGGGAACGCTGTCGCTCTCCGAGGTCACCGCCCCCGAGGGCGTGACCTTCCTCGACGATCTCGAGGAGACCGTGATCGCCACCGTCGTGGTGCCCACCGAGGTCGAGGAGCCGGAGATCGAAGAGGAGACCGAGCTGATCGGCGAAGAGGGCGAGCTCGAAGAGGGCGAAGCCGCCGAGGAGGGCGAGGGCGCCGAAGAGGGCGGCTCGGCCGAGGAGGGCGAGGGCTCCTGAGCCTGTTCCGCCGCTCCGGTGGCGGCGGAGGCGGGGCGAAGGTGGACTGGCTGGTGGTGGGACTCGGGAATCCCGGGGACCGCTACGCCCGCACGCGCCACAACATCGGCTTCGAGGTGACCGCGCTGGCGGCCGAGCGCTGGGGGCTGCCGCGGGCCAAGAAGCGCTACGCCGGCCTGTACACCGACGGACGCACTGGGCCCGGCGGACCGCGCGTGGGGGTCCTGCTCCCCCAGACCTACATGAACGACTCGGGCGACGCCGTCAGCCCCGCCCGGGGTGCGCTCGGGGTGGAGCTCGACCACGTCGTGGTCGTGCACGACGAGATCGATCTGCCCTTCGGCCGCGTGGAGTCTCGGCTGGGCGGCGGGCTCGCCGGGCACAACGGCCTCAAGTCGCTCAAGCGCGGCCTGGGCAGCGGCGACTTCCGGCGCGTGCGAGTGGGGGTGGGGCGCCCGGACAGCACGGATCCCGAGATCGTGTCCCGGCACGTGCTGGGCCGCTTCTCGGAGTCGCCCGACGAGGTGCGCGAGCTGGTGGAGCGCGCCGCCGACGAGCTCGATCGCGTGGTCGGCGAGCCCGCCTAGAACACGTCGCGCCGGCGGTCCACCAAGAGGGCGGCCACCCCGAAGACGAGGGTCCATCCCACCAGCACCAGGCCCGCCGGAAGCGGGTCGAGCACGTAGTCCGGCGCGTTGCCGCCCAGGCCGCTGATGGCGCCGCCCGGCGTGTACTTGGCCACATCCTCGGACACCAGCGACAGCACGGGGTCGAGGATGAACAGGTAGACGAGCGCCCCCACCACCGCGGCGATCTGGTTGCGGATCAGCGTGCCCACGGCCACGCCGAGCGCTCCGCAGAGTGCGGCGAGCACCACGCCCTGCGCCGCCAGCGCCACGTAGTCGGAGAAGTCCAGGAGCTCGATGGGTGCGTCCCGGGCCGACAGCCAGGGCACGCCCAGCGCAAAGGTCACGAGCATGGCCACCAGGCCGAGCGCGGCACCGGTGAGCAGATAGGCGAGCACCTTGGCCGACAGGAAGCGCGTCCTCACCGGTGACGCGAGCAGCGAGGAGGTGATCGTTCCGTGGCGGTACTCGCCGGTGGCGGCCACGATGCCGAGCACCAGCAGCAGCGCGGACACGAATCCCGCTCCGGCCAGCGCGTCCTCCAGGTCCTCCTTGCCGGTGACGGTGATGGTGGCGAAGGTGGCGGCGCCGATGCCGACCGTGAGCAGCACCGTGGCCACCAGGAACCCGAAGGCGGTCCGCGTGGTGCGCAGCTTCAGCAACTCGGAGCTGACCAGCGCGCTCACGAGGGCCTCGACTCCTCGCCGGTGAGCTCGAAGAAGACGTCCTCGAGCGAGGCCTCCCGCTGGCGCAGCTCGTGCACGGCGACGCCCGCCCGGAAGGCCAGGTCGCCCACGGCGGCGGCCTCGGCTCCGGTGACCACGAGCGCGTCGTCGCCGCTGGCCTCAACGCCCAGGCCCTCTCCGCGCAGCGCGTCGGCGAGCCGCTGCGCGCCGGGGCTGCGGACCACCACCGCGCCTCCCGACGCACTGGCCACGATCTCCTCCAGCAGCCCCTGGGCCACCACCTTGCCGCGGGCGATGACGATCACGGCGTCGGCCGTCTGGGACATCTCGGCCAGCACGTGGCTCGACACCAGCACCGTTCGTCCCTGCGCGGCGTACCAGCGCAGGTAGTCGCGCAGCCAGCGAATGCCCTGGGGGTCCAGGCCGTTGGCGGGCTCGTCGAGGATCAGGATGCGGGGCTCGCCCAGGAGCGCCGTGGCCAGCGACAGCCGCTGGCGCATGCCGAGCGAGTACTGGCCGGCGCGGCGGCCGCCGGCGTCGGTGAGAGCCACCGCCTCGAGCACCTCGTCCGCTCGCGACTCGGGCAGGCGGGCGGCCCGGGCGACCGTGCGAAGGTGGTCGCGCGCTCGCCGGCCCGGATGGAAGCCCGAGCGCTCGAGCACGGCGCCGACAGTGCGCGTGGGCTCGTCGAGCTCCACGTAGCGCTTGCCCTCCACGGTGGCCGTGCCGCTCGTGGGGTGGGCCAGCCCGAGGATCATGCGCAGGGTGGTGGTCTTGCCGGCGCCGTTGGGGCCGAGGTAACCCGTGACCACGCCGGGCTGCACCTCGAAGCTGACGGCGTCGACCGCCGTGACGGGGCCGAAGCGCTTGGTCAGGTCGTTGACCTCGATTGCGCTCACCGGTCGCACCTACCCCATTAGGGGTCCAAACCTCACACGTGGACGTGCCTACAATCGAAAGCCTGGCCGCGCGGCACCGCTTCGCGGTCGCGACGCATGCTCAGAAGCCTCCTCACATACGCACAGCACGACGACTCGGTCTCCGCTCTGGCGCGGGACGCGCGCTCGTCGCCCCAGAGGGTGTTCGTGTCCGCGAGCATGCGCCCGTACCTGCTCGCCTCGCTGATCGACGCCGACCCCGAGCGCCCAGCGCTGGTGGTGGCGGGCGACGATCGCGCAGCCCGCGACCTCGCCGCCGACCTGAAGACCTTTCTCAGCCCGCGCCCGGTGCGCTTCTATCCGGCCCGCGGCATGCGCTACGAGTCGCACCTCGCGCCGCCGCCCCATCTGGTGGGCCTGCGGGTGGCCGCTCTCGATGCGCTTCTCGGCGAGGCGGCGGCGGTGCTCGTCACCAGCGCTGTGGCCCTGGCCGAGAAGCTCCCCGACCCGGCGCTGCGGCCCCACGGCTTCGAGATCGAGAAGGGCGGGCTGCTCGACCTCGACGAGGTGGCGGGCCGGCTGGTGGCCTGTGGCTACGAGCGCGTGGAGCAGGTGGAGGACCGCGGCCAGTTCGCCATCCGTGGCGACATCCTCGACGTCTACCCGGCCACCGAGGAACGAGCCGTTCGCTGCGAGCTGTTCGACATCGAGGTCGAGCGCCTGACGTGGTTCTCGACCTTCACACAACGCTCGCTCGAGGAGGCCGAGCGAGTGGAGATAGCGCCTGCGGCCGAGCTCGCTCCCGAGCACCGTGAGCTGGCCGAGATCGCGGCCGAGAGCGAGGAGTCGGAGCGCCCGGATGTGGCCGACGTGCTGCCGGTGGACCGCTTTCGCGAGCTGCTCGAGCTGGTCCCGGAGAACGCCCTGGTGGCGGTGTCCGCCGAGGAGGAGCTGGCCCCGGCGCTGCGGGACTACTGGGAGGACGTGACCACGAGCTTCCACGACGACGACGCCCATCACCTGTACGTGAGGCCCGATCGGCTCGACGAGGCGCTCGAGTCACGCGCGTCGCTGCGCCTGTCGAGCATCTCGCAGGACCAGCCCTACGAGTTCCGGGCGCAGGCCGCCGACAGCGCGGCGCGCTCGCTCAAGGACGCCGAGCCCGAGCTGGAGAAGCTGGTGCGCTCGGGCTACCGCACCTTCGTGGCCTGGGCGCGGCGGGGCGAGGCGGAGCGGGCCCAGCTCAACCTGGCTCGGGTGCGGGCCGCCTTCCTCGACGGGCAGCCGGCCCCCGCCGAGGCGTCGGTGACCTTCGCCCACGCCAGCCTGCGCGACGGCTTCATAGCACCGCAGCTCAAGCTCGCGGTGCTGCCGGAGCACCGCCTGCTTCGCCGCCGCCGCGCGTCTGAGCGGCCCACCGGCCCGGCCGCCGGCGCGATGGCCTCGTTCAGCGACCTGCGCGCCGGGGCGCCCGTGGTCCACGAGGACCACGGCATCGCTCTCTTCACCGGCTTCGAGACCAAGACCGTCGGAGGGGTCACGCGCGACTACCTCGAGCTCGAGTACCGCGACGGGGACCGCGTGTTCGTGCCGAGCGACCAGCTCCACAAGATCAGCCGCTACGTGGGCGCCGATGCCGGGGACCCGCCGCTGTCGAAGCTGGGCGGCAAGCAGTGGGAGCAGATGAAGCTGAAGGCCCGGCGCGCCGCCCAGGCGCTGGCCGGCGAGCTCATCAACCTCTACGCCGAGCGCCGGCGCCGCGCGGGCCACGCCTTCCCCACCGACAGCGAGTGGCAGCTCGATTTCGAGGCCAGCTTCCCCTACCGCGAGACGCCCGACCAGCTCGAGGCCATCGAGGCGGTGCGCGCCGACATGGAGGAGGCGCGGCCAATGGACCGGCTGATCTGCGGAGACGTCGGCTACGGCAAGACCGAGGTGGCGTTGCGCGCGGCCTTCAAGGCGGCGGAGGACGGCAAGCAGGTGATGTTCCTCGTCCCCACCACCGTGCTGGCGCAGCAGCACTTCGGGACCTTCGCGGAACGCCTGCGCGACTACCCGTTCCGGATCGAGATGGCCTCGCGCTTCCGCTCGGCCGCGGCCGTGCGCCAGTCCCTGTCGGACTTCGGCGAGGGCAAGGTCGACATCCTCATCGGTACTCACCGGATGCTCTCTCGCGACGTGCGGCCCAAGAACCTCGGGCTGCTGATCGTGGACGAGGAGCAGCGCTTCGGTGTCAAGCAGAAGGAGCTGCTGCGCCAGCTTCGGCTCAGGGTCGACGTGCTGTCGCTGTCGGCCACCCCGATACCGCGCACGCTGCAGATGTCGCTCGCCGGACTGCGCGACATCTCGGTGATCGAGACCCCGCCGGAGGGCCGGCGGCCGGTCAAGACGTACGTCGGCGAATACGACGAGGAGCTCGTGACCAAGGCCGTGCGCCGCGAGCTCGCCCGCGGCGGCCAGGCCTTCTTCCTCCACAACCGCGTGGACACGATCGACGAGACCGCAGAGCGCGTGCGGGCGCTCGTACCCGACGCGCGGGTGCTGGTGGCCCACGGCCAGATGGCCGAGGGTGAGCTCGAGCGCATCATGCTCGAGTTCCTGCGCGGTGACGCCGACGTGCTCGTGTGCACGACGATCGTGGAATCGGGACTCGACATCCCGAGCGCCAACACGCTGATCGTCGAGCGGGCCGACGAGCTCGGCCTGGCCCAGCTCTACCAGATCCGCGGACGGGTGGGCCGCTCGCGCGAACGGGCCTACGCCTACCTGCTCTACCCCAGCGCCGCGGCCCTCTCGGAGGAGGCGGGAGCTCGCCTGGCCACGCTGTCCGACTACACCGAGCTCGGCTCGGGCTTCAAGATCGCCATGCGCGACCTCGAGATCCGCGGCGCCGGCAACCTGCTCGGGGACGAGCAGTCCGGCCACGTGGCCGCGGTCGGCTTCGAGCTGTACGTGGGCATGATCGACGAGGCCGTGAGGCTGCTCTCCGGCGACTCGGCCGACGAGGCCGCCGAGCCTGTGCGCATGGACGTTCCGGTGGACGCCTACGTGCCCGGCGACTACGTGCCCTACGAGGCCGCCAAGATCGAGATCCACCGGCGCGTGTCCGGGGCCCGCGAGATCGCACAGCTGATCATGCTCCGCGAGGAGCTGGCCGACCGCTTCGGCCCGATCCCCGAGGCCCTCGACAACCTGATCCGCCTGCAGGACGCGCGCATCAAGCTCGGCCGGGCAGGGGCCCGCTCGGTGGACTTCGCCGGTGGGCGGATGTCGGTGGTGCCGATCGAGCTCGACTCGGGCGGAGCCAAGGCCCTTCGCGCCAAGGTCCCCGAGGCGGTCTACGAGTCCGGGCGCGAGACGGTGCGCGTGCGCCTGCCCGACGAACCGTCCGAGCGCTTTCGCGCGGTGGTCAACGCGGCGGAGGCCGTGCTCGAGGTGGCGACCGAGCCCAGATCGGGCTAGAGCGCGTTCGCTACCCTTCGCCGTCGCTCCGGCGGCCCGCCGCGCGCCCATCCCGACTTAAGCGAGCTTTACGCACACGCGCTACCCATGGCATCGATGAAACACGTCCCCATCAAGTCCTTCCTGGCCCTCGCAACCCTCGGCCTCTGCGCGCTCGTCTTCAGCGCCTGCGGCAACGACGTGCCCACGGGCGCGGTCGCCAAGGTCGGTGACGACACGATCAGCCAGGACGAATTCGACAAGTGGCTGAAGACCGCGGCCATGGGACAGGGCGCTCAGGGCGGCACCACCACCGCTCCGGATCCGCCTGATTTCACCAAGTGCGTGGCGGCCAAGCAGAAGGCGCCGGCGCCGCAGGGCCAGCCCAAGCCGAGCAAGGCTTCCCTCCAGAAGCAGTGCAAGACCGAGTACGACGCTCTCAAGACCGAGGTCATGCAGTTCCTGATCCAGGCGTCGTGGGTCCAGCAGGAGGCCGAGCAGCAGGACATCAACGTCTCGGAGAAGGAGATCAAGAGCTCCTTCGAGGATCAGAAGAAGCAGGCCTTCCCCACGGACAAGGCCTACAAGGAGTTCCTCGCGAGCTCGGGCATGAGCGAGGAGGACATCCTCTTCCGCGTCAGGCTCGACCAGCTGCAGCAGAAGCTGACCCAGAAGGTCACCGAGGAGTCCAAGAAGGTCACCGACGCCGAGGTCCAGGCCTACTACGACAAGAACAAGGAGCGCTTCGCCCAGCCGGAGCGCCGCGACCTGCGCGTCGTCCTGACCAAGACCGAGGCTCAGGCCGAGCAGGCCAAGCAGGCGCTCGAGGACGGCCAGAGCTGGAAGGCCGTGGTCAAGAAGTACTCGATAGACGAAGCCTCCAAGGCGCAGGGCGGCAAGCTGCCGGCCGTGTCGAAGGGCCAGCAGGAGAAGGCCCTCGACACCGCCTACTTCGAGGCCGAGAAGGGTGAGATCGCGGGCCCGGTCAAGAGCCAGTTCGGCTGGACCGTGTTCGAGGTGGAGAAGATCACGAAGGCCTCGCAGCAGACGCTCGACCAGTCCAAGGAGACGATCCGCAACCTGCTGCGCTCACAGGGCCAGCAGAAGGCGCTCGACAAGTTCATCAAGGACTTCCGCCAGGAGTACAAGGACCAGACCGACTGTGCCGAGGACTTCCGGGTGGCGGAGTGCAAGAACGCCCCGAAGGAGAAGACGAACACCGGTCCCGCGTCCGGCGGCACCCCGGGCGGCCAGTCCCAGCCCGCTCCGGCTCCGGCTCCGACGGATCCCTCAGAGCAGCCGTAGGGCCTCGATGACCGATCAGGCGGATCTCGCGGGTGCGCTCCGGCGCCTCGACGAGATCACCCGCCTGCTGCGGGTGGAGTGCCCGTGGGACCGCGAGCAGGACGAGCGCTCGATCGTCCCCCACACGGTGGAGGAGGCCTACGAGCTGGCCGACGCCGCCCACTCGGGCGACGACGCCAAGCTGATCGACGAGCTGGGCGACGTGCTCTTCCAGGTCTACTTCCTGTCGCTGCTGCTCGAGGAGCGGGGGCAGGGGTCGCTCGCCGAGGTGGCCGAGCACGTCCGCGCGAAGCTGGTGCGGCGACATCCCCACGTGTTCGGTGATCGAGAGGCGGCCTCGGCGGGCGACGTCGTACGCAACTGGAATCAGATCAAGCGCGACGACGAGCGCGGCGGCGAGATCTTCGGCGAGCTGCCGCAGACGCTGCCCTCCACCCTCTACGCCAAGAAGGTGCTCAAGCGCGCGGCGGGGGCCGGGCACGCCTGGGACGGGGAGGGAGACGACGCCGGCGAGCGGCTTCTGGCAGCGGTGCGCGATGCTGTCGACGCAGGTGTCGATCCCGAGCTCGCCCTCCGGCGCGCGGCGGATCGCTTCAGAGACCAGGTGGAGGCAGATTGAGCGAGATCGAGAAGGTGCACGCCCGGCAGATCCTCGACAGCCGGGGCAACCCGACCATCGAGGTCGACGTCCTTCTCAAATCGGGTGCCGCCGGCCGGGCGGCCGTACCCTCGGGCGCATCGACGGGCGAGTTCGAGGCCGTCGAACTGCGTGACGGGGGCGACGCCTTCGGCGGCAAGGGCGTGACCCGGGCGGTGGCCAACGTCAACGGCGAGCTCGCCGATGCGGTGCGCGGCATCGACCCCGCCGACCAGTCCCGCCTCGACCGCACCATGATCGAGCTCGACGGCAGCCCCAACAAGGGCCGTCTGGGCGCCAACGCGATCCTCGGGATCTCCCTGGCCGGAGCGAAGGCGGCCGCCGCCGAGGCCGGCCTGCCGCTGTGGCGCTACCTGGGCGGCGAGGCGGCCCACGTTCTGCCCGTCCCGATGATGAATGTGCTCAACGGCGGCGCACACGCCGACAACAAGGTCGACTTCCAGGAGTTCATGGCGGTGCCGGTGGGTGCCTCCAGCTTCGCCGAGGCCCTGCAGACGGGCACCGAGGTGTTCCACGCCCTCAAAGGACTGCTGCACGACCGCGGCCTCAGCACCGCCGTGGGCGACGAGGGCGGCTTCGCGCCTGACTTCGACTCCAACGAGGCTGCGCTGGAGGCGCTCGTGGCCGGCATCGAGGCCGCCGGGCACCAACCCGGCGACGACGTGGCCATCGCTCTCGACCCCGCCACGAGCGAGCTCTTCACCGACGGCTCCTATGAGCTCGAGCACGAGGGCCGCAGCCTGAGCTCGAGCGAGATGGCCGACCTCTGGACCGACCTCGCCGAGCGCTACCCGATCGTCTCGATCGAGGACGGCATGGACGAGGAGGACTGGGCGGGCTGGCAGACGCTCACGGAGCAGATCGGCGAGCGGATCCAGCTGGTGGGGGACGACCTCTTCGTGACCAACACCGAGCGCCTGCGCCGCGGCATCGACGATCACGCGGCCAACTCGATCCTGGTGAAGGTCAACCAGATCGGAACCCTCACCGAGACGCTCGAGGCGATGGGCATGGCCGACGACGCGGGCTACACCGCGGTGATGTCGCACCGCTCCGGCGAGACCGAGGACACCACGATCGCCGATCTGGCCGTCGCCACGGGCTGCGGGCAGATCAAGACCGGGGCCCCCTCGCGCTCGGACCGCACGTCGAAGTACAACCAGCTGCTCCGCATCGAGGAGGCGCTCGGCGCGGACGCGTCCTACCCGGGGCGGGCGGCCTTTCGCAGGTAGGAGGAGCGCCGCCCCCGGCGGCGAAGGTCGCCCGGATGGGACGTGCCGCCGCCGCCTTTCCGAGCCGTCGTCGCTCGAGCATCCGTTGGGACCGCCTGGGTCGCCTGGCGCTGCTGGCCACGCTGTTGTTCATCGTGGCTCTCTACGTGTCGCCGGCCAAGCACTGGTTTCAGCAGTCGCGCACCGCGGGCCACCAGGCGGATGAGCTGGGCCAGTTGCGTGAAGAGAACCAGACCCTCAAGCGGCGTGTGACCGCGCTGCGCGATCCCGGCGCCCTGGAGCGCGAGGCCCGGCGCCTTGGCATGGTGCGCCAGGGTGAGCGTTCCTACGTGATCGAGAACCTGCCGAAGAGGTAGGGCGGCGGGGTCAGGGCCGCTCGTGCTGCTCGCGCGCACGGCCGCCCGCGAAATTCGACGCTTCCCGCGCGTAGCGGTTGAACGCGGCGTCCACCACGGCCGCGGCATCGCTTCCGGCCGCGTGGCGCCCGGCCAGCTGCTCGGCCCAGTCGGTTCCCGCGGCGTACAGGTCGGCCAGCTCGTCGAGCACGAAGCTCGAGCCGAGCCGGCGCCGCAGTTCTTCGATCACACGGTCGGCCGCCAGGTCCAGGTCGTCGCGTGCCGGCTCCGGAGCCGAGCGAAGTCGCTGCTCCCCGTCGCGCCACTGGTAGAAGGCGTTCTCCAGCGCGTAGCTCACGGACGGGGAAGGTAGCGGCGCAGCTACGCGGCGTCCGCGTCGTCGCCGGAGTCCTCGGCGGCGCGGACGATCACTATGCGGTCGGGCTCCACCGAGACCGTGACCTGGCGATGGCCGGCCCAGTGCTCGGCGTAGACGGGATCGTCCTGCACGGCCGGATCGAGCCAGAGGCCGTAGCCGTCCTCGCCGTGGTCGAACGTCCCCTCGAGCGCCTTGGGGCGCCGGCGGCGGCCGCGCCCGCCGCGACGACCGCGCCGGCGGCGGCGCGGCCGGTCGTCATCGTCGTCGGAGCCGTCCTCGCTGCCGTCGGACCCGTCCGAGCCCTCGTCCTCGTCGTCCTCGTCGTCCTCGTCCTCCGAAGCATCTTCCTCGGCCTGGCGCTCGGCTTCGAGCGCCGCGGCCACGAGGGCGTCGTCCTCGGCACGAAGATCCTGCTCCTCGGTGTCGGCCACCGCGGCGGGAATGCTGCCCTCCGACTCTGTGGCGTCTGCCGGGGCGAGCTCGTGCTCGCGCTTGAAGGAGCGGATATCGGCCACCGATACCTCGAGCTGGTGGGCGATCCAGGCGTCGGTCCTCCCCTGGCGGACCCAGGTCCGGATCTGGTTCAGCTGCGGCTTTAGGGATCGGCGTGCCAAGCGGAGCCGGACACTACCAACGGTTACCCGTTGCGCCCAGATGTGTTCGATGGTCTACTGGACTGAGAATCCTTGGCAGGGGGGGAAGTCAAGCGTGCTGGTCCTCACGCGCAAATCGAACCAGAGCATCATGATCGGCGACGACATCGAGATTTCGGTGCTGGCGATCATGGGCGAAAAAGTCCGCATCGGCATCGAGGCGCCTCGCGAGGTGCCCGTGTTCCGGCGTGAGGTCTACGTCGAGATCCAGGAGAGCGAGCCGGCCTCAGCCGGCCAGCATGGCGAGCGTCTCGAACATGACGATCGTCACGATCACGGCGGTGGCCACGAGAGTTAGCGCCAGCAGCGCGAAGCGGAACTTGCCGGCCTTGCGGGTGCGCTGAACGCGGCGCACCCGCGCCCGGTGAGCCGAGCGCTTGCGGAGGCTCTCCCGGCGCTCGACCGACTCGGCGGCCTCCTCGCGGAAGGCCTCCTCGAACTGCGCTATCGACTGCCGCATCCGCATGAGGGGCGGAAGGCTACCAGCGGCATTCGGCCCCCCAGCGCGGTGTCGGGCCCTCAGGCTCACGCGGTGGCGGGCTCCCTGGCCGCCTCTTGGTACACCTTCACGAAGCGCAGGTAGTTGTCCGCGATCTGCTGAGCGGCGTCCTCGCGCTCGAGGCTCCCGTCGAGGAAGCCCTTGAGGGCGTCCCACCAGATGCTGCGGCCGATGGCGAAGCCCGCGTAGCCCTGTACCGGAGCGCCTTGGCGCAGCCAGTGGTCGACCTTGTCGTCGTTCGCTCCGCGGCCGAGAACCACGCAGACCACACCGTCGCGGCCGTCGCGCCGCGCGGTCTTGGAGAGCATCTCGCAGTCCTCGCGGCTGTCCACGCCTTCGATCTTCCAGATGTCGGGCTCCACGGAGCCCTCCTGCAGCTCGTGGATCGCGCGGCGCATCAGCTCGGGGCGCATCTCCGCGTCGTAGCGGTCGGTGTCGCCGTCGACCTTCTCGAGCTGGAAGGGCTCGGCGGGCACCAGCAGCTCGAACAGGTACTTGCGATCGTTGTCGTGGAGCCAGTGGCCCAGGCGCGCCAGGCGCTCGCGCTGGCGATCGTTCATGTGCGAGTCGCCGTCGGGGTTGTAGCGCACCAGCACCTTCGAGAAAGCGGGGTCGAACTCCTCGATGTGGTCGCCGAACTCGTCGCCGTAGTCGAAGTCGAACTCGTCCTGCCCCGACTTCTCAACGGGCATGGACAGCAGCAGTCCGTTGTCCTTGGCCTGCTGAGGGAGGCCGGTGGGCGCGCCGAACTGCTCGTCGACCAGTACGCCGCTGGTGCCGGGCTCGAGTCCCTGCTCGGTGGCCTTGAGCATCCCTTCGAAGATCAGGTGCTTGGCGTCCGCGATCTGGTCCGTCTCCTCGGACGTGGGATCACCTTCGATACCGAACATCTTCTTCTGGAACGAGCCGCGATGGTCGAACGCGAGGATGTAGAGCATGCCGTCGTAGCCGAGTGTCATGGGGTCTCCTGTCGCCGGATCCCACTGGTTATACCCCGTTTGCGCCCGACGACGCCGGATACAGTGGCTTCGTGGAGCACCGGTTCACCGGGCCCTCCTACACCCTCGGGATCGAGGAGGAGCTCATGATCGTCGACGTCGAGACCCTGGATCTCTCCAGCTCGATCGAGGTCCTGCTCGAAGCTTTGGACGAATCCGAGCTCGAGGGAGAGGTCAAGCCGGAGCTGATGGAGTCGGTGTGCGAGATCGCCACGACGCCGCTCCCCAACACGGCCGAGGCCGGCGCCCAGCTGCGCGGCCTGCGCCGCGCCGTGCAGATGGTGGCCGAGTCCCGTGGCATCACGATCGGCTCATCCGGCACCCACCCCTTCGCGATGTGGGAGGACCAGCGCGTGGTGGCGCGGCCGCGCTACCGCGAGCTCGTGTCCGGCCTCCAGTTCGTGGCCCGCCAGGAGATCATCTTCGGCACCCACGTGCACGTGGGGATCGACGACCCCGACAAGGCGATCCACGTCACCAACGGGATGCGCGTGCACGTGCCTCTGCTGCTCGCCCTGTCGGCCAACTCGCCCTTCTGGCGCGGCGATCCCACCGGGCTCGACTCGAGTCGCACCCCGATCTTCAGGGCCTTCCCGCGCAACGGGATCCCGCCGCGCTACGACGATTTCGCCGACTGGAGCCGGCGTATCGACTTCATGATCGACTCGAAGGTGATCGGCGACTACACCTTCCTCTGGTACGACGTCCGCCCGCATCCTTCCTTCGGCACGGTGGAGATCCGCTGCATGGATTCTCAGACGCGGGTGGAGCACACGCTCGGGCTGGCGGCGCTCATCCAGGCGATGGTCAAGGAGCTGGCCGAGCACTACGAGGCGGGCAAGGAGCTCTCGCGCTACCCGTACGAGATGCTCGACGAGAACAAGTGGCTGGCCGCCCGGCACGGCCTGGGGGCTCAGCTCGTGGACCTACCCGCGAAAGAGCGGGTGCCGGTGCCCGAGCTCGCTCGCAGGGTGATCGACCGTCTGCATCCGCACGCGGAGGCGCTCGGTTCCGCGGAGGAGCTCGACCACCTCGAGGACATACTCGAGAACGGAAACGGAGCCTCACGCCAGACCATGGTCTACGAGGCCAACCACGATCTGCGCGAAGTCGTGCGCGAGATTCTCGACGCCACGGTGCCCAAACCGGCGGGCACACCGGGCGAGTAGCTTCTCCGCTGCGGCTAATCTGGGAGTGGCGTGTCGCAGCCCGACCTCTTCGTCGTCTGCAAGAACTGCGGGTCAGAGGTGAGCCCGTACATCACCGAATGCCCGTACTGCGGGCAACGCATCCGCAAGCGGGCCCCGAAGCTCGACCGCTCCGGAGGCGAGCCTCAACCCAAGCGCAAGGGCCGGGCCCGGCTCCCGCGCCTGCGCTCCGAGGAGATCGCCGGCATCGCGCCGGACACCCGTCCCTACGCCACGTTCGCGCTGCTGCTGGTGTGCGTCGCGGCGCTGCTCGTCTGGGCCGTCGACCCGTTCCTCGACGTGGGCTATCTGCTCGTGCCGAACCAGGACGATGTATGGCGCTGGTTCGCGGCCCCGTTCCTCCACGCCGACCAGCTCGGTTAC
This sequence comes from uncultured Thermoleophilaceae bacterium, assembly GCA_963826165.1. Taxonomy (GTDB): domain Bacteria; phylum Actinomycetota; class Thermoleophilia; order Solirubrobacterales; family Thermoleophilaceae; genus JACVRW01. Next base: position 15,392 of record CAWGWC010000006.1, on the reverse strand, counting down.
GCGTTCGTGGCCCTGGTACCGGTGGGCATCTTCGGGACGCTGCTCGAACGGCGCTTTGGGCCGATCGTGCCGGTGGCCCTGTTCGTGCTCTGCGGTGCGGCCGGCGCCGGGATCGCCGCGCAGCTCGAGGTGCCGCCGCTCCTCGGAGACGAGCCCTTCTTCGTCTACGGCGCCAACGCGGCGGCCCTGGGCATGCTCTGCGCCTGGCTCGTGGACGACCGGATGGCCGCTCGCCGCGGTGAGGACCGCGGGAACGACCTGCTCGGTGTCTACGTGATCGCCGCGGTGCTCGTCCTGCTCTCGCTCACCACCGAGGAGGCCAACATCGGCGCCGCCGCCGGAGGCGCCGCGGTGGGAGCGCTCATTGGGCTGGCCCTGCCGCTGTTCACCCGCAAGAACGCGTACTGAGCCCTACGGGCGGCATCTAGTATCCGCGCCGTGTTCACGGACGAGCAGTTGGAGGCGGCCGTCCGCGCCCTCTCCGATCCTGACCGCTTCGAGGGCGCCGAGCGGCTCGTGTCCGCCGCGGCGCCCCAGCTCCAGCGCATCCTCGGCGAGGCGCTCAACGAGGGCGGCTGGTTCGGCGAAGCACACGCCTCCCAGGTGCGCGCCGCCGCGGCCGAGAGCGACGAGGGCGAGCGTGCCGCACGTATCGACGCGCTCATCGCCGAGGAGACCCGCATGGGGATGCTGATCGGCGTCGCCGTGGGATGGGAGCTAGCCCGTGAACTGGGAACAGTTGACTCCGACGACCAAACGACTTCTTCCGAAGGGACCTGAACGTGGACATCCGCTTCCTGGGCCATGCCTGCTTCGAACTGACCGAAGGCGACACGCGCATCCTGATCGACCCGTTCCTCAGCGACAACCCGAAGGCCGCCGTCGAGCCCTCCGAGGTCGAGCCCACCCACATCTTCCTCACCCACGGGCACGGCGACCACTGGGGCGACGTGGTGGACATCGCCAAGCGCACCGGGGCTCAGTGCGCGGCCATCGTCGAGCTGGCCGGCGAGCTGGGCGACCACGACGTCGAGAACGTGACCGAGTTCAACCTCGGCGGCACGGTCGAGTTCGACGGCGGCTGGGTGCGCCTCGTGCCCGCCTGGCACACCTCCACCACCCCCGGGGGCACGGTGAACACGCCCGCCGGCCTCGTGATCAACCTGGGCGGCAAGACCGTCTACCACCTCGGCGACACCGCGCTGTTCTCGGACCTGCGCCTGGTGGCCGAGCGCGACGAGCTGGACGCAGCCCTGGTGTGCATCGGGGGGCACTACACGATGGACCGCCACGACGCCGTGGCGGCGTGCGAGCTGATACGCGCCCATACCGTGATCCCCTGCCACTACGGGACCTTCCCGCCGATCGAGACCGACGCCGAGGCCTTCAAGGCCGACGTGGAGCGGCGCACCTCGGGCGAGGGCCGGCGTCAGACCACCGTCGAGGTGCTCGAGCCCGGCGCCACGCTGAGCCTTTGAACGGCGCTCGTGTCCTCGTCGCGGCTGTGCTGCTCGCCGTCGCGCTGGGCCTGAGCGCCTGCGGCTCCGACGACGAGGAGCCGGAGACCCAGGCCACCTCGCCTCCGACGCAGGAGGAGACGGCCACCGAGGACGAGACGGCCACGGAGACCGAGCCGGAGACCGAGACCGAGGCCGAGACGGAGACGGAGGACGAGACGGAGACCTCACAGACCGGCGAGACCACGTCCCCCGAGGACGAGCAGGGCGGCGCGGGCGACGAGGAGCCCGCGCGCACGCTCGCGCTGTTCACCGCCTCCAACGGCCGGATCACGCCCCGCGTGATCAGGGTGCCGTCCTTCATCTCGGTCCGGGTGGAGCTCCGGGCGCGCGACGGCAACGCCTACGCCCTGAGCTTTCCGGGCCGGACGATCGAGGTCAGCGACGCGCTCGGCTCGGTGTCGTTCACGCTCGACGGGCTGCGCCCCGGCGAGGTCGTGGTGGGGCGGGCGCGCGGGGCCTCCGGCCGCGTGCGGATAGAGGCCACGGCCGAGCCGGGACCGTAGGCCTTCTCCACCCACCCCACAAAACTGGCTGGCCAGCCAACCATTCGCTACGCTGACCGCCAACGCCGCCCAGCCATCACTGAGGAGAGACAGCTGTGAGCGAATCCGTCGTCAAGCGGACCGAGCGCGAGGACTTCCAGGCCACCAGCGACCCCGCCGTCATGGAGTCCGCCGACCGGGGCGAGGTCAACCTCCTGAGTTACTCCCAGCTGTACGAGCTGTGGGAGCGCCAGCAGTGGGCCACGCAGGACATCGACTTCACCCAGGACCGGATCGACTGGCACGAGCGCATCCCGCGCGAGGAGCAGTTCCAGCGCATGTACGGCCTGTCCTCGTTCTTCATCGGCGAGCAGAAGGTGGCCGAGGAGCTGGGTCCGATGATGCGTGCGGCGCCCACCGAGGAGATGCGCATCTTCCTCTGCACCCAGATCGCCGACGAGGCGCGCCACGTTCGCTTCTTCAACCGCTTCTACGACGAGGTCGGCATCCTCGAGGCCAACTCGCTCCAGGGCCGGCTGGCCGAGACGAGCGAGCACGTGAACCCGGAGTTCAACGAGCTCTTCGACGAGATGCTGAAGAGCCGGGTGGACGGCCTGGCGCGGCGCCCTGAGGACCTCGAGCTCCTGGTCGAGGCGGTCACGCTCTACCACATGGTCATCGAGGGCATGCTCGCCCTCACCGGGCAGCACTTCATCCTCCAGTACAACGAGGAGGTCGGCACGCTGCCGGGATTCTGCGACGGCTTCAACAAGATCGCGCGTGACGAGCACCGCCACGTGGCCTTCGGCGCTCGCTTCCTGCGCGAGATGGCCCAGGCGGACACGAAGTACGCGGAGGCCATGACCCGCACGCTGGGCGAGGTGGCGCCGATCGCGGACGCCGTGCTGCAGCCCAAGTGGTACGTGGAGGGCGAGACCGAGGTGCTCGGCGCCACGATGGAGGAGACGCGCGCCTATGCCATGAAGGCACTCGAGCGGCGGCTCAAGGTGATCGGGCTGGCGCCGGTCGGCTCGGCCTAGAACATCCGCCCGCCGACGGGTACGTCGGCCGTCGGACGCAGGAGGATCACCTGGCCGTCTTCATCGGGGACGCCCAGCGTGAGCACCTCGGACATGAACGGCCCGATCTGGCGTGGCGGGAAGTTGACCACCGCCACCACCAGGCTCCCCTCCAGCTCCTCGCGCGAGTAGTTCTTGATCTGAGCGGACGAGCGCTTCTCGCCCAGCTCGGGCCCGAAGTCGATGAAGAGCTTCCAGGCGGGCTTGCGCGCCTCGGGGAAGTCCTCGACGCGGGCAACGCGGCCGACGCGTATGTCGACCTTCATGAAGTCGTCGAAGTCGATCACGACGACGGCAGACTAGTCAGCGGCGCCGCGTCAGGGCCCGGGCGGCAGCGGCGGCTGCTGGATGACCGGCGAGCCGGGCTCCCCGGCGGGCGGGGCCGGCGGAGGGGGCTGGGGCGTCAGGGTGGGGTCGACCGGCGCGTCCGGAGGGAGCGTGGGATCCACGGGCTCTCCCGGCGGGGGCTCGATGGGCGTCACGGGCTCCTCGGGACGTGGCGGCAGGACGACCGTCGAGCTCTCCTCCTGCACCGGAGCCGCGGGCGGCGGAGCCGCGACCGGGGTGGGAGCGGGAGCCGGCACGGGGGCCGGCGGTGTGACTGGGACCGCCGCCACCGGCTCGGGCTTCGGCTCGGGCTTGACGGCGGGCTGGGCCCTGGGCCGTTCCCGACGGGGCTTGGCCGCGGGCGGAGTGGTCGGGGGAGCGGTGAGCGGGACGTCGGGTACCTGGGTGGCCACGATCGGATTGGGGGCCACGGGCTGGCGCTCGCTCACGTGCTTGACCTCCACGGCGCCCGCGGTGACGATCACGGCGGCCGCCATACCCGCGGCAGTCTTCGAGGCAAGTGTGCCGATGCCGGCCGAGACCGCCCCGCCGGCGGTGATCCCGCCGGCCGCAGTAGCCGCGGCGCCGGCCATCCCTGTGGTGGCCAGTCCGGCGCCGGCGCCTCCGCCGGAGGCCGCGGCGCCACCGGCCACGCTGGTCACGCCGATCTTCGCGACCCAGAGCTTCTTGAGGACGAGGAACGGCGCGACGCCGTAGACGGCGGCCAGTGCCCGGTTGGTGGTGCGCAGCTGGCCCTTGAAGGTCCGGCAGCGGTCACAGCTCTTCAGATGGCGGCGCACCGGGGGCGACGACTTGACCAGGCCCTCGGCCACCTGGCCCAGCTCGAGCCGCACCTCCTCGCAGGTCAGCAGCCGGGCCTCGGACGCCTCGGCCAGTGCCACCCGCGCGCGCACGAGCAGCGACTTGACGCTCGGGACCGTGGTGTCCATGGCCTCGGCGATCTGGTCGTAGGACAGCGCGTCGATCTCGCGCAGCAGCAACGCCGTCCGCTGCGTCTCGGGCAGCTCCTGCACGTCGGCGACGATGTGCCGGAACTCCTCGCGCTTGTGGACCGTGTCGGCGGTGGTGGTGCCGCCGTCGCGCTCGAAGACGTCCATCGAGTCCTGGCCGGCGGGCTGAGGCCGGCGCAGGTGGTTGAGGCAACGGTTGCGGGCGATCCGGTAGAGCCACGGACGGGCGTTGATCGGCCGCTCGTCGGCGCAGATCGCGTTGAACGACGCGGCGAAGACCTCCTGCAGGACGTCCTCGGCATCCTCCTGCGACCCGAGCATGTGCCGGCAGAATGCGAGCAGGCGCGGCTGATAGCGCTGCACGAGCGCCTCGAATGCACCGTGATGTCCGCGGCGTATCAGCGCCACCAGCCGCTCGTCGCTCTGCAGTCGCAGTAGCGGTGAGCGCCCGGCGAGCGCGGGCAAGCCGGCGGATTGCCTGAATGCGGAAGCTTCCAAGTCGAAAAGACCCTGTGAGGGGTACCCGGCCCGCAAACACCGTAGCAATGCCGGAGTTGCGCGATCGGGCGCTGACCCGCAGTGCCCGGGGTGGGACTCGAACCCACAATGCTCCTTGGAGCAGCGCCTTTTAAGGGCGCCGGCTGTACCAGTTCGCCTACCCGGGCAGGTGGATCCTAGAAGCCTTGTGGGGTATACAAGCGGTCATGGCAAAGCTCCTGTTCCTCCCGGTCTCAATCGGCGCGAGCCTCCTCGCGGGCTTCGTGTCCCGGAAGGTCTTCGACCAGCTCTGGGGTCTCGTCGACAAGGAGGAGCCGCCGGACGCCAAGTACCGCGACATCCGCTGGAGCCGCCTGCTGCTGGCCGGGGCGATCCAGGGAGCGGTGTTCCGAATGGTCAAGGAGGCCACCGACCACGGCAGCCGCCGGGCGTTCTACAAGACCACTGGCTCCTGGCCGGGGGACGAGCGCCCCGAGCCCGAATAGTCACGCGCGTATACGCAGTACGGGCAGTGGGCCAGGCGAAAATGGGACGAAGGTCGCTCCCAGCGGTCGCGTAGACGCAAATCCGCATGCATACTGGAAAGGTGATCCTGCTCACGGAGGAGCGCGGCTGCCATCTTCAAAGGCAAGCTGCCACAAGCCAGGCGCCTTCCGGCCCGTTCTCCATGCAGTGGACGGATGTTCTACCCGTACCGCGCATCGCCCTAAAGAACGCGCGGGAAGTGCCGACATAGTGAACGTGGCCTCCCTTTACCCCCTGCGTCGCGAGACGCGGGTGCTCATGGCCCGCGTGCTGTCGAGTACCGCCGTATTCTGCGCGATCGCTTTCGTGCTGCTGAGTGCTGGCTCCTTCGGCTCGATGGCCGCGGCCCAGGTGGCCGACCCTCCGCCGGCCCCCGTCGATCCGACTCCGCCTCCCGCCGAGCCCACGGTTCCGCCGGTCGACCCCACCGTCCCTCCGGTCGATCCCACCGTCCCTCCGGTCGACCCCACTGTCCCTCCGGTCGATCCCGCGGTGCCGCCGGTAGACCCCCCCGCTGAGCCCGCTCCCGAGGAGCCTGCGCCCGAGGAGCCCGCGTCCCGAGGAGCCCCCCGCCGGTGGCGGTGGCAAGGAGGAGCCCAGCGATCCGCTCGTGCCCACCGAGCCGCCGTCCGAGCCCGAGCCGGGCCCGGTCGAGGATCCGGGCAGCGCGCCTCCGGCGGTCGACGACGGCTCCACCGGCGAGCCCGGCGAGGACGGGTCCGACCCGATCCTGGCCGGCGGTGGCGCGAAGGACCCCGCCGTGGACGAAGGCCTGGGTGTCACGGATCCCGGCGAGGCTCCCTCAGACCAGACCGACGGCAACGGAACTCCGGGCACCGGGACGCCTGGGGGCAACGGCTCCCCGTCCAGCGGCGACCTCGGCTCGGAGCGCGGGGCTGAGCCAGTCCGGCAGTCGAGCGCAATCTCTTCAACACCACGCAGGATGGGAACGGCGGCGGCTCCGCCGGCACCGGCGGAGGCGGAACGGGAGCCGGCACGGTCACCGGATCGGGCGGCGTCCTCGGCGCCGAGGCGGTGCCCACCGCCCTCACCCCGGCTTCGATCATCCCCACCGGCGACGGCGACGGCGACGGCGAGGGCGAGAGTGGTTCGGCTGACGAGGACGGCGCCGGCTCCGGCGACGGCTCGGCCGGTACCGCCGAAATTGTTCCCTTCGGCGCGCCGGTGTTCGCAGACCTGGGCAATATCGTGGAGTTCGTGCCCGTCTACATCCAGGTGGCACTCGCGGTTCTCGCCGCGCTCTGCCTGCTGCTCGGCCTCGCATACCTGCTCTCGGCGCTTCGTAACCGCCGCCTCAACCGCCAGCGCGGCGAGCTCCTCCAGGAGGTCGGCCTCCTTCAGACCGCTCTGCTTCCGCCGGTGCCCGAGCGCGTCGGCGCGCTGCTCACCACGGTCGCCTACCGGCCGGCCGACGGCCCCGGCGCCGGCGGCGACTTCTACGACGTCCTTCCCCTGGCCGGCGGCCGGGTGGGCTTCATCCTCGGCGACGTGTCCGGTCACGGCCGCGGCGCGCTCGCTCGCACCGCCTTCATGCGCTACACCCTGCGTGCCTACCTCGAGGCCGGCCTGGAGCCGCGTGTGGCCCTGCAGGTGGCCGGGCGGGTCATCGACGACAACCTCGGCGGAGACTTCGCCACGGTGCTCCTGGCCGTACACGATCCGGACACGGGCTCGCTGACCTACGCGGCCGCCGGGCACCCCTCACCGATCGTGGTGGGGCCGCTGCCGCACGAACCCGTCACCGCCGGTTCCTCTCCCCCGATCGGTGTCGGCGTTCGCACCGGCCTGCGCCAGACGACGGTGCCGCTCGCGCCCGGATCGGTCGCGTCGCTCTTCACCGACGGCCTGCTGGAAGCCCGCGTGGAGGGCGGCATGCTGGGCCGGGAGAATCTCGAGCAGCTGCTCGCCGATCTCGGCCCGGGGGCCACGGCCGCCGGACTGATCGAAAGCGTTCAGAACAAGGCTCGGGTGCTCTCCGACGACATCGCCGCCGTGGTCATCCAGCCCACCGGCGGTGCCACCGCCGGGACGTTCCGCACCGAGCAGATGGAGTTGACGTCGCGAGAGCTGAGCGGGCCCGTGGCCGAGCGCTTCCTCGAGGCCTGCGGCGTCGAGCCGCGGGAGATCGAGACCGCGCTCTACGACGCCCGGACGCTCGCCGAGCGCTTCGGCGGCGTGATCCTCCACGTGGTCTTCGGCAATCGGCTGCGCGTGGAGGTCCTGCCGCGCAACGTCGAGTCGATCGAGGCCGCCTCGCGGCGCGCCTCGGCGGCGACTCAGAGCTAGCCGTCTAAGCCGGCGAGAGCCTTCACCACCGCGTCGGGATCGTCCTCGACGACGAAATGCCCCGCCTCGGGTAGGCGCACCACCTCGGCCTCCGGATAGATCTCGAGCCACTGCTCCAGGAAGATCGGCTGGAAGACCGGGTCGCGCATCCCCCAGATCAGCCGCACCGGCACGTCCAGAGCGTCGAGGCCCTCGTGGATCGAGCCCATCAGCCGGGCGCTGCGATCGCGCTCGGTCAGAGGAATCTCACGCTGGAACGCGAGCGTGCCCACTCGTGACCAGTAGTCGGGGAAGGGCGCGCGGTAGGCGTCCATCATCAGGGGGTCGACCTCACGCCTGACCATGCCTCCGGGAATCGACTCCACGAACAGGTTGCCCCCCAGACCGAGGATCTCGCCGAGGCCCTCGGCCCGGAACTCGCGCAGGAAGGGCGGCAGGAAGCTCGGCAGCTCCCACGCCCAGGTGTTGATCAGGACCAGCGCGCTGAGCCGCTCCGCCCGGCGCTCGATCGCTCCCAGCCCGATCGGCCCGCCCCAATCGTGGACCACAAGGGTGATGTCGTGGAGATCGAGCTCGTCGATCACGGCCAGGGCGTTGTCGATGTGGGTCTCGAGCGAGTAGCCCGACAGGTAGGGAGGCTTGTCCGAGCGGCCGAAGCCCATGTGATCGAAGGCCACGCAGCGCCGGCCGCGGTTGCTCAGCTCGGCGATCGGCCGGCGCCACAGGTAGCTCCAGGTGGGGTTGCCGTGGACGAACAGAGTCGGCGCGCCGTCACGCGGTCCCTCGTCGACGTAGTGCAGCCGGACCTCCCCCGCGTCGAGGAAGCGAGCCTTGAACGGGAACGAGCCTGCGAAATCACCGTTCAGCGCCTCACCCATGGGGTTCGGCTCATACCCGATCGGTTAGGCTCGCGAACCCGTGTCCACCGGTACCGACACCGAACAGGGCGTGGCGCTCCACGGCGGCCGCCTGGTGGCCAAGCGCCTCAGGGCGCACGGGGTGACCAAGCTGTTCACGCTCTCCGGCGGCCACCTCTTTTCGATCTACGACGGCTGCCGGGAAGAGGGCATCGACATAGTCGACGTGCGCCACGAGCAGTCGGCGGCGTTCGCGGCCGAGGGCTGGGCCAAGGCCACTCGCGAGCCAGGGGTCTGCGCGCTCACCGCCGGGCCGGGCGTGACCAACGGGATGAGCGGCATGGCCTCGGCGATGATGAACGGCAGCCCGCTGGTGGCGCTGGGCGGCCGCGCTCCGGCGTTGCGCTGGGGAATGGGCTCGCTTCAGGAGATCGACCACGTTCCCTTCGTCGCGCCCGTGACCAAGCTCGCGCGCACGGCGGACTCCACGGCGGAGATCCCCGGGCTGGTGGACGAGGCCCTGCGCACGGCGCTGACCCCTCCCACCGGTCCCGCGTTCGTCGACTTCCCGCTCGACCAGGTCTTCATGGAGTCGGACGTGGATGCGGACGGTCCGGCCGCGGTGCCGGATCCGGTCGGCCTGCCCGCGCCGGACGGCGAGCAACTCGAGCGAGCGCTGGCTCTGCTCCGCGGTGCTCAGCGGCCGGTGGTGATGGCCGGCACGGGCCTGTACTGGGCTCACGCCGAGAACGAGCTTCAGGCGCTGTGTCGCGAGCTCCAGATCCCGGTGTTCCTCAACGGGCTCGCCCGCGGCTGCGTGGCCGCCGACGACCCGATGTTCTTCTCGCGGGCCCGCAGCGCCGGCCTCAAGGGCGCCGACGTGGCTCTCGTGGTGGGCGTGCCGATGGACTTCCGCCTGGGCTTCGGCAGCTCGTTCGGCGACGACACGCAACTGCTGGTGGTCGGCTCCTCGGCTCCCACCCGTCCCCATCCGCGCGAGGTCGCCGCCGAGCTGTACGGAAGCGTCGCCGCGGCGCTCGACAGCCTGCGTTCGGGCGCCGGCGCGACCCCGGACCGCTCCGAGTGGGTGGGTTCCCTGAGGGCGACCGAGAACGAGAAGCGGGCCGCCGAGCAGGAGGATCTGACCGACGACCGTGCGCCGCTTCATCCGATGCGCGTGTACCACGAGCTGGGCCAGGTGCTCGACCGCGACGCCGTGGTCATCGGCGACGGCGGAGACTTCGTCTCCTTCGCCGGCCGCATGATCGAGACCTACGAGCCGGGCTGCTGGATGGATCCCGGCCCGTACGGCTGTCTCGGGGCCGGGCCGGGCTTCGCGCTCGCCGCCAAGATCGCCAACCCCGACCGACAGGTCTGCCTGCTGCTCGGCGACGGCGCCTTCGGCTTCGCCGGAATGGAGTTCGACACCTTCGTCCGGCACGGCGTGCCGGTGGTGGGGGTGATGGGCAACAACGGCATCTGGGCCCTCGAGAAGCACCCGATGGAGTTCCTCTACGGCTATTCGGTGGCCGCCGATCTTCAGCCCGGCCTGCGTTACGACGAGGTGGTGCGGGCCCTCGGCGGGCACGGCGAACTGGTTCAGCAGCCGGGCGATCTGCGGCCCGCACTGGAGCGCGCCTTCGCCTCCGGCAAGCCTTCATTGGTCAACGTCTTGACCGATCCGTCGGTGGTCTATCCACGCAAGGCGAATCTTGCGTAAACGCAAATCCGCGCGGACGGACTCGGCGCCCTTCCCCCAGCACCCGATGTGGTTTATGATGTCGCGCGCCAGGTGGAGTGGCGTGCGGAAAAACACCGTCGGTGCCCCGTCTGGCTCATAGGTTCGGGCGAAGCCGCATCGTATCGGCGCCTCCCGCCGCCTGAACCGCAAGGCCCTTTCATGGCACGTACCCCTGCCCGTCCTGATGGGGCCGTTTTGAAGAGCCGCCCGCATGATGCGGGCGGTTCTTTTTTCGCGTAAACGTCAGCCGATCTCGGCGCCCGACGCGGCCGCCAGCGCGGCGCCGTGGAGGATGTCCGCTTCGCTCACCTCGAGCTCCTCGAGACCGAAGGCCCGGATCGACTCCACGAGGATCGTGACACCGGCGACGATCGTAGGCGCGCGATCCGGGTGCAGACCGGTCACCTCCCGCCGCTCCTCGAGGGGCAGGGTGGCCAGCATCGCCCGAATCCGCTCCGCCGAGGCCAGGCTGACCCGGTATCCGTGAACCTTGGCCGAGTCGTAGGGATCCAGCTCCTGGTCGATCGCAGCCAGGGTGGTGGCGGTCCCGGCTACGGCGAGGGCCAGCGAGGTCGCTTCGCGCCAATCGGCGGGCACCGACCGCTCGATCACGCTCCTCGAGTCCGCCGCGAGCTCCTCCAGCTCCTCGTGCTCGGGCGGATCGGTGTGGAGGAAACGCTCCGTGTGGCGCACCGAGCCCATCTGGGTCGAGATGTTGAAGTCGGGATCGCGCCCAGGCTCGCCCACGACGTACTCGGTAGAGCCGCCGCCGATGTCGATCACCACCACCGGTCCCGGTTCCCGCTCGTCCGCCTCTTTGGCGTCGCGAGGGCCGCCGGCAGTCACGCCGAGAAAGGTCAGCCGTGCCTCCTGGTCCCCCGAGATCGTGCGTGCGTCGATGCCGAAGCGCTCGTTGAGCTCGTCACGGAAGGCCGGGCCGTTCTCGGCGTCGCGCATCGCGCTGGTGGCCACTCCGATCACCCGCTCGGCCTGCGACTGGTCGATCAGCTCTCTGTATCCGGCCAGCACCTCGCGAACGCGGTCCATGGCCTCGCCGGCCAGCTGCCCGGTGGCGTCGACGCCCTGGCCCAGTCGCGTGATCACCGTTCGCCGCTCCAGCTCCGTGAGCTCGCCGTCCTCGACGTCGGCAACCAGAAGCCGCGTCGTGTTGGTGCCCTGGTCGACCACAGCGACCCTCATCGCCTGCCCCGCTCTTTGCGCATGGACAGCGACGCTATACGCGCGAGCGCGGTTGACGCTCCCTGCACGGTTGGTACCCTCGTACGTCACGCCGCGGGGTGGAGCAGTCAGGTAGCTCGTCGGGCTCATAACCCGAAGGTCGCGGGTTCGAATCCCGCCCCCGCTACCTCACGAAGCCCCTGCTAACGCGGGGGTTTCGTCGTTCCGGTACGTCACCCACTGGCCTTGACGGGCATCAAGTGGGCATCATTTAGGCGCCAGACTTGACAGGGTCCTGCTCGGCGGGCTGAGCCGGAGCCCTCCAGACCGCGGGTCCCCAGGTTCGAGTCCTGCCCGGGCATGAGCGACAGGCGGCAGATCGATCATGGTGATTCGCCATGGTGACCACGCTGCCCTAATTCCCTCCGTTGTCGCGGCTCGGGCGGGGTGTTACGTTGCGTCAGGCGTGGGACAGGAAGAGTCAGCCCAAGTCGACGCCGACACAAACACGTTCGGCGAAGCCCCAGAAGAGGTCGCGGACGCGAGGAAGAGGTTCGAGGAGCAGGCAGAACAGCGCCTCGAACAGCTGCGATCGGAGCTGCAACTGAATGGAGAGCTTAATGCGGCCTTGGCGCGGGCGGTGGGCCTGGAGACGTTGAAGATTCCGCCGGAGTTGGTCCGCGAGATCGAGGAAACCGCCCAACGCGAGTTGCGGGCTGAACCACCACCGTTGCCCGGGGAGTGAGGAACCGTGCCCTTCGTCGTTCCCGCGTTCCCGATCTCTTCGGGTTCCCGCGCAGGGACGACGGTTTTGTACGGCTCCCTCACTCCCACTCAGACCGGACGCGTCTCGCGCCTCGGCGCCAGCATCGCCGCATACCCGCCCCTGGGGGTAATCACCTGCATCACTGGCTGGGGATTCGTGGCGGGTGTCGCTCCGGTGGGGACGACGAGCTTGACTATTTCGGCCAGCGGAATGACGATCGAGCGGGGGGGCGCGTGCGCGGTTGGCGGAGCCGCCTCCGCCTACTGTGAACTCTTCATTACCGTTGAGGAGTTCGTTCCGCTCGCGCCGGTCGACGTCCACTTTGATCCGAGCACGTTCGGCCCCGCCGCCGGGCCTGGCAACGCGATCTCGCCGACCCTCAACCCGCTCGCCGGCCGCCAATTCTTGCGGGCCGTCGACAGCGGCCTCACGACGATCATCCGGCATACGGCTGCCGGGCTCGGACTCCAAGTGCTCCACCGGGACCTCACCGCAAACATCACGCTGGTCATGCCGATCACGCCGGGAAACTCGTACCGATGCTGGCTCAACGCTTACCAAGCGGCTACGTGCCACAGCCCAGGCCCAGCAGGCTGGGCGTACTCGAACTTCACGCTCGACCTCAGGCCGATCTTCTTCGCCTTCGCCTCCTAGACGACCGCCAGACTCGTTCGAGATCGTCAGCCGACAGGGACCCTCCACTCCGCGCGAATGAACATGTGGAGGCCCCGATAGCGGCCGCCGACGGACCATGAGCGAGCGCGAACGTCGGGAGGACTGCTCCTAAGACGCTGCACTCGACGAGTGGAGAGGGGATTCAGCCCATCATCCAGTTGCTCAGGGCGTCTGCACGAGTCTTCCCCGCACGCCCGCGCAACCGGGGCTGCAATCGCTCAGTTGACTACACGGGCGAGGATCAGCAGGACGATCACGACCGCAAAGAGTCCCTGGACAAGTACCAGTCCGCTGCGCTCCCGTTCGAAGCCTTCCTGCAGGCTGGCGATCCGGCCTGGGAACCGATGTTGTGACCACTTCGCTCTTGGTTGGCCGTAGATCTCCAGCTCGAGCCGAATCATTGCCCTATGCCAGTCGGCCGAAGCCTGCTGAGTGCCCATTTCCTGTGGGCGCTTGATGAGTCGGGCAAGCATCTGCGACGGAGACTCCAATCCGTCGAACCTACTCGGACACCAGGCCTTCAACTTCTCGTCGCGGAGCTGGCGGTACGGCTTCAGGTTGCTGTAGGCGATGCTGAGTACGACTAAGAGGGCAAAGAGCCCTCCCGCTAGATAGAGAAGCCAGACGTGGTGAGTGACTGTCTGGCCTGAAGGGGCGAATCCGGTAACGAGCCCACCTACAACCGCGGCCGAGATTGGCAATGGCCCGAGCTGTCGAGTAATGGAAGCCCGGGCGTCACGCAGGCGCTCGCTCTCTCGCCTGATCTCCTCGTAGGCGACCTTGAGCGTGGCCACATGCGTGTGGTCGGCCGACGGCTCCTCCTGATGCCCGCTTGGAGTCTCGCCTTTCCTCACTGGTTTCGCCCTTGAGGCACGCCACCGCACGGTGTCCCCAGGCTACGCCTCTGCGGAGCTCCCTTGGGACGGTTAAGCCCCAACGCTCGAGCCTTGCCCGGGCAGAGTCCCGCAATCCCATGCAAGCGACACCGCACGCGCTTGCTCCTGCCGAGGTCGGCCGCCTGTAAAAGCGAGAAGGCACAGCGCAGCGGCTCAGGCTGCGATCCGATACTGCTGCACGATCCGGGCGTCGCTCTGAGGGACATATCGGCCACGGACTCGACAGCTGGATTTGCAGCGACTTTGCCTCAAGCATGGGGGCGAGGCTGACAGGCGAGCACTCCACCTCTTCAGAGCACGCTCGCGCCGGCGACGGTTCGACGATGTCTCTTGGCGGTCCGGATGAGCTGGCCCGCCGTCATGGACATTCCGGCGTAGGTGCGCCAGGCTGGGTCTTCAGCGACCAGTGGGAGGCACACGATGGCCAAGCGAGCGCGACCCGTGGGACGGACGGCGAGCGGAGTACTTGCCTTGGCGGTCGGACTGTCGCTTGCGCTGCCCGCCGGGGCGGCTGGCAAGCCGAAGTGGATCAGTGGTCAGCACGTGAACTCGACGGTGCATTCCTGTGTGTTCGGCGACGATCGCGCCGGGGTGCTGGCAGAGGCCTCATTCCGCGCGGACCCACGGCGCCTCCCGAGGCGGGGTCAGACCTTCTACGGCCGCGCGTTCATCGGCGATGCGGGAGGAGGCTGCGTCACCCCGTTGGCCCAGCTTCAGGTGGTCCTGCCGCTCGGGGTCAAGCTCGCAATCTCGCGGCGGACACCCGTGCGCTGTCGCTCGTTCGCCTCGCCAACTTCTCCGATCGTTCCTCTCTCGCGTGCGCAGGGCTGCCCACGGCGGGCCGCCCGGGGCACCTACGGCCTCCTGTTCAACCGAACGACCAGGCAGGACGGGCTTTGGGAGCTGCCTCCGGGAGAGGGCTATTACGTCGAGTTTCCGCTCCGCTCGAAGCGCCGGTTGAAGGGCATCGAGTCGGCGGTGCCCTCGTGTCCACGTGCAGCCGACGGACCTCCGTGCCCGCGAGACGACGCGAAGGACAATCTGCAGGTGGCCGCTTTCGTCAGCGACGGCGACACGAACCCGTGGGTCGTGCCTCACGTGGGGCTCTTCGTGAGGAAGTAGCCGCCGGCGGCGCTCCCTTCAAGGCTCGCTCCCGGTTGCGCGCGCGGCGATCTGCAGGTTCCTGGGGTTCGCGCAAAGCGGGAGCCGCCAGCGCTCACTTTGCCAAGCGAGAGCGCCGGTCAATGAAGGGTGGGTCGGTAAGTGATTGCTTGGGTGTGGCCGTTGAGCGTCCGGTTCTCGATCAGCTCTAGGAGCAACTGAGGACGAGCTGACTGTCGCTTGCGCGAAGCGCAACAGTGCGGTAGTTCACCGCGCTAGTCGGTACTCCTGTGCGATCCGAGCGTCGCTCCTAGGGACATATCCCGCCCCCGCTACTTCACGAAACCCCCGCTACTCAGGGGGTCTCTTCGCTTCTAACCGCACGTGAATGAGCGAGTGCGGGCATCAATTGGGCATCATTCGCGGTTCAAACCGACAGTCGCGAGCGGCGCGGACTGCTCCTTCCAC
>CAWGWC010000005.1:0-48641 GCA_963826165.1 uncultured Thermoleophilaceae bacterium | reverse complement strand
GAGCGGAACATCTCGAGCATCACCCAGTTGTCGGGGTCGTCCTGGGGCTGGACGAGGTGCATGAACACGCAGCCCGGCTCCTCGAGGCTGTTGGCCCGCATCGACTGCAGCTGCGCCTCGGCCTCCTCGCGCCGGTCCGGCCTCGGCTTGATCGTCACGACCAGGAAGAGGGCACCTTCTTCATCGTTCATGTGCGCATTGTTACCCGAGGCCTTATCCGGGTATGTTCACGCCACCCTGAGGAGGAGGATCGCGTGGGGAAGATCGTGACGCTGGGCGAGGTCGTCGCCGACGTCTATAAGGAGGACGCGCCCTCGCCGGTTGAACGCCCCTTCACGGCTCGTCCGGGCGGGGCGCCGGCGAACGTGGCCGTGGCGGCCGCCAGGCTCGGAGTCGAGGCCGGCTTCGTCGGGAGGCTGGGCGACGACCTCTTCGGGGACTTCATCCTGGAGGCCCTGGATGCCTCCGGCGTCGACACCTCGGCAATCCTGCGCGAGGAGCCGCCCACACGCACCACGCTCGCTTTCGTCGAGATATTCGAGGACGGCGACCGGGAGTTCACCTTCTATCGCTCGGTGCCGGCGGCAGACGAGCTTCTCTCGCCGGAGGACATCAAGCCCGAGAGCCTCGAGGGCGCGTCGTTCGCGAACTTCGGGAGCATCCCGCTCATCAAGGACCCGGTGCGGTCGGCCACGCGCCGGTTCGCCGAGCTGGCCAACGAGCTGGACGTCGCGGTCGCGTTCGACGTCAACCTCCGCGCCAACCTCTGGGAGAGCCTCGACGTCTTCCGTCAGGCGGTCGAACCGTTGATCGACCTCTCCACCGTGCTCAAGCTCAGCGAGGACGAGCTGGACCCGGTGGTCGGGGTCGACGACCCGGGAGAGGCGGCCGACCGGCTCCTGGACCGGGGCGTCTCGATGGTGCTTGTGAGCATGGGGGGCGAGGGGGCGTTCTACGCCACCGGCGGCTTCAGGGGCGAGGCGCCGCCCTTCCCGCTCGAACAGGTCGTGGACGCCACGGGCGCGGGCGACGCCTTCCTCGCCGGCACGCTGTCGCACCTGTCCGAGAACCCCGGCTGGCTCGAGGACGAGGAGACCGTGGGCGAGGCCGTGCGCCGGGGCACGGCTGCCGGCGCGTTGGCCTGCTCCCAGTTCGGCGCGATGCAGGGCCTTCCGACGAGGGAAGAGCTCGAGAGCTTTATGGCCGTTCGCAGCTAGCGGCCGAACATGGCGGGCGCTAGGAGCATCACCCTGTCAGTCCTCGCGGTGGTCGCCGCGGCAACGGTGGCGGTTGCGGTGGCGGCCGAGCCCGACCGTCCCGCGCCGGGCGGAGATCGCCAGGCGGTCGAGACCACGGTGCGGACCGCCGTGTATGCCGCTGTGAGACATGGCAACCCCCGTCGTGCGTGCCGGTTTGCGACAGCTCGAGGCAGACAGCGCCTGCTCGACGGCGTCAACTCCTCGTCAGGGCCGGACTATTCAAACTGCCCGGCCATCATCGCCGACGAGGTCGATCGCAACCCGGAGACGGTCAAGAACCTGCGCCGCCATCTCGTCATCTCCAACGTTCGCGTCAACGGCGGGCGCGCAACGGTACGGGTGGCCGAGGGCGCGGGCCCCTTCGACGGAGACGGCAGGCTCGCCCTGGTGAAGGTCGACGGCCGCTGGCGCATCGCCAACAGCAACCGGATTCCCTACGGCGACTGATCGTGTCTCAGGCGTGCGCCGGCGCGGGATCGCCGGCCCGCGCCCGCCAGTTTCGCTCCATCTCTCGCAACATCAGCGGGTACACCAGCAGGTGCCGGAAGGGGGCAATGGCGGCCATGTAGCCGTTTCCGAGCAGGCCGTTCGGCTTCACGATCACGGCCATCTGGCCGCGGTAGCCGCCGGCCCCGTCCGGGACCCAGCCGAGGTGGATGACCCCGTGCATGGTCTGGTTGGCGATCTCTGCGGCGAACTCGTCCTCGAGCAGGTAGAGCGGGGTGAAGGGAAGCGCGTCGAAGTCCGGGCCGGATGGGGCGTCGCGCAGATCCGCCGGCAAGCGGTCGCGGAGCGTCCGCACCCGGGAGCCCAGGC
Organism: uncultured Thermoleophilaceae bacterium; assembly: GCA_963826165.1. GTDB lineage: Bacteria > Actinomycetota > Thermoleophilia > Solirubrobacterales > Thermoleophilaceae > JACVRW01. The sequence continues at coordinate 46,566 of CAWGWC010000005.1, read as the reverse complement.
CGGTGTCCGGGCCGTCCCACCCGAGCAGCTCCCCGAGCCTCCACCGGATCGCCCAGACGGCGCCGGCGGCGCGGGAGGAGTGCTGCGACGGATCGCCCGAGACCACCAGCTGCACCAGCCGAGGGAAGTCCTCCGGGCCGCCCGGGGTGGGCAGCGCCCATACATCCTCGAGCCGGAAGTCAGGGGTGAGCTCGTGGATCCGCCAGGGCCGGGAGGTGTGCGCGCTGCTCGGGAGCCTCATCAGTGGACCTTCATCCGTCCTTGGACGATAACATACATACATGTACGTAGGTGATAGGCGCTGAGCAGCTCGACCCAGACCGAACGGAGCGCCCGAACGCGCAGCGCGTTGCTCGAGTCGGCCGCCAGGGGTCTGTCCCGCTACGGCTACGGCAACCTGGTGCTCGAAGACGTCGCCCGCGAGGCGGGCTACACGCGCGGCGCGCTGTACCACCAGTTCAAGGACAAGGAGGATCTGGCGCTGGCCGTGATCGACTGGGTCGACGAGAGCTGGCGGCGCGAGGTGGGCACGCCGGCCGAGGAACAGCCCGATCCGGTCGTCGCCTTGCTCACGCTGGCGCGCGGCCACGCGGTCTACTGCAGGCGAGACGTCGCGCGGGTGGCGATGGCGCTGAGGCTCGAGTTCAGCGGCCGGGACCATCCAGTGGGCCGCGAGGTCGCACGGATCTCCGAGACCCTGGTCAAGCGCTGCGCCCGCCTGATCCGCGCGGGGCGCAGAGAGGGCTCGATTCCACCCGGGCCGCCCGCCAGAGTGGTCGCGCTGGCGTTCGTCGGGGCGCTGGAGGGCTCGGTGATCGCGCTCGCCGGGCAGGCGCCGTACGACGAGTTGCTGGCCGCCCGCGCGGCTGCGGGGGCGCTCGGGCTGAAGCGCCCGCCCGACGAATTGGCTCTATCCGGCTGAGCTACGAGGTTGGCTTCGCCAAGCCTCAGCTTCCGCGCAAGCGGGTCATCTCACGATCTACCTCGGGGTCGGAGATGGCGTCCCGGCGGTTGTAGGCCGCATAGGCGCTGAACGCCACGCCGATGCCCCAGAAGCCCATCACCCAGATCGGCCATAACTCACCGTCTCCGCTCACCGCCCAAACCAGGACCAGAAACGCGTTGATGACCACGTAGGCGGCCAGCATCTGCTTGAACGCGTGCTCGCGGTTGAGGCTCGCGACCGCCGGCGGTGACTGGGGCCGGTCGAGCGCACGTGAGGCGAGGGTTGCGAGGAGGGGTGCGGAAGCCATGCCGACAAGGCTGACCCGACCGGCTTCCGAGCTCTTTCAGAGCGCTTTCACTCCCGGCCGGGGCGAGATTCAGCCTCGCGTCACCACAACGGACGGCATCCTAAGCCCGGGCTTTGGGTAACTTCGCACCGACTGGCGCAATCGTCAGCGGAAGACGGGCGACCTCATAAGGCCGCCGTAACCCCAAGGAGGGGAGGACGTATGCAGAAGCGCAGACTCGGTCCGCGAGCGCTCTTGGTGGTGGTGGCAGCGGTGGTCCTGGCGTTGGGTCTCGGAGGCGCCGTCGTCACGGCCGCGCCCAAGACGGGCGCCCAGCAACAGAAGGCCGGGCACACCAGCAAGGCCGGCGATCACGACAGCGGCGATCGGGGTCGGGGGCGTCACAGCATCTCCGACGACGAGATCTCGATCCAGCTGTGGAACTTCGCCGCGTACGTTGGCTTCGGTACCGACGCGGCGACTCAGGCCAGGGCCGAAGAGGTGCTGCGACGGCTCAGCGAGATCGGCTACCGCAACGTGGAGCCGTTCACCTTCAACGGCCGGACCGCCGCAGAGTTCAAGGCGCTGCTGGACAAGTACGACCTCAAGGCACCGTCGCGCCACGGTGACGTGTCCATCACCAATTTCGCGGCGACGTTGGCGGACTCGAAGACGCTGCGCCAGAAGTACGTTGGCTCCGGCGGATTCCCGGCGCCGGGGATCGGCAGCTATGAGAACACGCTGGCGACCGCCATCGTGATGAACGAGCTGGGCCGGCGCTCGGTGCGCAACGGTACGGGGAAGCTCTACGGCCACAACCATCAGCAGGAGTTCCGCACCAAGTACCCGGACCCGGCGACGGGCGAGATGAAGAGCGCCTGGCAGATCCTTGTCGAGAACACCGATCCGCGCTACGTGGCGTTCCAGCTCGATGTGCTGTGGGCGACCGACGGGGGCGCCGACCCGGTCGCGCTGTTGCGCCGCTACGGCAGGCGGATCTTCAGCCTGCACGTCAAGGACGGCATCAACGTCGCGGCCCCGGCCAATGCCACGCCCGTCCCGATGGGCCAGGGTGAGATGGTGTTCGAGCCGATCCTGCGCGCGGCCGAAGGCCATGTGAAGTACTACATCTACGAGCAGGATCCGCCCTTCGGCGATCCGACCTTCGACCCCTTCGCATCCGCGAAGGCGGGCTTCGACTACCTCGACCGCGTGAGGTTCTGACAGCAGCTGCGGCGGGGCCGTTCAGAGATGGCGGGGGCGCCGTTCGCGGCGCCCCCGCGCTTCCCGGTTCTACGGAGTCGACTCCCTCAGGATGACCTCGTCGCTCCCCTGTTGGGGCGTCTCGCCCCCGCCGGGGTTGTCGGTGTAGCTGGCCACGAACACGGCGGCGATGTTGCCGGCCGCGCGGTGGGCCTCGTCAAGCGGAGGCACCATGATGTCGCCCTCGCACCCGGCGGTCTCCGCCTGCGGGTGCCCATGCTGGTCATGACCGAGGATGTACGCCACGGTGACCCGCGCGCAGTCGACCGGCTGGTCGTCCGTCACCTCCACGGCGAAGTGCACGGTTTGGCCGAAACGGAACGGCGGCGGCGTGGGTGTCACCGTCAGGTCGACCTCCGGCGCCTGGTTGCCGATCACGATCCGCTCCGAGCTGGAGGCGGAGCGGCCGCTCGTGTCGGTCACACGTAGCGTGGCCTCGAAGATGCCGCGCTCCGTGTAGGTGAATGTCGGGTTCGCCGCGCGCGAGTCAACGGTGCCGTTGGCATCGAAGTCCCAGGCGTAGGCGATCGTGTCGCCATCCGGGTCCTCGGTGCCCGCGCTCGAGAACCGCACCGTCAGCGGTGGTGCGGTTGCCGACGCCGGCGTGGCCGACACCTCGACCACCGGCGTGTACTCGCCGCCGCGCACGAAGTCGATCCGCGCCAGCTGGGCCTCCGGATTCTCCGAGAAGAACCCGTCCCCGTACTCGAGCGTGTACAGCGCGCCGTCGAACCCGAACTCCATGTCCATCGGGTTGTCCTGGACGACGTTGGGGTCGGCGCTGGCAGGCCCGCCGAACAGGTGGTGGATCGTCACCAGCTGGCCGCCGTTCGGGCGGTTGAGCTCGAACAGCTTGACGTAGTCGCGCGTCCACTCGTAGAACAGCGGGTGGCCGCCGAAGGCCCGTGGCCAGCGCAGCGGCGAGCGGTTCTCGGTGTCGAAGTCGTACGCCGGACCGCCCATCGGCCCGATGCCGTCGCCGCCGCGCTGCTCGAGCAGCTCGGGGAATAGCCCCTGATCGGCCGCCGGATAGCTGTACCAGACGTCCGGCTGGATGACCTGCGGCAGCCGGCGCTGCCCCGTGTTGTGGCGCGAGTCGTTGGTCGGCCCGTTGCAGTTGAACTCCTCGCCCGACTGTGGAGCACCGGGCGTGAAGTCGAAGTCGACGTACGGCATGTCCGGCGTGACACAGAACGGCCAGCCGTAGTTGCCGGGCCGGCGGATCAGCATCCACCTGCCCTGCCCGGCGGGGCCGCGTGCCGGATCGAACATGTTGGCGTCGGGCGAGTAGTCGCCGACGTAGATGTCGCCGTTGTTGCGGTTGACCGCGAAACGGAACGGGTTGCGCAGGCCCATCGCGTAGATCTCGGGACGGGTCTGCGCCGTCCCGCGCGCGAACAGATTGCCGTTCGGGACCGAGTACCCCCCGCCTGCCCCGACGCGGATGCGCAGCATCTTGCCGCGCAGGTCGTTGGTGTTGCCGGCGGTCCTTCGAGCGTCGAACGCGGGATTGCGGGTCTCCCGGTCGTCGAGCGGCGTGTAGCCGGCGGAGAAGAACGGGTTCGTATCGTCGCCCGTCGACAGGTAGAGGTTCCCCTCGCCGTCGAAGTCGATCTGGCCGCCGACGTGGCAGCAGATGCCGCGATCGGCGGGCACCCGCAGGATCTCCTGCTCGGAGCTGAAGTCGAGAGTGTTGCCCTGCAGCCTGAAACGGGACAGGAGCAGGTAACCCCTGAACTGCGCCAGGCGCGCTCGGTCCTCCGCGGTGACCAGGTCGAACGGCGCGTCGCCCTCGTTGATGCCCGTGCCGACCACGTCGACCGGCGTGTCGAGCCGCGGCGAGTAGTAGATGTAGACCCAGCGGTTGTCCTCGAAGTTCGGGTCGAGCGCGATCCCCTGCAGCCCTTCCTCGTCGTGCTGGTAGAGGCCTTGTGGGCTGTCCCTCATGTCGGCGACGAGCGTGTTGAGGCCGGTGCGCGGGTTGTGGATCCGCATCTCGCCGGTCCGGGCCGTGTGCAGCACGCGCCCGTCCGGAAGCACGGCGAGGCTCATCGGCTCGCCCGGACGATCGTTGAGCGGGACCTTCTGGAACCTCGACTGGTCAGGAAAATCGTCCTGAGCCGACGCAGCCGCCGGCAGCCCGCATAGAGCCCCCAGCGCCACGACGACACAGACTCGAAGGGTTCTGCGTGCCATGAAGAATCTCCTCCGTCTCCGGGTCTTCAACCCGTTGTCACAGGAGCCATTACCGGGGGCGAACAGCGCACGCTGGACACTAGGCCCCGGCGGCTCACGCCGCGGCGGACCTTACCCGCTCAGCCGCGAAAGCGGGTTGCGCCTGTCCGTCGTCGGCGTACGGCGGCGCGAACGCGAGTGGCCGACACCGGCTCGAGGACGGCAGCGGGCTGGCGTTGCTCGACCGGGTGACGCAGCGCGGACGGCTGGTTTCCGGCCTCGATCCCGAGCTGCCGGTGATAGTGCTCACGGGCCGTGCGAGCGAGGCCGACCGGGTGCTGTCGCGCCGACCCGGTGAAACACCACGCGCGAGATCCTCCTCTGTCGAGCGGGAAGAGTCTCAGTCCGCGCTCCCGCTGCTGTGGCATATGCCGATGAGCGAGACGCTCGACACCGCGAACGAGTGCCTCACCCGCTCTCCTTCCTGGTGGGGGACTGACGGGGATGGCCTCGTGCACAGCGCGAGCGATGGCGCTGGCCGCCGGCGTCCTGGCTTACGCGCCCTGGTGGCCGAGCACACGCAGGCCAGGGTCGGCATCGAGGTCGCCGACCAGGCTCTGCAGCTCGTCGACGTCGCCGAACCGGCCACTGGCATCGCCTCTGGGCCGCTCAGCGGCCTGCTGAGCCCGGCGGCGATCGCAACATCGCGCCGTCGGCTGGCCGTTTCGGCCCGTTCGGGGCCGGCTGCTGGAGCGGCCGGCGCGAAACGGGCCTCTCTGACAGCCTTTCTGGGGGCCTGGTCTGCACTTCTGTGACCCATCGGTCGGGCTGAGGCCGTGCTTTTTGAGATAGGCGACTTCGCTGACGCGTCGCGGTCGTGGGCGGCCTGTGCGTGTCGGCCCCGGGTCCGAGGCGGGCGCGACCGTCCCGTACGTGATGGGTCAGATCGGCCACGCCAACTCGGCGACGACCCTCGAGGTCTACTCGCAGGTGCTCAAGGGTCGCGAACGGCGAACGGTCGGCGAGGCCTTCGATCGGCTGATGCGCGACGCCGTTCCATCGGAACCTGAGGCCGAAAACGGCCCGCTAACGACAGGATCTGGCTACGCGGAAACCTCCCGATTCGACCCCGATCGCCGTGCTTTGGGCCGCACTCGAGGATGCCAGGCCCAAGAAGCCCGAATACAGCAGTTGCGAGCCGCTAGCTATGTGCACAAGTTCCCTGCAAATAAACGCCTTTTGGAAGCGCCCCGAGCAGGATTCGAACCTGCGGCCTACTCCTTAGGAGAGGGACGGACACCCGGATTGAACGCGCCGGATTTGCAGGGCTTTCCACCTCGCACTCCGATACCTGTCGTCGCCGAGAACTCCGCAAATTCCGGAGCTTCCCGCCCTCTTTGGGCCCCCGACTCGAGTTGCGGCCCAAAACGGCCCGGTCGGCAAGAGCCCGTCGCCGACACGCAGAAGACTCGGGAACTCTCATGCCAGCGTATAGTCTGGGACGACTCTAACCACGATGGCTGGAATCCGAGCGTGCCGGGGAGCGTCGAGGAGGTGCCTGCGAAGGAAATCGCCACGCGCGGGAAGTACAAGGCGCTGGCTGCCCTCGGGGAGGCGCCGGTCCCCATCATCTACCTCAACGAGAACTACGCTCCTCTGCGTCACTACGTGGCCGGTCGCCAGAAGGACATGGCCTCCGAGGCAGGGCCTGAGCGTGGCAAGAACCGCAATGCGGTGGGCATCGGCGTCGGACTGGTGCTACTCGATCAGGAGGCCAAGAAGCTCGCCGGCCGGCAAGCCAATGGACGATGAGGCTCTACTGGCCTCCAAGCGCGCCGCCGCCCAGGCCGCGCTTAGCGTTCTGCCCGAGTCGACGAGCTGGCCAAGGAGGCCGGGCTCGACGTCTAGCAACACCGGTGAAAGCGATCGCGATGGACCAGCAGAACAAGCACAGGCTCATGGGGGAGCTTCTCCACATCGCGGAGGAGACACGCGAGTTCGATTTCATACCCTCTCGCTGCATCCAAGACATCGCGAACAGCCGACCCGGCCGAGCTGATTACAAATACGTCCTGGCCAAGACATGACCGAGGGCTTCTACCGGCTGTGGCAGGAGAAGCGGCTCGACCTTACCGTCGAGAACGTCGCCTGGAAGAAACGCCAGCTCTCCCCGAGCGCGTGTGTGAGGCCGCTGCTGATCGTCTCGCGAGCGTGCGGGTTCGACGTCTGCAGACAGCAGCACGTGGGCTAGGGAGCACACCACGGCGTGTGGCCCGCTAGGTGGAGGCGGCTCGATTGCCGGCTCGCGATCTCACACGCCTCGGTAGCGGTTGGGGCTTGAGGCTGCGGATGAACCTCTGTGACGGGCGGCGCCAGAATTGAGGCAGGCCGTGCGCGTCTGCGGCTTCGTCGGAACTCTCTCCAGGGAGCACGTCCTTCCGGAGTGGGTGCGACCCCACCTCCAGCTCGCGGAGGGGGCGGGGAGCCACCGGCGCATCGAGCTCCGGGAACGTGAGGAGCCGATGCATGGAACCACGTATGGAACCACGGTGCAGCCCCGGATCTGTTCGGCAGCCCTCAAGGGCACCGGGTCTAGCGACCGCGTGAGGGACGCGGCCCGGCTTCGGAATCCGGCCAGAACGCCGAAGTCGGCCGAGATCGTCCCATCTGGGCGATGACCAAACTCCCGAGGAGCGTCAATCTTGGAGGAGGCACGCGCATGACCCTCTCCTCTTCCACGACCGCCTGTCACCAGTCTGGGCGCCCCCAGTCGGGCAGGGCGGTCTCCATGACCGGCACGGTCCCTCCCGCGCCTCCATTTTGGGGACGCTACGGGTCACTCGCCGCTCTACGTGGTGGAGCTCGACATGCCGGGAGGCATGACGTGTGCCAATTGGCGCTGGCGGCGCCAGCCTCTCCCAGAGCTGGGTCTGTTCGCGCGAGTAGTGCGTGGACCGCTGGCACCGGTTCAGGGGAGTGCCGTCGTGAGGCGGGTCCGCTCGCGTCGTTGTCACCCATGGCATCTAGCGGTGCGGGGGTTCGGGACCTCGGGCTGCTTGAGCGGGCCCAACGCGGCCACCGAGTCAAGGAGGATTGAAGATGGGACGAGACAGGCGCCAGCGCAGGCGACGCGCCGCCGCCATCGGAGGGGCCGCCTTCGCGGCCAAGAAGCACAGAGACGCAAAGGAAGCGCAGCGGCAGGAGGACGCGGCAGCTGGTCAGCAGGCTGCGCCCGCTGACCCCGGCCATGCCGACCGGCCGGCCGCAGCCGGCGGACTGACCCCCGAGGCGATGGAGGAGCTCAAGCAGTTGGGCGAGCTTCACGAGCAGAACGTGCTTACGGACGAGGAGTTCGAGCGTCAGAAGGCAAGGCTGCTGGGTCAAGGCTGAGCGACACCAGGCACTGTCGGCCGACCCGAACGGCAGTGGGCCGCAGCGCCAGCTACGTCTAGCTAGAGGAGGAACTCATGGCCGAAGTGAATACACCCGTCCTCGACGCCCTCGTGAAGATGAATGAGGGGATCCCCGAGCGCTCAGGCCTCGACGACGAGAGCTTCATACTCGTACGGATCGCCGCCTTGGCGTCAACCGACGCTCCGCCGGCGTCCTATCTCGTGAACCTTGGGGTGGCGTCGGACCTCGGATTGACGGTCGGGCAGGTTCAAGGCGTCCTGATCGCAATCGCTCCGGTGGTCGGAAGCGCCCGCGTGGCGAGCGCCGGCAGCTCCATTGCCCAGGCCCTCGGACTCGCCACCGCGGTCGCCGACGAGTCCAGATAGCGCGGACGAGTGACCCAATTCGGGTGGAAAGCACCGCGCCCACAATTAATAGTGACGGTCGGCGCTCCCGCGAGCGGCGACGACGACACGACGGCACGAGGCCCTCACTCCTACATCTCGGCAGGCGTGTCGATTCGTCGAGTTCGCAGGGTTTCTCGACGCTCGTCGCTTCGGCCCGAAGAGGAGCTCATCCGGTTCGAGGACGGGCGGGGCGGCCGCGGCGCCTTGAGGCGACGATCGGTCGCCGGGTTAGACGAGGGCAAGCCTTTCCGCACAGCCTCCTCAAGGATTACCTGACGTGATGCGCGGTCGGCGGCGACGCCGGAAGCGTGACGCAGAGCCGCCCCGTCCCGTGGACGACTACATCGAGGTCGACGTTGCGGAGCTGACGGGCGTCTTTGCCGCTCCGCGTTGGCTGCGCGATGTCGGGCTCACGGCGTGGCTCCTGGTCGGCGTCGCCTTGTCCCTGGTCGGCGCTGTCTGGCTGCTCTCGCTCACGCACACGATCGTGCTCCCGGTGATTGCCGCCGGGGTGATCGCGGCGGTGGCCGCTCCGCTGGTTGGCTGGCTCCAGCGTCAAGGGGTGCCCCGGTGGGCGGGCGCGATCCTGCTGCTCGTCGCGGCCGTCCTGCTCGGCGCACTGGTCGTGTTCATCGTGCTTGCCGGCATCACGAGTCAGAGCGGTGACTTGAGTGCCCACTTGGACGAGGCCAAGAACACGATCGAGGGCTGGCTGGAGGACGTGGGCGTTGAACGGGACGACGCAGAGAACGCGACGCAGGACGCCGACTCGTCCGCAACCCAGGGCGTTAGCGCACTGCTCAACGGTCTCGCGACGGGCCTCACGGAGCTCTCTTCGCTGCTCTTCTTTTTCGCCATGACAGCCCTCAGCCTTATCTTCCTACTCGCCGACGGCCCCAAGATCCGGGCCTGGGGAGAGCGCCACATGGGCGTCTCGGCGCCGGTCGCCCGCATAATCAGCACGCGGACTCTCCAGTCCCTGCGGGGCTACTTCCTCGGCGTCACGTTGGTGGCGGCCTTCAACGCGGCCGTGGTCGGGCTCGGGGCGCTGCTGCTCGGCATCCCGCTGGCGGGCACGATTGCGGTGGTCACCCTGCTCGCCGCCTATGTTCCCTATGTCGGGGCCTGGACGGCGGGCGCGTTTTCTGTCTTGGTCGCGCTGGGCGGCGCCGGGACGGACGCCGCAGTCGGCATGATCGTGGTCCAGGTGCTTGCGAACAGCGTGCTTCAGCAGCTGGTGCAGCCGCTGGCCATGGGCGCCGCGCTCGGCATTCACCCGCTCGCCGTCCTGATCGTCACGATCGGCGCCGGAGCCCTCTTCGGCGCGGTGGGGCTGATCCTCGGGGCGCCCATCACATCGGCCGTGACCCGAATCTCGGCCGACCTATCGCACGCCCGTGCCAAGGACGAGCGGGACGAGACGCGCCCCCCGGCAGAGGGGCCAGACCCCGCCCTCGCGAGCGAGTGAGCCAGGCGTGCACGCTGGTTCGTCGATGCCGTAATCCGCATCGCGCTCTCAGGAGCGGAGCGAGCTGAGGCGACTCCATCGCGAGGCGGTGAAGGGCGGTTGGTGTCGTGTGACGAGGACCAAGTCACTCACAGTCGATCGTCGCGAGTGTTTGTTCGTAGGAGCTCGCCAGGTCGGGGGCTGCAGCGTGCACCTTCGTTGCCGCGCCGGTAGGAGGGGTCCGAGTCGAGGTCGTCCGCGACCCCAGCGACCTCGGAGGTGAACTCCTGGTCTGCCGACTCGACCTCCTGCCTTCGCTCGTCGTTGAGGTCGCCCTGCGCGTCCTGGATCGCTCGAGGTCCTTCTCAATGGCGTTCAGTCACCTGATCGCCCTCGCGATCTACCTAACCGTCGGGCTCTCGGTCTTCGCCCATGGCCTGAGCGCCGCCCCGCCCGCCAACCGCTACGCCCGCTGGTACCAGCAACACCCGCGCGACCAGCCCCCGCAATGGAGAGCGCCCCCACAGCACAACCCACCGAGGTTGCGACATGTCCTGGCGGACCACCACCGGGAAACCTGACGCGTGGAACGTCGGCCGGCTCTACGGCCGGCCATGGCGATCCGGGAACCGATCGTCTTGGGTGATCAGATGGCCGGCCTGCTCAGGCTTCTGCCCGCCGCTCGTCCTCGCCGTAGACGATGAGGCCGTGGACGACGTACACGCAGAGGGCAAAGAGGGCGAGGTTCCACCATGGGTAGGCGCCCCCGATCGACAGCAGCGCACCGAATGCTCCGAGGCTGGCGCCGATGATGCCGATTACGCGGCCGTAGGTGCTGCCCGCCAGCAGCGAGAAACCACCCGTGAGCTGGAACACCCCGAGGATGATCAGGACCCAACCGAGGGTGTTGAGGTTTGTGAGTATGTATCGCGTGTCGTTGACGAAAATGTTCGCGTTGTCTAGGGCACCGATGCCGTAGATGATGTTGAGCGTGCCCACAAGCAACAGCATGATTGCCGCGAACATGACTCGGCCCGCACCTCGCATTGCCGTACCTCCTTGAGAGATGAATCGGCCGCTTGTCCGCGACCGTGCATTATCGAAGCGCGAAACAGAACATGCTTCATCGCCCAGATGGCATGAAATTCGCACTTGAGTGCCGCTTGCTCAGGGAGCCCGTTTGCGCGTGCGTTCGCTCCGCTGCGGCCCCGCTGACCTCCGCGGTGGTGCACATCGTCGACTGAGCCGCCGGAGCCGGGGGCTCAGAGGCCTGTCTCGGCCGCGACCCGACCGGAGGCAGCCGCCTCCCGTAGGGCGTTGTAGTCGCGCTCGTTCCGGTCGTACGCCGGGCAGCGCCGCTCTGGTGCTGCTCGTACGCAAGGTGGCCCCCGGAAAGCTCTTGCCGCAATCCAGGAACACGGACCCATCGTCCAGACGTCGCTCAGCGACAGGGTCGAAGCACAACTTGAGGCGGCGCTGGCCGCCGCGAACCCCAGACCAATAGGCCCGGACACGATATGCCACCCATTCCGGCCACTCAGGCCCCGGGCGAGTGCTGGCAAACACCCCTTATCGCTCGGGATCCGATGGCCCCTCCGGCCCACGAACAGAACCGGCGTGGCCGGGGGCCGTTTCGTTGAGCGGGGAGGGATGCGAGACGTGCACCTCGTATGCGATGGGTCGGCCAGGAAAGGTTCATCGTCGTCACGGTGGGAAGCCATCTCATCTTCTTGATTGCGTCGCTTGATCTCGGAGATTGACCATCCCCGGAGCTCCGGCCGTCGCCCAGATGGGACTGTGTCGGCGGGCGCGCGCGAGCTCCGCTGGCTATTGCGTTCGGGCGCATAACTCGAAACCGAAGAAATCGCAGGCGCCGAGCGCGCGAGCCCGGACGGAAATCATCCCGATGGGGGGATGTGCCACCGGGGTCGCCACCGCAAGATTCCGGTTGCCGGCCCATCGCCGACCCCGAGCGAAAGGCACGCATGGGTACCGCGGTACGACCTCGTCAACGGACCGCCGCGAGCGACACGGGCGGCCCTCGGTCCGCCGACGCGTTTGTGGTCTTCAGAGGCTTCGATCGCTTCGCCGCGAAGCTGTCCTTGCCCGGCGACTTCGGCGACGAGGGTATCCACGCGCACGAGGGATCGTGCGGCCCCGCGGCGGGGCACGGCGCCTGGCACCGGCCGCGGGTGACGTCATGAGCACGGCGAAGACCAGGAGCTCGCTGAAGCCGACGCGCAAGGTCAAGACCGACGGCAAGCCGGCGGGCGCGCCTGCGCCACAGAGCGCCGCTGCGCCGTCGCCGTTCCCGCCGATCGCGAACTACGCGTTCCTGTCCAACTGCCACACCGGCGCGCTTGTCGCCCCCGACGGGGCGGTCGACTGGCTCTGTGTGCCGCGCTTCGACTCACCCAGCGTGTTCGGCACGCTGCTCGATCGCCAGGCGGGGTCCTTCCGCCTGGCTCCGTTCGGGGTCAACGTCCCGACGGCGCGGATCTATGAGCCGGGTACCAACACCCTCGTCACGACCTGGAACACGCCGACCGGCTGGGTGCTGGTGCGCGACGCGCTCACCATCGGCCCGCGCCAGCGCGAGGACGAAATCACCCCGCACACCCGGCCACCGGCCGACGACGACGGCGACCACATGCTCGTCCGTACGGTCCTCTGCCTCAACGGCAGCGTCGACGTCGAGCTGGTGTGCGAGCCGGTCTTCGACTACGGGCGCACGCCGGCGGAGTGGTCGCTGGTCGACGACAGTCGCCACACGGCCGACGCAACCGGCGCCGACCAGACGATCCGGCTCCAGACCAACATGGCGGTCGGCGTCGAGGGCGAACGGATCAGGGCCCGACACACCCTCGCAGCAGGGCGACCAGGTCTTCTGCGCGCTCTCCTGGGCCGAAGGCCTCGCCTCGCCCCGGAGCATCGATGAGGCCAACGAGAGGCTCGCCGCCACCACGCGCTACTGGCGCGCCTGGCTGGACCGGTCTCGCCCGGTCGACCACCGCTGGCGCGAGCCGATCCAGCGTTCTGCGCTGGCGATCAAGGGCCTGACCTACATGCCCACCGGCGCGACGGTCGCCGCGCTCACCACCTCGCTGCCGGAGACGCCGGGCGGAGAGCGCAACTGGGACTACCGCTTCACCTGGATGCGCGACTCGACCTTCACGCTCCAGGCGCTGCATTACCTCAACCTGGACTGGGAGGCCGATGAGTTCATGCAGTTCGTGGCCGACCTGGAGGCCAACGAGGACGGGGCGCTGCAGATCATGTACGGGATCGACGGCCGGCGCGACCTCACCGAGTCCACGCGGGAAGAACTCTCCGGCTACGCGGGAGCCCATCCGGTGCGAATCGGTAACGGCGCCTTCGACCAGCGCCAGAATGACGTCTTCGGCGCCGTGCTGGACTCGATCCTGCTCCACACGCGGCGCAGCCAGCGGCTGCCGAGGCGGTTGTGGCCGATCGTGCAGGCGCAGGCCGAGTGCGCCACCCGCGTCTGGAAGAGCCCGGACCAGGGGATCTGGGAGGCCCGCGGCGAACCGCAGCACTACGTGTCCTCGAAGTTGATGTGCTGGGTCGCGCTGGACCGGGCGGCGAAGCTGGCCGGCATCCGCGGCGACCGCGAGGCGGAGGCCACCTGGCGCGCCACCGCAGACGAGATCAAGGCCGACATCCTCGAGCACGGCGCCCGCGACGGTGTGCTGCGCCAGCACTACGACACCGACGCGCTCGACGCATCCACGCTGCTGGCGGCGCTCTTCGGCTTCCTACCGGGTGACGACGAGCGGCTGCGCAAGTCGGTCGAGGCGATCGCCGACGATCTGACCGAGGACGGCTTCGTCCTGCGCTATCGCACCGACGAGACCGACGACGGCCTGTCCGGCAAGGAGGGGAGCTTCCTCATCTGCTCGTTCTGGCTCGTGTCGGCGCTGGCGATCGTCGGCGAGCTGCAGCGCGCCCGCGACCTGATGGAGCGCCTGCTCAGCGTCGCCTCGCCGCTCGGCCTGTACGCCGAGGAGTTCGACACCAGCACCGGCCGGCACCTCGGCAACTTCCCCCAGGCCTTCTCCCATCTCGCGCTCATCCAGGCTGCCGGACGAATCATCCTCGCCGAGCGACTCGAGGAGTACACGGCCTGAGCGCCCACGAGGCCATCGTGATCGGCTGCGGCGCCGGCGACGGCACGCTCGCAAGTTTCGTGCGGCCGGCGACGTCAAGTGGCGGCCGCCGACGAAGCCGCGCCGATGAGTGGCCGAGCGAGGAGCCGAAGTTCCGGGCGGTGCCCTGAACCCCCACCCGCCTCGCCACCGAGAGTGGCTGGACCCCTGAGCACCCCATCTCAGATCACCTGGTGCCGCGGGCGGCCCATCCGCGCCGTCGCCCAGTCGGTGAGCACCCCCACACGCCGGCCGACGCCGCCGCCGAGGTAGTAGAGGTGGACGCCGAGGTCGGTGGCGAACGCCGGGCGACCGGAGAGCTCGAGCCCCCTCACCTCGCAGACCGCCTTGCCCCGCCCGACGACCGCGAGCGCGCCCTTGTCGAAGTAGCGAAACGGCGTGGAGGCCCCCCGGCTGACCGTTGCAGATCGCTTCGGCCACGTGACGCGCCTCCTGGATGGCGACGGTCGCCAGCCCCGGCAACTGCCTACCCCTGGGTCCCGCCAGGCTCGTCACGTCGCCGATCGCCGAGATCTCGGGGTGCAGGGGCAGCGTCAGGTCGGGCCGTACCTCGACGCGCCCCGCCCGATCCGTGCTCGTCCGGGTGGCTTTCGCGACGGTCTCGCTGAAGCTCGCGGCGCGGACGCCGGCCACCCAGATCACGGTTCGGGCGGGGATCCGTTCGGTCGCCCCGCCGACGTCGATCGTGACGCCGTGCGAGTCGACCCGGGTGGCGCGGGCGCCCGCGCGCACCGTCACGCCGAGCTCGTCGAGGTATCTGGCCGCCTTGGCGGACAGCTTCTTGCTGAAGGCCGGAACCACGCGCTCGCCGGCGTCGAGCAGGATCACGCGTGCGCTGGCGGGGTCGATCCGCGCGAAGGCATGTGACGGGCGGCGATGGCGAGCGCCCCGGAGACCTCAACGCCGTTGGCTCCGCCGCCGACGACGGCGAACGTCAACCACTCGTCCCGCGACCCCAGGTTGCGCGCTCGATCCGCCTGCTCGAACGCGCCGTAGACGCGGTTGCGCAGCTGGTCGTGGCCGAAGTAGGACGTCTGGGCGCCACAGGCGACGATCAGGCTGTCGTAGTCGAGAGGCTCGCCGCCGTCCAGGATCACCTGCCGCCGCTCGGCGTCCACGTCGGTGACCTCGGCCATCACGAACCTCGTGTTGGCGCTGCGCTTGAGCGCCGTCCGGAACGGGGCGGCGCGCACTCGCCCGTGGAGATGGCGCCCGCCGCGAGTTGGTAGAGCAGGGGCTGGGAGAGGTGGTGGTTCGTCCGATCGACCAGCGTCACGTCGACGTCGGCGCGCCGCAGCTTCTGAGCGGCGGCCAGACCACCGAAGCCGCCGCCGACGATGGCGACGCGGCGCCGCCCGCTGCCCTGGTCTCAGTAGGCACGAGCGGGGTCTCCTTGGCCCTGCCGGACCCCAAGGCGCTCGAGCGCGGGGTCGCCGTGGTACATCTCCGCCGTCGACTTGCCGACCATCTGGATCTTGCCCATCGGGTACTCGAAGTCCGGGCTCCCGAAAATCACCCCGACTGGGCGACTGCCTTTGGCTCCGCTGTAGCGTCCCCACCTTCCGCGAGTGAGGTGGTCGGCAGACGCGCCGTGAACCACAGCGACAGCAGCGCTGCGAGCGCGACCGCGCCGAGCGACAGCCGCAGTGCGTCGAGCTGCGCGTCGCCGTAGTCGGCGGCGACCGCGCGGGCCTGATCGGGTGTGAGCCCACCCTCGACCGCCGCCCGTTCGACGGTCTCGACGGGCACGATGTCGATCCCCTGTTCGGCGTTCGCGACGATCGTCTCGCGCGCGGCCGGCGGGACATCGGGGTTGTCGGTGATGCGCTGGCTGAAGCCGGTCGCGAGCGACGCGAGCAGCACCGCCCCGATGATCGCCGTGCCGAGCGAGGACCCGAGGTTCTGGGCGGTGCCCTGAAGTCCCCCCGCCTCGCTGGTCTGCGTGGGCGCGACGGAGGACATGATCACGTTCCCCAGCTGCGAGGCGAGCAGGCCGGCACCGGCGCCGACGAGGGCGAGCGCCACCTTGAAGCCGGTGTCGTTGAGGGTCACGTCGAGCGTCGCGAGCATCACGACCGCGCCGACGCTGACCGCGACCAGCCCGAACTGCGCGACCGTGCGCGGCGACCGCCGCCCTGCGATCCGCGGGCCCAGCAGCGCGAAGACGAGCATCGCCAACGACAGCGGCAGCAGGCGCTTGCCGGTCTCGAACGCGTCGAGGCCCAGCACCACCTGCAGGTAGACAGGGATGACGAAGAACGTGCCCATGAGGACGAGCTGCTGCCCGACCAGTGACGAGAGCCCGGCCCGCAGTTGCGAGATGCGCAGCAGCGTCGTTTCGAGCAGCTGGTCGCGGCCGACGCGGGCACGACGCTGCTCCCACGCGGCGAACGCCCAGAGCAAGGCGAGACCGGCGAGCACGATGAAGGGCACCGGCGAGAAGCCCAGCGGCGTGATCTCCGTGCCGCCGATCTCCGGCGGCGTCCGTGGCTGAACGAAGCCCCACACGCTGCTGCGCAGGATCGCGAACACGATCAGGCCCAGCCCGCTCGCCGAAAGCGCCACGCCCACGATGTCGAGCCGCGGACGCCGCTCGGCTGCGGGCGCCCGCGCGATCTGCCCGCGCAGCAGCAGGATGCCGATCACGACCACGGTCTCGCCGGCGAACACATAGCGCCACGTGAACTCCGTCGTCACCCAGCCGCCGATCAGCGGGCCCGCGGCGATCGCGATGGCGGCTATCCCGCCGAGCAGTGCGTACGCCAGCGCGCGCTCGCGGCCGTCGTAGCTGGCGGCGGTGAGCGCCGCGATCCCCGGCACCACCAGCACGGCACCGAACCCCTCCACCCCCGACCAGCCGACCAGCAGCACCGCGAGGTTCGGGCTCAGCGCCGTCGTGAGCGAGCCGACCCCGTAGATCGCCAATCCGATCGCGAACGCCCGGTTGCGGCCCAAGATGTCGCCGAGCTTCGCGCCGAGCAGCATGAACGCCGCCATCACCAGGGTGTACAACGTGATCGCCGTCTGCACGCCCTGGATCGTCGTGTCGAGGTCCTCGACGATCTGCGAGATCGCGACGTTCATAACACTCGTGTCGAGCACCATCACGAACTGGGCCGAGGCGAGGATAAGCATGGGGATCCACTTGCGCACGGAGGACGGACCCTACGTCGGAGGCCAGCGCCGCGCCTCGTCCATTTTGGGCGAAATTCCCATCAACTGACACGGGGTGGCGCGTCATGCCGGGCCCTTAGGGATGCGAAAGCGAAAATGGACACTGCGGGCGTACCCGTCAGAGGGCGGGGGCCGGTGGCGCTGCGCCGGCGGCGTACTCCTGCATCGGGACCTTGGCGGCGGCCCACGCCGCCATCACAGGGTCGATGATGCGCCAGGCCTCCTCGGCCTCGTCGCCGCGGATGAAAAGCATCGGGTTGCCCTGGAGCATCTCCTCGATCAGGTGGGCGTAGGCCGTGAATCGCGGCGGTGTCGAGCGGGCCTCGAGCTGGCGGTTCTCGGCGGTTTGCTCGGGACCGTTGAGTGTGGTGGCGACGCGCACGTACGGTTCTATGAGCCCGATCGTGAGCACGTTGGGCTCGACTCCGGGAAACCGGTCGGTCAAGTATCGGGGGAGTGGACGGAAATGAATGGCGATCTCGGCGGAGTCCGTCTCGAGGGCCTTGCCAGAGCGGAGCGTGAACGGGACGCCGTCCCACCGCGAGCTGTTTAGGCCAAGGGTCAGGGAGGCGTAAGTCTCGGTCTCGCGGCTCGGGTCGACTCCGGGTTCGTCCACGTAGGCGGGCACCTGCCGTGAGCCGATCGTGCCGGCGGCGTACCGGGCGCGGATCGTGCCG
Organism: uncultured Thermoleophilaceae bacterium; assembly: GCA_963826165.1. Classification (GTDB taxonomy): domain Bacteria; phylum Actinomycetota; class Thermoleophilia; order Solirubrobacterales; family Thermoleophilaceae; genus JACVRW01. Next base: position 28,611 of record CAWGWC010000005.1, on the reverse strand, counting down.
CTGCGCATTCGCTCCGCCGAGGGCGTGGCCACCGTCCGCAGCGCCTCGACACGCACATCCCGGAAGGAGTCGGCGTCGGCTCTGGCCGGCTGCTCCATGAGGACCAGCGCCATGGCCTCCATGAGGTGGTTCTGCACCATGTCCTTGAGGGCGCCGGCGCCGTCGTAGTAGGAGGCCCGGCCCTCGAGGGTGAGGCTCTCGAGCCAGCTGATGTCGACGCGATCGACGTGCACCGCGTTGAGGATCGGCTCGAAGACGCGGTTGAGGAATCGCAGGACGATGACGCGGCGGACGAGCTCGCTGGAGAGGAAGTGGTCGATACGGAAGATCGTGGGCGCCGGCAGCTGGATGCGGAGGATCTCGTTGAGGTGGTGTGCCGAGGCCAGGTCGGTGCCGAAGGGCTTCTCGATCGCCACCGCGTCCGGGGAGTCCAGCGTCGTCGTCGCGAGCGCCGGTAGCGCCTTCGTCAGGAGGCTCGGTGGCAGCGCGAGGTAGACCAGCGTGTCCGGATGGTCGTCGCCGATCACGCGGCTGACGTCCTCCGGCCGGGTGACGTCGGCGGGCTGGAAGCTCAGCATGCTCAGGACGTGATCGCGTGTGGCCGGGGTCACGTTCGCGTGCTCCCGCAGCTTGGCGGCGATGTGCTCGCGGAAGTCGTCGGTCGACCAGTCGGTGATATCGGACCCGACCAGGGTCAACCCCGCCGGCAGCAGTTCGTCCTCGGCCAACTGGGCGACCGCCGGCATCAGCAGGCGGCTGGTCAGATCACCGGAAGCTCCGAACAAGACCATGCGCTCGATCATGGTGTGACGCCTTTCTCGGCTCGTCGTGGGAGGTCTGGGTAGCGCGGAGAGGGCTTGCCCGTCACCCCGGGGCGGCAACGGAAGATCGCGCCCGCCAGCGGTTCGTCCGCGCGCCGCTCGGAGTCGACCCATGACGTCGTGATGTAGAGGTCACCGCCGTCGCCGCCGCCGAAGACCACCGAGGTGGGATTCGACGTCGGCAGCTCGACGACGCCGTCGAGCGTGCCGTCGGCACGGTAGCGGTGGACCGCCCCGGCTCGCCCAACTGCGACCCAGAGCATGCCTTCGCCGTCGACGGTCATGCCGTCCGGCCAGAGCTGCTCCCGGCTGAGATCGAGGAACCGCTGGCGACCGCTGAGGGCACCCGTCGCGCGGTCAAGATCGAAGACGTCGACGACGCAGAGAGCCGTGTCGGCGAGGTAGAGCCGCCCGCCCGGCTCGTCGAAGGCGGGCCCGTTGGAGATCGTCAGGCCATCGACCACACAGGTCACCCGGTTGCCGTCGACGCGGTACAACGCCGCGTTCCGTGGCCGCTTGTCGAAGGCCATCGTGCCGACCCAGACCCTTCCCCGGCTGTCGACCTTGGCGTCGTTGGCGCGGTTCTCGGGCATGTCCTGCTCGATCGGAACGCGCAGATCCAGCGTGCCTGTGCTCCGGTCGAGCACCGCCAGGCCCTCCGGGCTTGCCACCACCGGTTCGCCCGTTGCGCCGAGCACCACGCCACCCGGCTGCCCGATGGTGCTCCAGGAGCTGTGCTCAGAGGACTCCGGATACCAGCAATGCACCCGCTCTGCGGGGATATCCACCCACCACAGGCGGGCCGTCGCGGCGTCCCACAGCGGGCCCTCCGCGTGCTGCGACCGCACGCTCAACGCGACCTCGACGGGAGTGTCGCCCATGCCGCAGACCCCTCGTCAGACGTGGGCGAGCGCCCCCGAGCGCCGGGCCGGTTCGTCTTCCTGGGTGGGTTGCGGGGACTCGAGTCGCGTCTTCGGTTGTGTGACCTCGTGCCGAAGTTCGGCCAGCGTCCGGCGCTCGTCGACCAGTTCGCCTGCAAGACCGCGCAGCGCCGTACCCGGTCGCTCAGTGCGAAGCTCGAATACGCCGGTCAGCAGCCTGAGCGCGGCCTGGGCGCGCGGATGGGAGTCCAAGGGGGTCTCTGGCGCGGACACTGCGTTCCTCCTTCGAGGCCGCAATAGTGGAGGGTCGCGTGGCCCTCGAGCAGCGTTGCGACGCTCGTAGTGTGGGCGCAGCGTAGGGGTGCGCCCGCCCGTCCGCCTCATCCCGATGGCATGAATTCAGCCTCCGGGAGCGGCATCCGCCGCCACAGCGTGGCCGAGGCCCATGCCTGCGTCGTCGAGCTCTCCAGGTGAAGGAGCAGACCTCCTCCCTCGATGTCGATGGTCCACGAGTGCTCGGCGTCCGCCTCGCTCCAGCGCGACCAAACTTGCCAGACTCCCGGAGGATCCGAGAACGCAACGACCGCAGAGCGGCTCCGCGGCACCGCGAAAATGCCTTCCACACGCACAGACGAGCTCGATGTGATCGTGATCGGCGCCGGGCCAGCGGGCGTCGTCGCTGCGCTGCGCGCGGCGCGACTCGGAGCTCCAACGGCGCTCGTCACGCGCGACGAACTCGGGGGAATGGCCGCCAACGACGGGCCGGTGCCGGTGCGGACCCTGGCCCACGCGGCGCGCCTGATGCGGGAGGCAAGGCAACTCGGGCATTACGGGATCAGCGCCGGCGAGCCCACGCTCGACTATCGGCGTCTGCTCGCCCGCGTGCGCGAGGTGACCGGCGACGTGCGCGCGCACGCGCTCTTGCGCGACGAGCTCCACCGGGCCGGCGTGACCCTCTACGAACACGCCGGAACGGCTCGTTTCGTCGAGCCCCACGTGATCGAAAGCGACGACGGACCGCGACTGCGAGCCGCGAACGTCATCGTGTGCACCGGCGGCGCGTCGCGCAAGCTCCCAGTGCCAGGCTTCGAGCTGAGCTGCACGCACAGCGACGCCTGGCGTCTCGAATCGGCCCCCGACTCGCTGCTGGTGATCGGCGCCGGTGCGACCGGGGTCCAGGTCGCCTCGATCTTCAACGCGTTCGGATCGCGGGTCACCCTGTTCGAGGCGGCCCCCCGCATCCTCATGAGCGAGGACGAGCAGGTCGCGGCAGCGATGAGCACTGCCCTGGAGGCCTCCGGGGTGCGGATCCTCGAGCACGCCGGAACGATCGAGCGCTTCGAGCCCTGCCCCGCGGGAGTCCGACTTGTCTATTCACGGAGCGGTGCGCAGGCGCACGTCGAAGCGACGCTCGCCGTCGTCGCGGTCGGCTGGGTCGCGAACACGGACGGCCTCGATCTCGCCGCCGCCGGGGTGCAGACTGAGCAGCGCGGCTACATCAAGGTGGACTCCCAGCTCCGCACGACGGCTCCGGGCATCTATGCCGCCGGAGACGTCACCGGGCACCTGATGGTCGTCCACGAGGCCGCACGCGAGGCCTATCTCGCCGCGACCAACGCTGCCGTCGGCCGCACCGACGTCCTTCCCGCGGAGGTCAGTCCGCTCGGCAGCTTCACCGACCCCGAATACGCCTCTGTCGGGCTCAGCGAGGCGGCCGCCCGCGAGACCCATGACGTCGTCGTGGGGACAGAGGGCTTCGACTCCATGCCGCGCCCGATCATCGACGGTCGCACCACAGGGTTCTGCAAGCTCGTCGCCGACCGCGAGAACCACACGATCCTCGGCTGTCACATCGTGGGTGAGCGGGCCGTCGAACTCGCCCAACTGGCGGCGCTCGCAGTGGCGTCCGGCATGAAGGTTGAGCAGCTCGCCCTGGTTCCCTTCTCATTCCCCACCTACGCCAACGCGCTCGGACGCGCAGCGGTAAGGGCCACGCGCCAGCTCGACTCTCGCTCGGGCAGGGCAGACCAGGGAAGCCAGATGCTCCCGGCCGACCCGTCTACTGAATGATGTGGGTAGCTACGACAGCGCTCTCTGCTTGATCTGCTCGAACTCGGTCTGACTGATCGCGCCGCTGTCCAGCAGCTGCTTCGCGTGCGCGATCTCGCTGCCGGGCCCGCCGTTGCCGGCCGTCTGGCGGACGTAGGCGTCGAACTCCGTCTTCTGAGCCTGAGCCTGCTGAGCGTCGCGTTGGCCCATCTCCTTGCCCTCGGCGATCAGGTAGACCAACACTCCGAGCAACGGCACGACGATCACGAAGACGGACCAAAAGAACTTCGCCCAGCCGCCGATGTCGTCCCTGCGGAAGACGTCCGCGAAGACCCTGATCAGGAGCCAGAACCAGACCACGAAGCCGAAGAACACGAGCATCGTGCCGAGAACGTCGAGGAATGGGTAGTCAGCCGCAATCACCATCGGAGGTCCCTTTCTGTCGAACGCCACGGCGATTGTCCCCCGGCCCCGGGGCCGCGCGCATCCCCCAGATCGGGCGATCTCTGCACATAAGACTCTTGAGTTTGCGAGCGCGGGTTCGCCGGTGGTCGCGCCCCGTCAGAGGCCTGTCTCGGCCGTGACCCGGCCGGACTGGGCGGCCTCTCGAAGGGCGTTGTAGTCGCGTTCGTTCTGGTCGGCGTAGGCCTCTGCGAACGCGGCCAGCGCACGGTCGAGGCCGTCGCCCGCCCCGACATAGCTCCCGATCGCGATCGCGTCCCCGGAGCGGGCGTGTGCCTTCGCGAGCGCGTGGCCGCAGAGCCCCGCGTAGGCCGTCATCGCCTGCGGGTTCATCAGCTCGACCAGCGCCGAGCCCTTGCCGTCCCAGAGCTGGCGCATGTAGAAATCCCGGCTCGCACCGTCGAACGCCGTCATCCGGATCCAGCCGAGCATGATGTCGCTGGCGGCCTGCGTCAGGCGCTGGCCCTCGACGACCCGCTGGCCGTGGTTGTTGAACGAGCTCTTGCGCAGAAACGGCTCGAGCACCGATGGCTGCGCCTCCTTGAGCTGCAGGAACAGCGGATCGTTGTCGTCGCGCCCCAACATCAGCACGATCCAGGCGCGCGTGCCGACGCTGCCCACGCCGACGACCTTGCGCGCCGAATGGACGTAGCGAAAGCGCTCCAGCAGCTGCCGGCGGTCGGCGCTCAGGGTGCGCCGGTAGGAGCGGATCACGCCGCGCACGAACCCCTCGAGCTCGGCCGGTCCGACACCGGAGACCACCTCCTCGATCGGGACGATCAGCGGCGGGTCGCTCGCGATCCTGGGCTCGCCGTCGACGATCTGCGTGAGCTTCGCGAACGCCTTCAGGCTGTCCTTCGAGCGTGCCTTGGCCAAGTTGCGCTCGAACCGCTTCCGCTGCTTTGGGGTCCCCTGCCGAGCCAGCGCCGCGATCTCGTCGACGTCGATGCGGGCGTACCAGATCTCGAGGTTGGACATCGCGCCGAACGCCCTGATCGCGTCCCGGTACGAACGCGTCACCGCCCGGTTGATCGCCTGGCGCTTTTTGGCGTCGAAGCCTCGATCCCGGCCCGCCACGGCGAAGCTCGCCACCAGCCGCTTCAGGTCCCACTCGAAGGGGCCCGGCAGCGTCTCGTCGAAGTCGTTGATGCTGAACACAAGCCGCCGGTCGGGCGCGCCGAACGCACCGAAGTTGGACAGGTGCGCATCGCCACAGAGCTGCACCTCCAGCCCGCTCCGCGGCGCGCCGGCCAGATCGGCCGCCATCGGGTAGGCCGCGCCGCGGAAGAACGTGAACGGCGACACCAGCATCCGCCCATAGCGGATCGGCACCAGCTCCTGCACCCGCGAAGCAGCCTGCTCCTCCAGCAGCTCGACCGGATCACGCCGATCGGAAGTCGGCTCCCATTCGCCCTGCCCCGAGCGCGGCGCCACCGCCCTCGCCGCCTTGCCCTGTGCGGCTCGCTCCTCGGCGGTGGGGTGGGGTATCGCCTTCGGCCTGGGGTGCCGCCCGTCGCGCTCGCGTGTCCCGGCCGCGTCCGAACCATCGAGGGGGGTCTCAACGTCCGCCATGATGTCTCCCTTCGCCGCCGGGCGAAAGCTCGAATACTCCCGGGTGTGCCGTCGGCTCCATGGAACCGCTCCGGCGCCGATGCGTCATCGCCCAGATGGCATGAAATCACGGCTGGCGCGCGCTCGTGAGGGAGGGCCCGCATTTGCCTCAGCCAGTTCTGCACAGTAGGGTCTGTGCGTTTGGACGCACCGGACCTTAGGGGAAATCTTGGACCCCTATCGGAGCATGTCCCAGGGTGCCGTTTCCATCGGCTGGAAGGCGCCGAGGTCGATCAGTAGCTGCGGCGGCGAGTCCGCGCGGCGGTTATGACGCACGCGTGAGCACGCGCCTCGACGGCGAGGATGTCATGACCGGAGCGGTGAGCTCGACGGCCGATGCGTCGCGGGCTGGCTCGCGGCCGTCCACTACGACCGCCCCGGCGTTCGAGTTGGTGGAGTCGAAGCTGCGCGCACCACAGCGTCGCGACGGGACCGTGCCGCGCACGGCGCTGATCGGCTTACTGGAGGAGGAGTGGGGCGCGATTCCCGTCGTTCTCCTGTCCGCAGGCCCGGGCTGGGGGAAGACGACGCTGCTCGCTGAATGGGCCTCGCAGTCGCAGCGACCATTCGCCTGGGTTTCAGTCGACGAGAACGACAACGATCCGGTCGTGTTGCTGACGTATGTCGCCGCCGCGCTTGACCGGGTCTCGCCGCTCCCCCCGAGCGTGTTCGAGGCACTGGCGTCGCCGGGCGTTTCGATCGAGGGAACGGTGGTCCCGCGCCTCGGGGTGGCTCTGGCGACGATTTACGAGGCATTCGTCCTCGTCTTCGATGACCTGCATCTGCTCGATAGCCCAGTGTGCTTGGATGCCATCGCCGCGCTCGCGAGGCATGTGCCCGAGGGCTCGCAGCTGGCGCTCTCGTCACGGGGGCACCCCGCACTGCGCTTCGGGGCGCTGCGCGCGCGGGGCCTCGCGCTGGAGATCAGTCCGAACGAGCTGAGCATGGACGAGGCCGAGGCGCGCCAGTTGCTGAGCGCGGCCGGCCTGGAGCTGGCGGAAAGCGAGGTCGCCGAGCTCACCGAGCACACGGAGGGCTGGTCTGCTGGTCTGTACCTGGCGGCGCTCTCGGCAAAGGCGGGCGGGACCGGGATGAAGGGCCTGACCGCGTTCAGTGGGGACGACCGTTTTGTGGCCGACTATCTGGTCTCCGAGATCCTCTCGCGCCTGCCGCGCGACGAGCTCCGCTTCCTGACGAGGACCGCCGTTCTCGAGTCCATGTCGGGTCCGCTCTGCGACGCAGTCCTCGAGGGGAGCGGCTCCGCGACGATGCTGGAATCGCTGGCGGGTTCCAACCTGTTCCTGGTGCCGCTGGACCGGACTCGGGAGTGGTATCGCTACCACCATCTCTTCCAGGAGCTGCTGCGTTCGGAGCTCGAGCGAGTCGAGCCGGATCTCGTGCCGCGTCTGCTCGCTCGTGCGGCCGATTGGTGCGAGGCGAACGGGCAGCCGGAGACCGCGATCGGGTACGCGCAGGCGGCCGGGGATGTCAACCGAGCGGCGTGGCTGACCGTAGGTACCGGTCCACGCGTCTACCAAAGCGGCCGTGTCGCCACCGCCGAACGCTGGCTCAGCTGGCTGGAGGCGCATGGGGCACTCGAGCAGAACGCGGCGGTCGCCGTGCTCGGCGCACTACTCGCCGCGGCTTGGGGCCGGCCCGCGGAGGCGGAGCGTTGGGCCGATGCCGCCGAGCGTGGGAGCCACGAAGGCACCCTGCCCGACGGCAGCGCGTCGATCGACTCGTGGCGGGCCCTCCTGCGTGCCCAGCTCTGTCATCGAGGCGCTGCCAGGATGCGGACGGATGCGGAGCTCGCGGTTGGGACGCTCGCGCGTGGGAGCCAATTCTGGGCCCACGCCCTGGGGCTGCTGGCGATCTCGCGGTGGCTGGCCGGCGAGGTCGACGAGGCCGACGATCTGTTCGCCGAGGTTGTCGAGGCGGGCCTCGAGCTCGGAGGGACGGACTTGGTGATGGTGGCTCTGGGCGAGCGTGCCGCGATCGCGGCCGGAACGGGAGCGTGGGTCCAGGCGGAAGAGCACGCGGACCGGGCGCTCGGGATCATCCGCCGCCACGCGATGGAGGAGTACCCGACCAGCGCGCTCGCCTATTCCGTGGCGGCTCGCGTCGCGCTCCACCGTGGGGACGTCCCACGCGCGCAAGAGCTGCTGGCGCGGGTGCAGCGCCTGCGGCCGCGGCTCACCTACGGGCAGCCGTACTACTCGGTACAAACCCGCCTGGAGCTCGCCCGGGCCTACCTGACACTCGCCGACGCCGGCGGCGCCGAGACGATGCTGCGCGAGATCGAGCCGATCCTGCGCCGACAACCAGACCTCGGAGCGCTCCCCGCACAGGTGGACGAGCTGCGCGCGAACCTGAAGACAATGCGCGCGCACGCCCCCGGGGCCTCGACTCTGACCGAGGCGGAGCTGCGCCTGCTGCCCTACCTCGCCACGCACCTCTCCTTCCGCGAGATCGGCGAGCGCCTGTACGTATCGCGCCACACGGTGAAATCACACGCCATGGCGGTCTACCGCAAGCTCAACGTCACCTCCCGCAACGCCGCCGTCGAACGGGCCCGCGAGCTCGGGCTGCTCTAGGCAGCGCCGGCGCTGCCCGGCTTTTTCATGCCATCGGGACGATGACGCGGCAGCGCCCATGCTGTCTAGTTCGAGGTGTCCCCGGGCTCGGTCCGCGGAACGCCGCCGGAATGCCGCCAGAGGAGGAGATGGCCGAATACAAGGAGACCTTGCGCAGGCTCGCGCTGAACGACGAGCGGTTCGTGGAGTCGGTGCTCGGCATGGGCCACGACACGGTCAAGGTCTCGCGGCTGGATAAGAAGACGCACGCTCTCGTCCGGCTAGCGGCGTCGCTGGCGATCGACGCGGCGCCGAGCTCCTACCAGTCGAACGTCGAGGTGGCTCTGGCCGCCGGCGCCAACATCGACGAGATCGTCGGGACCCTGATCGCCGTGGCTCCCACCGTCGGCCTTGCACGCGTCGTTTCCGCCGCGCCTGAGCTGGCGCTGGCGCTCGGATACGACGTCGACGCGGCGCTCGAAGAGTCCGGCGGTAACGCGGAGTGAAGGCCAGGCCCGCAGTCCGCATTCCGCACCGGGTCGGGCGCCGTAGCCTGCGGCACTTGGTCGCGCACCGCAGAGGCCGAGCCGGGCTCACAGTGCCGGTGCAGCGCTCAAAATGGTTGCCCCCTCGCGCCTGACCCCGATCATTATCGAAGGGTCGGTTCGGGGGCCGCTCATCCCTATTTCATGCCATTGGGGGGATGTACGCTGGTTGTGGTCGTTGGAGGATTGTCGCTAGGAGTTCGGGCGCCGGCGGAGACTGACACCGCCGCCGCCCGCTGAATCGGCGGCGGTCGTCGCCGGCCGCTCGAGAGGAGCGTTCCATGGACGAGTCCGAGGAGGCGGAGGGCTTGCTTGTGTTTGCCGACACCGTGGTCCTGGTAGCCGGGAACGCCGCAATGCACCTGGGAAATCGCCGCGATCGACGGCGCCACCTTCTTCGTCGCGGAGCAGCGCTTCATCATCGAGGAGCTGGCCACGACGGGCTGGGTCGTTCTGGAGATCGTGAACAGGCGGGCAACCGCGGGAGGCTGGACGCCAGTGGACTCTGATCGCGCACGGGCGCTGGCCGAACGGCTGCACCATAGGCACCGTGACGCTGGCGGGTTGCCACTGATCGATCACGTTCGAAGGGTCGCGGCCGCGGTCCCCGGGGACGCGCGCGTACTCGCCTGGCTTCACGAGGTGCTCGAATACACGTCGATCTCGGAGGAGGCGCTACTGGCGGAAGGCCTCTCGCTCGACGAGCTGCGCGGGCTCCGGCTCCTGACCCACGACAAGGATTCGCAGTCAAACGCGAGCTATCTGGCCCAGGTCGAGCTGATCGCGCGGGCCAAAGGGACGGGCGCCAGCCTCGCCCGCAGCGTCAAGCGCGCGGACCTGACGGATCGGACTATCAAGCCTCCGATCCGCGCCAACGGCTGGTCACCTCCCTACGAGATTGCGCTCGAGATCCTGCGCTACGCGCCGCCTCCCGACACTCGCGCCCCTTCTCCTCCGCCGCCCCCGAGACCCGGACGCACATGACACCTGCAGCCGATGCCGCTCGCGATGCGCCAGCGGTGCTGGCATCCAGCCGCGTGGATCGGGCTGGACGCAGCCAAAGACCCGGCTGGAGAGCGCGGGCTCCCGTGACTCCCAGGGAAGAGCCCGATCCGCCGAGAACCGAACCCGAGTCTCGCGCCGAGCGACTCGGCTTCGCGCTGCGCAGCCTCGCCGCCGAGCTGGTCCAGGAGCGCCGGAAGGTCGCCGATCTGCGCCGGGAGGTCGCCGCGCTGAGATCGCGGGTCGAGTCTCTGCAGCCGACCCAACGCAGCGACCGGCCGTGAAGGCCTACCCCGTTCCGGTGGTTTGGTGTAGGAATCCCTAATCAAGGGCCGCTCTCGTCTCACGCACGAGAGCATCCAGCGCGCCACTCGGGGATGTGTAGGCGGTCATGAGAGCCTTGAACCGCTGGTTGTGGGTGGGCAGCCGCACATGGAGTAGCTCATGGACGATGACGTAGTCCTGGACCGCTCGTCCATCTCGACTAGGTCCTCGGCCAGGGTTATCTCGCCGGCTGAGGTGCAGGACCCCCACTTGTCCTTCATGGCCTCGATACGCCCCACGGCCGGGTTGACCTTGAGGTGCAGCGCCCAGGACAGGGCCCGCCGCTGCAGCTCCTGCTGGGGGTAGAGGTACGGCTTCACGCGCGTGCCACCTCGCTTAGCACGCCCATCGCGGTTTCGACGATCCGGGCGCGGTCATAAGCGCTGAGACCGAGGAGCGGCTTGTAGAGGCTGAGCCGCAGCCGCCGCTGCTCGTCGGAGTTCTCGCTCCAGCTGGGGAACTGGGCGACCAGCGTCTCGACTCGCCGGCAAAGCCCAATCGCGCTGATCTCGGCGCCAGAGAGCGCTTCGTCGGCTCGCAGGCTCCAATAGATTGGCGAAGCCGGACTCGCTCAGGCCACTCTCGCCAGCCTCGCGCTGTGCGTGCTCCTTCTCCGCCGCCAGCACTGCCAGCTCGTCCATGGCGGCGAGGCCAGTGACCTGCCGCTCCTCCAGGCCCTGAAGCACGCGCTCGGCCCGCTGCCGGAGGCTGTCCAGCACGATGGCCGTGGCCGGATTCTTCTCGATCTCATCACGCAAACCGCGGAAGAGGTTGTAGACCTTGCCCTCGTCTGGTCCCTCCTCGTCCCGGAACGCCTTGAGGCTCTCTGAGTCGAAGGTGATCGACTTGCTGAAGCGCCTCAGGTCCTCTTGGCTGGCACTCTCCTGGATGAGCCGCTATGTCTTGTGGGCGAGGTCTGCGACGAAGCCCGACGTCTCGGCGTAGGCGTTGCGGACGGACGCGTATAGCTGACTGAGGCGCTTGTATTTCGTGATCTTGTCGCGCAGCTCAGCCGAGGGCGCCAGGATCTCCCAGAGAGCCTCGATCTCCTTGCAGGCGTCAAAGAATGTCTTGCGGCTGTCGGGGTCAAGGAACCGGTCGTAGACCGGAGCCTCTAGTTGGGCGTCGGCGCCCTCGCCGGCGTCGACCGCGAGATACTGTCCAGGCGCGGCGATCGTCAGGTGCGGACGAAGCGGCGGCGGTCGGGGCAGCGAGCTCGCCCGTCCCGAGCACGACCGCGAAGCGCTTGACTCGGCGGTGTCGCAGTGGTAGGACCGCATCCAGTCGAGTCCCCGACGAGCAGGAGCGTCCGACGAGACGACTGAGCGCATGGGTTCGTAGCCGACGCGGGCACCCGGGGCTTGCGCTTGCGACGCTCGCCCTGCTGGCGGCCGCTACGCCGGCTGGGGCCGCGCCGTTCGTCTACGTGACCAACGCCGGCTCAGGAAATGTGTCGCAGTACGACGCGGCGGGCGGTGGGCTGGCCCCGCTCTCGCCGCCCACCGTCGGCGCGGGCACGGGACCGCCGCACAGCGTGGCGGTCAGCCCGGACGGGAAAAGCGCCTACGTCAGCACGAGCGAGCTCTACGGCACACCCGAGATCGAGGCAAAGGTGCTCGAGTACTCGATCGGAGCGGGCGGGCTGCTCACCCTTCGGTCGTCGGCGCCCCTGCCCCCGAACGCCGATCCGGGCGCGCTCGCTGTCAGCCCCGACGGTCTAAGCCTGTACGCGCTCGACCCCGCCGGCAACGGCGCGGTGATCCAGTACTCGGTGGGGACAGGAGGCGCGCTCACGCTCAAGTCGCCGCCGACCGTGCCCGCGGCGGACCCGGCACGATTGGCCGTGAGCCCGGACGGCCGGAGCGTCTACGTCACCAACGAAAGCGGCGAGAGGTCCGTCTTCCAGTACTCGGTGAGGGCGGACGGAACCCTGGTTCCGAAGTCGCCCGCGACGGTGCCCACGGCGGCGTGTCCCGGGGTTTTCCTCGGGTGCGCGCCGATCGGCGTGGCGGTGAGCCCGAACTCCCGAAGCGTTTACGTCGTAAACGATCCGAGCCTAGCCGGCGCAAGCGGCGTTATCTCCCAATACACGGCCGGCACCGACGGAACCTTGAGCCCGAAGTCGCCGCCCACGGTCCCCACTGGCGTGAACCCGTTCGAGGTGACGGTCACCCTCGACGGTCCGAGCGTGTACGTCACCGACTCCATGCATCCCCAGGGCACGGTGCTCCAATACTCGGTGAGCGCGGACGGAACCCTCACTCCGAAGACCCCGCTCGCAGTTCCCGCGGGCACCGGCCCGCTGGGGCTCGCGGTCAGCGCCGACGGGAAGAGTGTCTACGCGGCCAACGCTGGCGATCACACGATCTCCCAGTACCGCGTGGATGCGGGCGGGGCACTCACCCCCAGGACGCCGCCCGCCGCGCCGACCGGCGAAAATCCGGTCGACATCGCGGTCAGTCCGTCGCCGGCTGAGCCGCCCCTGCCAACCTCAATCCGAGACTGCCTGAGCGGGGGCTGGCGCGACTTCGGCTTCAGCAGCCCCGGCGAGTGCATCAAGTTCGTGGTCTTGACGCGGATCTGCGAGGCGCTCGAGCGCCAGGGAAAGCATCCACCCTTCTGTCCTCCCGCGCCGCCGCGCCAGGGCTGACCGAAACCGCTCATCGCCGTAGCGGGGGATGTACTCGTGCTGCCACTGCGGTTGCGCGCCGTCCCGTCCCCGGGAGCTCCGCACCGCTGGCTCGTGGGCACGGCAGCGGTCGCTCGGCGCCCTGCTCGACGGTTGGCGCGGCGCGACGTGCTCTGTGGCGGGCCCCGCCAACGACCGCTGCGAGGTTCGCGACGGGCGCCGCGACCGGGTGTCGTGCGGCCTGGGCGTGAACGCGGTGAGCCCGCGACCGGGCGGCCGTGAGTCCGGCGATGGCGCGTGCCTTGTTCGAGGCGGTCGAGGCCGCCGACATCCGGCCGCTGCTGCCCGGGATCGAGGTGGCGACGCTCGTGATCGACCATCCCGACGCCCCGCTGTATGCCCAGCGGGGGCGCTATCTCGCCGAGCGGATTCCGGGCGCTCGGCTCGTCGAGCTCGAGGGACTGAACCACCTGCCGCTCGTCGGTCCCCAGGTAATCGATGTTGCTGATGTCATCGAGGACTTCCTGGCACGGCGGCGGGGCACGCCGGACCCCACCGTGGCATCTGCGTCAGGCTAGGGGCTCGTCCGCGAGTTTGCCGCGGCAAGCCGCGCCCTCGCTTCCGCGTCAAGTGGGCAGCGATTGCTCCGGCCTACCTTGGCCACGGCGGCTCGAAGCTGTGACGTTGGCCGACGGGGCACCTTCCGATGCCTTTGCCGGGTATCTGTTACTTCGGATTTGCAGGTCCCCCGCAGCCATCTCGCGTCAGCCGTGACCTCCCCTGACCACCTCTCAGGATCCTCGCGCGCGCGAAGCCTCCCCAATTCACCACGCGACCCCGGCATGGCCGTCGCCGTCAGAGCCCTGTGGTACCCCGGTGGTACCACGGAGACGATCCCGATCTCGATCCAACAATGAAAAAGGCCCCCGTCAGCGGGCCTTTCGTAATAGCGGGGGCCCGATATGTCCCTAGGAGCGACGCCCGGATCATGCAGCAGTACCGACTAGCGGCCTGAATCCTGGCTACCGCTTCTCGCGCAAGGCGGCACTCAAGCGGCACGGCTCCTTCGCATGAAGGGAGGCGTCTCCCGCAGCTCGCGGGAAGCAGTAGCGCTCGAAGACCAGGCCCGGTACGGTCGGCCAAATGGGAAGAGGGGAGCACCAGCCATGGCCCGCGTAGACGCGCTCGCCGACGGCATCTACAGGATCTGCACCACCGTCCAACTTCCGGACACCGACTTTCAGTTCAACCAGTTCCTGATCGATGACGAGCGCCCCACACTCATCCACACCGGAATGTATGGGCTGTACGAGGGTGTCCGTGACGGAGTCGCTGAAGTGCTCGATCCCAGCAAGCTCGAGTACGTGATCCTCCTCCACTTCGAGGCGGACGAGACCGGGGGCATGGACCGCTTCCTGGAGGGCGCTCCGAACTCGACGCTCGCGGGCAGCGCCATGAGCGCCATCCTGAACCTGAGCGGCTGGAACTATTCAGGCCGCGTCGAAGGGCATAGCGAGGGAGAGGTGATCGATCTCGGCAAGCACAAGCTGCGCTTCCTCGAGACACCGCACGTGCACCATTGGGACTCGATGATGCTCTTCGACGAGACCACGAAGAGCGTGTTTCCCTCGGACCTCTTCATCCAGCCGGGTGACCAGCCGCCGGTCGTGACCGAGGACCTCGGCAGCATGATGTGCGAGTACTACCGCGAGATCGGGATCTTCGCTCACGATCAGCCGGTCAGGGACGTTGTCGATCGAATCGAGGCCCTCGACCCTGACTGGATCCACGGCATGCACGGCGGGAGCCTGGGGCGAGAGACGATCCCCAACTTCATCCGCGCGCTGCGGGAGGAGCCGGTCGGTTATCAAGGCAAGCTGTTGGGGCGAGAGGTCTTGCCTAGGTAGAAACGCGGTCGGGGTTTCCCGGTCGCCGAGACGACCACCACCGTCGATCCCGGAAACGGCGCGTTCGTCTCGCTTCTCCTGTCGCGTGTGGCTGTTGCACAAACCCTCGGCGAGCCCGCTGGATCGCTTCTAAAGGTGGGCTCCAAGAACGGCCATCGCATCCGTCAAGCGACGCCGGTCCGTCTCGACCCCGTTGCACCCAGCCCGTCTGACGCCCTCTCAGCGAACCTGCTGCAGCGTTTCCGAGACGGCTTTATGCAACAGCCTCGCGTGAAGGCAGCAGTCCGAACGTTCGCGGGTACCAACGGCCGCGGGTACTAACGGCCACAGGCTCAGACGCGAGTCTGCGCGGGTGTCGGGTCGGCGGCCCGATTCGTCCCTTGGAGCGACGCTCAGATCGTGCAGCAGTATCGCCTAGGTACTTAGGCGGACTGCCGCTTCTCCCGCAAAGCAGGAGCGCCATCCACATGTCTGCGGCTACCCGGTGCCCGTAGATATTGCACGCCCGCCGAGGCGTGCCATCGATACGGCTGAGCACTCCATCGTCTCTGAGCTGCAGGTGGAATCGCGAGCGTGCCGAACCTGATCGTCGGCCACAAGTCCACGGGCAAGGTAGGGTCGGCCAACTCGAACAAGGAGCTCGCAATGCCGGTCGTATTAATCCACCACGGTCCGACGGTCACCGCGGAGAACTACCGCGCCACCGCCCAGAAACTCGCGGGCAAGGACAAGATGGATTCAGTGTCGGACTGGCCGGTCGGGGGCATTCTTTTCCACTCAGCCGGCGAAAGCCCGAGCGGATTCCGCGTCGTCGACGTCTGGGAATCGCAGGACGCGTGCAACGCGTTCGGCCAGCACCTGGGACCGATCCTCGAAGAGGTCGGCATCACGGATCCGCCGGAGATGTACCCGACGGAGACCTTCGTTTCCAGCTAGTCCCGGCTCCGCCAAGAGCAGTGCGTGGTCCAGTGCCTCTGGCTCGACCGGAGTCGTGGTCGAATCCCACAGAGCAGCAGCCTGACGGGTGGTCGGGGCTCGGTGGGGCTCGTCGCCTGTAGCGAGCTGCCACTTTGCATGGAGAGCAGCAGCGCGCGCCGCCCACACAGACGCGCGTGATGTCGCGGTCGCTTTTCGCGCAAAGGCAACACTCAGCACCGACAGGCGCAGTGCTTCGCAGGCGCGGCGGTGCTTATCGGGGGCCCAGCTCGGCCTTGACCTCGCAGCGGTCGATCGAGGCGCGCGTCCCCGGCGTGTCCCCCGGGTCCATCTCGTCCAGGGGGCCCTCCCCTGCCGCCATGTCGTCGGCCGTTTCGAAGAGCTGGATCACGACTGCGGTGCGCTGGTCCTCATCGTGGAGGATTTGGATGCCCTTAGCCGGGATGTCCACGGGCGGCCCCTCAGCCTCGATCCCGTCCAAGCGCCCTGCCAGGTGATCCGGATCGACGTCCGTGAACCTGACCACGCGTGCGTACATGGATCCTCCTTCGGTCGCCGGTGAGCAGAACCTACATGGTGACCGTTCAGTTCGAGCGGCCGGACCGGTGCTCGTCGTTGCACGGCGCCTGCAGCTCCGCTGCGGATGGCGTACCGATGGCTTCCGCTTTCGCGCATAGCGACAGTCGCACCCGGCCGTTGGCTGAATGCTCCTTTCATGGGGATCCACACTTGGTGGCAATGGCGCGCGGGTTTCGGTCGTCGTCCAAGGCGGAAGCCGATGATCTAGCTCCGCTTGGTCGTCCAAACCTTCACGGACGGGTCATCTTTTCGGGCCGCGATAGAGGAGCGCGGCCTTCGCAGGCAGGCATGGCAAGAGGGCGCGCTGCTTGTCGACAACTCCTGAGACGCCACAGCAGCCGCAGAGCCTCTACACCGACACCTCGCGGCGGGTGATCCGCCAGGTGCCGATCAGGAGCGGAAGCAGCATCCAGAGTGCGAGCGCCGTGCCCACGTGCGCCCATTGGGTGGGGCTCATGACCTCCACGGTCGTCTGGCCGAGGGCGCTCGCGTAGTCCACCCACGGGGCGACGCCGGAGAACACGGGCAGCGAGAGCACCGCCAAGAACGACGTCGGCAGCGCGAAGAAGAGGACGATGGCGGGCGCGGGGGCGAGCAGGATCGCGCCGAGCGCGACGCCCACGACCATCCCGGCCGTCAGGTTGACGGCCGACTGGCCGATCAGCGGCGCGGCGTCGGACCAGGTCCCTTCGACGCCTGGCGACGATACGAGCACCCCGGCGGCGACGACGGCGACGGACATCGCCAGCATCGCGACGGCGAGCAGGAGGCTCGCGATGAGCTTGGCGCCGAGGACCCGCGAGCGCACCGGGACCAGCGCGAAGGTGATCATTCCGGTGCGCTGGGACCACTCCGAGGTGACGAGCAGAATGCCAACGACCGGCAGGAGGACGGCCGCCGGCTGCAGCCCGGCATCGAGGACGGACTGGAACGTGTGGTCCGCCCGGCCGCCGACGAGCAGGCGCACGACCACGACGACCACGGTTAGCGCCACCATGGCGACCGGGAGCCAGAAGCCGGCCCGGGTGTCGACCATCTTGCGCAGCTCGACGGCGACGAGGCGGCCGAGGCCGGGGCGTGCGTGGACGCCGGCGGTGCTCACGCGGATCGGTGCGGAGAGGGTGGTGGTGGTCATGCGGTTGCTCCTGTCAGCTCGGGATGGATCGAATCGGTCTGCGGTGACGTTGCGCTTGCGCCCGGCGTGGTCAGATCGAAGAAAAGGCGTTCGAGGCCCGTGCCCTCGGCCGGGGCGAGCCGGCGCAGCACGACGCCGTCGGCCATCGCCGCGTGAGCGACGACCTCGGGCTCGGCCTCGACCAGCCGCCGATCGCCGTCGGCGGGGTGCATCGTCAGGCCGGCGTGGTGAAGCGCGGCGTCGAGCGCGGCGAGGTCGGCCGCCTCGACAATGGTGCCGGACTGGGTGAGCAGCTCGGCGCGGGTGCCCTGCGCCTGGATCCGCCCGCCGCCGATGATCATCATCCGATCGGCGACGGCCTCGACCTCTGCCAGCAGGTGGGAGGAGAGCAGCACGGTGCCGCCGCGGTCGGCGAAGCCGCGCAACAGGCCCCGCATCCAGCGCATGCCCTCCGGATCGAGGCCGTTGGCGGGCTCGTCGAGGATCAGGATCTCGGGGTCGCCGAGCAACGCGTGGGCGAAGCCCAGGCGCTGGCGCATGCCGAGCGAGTACTTGCCGACACGCCGCCGGGCCGCCGTCGCGTCGAGGCCGACGAGTTCCAGCAGCGCGTCGGCGCGCTGCGCGGGCACGCCCATGGTCTTCGCGGACACGGCGAGCGCCTCGCGGCCACGGCGCCCGGCGTGCTGCGCCGACGCGTCGAGCAGGATCCCGACGCGCCGGCCGGGGTTGGGCAGGTCGCGGTAGCGCCCGCCGAGGATCCGGACCTCGCCGCTGTCGGGCTCGGACAGGCCGACGAGCATCCGCATCGTCGTGGTCTTGCCGGCGCCGTTGGGGCCGAGAAAGCCCGTCACGGTGCCCGGCTCGCAGCGGAAGGTGACATCGGAGACGACGGTGCGCCCCCCGAGCTGCCTGGTGAGTCCTTCGGTTTCGATCATCCCGGCAGACTCGCGGCCCGCCGGGTTTGCAGCCACGGTCCCCGGGCTACGCTCGCCGAGCCCTGCGGCGGTGGCAACCAACGACTTTGGTAGGGGGTCGCGGCCGCGGTCCTCGCTTAGCCTTCGTCGTCGAGCGATGACACGCCAGGCGACAGCACGCTTCCCCCATCGGCTGTCCGGCTGGATGCGCTCCGCACTGCCCGACGCCGTGATCGACGCCCCCGACGAGGAGCGTGGCCGCCGCGACCGCGTCGTCGACGCGACGATCTACCTCGCTGCCTTCGCGATCAGCGCCGCCACCCTCGCGGGCACTTGGCAGATGCACCCGCCCTGGCTGCGCGTCGTGGACGTCGTGGTGGGGATCGCGGCGCTCGTCTCGCTGCACTGGCGGCGTACCCATCCAGGCGCCGTCGGGATTGGGATCGGGGCGGTCTCGCTCGTGATCCTCACGACCTCCGGCGCGAACCTCGCCGCCACGTTCAACGCCGCGATCCGGGCGCGTGGGCGTGATCTGGCCGTCGTCGCCGGGCTTCTGGTCGCGTGGGCGTTCGCGAGCCCGCTGCTCTATCCCCCCGCCGGTAGCTACTGGGTCAACGCGGGGACCTGCCTGCTGCTGGCGGGCGTAGTGCTCGGCTGGGGACTCTTCGTACGCGCGCGGCGCGAGCTCGTGCGATCGCTGCGCGCGCAGGCCGACCGCGCCGCGGACGAGGCGCGCGCGGCCGAACGGCGGCGGATCGCGCGCGAGATGCACGATGTGCTCGCCCACCGCCTCTCGCTGCTCTCCGTCCACGCCGGCGCGCTCGAGTTCCGCCCCGACGCCCCGGCCGAGGAGGTCGCCGAAGCGGCCGGCGTGATCCGCCAGAGCGCGCGGGCCGCGCTCGACGAGCTGCGCGGCGTGATCGGCGTCCTGCGCGAGGACGGCGGCGAGACCCTGACCCAACCGCCGCAGCCGACGCTCGCCGACGTCGCCGCCCTCGTCGATGAGTCGCGGGCGGCCGGGATGCGGATCACCGCACGGATCGAACTGGGCGACGCAGCGCCGCCCGCCGCCGTCGGCCGAACCGCCTACCGGATCGTGCAGGAGGGTCTGACCAACGCACGCAAGCACGCGCCGGGAGCGGCCGTGACTCTAACCGTCCACGCGCCCGACGGCGACTTGCAGGTCGAGGTCCGCAGCCTCGCGCCGGTGGCCGTCGCCGCGGTCTCGCCGCTGCCCGGGGCGGGGACCGGCCTGATCGGGCTCACCGAGCGCGTCGCGCTCGCCGGCGGCGAGCTCGAGCACGGCGTCGACGCCGACGGCGCGTTCGTCGTGCGCGCCCGCCTGCCGCGATGATCCGCGTCCTGCTCGTCGACGATGACGCGCTCGTGCGCTCCGGCCTGCGGATGATGCTCGCCGGCGCAGCAAGCCTTGAAGTGGTGGCCGAGGCCGCCGACGGCCGCGAGGTCCTCGGCGCGGTCGACCTCCACCGGCCCGACGTCGTCCTTATGGACATCCGCATGCCACACCTCGACGGGATCGCGGCCACCCGTCTGCTCGCAGCGCAGCCCGACCCGCCCGCCGTCCTCGTGCTCACGACCTTCGACGCCGATGAACTCGTCCTGCGCGCGCTGCAGGCCGGCGCCGCCGGCTTCCTGCTCAAGGACACCGCGCCGGCGGAGATCGTCCGCGCAATCGAGCTCGTCCACGCGGGCGACGGCATGCTCTCCCCCACGGTGACCCGCCGGCTCATCTCGTTGGTGGCCGGCGCCTCGGACGCCGGCGCCCGCACCGAGCATGCCCGCGACCGACTGGCGACGCTCAGCCCGCGCGAGCGCGACGTCGCGCTCGCCATCGGCCTCGGCCACGGCAACGCCGAGATCGCCGCGACGCTGCACCTCTCCGTCGCGACGGTCAAGGGCCATGTCTCCCGTCTCCTCGACAAGCTCGAGGTCGACAACCGCGTCCAAATCGCCCTGCTCGTGCAAGCCGCGGGCGAGCACTAGCAGGGTCGCGGACGGATCAGAGTGTCGCTCGCCCATGAAAGCGGCCCTGTCGACGACCCTCCGCGCAAAGGCCGGAGAAGTCCCGCTTCGCGTGGAAGGAGCAGTCCGCGCCGCTCGCGACTGTCGGTTCGAACCGCGAATGATGCCCAATTGATGCCCGCACTCGCTCATTCACGTGCGGTTAGAAGCGAAGAGACCCCCTGAGTAGCGGGGGTTTCGTGAAGTAGCGGGGGCGGGATTCGAACCCGCGACCTTCGGGTTATGAGCCCGCCCGCGCGGTTCACGAGGGTGCTTTCGGCTCTACCGAGCGTTTTCACGTGATCCGAGATCAGGTGAGTTTCGCTCCGTTTGGTACCACAGGTGGTACCCGCGCTGGTCGCGTGCCGCAGGGGTCACGAAACTGGTCCGGAGCCGTCCCCCGTTCATCTTCGTCCGTACGCCGGCTGAGAGGCCCGCTCACGAGGGAGGCCACTAGTGTGCGTGGCCGGCCGACCGTCTTCAATGAACCCGTAGGTACGCGACGAGCGCGCTGCCTTCGTGTGGCAGCGGCAGCCGCCCAACGGCACAGCGGCCGTTGGTGTCGACGTGCAGCCGGCGCACCCGCCCGTCAAGCGTGGGCGAGTACACCGACTCCTTCAAGTCGGGATGGCGTTCGACGAGCAGCGCCGCGCGGGAGGCGCGCCTGCGTCCGGCGGTTAGTGCGCTCAACCCACATAGGCGGACCGAGGCCTGTCGTCGGGTGGTACCGATGTTGCCTAGCAGCAACTGCGCTTCTCCTCGGTGCCGCGAACGGCGCGAAGCGAGAACCGCGATTCGCTCGTCGCTCGAGTCTGATTGCACCCGGCTGGAGCGACCGTCGGCATAGGCGCGCCAGGTGTACCAGAGCGATCTGGGCCGGCCGGTTTCCCAGTCGAGCAGCCCGTCGAGGGTCTGTCCCTGGCAGTTCACCCGGCCCGAAGTGTCCGGCCAGCACGACTTGATCGCGACATCGGCTCTGCCGTCCTCGAGCTCTGAGAAGTAGCCGACCGCGGCGCCCGGCGTGAACTGGATGCGCTGACCCATGATTTCGTTGACGTGAAACTCGCGCACCCGCAGTGCCCGATAGCGCACCCGCGACAGCAGGTTACGCGTCCTCGCGAGCCGGTCGGACAGGCGGGGCAGCGAGCGCATGTCGTTGGGCAGGTCGTGCCAAGAGACGGCGTCGAAGCGGCAGCCGCGCTGGAGACAGAAGTCGGCCAGACCCTTGATCCAGTCCAGCCTCCACCTTGTAGTGCTTGGCCCAACGATTCTGGCCGCAGCTCCCAGTTCCTCGCGTAGCACACGCTCGGCGATGGCAAACGTCTCGTAGAACTGCTCGCGGGTGCCGTCCCAAAAGACCTTGAAGTCAGGCTCGTTCCAAATGTCCCAGTAGAGGAGCCCGCGGCCCTGATACCGGCGGGCGAACTGACGCACCCAGGCCTCGTAGCGCTCGGGCTGGGTCCAGGGCGTGCCGACGGGCCTCCACCCGTGGGCAGGGTAGGACCAGTGGTCCGAGAGCACGAGCGTGTGGCTCGCCCCAAGCGCCCGCACGCGATGCGCTGGCGCAGAGCTCTCGCTGGAGCGCCAGGCGGTCGGCTTGAGCGGCAGCAGTAGATCGTCGCTGGGCGCGGAAATGGACAGGTTGTGCAGGAAGCCCAGCTTTAGCTTTGGCGCGTCACGGACCTCGTAGTCCGCCCTCACCGTCGCCGCATGGGCAGCCGAGCTGATCATCGATAAGACCGCCAAAGCCGTCGCGGACGCAAGAAAAAATCGCACCCACGATGGCCGGTCGGGCGGTGGGGTGGCAAGCCCTGCAGGACTAGGCGGCGCGGTTGGCGGGTTGCTTGTTTGGATCGCCATGGGTGGCGACCCTGGGACGCACTCGTCTCGCCCCGACCACGGACGGGTAACGCCGGGTAACGCAAGGCTTGCCGAGCGCCAGCGACTGCTCTACCGTGGGGTCTCCCGGCTCGCACTACTGGAATGGACTTCCGCATCCTCGGACCGCTGGAGGTCCTCGACGAGGACCGTGCGGTCATCCTCGCCGGCGCCAAGCAGCGGGCGCTCTTGGCGTTCCTGCTCGTTCACGCCAACGAGACGCTTACCAGCGACCGGCTGATTGACGAGCTCTGGGGCGAGCATCCACCCGCGGCCGCCGCAAAGACTCTGCAGATGCAGGTCTTTCGGCTACGCAGCGCGCTCGCATCGGGTGCGGGCGACGCCTTGATCGTGACGCGCGAGCGCGGCTATGAGTTGCGGATCAAGCCCGACCAGCTCGATTCGCTCCGGTTCGAGCGCCTAAGCGCCGAAGGTGAGAGCGAGCTGGCCGCGGGCCGCCCCGAGTCGGCCGTAACAGTCCTCGAACGGGCGCTCTCGCTGTGGCACGACGCGCCGTTGGTCGACCTCGCCTACGAGACATTTGCCCAGGCCGAAATCGCACGCCTCGAGGAGATACGCGTAGGCGCGATCGAGCAGCTGATCGAGGCCAAGCTCCTGCTCGGCCGGCACGGCGAGGTGATCGGGCAACTCGAGCCGCTGATCGCCGAGCAACCCTATCGAGAACGTCTGCGGGCGCAACTGATGCTGGCCCTGTACCGCTGTGAGCGACAGGCCGATGCCCTGGGGGCATATCAGGATGCTCGCCGGCGATTGGTTGAGGACCTCGGAATCGAGCCCGGGGACAGTCTGCGCGAGCTCGAGAGGCGGATCCTCGCGCAAGACCCGGCGCTCGCGGCGCCTACTGCTCCGACGCCCGGCCATCACGCGAAGACTCCGCGGAAAGAAAGCGCGATGCCCGAGGGCACAGTCACCCTGCTCTTCACCGACCTCGTCGGTTCCACGCAGCTGCTCGAGCGGATCGGGGACGCCGCCGCCGAAAAGCTGCGTAGCGATCACTTCCGGCTGTTGCGAAGGGCCGTGACAGCTAACCGCGGGCGAAATGTGAAGAACCTGGGCGACGGTCTCATGGTGGTCTTCGGGAGTGCCTTGGACGCCGTCAACTCGGCTGTCGCGATCCAGCGCGCGGTCGAGCGTCAGAATCGACACGGGAAAGACAGGGAACTGCGTGTGCGGATCGGCCTTAGTGTGGGTGAGCCGACGCTTGAGGAGGGCGACTACTTCGGCATGCCCGTGGTCGTCGCGAGGCGTTTCTGCGACCACGCGAACGGCGGCCAGATCATTGCGTCCGAGCTTGTGCGTGTGCTCGTTGGCCGACGAGGACAGCACAGCTTTCACGACCTCGGCGCCGTCCCCCTTAAGGGACTAGCCGAGCCAGTCGGTGCGGTGGAAGTCGTATGGCAGGTGCCTGGCGAGGACGAACACGCGCTGCCTCTGCCTGCGCGCATCAGCGACATCTCGACCGCGGGCTTCGTGGGGCGCGCCTCAGAGCGGCAGCACCTCCGAGAGCTCTTCGGTCGAGCGAGTGCGGGCAATTGCCGCGTCGCGCTTGTCTCCGGCGAGCCCGGCATCGGCAAGACGCGGCTTGCCGTGCACGTGGCCTTGGAGGCAGGTTCAATCGGCGCTGTAGTGCTCTATGGACGCGCGGACGAGGACCTGCCAGTTCCGCACGGTCCGTGGATGGAGGCCCTTTCACACTACGTCGAGCATGCGCCCGAGGACGTCCTGCGCGCGCACATCGAGCGCCACGGCGGTGAGCTCAGCCGCCTCGTGCCCGCGCTCGAGGATCGCGTTCCAGATGCGCCGCCGCCGCGCGAGACCGATCCGGACACGCAGCGCTACCTCCTCTGGGCAGCCGTCGTTGGCTTGCTACGCGAAGCCTCGGACGCCGAGCCCATCGTCCTCGTGCTCGACGACTTGCACTCGGCGGACAAGCCGTCGCTGCTACTGCTCAAGCACGTCCTCGCCCAAGCCCAGGGATTGCACGCGCTCGTCGTGGGCACGTATCGAGAGTCGGAGCTGGCGCACGGCCACCTCTCCGATGTGCTCGCGGACATGCGCCGCGAAACAGGGATCGAGCGGCTGTCACTCAAAGGGCTCGATGAAGTCGAGATCACCGAGATCATGGAGGGGGCCAGCGGCCATGCCCTCGATCAGGCTGGAAGGCAGGTTTCCCGCGAGCTGCTCCGCGAAACCGACGGCAATCCCTTCTATGTCGTCGAGCTCCTGCGCCACCTACTCGACTCAGACGTCTTCGGCTGGGACGAGAACGGTGGCTGGACGGCCCGGAGCGATCTCGTCGCACTCGGCTCTCCTGAAAGCGTGCGGGACGTCATCAGCTGCCGGGTCGAGCGCCTCGGCGAGCACGCGGTCGAGGTGCTGTCGACCGCGGCGGTGATTGGCCGCGACTTCGATGCCGACCTGCTTCTCCGCGTCGGTATTCAATCCGAGGACGAGCTCCTCGGACTGCTCGATGAGGCGGTCAGCGCCTTGGTCCTCGTTGAGTCTGCAGATGTCGCCGGCCGTTTTTCGTTTGCACACGCGCTGATCAATCACACGCTCTACGGAAAACTCGGCACCACCCGATGCGCGCGCCTTCATCGCAGGATCGCCGAAACGCTAGAAGAGCCTTTCGGGCCAGCGCCCGGAACCCGCGTTGCCGAACTTGCCCATCACTGGGCAAAGGCGTCAGGGCCGGTCGGCGCTCGTAAAGCGATGACATACGCCCGACTCGCGGGCGAACGCGCACTGTCCGCGCTCGATCCCGACGAAGCGCTTCGCTGGTTTCAGAAGGCGCTCACGCTTCAAGACCAACAGGGATCAGGCGAGCGAACCGAGCGTTGCCAGATTCTCATGGGCCTCGGCGAAGCCCAGCGCCAGGTCGGCGAAGCGGACTTTCGCGAAACACTGCTTCAGGCCTCGGGCCTCGCGTGCGACCTTGGAGACGCCGGGTTCGCCGCGCGGGCCGCACTAGCGAACAATCGCGGGGTCGCCAGCGTATTCGGAGACGTGGATACCGAGCGCCTCGCGGCCCTGGAGCGGGCCCTCGAGCTGGACCGCTTCACGAACCCCGCCCAATGCGCTCGTCTTATCTCGCTTCAAGCGGTCGAGCTTGCTTCCGATTTCGACCATGAGCGGCGAAGGGCCCTCGCTGACGAGGCGCTCGCGCTTGCCCGAGACGCTGGCGATGTTCCCACCCTGGCCCGAGTCCTTCAGGACTACATTTTCGCGGTTACGGCGCCGGACACGCTCCAACTCCGCTTGGCGCTAACCCATGAGCTACTTGAGCAGGCCAGTCTTGCGAACGATCCAGCGTTGGAGTTCTTCGCTGCCAGTACGCACCTTCACGTCAGCATCGAGAGCGCCGCGCTGGAGGAGGGCTACCGGGCGGCGCGGCGCGGGCGCGAGATCGCCGAAGGACTCCGCCAGCCGAGCCTCCGGTGGTTTTCGCGCTATTTCGCGGCCGGTCTCGCGCTTCTTCACGGGGATCTTGGAAGCGCTGAACGGCTCGCGAAGGAAGCCCTTCAGCTAGGGACCGACGCCGGCCAACCTGACGCGTCCTTGATTTTTGGTGGCCTGATCTTCGCGGTCCGACTTCATCAGGGTCGCGCCGACGAAATTGTCGAGCTCGTGGAGGCGAGTGTCGAGGCGAACCCCCGCATCCCGGCCTGGCGGGCTGGCCTTGCGTACGTCTACTGCTTGCTCGGCAGGACCACGGAGGCCGCGGCAATCACCGAACTTGACGCCAAGGATCGCTTCGCTCACATTCCGCACGACCAGTTCCGCTTGACGACGCTTGCTCACTACGCCACAGCTGTTTTCCAGACGGGGGACAGGGACGCCGCCCGCGTTCTCTACGAGCTGATGGAGCCATGGAGGGACCAGGTCGTGTGGTTTGCATCCGGTACTTGGGGGCACGCCCGAACGCACCTTGGGTTGCTCGCCGCCACCCTCGGGTGGGTGGAGTGTGCCGACAAGCACTTCGCAATAGCCTGTGAGATCCAGGAAGGGAATGGCATGTTGCTCTGGGCGGCGCACGCTCGCCTCGGGTGGGCCGAGGCGTTGGCTAGGCACGGCGAGTCTGACCGGGCAGCGACGGAGGCCGCGCGCTCACTCACACTTGCGCGGCAAAATGGCTACGCCGCGATCGAGCGGCGCGCCAACGCTCTGATCGATTCTGCTCATTGACCGAACTGGCAGGTCGCTCGTTCCCCTAGCCCTTCTTGTTGCGGTAGCGCCGCGCCTGCCTGCCTACGAGGCGCGTGAGGTTGCCGAGGGCGATGTTTGCGTCGTGAACGTGGAGTCCGAACATGGCCGCGGGGACTGCCGGGAGATGTGTCGAACCTGGCGCGTCCGTAATTTGGAGGACGTTGGCTTTGTTCGAGGCCACGCACCGACCTGAATAGGCGCCATCGAGCTCATACCAGGGCGTCGAGACACCCTGCCCGGGAGGGCGCGTATCGGTGGAGCCGAGAGTCGTCCCCGGCGCGAATGGCTTCGTCGGATACATCGTCTTGAGCGGAGCTGGCCCTCCAGCTAGCCTGGCGGGGTTGGTGCAGACCACACGCTGTGTTAAAGGGTCTCCGGGTGCGTGGTTGGACCCGAAGAGCGGCCCCCCTGGGCGACCGAAGAGGGCGTCCCCCGGCACGGGGGGGTTGAAGGCCGAAAATGCGATCAAGCAGCGAATCTGTCTGGCGGAGGCACACGGCGGAATGTGCTCGAAGTCTCCACCGACGACCCCACCCTTCGCCACTAGTACGTTGCCGCCCAGGAGCACAGCGGAGATCATCCGTTTACGCAAGGCTGGCTTCGGGTCGATCTGCTCTTTGATGAGCCTTCGAAGCATCAGCGTACCCTGGGAGTGCCCGATGAGGACCACCCCCCGATTCCTGCTGTATTTCGTCAGATAGGTTCGCCAAGCGGATGCCACTCCCGCATAGGCCGTCTGGCGCATCTGGGCCGTCGCGGACTGCCCGCTGAAGAGCGCAGCGAGCGTGATCTGCCGGTACATCGGCGCGAAGATCCGGCAATGTTGAGAGTACGGCGCTGCCTGATACAGGGCGATGGAGCTGTGCTCGGGATCGATTGTTAGATCGGAATTCGGCGTCGGGTCGTCACTCACGGTCGGGTAGACATAGAAGCAATCGACCTTCGGACGCCTTGCAGGGGCCACGGTCTCGACACGGATCGGCTCCCCCGACGGTCTGACCAGCGTCGTCTTGAGCGGCGATTCGCACGGGTTCGTCACCTTCGCCGGCTTGCAGAGCCAAACCGGCTTCGACGCGACGCCCTCTGCGGGGGGAAGTAGGCCGAAGACGACCAGTAGGCAAACGACGAGAACCGTCACGCGATGCCACGAGGGCGGATCGCGTTGAGGGGCCAGCTCTCCGCTCTGAAAGCGCGAGTCCATACGGCCTCTTAGTCGAAAACCGCGTCTGAAACGACCGTACACTAGGCGTCCACCGAGATCCAATGCAGCGCCAGCAATTGAGCCTCTCATGGCTCTCCCGAAGCGTGACCGCGCCGCGGCTCCGATTCCGGCGACCACCATTGGCCGGCGAGTACCAAACTCCGACGACGATGAGATCGCCCGCGGCGGGCGGTCTTAGGCAACTTCCGCTCTGTGGCGCTATTCGAGGCACATGAGTGAGCCCGATTTTCGCTCGGTTTGGTACCACCGCCGGTACCTCGACTATTCCGTTGCCCGTTTACGTGGCGGAGCGCGCGGTGATGGTCAGTAAGGGTCGCGTCCAGCCGGTTGTGACGGATAGAACGCCAGCCAGAAAACGCTGGAAGCCGCTTCGAAAGCGGCTCCGGGAGTAGCGGGGGCGGGATTCGAACCCGCGACCTTCGGGTTATGAGCCCGACGAGCTACCTGACTGCTCCACCCCGCGGCGTGACGTACGAGGGTACCAACCGTGCAGGGAGCGTCAACCGCGCTCGCGCGTATAGCGTCGCTGTCCATGCGCAAAGAGCGGGGCAGGCGATGAGGGTCGCTGTGGTCGACCAGGGCACCAACACGACGCGGCTTCTGGTTGCCGACGTCGAGGAAGGCGAGCTCACGGAGCTGGAGCGGCGAACGGTGATCACGCGACTGGGCCAGGGCGTCGACGCCACCGGGCAGCTGGCCGGCGAGGCCATGGACCGCGTTCGCGAGGTGCTGGCCGGATACAGAGAGCTGATCGACCAGTCGCAGGCCGAGCGGGTGATCGGAGTGGCCACCAGCGCGATGCGCGACGCCGAGAACGGCCCGGCCTTCCGTGACGAGCTCAACGAGCGCTTCGGCATCGACGCACGCACGATCTCGGGGGACCAGGAGGCACGG
>CAWGWC010000004.1:0-45789 GCA_963826165.1 uncultured Thermoleophilaceae bacterium | reverse complement strand
GGCAACCTCTGTGGTCTGCCTACCCGGGCGCTTAGTCGTCGTCGTTGTGCCCGTCGTCGTGGTGGTGCCTGTCGTCCCCGTGGTGCCCGTCGTCCCCCTGGTCGTGGCCGCGTCGAACGACTTCGATGAAGGCCGTGACGGTCGTCGTCACCCCGTCGGCGTCCGTGACCACCACCGTGACGGTGTGCTCACCGGGGCGCAGCTTCTTGACAAGCGCGCCCCATGCGTGCGCAACGATGGTCGCGGGCCCGGCTGGAACGCCGAGGAAGTTGTCCTCGGCCAATACCACCGTCCGCTGCGGCGAGATGAGCTCAAACCGCGGCTTGCGGATGTCGACGGGTTCGCCGCCGTCCACTGCGATGCTTATGGCCACGAAGAATTCGTCAGCGGCCACGGCGCACTCGCGTTGCGCTGCCTCGTCGGCACCGTAGAACGGGGGCGGCTCCACATTGCTGCAGTTGCTCCCGATATAGATGAACGGCGAGGTGCCCTTCTTGATGGTGCAGGTCAAGGTCATATCGTCCCCGGGTGACCCCCCTACCACCTTTCCCTTGGGCCCGATGGGGAAGCAGCCTCCGCTAAAGGTGCCGGCGGGTACCGACAGCTCCTGCACCCAGCCCTCCCCAAGCAGCTCGCCGCCGGTCAGCCCGGCGACCTTGTGGACGGGCACAACGACCCCGCCGCCGTGCTTGTGCGGGTGCGCGCTGGCGCCGGTCGCTGCGCACAGCGCGACCGCCACAACGGCCAGAACGGCAAAACAACGCCTCGACATCGGACCTCCCCTTCGGTCAACGTCACCGGTCACGGCGGGCCGATGCTCTCGCTCGCGACGCGGGGAATGCAAGTCGATTACGCAAGGGCGTGGGCGCGTATTCGCTCGAATGGTCCGGATTCGATCCGTCTGGCTGGCCGAAGCCTCCAGCCGAACCCCCGTGACCGCCCATGAGGAGCGCCTCCTTCAGGCTTCTGACGCTGTCCGATCGAGAGGGAGTTGCCTCAGCTAGTCGTCATCATCACGCTCGCCACCGGTTATCGGTGTGGTGACGGTCGCTTATCGAAATCATCGTCGTGATGCCGGCGTGGCGCCGGTCCCCAGCTCGGCCAATTCTCGAAGGTCTCGATGGTGTTGGTGAGGTTGACGATGTCGGTGCCGTCGGCGTCCATGATGCAGATGTCGTCGTTGAAGTCCGGCGGAGGCTCGGGCAGCGTTCCCCAGTTCTCGCATACGAAGAGTATGCGGCTGCCGTCGGGCGAGAACCACGGCTTGTGACCGCCGAAGCCTTCAAGTGCCTGCAGGATCGTGCGGCGCTCACTGCCGTCCGGGCGGATGGCCTCGATCGTGCCGTCGGGTGAGTTGAACGTGATCCAGCGACTGTCCGGCGACCAGGTGGGGTGCTCCACGAACGTTCCCCATGGGGTGAGCTGGTGGACGCGGCCACCTTTCGCGCGAACGATGAATATCGCCGCCTCGTCGCCGCTGCTCGTGATCCGCAGGCGCGCGAACGCGATCCAGCGGCCGTTCGGCGCATATCGGGGCTCGACGTCGAATCCTGGCGCGTCCATGGGCAGCGGCTTGGCCTTGCTGCCGTCGGCGCGCATCGTCCAGAGGCGGGTCTCGAAGCCCTCCGGATTGTTCGGGTCGAACTGCTCCGGCGAGAAGTCGAACACGATGCGGCGGCCGTTCGCCGACCATGACGGCACCTCGTGGATGCCCGGGCCGGACGTGATCACGCGCAAGTCGCTGCCGTCGGCCGCCATGGTGGCGATCTGCTGATCGCCGTCGGGCTCGAAGAAGTCGAACGCGATGCGCTTGCCGTCTGCGCTCCAGTCCGAGAAGAAGCCCGGTAAATCGGTGAGTTGGGTGACCCGCGTGCCGTCCGGATGCGCACGGATGAGCGGGTTGCCCAAGCCGGTCTCGGGATCGACCGGGCGATAGGCGATCGGACCGTTTCGCCCCGGGAAGGTGGCGCCTGCCGTCGGAGCAGACGACCCCGCGATGATCACCGCGAGCGCAACGAGGACCAGCATGCGTCGCATTTGTCGCGACCTTACCCCTCCAGCCATCTGCCCCGCAACTCCCCTCCTGTACGGCTCATCGGTCGTCCAGCAACGGTCTTGTCCGGTCGCCGCCGCTGTCGCTTCGCGCGAATTTCGCAAGCGGCCTCACCAGCACTCGAGACGTCTGCTGCTCGTCCGCCGCGACAGTCGCGGGACGGCACGCCGACGCTAGTGCTCATGCCTCGAAGCGATAGTGCGGCTTGGTCCCGCTCCCGTCGCGCTACCGCTGATCGTCCGAGACACCCCCGCCCGCGCCTTGGGCAACCGCTCTTCAGCGCGGTTCACCCCGTGGCTTGCAAACGTCTTTCAACTCTGGGATGGTCGCGACATCGACCCGAAGGAGGACGTTATGTCGCTTCTCTCTCGTGTTCTGGTGGTCGCCGTCGTCGCCCTTGGATTGGCGGCACCCTCGGCCGCCGCCGTCCCTGATAAGAAGCTCGGGGACTCCCTCGGGGCGATGTGGAAGAAGGTGCTGGAGACGCCGACTCCGCAGAACCCATTCGCAGGCGGCGGTCCGCTGTGCGTGGATCTCGGCGGGGTCGTTGCGCCGGTCGGGGCCCCCGGGAGCGAATCGATCACGTGCACGGTGAAGCCCGGTACGAAGGTCTTCGTCGCCGCGTGGTCGGCTGAGTGCAGCACTCTCGAGGGTTCTCCCTTCTTTGGCAGCAATGAAGCCGAGCTGCGGGCGTGTGCTCGCGCCGTGAACGCCGGAATCACCACCGTGACGGCCAAGCTCGACGAGAAGGTGGTGGCCCTGACGAAGGTCAGCTCGCCGCTACAGCGGCTCAGTCTGCCCCCTGTCAACATCTTCGGCGCAGATCCCGGAAGCTGTTGTACTGAGCCGGGGGACCTGCCGTATTTCTCCGTGGCCGACGGGTGGGTCGCGCTCTTGCATCCGCTCACGCCCGGGACGCATACGATCACGATCGACGTGGCCGGCGAATTCCCCGGGGTCCAGCTCCCCATCCACAACACCACCACGATCATCGTCAAGCCCGGCTTGTAGCTCGCTAAGAACCGGTCTCACAACACGACGACGGGGGCCCCGAGGCGGTCGGCGGGCGGATTCCGGCGCCGCGAGACGGGCCTCGTCCGGTGTACCCGGCGTGTGAGACCGGTTCTAAGGCAGGGAGGCGTTGGAACCGTGATGGGGCGCGTGACCGGAGCGCTCTCCGAGAATGTTGTTTTCGCCTGGCTGCGCAAGTCCGGGTCCGAGCTGAGCAGACAGCTGCTTTCCATGCTGAGCAGGAGGGTCTGGCCGGACTTGAGAGAATTCTCGGTCCCCGTCTAGTCGACCGGAATGGAGCTATGGGTTTCTTCGAGCCTCCACCCCCGCCACCGGAGCCCGCGTCGTCGCAGTGGCGACAGCCGGCCTGGTCGGGACCGCCTGACGACGTCGTGGGCTCGGTGGTGGCCTTGGACCTGGTCGCCGCTGAGTCGCCGACGGCGGCAGTGTGGTTGGCGTCGGCCACCGTCTACCCGAGCGGGATCGAATTCGACGTCGAGGTGCGCTGGCGGCCCGAGGTCTTTGACGTCGTCGCGCGCGGCGCCCCGTGGCACTTCCGGCCCGGCATCGACCAGGAGCTACCGGACGAGCTGTTCAGGGCAGGCATCGAGTTCGCCGACGGCTCAAAGGTCACGACCCTCGGCACCGGGCTCACGGGCGGCGCCGTAGCGACCCCGGCCGTGGGCGAGCCAGCCGGTGAGCCACAGGGCCCAGTTCTAGTCCCTCGCGGCGGTGGCGGAGGCGGACACAGCTGGTCCCAGCGCCTCTGGCTCTGGCCACTGCCGCCCGAGTCGCCGCTGAGCTTCGTCTGTGAATGGCCCGCGCTTGGCATCCCAGTGACGCGAACTCAGCTGAACCACACGCCGATCACGGAAGCAGCATCACGTAGCCGCAGACTTTGGCAACGATGAAACCATCCTCGTAGCCCCGTAGCGAGAGTCCGGGTGGGCGGTGATTGGCTGTCGCTTCTCGTCCAACTCGGTGGTGTTCACCGGGCCGAATGGATCGCTTGAGGGGCCCGCTCTGTCGCCACGCGAGCATGCATTGGGAGTATCGCTGTTCGCGAATGCGAGCGTCTTCGGGCAGTCGTGAACGGAGTTTCCAAGACAGCGTCCTAACGGGCGGCGGCCCTCAGGCACGAGCAAGGCGATACCACCGCGGCTGGATGCCTCTTAGCGGCGGCGGCAGCTTGGCTTGGTAAGGCTTCTCGTCCACGATCCGCCACGCGCGAAAAGCCGCCGCAAGATCATCTCGGTTCGCACCGGGTGGGAACGGCCCCCGGCGAGCTCGCGACCACACAAGCAGAATGATCTCGGCATCGGGCCCGGCAACCGCGTCGACTTCCCTGCCGAGCGCTGCACGTTCCTCGTCTCTGAGGTGGTTGAAGCACTCGATATCGAGCACCAGGCGATACCCGGTGCCAACGCCAGCATCGCGCAGCGCCGTCACGCTTCCCTCAACAAACCGAGCGGCGACACCGGCCTCCTCAGCTCGTCGCCGGGCTCCCAGCACCGCCTTGGAGATCACGTCGATGCCAGTGACGTCCCAGCCACGTTCAGCGAGCTCCACCGCCCACCGCCCTCTGCCGCACCCAAGATCGAGGGCTGCACCGAACGGAGGCTCCAGACCGTCCTCCACCCGGCCGACGAAGGAGCGCAGCTCGGGTGCCACATTCTCCGCGTCTGCCTCCCATGGCGTGAGACCCATGGCGTACACGAAGCGGTAAAAGCGACTCATCACGCCTTCCAGGCTGTCGAGCGTCCTGCCCAAGAGGTCGCACGTTCGGTTGCGACTCACCCCTTGTACCAGGATAATCTCTCCTCGGGGGCTAGCTCGGTTGCCACAGCCTCGCAGCCAGCTCACGAACGCGACCGTTTCGCATCCTGCTCGCTCCTGGATCCTCGAAAGGAACAGCCCTGCCTTCGACGAGATCCGATCATCCACGGGGCCGGCCGTGACGAGACGCCTGCTTCGCCACGAAGCCGACACTCTCGGCGGCCCCCAAATGTCCGCAGCGGGAGGGAAGCGGGCGTCTCGATGAGACACCCCCGTTGGACGAGGAGCATTAGCGCGGCGACGCCGCGGCCACGCGGCGGTTTGCCCACGCGGCGGCCTGCATAAGCACCGCCTAGGCGGCCCCCAGCCGCGCCGCGTCACCTCGCTGGAGGGACTCCGCTCTCCCCTTCGCCTGCTTGCACAAGTCGACGTCGCAGCCACGCAGACTGCTCCTATCCATGCAAAGCGGGAGCCAGCCCGCTCCACTCCCGCTTGTCGTCCTCAGCGGGCGTCGTGGGCACCTCCGCCGAGACTGTCCTTTCAGGGGGTGGGGAGTCTCGCTTAGTGCGGCTGGGCGGGCACCACGAGCGCGTGAAGCTCTCGCTCGGTCACGTCTCGGGTGATCTCGATTCGACCGAGCGGGTTGGCCGCCCCAGGGGACGCCAAGCCGCTGCGGTCCTGAGTGAAGACGACCTCGAAGCTTTGCAGCAGCCGCGCCAGGAGCTCGCGCGGGATGCGCCGATCGTTGGTGCCGGCCTGGCCGTAGTTGCCGTACGGGGGCGCGAAGGCCAGCGGTCGATAGCCCCGAACACGGAACGCCAGCTGTTCCTCACCCCACGTGATGTCCGAGAACACCCGCTCGCGCCAGCCGCCCAGTATCTCCTCTGACCCCCGATAGGCATAGAACGGGCCCACGTCGTCGGGCGCGGGGCCGTACTGGATTTGATGATGCCCGGTACCGGACTGAAGCTGGACTTCCCAACGGCCGCTGCGCTGCAGGGCGTTTAGCTCCCTCCAAGTCAGATACTCAGGGTCGTCCTCTTCCACGCGTCCGACATCGACGAAGAGCACAGCGTTAAAGCCTCGTTTGCGCAAGGTCCCGTCGCTGCCGGTCCAGGAGTCAAGGCGCGCGCCGTCGAAGCTCAGCAGCAGCGGCCGTGGCGGAAGGTTGACCTGCTCTCGCTCGATGAAGCGGACGAACTCGTCGAGCGTGATCGTGTCGTAACCGGCATGGTCCAGTAGCGCCATCTGCCTCGCGAAATCCTCCGGGTCGATCCCCAAGTCGGCGTCCGCGCGCTTCGAGAAGCCGCTGACCGGCGCCACGCCGTGGTAGAGGAGTACCGGGACCACCGCGCGCTTGGGCGGCGCGGGCGCCCACTCCTCCCGATCATCGCCAGTCAGGACCACGCGAGGCGCGGGCGCTGGGATCCGCCCGGCGGGCTCGTCGGTTGACTTGTCGCTCGACGGCCCGCACGCACCCAGCACCGCGCAGCAGCAGAAAACAGCGATCAGACACCCATGGCGGGCCTTCGCGCCCACCCTGCGAAGCCTAGCGCCGGCGCACCGCCAGACGGCCAGACCGGTGCACCCCACCAGCAGCGCCCCCTGGGGACCGTGCCACCCGGAGTGCTGTATCCCCACGGATGCGAGAGCCATGTTCCGAGTCTGGACACCTGTCGCTGCTCGTCCGAAGCAGCAGCGAGTGACCAGCCACGACTGCGACTCGCAGGGCTTCTCGGTCACACAAGCAGCAGTGGGACGCGGAGGGGTTCCGTGAGGCCCTTTGCCACTTCGGGGATGAGGTAGCTCGCTCGTTCGGTCTCCACTCCGGGACGGCTATCGAAAGTCCGCGCTCCGAGGGGAGGCCGCCGATCCCGGAGGTGGTACTGTGCTTCAGGATTGCTCGTTCGTTAGGTCTCACTCTCTCTCTTCCTCTCGCGCGACCCCGATAGAGGGACCAGGAAGGTTTGAGGACCATGACGAGCAATGAGCGAAACCGTGCCGAACGGGCAAGGCGACGGCGAGGTGGACTGCACCGCGCCGATGGCGACCGCCGGGTCGGGGAGGCCGTCAACGCCCGGCGCGACTCGGCGCGCGGAGTTGGTCGTGCTTGGCTAAACGGCCGCGAGGTCGGCGGTACAGATCCCCGCTACGCGCACCTCGAGGCTTCGCACGATTAGGCCAGCCGCCTGCGCCGCGAGTGGAACGGCGACGACCGGCCGACCGTTGACGATCGCAGCGATCGGGCGAGGCGCGTGATGAACCGGGCGGCGTGGGCGGACGATCCGGCAGCGACCAAGGAGGTGAGCACGGTGAGCGAAGTCCCCGAGACCCCGCCAACATCGTTCGTGATCGTCGAGCTAGCGACGCCGCCGCGTGAGGCGTTCCGCTTCGCGGAGCAGGCGGACGCCCTGCGTCTTGCCGAGCGGCTGCGCCGAGCGGACCCGGACGTCGCCGTCCGGACGCAAACGCCCGAGGAGGCGCGCGCCGTACTGCTCGACCTGGCGTTCGTCCCCGAGGACGCCATTGGCCCGCTGATCATCATGGAGTCGCGGCATCTCGACCGCGAGACCGTGGAGGGCCACTTCCGAGCGATGGGCGGCGCATGACGCCGAGGACGGCCACATGCGATCGGCCGGCATCAGGGCGCCCCGTCGCGTCCGTGGGCGATCGGAAGCGGCGCCGATGCGTCACGACCGCTGCCGGGCGAGACTGACGAAAGGAGCCCCATGACGAACATCATCTGCGTTCTCTACGACGACCCCGTCAGCGGGTATCCGCCGTCCTATGCGCGCGACTCCGTGCCCACGATCGAGCAGTACCACGGCGGCCAGAACACACCGTCTCCCGAGGAAATCGACTTCACGCCGGGTGAGCTGCTGGGCTGCGTGTCGGGCGAGCTCGGGTTGCGCGAGTTCGTCGAGGGACGGGGGCACAAGCTGATCGTCACGTCCGACAAGGAGGGGCCCGAATCGGTGCTGGATCGCGAGCTTCGTGAGGCCGAGATCGTGATCTCGCAGCCGTTCTGGCCCGCCTACCTGACCGCGGAGCGGATCGCGAAGGCGCCCAAGCTCAAGCTGGCGGTCACGGCGGGGATCGGCTCCGACCACGTCGACATCGACGCGGCCATCGAAAACGGCATCACCGTGGCGGAGGTGACCTTCTCGAACAGCATCAGCGTCTCCGAGCACGTGGTGATGATGATCCTCGCGCTCGTGCGTAACTACATCCCGTCCTACCAGTGGGTGATCGACGAGGGCTGGAACATCGCCGACTGCGTGTCGCGATCCTATGACCTGGAGGGCATGGAGGTCGGCACCGTGGGCGCAGGACGGATCGGGTCCGCGGTGCTGCGGCGGCTCAAGCCCTTCGAGGTGGGGCTGCACTACACCGATCGTCACCGCCTCCCCGAGGAGGTGGAGCGAGAGCTCGGCCTCACCTACCACGAGAGCACCCAGGACATGGTGCCCGAGTGCGACGTGGTCACGATCAACGCGCCGCTGCACCCAGAGACGGAGGGGCTCTTCGACGACGAGCTCCTCGACACAATGCGCCGCGGCACATACCTCATCAACACCGCGCGCGGAAAGATCTGCGACCGAGACGCGATCGTGCGGGCGCTCGAGTCGGGCCAACTCGCCGGCTACGCCGGCGATGTTTGGTACCCCCAGCCCGCTCCGAAGGACCATCCCTGGCGGACGATGCACCACCACGGCATGACGCCACACACCTCCGGCACGTCGCTCTCGGCCCAGGCCCGCTACGCCGCCGGCACCCGCGAGATCCTCGAGTGCTGGTTCGACAACCGCCCGATCCCGGACGAGTACCTGATCGTCGACGGCGGCAAGCTCGCCGGCACCGGCGCCCACTCCTACAGCGCCGGCGACGCCACGAGCCGCTCAGAGGATGCCGGCGGCTGATGTGACGCGCCGCAAAACGTGCCCGCAACCCGCGACGGCTCCCCCATCACTCTCGCGGCCGGCTGGCGGCCCTGGCTGGACTCGCCCGTCTCCGCGCCCTGCCCCCGCGCGGTGCGCTGACCCCTGACGACCGGTCGGGAGGCCAGGCCGGGGGCCCAGCCAACCCACAGCTGTTGGTCCGCCCGAGCGCCGCTACGCCCGCTCGGCTGGCTCGGCAGGCCCCAGCGCGCCCGCCGCAGGTGTGTAGATGCTCTCGTGCCCGTCGTCCCAGCTGATGCGATAGCGAGGGGAAGGCGCCCCGTGCACCACCTCGTCTATGACACCGGTCCGAGGCGGCCGCTCGGTCGACTCGGTCTCAACCTGCACGCGATCTCCGGCCTTGAACTCCATGTCCTCTGCTCCTGACTCGCCTCACGGAGGGTGATACCAGAAACCGTGTTCGCGTGAGGATCAGCAAGTGCAATCATCCGCTGCAGCCCCGACCCACTCGAGGTGGTGCAGATGTGTCACGACTGGTGGATGCGCCGGGAGAGGTGGCGCGAGGAGCGCTTCGACGAGGAGCTCCGGTATCTGCTTGACGCACGCGAGCACTTTGAGCCGCCGGCACCGGTCGTCGAGTACAAGGGCGACGAGGAGCCGACGGACCCGGAGCGGCTCGGCGTCGAGGCCGGCACCCGCGTCTAACGCCGAAGGCCTGGGCGGGCGCGACGCCCTCGGCGGCGCCCGCTCGCCCCGGGGCGGCGAGACCGTCACGTATGCGGAAGCTGCGCGTCGGTGCGCCACGCCAAGAAGCGAGCGGCCGGTGTCGTTTCGCGCGACGAGCACCACCGGCTCCGAGTCCAAGTCCCCAAGCGCGCACACTTCTGCTTTCCATGCAAAGCAGGAGCAGGGGGTCGAAAGTACGGATGACCACGGTTTTCAGCCATGGGGTGAGCTCCACCTCGCGCGTGGTCGGCGCCTTTGTCAGCAGGATCTCGAGACTCCCTGCCGGTAGCCGGCCGCAGGCATGACGCGGGGGCGTCAGCGGCGCAAGCGTCGCCGACGCCCACCCGCCAAGGTCAGTCGTCGATGAACGACTGGATGAACGACAGTGCGTCTGGAGTATCGACCCGGGCTGTCCAGTCCGTCGAACGGCAGTACGTATCGCCGTGAGAGGTCACCGAAACGACGGTGTCAGTCTCTCCGGCTCCAGCGCCTAGGAAGTGCGGGCCACCGGAGTCGCCGTTGCAGGTGCCGCCGTTGCCTGTGGCGGGGTTCATGGATAGCTTGAGCCAGCCGTCACTCAGTTGGGAGGCTGTCTGCACCGCGTAGCGACGCACGCCGTCGTCAGAGAGTGAATTTGGGCCCTTCGTCTTGTCGCTGCGCGCCAAGCCGTAGCCGACGGTCGTGAAAGCCGCCGCCTTCAGGTCGGTCGTGTCGAGCAGACCTTCCGCCGGGAGGTCCGACTGACCCACGCCGGGATCGTCCTCGAGCACGATGACGGCTACGTCCACGCGCTTCGATGAATTGCCGTACTTGCCGTCGTACGACGGATGGGCGTGCCCTACGCCCATGACGAGGTCATTCTCGTCGAAGTTCGGGATGGGGTCGTCGAGCCCGAGGTCGGATAGGAACGTGACGCCGAACTCGTACCCGGGACCGAAGAACAGGTCTGCGAAGTACGTGCAGTGGGCAGCGGTGAGAAAGACCCGTTCGCTCACCATCGTTCCGCTGCACCACGGCATCAGACTGCCGTCGGCGAGCTTGATGACGACTCTGCCGACGTTCGGGTGCCTGTTCCCGTCGGGCTGTCCGAAGGTGATCGCCTGCGCAGGAGTCGTAGCAACGAGCGCTACGACCGCACTGACGACGAGCAGCCGCCGCATTGTGTTTCCCCTCTCGCTTGTAAAGGAAGGGCGAGGCTGCTTCCATCCTCGGCGGTTCGAGGGTTCGAGTCAAGCGAGTGCGTCCGGATGCGGTCCCCGGCTCCTCACGGGCCTTCAATCCTTGTACAAAGTACGGATGACCACCGCGAGGAGCCACGCCCCGCGGCTACTGCTTTTCGTCCAAAGCGACAGCGCGCTCGGTGCACTATGCCGAACCAAATCGTGGAGCCGAGCGTATGAGCGACGATGCTTCGGCTTCACCCGAGACCCAGCCGGGTGCCGGGCCTCCGCTCAGGCGGCGAGTGCCAGGGTCACCCGGCGACGACGTGCTTGACCTCCGCCATGTAGCGGTCGGCGGCCGCGTCGGCCTCGTCCGGGCTGCTCCCCTGCTCGCGCGCGCTCTGGTAGGCGGCGTACCAGTCCCACCAGTCGTGCGGTGGCGCGGCCTTCTCGAAGCGGTCGTGGTGCTCGGCCGTCTCGTGCAACAGATCGGCCAGCGAAGCGACGTCCATCTCAGTCCTCCCATTCCCGTCCGGGCAGCCGGGTCGTGACCTCTTGGAGCAGCCAGCCGTTGCCATCCGGATCGCTGAACGACGCGAGCGCGAAATACGAGCGCCCTGGTACCGACTCGAGGCCCGGGGGCCGCTGCTCGAACACCTCGCTGACGTCCACGCCGCGGCTGATGAGATCGGCCCGGGCGGCGTCGATGTCCTCGACCACCAGCTCCAAACCCTGAAGGGAGCCAGGCTCGGCTGTGGTGATGCCCGTGCCGAAGTGGATCGAGCACTGCGAGCGGGGCGGCGTGAACTGCAACGCCCGGAAGTCGTCGCCGGCGGCCAGGTCTGCGTCCAGCCGCCATCCGAGGCTCTGGTAGAAGCTCTTTGCCCGATCGACGTCGGAAACGGGCAACGTCACCACCTCGAGCTTCATGTCGATCGTCCCCACTTCCGGGACCCCCGTCGAGGTACCGGTGCTCTCGCCAGTGCTCATGTTGACCTCCGTCGGTCGGGCGCGCCATAACAAGGCGACGCTGGGCCCACCGACCCGTGCAGTGCGCGCCAACGACGGCCAGAACGTCGACGCTCCGCAGCCTGGGCTGCGGAATGAGCACGAGCCCGCCTTCCTAGTCGCCCCCTCGGTCAATCCCGACCGAGAACGCTGCCCTCGGGGTGGGACACTCTCCTCTTCCGGCGGCGAAGTCAAGGATGTGCTCGCGCTCCCTCCTGGCCAGACGCGACCGGCGGACCGGCTCAGTAGAGCAGCATCGGCTCCGAGTCCAAGTAGCCGAGCATGCACTCCTGCTTTCCATGCACTGGGGAGTGCCGGCTTTCGTCCAAAGCGGCTATCAGCCTTGACGTGGAGACGGTCCTATTTAGCGTGAGCTGGCTGCGGTCGCGGGCTTGGCAGCTGCTAGCCCGGGCTGCGGGAACTGGGTGCTGTCCGGATAGCGCTGGAAGTAGTCCTGATCTTCGGCCTCGGCCTCCAGGAAGGGCCCGGCCTCGCTGATCTCGGTCGCGACCTTCGGCCAGAAGCCTGCGGCTTCGACGTCGGCGATCGTGTTCTCGGCGACCTGGTGCTGCTCGTCGGTCGTGTAGAAGATCTCCGAGCGATACATGGAGCCCACAACGTGTCCACCGAGGTCGGGCCGGTGGATCTGGAAGAAGAGCTCGAGGACGTCGCGATAGGAGACTCTGTCGGCGTCGAAGACGAGCTCGACCGCCTCGGCGTGCCCACCCGGCTCGTCCTCGGTCGGGTTGTCGCTCTCGCCACCGGTCCACCCGGCCCGGATCGAGATGACTCCCCCGCAGTGACGCATCAGCTCCTGCGTGATCCAGCAGCAGCCTCCCGCGAGGATCGCGGTCTCGGTGTTCTCGCTCATTGCCGGGTCCTTTCTTGGAGGTTCTGTCGAGACTAGCCTCGGAAGGCCCGCCGCTCAACGTTCCGCCAGAGGCCCGACGGCTGCTTTCCATGCAACTCGGGAGTGCCGCTCCTCGTCCGGTGCGCAAGCGTCCTGTACACCAGGCGCGACGCTCGCTCAGACCGCGAGAGCGACAGCGCGGGGCGGAATCGAATTGGGCGCCTGGCGGGACGTCTCGGCGAGGCTAGAGCCCACCCCCAAGCCGGGGAGCGTTCTCTCGAAAGTTCCTGCGTGGCTCTTACCACTTTGTTTCCCCGCGCCCTGCCATCGATCAGGACAATGGACAACGAGGGGAGCCGCGAACCCCAGGCGCGCGACCGCGCTAAGGCCAATCCCGAGCCGCGTCACGAGTGGGCTTCGATGGCCTTCGCCGTATCGAGGAAATGGCGGAAGCCGGTTACCTCGCCGTCGGAGCCGAACTCATAGAGGTGAATCTCCTCGTCTAGGACTCGCTTCCCGGTGGACTTGACGGTTAGGTCGTACTCGATCACTGCCGCGACGCGGCCCTCCCCCTCGAGGAATGAATGGGGGTTGAAGGAGTTCATCTCGAAGTCCTCCTCGATGTCCTGGAAGAACCCGGCCGCCGCCTCCCGACCGCTGCGGGGCCTCATGTACGGGACGTCTTGATCCTGCGCAGTGTTGCCGGTCGGGTGATGCTCCCACCGGACGTCGTCCGCCAGGTGCTCGAGGATCGCGGGGATGTCCCCGCGACTGAATGCCTCGTAGATCTGCTGCACGGTCTCGACGCTGCTCATAGGGTCTCCTTTCGCCCGTATCGGGCTACCGGAGCAGCGTATCTTCCCCCGCCAGCACCGCGGCGCCGGCACCAACGAACCACGTGGTCGGGGAATCGCCCCTCGCCGCCGGGTCGGCGCCCGCAGTCGAGGCCGCTCATGTAAGCGGCACTCTGACGATCATGCGAGCTTGCTTGCGCTCAGGACGAGCATCGGTCGTCTCGAGGCACGAGATCTGGGCTTGGGCAGATGCTCGGTTCCCATGCAACTGGGGAGTGCCGCCTCTCGTCCAAAGCGGTAGTCGGAACGCGTTGCCTCGCTCGCTACGGGTTACGCGAAGGGGGCTGTGCCCGGCCGAGACAGTGAGCTGGGCCGCCCCCCGGTGCACTGGTCTGAGGTAAACGGGATGGGTCCGCTTAGGGCCGGAGCAGGGTGAGTCCCCTGTGCGGCAGCGTGCGGACGGTGCGTCCGGTTGAGAGCTCGACGATGTGGGTGCGGCGCTTGCCGCGATTCCCCACGTCGACGTAGAGGTGACGGCCGCCGGGCGCCCACACGGTTGCGTTGGAGCCCGAGAAGCGACGCCAGCGGGGCTTGCCTGTGACGTCGTAGGCGGCCACACCCATGGGGGGGCGCCCGTGTTCGGCGTACCAGCGCCATGCCAACAGCAAGCCGCCAGCAAGATCGAACGTCTGCGCCTCTGGGTCGATAGTGCGGATCGTCCAGGTGCGCGTGTCGACCAGCCTCAGACCGTGGGGAACGAAGTCTGCACCGCTCTGCGGTTCGCTCGCCGGGACGTCCTCGCCGGCCACAGCAAGCGTGCTGGCCCCGAGCCAGCGCGCGCTGCGCAAGAAGCTCTGGCTACGGCCGCCGCTCTTGGTCGCGGTGGGAGGCGCGCCGAGATGGTGGTAGGCGACGCGCCGGCTGCGCAGATCGACCTCGGCGACCAGTCCGCGGTCGGCCGCTACAACGAAGGCACTGTTGCCTCGCAGGTCGACCGCGAGCCCTGGAAAGAGGACACGACCCCGGCCGTCGTCCCGTCGACCGGCTTCGATGCGGTCGAGGCGCACCGACCTCACCCGGCCGTCGACCGTGACCTGCACCATCCGGGCCGGGCCCAGCCGAGCACGGC
The DNA here is from genome assembly GCA_963826165.1 of uncultured Thermoleophilaceae bacterium. Classification (GTDB taxonomy): domain Bacteria; phylum Actinomycetota; class Thermoleophilia; order Solirubrobacterales; family Thermoleophilaceae; genus JACVRW01. The sequence goes on along the minus strand of CAWGWC010000004.1, from coordinate 31,383 downwards.
CGTGGCGGAGCGACGGCGCAGCCACCAGCACCAGGCCGCTCTGTGTCTCGGCCGATGCAAGCACCAAGCCACGCCAGCGGATCCGCCGGACCACCCGGCGCTTGCGCGGGTCGACGACCACCGGTGTCTGGCCCGTCCAGGACAGTCCCGCCATCACAAGCAGTCGTCGCGGCCCGACCCACTGCATCGGCCCGGTCCCTTCCCCTGGGGGATAAGGGCTGGGCAGGCGGACACTCCCCAGCGAACGCCAACGGCGCAGGTCGAACAGTTGCACGCGGCTGCGCGCGTCATCTCCGACCGCCACGAACCGCCCATTTGGAGAGAACCCGTAGTCCCAGACGCCTCTGTTCCCTGTGGGTAGTCCGCGAGAGACCGGCCGCAGAGACGACCGCTCGAGTCGCACGAGCAGACCCCCGGCGCTAACCCCGACGAGCGGAGCGCGTACCGCTGCATGCGGCGCTCCGGCGCCGTCCGCAGGGCGCGACGGCGCCACAAGGACCGCGCCGACAACGGCAAGCACAGCCACTACGAAAACCGCGACCCTCACACGACCTCTACGGACGCCGGCACGCCACAGGTCCTCTCAGCCCAGTCCCCCGCAAACGCTCTATAACAGGTTTGCCGCTCCTGCTCTGCGCGAGACGACAGCCGAGCCGAACGCACCGCCGACTACTGCTGTCCGTGGAGGGTGTCGCAGAAACCCCTGGTGGGCGCCTTCACGGCTGGGGCGGAGAGGCTTTGGGGCCGGACGGGTCGGGCTGGGAGGCGCTGGCGAAGCGCGCGCGCTCGCTCGAACTGTTTGACGAGGGCGGGGAGCTCGCCGAACTCGTAGGAGGAGAGGTCTTCTGCGATGGTCCGGAAGCGCCAGATCATGGGGGCGTGCCCTTCGCGCTCGGAAGCCGTCAGGTCTCTTTGTCCAGGGCGTCGGCCCAGAGCCGGTAGATGTCGGCCTGGTGGGGTTCGATCTCTACCCAACGAACGTAGCGGGCTTTGGGAACCTTTGGAGGCGCGAGCCTTGCCCGGAGGTGGGTCAAGGGATCAGCGGCTTTCTATTTGCCGTGATGGGCTGCGGGGAGCGGCTCCAAGGTCGCTACCCCCGCGCCCCGCCGAACCCCCTACAAGCCCTGAGCGAGCTCGGACGTCCATCTCGTCAGAGGGACGGGTACTGGCGGCGTGGCCTCCGTCCCCGGGCTTGGGTACGCCCGGCACAGAACAATTGCCCGTGATCTGCACGCTGGAGGACAGCCTGACGCCAGCAGAGCGCCGCATGCGCAACTCGGCGAACACCAGCGCGTCAGGGACATCCGCAACTTCTTCCAGCACGCCACCGAGCACGAGTTCGTCGACGCCGTCGATGAAATCACCGGCCGCAACGTACGCGCTTTTGTCAGCGGCACCGACAGCGACCACGACGGACCAATATGCGAAAGGACTGTCAGCCGGACCCGCGGCGGCGGAGGGCTGGTCGCTCCCCACCGCCGCAGCCTGTCGTTAGCTCGGTACCCGCGGGCCGGGGTCCCGCTGGCGCTTCGGCTTGAAGTTGCCCTTGCCGCGCTTGCCGTTGACCGTGACGGTGTTCTGCGCCAGCGTGATCGTCACGTGTGCGGCGGCGTCGGACATCTGGTCCAGGGCCGTGTTGTTCACGTTGGCGATGGTGTCGCAGGCCTGGTGGTAGCAGGGGTCATAGGGGACGCCGGCGGTCCCGCCATAGAGCGGCACCTGATCGGCGGTCTTGATGTCCTCCGCGCCGGTGAAGAGCCCACCCGCAGGGATCCCGGCGGCGATGAACGGGCCGTAGTCGGAGCGGCCGTCGAACGGTGTCGGCTCGAACGCCAGGCCGCGTCCGGCGAAGTAGCCGTTGAACAGGTCCTCGATCGCGCTGGATCCCGCCGGCGCCGCCGGGTCGCTGCCGTCGTAGACGAACCGGGCGAAGTTGGGCGAGCCGACCATGTCGAAGTTCAGCATCGCCGCGATCTGCCCGCGCTCGGCGTCGGAGAGGCTGCTGACGTAGAAATCGGAGCCGATCAATCCCGACTCCTCGGCGCTGAACCAGATGAAGCGCACCTGGTTGCGCGGCTTGACCTTCGTCATCTGCTCGGCGATCTCCAGGATCGTGGCCGAACCGGAGCCGTTGTCGTTGATGCCCGGGCCCTCGAGCACGCTGTCCAGGTGCGCGCCTACGACCACGACGTTGCCGCTGTCGCCCCGCGCGCTTTCGGCGATCACGTTGCGTGTGGTCAGCTCCTCCTCGAAGCGGTCGACCTTGACGCGAACGGTGTTTCCCGTCACCCCATTGTTGACCCCGTTGCGGAGCTCCGAGCCGGCCGCGAACGTTGCAGCGATGACAGGAACGCTTGTGCCCGTCACCGTGGGGTTGAACAGGCCGGTGCGGTCGGGCGTATTGCCTTCGTTCATGATCACTACGGCGGCGGCGCCCGCGGCCTGCGCATTGAAGACCTTAACGTCGAAGTTGCACGTCCCCCGCTGGACGAGCGCAATCGCCCCGATCGTGAAGCCGGCGAAGTCCGCTGCCTCACACCCGCTCGTCGACCCCCCCGTAGACGGGATATTGAGATCCACGGCGATCAACGCCGCCGTAACATCACCGGTCACCGAGGTGGTGGCCCCGAAGAAGTCCTGGAACCGGGCGTACTGCTTAGTCGGCGCCGGGGCCGTCTTAATCAGCAGCGACAGGTCCTCGCTGGCGGTGTAAGTGAACTCCTGGAAGCGCACCGTGTAGCCCGCAGCCCGCGCCCGGTCGTACACATACTGCGCCGAGGCATCATGACCCGGAAGCCCCGCGAAACGATTACCGCCGTTGGCGTCAGCGATGCTCTGGAACGCCGACAGATGCTCCCGGATCCCTTCGACCGTGACGGCGGCTGTGAGCTTCGCCGAATTGTTGTTGTTCGGCGGCGCGGCTGCGGCACTTGCCGACGGCACGAGGAAGAGCGCAAGCGCAAGCACGACTACGCGGAGATGACGTTGCACGGGGTGCCCTCCAGGTTCGAAGTTCGGCCGCACTCTTCCGCTCCCTCTCTCATTTGTCAACGCGAATAAGAACAAAGGTCCACACGCTTCCGCGCCCTCGGCGCGAACGCGAGGCGGCGATACCGCCGCACGATCTGATGCGGGCCGACGGCTCGGCGGAGCGCTGTCTGCTGGCTGGACCTTACGGGGAGCCGGACTGGTCGCCGGACGGAAAACGGCTCGTCGTGACCCGCACGCGAAAGCCCCGCGGCCTCGTGGTCTGGGACCGCCGCGGGCTTCCCCCCGCTCACGACGGGATCAACTGCCGCGTGGTCACCCAGCGGGACGCTCATCGCGTTCACCCGCGCGGACCTACGGTATGGAGCCACGAGTGTCTATGTGATGAGCAGCGGAGGCTGCTGCGTTCGCCGACTGGGCCCAGGCGACCTTCCGGAGTGGTCTCCGGACGGGGGCCGCATCATCTTCACGCGTCGCGGCCACCTCAAGCTCGGCGAATTTCGCGAGTATCTCCGCACGATTCGCCCTGACGGGACCGGGCTCCGGGCGGTAGCTCCGATCCACGCGTCCGATGCTCGCGCGGACCGGCGTCGAGGTCGAGGTGGCCGAGCGCGAACGCGCGTGGCGAGCCCGCCGGTACCGGCATGTATCTGCCCGGCAACACCGCTCGCGCCCTCCGTGCCTCGGCCTGGAGGGCGCAGGTCGCCTTACGAGCCGTCGAGATCGCGCGCCAGCGCTTCTACGACCACCGCGGCAGGCTGCTTAACGCTTGGGCCTGCCGGTGGGCCGACCGTTCCGTCGGGACGACGCGATGTGCGTGGCGATGTGCTCCGCGTCCCTCCCGACCCCGCCGACCAGCGACGAGGCCAGCGCGTGCATGAAGACCAGCCCCACGAAATACAGGCCCGGTTCGGATCCCACGATGCCGCGGTCGTGCAGCGGGTCTCCGTCCTCGGCGAAGACCGGAAGGTCGATCCAGGCGAAATCCGGCACGAACCCGGTGCACCAGATCACGTTCGTGACCTCGAGGCCCCGTCCATCTTCGAGCACCGGCAGGCCGCTCCGCGCGCCCGCCGTCCTCGGCACTCGCTCGATCCCGGCGGCGGTGAAGTCCTTCGGCCTGACGCGGGCGAGCGGGAGGCCTCGAGCACGAAACTTCCGCCGAACCATCCGCCCGATCGGCGTCTTGACGGTCAGCACGTGCGAGACCAAGAACCAGGCCACCGGCATGAGTAGCCGGTCCCACCTGCTTCCGGGACGGAAGGGCTCTTGGCCCGGGTGCCTTCCGGACAACCGGGTCCGGTGACCTCTGGACACCTCCAGGGCGATCTCAGCCCCCGAGTTGGCGGCGCCGACGACAAGGACGCCGCCCTCCCGCAGCTGGGACGGATCCCGGTATTCGCTGGAATGCAGCTGCACGAGGCCCGGATCGAGCTCGGCGGCGAAGGCGGGAATCCTCGGGCGCGGGTACGCGCCCGATGCCACTACGACCTGGTCGGCCTCGAAGCGGCAGTCCCCAGTCACGACGTACCGGTCCCCCTGCCTCGAGAGCCCGTCCACGCGAACGCCGGTGCGAACCGGGAGAGCGAACCTAGCCGCATAGGTCTCCAGGTAGTCGGCGACCTCGTCCTTGGTGGGGAAGGACCAGGCGGGCGCGGGGAAGGGCCAGCCCGGCAGCCCGTCGTAGCGCGCGGGGGTGAACAGACGAAGCGAGTCCCACCGCTTGCGCCAGGCGTCGCCGATTCGCTCGTTCGCATCCAGGATCACGAACGGGAGACCGCGCCTCGCCAGGTGGTACCCCGTGGCGAGGCCCGCCTGACCGCCACCGACGATTACGGTCTCGACGTGCTCGCAGCCGTCCATCCATCGCCCCCGGCTCATCGCCGAACCGCCTGGTCGGTTCCGGTCACGTCGAGCGCGGTGCGCAGCGCTTCCAGGAACGCGTCCGGCTGCTCGATGGCGGGGTCGTCGCGGGCGTCCTCGATCACGTGCAGCGGCCAGCCGTAGCGGGCGCTGGCGGCCTCGGCGACGCTCAGCCGCACCCCGAGATCGTGGCGGCCCCAGATCAGGGTCGTCGGAACGGCGATCCGGTCCAGGTCCGCCACTGGGATCGCCGTCGCGAGTTGCCTCATGAGGCTGCGCATCGCTGCCTTGACGCTCGGAGTGCGAAAGCGATCCAGGGCATACGCCGCCATCCATCCGTAGCGCTCACCCATCTCGGCGCGCACGCCGTCCAGATCGGCGAAGCAGTAGTGCCGGAACCCGCGTTGGAGGCCGCGCTCGGTCGGTCGCAACATGACGCCGATAAAGGAGAGCGCCATCCCCGGCGGTGGTCGGAACCGAGCCAGCCCGTGCGTGTCCACCAGCACCAGTCGATCGATGCGGTCGCTGTGCTCGATCGCGAAGCGAGCAGCGAGGGCGCCGCCGGGACCCTTCCCGACCAGCACGGGCGGGATCGCACAGGTCTGCCCGATGAGCTCGTCGAGCCACTTCAGGACGGCATCGAGGTCGGGAGGACCGTCGGACACCTCCGAAGCCCCGAGACCGGGCAGGTCCGGCGCGATGACCCGGTGGGTCCTCACCAGCTCCGGGATCACCCGCATCCACACGGCCGCGAACTCTCCCTGCAGGAAGACGATCGGTGGGCCGTCACCGCCTTCCAGCACGGCGGTGGACACGCCGGCCAGTTGCACGCGTCGCTCGGTGACGGGCAGGCCGGCCAGCAGTCGCGCACGGGCGTCCTCACCGGCGGTCCGTCGTCCACGTTCCTTCACTTCCTGCTGCCTGCTCATGGTCGCCTTTCCAGTGATCCTGCGGTGCAACGCCTTCGATCGCGACGCTACGGAGTGGCCGGCGGCGCCGCTACGGGCGAAACACCCAAATCGCGCGGCCACTCGACGTGGGTAATTCTGTGTAGGCGCCTATACGAGGTCGTGCTCGTAGGCGTAGGCGGTGGCCGCCGCCCTGCTCGACAGGCCGAGCTTGGTGAAGATGTTGCTGACGTGGCGTGCCACCGTCTTTTCGCTCAAGAACAGGTCGGCGGCGATCGACCGGTTGGTCTTTCCGGTCGCCACCAGGCGCAGCACCTCCAGTTCGCGCGCGGTCAGCCCGCCCGGCGGCTTGGCGGGCGCCTTCCGTGACAGCGCCTGCGCTCGCGCGAGGTCAGGCACCGCGCCGAGCTGCTCGAAAACCCACCGCGCCGCGTCAAGCTCCATCAGCGCGGTCTCCTCGTCCCCGAGCTGTCGGCACGCGAGTCCGATGAGGACCCGGACCCGCGCGGCTTCGTAGGGAACCTCGAGTTCCTGCAACGCCGCCCACGCATGGCGCAGCGGGCCGAGTGCGGCTCGCGCGTCGCCCTCGAGCAGCAGGACCGCTCCCTGGGCATGAGCGGCGAGCGCGAGTAGCAGCGGCGCGTCGAGATCAGCGGCGATCTCCGACAGCTCATCCGCGGCGGCGCGTGCCGCGCGGGCGTCACCGGCAGCAAACATGATCTCGACGAGCGCGGGAAGCAGCCGCGACCGCGCCAGGCGGTCCTGAGCCTCATCCGCCGCGCGACGGATCGCCGCCTCCGCGGCATCGACCTGGCCCTGGATCAGTCGGAGCCGCGCCAGGCCGGGTTGTGGCTCGCGTCCCCACCGGCTGGCCTGGTGGTACGCCTCCTCGGCCCGCGCGTGCTCGCCCCGCAGCCGATGCAGCTCGCCCTGCCGGTAGAAGGCGGCGCCGACCGCCGGCTGCGGCCGGCGGAGGAGCCGCTCGCAGGCCCGCTGCGCCGCGTCGAGGGCGTCCGCCCACGCGCCGTGCAGCTCCATGATCTCGGCGCGATGCACCAGACAGTTACCGCTGAACGGGACGAGATCCGGCTGAGAGTCACACCAGTGGGTCAGTGCCGCCGTCCACTGCTGCGCCCGGTGTAAATCAAAGACTTCCTGGCATGCCTCGATCACGCTGCAGTAGACGGCGCCGGCGACGATCTCGGACACCTCGTCGGCCATGACGCCGACCATGACCTCGTCGAGCAGGACCATTCCCTCGACGGTCCTTCCCTGCGCGATCAGCGCCCGGCCCTGAACGTTGCGGGCGAGCGTCACCAGATCGAGATCACCGAACCGATCGCCGATCTCGGCGGCCTGACCGGAGATCGCGTGCGCGCTCGGCCAATCTCCGGCGACCGCGCGCTGAAAGGCCTCCGGCACGAGCAGGTGCCCCCGCTCCGCGCAATCGCGGGGGCCATCGTCGAGCAGCCGGCGCGCCCGCGCGAGCCACCCGGCACCGCGGGCGAACTCGCCGCCGTTCAACAATACGAACACCAACCAGCCCGCGCACCGGGCGGCCCGCACCACGTCGCCCCTGCTCAGGAGCTCGCGATGCGCACGCTCCCACACCTCCACGCTGTCCTCATCGCTGCCGATGAGGTACGCCGCCGTGGCGAGCCGCTCGAGGTCCGCCGGCTCGAGCGGCACCTCCCGATCCGCCGCGGACAACTCGGCGAACGCATCCGCCCACGCCCGCCGACCGAAGCACTCCCGGCCGCGCGCGAGTGTCTCGGCCGTCGTCACGCCCCTGCCCCCGACGACTCGCCGGCCACGAGGGCCTCACGAGGCGCGCCCAGCAGAGCCTCGGTGTCGCCCGACACAGGAGCATCCTACGCCCGCCGCGTCGCCGCTCGCTTCGATGCGACGCGACACTCGCGCGCGCCAGAGGGTCTCGGCAGAGCCGGCCGCGGCATCCGGCACTGCGGCTGCCTCAGAGTGTCACTCGCCCATGAACGGCGGCAGACCGATTCGGCCTCGCGAGACGCTCGGAATGGACGAGTTGCGACAGCCAACGCAGCCGTGACGCGGGCTCCTGCATTGCGCGAAACGGAGCGGTGCCGTGCATCCCGGACGGCGACGCTTCCAGGCTGTAACACGCACCCTGGAGAACTGCCCTTCCCTCGGTACTCGCTTGGCGAGCGCCGGTTGCCTCGCGGTTCTTGAACTGCGAGTCGGTCGAGTACGAGGTGGTGCACTTCGTCCGGCCTCCCGTGCCCACGAAAAACCGCTTCGAGGCGCTTCGCTCCCGAGAAGCGCGTTCAGACCGGCGCGGGGCGGGCTCGCTCGGGGTAGTCGCGCCGCGCTCGCCAGGTAGCCACCAGCAGTGCGCCGAGGCCGACCACCGTGGCGGCGAACCATACGATTCCGCCGACGATGGGGATGATCGCCAGCACACGCAGGATGGCTAGCCCAGCGAGAAAGGCGAGCACACGTCCTCGCGGCGGGCCGACGAGGCGACGGCCGAGAAGCCAAGCGCTCGTGGTATATCCGATTGCGTACAGCGGCAGCAGCGCGAGCAGCAACGCCACCCCGAGCGGAATTCCAACGAGCGTCACTAGGGCGATCACGGCGAGAATCGGCAGGCCGAAGAACAGCAGCAAACCCCAGCCGATCGCCGCGCCGATGCTGGAGCTCGCCGCCGCGAAGGCGGCTTCCAGCGCACGCGGCGCCAGCCACAGGAGCAGCAGCCCGAGAATCAGCGCGGACACGGAAACGGCGATCCATAGCGCGGCCGCTCCGATGAAGCCCGCTGGGTCGGTGATCTCATCGACGCTCACGCGGTCGATATCGCCTTCGACCGTCGCCCCGGCGGGCACCAGCGGCCGCTCGTCGCCGTAGATGAGATCGCCCCCGACACGGGCGCCGGGCGCGAGCGTCGCGCGTTCGGCGACGGCAGCCACGTCACCGTCCACTGTCCCCGAGATCCTCAGCTTCCCGCTCACCACGACTAGATCCCCGCGGACCCTCCCCGCAACCGACACGTCACCATCGATCACCACCACATCGTCGGCGGTCTCGCCGCGGTCGATCGTGACCGGACCCGTGATCACCACGCGGTCACCCGTCGATGAATCGCTCGCCGCCTGAGCCGCGGCGCTAGCGGGCGTAAGAGCCAGGATCAACAGCGCGAGCCCAACGCATCTCATCCGCCGGACAGCCTAACGCAGCAACAACGGGCGTAGAGGCACAGACGCTATTCCCAGACGCTGGTCTAGACAGGGTCGCCATTGAAGCCGAGCTCCGGTCCGGTCGAGGCGCGGACATCACGCGGATACTTGAACCCGGTAAACCAGCGCCTCAGCCTGTCATTTGATGATGCAGACTTGGACTCCGATTCGTCAAGTTGTCGCTACGAACCTCGAGACAAGGTTTCCGCTAGCACGGGGACCTTGGAGGATCGGCGAGTCCCCGCCGCTTCATTCCGGAGCGGCAGCGGCGCGTTCGCTTTCCAGTGCACATGGGACTTCGGTGATGCTTGCCGTGGCTGACTAGTTTCGTGGGGGCTGACAATCCGTGAGGTTCGTACTGACAGTTGGTGACGTTTCCGCTGACAGTCCCGTGACCCTCGACGCTCAGCCGCAGCCGGTGTTGTTCCCGCAGCTCGAGCACGTGTAGCACGAGCCCGTTCGCTGCATCATGCCTCCGCACATCGCGCAGGCCGGGCCCAGCTCCAGGCCGTGCAGCCTGGCCGGGTGGGCCGGGGGCTCGTCGGTGAGGGCCGAGGTCGGGGGCTTCGGCTGCGGCCTCCGGTGCCTGCGGCTTGGCCTCGATCGGGGCCGCTCCGCCGCTGTGGCCGTTGGTCCCGTTGCCGTTCGCCGGCTCGTCGGCCGCGGCCTCAGCGGCAGGCTCCGGCGGCCCCGCGGTGTCGCCCCGCATCAGCGCCTCCTGTGACGCCTTCCGCGCCCGCACCTCGGGCGTGAGGATGCCCAGCTCCTCGTGCAGGTCGGCGTCGCCGAAGCGGGCCGCCAGCCAGCGCATGATGTAGTCGGGCATCGACTTGGCGAACGGGATCTCCGGGTTGCCCGTGTAGCCCTCGGGCTCGAAGCGCATGTAGGCGAACTTGCGCACCAGCGTCTCGAGCGGCACGCCGTACTGCAGGCCGATCGAGATCGAGGTGGCGAAGGCGTTCATCAGGCCCTTGATCGTCGAGCCCTCCTTGCCCACGTCGGTGAGGAAGACCTCGCCGAGCGTGCCGTCCTCGTACATGCCCGCGGTGATGTAGCCCTCGTGGCCGCCGACCGAGAACTTGTGGGTGATCGACTGGCGCTCGCGCGGCATCCGGTGACGCACCGGGCGCGCGGGCTCCGGTGACGCCGGCAGCACCTCGACCGCCTCGGCCTCGAGTGCGGCGTCGGACTTGTCGCCGGCGTCGGTCTTCAGCGCCTGCGCGGTCTTCGAGCCGTCGCGGTAGATGGCCAGCGCCTTCAGGCCGAGCTTCCAGCCCTCGGTGTAGATGTCGGCGATGTCCTGCACCGTGACCGACTCGGGCATGTTCACCGTCTTCGAGATCGCTCCCGAGAGGAACGGCTGCGCCGCGGCCATCATCCTCACGTGGCCCAGGGCCGAGATGGCCCGCTCACCGACGGCGACGTCGAACACCGACATGTGCTCCTCGGCCAGCCCGGGCGCGCCCACGATGGTGGCGTTGTCGGCCAGGTGCGCCTCGATGGCCGCGACCTGATCAGCCGAGTAGCCGAGCGTCTGCAGCGCCAGCGGCACCGTGCGGTTGACGATCGTCATCAGCCCGCCGCCCACCAGCTCCTTGTACTTGACGAGCGAGAAGTCGGGCTCGATGCCCGTGGTGTCGCAGTCCATCAGGAACGAGATCGTTCCCGTGGGCGCGAGCACGGTGGCCTGAGCGTTGCGGTAGCCGTTGGCCGCGCCGGTGTCCACGGCCTCGTCCCACGCCCGCCGCGCCGCGGCGAGCAGCTCCGTGTCGGTGGCCAGCGAGTCGTCGATCTCGTACGCCGCGTGACGGTGCTTGCGCATCACGTGCATGTGCGGGTCGGCGTTCTCGGCGTAGCGCTCGTACGGCCCGAGCGCGCCCGCCACCTCGGCCGAGGTGCGGTAGGCGCGACCGGTCATCAGCGCGGTGATGGCGCCGGCCAGGCCGCGGCCCTCGTCCGAGTCGTAGGCCACGCCGTTGGCCATCAGCAGCGCGCCGAGGTTGGCGTAGCCGAGCCCGAGCTGACGGAACGCGCGCGCGTTCTCGCCGATCTCCTCGGTCGGATACGAGGACGGCCCGACCACGATCTCCTGAGCCAGGATCACCACGTCGACCGCGTGCTCGAACGACTCGACGTCGAACGTGCCGTCGGCGCGCCGGAACTTCATGAGGTTCAGCGAGGCGAGGTTGCAGGCCGAGTCGTCCACGTGCATGTACTCCGAGCACGGGTTGGACGCGTTGATGCGACCCGAGTTCGGGCACGTGTGCCACTCGTTGATGGTGGTGTCGTACTGGACGCCCGGATCGGCGCAGCGCCACGCGGCGTCGGCGATCTGCTCGAGCAGCCCGTCCGCCTTGACACGGTCGACGGGGGCGCCGTCCACGCGCGCGGTGAGCTCCCACTCCTCGCCGCGCTCGGCGCGCTCCATGAACTCGTCGGTGACGCGCACGGAGTTGTTGGCGTTCTGGTACTGGATCGAGGCGAAGTGCTCGGAGTCGAGCCGCATGTCGAAGCCGGCGTCGCGCAGCGCGAGCGCCTTCTCCTCCTCGTGCGCCTTGCACCAGATGAAGTCGGCGATGTCCGGGTGATCGATGTCGAGCACGACCATCTTGGCCGCGCGCCGCGTCTTGCCGCCCGACTTGATCGTGCCGGCCCAGGCGTCGGCGCCGCGCATGAACGAGACGGGGCCTGAAGCGAGCCCGCCCTTCGACAGGTGCTCCTTGGAAGCCCGGATGCGCGACAGGTTGATCCCCGAGCCCGAGCCGCCGCGGAAGATCTTGCCCTCCTTGGTGTTCCAGTCGAGGATCGACTCGAGCTCGTCCTCGACCGACAGGATGAAGCAGGCCGAGCACTGCGGGTTCTCCTCGAAGCCCACGTTGAACCACACCGGCGAGTTGAAGGCCGCCATCTGGTGGAGCAGGATGTGGGTGAGCTCGTCCTCGAAGGCCGACGCGTCCTCGTCCGTGGCGAAGTAGCCGCCCTCACGACCCCAGGTCGCGATGGTGCCGGCCACGCGGCCGATCATCTGCCTGACCGAGCGCTCACGCTCGGGCGAGTCGGCGCGGCCGCGGAAGTACTTCTGGGCGACGATGTTGGTGGCGTTCTGCGACCAGCTCGCCGGGAACTCCACGCCGCGCTGCTCGAAGGCGGGGGCGTCCGGGTCGCCGATCAGGGCGTCGCGGATCTCCCACTCGATGCAGTCGAACGGGTGCACGCCGTCTTCCGTGAAGCGCCTGGGAACGCTGACCCCGCCATCGGCGGCGGTGATCGGGGCGGCGGCGCTACGGCTGTCTGGCATGACTTCTCCTCGCTCTTACGGCTTTCTGGGACGCCCCCAAGGGGGAACGACCGATGTTTCTCTTCGCGTCGGACGGAACGGAGGAGCCCTCGAGAGCGAGCTGATCGCTGCCCGGAAGGGGCTCCTCCTTGAAGCGCCGGACCACCGCTTCGAGCTCGTCGAGATCGGCGAGATTGCGGTAGACCGAGGCGAACTGGATGGCCGCCACGGGGTCCAGAGCGGCCAGCCCGCGCTCGGCCAGATCGCCGATCGTGCCGGCCTCGACCTCGGGCCCGCCGCGGCGCACCTGCGCCGCGATCGACTCCGCCAGCCGCTCGAGCTGCTCGTCGGACACCGGCCGCTTGTTGGCCGCTCTCACCAACCCACGCAGAAGCTTCTGACGATCGAAGCGCTCCTGGCGACCGCCGCGCTTGAGCACGGTCACGCCCGGCTCCTCGGCCCGCTCGTAGGTGGTGAAGCGGTTGCCGCACTGCTCGCATTCGCGCCGGCGCCGGACGGCGTCGCCGCTCGGCTCGGCCAGCCGGGAGTCGACCACGCGGGTGCTGTCTGATGAGCAGAACGGACAGTGCACAAGACAGCTAATTCTACTACCTCTAGTGCTCGAGTCCTTCCCCGACCACTACATGTTGTGCCCGCTCTATGCGAGGAGAACGTCGTTGCGAGCGGCGATCGCCGGGAACTCCGACGGGTCGGCCGCAGCGAGCTCGCGCAGGTAGCGCTCGAGGCCGCCGGGAACGGTGAGGTTGAGGAAGTGAACGGGCTCGTCGCCCGGGTTCGAGACCGTGTGCCGGTTGCCCGGCGGCACGAAGGCGTAGCTGCCGGGGCCGGCCTCGTGCTGCTCGTCGCCCAGGAGCACGGTGAGGGTGCCCTCGAGCACGTAGAAGGAGTCGGTGAGCTTCTCGTGCATGTGGGGCGGCGGCCCGGGGGCGCCGGGGTCGAGCTCGAACTCCACCAGTGAGACGGAGCCGAGCCCGTCGTCCGCGCCGGCGAGGATCAACCCGTTCGCGCCCGGGCCGGGGGTGACGGGGTGGCCCTCGCCGCCGCGTCGGAGGAGGCCCTCGGTAGCGGGCAGGCCGCCGTCTTCCGGTGGGTCGTGCTGGTCGAACTCCGGGTCGCTGCGGCGCAGCCACTCCTCGAAGCCGCAGCCGGGCGCGTGGATGTTGAGCCAGCGAGCGCCGTCGGTGCGGTAGCGGTGGACGAGCTCGGGCGGAGCGAGCGCGAAGTCGCCGGGGGCGAGCAGGTGCTCCTCGTCGCCGAGCAGGACGGTGAGCTCGCCCTCGAGGACGCGGAAGCCGTCGGCGTGGTGGTGATGGATGTGCGGCTCGGTGGAGCCCGCGCCCGTGGTTTCGGTGAGGACCAGGCCGTCGCTCACGCACTTGATCCGGATGCGACCGCCGATGTCCTCGCCCTCGCCCGGGCCGAGCAGGTGAGGTTCGGTGGTCATCGCTTGAGCGAGTTCAGCGTGAGGTCGAGGCCCTCGTCGAGATCGACCTTGGCCTCCCAGCCGAGCTCCTCGCGCGCGCGAGAGGTGTCGAGGTAGATGTGCTGAACCTCGCCGGGGCGCTCCGGGGCGTGGTCGGCGCGGAAGCCGTTGTCGGAGTGACGGGCGAGGGCGTCGACGATGTCGACCACGCTCGTCTGAACGCCGCGGCCGATGTTGATGGGGCCGTTGGCGGGCGCGTCGGCGGCCCTGAGGTTCGCGTCCACGACGTCGCCGACGAAGACGTAGTCGCGCGTCTGCTCGCCGTCGCCGAAGATCTTCGGCGTTCGGTTTTCGAGAAGCGCGCCGCAGAAGATGGCGATCACGCCGGCCTCGCCGAGCGGGTCCTGGCGGGGGCCGAAGACGTTGCCGTAGCGGAGCGAGACCGTGTTGAGGCCGTGGAGCCTTCGGAAGAGCTCGCAGTACTGCTCGGCGCAGAACTTGCTCAGGCCGTAGGGGGCCTCGGGGGCGACCGGGTGGTCCTCGGGCGCGGGCAGCACCTGGCCCTCGCCGTAGATGGCGCCGCCGGTGGAGGTGTTGATGACGCGCTGCACGTCCGTGCGCTGAGGCGGCCCTGAGCACGTTGACCGTGCCACCGACGTTGATGGCGGCGTCGAGCGCCGGATCGGAGACCGACTTGCGCACGTCGATCTGGGCGGCGAGGTGGAAGATGGCGTCGGGCTTGGCGCGGCCGATCAGCTCGTCGACGGCGGCTGCGTCGCGGATGTCGACCTCGGCCAGCTCGGCGCCGTTGCCCTTCGCCTGGTCGAGGTTCTCGCGCTTGCCGGTGGAGATGTCGTCGAGAACGGTGACCTCGTCACCCCGCTCGACGAGGGCGTCCACGAGGTTCGAGCCGATGAAGCCGGCGCCGCCGGTGACGAGTGCCTTCATGGGGGCGGCACTTTAGCCGCTTCCCCGAGTGCGACTAGCTCGTGTAGAAGTAGCCGTCCGCGTCGAGGCGAAGCCGCAAGTAGCGGGCAACGCGACGGCTACCCCGACGCCAGGTCACGCGACACAAGGCTCGCGAGTCGGATACTCGTGCGCACCGCGCACGCGTGCGTACGCCCCATCTCCGTCGCGCGATTCTCCGAGCGACCGAGCGAGCGTCTGCAAGTGAGAGGAAAGGCTCCGCCTCCTCTACCTCAAGCGACCGAATGTCGTCATCGAAGTAGCACGTGCTTGGGTCGTCGTTCCAGCCGTAACAGATCCGCCAGTACCAGGTACCGGGGGTCAGGCCGACATCTTCCGGTGCCAGGTAGATGCTGGACAGCACCGTTTGGCGAGACTGATACTGGCTCGTTTCCCACCCGAACGAGCGGTGCTGGTTGAAGACCACCGCGAAGAAGTCCTGGCTGTTCCGCGCAGACCAGGAAAACCGGATCGACTCGTCCAACTCCGCGCTCGAGAAGTAGCTGGGCGCGAAGACAGTGACGTCAGGACTCACCTGACTACGGGCGGGCTCAGTCACGATCATCGCCGCTGCGCTCCACAGCGCCATGCCGGACAGGCCTGCCAGCAGAAGCTTTCTCAATGCAGATTGCACCCAGGAGTCTTGTCGGCCGCTGGTGGCCGCGCCTTAACCTCCGGTCGCTGCGCATCCCGATCTCGACCCGCAGAGAGCACCGGAACGGGTTAGCGCCAGAAGGCCGCTCAGTCGTCGTCGAAGTCGTCCGAGCCGCTGCCGCTCGAGCCGCTGCCCGAGTTGTCGTCCGACGAGCCGCTGCCCGAGTTGTCGCTGCCGGAGTCGCCGTCGGAGCGGCCGCGGCCGCGACCCTGGCCGCTGTTGTCGTCGCCGGCTTCGGGTGCATCGAAGTCGCCGCCGTTGTCGTCGGCCGGGGGAGCTGTTGGCGCGGGTGCCGTCGGTGTCGCGGTCGCCGTCGTCGCCTGGTGCCGTGGCCTGCTGCTGGGCCCGCCGCCGCTCCCTGCGCGCGGCGGCTCGGCGGCGCTCGGCGGCGCGGCGGCGTGCCGCACGCCTGCGCTCCGCCCGGCGCTCGGCCCGCTGCGCCGGGCTCGGACCGGACTCCTCCGGCGGCGCCAGCGTGTCGCCCGCGCTCAGCGGCTCGGCCGACAGCCCCACGCTGTCGCCCGAGATCGTGTTGGCCAGCAGGCCGATGCCCACCGCGGCGGCCAGGCCGGCGATCAGGAGGGCGGCGCCCACGGCGATTCGTCTCGCGTTCATCGCTCTCTCAACCTAGCCCCGCCTCGGTAAGGCCTCGTCGAGTTGCGGGTCAGCTGCGGGTAAGGAGCTGTGGGCCGGCAGCACGATCTCCGCGCGGGCGCCGCCCTCGGGCCGGTTGCTCAGGGTGGCCTCGCCGTCCCAGCGCTGCGCCAGCGCCTCCACCACGTTCAGGCCCAGCCCCGTGCCCGGCGCGCCGTCGCGGCTGGCCGAGCCGCGGTAGAAGCGCTCGAACACCTGCTCACGCTCGCTCTCGTCGATTCCCGGGCCCTCGTCCGCGACCCCGATCCGCACCCGTCCGCCCTCCACTCGCCACCCGATCGTCACCCGCGTGCGCGCGGGGGAGTAGTGCAGAGCGTTCTCGATCAGGTTGTCGAGCATGGCGGCGAGGTCCTCGGGCGAGCTGCGCACCTCGATCGGGTCGCCCTCGTCGATGACGAGCTCGTGACCGCTGCGTTGCGCGGGCGCGAGCCAGCGCTCGCAGGCGGCGGCGGTCGCCTCGCTCACGTCGACGGGCTCGGCGGGCGGCCGCTCGCGCTCGCCGGCCAGCGTGAGCAGCTCGGAGAGCAGGCGGGCCAGCCGCTCGGTCTCGTGCTCGGCGGCCGCCAGCTCGTCCCGGACGGCGGGCTGATCCGACTTCGCCGCGGCCGCCTCCAGCCGCAGACGCAGGCCGGTGAGCGGAGTTCGCAGCTGGTGCGAGGCGTTGGCCACGAACTCGCGCTGGGCGGTGAGCGAGCGCCCGAGCCGGCCGGTCATGTCGTTGAACGCCGTGGCCACCTCCTGCTGCTCGGTGGAGCCGGTGACCGTCGCTCGCTCGTCGAGATCGCCTCCGGCCACCCGCCGGGCGCTGGCGGCGAGGTTGCGCAGCGGCTTGGCCAGCGACCCGGCCAGCAGCCAGGCCACGCCCAGGCCGAGCAGCAGCGCGACGATGCCCACGCCGATGAGGGCGATCACGTCGTTTCGCACCTCGGTGTTCACGGCCTCGACGCTCTGGGTCACCCGCACCGCGCCGGCCGGCTGGCCCTCGACCACGATCGGCACGGCGGTGAAGAGGAGGTCCTGGTCGAGGTCGTTGCTGCGGCGCTCGCCCTGGGAGGCGCGGCCGTCGAGCGCGCGGGCGATCTCCGGGCGGCTCGAGTAGTCGCCCCGGGCCCCCTCGCGCTCCGAGTCCGCCAGCAGCGCGCCGTTCTCGTTCACCACGATCACTCGCCCGCCGAGATCCTCGTCCGAGCTCTCCACGAGCGACTGGAGCTGGTCTCGATCCTCCAGCCGCCCCGACGCTCCCGCGGCCAGCAGCTGCGCCTGGCCCTGGGCCTCGCTCCTGATCTCGGCGTCCACGCGCTTGGAGAGGTTGAGCGCCAGCGGCACCTCCAGGGCGACGATCACCAGAACGAGCACGTAGGCGAAGGCGAGGAGCAGGCGGGCGCGAAGGCTCATGTGAGCTCGTCGGCCGCCGCGAAGCGGAAGCCCACCCCGCGGACGGTGTGGATGAAGCGCGGGTCGGTGGAGTCGTCGCCGAGCTTGCGGCGCAGACTCGACACGTGCACGTCGAGCGTCTTCGTGGAGCCGAACCAGTTGGTGTCCCAGACCTCGTCGATCAGCCGCTCGCGCGTGACCACCGTGCCGGCCTCGCGCATCAGCAGCTCGAGCAGCTCGAACTCGCGGCGGGTGAGGTCGAGCTCGGTTGCGTCGAGGGTTGCGGTGCGGCGGCCGGGATCGAGCTTCAGCGGGCCGACCTCGATCGGCTCCTGCGGCTTCTCTCGCTCGGCCGAGGGCTGCTCGGCGCGGCGCAGGACGGCCCTGATCCGCGCGGCCACCTCGCGGGCGCTGAACGGCTTGACGATGTAGTCGTCGGCGCCGAGCTCGAGTCCGACGATGCGGTCGGTCTCCTCGCCCCGCGCCGTGAGCATGATGATCGGGGTGTTGGATCGAGCGCGGAGGGCGCGGCAGACGTCGAAGCCCGAGCCGTCGGGCAACATGACGTCGAGGAGGACGAGGTCGGGCTCGCTCTCGGCGGCGAGGCGTTCGGCCTCGGCCGCGGTGCGGGCCACCTCGGTGAGGAAGCCCTCGCTCTCGAGGGCCGCTTGCAGCGGCTCGGTGATCGAAGCTTCGTCCTCGACCATCAGGACGGTTCGCCTGCCCGTGGCCATCTGCTCAATGCTAGGGCGGGTTGGGCCGCCGGGACACCGGTCCCGGCGGCCGCTCCACCCGCGAGCCGTCTGTGGCTCAGTCGTCGTCGCCGCCCGAACCGGAGCCCGAGCTGTCGTCGTCGTAGTCGTCGTCGCTGTCGTCGCCGCCGCTGTGGCCGGAGCCGGAGCCGCTCGAGTCGCCGGAGCCCGACCCGCTGTGGTCGTCGTCGAAGTCGTCGCTCTTGTCGACCTCGAAGCCGCCGCTGTGGTCCTCGGCGTTGCCGGGGCCGGAGTTGTCGACGCGGTTCTCGTGGCCGCGATCCTCGGCGTTGCCGGGACCGGAGTTGTCCTCGCGGTCGCCTCCGTGATCGTCGCGATCGTCGTCGTGGCCTCGGTCATCCTCGACACGCCCGCCCACGCCGGTGCAGCGCGGATCGTTGGCGTGCTCGGCCTCGTCGCAGGGGCCGGAGATGTCCACGCCGCCATTCGGCTGACCCGTCGGCGCCGGCTTCGGGTTCACGACGCCCGCGCAGCGCGGATCGTTCGCGTGCTCGGCCTCGTCACACGGGCCGGAGATGTCGCCGGGCCGGTTGTCGTCGTCGTTCCGAGGACGATCGTCTCGACCCCGGTCCTCGGCCTCAGTCGTGGTGGTGCGGTCCTCGGCCGTGGTCGTGCCGTCCTCGGTCGTCGTCGTCCCCACGGTGCTCGAGGACGGATCCTGCCCCACTCCGGCCACCACCACCGCGGCCAGGATGCCGAACAGGGCGACGGCCAGGCTCAGTGTCAGGACTCTCTTCATGCTGCTCCCTTCGCTCGCTTCAAGGTCGATAGGCAGCATGCGTTCCGGCCGCCCAACGGCACGCCAGCGGCGGGTAAGGGTTCGGTAAGCCTGTGCGCGTACTAGATTCGCTGCCGTGCGAGGACTGTTCGTGACCTTCGAGGGAATCGACCGCTCGGGGAAGACCACCCAGGCGCGTCTGCTCACCGAGTCGCTGGGCTCCGACGCGCTCGGCGTGCGCGAGCCGGGCGGCACCGAGGCGGGCGAGCGCGTCCGCGCGATCCTGAAGGATGGCGACGTGCCTCTCTCACTCGAGGCCGAGGCGCTCCTGTTCGCCGCCGCGCGGGCCGAGCTGGTGGCCGACGTGATCCTGCCGGCCCTCGCCACCGGTCGCGTGGTCGTGTCGGACCGCTTCCTCGACTCCTCGCTCGCCTACCAGGGAGGAGCGCGCGGGCTGGGCATGGACGACGTGGCCGCGGTCAACCGCTTCGCCTCGCGCGGCCTGGCGCCCGACCTGACCTTCCTGCTCGACATCTCGGTGGCGGACGCGGGGCGCCGGACGGGGGAGACCGACCGCTTCGAGGACGAGGGCGAGGAGCTGCAGGAGGCGGTGCTGGCGGCGTACGAGCGGCTGATCGAGGCGGAGCCCGAGCGCTGGCGGCGAATCGACGCCACCCGCTCTCCGTCCGAGATCCATGCCGACGTGGTCGCCGAGGTCGAGGCGGCCCGGGCGGGGGCCTCGGCGTGAGCGCGGACGTGCTCGACGGGACCGCGGACCACCCGCAGGCCCGGATCGTGCTGGCGAACGCGCTGCGCTCGCAGCCCTCGCACGCGTATCTGTTCCACGGGCCCGCCGGGGTGGGCAAGCGGACGGTGGCGCGGGCGTTCGCGGCCGAGCTGCTGGCCTTCGATGCTGCCGATCCCGAGGAGGTCCGGCTGCGCGTGGCTCACGGGGTGCATCCCGATCTCACCTGGGTGCGGCCGAGTGGTGCTCACGTGATGCGCGTGGACGACGTGGAGGGGCCGGTGGTGTCGGCGGCCACGCGAACGCCCTTCGAGGCCGCGCGGCGCGTGTTCGTCCTGGAGCGGGTGGACACCATGAACGACGAGGTGGCCAACCGGCTCCTGAAGACGTTGGAGGAGCCGGCCTCGTTCGTGCATCTGATCCTGCTGACGGACGCGATCGGACGCGTGCTCGACACCGTGGTGTCGCGCTGCCAGGCGGTGCGCTTCGAGCCGTTGCCGGCGGCGCGGATTGCCGCTTCGCTGGAGGCGGCGGGAGCGCCGGCCGAGCAGGCTCTTTCTTGCGCTCGATTGGCTTTGGGGAACGCCGCGCGAGCTCTGTATCTGGCGTCGCCGGAGGGTGTGGAGGTGCGCGCCGAGGTGGACGCGTTCGTGGCGGCGGCGCTGGGCGACGGCGGTGACGACCCGGTGGTGGCGGTCGAGCCCTGGCGCCCGTTGTTGGAACGCGCCGAGACGCGCCGGCTGGCGGCCGAGGAGGAGCTGGCCGGGGTGGCTGCCGAGCGACTCGAGATCGAGCCCAAGGGCCGCGAGCGCCGGGCGATCGAGCGCGAGTTCGAGGACGCGGCCAAGCGCGACGGGCGCCGGGCGCGAACCGAGTCGCTCGACCTGTCGCTGATGCTGGCCTCGCTGGCGTTTCGGGATCTGGTGTGTGCGGCCGAGGATGCGCCGGATGCCGTGCTGGCGTTGACCGCGACAGCTCGCTGCTCGACCGGGCTCGCTCGCGCGATCCTCGCCGGCTGCGCGAGGCGGCGGAGCGCTGCGAGGAGGTGCGCCAGTCGCTGGAGCTGAACGTGAGCGAGGACCTGGCGCTGTCGGCGCTGGGCTTCCGGCTCGCGGCGCTGGCGGGCCCGGGCGCCTAGAGGGTCAGAGGGTCGGCTCGGCGACGAGGTAGTAGAAGAGCACGGCCATGATCGCCGTGGCGAAGCTCCACAGGAGGACCCAGCCGACGCGCTCCTGAGCCTTCATCTGAGGCCGCGCGAGCCCGAAGATGACGGCGAGCTCGAAGATCACGCAGGCGCCGACGAAGATCGCGACGTTCCAGATCCCGGTGA
Source organism: uncultured Thermoleophilaceae bacterium (assembly GCA_963826165.1). Classification (GTDB taxonomy): domain Bacteria; phylum Actinomycetota; class Thermoleophilia; order Solirubrobacterales; family Thermoleophilaceae; genus JACVRW01. The sequence goes on along the minus strand of CAWGWC010000004.1, from coordinate 10,479 downwards.
TCGCCATGAGGATGTAGAGGGGCACCTGGGTGCCGGCGACAGCGCCACCCACCGAGAGCAGGAAGACGAAGTACTCGTTGTAGCTGTCGCGATAGATCGGCTGCCTCGGATCGAGAGCAGCCGCGAGCTTGCTGGAGCGCTGTTCGGCCATCGCGACGATTATCTCACCCTGGCCAGCGCGAGTCTCGATGACGGCTGTGCGCCGCCCCACAGGAAGCGATGCGCCGCGGCGCCAGACCGCGGACAACCCGGACCACCTCACCCCGCGCATTGAGGAAAACAACGTCGATCGGAAAGCGCATACCGAAGGTGTGGACCGACCGGCACCGGGGAAAGGCGAGCGCCCAGCCATCGGGCGGCCGGCGCCTGAGCGCGAGGCCTCTCGTGCGCTGCTTGAGCGTCCGGGCAACGACAATCTCCACCGCCGGGATGAGTGCCGAGCCGGGCTACACTCGTCCCCCTGAGCGCCGACGTAGCTCAGTTGGTAGAGCACCTCTCTCGTAAAGAGGATGTCGCCGGTTCGAGTCCGGCCGTCGGCTTGCGCTCGTTCAAAACCGATTCGCACCTTTTCGCCGCGCTGGATCCTGCTTCGCAGCTCTTCGTGCGCCTGGCTGATGGCTCCGCGGCCGGTTCAGGGTCCGGTCCTCAAGGTGTGAACCCCACGCACGTGCCGCCGGCCTTGCGGGGCGGGATCGTCAACCCGGGCCCGGAGCTCGGCGCGACTCTATTTGCAGTCTGAGCATCGGTTTCCCGCGAAAGCACAAGCGAGCCCTGATAACACGCGCCGCCGGCTGGTGTTACACCTTCCTCAACCGCGACCTATGGCACGGCATCCCCCTGCCGCCGCTTCGGGTTGAGCTCGAGCCCAAGCGTCAGCCGGTCAGCGCATCCGCTCGCTGGAAGCGAGGCGACCCGCCGTTCACGGTCAACGCGCCCCGGAAGGTGGCCTCGTGAGGGCCAGGAAACCGAGCCAAAACGAATAGGAGAAGCCATGACTGACCATCAACAGCAAGGACCGCTAGTGCTACCGCTGTCTCCGCCAAGCGCGGACGCGGCCAGGGCCGTCCGCGAGCAGCTCCGTGGCCACTCCACCTCAGCGAACTGGCTGCCCGAGGGTCTCTGGCCCGAACTCGACGAGCTCCGGGCAGAGCAGCTGCGGGTACGCAATCAGATCGCCGCCGAGCTGGCGGCGCTGGATGCCGTCAATACCCGCTTTCGCGACGAGGATCGGCAGCACGAGCGCCAGCTGCGCCAGGCGCAGCGCGACGGGACGCCCTGGGTCGGTCAAGGACGCCCGCACCCCGCGCGAGCAACGGCAAGCGGCACGCGCCGCAGCGAGGAACGGCTGTGGGCCGGGGTGATGGTGTTCGGCGAGGTCGCCGACGCCGTGATCGAGCTGGTGCGTGAGCGCGAGGACGAGTGGCTCGCCGACCTACGCGGACGGCTGGAGCCCGCTCAGGAGAAGCGGCGGGAGGCCGAGCGGCTGCTCGCCGAGGCGAAGGCGGATGAGTGGCAGCTCCACCAGCTCGGTCAGTGGGTCCAGATCACCAGCGAGGACGGGGCGTTCGGCAGGCAGCCGGCGCCGGCTGCCTCCGAGCCCCCGGCTCTGTTCTCGGCCGAGCTGCTGCGCTCGTCGCTCGAGGTCCCGTGGCACAGGGACCGCCCCTGGAAGGGCGAAGCCGAGGAGCCTCCGCGCTCCTGGCAGGAGCAGAGCGAGGAGGCCGCGTGACGACGCGACCCCGGCGGGCGGCGATCCGACCGGCCAGGTGTCGGAGCTAGACGAGAACGAAGGGAGGGGTGCGGCGTGAGCGAAAAGACGCCAGCAGACGACAACGCCGGGCGCCGGGACGAGGCGGCGCTCGACGCTGTCGTTCGCCGCTGCTTCGGGGTCGAGCCTCAGGAGACCCCTCGGCTTTGGACGCGAGCACGTCGTCCTTGCCGCCCAGTGAGGCTGACGAGGACGCGCGGTTCGACGCTCATGCACTGCTACTTCCCCGGCAGCGGCGTATAGCGCTCCCAGAGACCTCCACGATCCGCGAGGAGGTGAGGTGCCCGCCGACGAGGGCAGCCTCGTCGGCGGGTTGCACCGGCAGCGGAGGCGGACAAATCACATAGGTGATGTGGCCGCAGCGCGACGATGCGGTAGCTCACCCCACCGGCGCGGGGCGCCGGAAGTTCTACGTGCTGACCACCTCGGCGTCGACGACGATCTCCTCTGCCTCCCCTTCGATCGCGAACGGCTTCAGGTGGCGCTCGTCATGCTGTTGCGGGGCTCCGCACACCGGGCAGGGGAGGTCGTCACCTAGGTCGCGAATGTTGCGCCAGATGCTCCCGAGGGACTGCAGGATCATGACGACGTCGCGCAGGGCGATCGCCCAGTCCACGTTGCTGATCTTGCGCGCCCTATCCTCGGCGACGCGGGCGCGCTCCTCGATCAGGTGCTGGTCGATCGCGGCGACCGTGGAGCGGGCGTCCCACAGGAGGGCGAGCTTCTTCTTGAAGTCCGCGCTGGCCCGCTTCTCGCGCTCGGCGCGCTTGGCGTCGGCCTTTGCCTCCATCTCCTTCTGGCGTAGCGTGCGCTCCCGCCGGCGTTGGCCCGCCTGGGTCTGCGCCGGCTTGTCCCGCGTCAGCTGCTGAACGAGGCGGAACACGACAGGGTCCGCGAGGTCCTCGGCCACGCGCCGCGCGCGCTCCTCCGCGGACTTTGCGTTTCGCTTCTGGCGTGTCTTGGCGCGCGTCGCTACCTCGTCACGACGCCCGGGACCGACGATTTGCCAGCCGACGTCCTTCACGCGGCTGATCATCGCCTGTCGCCACCCCGCCTCGGTGGTTGGCTCGACCACGCCAGCCTCCCAAAGGCGGATCCGACTGGGCGTCAACTTGCTCGTGCTGAAGCCGGTCAGATCGCCGAGTTCCTTCTCGGTGATGCCCGGGTGCGCTTCAATCGCCTTGCGTAGGACGTGGCGCGTCGATGTGGCTTCGGTGCTGGACATGGTCTGTCGAGAGGTCGGCGCACCTGACGGCGCGCCGACCTTCCCGAATCTCCTACTTCTCCAGAGCCTTCCGGCCGTTGGCGTCGCCTGTGCCGAGCGTGGGCACCGGGAGCTTGGCCGTGGCCTCGATGAACGCGGACTCGAGGACCGCGCGGACCGACGCCTCGACGCCCGCCGGGACGCGCTCCTTCATCATCGCGTAGTCGTCCTGGAACGAGTCCGTGAGCTTCTGGAGCTTCGCGAGCCGCGGGCCCCAGTACTCACGCACGAGGACCTCCTCGTGCGTCGACACGTAGATGCCGTCCTTGATCGGGTTGTCGTTGCGGAACACCTTCCCGTGGATCAGCACCAGGTTGTCGCTGTCGAGGAGCTTCTGGATCGCTCCGCGCTTGCCGGTCTGCGTTCGGTTCCAGACGGTGCTCTGGCACTTCCCGTACACCGCCTTCATGACCTCGTTCATCTCGGCGTCGGCGATCGTCGGGCCCGCGGTGAAGACCGCGGCAGTCAGCTCGTCCTTCGTCGAGCTCTTCGTCGGGCTGCGGCGATCGTCCTCGTCGTCGGGCGGCTTGATCTTCTCGACGTGCTTCGTCTTGATGTTGTCGTAGATCCGCCCGTCCAACACCGCCAGGTCGATCTTGCCGTCCTCGTTGAGCAAGTCCGCCTTGTTGGCGTGCTCGGCGAACAGGACGTTAACCACCTTGTCGAAGTCCTCGTCCGAGGACTGCTTCTTGGCGGCGATCTCGTCGGCGTTGATAGCCGACAGCGCATCGGTGCTCATGTGCACCACGCTCCTTCTGCTCCGAGGGGCCCTAGCCAGTCGGCGATGGGTCCAGGGAGCCGTCGTTGAGCCAGAGACTATACAGATCGTATACCCCCTCGGTGGATCTCCACCCCCGGGGCGAGCGGCGATAGCGTCCGGTGCGATGTCCGACCACTCCGAGGACGATCCGTTCAGGATCACGATCGGCTCGGTGTCGTTCGAGGTGAGCGATGGCCGGTTCACGACCGCGATCAACGAGCCCGACACCGCCAGCGGCACCGTCTCCGCCGAGGACATTGAGCGGTCGCCGGCAGACTGGTCCGCGCCGGCCGAGGTGACTATCGGCGGCGACCTGGTGACGAGCGGAAAGGTCGTCGAAGCAGAGCCCGCCGACGACGGCAGCGTGGCCGTGTCCTTGCGCTCCGGACTGATGCTGGACGAGAGCAAGATGCCGGCGATGCTGATCCAGAACCTAACGCCGCAGGAGCTCGTCCACGCGGCGGCGCGTTCGGCCGGCTTCGCCCCCGACAGGATCAACATCCACGGCCTCGACGAGCGGCCAGTCGAACCGTGGTGGGTGCTCGCGCCGGTCGACGGCATCCGGGTCCGCGGGACCGTGCGCGTCGGGGTCGTCGAGTTCATCGACGCGGACGCCGGGCAGGAGATGCTGCGCCGGTTCTCCCCACCGCTAGGGCCGACGTTCAGCGACCCGGTGGCCGATGCTCCAGCGTTCGCCCGCGTCGCTGTGGTGGCGAGCCTGCCCTACGACGCCGAGGGCGAGGGCCTGGCGTTCATCGACACCGCGACGGCCTGGCTGACGACTCGGCTGCGCTACTCGTGGTCGCACACGCCCCATGGGAGCCTGCAGGAGTACGAACGCGCGCCGACGCGGGTCATGGTCCAGCGGCGCGAGGGCGTCGGTGTGCTCGCCGTCAGCGGACAGCGGCGCTGGTGGCGTAGGGACACAACGGTGCGTCGCGGCTCCGGGGAGGTCACGCTCTCGCCCGACGCCAGCTGGATGCAGCCGTCGCTGCCGGCGGAGCTGCCGCCCGGCGACCAGCAGGCCCTGGTGGCCCTGCTGCGGGCGGTGACGGCGGATGATCCTGTCCAGCGCCTCGGCGCCCTGTGGGAGGCGATCGAGTTCTATGTGGGCAAGCGCAACCCGCCCAAGCTGTTCGACCGCGGCGAGGTCGACGCGATCATCGACCGCGCAGCCGGCGGACTAACGGAAGACAAGGCGGCGCGCGTCGACGGGGTCCTGAGACAGTTCCTCAACCAGCCGCCGCTGATCCCCCGGCTGGAATACGTGCTCGCCGAAGAGGGCGTGCCTGTTATCGACGACGACCGGGCACTCCTCGGACGCCTGCGCAGCGCGCGCAACAAGGCGCTGCACGGCACGGCAGCTGCCTCCGAGCACGAGGACATCGACCCGGCCATCGCGTTGATGAGTCGCGCGCTGACGACCCGGCTGTACCGCGCCGGCGACTAGCAGTCGTGCTCGCCCACCCAACCCTGACGTCGCGGCCGATTCCTGCCTATTCCACTTCGCCTCACGGCCGCAACGGCTCGGCACCACCCTCTCCCTCGTCGTCCTCGTCGCCCCACGCACCGAATTCAGCGGCGTACTCGGCGATCGCCTCCATGTCGAGCTCGCCCTCGGCGAGGTCCGGCTCGAACGCGTCCGATTCGGCCTGCAACTGCTCCGACGCGCCGATCAGCGCCACGATGAACCGCTCGGCACCCTGCACCAGGGCCTCGTCATCCGTCCAGAAGCCGAACTCCAGGTGGCCCCGGGAGCCGTAGGTGAAGTTGGCCGATGACACCCACAGGCGGCGCGGGCTGAAGCCGACGAAGTCGCCGATCTCGCCTTCGGCGCCCTCGTCGTGGTGCCAGAGGTCACCGAGCAGCGCCAACTTCGCGTGCGCCATCGGGCCACCGCGGCCGGCGATCTCGCGGAAGCCGAGCGTCCGGAACGGCGACAGATAGATGTCGTTGTCCGGGCCTCCCGGGCCGATGACGGCAGGTGCGCCGTCGACTCTCGGCGCGTGCAGCGCTAGATCGGGGAACGCCCGCAGGGGGAAACCCGCGCGGTCCCGGTTGAACTGCTCAAGCCGTTCCAGGCTACGCGACATCTTCCGGGGCCACTTCCTGATCACTACGCAGACGTGGAGCTGCTGGAGCGCACGGAGAAGCTCGTGGTCGGTGCACCACGGCGAGCAGCCGATCAACGCGGGCTGTCGTCGCCACGAGCGCCGCGCCTCATGGCTTGCGACGTGCTCGCGAATCCCCACGACCAGGCCACGCAGGACGTTGCGGCCGAAGAACGCCTCGTTGCCGGTTCCGCGGCTCAGCTCGAAGTACTGATCGAAGCCGGCCGGGAAGCTGTCTCCGCCCGATAGCACGGTCGCTGCAGCGTAGAGCGGCTTGTGCCGGCTAGCCGCGCTCGCGCCGCACCCGGCCGCGATCAAGCCGGGTCACGATCTGGCGCGCGCGCTCGACGCCGAGGCTGCGGGCGAGCTCGCTGATCGTCATGCCGGCGTGGCCTCGATTGCAGCGAGGGCGGCGCGCTCGCGGGGTCCGAGCGGCGTCGGATGGATGTGGTCGCCGCGTGGCACGCTGGCACCGTAGCCCGATCTGACCGAGCGGGCGGGCACGCTGGCCGCCATGCCAGCCGTGCGCCCCTGCATCGAGCGCCTGCCCTCGGGGATCGGGTGCCCGAAATACGCGATCCCGGGCAAGAGCCGCTGCGAGGAGCACCAGCGCGAGGCGATCGCGAGCCGCGTCATCAGCGGCGGCACAACTCCGGCGTGGCGCCGGGCGAGGAAGATCGCGTTGGAGCGGACCGGCTACACCTGCGAGCGGTGCGGAAAGACCGACGCCGACTCGCGGGCCGCTGGCGACGGCGGGCTCCACGTACATCACGTCGACGGCCGAGGTGTCCGCGCCGAGAAGCACGACCAGGTGCTGCTCGAGGTCCGCTGCCCGCCCTGCCACCGGCTGACGCTGCGCCGGGCCACCCTGCAGCGAGCGCCGGCCGAGCGGCGCTAGACGTGCCGGGCTCGCACTTGCGATGATCGGCCGGGTGCGCTGGATCGTCACGCCCAACGGGACCAAGAAGGACGCTGAGCGGCTGGTTGAGCACTTCCCCGAGCTCTCGATCGTCCAGGAGGACTCGCCGAGCGAATACCACGGCGACCTGCATTTGGTGCTTGACGATCCCGAGGGCGACGCACCCGAGGAGTTCGCCGTGAACGTCGGCCGGACGGTGATCGACGCGCACGTCCGGCACATCAACGGGTTCGGGCGGCTCCGGTGGGGTCGCCTCTACGAGGGCGCCGAGATTACCGATTACGAGCGGGTCGAGGCCGATGGTGAGGTCCTGCGGATCGTGTACCTCGAGCCCTCGTCCCAGTACATGCTTCCGGAGGAGTGGGTCGCGGAGGCCGACGAGCGAGGGATTCCACGGGAGAGACTGCCTTCCGGTATGGAAGCTCTCAGTGTCTTGGTCGGAGAGGCCGTGACAACGCTGGCCGCGACCAACCCCAGCGTCGCCTTGGTGCTGCGCCTAGTCAATGAGGTGCTCGCCGGTGAGGAAGACATCGACTGGGGCGCCGCCTACTCGGCGCTGGAGGTCATCGAGCACGATGTTCAAGACCGTGGGCTACGAGGCCAAGACCTCGGCTGGTGGACCGCCAAGGAGCGGGATGACTTCAGGGCCACAGCTAACAGCGTCGAAGTGCTCGGCGATCGCTCTCGTCACGGCAAGCCGTTCGGCCTAACCGAGCAGCGCATGGACACCGGCGCCGCGATGTGGTTCGTGCGCCGGGTCGCTGCGCTCTGGGTGACGTGGCTGGTGGAGCAAGGCGACGCGTCGGCCGAGCAGCGGCCCAGCTGAGGCAGGCACGAGCGACTGATCGAGATCGCCTGGGTCGACGGATGCGGCTGGCTGAACCTGGCCCTCGACCAGGGCGCTGAGACCCACCCGTGGACCCCATGGGCCTCCTACCTCATCCACAACCACCCCCACTCTCCACACCGCCGCGCTTTCCAAGTTTTCCGCCCGGTTTACCGCTCACCACCGTCCCGATCACCAACGTGAACGTGGACATCAACGTGGAACATGGGCACATGACGAGCTTCTGTAGGGAGTGCGGGACGGTGCTGCTGGGCGACCGGGAACCGGCCGCTGGGATTTGCGGGCTGTGCTTACGGCCGAGCGAGTCCTGGGCGCGCACCGGCATGCGCGGGCGTCTGCGCCGGAAGCAGAGGACTTACGTGTGCCAGCAGTGCGGGGTGGCTGCCATCCAGACCCGTAGGGGCCGACCCCGGATGCTCTGCCCGGCCTGCTCGAGCTCGACCGCCCGGCGCCACCGGGCCTCGGGCTGACCGTCTAGCAGCGACCGCTCCTCGGCGCTGCTGGGTTGCCATGGAATGCAGCAGTCCTCTCGGCTCGGACCCGGACTTGTGCAGCCAAGGCGGAAGCGATGGTGGCTAGCGGTCAGCCGGCTGGCGGCGTGGCGGCTGCCTGGCATGGGCCTCGACCGTTGTCGTTTCAGGGGGTGTGCGCCGGTTTGGCTTGGGTGGGGTGCCGAAGGTGCGTAGGACGTGTTCGAGAGAGTGGAGGCGATGAGTTCGTGGGTCTGTTCGCGGGTGGCTTGGCTTTGTAGCCAGCGGCGGGTGGCGGCGCGGTTGAGGCCGGTCCAGCACTCGAGGGCGTAGCGCAGTCGTGGCGAGTCGTCGGCGGCGAGGTCGGCGTGGCGAGCCGCGACCAGCGCGACGGCGCGGCGCACGAGGTCGAGGACGACGGCCCTGACGTCGGGGTCGGCGATGTCCTCGCCGACCCCGAGCGTGCCGAGCCAGATCATGCGGTTCTGCTCAGTCCAGTCGAGCCAGCGCGACACGCTGTCCGCGAGGCGGGCCCGGGCGCTGCGGCCGACGGGCGCCGGAAGTTGTTGCTCGCGCATGGTGCCGAGCCGCTCGAGCAGCGCGATGTAGACCTCTTTGCGGCCACCGAAGTAGTGGTGCACGAGCCCGCGCGTGACGCCGGCGGCGTAGGCGATGTCCTCGACCGAGACCTCGTCGTAGCCGCGCTCGGCGAACAGCGCGTTGGCCGCGTCGAGGATCTCTTCGCGCCGCTGCTCTGGATTGTGGCGGCTGTACTTCGGGGTCGTGCTCATAAGGACAGTCTAAATGTTGTTAGCGATCCGTCAAGAAGCTTGTTATCATTTCGTCAACAAGGGCGCGGGCCGTGCGGCCAGGCAGGTGGAGCCGCTGCAAACGCCCCTAGCTGACCGGCTGGGTGACGAAGCCGGACCGACATCCGACCGGACTTACGCCTTGACGCTGGCCTAGATCGAGCCAAAGGAGCCACGAATGAAAACTCAAGCGACACGAACCACCGGGAGGCTCAAGCAAGGAGCCACCGTAGGCACGGTCGTCATCGCGGCGGCTGCCGCGGCTCTCCTGGGGGCCGGTGGAGGCATTGCCATTACGGCTCTCCAAGACGCGCCGAGTGGCCCTCAGGGTCAGCCGGGCGTACAGGGGCCCGCTGGACCTCAGGGCGAACAGGGCGAGCCTGGTCAGCGCGGACCCAAGGGCGACCGCGGCCCGGTCGGCGCTACGGGTCAAGCCGGTGGGGGCGCTCCTGCACTCGAAGAAAGCACACCGGCGGCTGCCGCTGGATTCGACGGCATGGCTCAACTTGCAGACGGCAGCGATTATCTCGCCAATGGCGCGGATGACCTCAACTGCGCTGACATCGCAGACGTGAACTTCCCGACGCCACCCGTAGACGAAGACGGGCTAGATAGCGATGGCGACGGTCTCGCGTGCGAGGTCTAAAGACAGATCGTGGTTGACAACCAGACCCAATGACCGCGGTTCGGATGCTGGCGCAGAAGCTCAACAGGCCGTGGGCATGGTTCGTTGCCGGCGCGGTGACCCTCGTGGTGGGGCTCGGCTACACGGGCAACCTGACCTCGATCACCGCGGCGGATCAGCTCTTGAACCCCGACGCCCGCAACTACTGGGAGTCGTCGGCGGGCTACATCCAAGAAGTGTTCGACTTCTGCAGCACTCAGGCTCAGGTCACCGGTAAATACCGGACCTTCAAGGTCTGCTACGACAACTCCCTTGATGGAGCGGTGGAGCGTGGTTACATCACCGAGCGGGACATTGCCGAGACACACGTGACGCCGTAGCTTCTCTCCATTTGGGTCGCGCCGGGGTTAGTACGTCACCGCCAAGCGGCCGGGTAGGGTGTGAGAGGACCCTCCGTGTTCGGTCAGGGCGCCGCTCTTCGCCTGGGGGCGGCGCTCTTGTTTTCTGTCCTTTCCGTCCTCTCTCGCTGTCACGCTATCGGTGGGCCACTGGAAGCGCGATGCTCTCCCGGGACGCGATGCCCCGTAGGCCGCCCGCAGGGTGACGGCGCGACGCCTGCCCACCGGGACCAGGCAGATTCCTAGCGGAAGGTCAGGTAATGCATCGCTACGAGAATGGCGGCGGACTCGATCCGTCCGCCAATGGCGCCGAGACCGAGCAACGGCGCGAGCTTCTCAACTGTGTTCCGGACCGGATTGCGCGACCGCGCGTCCCACGGGTCCGGCCCTGCCGGATTGCCGGCGTCGGCGTGAACGCGAGTTGCGCCCGCATCGCCGCGCACGCGGCTACACGTGGCGCTGGGAGGTACTGGACTCTCGCGGTCTTGTTCGACTGCGCTACGACAGC
>CAWGWC010000003.1:0-368691 GCA_963826165.1 uncultured Thermoleophilaceae bacterium | reverse complement strand
GGTCATTTCCGGATGTCGATGCGCGCAAGCGAAGTTTGCTTTGCGTCCACCAGCGGATATCGTCAGCGCGACCAGGCATGTCGCTAGGGGGCCAACTGCGGGCGCAATCATTATTTAAATGGCGCCGGAACGGCGGACCAATCAGAAGCGAGAAGATGGTGGAACGCAAGACAAGCATCTCTATCCTGTTCGGCGGACGATCCGCGGAGCACGACGTATCCAGGGCGTCTGCGGCGAACGTGCTCCGCTCCCTCGATCCTGACCGGTATGAAGTCACGCTAATCGGCATCACCAGGGATGGTCGGTGGATTGTCGCTGACTCGGGCGGCGCCGGCGCTGGTGCTGCCGCGTTGGCCATTCCGGACGATGGACCGCAGCTAACTCTCTTGCCGGGAGGGCGAGGCCGCGCGCTGGTTCTTGAGAGCAATGCAGCCGGGATTCGAGCATTGCCAACATTTGATCTCTTTTTCCCGGTCTTGCATGGCCCCAATGGCGAAGACGGCACGGTTCAGGGCGCACTCGAACTGGCCGATGTGGCCTATGTCGGCTCACGTGTCATGGGATCGGCCGCCGCAATGGACAAGGACGTCGCCAAACGACTCATGCGCGATGCGGGATTGCCGATTGTGCCCTTCGTCGCAATGTCGGGCTCATCCCCGATCGCGTATGACGACGCGGTCCGCGCCGTCGGCTCGTCGGAGGTCTTCGTCAAGCCGGCCAACATGGGCTCGTCCGTCGGCGTATCGAAGGCGCGAACTGCCGACGAGTTCGAAGCCTGCTGCCGATCGGCCTTTCGCTTCGACAGCAAGATCTTGATCGAGCGGTGCGTCGCGCCGGTGCGGGAGATCGAATGCGCGGTGCTGGAAGATGCGAACGCCGACGTTCGCGCATCGCAACTCGGAGAGATCGTTCCAGCCGGAAAGCACGGTTTCTATTCGTACGATGCGAAATACATCGATGGCGATGGCGCCGCGCTTCACGTTCCGGCCGATCTGCCGCCTCCCCTGACGGATCGCATCAGGGAACTCGCGATCAAGACGTTCCGCGTGCTCTGCTGCGAAGGAATGGCGCGCATCGACTTCTTTGTCAGCGGCGAGCAAGTGTTCGTGAACGAAGCAAACACCCTGCCCGGATTCACCAATATCAGCATGTATCCGAGGCTGTGGGAGGCAAGTGGGTTGCCTCAACCCGAACTCATGAACGTATTGATCGGCCACGCATTGGCGCGTCACAAAGGCTCCAGGAACTTGACTTCTCGGCGCGAGTAGAACGTCCGCTTTGCGTTCGTCGGTAAGCGGACACTGCACCCCATCCGCCAAACCACGCCGAATGTATCCTTTGGGCCGTTGCGGGCGAGCGGTTCTGTTGCGCGCTTCCCCCGATTGCGGCCCGTCCGACCCAAACTCCCGCGATGGTGAATCGCAAATCGCAGCGACGTGGCGAAATGAGTGTCTCATTTAGGGGCGGGGCCGTTTCGGACTGGCGCCAAACGCGCCGCGACGGGACAATTCAAACGCCCCGTTCAAAGTAACCAAGTTCCTGATTTAACTATAATAAATATGGGCGTCCGATTGCGTTGCAGCGATCTGCGGCGTTATCTCGGAGGGCGATCAACCGCCCCAGCGTCATGTCGCGAGAGGACACGCACATGCTCAGCCGACGAATTCCAATGCTGGCCATCCTGGCCGCGAGCGCCCTGAGCCTCGCGGCCGTCGCCGCCAAGGCCGGCGCGCCCTGCGTCGGTCAGTGCTACGAGAAAGTTGCGACGCCTCCCTCGGTCGGAGTCGTCGAAGAGCAGGTGATGGTCTCGCCCGGACGGATCGTCGCCTATCAGACGCCGGCGCAGTTCGCGGTCGTGCCCAATCCGAAAACGATCATCCCCGAGCATATCGTCGCCCGCTACGCTCCGGCGAAGTTTGCGACCGTAACCGAGGAGGTTATGATTTCGCCGCCCGGCAAGCGCTGGGAGGTCACGCGCGACGCCAGCGGCCGTGAGATTGGCTGCTGGGTGGAGACGCCCGCCAAATTTGTCACGCGCCAGCGCAGCGTAATGATCAAGCCGCCGGTGACGCTCTATCATCGCGTCCGGCAGGTCGCCGACATGCAGCCCGCAATATGTGATGGTGCGGCCGCCCGAGATCAGCCGCGAAACCATTCCGCCCGTGTACGCAGCCCACCCGCAAGGTCGTGAAGCCCGGCGGCGTCGAGTGGCGGCCAATCAACAGCCGCATCTGAGAAGAACCAGTTCCGCCGGTCCCTCGCCTGCAGAGGCCAGGATCGACGAGAAGCGCCGGCCGCGGTTGTCCGCCCGCGGCCGGCGTCACTGCGTGCGAGGCTCATTGGCGAGCCATGCATCTCTGTGATGGGTGCATCGCCATTTGTGACTATTGTAAATGACTAAGCGGAGGTATCCTCGAGGCAACCCTTGGATTTTCCGGTCATGTCGATTGCACAAGCTTCCGCCGCGCCTGCGTGGCGAACCCCCGCCCCTGATTCTGCTCGCCGGCGCGCGATCTCCTTCATCGGCTTTGGCCCGCGGTCAGTGTTCGGCTTCTTCCTTCAACCGATCTCCAATGAGTTCGGCTGGGGCCGAAACGTCTTCGCTCTGTCTTTCGCGCTGCAACAGCTCTTCTGGGGGATCGGCCAGCCCTTCGCCGGCGCCATCGCGGACAGGTTTGGCGCCTCGCGCGTGCTGATCGGCGGCGCGCTGCTTTATCTCGCCGGCCTCCTCCTGATGACCGTTTCGAGCGAACCGGCGCTCATGCACATCACAGCCGGCGTCATGATCGGATTCGCGCTGGCGGGATGTTCGTTCAACGTCGTGCTCGGCGCGTTCGCGAAGCTGCTGCCGCCGGAGAAGCGCGGCCTCGGCCTTGGTCTCGGCACCGCGGCGGGCTCGTTCGGCCAGTTCGTCTGCTCCCCCTTCGCCCCCGATGCTGGTCGACGCGCTGGGCTGGAAGGGAACGCTTTACGTGCTGGCGGCGGCGACGCTGATCATCGTGCCGCTGGCTTATGTGCTTTGGACGGCCCCGGCGGAACCCGGCAAGTTCGCCGCGCCGGCGGAGTGGACGCCGGCACCGGACTGGCAGACCCCGCCCCCGGAGTTCGACTTCGCTCCGAGTGCGGCCCCGACCACGGAACCCGCCCAGGAAGGAGCCCTCGGCCGAGCTGCTAGAAGTGTTTCGGCTCGAAGCGGACGACCACCTCCGGGCGTAGCCCCTGACGACGCTGCTTCCCGAGGTCCGCATCGATCCCACCGACAAGGATCGGGTGGCAGATGATCCGACGGGCCACGCATACGCTCAAGGGGTGCCGCCGGGTTGGTCGGGTTCGACGCAGTCGACGCACCTCGCACACCGGATGGAGGATCTGCTCGATCTCTACTTCGAAGGAACGCGAACCGCGACGGTAGACGAGATCGACCTCCTGTTGGCCGGGGCGGATGCGATCGAGGACGCGGTCGCGGGCCAGGATCAGCGGAAGGTGTTCGCCGGTCTTCACGCGCGACTCGGGGCCGTCCTCGCGACCCAGGCCGGCGGTCGAAGTACAGACGGAATCGGCCGGGCGAGCCGACACCGGTTGTGGTTCCGCGGCGCCCGCGGACGCACCGGCGGCCGATCGGGCCGGGAACTTGCCGAATCCACCGTCCGGGTGCCGATCGAGAAGCTGGACGAGGTCGCGAAGCTGGTCGGTGAACTGGTGATCGCGCGGACGGCGCTCGAGCAGCGCCTGGGCGAGTTCGCCCGGCTGCTGAACGAGCACCGGCCGAGCGACCGCCCGCCTCCGCCGGGTGTCCGGGCGGCTCGAGTCGGGGTACGAGGCCGTCGCCCTGGGCGGCGGCGGATCGCCGCCGGGGCCGGCCGGCCGGCGTTCGCCGGGCGGCGGGCACGGCACCGACGGGTTCGACGACCTCGAATTCGACCGGTACACCGAGTTCCACCTCCTCAGCCGCGAACTGGCCGAGACGACCACCGACATCCAGACGGTGGCCGGCGAACTCGGCCACCTGCTCGGCGACTTCGACGGGCTAGCTGACGCGGCAGGCCCGGCTCGCGCAGCGAACTCGAAGACAAGCTGATGCGGCTGCGGATGGTGCCGCTGGCGACGCGTCGCGACGAAGCTCCACCGCACCGTCCGCACCGCCGCGGCGGCAGACGAGCAAGAAGGCCGAACTGGTCCTCGAAGGCGAGCGAACGGGCCTCGACAAGACGGTGCTGGAAGCGATGGCCGACCCGCTCGTGCACCTGTTGCGCAACGCCGTCGATCACGGGCTGGAGACGCCCGAGGTCCGGCTGGCGCTGGGCAAGCCGGCCGCACGGCACGATCCGCCTGTCGGCCGGCCACGAGGGCAGCCAGGTCGTCCTGACGCATCGCCGACGACGGCCGCGGCATCGACCCGGACGCGGTCCGGGCCGCCGCCGTCCGCCGCGGGCTGGTCGCCGAGGACGCGGCCGCCGTGCTCGCCCGCGAGGAACTGGCCGAGTTCCTGTTCAGCCCCGGGTTCAGCACAGGGGGCAGGTGTCAGCGAACTGTCCGGCCGCGGGGTCGGGCTGGACGTGGTGAAGTCGAAAGTCGAGGCGCTCAAGGGGACGGTCACGGTCGCGTCCACGGTCGGGCGCGGGACGACGTTCACCATCCGCCTGCCGATGACGCTGGCCGTCGCCCGGGCGCTGCTGCGTCCGGGCCGAACCGGCAGACGTTCGCCATCCCGCTCGACGCGGTCGAGCAGATCCTGCGGCCCGAGCGACGGAGGATCGGCGACCGCATCGGGCGCGACCCGGTGCTGCGGGTCGGCCGACGCGGTCTACCCGGTGGTGCCCTCTCGGCCGGCGCCTCGCGGTTGCAGCACGGCCGACGACGCCGGTCGACGCGGCCCCCGGTCGTCCTGCTCCGCGCCGGCGGGCAGCGGGTCGGCGCTGGTAGTCGACCACCTCGTCGGCGGCCGCGAGGTCGTGATCAAGACCCTCGGGCCGCACCTGCAGCGGGTGCCGGCCGTGTCCGGGGCCACCCTCCTGGGCGACGGGAGCGTGGTGCTGATCCTGAACCCGGCCGAGCTGCACGCGCGGCCGGCCGTGTCGCCGGGCACGACCGCGCCTCGGCCGCCCCGGTCGCCCCGGCCGCCAGCCGCGGGCCGCACCGTCCTGGTGGTGGACGACTCGCCGAGCGTCCGCCGGGTGCTCACCGATGCTCCTCAGCGGAGCGGGTGGACGCCGGTCACGGCCAAGGACGGGATGGAGGCGCTCGAAATCCTCCAGCGCGGGGCACTGCCCGGACATCGTGCTGACCGACGTCGAGATGCCGCGGATGGACGGGTACGAGCTGCTCGGCACGCATCCGCGGACAGGCCGGCGCCTCGGCGCCCTGCCCGTGGTGGTGCATCACCTCCCGGGCGGCCGACAAGCACCGGCGCAAGGCGCTCGACCTGGGGGCGTCGGCGTACGTAGTCAAGCCGTACCAGGACGAAGCCCTGCTCGACGTGATCCGCGGCAGCTGTCCCGCGGTCCGCGACCCGTCGGGCCCGGTGACCGCGCGACCGCCGTGACGACCGCCGAACCCGGGTTCCTGTCGTCGACGACTCACCGTCCGTGTGCCGCTTGTTGGCGGCCCACCTCGGGTCGCCCCGGACCACCGTCGTCGGGACGCCCGGCCGGGGCAAGACGCCGTCGAGAAGGTGGCGGCGCTGCGGCCGGACGTGTGACCCTCGACCTCGAGATGCCCGGGCTGGGCGGACTCGCGGCGCTTGACCGGATCATGGCCGACCGGCCGACCCCGTCGTCGTCTGAGCGGGGTGGGGCCGGGACGGCGGCGGTGGCCGTCGACGCCCTCGGGCTGGGGGCGATCGACTTTCGTCCGAAGTACACTCCCGGGCGCGGACACGGACCCGGAGGCGCTGCGACGCGGGAACTGGTGGCGAAAGTCCGGGTGGCGGCCGGCGTGAAAGTCGTCGCGCTCCGTCCAGCCGGGCCCGCCCGGCCCCCGGCCGGTCCGCGTCCGTCCCGGCGGGACCGGTCCTGATCGTCGTGGTCGGGGCCTCGACCGGGGGCCGACGGCGGTCCGGGAGTTGCTCGCCCGGTTGCCCGCGAACCTCCCGTCGGCGTGCTCCTCGTCCAGCACCTGCCGCCGCGATTCACCGGGCGCTCGCGGCACTCCTGATCGGCAGACGCCGCGGTCGGGGTGCGGGAGGCCGCGGACGGTGACCGGGCTGCCCCGGTGTCGTACTGGTCGCCCCGGGGGAACGCCACCTCTTGGTCGGGGCCGGTGGCCGGGTGGGACTGGCGGACGGGCCGAAGGTGAACGGCCACCGGCCGTCGATCGACGTGACGATGGACGCGGTCGCCCGGGCGGCCCGCGGGCGGCACGGGGTACTGCTCACCGGCATGGGCGAGGACGGGGCCCGGGGGCTCGGTGCGCCTGTCCGGGCCGCGGGGCCACGTTCGCCCAGGACCGGAATCCTGCGCGGTTTACGGGATGCCGCGGCCGCCCGTCGAACTCGGTGCCGTCGAAACCGACACCCCGGCCGGCATCGCGGCACGGATCGCGGCGCGGTCTAAAACGAGCCGGGGAATTTGACATGGTAGCGGCGCAACGGGCGGACACCCTCAACCTGATCCGGTGTTCCGTCGGTCACACGGTCGTCGGGTTCGACCTCGAGCGGGTGGTGAGTGTGGAACGGGGCGACCACCTCGCCTGCCCGGCGATTTCCCCAGTTCGGTGGGCCGCATCGCGAACCGGGCTGGTGACTATGTGGTGTACCCGCTCGCGTGGTGGCTCGGCTCGGACCCGGGGAACCCGCGCGACGGGCGGGTGGTTCTCTTCGAGACGCCCCGCGAGGGCGCTTCGGACTGGCCGTCGATCGGGTGTCGCCGTCGGTCCGGGTCGAGCGGAAATGCGTGTCGCTCCCGCCGCGGTCGGTCGGTCCCGTGGCGGAGGCTCTCATCTCGGGGATCGCGATGCTCGACACCGGTCACCCTGGTGCTGTTCAACCCGGACCGCCTCGATCCGAGCGCATTCGAGTTACCCGAGAGCCCGATCCGACGGTTGAGAACTCCCCCGCTCGACCCGCGCGTCGTGTCACGGTGACCCGGTTCTTGGCGATCGGCTGTGGCGCTCCAGGTTGGAATCCGCCGGGCGGACGGTCGTCCTCTGTTTGCCCGCCGAGAACGCGGTCGAAGTGATCAGCCTCGGGAATGTGATCCCGTTGCCGACCGGGGAAGAACACGTCCGCGGCTTGATCGAATGGCGCGACCGCCCGATGCCGGTCCTCGATGCCGCTCGGTGGGTCGGACTGACAACGGCGGACGGCGCGGTGACGCGTGGCGTCGTCGCGACGGTCGCGGTTGGCGGGTCGCGATCGCGACCGGCTCAGACGTTCGGCTGATCCCGGCCAATGTCCCGATCATCCCGACCCGCCGTCACCTGCCAGTCCGGCTCGAACGAACACTCGGCGTCTTTGACGCGACGGATCTTACCTTGGTTATTCCCGACTGGGACCAACTGGCGTAACGAGGCTACACGAAAAATGAGCGTGGGGTAACGGTAGCTCAGATCGCACGTCCGGTCAGCCTCTGACGGACATTCGCAGCACGGTATCCTTGATCCGTGCTGGTCTGAAAACTCTTCTCGAGTTGCCCCGGTACCTGTGCGACTCTTCTCGTCTCTGCTCGGGCCGGGATTTCGCGGCGTCTGACCGTCGGTCGGTTGTCCTCGGAACGGGTTGAGATCGGTGCGGTTAGTGCGCGGAATGAACCGAACGGTCGATCGGCTCGCGGGTGCGCTTCCGCGCAAGTCGTGGCAGCGGGTGTCACGAAGTTGCTGTGGTCACCGGAACCGAATCCGGCTGCCCCACGAGCGGAGCGTGAAACCGCCGCAGCGGTCGCGGCACCAAACCACGCTGAACGGAATCTACAGCTCAACTTCATCGGTATGAGAACGCGACACTGTGCCGACAACCCTCGAGCACTGAGGATACGTGAAAGTGGATTCTCTTGTCTGTTGAACTAAACCGCTGCGCGGTGGCCGGGAGTGACGTTTCTGGTGTCGGGTGTCAGGTTATCGGTCGCGGATCGGTGTGCGTCCATTTCGCCTTGCGCATTTTCCGGGCGTCGGTATCAGGCCGTCTCCGGGTCGCCGCGGTGGCGACCGACTGACTCCCGGAGGCCGGCCCATGACCCCGCTGCGCAACGGTTCCTCGAGGACCTCCAGCTCCGCAACTACGCGCCCAAGACCATCGGCATCTACGTCGCCGCCGTCGTCCGCTTCGCCCGCCACTTCGACCGCTCCCCCGAGCAGCTCGGCGCCGACGACGTCCGCGCCTACCAACTCCACCTGCTCCACGAGCGCCGCGTCTCCTGGGGCAGCTTCAACCAGATCGTCTGCGCCTTGCGGTTCCTCTACCGCACCACGCTCGGCCGGCCCGACGTCGTCCCGCATGATTCCCTACGGCAAGAAGCCCAAGACGCTGCCCGTCGTCCTCAGCCCCGACGAGGTCGCGCGCCTCCTCGACGCCGTCGCCGACCCGGCCGCACCGGCTCTGTGCTGCAGACCGCCTACGGCTGCGGCCTGCGCGTCAGCGAGGTGGTCCGCCTGCGGGTCGCGCGACATCGACGGCGCCCGCGATGGTGCTCCGCGTCCGCCAGGGCAAGGGCCGCAAGGACCGCGTGCGTGCCGCTGTCGCCGCGGTTGCTCGAGGAGTTGCGGGCCTACTGGCGCGAGCACCGGCCGGCGACCTGGCTGTTCCCCGGCACCGGGCCGCGCGGCCACCTCGCACCCGGCCACGTTGCAGCGGGCCTGTCCAGCGGGCGGTGCGGGCCGGCGGGCCTGACCAAGCAGGCGACGCATGCACACGCTGCGGCACTGCTTCGCCACGCACCTGCTCGAGGCCGGCACCGACCTGCCGACGTTGCAGCGGCTGCTGGGGCACAGCCACCTCACGACCACCGCTGCGCTACCCCCACGTCCGGCCGGCAGCACTGGCCGCGCACGCCGAGTCCGCTGGACCGGCTTGCCCGACCGGACCGCGTGAGCGCCGGCCGGAGGCCGGTCGTGACCGCGACCCCGGCGCTGGAAGTGGCCGACGTCGTCCGCGGGACGTGCGGCGCCGGTTCGTCGACGCAGTACGGCGCCGGCCTGACGGCCGAGCAGCGGCGGGCCGCTGCGCGACCTGGTCGGCCTGCCGCACGGCGGCGCTGGGCGGGCACGTCGAGGCGCTGCGACCGGCTGCGGCCACGCGGCGGATCGCCTACAACTCGTGCCGCAACCGCCACTGCCCCAAGTGCCAGGCCGCGCGGCCGGCGCGCGCTGGCTGGAGCGCGAGGCGGCGAACCTGCTGCCGGTCGAGTACCACCACGTCGTGTTCACGCTGCCGGCGGAGGTCGGCCCGATCGGCGCTGCAGAACCCGCGGCGGTCTACGACGCTGCTGTTCCGCGGCGGCCGGCGAGACGCTGCGCGAGGTGGCCGCCGACCCGAAGCACCTGGGGGCCGAGGTCGGCGTTGCTGGCGGTGCTGCACACCTGGGGCCAGAACCTGCACGCACCATCCGCACGTGCACTGCGTCGTCACCGGCGGCGGGCTGTCGCCGCGACGGCGATCGCCGCGTGGGTCGCCGTGCCGGCCGGGCTTCTTCCTGCCGGTGCGGGTGCTCAGCCGGGTGTTCCGCGGCAAGTTCCTGGCGGGGCTGCGGGCGGCGTTCGCCGCGGGCGAGCTGCGTTCTCGCGGCGGCTGGCGGCGCTGGCGGACGCCGGCGGCGTTCGGCGCCTGGCTGCGGCCGCTGTGCGCGACGGAGTGGGTGGTGTACGCCAAGCCGCCGTTCGGCGGGCCGGAGCAGGTGCTGAAGTACCTGGCCCGGTACACGCACCGGGTGGCGATCAGCAACTCGCCGGCTGGTCGGCGCTGGACGGACGGCGGGTGACGTTCCGTACAAGGACTACGCCGACGGCGGCGCGGACGAAGGCGATGACGCTCGACGGGGTGGAGTTCCTGCGCCGGTTCGTGCAGCACGTGTTGCCGCGGGGTTCGTGAAGATCCGGCACTACGGGCTGCTGGCCAACCGGCACCGGGACGAGAAGTTGGCGGCGTGCCGTTGGCTGTTGGGCGCGAGACGCACACCGGTGGCGGAACCGGCCGCGAGCCCGCAACGCGAGCGTCGTTGTCCGGTGTGCGGGTGCGGGCGTCTGATCGTGGTGGAGGAGTTGCCCCGTCCGACGTGGCCGGGGTGTGCCCCGCGATGCGACAGTTCGTAGTCGCCCGAGCCCGATGCACCGGCGCCGAAGGCCCGTCGGAGGACCGGGTCGTGGGGCGCTTTCGGCCCGTGCGGGAATTGGTGGTCGGAACGAGTCGTTCGGTCGTGCGCGAGCGACGCGCGGGGCGGTCGTGGAACGGTCGTCGGTCGAACGAGTCGGTGGTCGCGAGGCTCAGCCGAAGCCACGCGCCGACCGCGGTGCGGAGAACGGCGGGAACGGATTGAAACTCCATAGGAATGGACGGCTACGTCTCCGGCGGTTTGTCCAACAGCGGGTCTATCCCGAGCGGCCCGGCCAACCGGCGGGACCGACGTCACTCGACGATGGGCCGCTCGGGATAGACCCCTCTTTGTTAACCGGAACCGCTTCGCGTTCGGGTGCTCGAACAACGTGCGATGGGTTAACACTACTCCGTTGAACTAAACCGCTGCGCGGTAGACGCGGAGTAACGCTTCCGGTGTGCGGTTCAGCTTCTCTGTCGAGGGCCGGTGCGCTGGCTTTCCTCTTGCGCATTTCCCGGGCGTTGGTATCAGCCCGCCTCCGGGTCGCCGCGGTGGCGACCGACTCCTCCTCGGAGGCCGGCTCATGACCCCTCTGCGCCAGCGGTTCCTCGAGGACCTCCAGCTCCGCAACTTCTGCGCCCAAGACCGTCCGCATTTACCTCGGCGCCGTCATCCGATTCGCCGCCCACTTCAACCGCTCTCCGGATCAGTTGGGGTCCGAGGAGGTCCGCGCCTACCAACTTCACCTGATCCACCAGCGCCGTGTGTCCTGGGACACCTTCAATCAGGCCGTTTCGCCCTGCGGTTCCTGTACCGCACCACGCTCGGCCGACCCGACGTGGTCACGATGATTCCTACGGCAAGAGGGCCAAGACGCTTCCCGTGGTTCTCAGCCCCGAGGAGGTCGCAACGCTCATCGAAGCGGTCGCCGACCCGGTTCATCGGCTCTGTGCTCGGGCCGCCTATGCCTGCGGATTGCGGATCGGTGAGGTCGTGCGGTTGCGGGTCGAGGACATCGACAGCGCCCGCATGATGCTCAACGTGCGTCAGGCCGAAGGTGGCATGGACGCCACCACGCCCGCCGCCGATGCCCCGCTGCCGACCGACGTTCCCACGCTCCAGGCGATGGTGCGGGAGCTGCTCGCCAGGAACCAGCAACTCGAGCCCGGAACGCCGAACTGACGGCCAAGCTCGACGCGGCCCTGAAGCACCGCTTCGGCCGCCGCAGCGAGCGCCGCACGCCGCCGCCGGTGCCCGCCGCCGAGAAGCCGCCGCCCCGGCGCGACGAGCACGGCCGCTCGCCGCTGCCCGAGCACCTCGAACGCCGCGAGGTCGTCCACGACCTGACCGAGGCGGAGAAGCTCTGCCCGTGCTGCGGCCGGCCGCGGGCGTGCATCGGCGAGCAGACGGCCGAGCAACTCGACCTGGAGCCGGCCCGGTTCTTCGTCCTCCGCACCGTCAAGAAGAGCTACGCCTGTCGGCACTGCGACCCCGCGGCCGTGCCGGCCGAGCAGCGCCTCCAGACCGCCGGGCCGGCGCAGGTCGGGCCGATCGCCAAGGGGCTGTGCGGTCCCGGGCTGCTGGCCCACGTCGTCACCGCCAAGTTCGCCGACCACATGCCCGTGCACCGGCTGGCCGGGCAACTGGCCCGGTCGGGCGTGACGATCGCGCGCTCGACGCTGGGCGACTGGCTGGCGCGGGCGGCGGACTTGCTGACGCCGCTGTACGAGCTGATGCACCAGCGGCTGTTGCTGTCGCGGGTGATCCACGGCGACGACACGGGGGTGAAGTTGCGGGTGCCGGGGGCCGACCGCACGACGAAGGCGCACCTGTGGGTGTGCATCGGGGACGCCGACTACCCGTACGTGGTGTTCGACTTCACGGCCGACTACACGGCGGACGGGCCGGACACGCTTCCTCGAGGGCTACAAGGGCTACCTCCAGGCGGACGCGCTGGCCCAGTACGAGGGGCTGTACGGCGACGGACAGGGTCAAGCACGTCTGCTGCTCGGCGCACGCCCGCCGCAAGTTCGTGGCCGCCGGCGACGCCGGGGACGAGCGGGCGGCGACGGCGCTGGAGCTGATCGGCCGGCTGTACGCCATCGAGCGGGCGTTGCCGCCGTTGCTGCCGCCGTCGGACGACCCGGTGCAACGGGAGCAGCGCCGGCAGCGCGAAGAGCAACGCCGCGCAGCTGCGGCAGCGGGACGCCGAGCCGGTGTTGGACGAGCTGGCGAAGTGGCTGGCCGAGCAGCGGCCGGGCGCGTTGCCGAAGTCGCCGCTGGGGCAGGCGATCGGGTACGCGTCGAACAACTGGGCGGCGTTGAAGCGATACCTGGAGCAGGGCTACCTGGCGATCGACAACAACCTGAGCGAGCGGACGCTGCGGGCGATCGCCCTGGGGCGGAACAACTGGGGCGTGATCGGCAGCGAGGCGGGCGGGCAGACGGCGGCGGTGCTGTACTCGGTGGTCGGGACGTGCAAGCACCTGGGGATCGACCCGTTCGCCTACCTGCGCGAGGCGCTGCCGGGGTTGTTCGCGTTGGGGGAGAAGCCGACGGCCGAGCAACTGCTGGACTGGCTGCCGGATCGCTGGCTGCTGAATCGAACGCGGAACACGTCCATCGCGCCCGCCGTCGGCGGGCTGAACACGCACCACGCAACACGCGCCGAGCCTGCTGATCCACCGCGATCCGCAGGCGGCACCCATTTCGACAAGGGCGACTCCACACATTTTCGCCAACGTGATTCGTCGGGCCGGTACCGAAAGAGCTGGCCGCGCTGCCGCGGATGACGCCCACCCAACTGCGCGAGAAGTACGTCGAGGTGTTCGGCGAGGCGACCGTAACCAAGAACCGCACGTGGCTGGTGCGTCGGATCGCCTGGCGGCTCCAGGCGCTCGCCGAGGGCGACCTGTCCGAGCGCGCCAGGGACCGGGCCGCGGAGTTGGCCCGCGACGCCGACCTGCGGGTGCTCCCGCCCCGCGAGAAGCCAGCAGTGCTGCCGATGACGCGGGGTGGTATGACGGGTCGTCGCCGCGTCAGGCCTGACGACCGACTACTAACCAGGCCGACGAAGGCTGGTTCACACAGGCGCTCGACGATAGGCGCCGCGGACGCATTACCGTGAGCGACGTCCGCCGAGACGAGAGCGCGGACGTGTACGGCGTCCTCGATATCTCGGTGCCTGTCGCGGCGCCCGAGAGTGACGAGCAGCTCGCCGGGATCATGAAGATTGTCGCGAGCAGTCAGGAGATGCTTCAGGGCATCGGCGGCCTTCAGCTTGGGTCGACCGGACAGGTGGTGCTCATCCGCCAGGACGGCTCGAATCGTCTTCAGCCGGCAGGCCGTGGCCCCCGGGTCCCGGTTCTACGGCGCCGACATCCTGAAAGAGCGTCTGACTGCTTCGGAGAACGACCCGCAGGCGCGGATCAGTTTCCGCTCGCGCTCGACCGACGGCACCGATCGCGTCGTCGCGTCGCGCGCAGTCGGCTTCATGAGAGTTTTCCGAACCTGTCGTGGCTCGTCGCGGTCTCGATGCAGGAAAGCGAACTCGTCGAGCCGTTCCGCCCGATGGTCTGGTCGCTGATGGTCGTGATCGGGCTGACCGGCATCGCCGTGCTCGCCGTGGCGCTATGGGCATCGATGCGCCTCGCCCGACCTGCGTTGATCGAAGCCTGGACATGCACCTGGTTGAACACCCGAAGGCGCCACGCATCGAAGAATAAGACAGTCGTCAGTCGGCGGTCGTTAGTCGGCAGCCTCAGTCGACAATCTGAGTCGGCGGTGGCAGTCGGCAGTCCGTAGTCCGAGTCGCTCGTCAGGAGTCGCAATCGACTGCGACTGTCGACTGTCGACCAGCTTGTCGACTCAGACTGTCGACTGTGACTGCTGACTACCGACGACCGACTACCGACTTAAGTCTGTGTTATCTCCACAAAACAGATCTTGTTGTTGTTGGCCCCGGCCCCGCTGCGGATTGTCAGGCGCCCATCAGTGATGGTCACCGTCGACGTTCCTTCGATCCACCTGGTCGTCGTGGTCGGCGTGCCGCTCACTGTCAGGACGCCCTCCACCGTCATACGGAACACGCTGTCGAAGTTGCTCGCGTCGCCGGACACGACTCGCACGACGTAAGTGCCATTTGGCACTGCGATCTCCCAGACGCCATCAGGCACCGCCGGCTTCTGCAGGTGCGTCAGCGTGTCGTAGCGCTGGTCGGCGGAGTTCGCCGCGTTGCGATCTCGCGTCTCTGCGCGGAGTCGTCGGCGTTCCATCCGTAGGTCTGACCGTTGCCGCGAACAGCGTAGACGAGTCCGCTGTCGGCCAGATAGCCCGACGGTACGGGCGCCGTCGAGGGCTGGAAGTTCACCCGTATCGACGTCGTCGCCGGGCCCGACGCGTACAGCCGCGCGGTCGGAACCACGGCCTTCGGAATCGAGGGGCCGCTCCACAGCAGCCGCGCCGTCGCGCCGCCGCCGCTTTCGTAGAAATCCATTCTGATGTCGTAGCGCTGACCGGCGGTGAGCGCGATGGTGCCGCTGTTCTCGACCGGCGCGTGGTCGGTCCAGTTGTCGATCACCTGCTGGTTGTTGACCCACAGCCGGACGCCGTCGTCGCTCACCGTGTAAAACGTGTAGGTGCCCGTGACGGGGGCTTCGATCTGTCCGCTCCAGCGCGCGCTGAACGTGTCGGCGGCAATGGCCGCGTGGGGCGATCCCGATCCCCAATTGAAGTCGACGATCGGATCGACGCGGGTGACCGTCGTGCCGGTGAACGAGATGTCGTTGAAGTATGTCGCCGACAACCCGTTGCCCGTCCCACCCGTCGCGACGCGGTAGGTCGCGGTGTAGGTCGTGTTCGTGGCCGGCGTCGAGATGTTGTGGCTCGAGGCCCCTCCGTTAGACCACGAGACAAACTCGTAGGTCGTCCCCCCAGACACCTGCGTCGCTGGCGCCTCGAGTCCGCGAACGACGCCGACGACGCTTTCGAAGGTCAGCGGCATGCTGACGGGTTGCGCATCGAGCCGCAGCTGCAGGCCGGCGGGATTGGTCGCAATCGTGAGGTTGACCTTGCGGGGCAGCACGTCCCTGAAGGTCGTCTGTGTCGCGCCGGCGGAATCGCGAACCTCCAGGAAAATGCGATACCACACGTCCGTTTCCGTGTGGCCGGTCGTCGCAGCCGTAAAGGAGCCGCTCGTCACGCCGGAGGTCGGGGGGACATGGGGGTGCGAGTGCGCCGCGTGATGAAAGTCGACTCGCCACGTGAATGCGGACGCGGGCAACGTGCCGTTCTCGGGATCGGTGGCCGTGCCCGCGAAGCTAATCACGCTGCCACCGTTATAGAGCGTGCCCACTGCGGGCTGTGTGATCGTCCCGACTGGCGGCTGATTCGAGGTAACGGTCAATGTGGCTTCATTGCTCAGCACGTTGCCGAAGCTGTTGCTGACGATGGCGCGGAAGCGGGCGCCGTTGTCGCCGGCAGCGGCGACGAGCGAATAGTCCGGGCAGTCGCGCCCGGGATGTTGGCGCCGTTGCGCTGCCATTGATAGCTGAGCGGGGCCGGTCCCGATGCGCGGACGCTGAACGTCACTGACGTGCCCGGCGCGACCGTCCGGCTGGACGGATGCTGCGTGATGCTGGGCGTATTGGCCGCGTACCAGATCTTGTACACCACGCTGCCCGAACCGCGCGCGAGATAGTACAGGCTTCCGTCAGGGCCCACCTTCAGATCGACTGGCGACGGGATGCCGCTTGCGAAGTTGCTGACAGTGTTTCCCGAAAGATCGAGCCTTCGGATCCAGCCGCCGCAGTAGTCGGCAAAAAAATAGTCGTTGAAGTAGCTCGATGGAAACTGCGGCGTGGACGGCGCGTAAAACGCTCCGCCGGTGATGGCGCAGCCTGACGAGTGATCGTAGACATGCCGCGGGCTGACGTATGCCGGATTGGTGGTCGTGCCTTCGGTGTTCGGCCAGCCGTAGTTTCCCCCGGCGAGGCCGTCGTTGATCTCTTCCCACGTGTTCTGCCCGACGTCGTTGATGAAGAACTGCGTCTGCCCGGGATTGAAGGTAAAGGTGAACGGGTTTCGCAGCCCGAGCGCCCAGTAAATGAGACGATTGTTGCCGGTGGCGGTGCCGTAAAACGGATTGTCCGTCGGAACGAGCGTCGGGTGCGGCTGGCCGATCGGGCCGCGATCCGGATTGATTCGCAGCATCTTGCCAAGCAGGTTCGCGAGCGTCTGAGAGTGAGCACCGTTCGCGTTCTCGCCGACGGCGGCGTAGAGCTTGCCGTCCGGCCCGAACGCAAGCGCGCCGCCATTGTGATTGGTGGCACTACTCAGGTTGTTGAGGTCGAGCAGAATTTTTTCGCTTCCAGCCGCGACGACGTCGCCGTTGGCGGTGAACCGGCTGATGCGATTGTGAATGGCCGGGGTCGTTGCCGTGTAGTAGACGTAGAGGAATTGATTGGTGGCGAACTCCGGATCGAAGGCGACGCCGAGCAGGCCGCGTTCGCCGACGGAGCTGACGGTGACCGTCAGGAACGGCGTCGGTAGCAAGACGCCGTCCCTGATGACGCGAAGGCGGCCGCCCTGCTCCGCGACGAACAGGCGCCCGTCGGGCGCGAACTGCATGGCGGTCGGGCTCGACAAGCCGCTCGCGACGAGCGTTTCGCTGAATCCTGTCGGGACCGTCGCGGCCTGCATCGGCGGGCCGACCTGGAGATAGACGATCAGGCAGACGAGAGAAGCGAGGACCAGGTGAACCTGGTGAGTAGTTCGACGCGCCTGCTGAGTGGTCATTACGGTTCACTCCAGGGCAAGCCATGACCCACGAATGCCGCGAAATCGCGCTGCCCGGCGCCCCGGCTGCAAGACCAATGACCTCGACCGTGACGACGGCCGTCGCGCCGATTCGCCATACGAAACCGCACGCACCTGTGGCAAGCGCTGAGATTCCAAATGCTTAACGCATCGAGGTCGCGGCATTTGTCATAGCGAAATGGAGGCGTCGCGTAACGCGCGCTTGACTCGCGTCGTAAGCGCTTGCTAGAAAGCAAGGTTTCTCGGGACGGTCGGCTTCCGCCTTGGACGACGACCAAAACCCGCGCGCCATTGCCACCAAGTGTGGATCCCCATGAAAGGAGCATTCAGCCAACGGCCGGGTGCGACTGTCGCTATGCGCGAAAGCGGAAGCCATCGGTACGCCATCCGCAGCGGAGCTGCAGGCGCCGTGCAACGACGAGCACCGGTCCGGCCGCTCGAACTGAACGGTCACCATGTAGGTTCTGCTCACCGGCGACCGAAGGAGGATCCATGTACGCACGCGTGGTCAGGTTCACGGACGTCGATCCGGATCACCTGGCAGGGCGCTTGGACGGGATCGAGGCTGAGGGGCCGCCCGTGGACATCCCGGCTAAGGGCATCCAAATCCTCCACGATGAGGACCAGCGCACCGCAGTCGTGATCCAGCTCTTCGAAACGGCCGACGACATGGCGGCAGGGGAGGGCCCCCTGGACGAGATGGACCCGGGGGATACGCCGGGGACGCGCGCCTCGATCGACCGCTGCGAGGTCAAGGCCGAGCTGGGCCCCCGATAAGCACCGCCGCGCCCACGAAGCACGTGCGCCTGCCGGTGCTGAGTGTTGCCTTTGCGCGAAACGCGACCGCGACATCACGCGCGTCTGTGCGGGCGGCGCGCGCTGCTGCTTTCCATGCAAAGCGGCAGCTCGCTACAGGCGACGAGCCCTATTGCTTTTGCGCGTAAGCGGTAGCGAGGTGAGCGAGCGGCCCCACTCCTGCTTTTGTCCAGAGCAGCAGCCTGACCGGTCGCGGGGCTCGGTGTTGCTGTTACGCGGGAGCAGATCTTTCGAGAATTTGACGCAGCGGTTGTCCGGGCCTGCCACCTCCAACTAGAGCTCGACGTGCGACGCTTGCTCCTTTCGCCGCCGCCGGCCGAGCGTCTCGGGCCAGCGGGATCGACGGCGACTCCGGTCGGGCCAGAGGCACTGTGACCACGCACTGCTCTTGGCGGAGCTGCGGGACTAGCTGGAAACGAAGGTCTCCGCCGGGTACATCTCCGGCGGATCCGTGATGCCGACCTCTTCGAGGATCGGTCCCAGGTGCTGGCCGAACGCGTTGCACGCGTCCTGCGATTCCCAGACGTCGACGACGCGGAATCCGCTCGGGCTTTCGCCGGCTGAGTGGAAAAGAATGCCCCCGACCGGCCAGTCCGACACTGACTCCATCTTGTCCTTGCCCGCGAGTTTCTGGGCGGTGGCGCGGTAGTTCTCCGCGGTGACCGTCGGGCCGTGGTGGATTAATACGACCGGCATTGCGAGCTCCTTATTCGAGTTGGCCGACCCTACCTTGCCCGTGGACTTGTGGCCGACGATCAGGTTCGGCACGCTCGCGATTCCACCTGCAGCTCAGAGACGATGGAGTGCTCAGCCGTATCGATGGCACGCCTCGGCGGGCGTGCAATATCTACGGGCACCGGGTAGCCGCAGACATGTGGATGGCGCTCCTGCTTTGCGGGAGAAGCGGCAGTCCGCCTAAGTACCTAGGCGATACTGCTGCACGATCTGAGCGTCGCTCCAAGGGACGAATCGGGCCGCCGACCCGACACCCGCGCAGACTCGCGTCTGAGCCTGTGGCCGTTAGTACCCGCGAACGTTCGGACTGCTGCCTTCACGCGAGGCTGTTGCATAAAGCCGTCTCGGAAACGCTGCAGCAGGTTCGCTGAGAGGGCGTCAGACGGGCTGGGTGCAACGGGGTCGAGACGGACCGGCGTCGCTTGACGGATGCGATGGCCGTTGTTGGAGCCCAGCTTTAGAAGCGATCCAGCGGGCTCGCCGAGGGTTTGTGCAACAGCACGCGACAGGAGAAGCGAGACGAACGCGCCGTTTCCGGGATCGACGGTGGTGGTCGTCTCGGCGACCGGGAAACCCCGACCGCGTTTCTACCTAGGCAAGACCTCTCGCCCCAACAGCTTGCCTTGATAACCGACCGGCTCCTCCCGCAGCGCGCGGATGAAGTTGGGGATCGTCTCTCGCCCCAGGCTCCCGCCGTGCATGCCGTGGATCCAGTCAGGGTCGAGGGCCTCGATTCGATCGACAACGTCCCTGACCGGCTGATCGTGAGCGAAGATCCCGATCTCGCGGTAGTACTCGCACATCATGCTGCCGAGGTCCTCGGTCACGACCGGCGGCTGGTCACCCGGCTGGATGAAGAGGTCCGAGGGAAACACGCTCTTCGTGGTCTCGTCGAAGAGCATCATCGAGTCCCAATGGTGCACGTGCGGTGTCTCGAGGAAGCGCAGCTTGTGCTTGCCGAGATCGATCACCTCTCCCTCGCTATGCCCTTCGACGCGGCCTGAATAGTTCCAGCCACTCAGGTTCAGGATGGCGCTCATGGCGCTGCCCGCGAGCGTCGAGTTCGGAGCGCCCTCCAGGAAGCGGTCCATGCCCCCGGTCTCGTCCGCCTCGAAGTGGAGGAGGATCACGTACTCGAGCTTGCTGGGATCGAGCACTTCAGCGACTCCGTCACGGACACCCTCGTACAGCCCATACATTCCGGTGTGGATGAGTGTGGGGCGCTCGTCATCGATCAGGAACTGGTTGAACTGAAAGTCGGTGTCCGGAAGTTGGACGGTGGTGCAGATCCTGTAGATGCCTTCGGCGAGCGCGTCTACGCGGGCCATGGCTGGTGCTCCTCTCTTCCCATTTGGCCGACCGTACCGGGCCTGGTCTTCGAGCGCTACTGCTTCCCGCGAGCTGCGGGAGACGCCTCCCTTCATGCGAAGGAGCCGTGCCGCTTGAGTGCCGCCTTGCGCGAGAAGCGGTAGCCAGGATTCAGGCCGCTAGTCGGTACTGCTGCATGATCCGGGCGTCGCTCCTAGGGACATATCGGGCCCCCGCTATTACGAAAGGCCCGCTGACGCCGGCCGCAGAGGGCTTCCAGTGCGCCCAGGCGACACGAACTCCCACGACGGAAGCCCCACACGAGTCGTGCACGCCCGCTCAGGACGACACCCAGTAGCGCGGGTGGACAGTGCTCAGCGCCTCCAGGTCGCGCTCGAACCCTGGATAGGAGACGGCTGCCCTTGCTCACAGCGGACCAGACGGCCGCCCGGTCGCGGGCTCACCGCGTTCACGCCCAGGCCGCACGACACCCGGTCGCGGCGCCCGTCGCGAACCTCGCAGCGGTCGTTGGCGGGGCCCGCCACAGAGCACGTCGCGCCGCGCCAACCGTCGAGCAGGGCGCCGAGCCACCGCTGCCGTGCCCACGAGCCAGCGGTGCGGCGCTCCCGGGGACGGGACGCGCGCAACCGCAGTGGCAGCATGAGTACATCCCCCGCTGCGGCGAGGAGCGGTTTCGGTCAGCCCTGGCGCGGCGGCGCGGGAGGACAGAAGGGTGGATGCTTGCCCTGGCGCTGTTCGGGCTCACCGCCACGCCGATCGGCGCGCACCCGAGGAAAACCCGGGACACGCCGCCGTGGGCACCGTCTCGGGCGACTTCGGAACCAGGGTTGCGTCCGCCCTCACCGAGTACTGGAAGACGCCAAACACCGCCCCGCCCGACGCAAGACTCCCGGCGCCGAGAGGCCTTCGCTGTGCGGAACCTCGATTTGACGCAAGCGGAGACTTGTAAGTAGCAGGTGAAAGCCAATACACCAAACCACCGGGACGGGCCCTTCACGGCCGGTCGCTGCGTTGGGTCGGCTGCAGAGACTCGACCCGCGATCTCAGCGCGGCGACCTCCCGGCGCAGATCGGCGACCTTCCGGCGCTCCTGGACCAGCTCGGCGGCGAGGCTGCGCAGCGCGAAGCCGAGTCGCTCGGCGCGAGACTCGGGTTCGGTTCTCGGCGGATCGGGCTCTTCCCTGGGAGTCACGGGAGCCCGCGCTCTCCAGCCGGGTCTTTGGCTGCGTCCAGCCCGATCCACGCGGCTGGATGCCAGCACCGCTGGCGCATCGCGAGCGGCATCGGCTGCAGGTGTCATGTGCGTCCGGGTCTCGGGGGCGGCGGAGGAGAAGGGGCGCGAGTGTCGGGAGGCGGCGCGTAGCGCAGGATCTCGAGCGCAATCTCGTAGGGAGGTGACCAGCCGTTGGCGCGGATCGGAGGCTTGATAGTCCGATCCGTCAGGTCCGCGCGCTTGACGCTGCGGGCGAGGCTGGCGCCCGTCCCTTTGGCCCGCGCGATCAGCTCGACCTGGGCCAGATAGCTCGCGTTTGACTGCGAATCCTTGTCGTGGGTCAGGAGCCGGAGCCCGCGCAGCTCGTCGAGCGAGAGGCCTTCCGCCAGTAGCGCCTCCTCCGAGATCGACGTGTATTCGAGCACCTCGTGAAGCCAGGCGAGTACGCGCGCGTCCCCGGGGACCGCGGCCGCGACCCTTCGAACGTGATCGATCAGTGGCAACCCGCCAGCGTCACGGTGCCTATGGTGCAGCCGTTCGGCCAGCGCCCGTGCGCGATCAGAGTCCACTGGCGTCCAGCCTCCCGCGGTTGCCCGCCTGTTCACGATCTCCAGAACGACCCAGCCCGTCGTGGCCAGCTCCTCGATGATGAAGCGCTGCTCCGCGACGAAGAAGGTGGCGCCGTCGATCGCGGCGATTTCCCAGGTGCATTGCGGCGTTCCCGGCTACCAGGACCACGGTGTCGGCAAACACAAGCAAGCCCTCCGCCTCCTCGGACTCGTCCATGGAACGCTCCTCTCGAGCGGCCGGCGAGGCCCGCCGCCGATTCAGCGGGCGGCGGCGGTGTCAGTCTCCGCCGGCGCCCGAACTCCTAGCGACAATCCTCCAACGACCACAACCAGCGTACATCCCCCCAATGGCATGAAATAGGGATGAGCGGCCCCCGAACCGACCCTTCGATAATGATCGGGGTCAGGCGCGAGGGGGCAACCATTTTGAGCGCTGCACCGGCACTGTGAGCCCGGCTCGGCCTCTGCGGTGCGCGACCAAGTGCCGCAGGCTACGGCGCCCGACCCGGTGCGGAATGCGGACTGCGGGCCTGGCCTTCACTCCGCGTTACCGCCGGACTCTTCGAGCGCCGCGTCGACGTCGTATCCGAGCGCCAGCGCCAGCTCAGGCGCGGCGGAAACGACGCGTGCAAGGCCGACGGTGGGAGCCACGGCGATCAGGGTCCCGACGATCTCGTCGATGTTGGCGCCGGCGGCCAGAGCCACCTCGACGTTCGACTGGTAGGAGCTCGGCGCCGCGTCGATCGCCAGCGACGCCCCTAGCCGGACGAGAGCGTGCGTCTTCTTATCCAGCCGCGAGACCTTGACCGTGTCGTGGCCCATGCCGAGCACCGACTCCACGAACCGCTCGTCGTTCAGCGCGAGCCTGCGCAAGGTCTCCTTGTATTCGGCCATCTCCTCCTCTGGCGGCATTCCGGCGGCGTTCCGCGGACCGAGCCCGGGGACACCTCGAACTAGACAGCATGGGCGCTGCCGCGTCATCGTCCCGATGGCATGAAAAAGCCGGGCAGCGCCGGCGCTGCCTAGAGCAGCCCGAGCTCGCGGGCCCGTTCGACGGCGGCGTTGCGGGAGGTGACGTTGAGCTTGCGGTAGACCGCCATGGCGTGTGATTTCACCGTGTGGCGCGATACGTACACGCGCTCGCCGATCTCGCGGAAGGAGAGGTGCGTGGCGAGGTAGGGCAGCAGGCGCAGCTCCGCCTCGGTCAGAGTCGAGGCCCCGGGGGCGTGCGCGCGCATTGTCTTCAGGTTCGCGCGCAGCTCGTCCACCTGTGCGGGGAGCGCTCCGAGGTCTGGTTGTCGGCGCAGGATCGGCTCGATCTCGCGCAGCATCGTCTCGGCGCCGCCGGCGTCGGCGAGTGTCAGGTAGGCCCGGGCGAGCTCCAGGCGGGTTTGTACCGAGTAGTACGGCTGCCCGTAGGTGAGCCGCGGCCGCAGGCGCTGCACCCGCGCCAGCAGCTCCTGCGCGCGGGGGACGTCCCCACGGTGGAGCGCGACGCGAGCCGCCACGGAATAGGCGAGCGCGCTGGTCGGGTACTCCTCCATCGCGTGGCGGCGGATGATCCCGAGCGCCCGGTCCGCGTGCTCTTCCGCCTGGACCCACGCTCCCGTTCCGGCCGCGATCGCGGCACGCTCGCCCAGAGCCACCATCACCAAGTCCGTCCCTCCGAGCTCGAGGCCCGCCTCGACAACCTCGGCGAACAGATCGTCGGCCTCGTCGACCTCGCCGGCCAGCCACCGCGAGATCGCGAGCAGCCCCAGGGCGTGCGCCCAGAATTGGCTCCCACGCGCGAGCGTCCCAACCGCGAGCTCCGCATCCGTCCGCATCCTGGCAGCGCCTCGATGACAGAGCTGGGCACGCAGGAGGGCCCGCCACGAGTCGATCGACGCGCTGCCGTCGGGCAGGGTGCCTTCGTGGCTCCCACGCTCGGCGGCATCGGCCCAACGCTCCGCCTCCGTGGGCCGGCCCCAAGCCGCGGCGAGTAGTGCGCCGAGCACGGCGACCGCCGCGTTCTGCTCGAGTGCCCCATGCGCCTCCAGCCAGCTGAGCCAGCGTTCGGCGGTGGCGACACGGCCGCTTTGGTAGACGCGTGGACCGGTACCTACGGTCAGCCACGCCGCTCGGTTGACATCCCCGGCCGCCTGCGCGTACCCGATCGCCGTCTCCGGCTGCCCGTTCGCCTCGCACCAATCGGCCGCACGAGCGAGCAGACGCGGCACGAGATCCGGCTCGACTCGCTCGAGCTCCGAACGCAGCAGCTCCTGGAAGAGATGGTGGTAGCGATACCACTCCCGAGTCCGGTCCAGCGGCACCAGGAACAGGTTGGAACCCGCCAGCGATTCCAGCATCGTCGCGGAGCCGCTCCCCTCGAGGACCGCGTCGCAGAGCGGACCCGACATGGACTCGAGAACGGCGGTCCTCGTCAGGAAGCGGAGCTCGTCGCGCGGCAGGCGCGAGAGGATCTCGGAGACCAGATAGTCGGCCACAAAACGGTCGTCCCCACTGAACGCGGTCAGGCCCTTCATCCCGGTCCCGCCCGCCTTTGCCGAGAGCGCCGCCAGGTACAGACCAGCAGACCAGCCCTCCGTGTGCTCGGTGAGCTCGGCGACCTCGCTTTCCGCCAGCTCCAGGCCGGCCGCGCTCAGCAACTGGCGCGCCTCGGCCTCGTCCATGCTCAGCTCGTTCGGACTGATCTCCAGCGCGAGGCCCCGCGCGCGCAGCGCCCCGAAGCGCAGTGCGGGGTGCCCCCGTGACGAGAGCGCCAGCTGCGAGCCCTCGGGCACATGCCTCGCGAGCGCGGCGATGGCATCCAAGCACACTGGGCTATCGAGCAGATGCAGGTCATCGAAGACGAGGACGAATGCCTCGTAAATCGTCGCCAGAGCCACCCCGAGGCGCGGGACCACCGTTCCCTCGATCGAAACGCCCGGCGACGCCAGTGCCTCGAACACGCTCGGGGGGAGCGGCGAGACCCGGTCAAGCGCGGCGGCGACATACGTCAGCAACACGACCGGATCGTTGTCGTTCTCGTCGACTGAAACCCAGGCGAACGGTCGCTGCGACTGCGAGGCCCATTCAGCGAGCAGCGTCGTCTTCCCCCAGCCCGGGCCTGCGGACAGGAGAACGACGGGAATCGCGCCCCACTCCTCCTCCAGTAAGCCGATCAGCGCCGTGCGCGGCACGGTCCCGTCGCGACGCTGTGGTGCGCGCAGCTTCGACTCCACCAACTCGAACGCCGGGGCGGTCGTAGTGAACGGCCGCGAGCCAGCCCGCGACGCATCGGCCGTCGAGCTCACCGCTCCGGTCATGACATCCTGGCCGTCGAGGCGCGTGCTCACGCGTGCGTCATAACCGCCGCGCGGACTCGCCGCCGCAGCTACTGATCGACCTCGGCGCCTTCCAGCCGATGGAAACGGCACCCTGGGACATGCTCCGATAGGGGTCCAAGATTTCCCCTAAGGTCCGGTGCGTCCAAACGCACAGACCCTACTGTGCAGAACTGGCTGAGGCAAATGCGGGCCCTCCCTCACGAGCGCGCGCCAGCCGTGATTTCATGCCATCTGGGCGATGACGCATCGGCGCCGGAGCGGTTCCATGGAGCCGACGGCACACCCGGGAGTATTCGAGCTTTCGCCCGGCGGCGAAGGGAGACATCATGGCGGACGTTGAGACCCCCCTCGATGGTTCGGACGCGGCCGGGACACGCGAGCGCGACGGGCGGCACCCCAGGCCGAAGGCGATACCCCACCCCACCGCCGAGGAGCGAGCCGCACAGGGCAAGGCGGCGAGGGCGGTGGCGCCGCGCTCGGGGCAGGGCGAATGGGAGCCGGCTTCCGATCGGCGTGATCCGGTCGAGCTGCTGGAGGAGCAGGCTGCTTCGCGGGTGCAGGAGCTGGTGCCGATCCGCTATGGGCGGATGCTGGTGTCGCCGTTCACGTTCTTCCGCGGCGCGGCCTACCCGATGGCGGCCGATCTGGCCGGCGCGCCGCGGAGCGGGCTGGAGGTGCAGCTCTGTGGCGATGCGCACCTGTCCAACTTCGGTGCGTTCGGCGCGCCCGACCGGCGGCTTGTGTTCAGCATCAACGACTTCGACGAGACGCTGCCGGGCCCCTTCGAGTGGGACCTGAAGCGGCTGGTGGCGAGCTTCGCCGTGGCGGGCCGGGATCGAGGCTTCGACGCCAAAAAGCGCCAGGCGATCAACCGGGCGGTGACGCGTTCGTACCGGGACGCGATCAGGGCGTTCGGCGCGATGTCCAACCTCGAGATCTGGTACGCCCGCATCGACGTCGACGAGATCGCGGCGCTGGCTCGGCAGGGGACCCCAAAGCAGCGGAAGCGGTTCGAGCGCAACTTGGCCAAGGCACGCTCGAAGGACAGCCTGAAGGCGTTCGCGAAGCTCACGCAGATCGTCGACGGCGAGCCCAGGATCGCGAGCGACCCGCCGCTGATCGTCCCGATCGAGGAGGTGGTCTCCGGTGTCGGACCGGCCGAGCTCGAGGGGTTCGTGCGCGGCGTGATCCGCTCCTACCGGCGCACCCTGAGCGCCGACCGCCGGCAGCTGCTGGAGCGCTTTCGCTACGTCCATTCGGCGCGCAAGGTCGTCGGCGTGGGCAGCGTCGGCACGCGCGCCTGGATCGTGCTGATGTTGGGGCGCGACGACAACGATCCGCTGTTCCTGCAGCTCAAGGAGGCGCAGCCATCGGTGCTCGAGCCGTTTCTGCGCAAGAGCTCGTTCAACAACCACGGCCAGCGGGTCGTCGAGGGCCAGCGCCTGACGCAGGCCGCCAGCGACATCATGCTCGGCTGGATCCGGATGACGGCGTTCGACGGTGCGAGCCGGGATTTCTACATGCGCCAGCTCTGGGACGGCAAGGGCTCGGCGCTGGTCGAGCTGATGAACCCGCAGGCGATGACGGCCTACGCGGGGCTCTGCGGCCACGCGCTCGCGAAGGCACACGCCCGCTCCGGGGACGCGATCGCGATCGGGAGCTACGTCGGCGCGGGCGACAGCCTCGACCGTGCGCTGGCCGCGTTCGCAGAGGCCTACGCCGACCAGAACGAACGCGACTACAACGCCCTCCGAGAGGCCGCACAGTCCGGCCGGGTCACGGCCGAGACAGGCCTCTGACGGGGCGCGACCACCGGCGAACCCGCGCTCGCAAACTCAAGAGTCTGATGTGCAGAGATCGCCCGATCTGGGGGATGCGCGCGGCCCCGGGGCCGGGGGACAATCGCCGTGGCGTTCGACAGAAAGGGACCTCCGATGGTGATTGCGGCTGACTACCCATTCCTCGACGTTCTCGGCACGATGCTCGTGTTCTTCGGCTTCGTGGTCTGGTTCTGGCTCCTGATCAGGGTCTTCGCGGACGTCTTCCGCAGGGACGACATCGGCGGCTGGGCGAAGTTCTTTTGGTCCGTCTTCGTGATCGTCGTGCCGTTGCTCGGAGTGTTGGTCTACCTGATCGCCGAGGGCAAGGAGATGGGCCAACGCGACGCTCAGCAGGCTCAGGCTCAGAAGACGGAGTTCGACGCCTACGTCCGCCAGACGGCCGGCAATGGCGGGCCCGGCAGCGAGATCGCGCACGCGAAGCAGCTGCTGGACAGCGGCGCGATCAGTCAGACCGAGTTCGAGCAGATCAAGCAGAGAGCGCTGTCGTAGCTACCCACATCATTCAGTAGACGGGTCGGCCGGGAGCATCTGGCTTCCCTGGTCTGCCCTGCCCGAGCGAGAGTCGAGCTGGCGCGTGGCCCTTACCGCTGCGCGTCCGAGCGCGTTGGCGTAGGTGGGGAATGAGAAGGGAACCAGGGCGAGCTGCTCAACCTTCATGCCGGACGCCACTGCGAGCGCCGCCAGTTGGGCGAGTTCGACGGCCCGCTCACCCACGATGTGACAGCCGAGGATCGTGTGGTTCTCGCGGTCGGCGACGAGCTTGCAGAACCCTGTGGTGCGACCGTCGATGATCGGGCGCGGCATGGAGTCGAAGCCCTCTGTCCCCACGACGACGTCATGGGTCTCGCGGGCGGCCGCCTCGCTGAGCCCGACAGAGGCGTATTCGGGGTCGGTGAAGCTGCCGAGCGGACTGACCTCCGCGGGAAGGACGTCGGTGCGGCCGACGGCAGCGTTGGTCGCGGCGAGATAGGCCTCGCGTGCGGCCTCGTGGACGACCATCAGGTGCCCGGTGACGTCTCCGGCGGCATAGATGCCCGGAGCCGTCGTGCGGAGCTGGGAGTCCACCTTGATGTAGCCGCGCTGCTCAGTCTGCACCCCGGCGGCGGCGAGATCGAGGCCGTCCGTGTTCGCGACCCAGCCGACCGCGACGACGGCGAGCGTCGCTTCGACGTGCGCCTGCGCACCGCTCCGTGAATAGACAAGTCGGACTCCCGCGGGGCAGGGCTCGAAGCGCTCGATCGTTCCGGCGTGCTCGAGGATCCGCACCCCGGAGGCCTCCAGGGCAGTGCTCATCGCTGCCGCGACCTGCTCGTCCTCGCTCATGAGGATGCGGGGGGCCGCCTCGAACAGGGTGACCCGCGATCCGAACGCGTTGAAGATCGAGGCGACCTGGACCCCGGTCGCACCGGCGCCGATCACCAGCAGCGAGTCGGGGGCCGATTCGAGACGCCAGGCGTCGCTGTGCGTGCAGCTCAGCTCGAAGCCTGGCACTGGGAGCTTGCGCGACGCGCCGCCGGTGCACACGATGACGTTCGCGGCTCGCAGTCGTGGTCCGTCGTCGCTTTCGATCACGTGGGGCTCGACGAAACGAGCCGTTCCGGCGTGTTCGTAGAGGGTCACGCCGGCCCGGTGGAGCTCGTCGCGCAAGAGCGCGTGCGCGCGCACGTCGCCGGTCACCTCGCGCACGCGGGCGAGCAGACGCCGATAGTCGAGCGTGGGCTCGCCGGCGCTGATCCCGTAATGCCCGAGTTGCCTTGCCTCCCGCATCAGGCGCGCCGCGTGGGCCAGGGTCCGCACCGGCACCGGCCCGTCGTTGGCGGCCATTCCCCCGAGTTCGTCGCGCGTGACGAGCGCCGTTGGAGCTCCGAGTCGCGCCGCGCGCAGCGCAGCGACGACGCCCGCTGGCCCGGCGCCGATCACGATCACATCGAGCTCGTCTGTGCGTGTGGAAGGCATTTTCGCGGTGCCGCGGAGCCGCTCTGCGGTCGTTGCGTTCTCGGATCCTCCGGGAGTCTGGCAAGTTTGGTCGCGCTGGAGCGAGGCGGACGCCGAGCACTCGTGGACCATCGACATCGAGGGAGGAGGTCTGCTCCTTCACCTGGAGAGCTCGACGACGCAGGCATGGGCCTCGGCCACGCTGTGGCGGCGGATGCCGCTCCCGGAGGCTGAATTCATGCCATCGGGATGAGGCGGACGGGCGGGCGCACCCCTACGCTGCGCCCACACTACGAGCGTCGCAACGCTGCTCGAGGGCCACGCGACCCTCCACTATTGCGGCCTCGAAGGAGGAACGCAGTGTCCGCGCCAGAGACCCCCTTGGACTCCCATCCGCGCGCCCAGGCCGCGATCAGGCTGCTGACCGGCGAATTCGAGCTTCGCACTGAGCGACCGGGTACGGCGCTGCGCGGTCTTGCAGGCGAACTGGTCGACGAGCGCCGGACGCTGGCCGAACTTCGGCACGAGGTCACACAACCGAAGGCGCGACTCGAGTCCCCGCAACCCACCCAGGAAGACGAACCGGCCCGGCGCTCGGGGGCGCTCGCCCACGTCTGACGAGGGGTCTGCGGCATGGGCGACACTCCCGTCGAGGTCGCGTTGAGCGTGCGGTCGCAGCACGCGGAGGGCCCGCTGTGGGACGCCGCGACGGCCCGCCTGTGGTGGGTGGATATCCCCGCAGAGCGGGTGCATTGCTGGTATCCGGAGTCCTCTGAGCACAGCTCCTGGAGCACCATCGGGCAGCCGGGTGGCGTGGTGCTCGGCGCAACGGGCGAACCGGTGGTGGCAAGCCCGGAGGGCCTGGCGGTGCTCGACCGGAGCACAGGCACGCTGGATCTGCGCGTTCCGATCGAGCAGGACATGCCCGAGAACCGCGCCAACGACGCCAAGGTCGACAGCCGGGGAGGGGTCTGGGTCGGCACGATGGCCTTCGACAAGCGGCCACGGAACGCGGCGTTGTACCGCGTCGACGGCAACCGGGTGACCTGTGTGGTCGATGGCCTGACGATCTCCAACGGGCCCGCCTTCGACGAGCCGGGCGGGCGGCTCTACCTCGCCGACACGGCCCTCTGCGTCGTCGACGTCTTCGATCTTGACCGCGCGACGGGTGCCCTCAGCGGTCGCCAGCGGTTCCTCGATCTCAGCCGGGAGCAGCTCTGGCCGGACGGCATGACCGTCGACGGCGAAGGCATGCTCTGGGTCGCAGTTGGGCGAGCCGGGGCGGTCCACCGCTACCGCGCCGACGGCACGCTCGACGGCGTCGTCGAGCTGCCGACGTCGAATCCCACCTCGGTGGTCTTCGGCGGCGGCGACGGCGGTGACCTCTACATCACGACGTCATGGGTCGACTCCGAGCGGCGCGCGGACGAACCGCTGGCGGGCGCGATCTTCCGTTGCCGCCCCGGGGTGACGGGCCAGCCCTCTCCGCGCTACCCAGACCTCCCACGACGAGCCGAGAAAGGCGTCACACCATGATCGAGCGCATGGTCTTGTTCGGAGCTTCCGGTGATCTGACCAGCCGCCTGCTGCTGCCGGCGGTCGCCCAGTTGGCCGAGGACGAACTGCTGCCGGCGGGGTTGACCGTGGTCGGGTCCGACATCACCGACTGGTCGACCGACGACTTCCGCGAGCACATCGCCGGCAAGCTGCGGGAGCACGCGAACGTGACCCCGGCCACACGCGATCACGTCCTGAGCATGCTGAGCTTCCAGCCCGCCGACGTCACCCGGCCGGAGGACGTCAGCCGCGTGATCGGCGACGACCATCCGGACACGCTGGTCTACCTCGCGCTGCCACCGAGCCTCCTGACGAAGGCGCTACCGGCGCTCGCGGCGACGACGCTGGACTCCCCGGACGCGGTGGCGATCGAGAAGCCCTTCGGCACCGACCTGGCCTCGGCACACCACCTCAACGAGATCCTCCGCATCCAGCTGCCGGCGCCCACGATCTTCCGTATCGACCACTTCCTCTCCAGCGAGCTCGTCCGCCGCGTCATCGTCCTGCGATTCCTCAACCGCGTCTTCGAGCCGATCCTCAACGCGGTGCACGTCGATCGCGTCGACATCAGCTGGCTCGAGAGCCTCACCCTCGAGGGCCGGGCCTCCTACTACGACGGCGCCGGCGCCCTCAAGGACATGGTGCAGAACCACCTCATGGAGGCCATGGCGCTGGTCCTCATGGAGCAGCCGGCCAGAGCCGACGCCGACTCCTTCCGGGATGTGCGCGTCGAGGCGCTGCGGACGGTGGCCACGCCCTCGGCGGAGCGAATGCGCAGTGGCACGATCCGCGCCCGGTACGCCGCCGGCACGATCGGCTCACGGCAGGTGCCCGCCTACGTGGACGAACCCGGAGTCGACCCGAGCCGCGAGACCGAGACTTACGCCTCCCTGACCCTTGGCCTAAACAGCTCGCGGTGGGACGGCGTCCCGTTCACGCTCCGCTCTGGCAAGGCCCTCGAGACGGACTCCGCCGAGATCGCCATTCATTTCCGTCCACTCCCCCGATACTTGACCGACCGGTTTCCCGGAGTCGAGCCCAACGTGCTCACGATCGGGCTCATAGAACCGTACGTGCGCGTCGCCACCACACTCAACGGTCCCGAGCAAACCGCCGAGAACCGCCAGCTCGAGGCCCGCTCGACACCGCCGCGATTCACGGCCTACGCCCACCTGATCGAGGAGATGCTCCAGGGCAACCCGATGCTTTTCATCCGCGGCGACGAGGCCGAGGAGGCCTGGCGCATCATCGACCCTGTGATGGCGGCGTGGGCCGCCGCCAAGGTCCCGATGCAGGAGTACGCCGCCGGCGCAGCGCCACCGGCCCCCGCCCTCTGACGGGTACGCCCGCAGTGTCCATTTTCGCTTCGCATCCCTAAGGGCCCGGCATGACCGCGCCACCCCGTGTCAGTTGATGGGAATTTCGTCCAAAATGGACGAGGCGCAGCGCTGGCCTCCGACGTAGGGTCCGTCTCCGTGCGCAAGTGGATCCCCATGCTTATCCTCGCCTCGGCCCAGTTCGTGATGGTGCTCGACACGAGTGTTATGAACGTCGCGATCTCGCAGATCGTCGAGGACCTCGACACGACGATCCAGGGCGTGCAGACGGCGATCACGTTGTACACCCTGGTGATGGCGGCGTTCATGCTGCTCGGCGCGAAGCTCGGCGACATCTTGGGCCGCAACCGGGCGTTCGCGATCGGATTGGCGATCTACGGGGTCGGCTCGCTCACGACGGCGCTGAGCCCGAACCTCGCGGTGCTGCTGGTCGGCTGGTCGGGGGTGGAGGGGTTCGGTGCCGTGCTGGTGGTGCCGGGGATCGCGGCGCTCACCGCCGCCACCTACGACGGCCGCGAGCGCGCGCTGGCGTACGCACTGCTCGGCGGGATAGCCGCCATCGCGATCGCCGCGGGCCCGCTGATCGGCGGCTGGGTGACGACGGAGTTCACGTGGCGCTATGTGTTCGCCGGCGAGACCGTGGTCGTGATCGGCATCCTGCTGCTGCGCGGGCAGATAGCGCGGGCGCCCGCGGCCGAGCGGCGCCCGCGGCTCGACATCGTGGGCGTGGCGCTTTCGGCGAGCGGGCTGGGCCTGATCGTGTTCGCGATCCTGCGCAGCAGCGTGTGGGGCTTCGTTCAGCCACGGACGCCGCCGGAGATCGGTGGCACCGAGATCACGCCGCTGGGCTTCTCGCCGGTGCCCTTCATCGTGCTCGCCGGCCTCGCGTTGCTCTGGGCATTCGCCGCGTGGGAGCAGCGTCGTGCCCGCGTCGGCCGCGACCAGCTGCTCGAAACGACGCTGCTGCGCATTTCGCAACTGCGGGCCGGGCTCTCGTCACTGGTCGGGCAGCAGCTCGTCCTCATGGGCACGTTCTTCGTCATCCCTGTCTACCTGCAGGTGGTGCTGGGCCTCGACGCGTTCGAGACCGGCAAGCGCCTGCTCCCGCTGTCTTTGGCGATGCTCGTGTTCGCGCTGCTGGGCCCGCGGATCGCAGGGCGGCGGTCGCCGCGCACCGTCGCGCAGATCGGGCTGGTCGCGGTCAGCGTCGGCGCGGTAGTGATGCTCGCGACGCTCGACGTGGCCCTCAACGAGACCGGCTTCAAGGTGGCGCTCGCCCTCGTCGGCGCCGGTGCCGGCCTGCTCGCCTCGCAGCTGGGGAACGTGATCATGTCCTCCGTCGCGCCCACGCAGGCCAGCGAGGCGGGGGGCCTTCAGGGCACGGCCCAGAACCTCGGGTCCTCGCTCGGCACGGCCATCATCGGCGCGGTGCTGATCGCGTCACTTGCGACCGGCTTCAGCCAGCGCATCAGCGAAAACCCCGATGTCCCGCCGGCCGCGCGCGAGACGATCGTCGCGAACGCCGAACAGGGGATCGACATCGTGCCCGTCGAGACCGTCGAGCGGGCGGCGGTCGACGGCGGGCTCACACAGGACCAGGCCCGCGCGGTCGCCGCCGACTACGGCGATGCGCAGCTCGACGCGTTGCGGCTGTCCCTCGGCGCGGTCGCCCTCGCGGCGCTCCTGTCGCTCTGGTTCACGACGCGACTGCCGACCACCTCACTCGCGGAAAGTGCGGTCGCTCCATCGGAGCCAACGGCAGTCGCCTAGTCGGGATGATTTTCGGCAGCCCGGACTACGAGTACCCGATGGGCAACCTCCAGATAGTCGCCAAGTCGACGGCGGAGATGTACCACGGCGACCCCGTGCTCGAGCGCCTTGGGGTGCGGCAGGGCCAA
The DNA here is from genome assembly GCA_963826165.1 of uncultured Thermoleophilaceae bacterium. Taxonomy (GTDB): domain Bacteria; phylum Actinomycetota; class Thermoleophilia; order Solirubrobacterales; family Thermoleophilaceae; genus JACVRW01. The sequence goes on along the minus strand of CAWGWC010000003.1, from coordinate 335,076 downwards.
GGAGAGCCCGCTCGTGCCTACTGAGACCAAGGGCAGCAAGCGGCGCCGGGTCGTCATCGTCGGCGGCGGATTCGGTGGTCTGGCCGCCGCTCAGAAGCTGCGGCACGCCGACGTCGGCGTGACGCTGGTCGATCGGACGAACCACCACCTCTTCCAGCCCCTGCTCTACCAACTCGCGGCGGGCGCCATCTCCACGGGCGAGTGCGCCGCCCCGTTCCGGACGGCGCTCAAGCGCAGCGCCAACACGACGTTCGTGATGGCTGAGGTCACCGACGTGGACGCCGAGCGGCGGCAGGTGATCCTTGACGGCGGCGAGCCTCTCGACTACGACAGCCTGATCGTCGCCTGTGGCGCCCAGACGTCCTACTTCGGCCACGACGAGTGGCAGCATCTCTCGTGCGGCCTGAAGACGCTCGGCGACGCGCTGGAGCTGCGCAAGCGCGTCTACAGCGCGTTCGAGCAGGCGGAGCGAGCGCGCGACCAGGGGTCGCGGGACGAGTGGCTGACGTTTGCCGTCGTCGGCGGCGGAGCCACCGGCGTGGAGGTCTCCGGGGCGCTCGCCATCGCCGCCCATCACATGCCGAAGCCCAGCTTCGCGCGGATCGACCCCGCCAGCGCGCGCGTGATCCTGCTCGACGCCGGCGAGCGCGTGCTCCCGGCCTTCAGCAAGAAGCTGTCCGCCAAGGCGGCCAGATACCTCGCCGAGCTCGGCGTGACGGTGCGCACGGGCGCCCGCGCCACCCGGGTTGACTCGCACGGCGTCACGATCGACGTCGGCGGGGCGACCGAACGGATCCCCGCCCGAACCGTGATCTGGGTGGCCGGCGTCCGCGCCGAAGGCTTCAGCGAGACCCTCGCGAAAGCCATCGGGGCGAGCACGGATCGGGCAGGGCGCATCGAGGTACGGCCCGACCTGACGCTGCCCCGGCACCCCGAGATCTCGGCGATCGGCGACATGACGAGCCTGGCGGGACCCGGGGGCAGGCCGTTGCCGGGGCTGGCGACCGTCGCCATCCAGCAGGCGCGTCACGTGGCCAAGGCGATCTGCAACGGTCAGCCGGGGGCCTCCACGCCGTTTCGCTACTTCGACAAGGGCGCGCTGGCGGTCGTCGGGCGGGGCAAGGCGGTCTGCGAGGTGAGGGGGCTCGAGCTCTCCGGTCGCCCGGCGTTCGCCACCTACCTCGGCGTCCACCTCTACTACCTCGGCGGCGGCGTCGGCCGGCGCCTGGGGGTGCTCACCGACTGGGTGACGGCGCGGATGGGCCGCCCGCGGCACCAGGTGATCTGAGATGGGTGCCGCAGGTCCAGCCCCTCTTACCGTCGAGGGCAGATGCGTCCGTGGCGCAGAAGCGGCTTGGAGATCCGGTGGCGAGGCGGGTGCGGTTCAGTGCACCGCCCAGAACCTCGGGTCCTCGCTCGGCACGGCGATCACCGGCGCGGTTCCGTCGGCGGCCGCCCCTTGACGTCGCCGGCCGTGCACGCACCCTGCGGGCGTACCGTCGCCGGCGCCGCTTCCGATCACGGTGCCCTCGTGGATGCTCAGGCCGTGTACTCCTCGAGTCGCTCTTCGAGGATGATCCGTCCGGCAGCCTCGATGAGCGCGAGATGGGAGAACGCCTGCGGGAAGTTGCCGAGGTGTCGGCCGGTGCTGGTGTCGAACTCCTCGGCGTACAGGCCGAGCGGCGAGGCGACGCTGAGCAGGCGCTCCATCAGGTCGCGGGCGCGCTGCACCTCGCCGACGATCGACAGCGCCGATGCGAGCCAGAACGAGCAGATCAGGAAACTCCCCTCCTTACCCGACAGACCGTCGTCGGTCTCGTCGGTGCGGTAACGCAGGACGAAGCCGTCCTCGGTGAGATCGTCCGCGATCGCGTCGACCGACCTGCGCAGGCGCTCGTCGTCTCCGGAAAGGAAGCCGAAGATCGCGGCCAGCAGGGTGGAGGCGTCGAGGGCGTCGGTGTCGTAGTGCTGACGCAGCACACCGTCGCGGACGCCGTGCTCGAGGATGTCGGCCTTGATCTCCTCGGCGGTGGCGCGCCACGTGTCGTCCAACTCGGTGTCGCCTGCGATGTCGGCCAGCTTCGCCGCCCGGTCGAGCGCGACCCAGCACATCAACTTCGAGGACACGTAGTGCTGCGGCTCGCCGCGCGCCTCCCAGATGCCCTGGTCCGGGCTCTTCCAGACGCGGGTGGCGCACTCGGCCTGCGCCTGGACGATCGGCCACAACCGCCTCGGCAGCCGCTGACTGCGCCGCGTGTGGAGCAGGATCGAGTCCAGCACAGCGCCGAAGACGTCGTTCTGGCGCTGGTCGAAGGCGCCGTTACCGATTCGCACCGGGTGGGCCCCCGCGTAGCCGGAGAGTTCTTCCCGCGTGGACTCGGTGAGGTCGCGGCGGCCATCGATCCCGTACATGATCTGCAGCGCCCCGTCCTCGTTGGCCTCCAGGTCGGCCACGAACTGCATGAACTCGTCGGCCTCCCAGTCCAGGTTGAGGTAATGCAGCGCCTGGAGCGTGAAGGTTGAGTCGCGCATCCAGGTGAAGCGGTAGTCCCAGTTGCGCTCTCCGCCCGGCGTCTCCGGCAGCGAGGTGGTGAGGGCGGCGACCGTCGCGCCGGTGGGCATGTAGGTCAGGCCCTTGATCGCCAGCGCAGAACGCTCGATCGGCTCGCGCCAGCGGTGGTCGACCGGGCGAGATCGGTGCAGCCAGGCGCGCCAGTAGCGCGTGGTGGCGGCTAGCCGGCCGTTGGCCTCATCAATGCTCTCGGGCGAGGCCAGGCCTTCGGCCCAGGAGAGCACGCAGAAAACCTGGTCGCCCTGCTCGAGGGTGTGGCGGGCCCTGATCCGTTCGCCCTCGACGCCGACCGCCATGTTGGTCCGGAGCCTGATCGTCTGGTCGGCGCCGGTTGCGTCGGCTGCGTGACGGCTGTCGTCGAGGAGCGACCACTCCGCCGGCGTGCGCCCGTAGTCGAAGACCGGCTCGCATACCAGGTCGACCTCGACGCTGCCCTCCAGGCAGAGGACGGTGCGCACGAGCATGTGGTCGCCGTCCTCGTCGGCGGGCGGCCGAGTGTGCGGGGTGACCTCGTCCTCGTGATCCCGCGTGCCCATGGTCAGCGCATCGCGAACCACGATCCAGCCTGTGGGCGTGTTCCACGTCGTGAGAAGCGTGTTCGTGCCGGGCTCATAGATGCGGGCCGCCGGGACGTTCACCCCGAACGGCCCCAGCCGGAAGGCGCCGGCCTGGCGGTCGAGCAGCGTGCCAAAGACGCTGGGCGAATCGAAGCGCGGCACGCAGAGCCAGTCGACCGCCCCGTCGGGCGCGACAAGCGCGCCGGTGTGGCAGTTGGACAGAAACGCGTAGTTCGCGATCGGCGGGAACGGCGACGGCGCAGCGGCGCTCTGTTGCACAGGCGCGCCCGCCGGCTTGCCGTCGGTCCTTGCGGTACGCGATTGGCTTCTGCGCTGCCCTTGTCTTCGCCGGGCTCATGACGCCACCCGCGGCCGGCGCCAGGCGCCGTGCCCCGCCGCGGGGCCGCCCGATCCCTCCTGCGCGTAGGTGCCCTCGTCGCCGAAGTCGCCGGGCAAGGACGACAGCCTCGCGGCGAAGCGCTCGAAGCCTCTGAAGACGACGAACGCGTCGGCGGACCGAGGTCCGCCCGTGTCGCTCGCGGTGGTCGGTTGATGAGGTCGTACCGCGGTACTCATGCGTGCCTTTCGCTCGGGATCGGCGATGGGCCGGCAACTCGAATCTTGCGGTAGCGACCCCGGTGGCACATCCCCCCATCGGGATGATTTCCGTCGGGTTCGCGCGCCCCCCGATAAATCGTGCCTCCTTGGCCATGACCAAGCCCTGGGGATGGTCGACGAGTTCGGCCCGGGCGGGCGAACGTCACGCACGTCGGATTCCGCCCCTCCATTGCCAAGGCGGCGATCCGTACGAGCATGAAGGTCTCGTCGTCGAGGACGGGCGTATTCACTTCACTTCGGAATGAGTTCCTCCTCCAACTAACTAGACGTAGCTCGCGCTGCGGCCCACTGCCGTTCGGGGTGGCCGACAGTGCCTGGTGTCGCTCAGCCTTGACCCAGCAGCCTTGCCTTCTCGCGCTCGAACTCCTCGTCCGAAAGCACGTTCTGCTCGTGAAGCTTGCCCAACTGCTTGAGCTCCTCCATCGCCTCGCGGGTCAGTCCGCCGGCCGCGGCCGGCCGGTCGGCCTGGCCGGGGTCAGCGGGCGCAGCCTGCTGAGCAGGTGCCGCTTCCTCCTGCTGCTGCGCTTCCTTGGCGTCTCTGTGCTTCTTGGCCGCAAAGGCGGCTCCTCCGATTGCGGCGGCGCGTCGCCTGCGCTGGCGCCTGTCTCGTCCCATCTTCAATCCTCCTTGATTCGGTGGCCGTGTTTGGCCCCCCTGAACCGGTGCAGCGCTGCCGCGCACCTATGTGCGCGAGCAGACCCAGCTCTGGGAGGCTGGCGCCGCCGGCGCCAATTGGCACACGTCATGCCCTCCGGAATGTCGGGCTCCCCCACGTAGAGCGGCGAGTGACCCGTAGCGTCCCCAAATGGAGGCGCGGGAGGGACCGTGCCGCTCGTGGAAACCGCTCTGCCCGACTGGGGGCGCCCAGACTGGTGACAGGCGGTCGTGGAAGAGGAGAGGGTCATGCGCGTGCCTCCTCCGAGATTGACGGTCCTTGGGTGTTTGGTCATCGCCCAGATGGGACGATCTCGGCCAACTTCGGCGTTCCCGGCGAATTCGGAAGTTGGGCTGGTGTCCCTCACGGAAAGAGGTCGGAGGCAGGAGAGCCCGGTGGCTGCCGCCATCGCGGCTCTTGAGATCGCGGAGAAACGCCTCGTGAACCGGAAATCAATCCCGAGCAGCTCGGGATCCTCGGGATCACCGTCGCAATGCGCGCGCTCACCAGCCGCCACTGAAACCACGGGCGACCCGCTGGCGCCGCCCCAAGGGAGCACCGCTGCGAGCCTGAGCGACAGCGACCCGCATTGGTCCCATCCATGTCTCCCGCATGTGCGCGATCTTCCTGAAGCACGGAGACGAGCTAGTCGAGATGGTCGAACAGCCGTACGAGGCTGAGGACGTCCTGCAGCAACTCTTGGCGGACTACCCGAACCTCCTCGCCGGAGATCAGGACTCGGAGGTGCGGAAGCGCTGGCTCCTCGTCAAGCGCGAACTCGGCGTAGCAGCTGCGGCTCAGACCGAGCCGGCGCCAGCTCGCACCGACCCAAGTCGGCCCGCAATGACAGTGTCGGCAGCCTCGGTGCCGCTCGCGTGGCCCGTCACCGCGGCGATGAACGGGTCGCGGGCGAGCGAAAGCAAGCCGAGATCTGAGCGCGCAATGACGGTAGCGGTCCGGGGCACATCGCGGAGCAGGGCGATCTCGCCGAAGAAGTCGCCCGGCCCCTCCCTGCGGGCTGAGATGCCGTCCTCGAGGACCTCGACCTCACCGCTCTCGATCACGTAGAAGCGATCGCCCGGTTCGCCCTGGCGGATGACCTCCTCACCGGCCGCCACGCGGACGCGTTCGACCCAGCTGAGGCGCGCGGTGTTCCGCTTGTGGCGCACCCCGTACGTCGGCCCGGACCCGCCGCGGCGCGTGGAACCGGGAGGACCGGTTCGTCGCGCGTCCCGGATACGAAATCGACGGCCGCACTTGGGTGCTTGCGCGGACGAGTGGTGCGGCGGACCCAGCTCTACGTCGGCATCCAGAAGGACTCGCGCGCGGCCTCGAAGAGGCGTAGTGTCGACGTGTCCCGAACAGTACGTCCCGACTAGAGAGCAGCGCGTGACCGCACCCGATAAGGCGACGCGTCAGTAGCCGGACCATGGCGACGATCACGGCCGCCGCCAGCGCCATTTACCCGTACGCGTCGCTCGACGACGTGTCCGCACACGACAAGGAGCAACTCGATGAGGCGGCACCCGGGGACTTGGCGGCCCCGGGCACGATCGAGGAGGTCGTCGTCGTATTCGCCCGGGGGCAGCAACGAGATCTCCGATGACGGCGGAGGGCGGTTTCCGCGGACCCGGTGGCGGCCTGCGAGGTCGGGCGAATGAATGCGCGCTCCTGGATGACCTGGTCTCGGCGATCCGGCGCGGTGGGAGCCAGTCGCTGGTGCTGCGCGGCGAGGCCGGGATCGGAAAGACCGCGCTGCTGGAGTACCTGATCGCGTCGGCGCCGGATGCCACCACCGTACGAGCGGTGGGGGTCCAATCGGACATGGAGCTGCCCTTCGCCGCCCTGCATCAGCTGTGCGGGCCGCTGCTCGACCGGCTCGAGGCGCTTCCGGCGCCGCAGCGACAGGCCATGGAGATCGTGTTCGGCTTGACCGTCGGCGAAGCCCCGGATCGGTTCCTCGTCGGGTTGGCGGTGTTGAGTCTGTTCTCGGAGGTGGCCGAGCAGCGTCCGCTGCTGTGTGTGGTCGATGACGCGCAGTGGCTGGATCAGGCGTCGGCGCTGACCTTGGCGTTCGTCGCCCGACGCCTGCTGGCGGAGCCGGTTGCGATCGTGTTCGCCGCCCGCGAGCCCGGCGAGGAGCTACGCGATGTGCCCGAGCTGGAGGTGCGCGGCGTAAGCAACCGCGACGCACGCGCGCTGCTGAGCTCGGCGGTCCGGTTCAAGCTGGATGAGCGAGTCCGAGACCGGATCATCGCTGAGACACGCGGTAATCCGCTGGCGCTGCTCGAGCTCCCGCGGGGCTTGACGGCAACGCAACTGGCGGGCGGCTTCGGCCTGTTGGGCGCGCAGGCGCTGACGGGACGGATCGAGGAGAGTTTCGTCAGGCGACTCGAGGCGCTGTCCGACGACGCGCGGCGTCTGTTGCTCGTCGCGGCGGCCGAGCCGGTTGGCGATCCGCTGCTGCTGTGGCGCGCGGCCGAGCGGCTCGCAATCCGGCCGGCGGCCGCGGAAGAGGCCGAGGCCGACGGGTTGCTGGCGATCGACGAGTGGGTGAGGTTCCGCCATCCGTTGGTGCGCTCGGCTGTCTACCGGACAGCGACCGGAGAGCGACGCCGGGAGGTCCATCTGGCCCTGGCAGAGGCGACCGACGGCAGCGTCGCCCCCGACCGTCGCGCGTGGCATCTGGCCACAGCCGCGGCGGGGCCCGACGAGCCGGTCGCCGCGGCGCTCGAGCAGTCCGCCGGCCGCGCGCAGGCGCGTGGTGGCCTGGCCGCGGCAGCCGCGTTCCTGCATCGCTCCGTCGTTCTCTCCGCCGATCCCAAGCAGCGGGTGCGGCGTGCGCTTGCCGCCGCCCAAGCGAGCTTGCACGCCGGCATCTATGATGGCGCGCTCGAGCTTCTGGCGTTGGTCGAGGACTCGACGCCGGACGAGCTGCAGCAGGCGCAGGTGGAGCTGCTGCGCGGCCAGATCGCCTTTGCTTCGAGCATGGGAAGCGCAGCGCCGCCGCTGCTCTTGAACGCTGCCCAGCGCCTCGAGCGGCTCGATCCCGAGCTTGCGCGCGAGACCTACCTCGACGCGTGGGGAGCTGCGATGTTCGCCGGTCGCTTCGCCGCCGCTGGCAGCTTGGTGGAGGTTTCCCGTGCCGCCACATCGGCTCCACGGCCGACCCGCCCGCTCCGCCCGTCCGATCTGCTGCTCGATGGCCTGACCGCCCTCTTCACGGAAGGACATGCGGCGGCCGCGCCACTGCTCAGACGGGCAACGGCCACGTTCGCGGACGAAGCGTCACCGGCCCAGGAGAATTTCCGCTGGGGCTGGCTGACGACGAACCTGCCCAATCTCCTCTGGGATGAGGAGAGCTGGCACGCCATCAGCGCGCGCAATCTCAAGGAGGCTCGCGACGCGGGCGCCCTGGCCAGGCTGCCGATCGACCTGGCCGACTGGGGAATCCTCTGCGCGTGGTTCGGGGACTTTGGCGCTGCTTCGGCCGCGATCGCCGAGGCCGCAGCGATCCAGAAGGCGACTGGAACCGACATCGCACCCTATGCGCAGCTATTGCTGTCCGCGTTGCAAGGTCAAGAGGACGCCTTGCCGTTGATCGAGTCCACGATCCGGGATGCCGAAACAGGCGGTCAGGGGCTCAGCGTTCAGTGGGCCGAGTGGGTGAGCGCAATTCTGTTCAACGGACTGGGGAACTACGACCGGGCGCTCGCCTCGGCCCAACGAGCAGCCGCGGAGACGCCGCAGCTCCAGTTCTCCTCCTGGGCATCGACCGAGCTGATCGAAGCGGCGGTCCGCACCGCGAGGCCCGACCTCGCGGCAGATGCGCTCGCGCAGGTTACGACGGCCACCGCTCCCTCCGACACCGACTGGGGCCGGGGAATGCAAGCGCGCTGCCGGGCACTCTTGAGCAAGGGTGAGGGTGCCGAGCGCCTGTATCGCGAGGCGGTCGAGAGATTGGCAAAGGTCCGCCGACGTCCTGAGCTCGCCCGGGCCCATCTGCTCTACGGGGAGTGGCTGCGCCGCGAGAAGCGCCGGGTCGACGCACGTGTCCAACTCCGTGCCGCCCACGACCAGTTCGCGTCGATCGGCATGGAGGGATTCGCCGAGCGGGCCAGGGCTGAGCTGCTTGCGACGGGGGAGAAAGTGCGCGAGCGGACCGTCGCGACGCGCGACGTTCTCACCGCCCAGGAGCGGCTGATCACGCGTCTGGCCAGCGAGGGTCTATCCAATCCGGACATCGGTACCCGGCTCTTCCTTAGCCCGCGCACCGTGGAGTGGCATCTGCACAACGCGTTCATGAAGCTCGGGATCCACTCGCGCCGGGAGCTGACGAACGCCCTGCCGAGCTCCGGGTCAGAGCCGATCACCGCCTGAACTCAATCCCCCGCTAAGCCCGCTGTACCCGCCAGTTGCCTGAGAGCGTGCGAGGTTTGTCGCGCGCAGTCGCCTTCCGCTCTCGCAGAAGGCACTAACGCCCGGGAATCATTGAACCGCAACGGTGCGAATGCCTCGCCGGTGGGTTACGGGGGTGGCAAGGTCGCGGCGCGGCCGTCCGGCAGGGCTCGACCGTCCGCGCGACACCTGCAGCGAGGGCGTCGCCGTCAACGGGAGGACATCGATCCCCCGGAGGGCCCAGGACGCACGCCAGCCGGCTGACCGGGCACGGTGATTTCAGCGCCGTCTACGACAAGACGGGCGTCCCCGACGATCTCTATCTGCCCCCACAGCGTTCCCCAGCGACCACGCGGAGGGGGAACCAGCGAGCAGCCCAGCGAGCAGCCCAGTGAGCAGCCCGGTGAGCAACCCGGGGTTCTCTACCGGGGCGATGTGCGGACGAGGCGTCGAGGCTGCGCGCTGTCACCTCACCCACCGTCCCCACATCGAGGAGGACCACATGACAGTCGTGACCGAGAGGCCAGCGCACGACGCCACGATCCGCCCGTTCACGGTCGAGATTCCCGAGGCGGAGCTCGAGGACCTGCGCGCCCGCGTTGCGGCGACGCGCTGGCCCGAGAGGGAGACCGTCGAGGATGACTCGCAGGGTGTGCCGCTCGCGCTCATGCAGGACCTCGCCCGCTACTGGGCGACCGACTACGACTGGCGCAAGTGCGAGGCGCAGCTCAACGCCGTCCCCAACTCCATCACCGAGATCGACGGGGTCGACATCCACTTCATCCACGTGCGCTCCAAGCACGAGGACGCGCTTCCGCTGGTCGTCTGCCACGGCTGGCCGGGATCGATCGTCGAGCAGCTGAAGCTCATCGGCCGGCTCACCGATCCGACCGCGCACGGCGCGAGCGCGTCCGACGCGTTCCACGTCGTGATCCCGTCGATGCCGGGGTACGGCTTCTCCGGCAAGCCGACCACGACGGGCTGGGATCCCGTGCGCATCGGGAAGGCCTACGTCGAGCTCATGAAGCGCCTCGGCTACGAGCGGTTCGCGGCGCAGGGCGGCGACTGGGGGGCGATCGTCGTCGACGTGATGGCCGGCGGTCGCGCCGACCCGGCGGCAGCCGAGCCTGCGCCGCCGGAGCTGATCGGCATCCACACCAACACGCCCGGCGTGATTCCGGCGGACGTCTTCACCGCGTCCTTCATCGGCACTCCGGCGCCGGCCGGCCTCTCCGACGAGGAGCTGAGCACCTACGAGCAGCTGCGCACCTTCTTTGCGACGCACGGGGCGTACGGCCTCATCATGAGCACGCGTCCGCAGACGCTCTACGGCCTGGCGGACTCACCCGTCGATCTCGCGGCGTTCATGCTCGACCACGGCGACGGGAGCGGACAGCCCGGCCTCGTCCAGCAGGTCCTCGAGGAGCGTCTCGAGAGGCCGAGCGACCTCACGCGCGACGACATCCTCGACAACATCACGCTCTTCTGGCTGACCAACACCGGGGTGTCCTCGGCGAAGCTGTACTGGGAGAGCAAGCTTCCCCCCATCTCGGTCAAGGGCGTGAAGGTCCCGGTCGGCGTCAGCACCTTCGTCGACGAGATCTACCGGGTACCGCGCAGCTGGGCCGAGCAGGCGTACCCCAACCTCGTCTCCTACAACGAGCACGACACGGGCGGGCACTTCGCGGCCTGGGAGCAGCCGCAGCTGCTCTCAGCAGACGTCCGCGAGACGTTCCGATCCCTGCGCTAGCCCGACCGTGTCCGGACACGTGCACATGCCGTCGCGCGCAGGGCGTCCGAGTAGCTCAATTCGGAGCCACTCGACGCCGCCACGTTCCGCGGCCACCACCTACACCAACGAATGCAAGGAGATCACGGTGAAAACCGAAGCCCACTCCCAGGACCGAGACCGCGAAGCGGCGACCGGGCGATTTCCGCTCGCGCTGTTCGTCGTGGCCGAGCTGCTCTGCACCGGGGCGCTTATCGGGGCCGTAATTCTCTGGGGGTAGGCCCTCGCCAGGTTCGTGTCGTTACCAACCAAGGAGGACCACATGGCCGTCATGGCCAAGAAGTCAAAGGACGCCACAGCGATCCGTCCGCTCACGGGGGAGACCCCCCAGGCGGATCTCGATGACCTGCGCGCGCGCATCGTGGCGACGCGCTTCCCCGAAAAGGAGACCGTCGACGATCTGTCTCAGGGCCCGCCGCTGGCGACGATGCAGGAGCTCGCGCGCTACTGGGCGGAGGACTACGACTGGCGCAAGTGCGAGGAGAGACTGGATGCGCTTCCGCACTTCATCACCGAGATCGATGGGCTGGACATCCATTTCATCCATGTTCGCTCGGGCCATGAAGATGCGCTGCCGCTCATCGTCACGCACGGATGGCCGGGCTCGGTCGTGGAGCAGCTGAAGATCATCGATCCGCTGACCAATCCGACGGCGCATGGGGCGGACGCATCGGACGCGTTTCACCTGGTGATCCCGTCGATGCCGGGCTACGGGCTGTCAGGCAAGCCGGCCGAGGCCGGCTGGGGCCCTGACCACATCGCGCGTGCCTGGGCGGTGCTGATGGAGCGCCTGGGATACGACCGCTACGTCGCCTCGGGCGGCGATTGGGGCGGGCAGATCGTCGACCTGATGGGGGCTCAGGCACCTCCGGGGCTGATCGGCATCCACACCAACTTCCCTGGTGCTGTTCGAGCCGACGTTGCAGCGGCGGTGACGTCCGGCGGTCCGGAGCCGACGGATCTCGACGACGAGGAAGCACGCCTCTACGAGAAGCTGAAGGACTTCTTTGCAACAGACGTGGCCTACGCACTCGAGATGGGAACCCACCCACAGACGCTGTACGGAATCGCCGATTCACCTGTCGGCCTGGCCGCCTGGATGATCGATCACGACTCGACCAGCATGGCGCTCATCGTGCGCGTCTTCGACGGAGAGGCTGAGGGCCTTACCCGAGACGACGTCCTCGACAACATCACGTTCTATTGGCTGACGAACACGGGGGTCTCTTCGGGACGTCTCTATCGGGAAAACAAGTTCGGGTTCTTCGACCCGAAGGGCGTGTCCATCCCCGTAGCCGTGAGCGTGTTTCCGGGTGAGCTCTACCAGGTGCCCCGGAAGTGGGCAGAGGACGCCTATCCGAACCTGATCCATTACAACCGGCTCGACAAGGGCGGGCACTTCGCGGCGTGGGAACAGCCGGAGCTGTTCGTCGACGAGGTCCGCACGGGGCTCCGGTCGCTTCGGTAGATGTCGGTGTTCGCGCGGGTGCATATGCCCTCGCTCGGCGGGGCGACCGGGTGGCTCAACTCAGAGCCACTCGGCCCCGCCGAGCTGCGCGGCCGCGTCGTCCTCGTGAACTTCTGGACGCTGACGTGCATCAACTGGTTGCGTCAGGAGCCTTACGTCCGCGCGTGGTGGCAGGCCTACCGAGACGACGGATTGATCGTGATCGGAGTCCACACGCCAGAGTTCGCGTTCGAGCACGAGATCGACGGGGTGCGCGAGGCAACAAAGGAGCGAGCGATCGACTACCCGGTCGCGCTGGACAACGACTACGCGGTCTGGAGCGCCTTCGCCAATCGTTTCTGGCCGGCGCTGTACTTCGTCGACCGAGACGGCGTCATCCGCGACCAGCACTTCGGCGAGCGGCGCTACGAGGCATCGGAGCGCGTCCTCCAGCGGCTGCTCGGCATTGAGCGCGAACCCCTCTCCGTCGAAGGTGTCGGCGTGGAGGCCGAGGCCGACTGGGACCATCTGAATTCGGCCGAGACGTATCTCGGATCCGCACGCGGCCGGCACGTCGGCTCGGATCGCTGGTCCTTCAGCGGCGAGTGGAAGACCCGGCCGGAGCACATCGTGCTCGAGCAGGGGGCAGGGAGCATCGCCTACCGGTTTCACGCGCGCGACGCGCACCTCGTGCTGTCGAGCGGAGCGGGAACGCCGATCCCCTTCCGCGTGCTGCTCGACGGGGAGGCTCCCGGCGCCTCACATGGCGTGGACGTCGACGAGGGCGGCAACGGCGTGCTCCGCGAGGGCCGCATGTACCAGCTCGTGCGCCAACACGACGCAGTCCGCGAGCGCACGCTGGACATCACCTTCCTCGAACCTGGCGCCGCGGCGTATGCCTTCACGTTCGGGTAAGAGCGCTCGCCCGCGGCACGTGACGTGGCCGCCACCGCGTACCCGGCCACCGGCCGGGTCGGACCGGCGAGCGATGCTCCCGTTCACGTTCCGCTCCAAGAGGGGCGACACGCTCGTCGGAGTGCTCGCGAACCCCTCGGGCGAATGCGAGCCGGAGCTGCTGCTCATCGCGGCATGGGCCCTGAACGCCGGCGTCGATGTCGTCAACCTCGGCACCAGCGCCGCGCCCAGCAGCTTGCCGGAGGAGTGCAAGCTCGTCATTGCGCTGGGCGGCGACGGGACCATACTGCGCGCGCTCCAGCTCGCGATGACGAACCACGCGGCCGTGCTCGGGATCAACTTCGGCCACGTCGGTTTCCTCGCCGACAGCGGCAGCGACGACCTCGCGGCCGCGCTCGGACGGATCGCTCGCGGCGAGGCTCAGGTCGACGAGCGCAGCGCGCTCGTGGCCACGGCGCAGGCGGAACCGCCCTTCCGCGTGATCGCTTTCAACGATGTTGTCGTCGCACGCGTGCCGGGATCCGGGACGGCTCGGCTGCGCGTCGAGATCGACGGCCAACCGGTGCTCGCGCTCGCCGGCGACGGCGTCGTCATCGCCTCGCCCACCGGCTCGACGGCCTACACGCTTGGCGCCGGCGGCCCGGCGGTCGCGCCTACCCTCGACGCGATCATCCTCACGCCGCTCGCCAGCCAAGGCAGCCCACTCCGCTCGCTCGTCGTCGACGGAAGCGACACCGTCCGTGTCACGAGGGAGCCATCAAGTGCGCCGCTGAGCATCGAGGTCGACGGCCGCACGACCCTGGAAGTCCCGGCGTCCGCATCGCTCGAGATTCGCGTCGCGCCGCGCAAGGCGCGGCTGGTGCGTACACGGCCGCGCACGTTTCACGCCGACCTCACCGAGCGCCTTTGACGCTCCAACGCGCCCGCAAAGGCGACGTCACTTGACGCCACTGAGCCCGTAGCACTAGGGGTTGCCCGTAGCACGGAATCACCGACGCGCGAGCTGCCGCTGGAAGCCGAGCGTGCCGCTTCCCGCACGGCCGCGAGCAGGTCCTGGGCTTCCTCGGTGTGTTCTGGGACGCGTTTCCGGACGGGCGTCTTGAGACGTCGGGCCTTCTCGCCGAAGGATCCGTCGTCGCCGCCGAGGGCCGGTTCATCGGCACGCACACCGGTGTCATGCGCACGCCGGCGGGCGATGTCGCGGCCACGGGACGGCCCGTCGACTTCCGCTGGATGTCGAGTTATGAGGTTCGCGGCGACGAGCTGGCCTCGGAACATCTCTACTTCGATCAGGCCGAGCTGCTCGGCCAACTCGGACTGATGCCGGCGACCTGAGCGCGCTCCTGCCTTGCGCGAAGAAAGGCAGCGAGACGAGCCCACGGTTGCATGGGGTTAACCGTTCCGTCAGAGTCGGCCGGCAGCGACCCCGAGGGTGGGACGAACCACCGCGGGGCCAGAACCCCAGAAGGAGGACTTGGGATGCCGACAGTGATTGCGTATCACGAGATCGATGACCGCGACCATTGGCTCGCCTCACCGAAGCGGGAGGAGTTTTTCGGCCCCCTCGGCATCAGCATCCGAACGTTCCTCGACCCGGAGAACCCGAGTCGCGCGGCGGTGCTCGCCGACGTTCCCGACATGGCGGCGTTTCAGACCGCGATGCAGTCCCAGGAAGCCGCCGATGCGATGGCGCATGACGGCGTTCGGGCCGACACCCTGATCGTGCTAGTCGAGGCGTAGCGCGCGACACTCCTACTGTCAGGCGAAGGAGCCTTCGCTGCTCGCTGCTGCTTCGCGCGACAAGCAGCACTCTCTCGTGGAGCCGCTAGCAGCCTGCCGCCGCGACCATCTCAGGCCGCCAAGCGATATCGCTGCACGATGGGAGCGTCGCTCAAAGGGACCAATCGGGCCCCCGCTACTGACGAAACGCCCGCAATGCGGGCCTTCGCGTTCCAGGCTCTCAGCCGCTGCCGATCGTGGTGAGGAAGTCGTGGAACGCCTGGTCGGTGCGTGCATCGTCGCTGGTTGCGTCGAGGTCCATGAGCAGGCCACGGATGACGGCGAGCACCACGGTGGCGAGCTCGGGTCGGCCGAGGCTGCGCATCCCGTCCTCGAGGGGTGCGAGCCAGTCGGTGGTCGCGGAGCGCCGGAAGCCGGGCCAAAGTGGTTCTCCCGCGGTGTCGTGCAGCCGGCTGAACATACGTAGGTAGGGCCGGCCTTGTGGTCCCGAAATCGCGGACCATGCGCGGGCCAGGGTCACCGGGTAGGGCTCGTCAGGTCGTAGGCGCATCAGGTCGGTGAAGGCCTCGACCTGGCGCTGCCGGGCCTGTCCGAGGATCTCGCGGAGCAGCCCGTCACGGGTTCCGAAGTGGTAGACCAGCATCCGGGTCGAGGTGCCCGCGGCGGCAGCCAGCGGCCCGAGTCGGTCGGGGAGCCCCTCCTCGAGCGCGTAGTCGGTGCACGCGTCGAGCAGTCGCTGCCTGATCTGCGGTTGTCGCTGCCTGCCCACGGCCTGACCATTTCACGTAACGGTCGGTACGTCTACCGTTGCTCGGCAGCGGATGGAATGAGACGAGGAGGTCATGGTGAGGGTCGTTTTCGTGCATGGGGCATGCGTCAAGGACGGACCGTGGTGGTGGCACCGAACCGGTGAGCTGCTGGCCGAGCGGGGTGTCGCCAGCGAGGCGCCCGGCCTGCCGACCTGCGGCGAGACAGGTGAGCCGCCGGGTGTGGGAGGACCGGGGCTGGCCGAGGACGTCGCCGCGGTCCGGCGAGTGTTGACAGCGAGCGACGAGTCGACCGTCGTCGTCGCCCACAGCTACGGCGGGATCGTCACCGCGGAGGCGGCTGCGGGTCTCGGCACCGTGCACCACCTGCTGTTCGTGTCCAGCTACCTGCCCGAGGTCGGGCAGAGCCTCTCGTCGTTCGGGGACGGGGAGCCGGCCCCGTTCCTCGACATCGATCCTGAAGGTGGCACGTTCACCGTCCGGCCGGATGCCCTGGCCGAGACCTTCCTGCAGGACTGCGATCTGGAGATCCAGCGAGAGGCCACGGACAGGACGGCCCGGCAGAGCCTGCAGGTGCTGGGGGAGCCGGTGCAGTCAGCGGCCTGGCAGCACATCCCCTCGACGTACCTTGTGTGCGCCCAGGACCGAGGCACCCCCGCCCGGCTGCAGCGCGAGTTCGCCGGAAGGGCAGGCCGCGTCGTGGAACTCGACGCCGGACACCATCCGTTCCTGTCCCAGCCGGCTGCCGTACGCGACCTGGTCCTCGGGCTCCAGGCATCTTGATTCGGTCAGGCGGCTGGGTGAGAATGGAGCGGCGTGAAGAGAGTGTCGGGGACCATTGCGCTGCTTGCTGTGATTCTGGCCACAGCTTCTTCCGGGTGGGGAGCGCCACCGGCGGCTGGTGACACGAGCGTGGTAGCTGACCCTTCTTGCCGCAAGAACGATCGCGGGCGCCTGATCCGGTACGAGAAGGTCGCCTCGTACCCGTCGAGGGCGTCGGTGCGTGCCTATTTCGACGAGTGGATCGCCTTCTACCAGGATTTCTACGGGTTTCCCGCCGACATTCCAGTCAGGTTCGCCTACGGCTTCGACAGCTACAAGGTGACCTACTGCACCGTCGACGCGGTGCTCCCGGGTCAGTCGAGGGCACGGCCGACAACCGCGACAGGGATGGTCTCGGTGCCACGCAAGCCCGGGCCCCTCTCGACCGTCGCCTATCTGCACGGCACGTCTGTCTCGTTCTACGACGCGGTGTCGAACCCGAACATCTTCGGTGAGTTCAGCGAAAACGGAGAGAGCTTCGATGGCCCGCCGTCGAACTCGATCTTCGCGGGCGCCGGTTTCGTCTACATCGCTCCCGACTACCTCGGGCTGGGGGATTCCACGGTCCCCCGGCATCGCTACTTCCACGCCGAGACTGAAGCGTCGTCAGCCATCGACCTGCTCGCCGCCTCGCGCAAGGTGCTCGCCCGTCTGCGGGTGAAGCAGAACAAGGAGCTCTTCACCTTCGGCTTCTCGCAGGGAGGTCACTCGGCGCTCGCCCTTCACCGCGAACTGCAGGATGCGCACGTCGACGTGACCGGCACCGCCACGGTCGGCGGGGTATTCGACGTCGAGCAGTGGCTCCTGGCATCGCTTGCCAACGAGACGACGGCCACGGTGCCGCTCTACGTTTCCTACCTGCTTCTCGCCTACGACGACCTCTACGACATCTATGGGCAAACGTCCGAGGTCTTCCGCGAGCCGTATGCCTCCACCGTGAGCGGCCTGTTCGACATGCTGCACTACTTCGACGACATCGTCGCGGCACTACCCTCGACCTCGCGAGAACTGCTGACGCCGTCTTACTACGCCGAGCTGACCACGCAGCCGCAGACTCCATTCCGCGTCCGGCTGCGTCACAACGCAGTGGATCGGTGGGGCCCCAGAGCGCCCGTCCGCGTCTACCACAGCCCCGACGACGAGGAGGTCCCCTACGCCGATGCGCTTCGGTCGGTCGACCGACTCCGACGCGCAGGCGGCGACGTGACGGTGCGCGAACTTCCGGGCTTCGACCACGTCAACAGCTGGATCCAGGCGATGCCCCGCGCCGTGACCTGGTTCCGCTCACTCGACTGAGGGACGACCCAGTCGATCCCCAGAGATCGCTCCGACGCGATATCCGGGAGTTGGGTGACCTGCTCGGCCGTGCGCTGGTTCGGCAGGAGGGTCAAGAGCTGTTTCGTCTGGTGGAGGACGTCCGGCAGCTGATTCGCTCGAACCGCCAGGCCACCGCCGCGCTGCTGGCGGAGCTCGACGGCGATTCGGCCACGAAGCTGGTGCGCGCGTTCCTCATGTACTTCCACCTGGCCAATGTCGCGGAGCAGGTGCACCGGGGCCGCGAGCTGGCGGCGCTGCGGGCAGCGGAGGGTGGCTGGCTGTCCCAGGCCGTGGACCGGATAGCGGCGGCCGAGGTGCCTGCCGGCGAGCTGGCCGAGGAGCTCTCGCGGCTCGCCGTGCGGCCGGTCTTCACCGCGCATCCCACCGAAGCGGCGAGAAGGACGGTCCTGTCCAAAATCGCCGACGTGGCCGTTCTGCTCGACGAACGCGCGCATGCCGCGGGAGACCTGGCGGCCGAGCGGCGCATCTCCCGGCGGCTGGAGGAGCTGATCGACCTGCTGTGGCAGACGGACGAGCTGCGCATCGTCAGTCCGGACGTGGTGGATGAGGCACGCAACGCGGTCTACTACCTCGACCAGCTCCACCGCCACGCGGTGCCCGACGTCCTCGAAGTCCTCGCCCAGGAGCTCGAGCGCCTCGGCTTCGAGTCTCCTGTGGCGGCTCGCCCGCTGAGCTTCGGCAGCTGGATCGGCGGCGATCGCGACGGGAATCCCAACGTCGGCCCGGAGGCCACGGACCAGGTGCTCACGCTCCAGCACGAGCACGGCATTCGCGGTGCGCTGGCGCTGATCGGCCAGCTGCGCACCGACCTCTCCACCTCGGTGCGCATCGTCGAGGTCACGCCCGAGCTGAGGGAATCGCTGACGCGCGACCTCGAGGCGCTGCCGGAGATCGAGCCGCGCTTCCTGCGCCTCAACGCCGAGGAGCCGTATCGGCTCAAGCTCACCTGCATGGGCCTCAAGCTGGAGAACACCCGAGCGCGTCTGGCCGACCACCGCCCTCACGCGCCGGGCCGTGACTACGACGGCCCCGACGAGCTGATCGCCGAGCTCGGGCTCGTGCGCGAGTCCCTGCTCGAGCACCGGGGTGGGCTGATCGCCGAAGGCCGCCTCGAGCGAGCCACCCGCACCATCGCGGCGTTCGGGCTACAGCTGGCCACCCTCGACGTTCGCGAGCACTCGGAGGTGCTCCACCGCGCGGTTGGAGAGCTGTTCGACCTGCTCGGCGACGACGGGCCTCGCTACGCCGATCTCTCGGCCGGCCAGCGAGGCGAGCTGCTGGCGGGCGAGCTCAACTCGCGCCGCCCGCTGGCCCATCAGCCTCCGCCGCTGAGCCCCGACGCCGCCCGCACCTTCGCGGCCTTCGAGGCGATTCAGGAGCGCTCAGGAGCGCTTCGGCGAGAGCGTGGTCGAGTCGTACATCGTCTCGATGTGCCGCGGGCCGGACGACCTCCTCGCCGCCGTCGTGCTGGCTCGAGAGGCCGGTCTCGTCGACCTCCAAGGCGAGGTCGCTCGCATCGGCTTCGTGCCCCTGCTGGAGACCGAGGTCGAACTGCGTGCCGCCGACACCCTCCTGGCCGGCCTGCTCAGCGACCCGTCGTACCGCCGCGTTCTGGCGATGCGCGGCGACGTTCAGGAGGTGATGCTCGGCTACTCGGACTCCAACAAGGCGGCCGGAGTGACCACCAGCCAGTGGGAGATCCACCGGGCCCAGCAGCGGCTGCGCGACACCGCCCAGGCTCACGGGGTGCGGCTGCGGCTCTTCCACGGCCGCGGTGGCACCGTCGGCCGCGGCGGCGGCCCCACCCACGACGCCATCCTCGCCCAGCCACCCCGCACGCTCGACGGCGAGATCAAGCTGACCGAGCAGGGCGAGGTCATCTCGGACAAGTACCTGCTGCCGAGCCTCGCGCGCGAGAACCTGGAGCTGATGCTGGCCGCGGCGCTCGAGTCGACGGTGCTGCACCGCACGCCGAGGATGTCGCCCGAGTCGCTGGCTGACTGGATTGCGACGATGGAGCTGATCTCCTCGGCCGCCCTCGAGCGCTACCAGTCCCTCGTGAAGGACCCGGACCTCCCCGAGTACTTCCTGGCCTCGACTCCGGTGGAGCTGCTGAGCGAACTCCACCTGGGCTCGCGACCCAGCCGCCGTGCGGAGTCCGACGGCGGCCTGGACGGCCTCCGGGCGATTCCGTGGGTGTTCGGCTGGACCCAGTCTCGCCAGATCGTGCCCGGATGGTTCGGCGTGGGGTCGGGCCTGGCGGCCGCCCGTCAGGCGGGGCTCGGCGAGAGGCTGAGCGAGATGCACTCGGACTGGCAGTTCTTCCGCAACTTCCTCTCCAACGTCGAGATGACGCTGGTCAAGACCGACCTCGACATCACCGAGCGCTACGTGGCCAGGCTGGTGCCCGAGCACCTGCACCGGTTCCTCGACGTGATCAGGGCGGAGTACGAGCTGACCGTGGCCGAGCTGCTGGGAGCCACCGGCGAGGAGGAGCCGCTCGGCACGAACCCCGTCCTGGCCACCACCCTCAGCGTGCGCGACGCCTACCTGGCGCCGATCCACGAGCTTCAGATAGCGCTGATCGAGCGCTGGCGCGCCGAGCGCGCGGCACAACGGGAGCCCGATCCCACGCTCGCGCGCGCGCTGCTCCTCAGCGTGAACGGCATCGCGGCCGGGTTGCGCAACACCGGCTAGTACGGCGGCTACCCCGGCTCAGCGAACGACCAGCCTGCCGGCGAGCCTTACGTCCGTCGCGGAGCTGCCGACGTAGATGGGTACCTCTCCTGTTGGGGTGATCCAGCGTTCGCGGCTCTCGTCCCAGTAGGACAGCTGCTCGCGCTCGATGTCGATCCGGACGGGTGTGCGTTCGCCCGCGTCCAGCTCGACCTTGGCGAAGCCGACCAGCTTGCGCGCCGGCGCCTCCAGGAAGGGCAGCGGGCCGGCGTAGACCTGCACCACCTCGGTGCCTGCGGCGTCTCCGGTGTTCGTTAGCCGTAGCCGCACTCGGGCGGAATCGGCTCCGCTCGCCAGCTCCCGGGTCACGAGCCGGTCGTAGCTGAACTGGGTGTACGACAGGCCGTGGCCGAACGGGAAGGCCGGCTCGATGTTCTCGGCGAGGTAGCCGCGATAGCCGATGTTGACGTCCTCGTCGAACTCGACGTCGAGGTCGTTGTACGTGGCCCAGGGGTTGTCCTGGCCGGGACCGGTTCGCCGCTCGTTGAGCGGGAAGGTGACCGGCAGGTGGCCAGAGGGATCCTCGTCTCCGAACAGGACGCCGGTGAGGGCGTTGCCCTCCTCCTGGCCGCCGAACCAGCTCTCCATCACCCCGGAGACGCGATCTCGCCATGGCATCGTCACGGGTCCACCCGAGCCGACGACGACGACGGTGTTCGGGTTGACCCCGCTGACCGCTTGCACCAGCCGGTCGCCGTTCTGCGGCAGCTTGAGCGAGACGCGGTCGCGCTCCTCGGTCTCGTAGGTGCGCAGGTAGACGATCGCCACGTCCGCGTTCTGCGCGGCCTGACGCGCCTGCTGCAACGACGGCTCCCTCGTGCCGCCCGGCGGGTCCCACTGCAGAAGCATCGTGCCGGGCTGCAGCGGCACCAGCGCACGAGCCGAGTACACGACCCTGATCGGGTAGCGCTCGCCGGCTTCGAGGGCGACTTCGGCGTTCTCCTCCCAGCGCTGACTGCCGGCGTTCTCGACGAGCAGCTCGCCGTCGAGGAAGAGCGACGCGTCGCCCCAGCCCGTCAGCCCGAGGCGGTAGGTGCCGGTGCGCGGCGCCGTGAAGAAACCGGTGTAGACCGCGGACTGGTCGGCACCCGTCGCGCTGGTGATCGCCGGCGTGGCCGGCACCTGCGACGCGTATAGGTTCGCGAAGGCCGGCGAGCCACCCACGAAGCCGACGTCGTAGGCCACCTGCCGCTCCGTGCGCGTGAGGTCCTCCGACCCCTGGAAGGTCGGGTTGTCCCAGTAGCGCGCCGTCAACCCGCGGCCGGAGCCCGCCTCGGGAGTCAAGGCCGACGACGGAATCGCCGTCATGTCGGCGGTCTCGATCATGTTCGCGCCGTTCACCGGGTCGTTGCCCGGCACCCAGCGAAGGTTCGCGCCGATTGCGTCGGCCCGATCGCCGAGCGCGTCCAGCAGCGAGACCTCGTAGGGGGGCTCCACGCGCGCGGAGCCGCCGATCGACGCGGGGATGTCCGCGTCTGCGCCGATGAGCGCGATCGAGTCCGTACCCTCATCCAGCGGCAGGACCCCGCGGTTGCGCAGCAGCGTGATCGCGTCCTCCTCGACCTCGCGCGCGACCGCGCCGTTCTCCTCGACCGGTATCGGGGTCGACCCGTACTCCGTGTCGAAGACGCCCACCGCGAACATCGTCCGCAGGATGCGCAGCACCGACCGGTCCACCAGCGACTCCGGGACCTCTCCGGCCTGTACGGCCGCCAGCAGCGGACCGTCGTAGAAGGCGGCCGTGCCGGTCTCCATGTCGGTGCCGGCGCCGATCGACGGCGCGGTCGAGTGGATCGCGCCGAAGTCGGTGATCACGAAGCCCTCGAAGCCGAGCCGCTCACGCAGGATCGTCGCGAGGGCGTAGTCGCTCTCGCAGGCGTAGACGCCGTTGATCTTGTTGAACGAGCACATCACCGAGCCGAGGTCGGCTTCCTCGATCGCGTCCTTGTACGGATACGACCAGATCTCCATGAGCGCACGGTCGCTGACGACCGAGTTCTGGCCGGTGCCGCGGTTCACCTCCTGCTGGTAGCCGAGGTAGTGCTTGAGGTTGGCGATGACGTTCTGCTCCTGCACCTCCTGCACGAACGGCGTCGTCATCTCGGAGATCAGGAACGGGTCCTCGCTCGGGTTCTCCCCGGCCCTTCCCCAGTACGGCTGGCGGATCGGGTCGCTGCCGGGTCCCAGCAGCATCTGGTGGCCGGTCGCTCGTGCCTCTTCCGCGACGGTCTGGCCGTACGCGCGCGCGACCTCTGGATCCCAGGTCGCGCCGAGCGCGATCCCCGCCGGCAGCGCGGTGGCCGTGTCATTCGGGCTTCCGGGCTCGGCCTCCCAGCCACGTGGCGCGATGCCCGCACCCGCGTCCGCCATCCGCAGCTCGGGGATGCCCAGCCGCTCGATCGGCCCGTTGTAGAACGCGGACGGCGCCTCGCCCTGATCACCGGTCATCAGCTCGACCTTCTCCTCGAGCGTCATCGCGCCGAGCACGAGCGCGGCACGCTGATCCGGCGACAAGCTCGTATCGGTCCACGGACGGTCCGGCTCCTGAGCCGCCGCCATTCCGACCGTCATGGCTAGCGTGAGCGCGGCCACAGCCGCGGTCAGAAACAGACGCCGGCCGACCTCCAACGATCGCTGCGGCCGGACGGTGGTGGCGCTCATGGAACCCTCCCTGGTTGAAACCCGCCCTCCGGTGCCCGCGGGGGACAAGCTTGTGCGTTTGCGTACCCGACTCGCTCACTTCAATGCCTCAATTGGCGCAGCTGTCAGCAGAAACGAAACAGTGCGCAGCTTTGGCGATGAAAGGTGAAGGAAGGGGCCGGTCCAGGGGTGTCCAAATCGAACCGGGGGCGGCGACGTAGCTATGGGGCCGCGTAGCGTGCGGCGAAGACCACGACCGTTGGAGGCGCGATGTCTCAGTACATGTTGCTCGTCTATCAGGAGGAGGTCGACGCGGCCGAGCAGGCCGAGCGCGAGCGGCAGATGCCGATGTTCGTGGAGCTGCACCGCAGCCTGCGTGAGGCCGGTCTCTTGGTGGGCGTCCAGCGCCTGCATTCCGTGGAGAGCGCGACGTCGGTCCGCGTGCGCGAGGGAGAGGCGGAGATCACCGACGGCCCGTTCGCGGTGACGAAGGAGGTTCTGGCCGGCTACTACATCCTGGAGTGCGCGGACCTCGACGAGGCGCTGAAGCAGGCCGCCCGAATACCCGCTGCGCGCTTCGGGACGGTGGAGGTGCGCCCGGTCATGCCGGCCGACGAGTGGCTGCGCGTATCGCGCGAGGCCGGCGCCGACCTGGCGGACGAAGCGGTGAACGATCTGGCGTGAGCGGCGGCGTCGACCCGGTGGACCCGGCCTCGGCTGCCGTCGTGCGCGCGTTTCGCGACGAGCGCGCGATCGTGCTGGCCACCCTGATCCGGCAGGCCGGCGACTTCCAGCTGGCCGAGGACGCGGTGCAGGACGCGTTCGAGGCGGCGGTCACGGTTTGGGGGCGCGACGGTGTCCCGGCCAATCCCGGGGCGTGGATCACCACCGCTGCCCGGCGGCGGGCGATCGATCGCCTGCGACGCAACCGGTCCGTGGCCGACCGCGCCGAGCGGCTGGCCGAGCTGATGCGCCTGGACGCCCACGAGGAGGACCCACCGATGGACGACGAGAGCACGATCGTCGATGACCGGCTGCGCCTGATCTTCACCTGTTGCCACCCGGCGCTGGAGATGCCGGCGCGTGTGGCGCTCACGTTGCGTGCGCTCGGGGGCCTGACCACCGGCGAGATCGCCCGTGCCTTCCTGGTCGCCGAGCCGACCATGGGCAAGCGGATCGTGCGCGCGAAGCGCAAGATCGCCGACGCGCACATCCCGTACCGGGTGCCGGCCGACGACGAGCTCCCCGACCGCCTGCGCGGAGTGCTGCGGGTGGTGTATCTGGTCTTCAACGAGGGCTACACGGCCACCGAGGGTGATCGCCTCGTCCGCGAGGAGCTGTGCGACGAGGCGATTCGCCTGGGCGAGCTGCTGTCGGAGTTGATGCCCGACGACGCCGAGGTCCTGGGACTGTCTGCGTTGATGCTGCTGCACGACGCGCGTCGCGGCGCCCGAGTCGATTCGAGTGGGCGCTACGTGGCGCTGGACGAGCAGGACCGCTCGCTCTGGGACCAGGGCCGGATCACCGAGGGCCTCGAGAAGCTGGAGCGCGCGGTGCGCCTGCGGCGTCCGGGCGAGTACCAGCTGCAGGCCGCGATCATCGCCCTGCAGATCCAGGCCGAGGACGCCGAAGCCACCGATTGGGCCCAGATCGCCGAGCTGTTCGGAGCCCTGGCCAGGCTCAACCCGTCACCGGTGATCGAGCTCAACCGGGCGGTCGCCGTCGGGCTGGCCGACGGGCCCGTCGCCGGCCTGGAGCTACTCGAGCCGCTGCTCGGCGATCCGGCGCTCGAGCGCTACCAGCCGCTGCACGCTGCGCACGCCGAGCTGCTCGGCCGCTCGGGCGACGCCGGCGCCGCGGCCCGCGCGTACGAGCGCGCGATCGCGCTCACCGCCAACGCCGTCGAGCGCACGGAGCTCGAACGGCGGCTGAGCGCGCTGGGTTGAGCGAATTCCCGAGGGCTGTCCAAACCGCTCCCCCTGCTGCGACGTCTTGTCGAGGCCGCCGATATGGGCGGCGACGTCGACCCGGAGACACCCATGTCAACCGCGCAGCACACCCACGCCCCGACACAGCCCGACCCCCGCCGCTGGAAGGCGCTCGCGCTCCTGTGCGGAGCCTTCTTCATGGTCATCCTCGACGCCAACATCGTGGTCGTCGCGCTGCCCTCGATCGACGAAGCTCTGAGCTTCTCGGAGCAGGGGCTGCAATGGGTGATCAGCGCCTACGCCGTGACCTTCGCCGGACTGCTGCTGCTGGGCGGTCGCGCCGCCGACCTGCTCGGGCGCCGTCGCCTGTTCATGGCCGGGCTCGCGCTCTTCACTCTCGCCTCGCTCGTGTGTGGGCTGGCCTGGTCGCCCGGCGCTCTGATCGGGGCCCGTGCGATTCAGGGCATCGGGGCGGCGGTCATGACTCCCACCGCGCTGTCGATCGTCTCCACCACGTTCACGGAGGGGGCGGAACGCAACAAGGCGCTCGCAATCTGGGGCATGAACGGTGCCTTCGGCGCCACCGGGGGCTACCTGATCGGCGGCCCACTCGTGGACGGCCCCGGGTGGGAGTGGATCTTCTTCATCAACGTTCCCATCGGCCTGGCCGCGCTCGCGCTCAGCCCCGTGCTGCTGCCGGAGAGCCGGGCGACGACTGCGCGGCGAAGCTACGACCCCGCGGGTGCGCTCACCATCACCGGCGCACTCGTACTGCTCGTCTACTCACTCGTCGAAGCCCCCGACGCCGGCTGGGGAAGCCCGCAGACGATCCTCCTCCTCGCGGGCGCGGCTGCCTTGCTCGCGGCCTTCACGGTGATCGAGTCGCGTCATCCGGCGCCGCTCATGCCGCTGCGCATCCTCCGCTCGCGCACGCTCGCCGGCGCGAACGCCGTGATGCTCCTCTTCGCCACCGTCGCCTTCGGCATGCCCTTCATCCTCACCCTGTACGCCCAGCAGGTGCTCGGCTACTCGGCCCTCGAGTTCGGCATCAGCTTCGTCGCGGTCCCTGTCGCGGCAGCCGCCGGCATGATCCTCAGTCAGGCGGCGGTCGAGAAGTTCGGCTTCAGGCCGGTGGCCGCCACCGGCATGGCGCTCCTCGGCGCGGGGTCGTTCCTTCTCACGCAGATGCCGGTTGGGGGCAGCTACTTCGAAGACATATTCCTGGGCCTGATCGTCTTTGGCGCCGGCATCGGTCCCGCCTTCGCCACCGCCACGATCGCTGGCCTCGCGGGAGTCGCCGAGCGTGATGCAGGGCTCGCCTCGGGACTCAGCAATACCGCTTTCCAGCTTGGCGGCGCGCTCGGTGTGGCCGTCCTGTCGACGGTCGCGGTCTCCCGCTCCGAGAACTTCCTCGCGGCGAACGAGGGTGCCAACCCGCTCGTCGCGCTTACCGAGGGTTTCCAGTCTGCCCTCGTGGCCTCCGGCGTCTTGGCCGGGATCGGCGTGGTGCTGGCGCTCGTGCTGTTGGGCCGGCCGTCGAAGGCACTGCATGAACGGCTGGAGCCGGCACCCGCGGGCCGCGGCCTGGAATGACGAACGACAACAACGACAACAACGACAAGGAGATGGAACGATGACTGACCCGCTCGCCATGAACACACCCCCGACCGTGTCGCCCGAGGTGTGGGAGACCGCATGGGAAGAGCTGTTGGTGGAGGAGAAGGCGCTGACCCGTGCGCGCGACGCGCTGGCCGCCAAGCGCCGCCGGATGCCGCGGATGGCCGTGGAGAGGGACTACCGCTTCGAGGGTCCGGACGGCCCGGTGGGTCTGATCGACCTGTTCGAGGGGCGCCGCCAGCTGATCGTCTACAGGTTCTTCTTCGAGCCGGGGGTGTCGGGCTGGCCCGAGCGGGGCTGCTCTGGCTGCTCGATGATGGCCGACCAGGACGCCCACCCGGCCCATCTGAACGCCCGCGACACCACGTTCGTGCGCGTCTCGCGCGCGCCGCAGGCGGACATCGAGCGCTGGAGGGAGCGGATGGGCTGGGGCCGGGATCCCTGGTACACGCTCACCGATGACTTCGACGTCGACTTCGACGTGGACGAGTGGCACGGCACCAACGTCTTCTACCGCGACGACGACGACAGGATCCTCCGCACGTACTTCGTGAACGGCCGCGGTGACGAGCAGCTGGGTAGCACCTGGAGCTACCTCGACATCACCGCGCTCGGCCGCCAGGAGGACTGGGAGGACAGTCCCGACGGCTACCCACAGGACTCCCACTTCTGGTGGAGGCTCCACGACGAGTACGACAAGGACGCGGCGTGATCGCGCGCCTGGCTGAGGTTGCGGCTAGAGCCTCACCGTGCGCGGAGTCGTCTGGCCGCCCAGCGACCCTGCAAGTGAGTGAGCGGGAACACGGGGCAGCAGGACTTGTAGTTGCTGTGAATCGGGGCAAACAGCGCCTGGTAGAGCGCCAGCGCGCTGTTGCCCGAGAGGTCGCAGACGAGATCGCCGGCGAAGCAGACATCCCGCACCCGGGAAAGCTTGATCCCGAGCCGGAAGGTCTGCGCGCCGAGCGCGCCGTGGCCGATGCGCGCCGACGTCGGCTCGCCGAAGGCCGTGAGACTGATGTCGTAGGAGCTTCCCGGTCCGGCGGAGTAGGGATCGGCGTACAGCACCACCGCCCCCAGCGCCTCACGGACACGCTCGGGCTGCTCGTCGAGCAGGCGGCGCAGCCCGCCGCTGGCCACGGCGGCGCCCTGCGAGTAGCCCACCAGGGCAAAGCGCGTGCGCTTGCAGCGGCGGATCCGCTCGAGCACACGGCGGACGAGGGCGCGCTGGCCGATGGCGATCGAGGTGAAGAACGTCTCGCCGTTGTTGAAGGCCAGTTCGGACACCGGTGCCGCCGGGTAGCGCAGCGAGGTGGTCCGCGCCGAGCCGCGGGGGAGGGCGGCGACGATCGCCCGCACCGTGTTGCCCACCGTCTCGGACATGCCGAACGGACCGGTGTAGCCCTCGCCGGAGCCGCGCACGCCCACGATCTCGTAGGCCCGGCAGCCGGCGCGGTCGGCCGGGTCGGGACCGGGACCCTGCGTCTGAGCGCCGGGCGGCCGTCCCAGTGGCGCCCCGTTGTTCGCCGGCTCCGACAGCGTGAGGGAGAACGCGCTCTGGCTGGGTCCAGCCTGAGGATCGAATATCCCGCAGAAGTAGGGGGTGCCGGCGTAGGACCCCGTCGCGCTGGTGGAGGTGCTGAACCGGCCCGCCAGCTGGGTGCGGTCGTCGCTCACGGAGAACGCGCCGTCAGCGCCGAGCCTCCGTCCTTCCCGGATTCCGGTGCCCACGCACACGCCGTTCGGCTCGCCGGGCTCGGGGTAACTCAGGTCGCCGCCGCCGAAGCTGATCGCCATGCCACCGCCGCTCACGAAGACCGAAGTGGTCCAGCCCTTGTAGCCCGTGAGCGTGTAGGTGCCGTCCCGCACCCACCGGGCGCGGGTGCGGCGGACCGGGAGGTTGCGCCCCTGGGCCGGTGTGCAGCCCTCGCCGTTGGGCATGGACACCCGGCCGCGCGTGCCGTCGAGCGTCGGCGTCGGTAGCCGCGGACCGTAGCGCCCCGCTCCCGGCCATTCCCGAATGCGTCCGCCCGCGATGCGGAACCGAGAGGGGAACGCCGCGGACGGGAAGCGCGGGTACGGCCCTGCGATGGCGCGGCAGCTGATCGTGATGTTGTCCACGAAGCGCCCGCGCCGATCGGCATCCACCGTGAAGCTCAGCTGCGTGGCGCCCTTCTGTCCTACCCACAGACCGGTTGCGGGTGGGGCCGCCACAGCTGCGGGGATCGTGCCCGCGAGGCAGGCTGCGCCGGAAGCAGCGATCAGGAGCGATCGTGCCATGCCGATCACCGTCGATGCGCTCCTTCGGAATCGTCTCCCGGCCAGGTCCAGCGCGGGACCTCGCGCAGCGGATGCAGCTCCTCCTCGGTCTTCGCGTGCGAGTTCTGCATCGCAACCCGGGTCCCGAAGTCGATGTGCGAGCGGACAGCGTCGCGGAAGTCCTCGTCGGCCGGCATGTCGCTCTCGTCGAGCGCCTGCATGTATAGCTCGACGAACCTCACTCGCTGTTGCTCGGTGATCTCGAGCCCGCGGTGAACGTCGATCAGATGGCGGAAGCCGAGCTCGCGGCTGAAGCGGTCCGGCCCCCCGAACGACTCGCAGGTGAACGCGGTCAGGTGGTCGACGTGCTGGGGCTGACCCTCACCGAACAGCGGCTTCAGCAGTGGGTCGGCGAGCACCTTCCCGTAGAAGGCGTCCTCGAGGCGATGGATCGGCTCCTCGCCACCGGCGTGTTCGTAGAGCGTCGGCATCGTCCGGTAAGACCCCGGGCCGCCGCGATTCTCATCGCGGCGGGCGCGCCACTCGGGTGGGCCACAGCCGCCAAGCCACCTCGCTGAACGCGAGCCCTATGAGAATCCCGAGCGAGCTGTCCGCCACGCGCTCGAGACCGATGTCGTCACCCTGGAACTCGACCGCGCTCAGCATGAACAGGACGGTGGGCGTGATAAGCGCCACCAGCCAGAAGTAGCCCCGGTCATCGAGCGCGAACAGGCCAAACGCGGCCACCGCGGCGCCGGCAGCAAGCGCCCACGGCTCGTGGGTGGCCAGAGTGATGACGACGATCAGGACCACGCCGGCAAAGGTTCCGATCGCCCGCTGAACGCTGCGGATCTGCGTTGCCCGTTCCTCGGGCTGCAGGATCGCGAGGGTCGTGAGCGCCACCCAGTAGCCGTGCGCGAGATCGATCGCGAGATAGAAGAGCGTGGCGGCGGCCACCGCGACGCCGAGCCGAGCCGCGTGGGCTCGGAGCGCCGAGTCGGGACCGGTGACGGCCCTGCGTACCGCACGCAGTGATTCAGCCGCCACGTGCGCCGGGGACTCTGGGCCGCGTTGCGCCACGACCATCAGGCCCAGGGCCGCGATCGCGCCGGTAGCGAACCAGAAGAGGCGCTGGTCGAACGGCTCGGGGCTCGCGGGCATGCCGGACACCACCACCAGAACCGCCGATGTGGCGAAGCCGAGGATCGCGCCGGGCCGGCCGGCCGCACGGGCGAACGCCCACGCGCTGACCCACAGCAGCGTCGCGACGACCACGGCCCACTCATGGTCGCGAACCAGGTTGGCCAGCGCGAAGGCCGCCACGCTGCTCACGGCCGCGGCCGAGCCCCACCACAGCCGGACGCGCAGCCGCGCAGCCGGTATGCACAGCGCCGTGTTCAGTGCCCCGATGGCGGCGATCAGGCCCAACACGTCCTCTCCGGAGGCGAGCCCGATCGCCAGCGGTCCGACCGTGGCGACCGACCCGGCGATACCGGCTCGCCACTCGAGCCCGCGCTCTTCCGTCCGGAGCGCCTCGCTGACGAGATCCCGCGCGGCCATACCGGCCGATCATCGCCGATCTCGCGGCGACCCTTGAACACCGCGCCGCCGCTGAGTGAGAATGGCGGCTGTGAGCCATCGCGACCATCTGCCCCAGCTCGACGGGGGCGTCTACCTGACCGATGCCGGCCTCGAGACCGAGCTGGTCTTCCACGACGGCATAGACCTGCCGCTGTTCGCGGCCTTCGACGTGCTCAAGGACGAGGCCGGCACCGAGCGCCTGCGGCGCTACTACCGGCAGTTCGCCGAGCTGGCCCGCGACCGCGGGGTGGGCTTCGTGCTCGAGAGCCCGACCTGGCGCGCCAGCCCGCGCTGGGCCGAGGAGATCGGTTACAGCGAGGGAGAGCTCGACGAGCTCAACCGGAGGGCCATCGCGCTGATGGCGGAGATTCGTCCGGAGTACGAGACGCCGGAGGCGCCGGTCGTCATCTCGGGCCAGATCGGCCCCCAGGACGACGGCTACAACCCGACAACGAGGCTGACCGCCGACGAGGCGCAGCGCTACCACTCGACGCAGATCGCCACCTTCGCCGGCACCGAGGCCGACATGGTCACGGCGCTCACCATGACCTACGCCGATGAGGCGCTCGGGATCACGCGTGCCGCCCAGGCCGCGGGACTGCCGGTGGTCATCTCCTTCACGCTCGAGACCGACGGCCGGCTGCCGAGCGGCGAGCAGCTGGGCGAGGCCATCGGCGCGGTGGACGAGGGGACCGACGGAGGCGCGGCCTACTACATGATCAACTGCGCGCACCCCACGCATTTCGCAGAGACGATCGAAGGCGACGAGCCGTGGATAGAGCGGGTGCGTGGCCTGCGCGCGAACGCTTCCATACGCAGCCACGCCGAGCTGGACGAGGCGACCGAGCTCGACGAGGGCGATCCGGTGGACCTCGCTGAGCGCTACGTCGCGCTCCGGGACAAGCTGCCCCGGCTCACCGTGCTGGGCGGATGCTGCGGCACCGACTTCCGCCACGTCGAGCGGATCGCAGACAGCTGGCTGGCCGGCTCGCCGGCGGAGCGCTGACGCGCGCGAGAGGTTCGGGCCGGGCCTACCCGGCGTCCGGGTCGGTCGCTTCGCGTAGCACGGCCTGCTCACTCTCGCGCACCGCCGCAATGGCCTCGCGGTAGCGGCTGCGGTCCGTGTCCTTCGCTGCCACGGCGAGCTGCCCGTAGGCGTCGGCGGTGGCCGTGAGGGCGCCGGTGAGCTCCTGGTAGGAGGCCGTGGCGTTCGTGGTCAGTATCTGGCCTACGCGTCGTGCGGCGCGGTCGTACGCTCGCTCGAGGTCACGCGCCACGCCGGCCTGGCCCCTCGCCAGCTCTGCCCGAGCCAGTCGCTGCCGGCCCGCGTCCCGGTCGCGGCTGAGGCTGGTCATCGCCGCAGCCAGCTCCTCGTCGCGAGAGTCGATCGTGGACAGCGGAAGCGGGCGCTCGCCACGGAGCCCGATCGTCGCGGCCATGCGCTCGCACTCGGCAAGGCTCGTCGCCGCATTCTGG
Organism: uncultured Thermoleophilaceae bacterium; assembly: GCA_963826165.1. Lineage (GTDB taxonomy): Bacteria > Actinomycetota > Thermoleophilia > Solirubrobacterales > Thermoleophilaceae > JACVRW01. The sequence continues at coordinate 303,224 of CAWGWC010000003.1, read as the reverse complement.
GGGCCGGCGTGGCAGCGAATGAGCAGGGTGCCGCCCGTGGTGGGAGCGAGGTATGCGGTGGCGACCACGTCTGGCCGCGGAGTGAGCCCTTCGTAGCGCCAGGCCTGGAGCTCGCCCAGCCGGACATCGGCTCGAGCGTTCGCCGGCGCGCTTGCGTTGCGGAGGCGACCATCCACGGCGGCGGCGTCGGCGACCCGGCCGACCACCAGGCCCGAGCTCTCGTCTCCGGCCGGTGCCGCGGCGACCGCCGCGGACAGGGCGAAGGGCTCGCCGGCCGGCACCGCGGCGGGCTCCCATCCTTCGGGGAGGGGGACCGTCAGGGCACGGCTCTGGACCTGCGACGCCTGCGCCTCCTCGCCGGTGCTGCGCCCGAGCAGGACGCCGGCGATCGCGCACAGGATAAGCGCGGCCGCCACGGCGAACACGGCGGGCCGGGGCGACGTGAGCGCCGCGGGCAGCTGGCGCTGCGGCGGCTTGACGGCGGGCGGCACGGAGGCCGGAAGGGCGACTGCCGGCCGCTCACGCTTGACCGCCGGCCGCTCACGCTTGACGGCGGGCCGCTTTGCCGGGGCGCGCTCGACCCGCGTCGGCGCGGCGTCCGGCAGCTTGACCTCCGGCGACGCGAACTTGGGCAGCTTGGCCGGCGCACGCCGCGGCTTCGCTCGCGGCCGCTGCTCGGCGGGGGGCGGCCGCGTGGCTGACGGCTTCAGCTTCGGCTCGGGCCGCGTCTCGAGCCTGGCCGTCCTGGACCTGCCCTCGCCGGAAGCGCGTCGTGACGGGATCTTCGGCGGAGACACGGGTTGCGGCTCTTGCGCACGGCGCCTCGCGGTGGTGCCCGGCGCGCTGTCGACGGCGAGCGCGGCAAGGCCTGCGTCGGCAAGCTCGCGTACGTCGGCGTAGCGGTCCGCCGGGTCGGTCGCCATGGCCCGTTGCACCACCGACGCGACACGCCCACGCAGCTCGACCGGGCCGCCGGACGCGCGCACACCGGGCCTGCCGGTCAGTGGCTGCTTGCCGGTCAGTGCGGTGTAGAGCACGGCCCCGAGCGAGTAGACGTTGCTGCGCTCGTCGACGGGCTTTCCGTCGAGCTCCTCGGGTGAGCGGTAGGCCAGGTCGCGCCTGGCCTCCGACGGCCGGCGCGGCGCGAGCTCGAACGGGATGCCGTGATCGGCCAGAATCGCGCCCCGGCTCGAGTGCAGTCTGATCTTGCCCGGGGTCAGGTCGCGCGCGATGAGGCCGTAGAGCGACAGGACGTTCACGGCGGAGGCGACGTCGTTGACCATTCGCACCGCGTCACGCGTGGACAGAGTCCGCCGGGAGAGGACCTCGGTCAGCGTTGGTGCCAGGCAGCGCTCGAGCCTCACCGACAGGCGACCATCACGGTCGCGCGCCAGTCCGGCTCCGAGCAGGTTCGGATGATCGATCCCCGCACGGGTGGCCGCCGCTTGCGCCAGCCCGTGGCGGGCCGCGCCCGCGTCTGCGTTCGCCACCGCCATCTGCTCAGCCGGAGTCGTCGAAGTAGACAGGCGGCGGGGGCTCGGGGGCGGGGGTGGGGGTGGGGGCCACGGGCGTCGGCGTGACCGGCTGGGGCGGCGGGACGTACTCGGGCTCCACGGGCTCCACGTACTCGGGCTCGGTCTCGACCGGCTCCTCGACCTCGGGCTCCGGGGCCACCACCACCGGAGCAGGGCGCCGCTTCGGCTTCGGCTTGGGCTCGCGTCCAAGCGCCGGCAGCTTGCTCGCCTCACCCAGCGCCGGCAGCGGCGCGGGCTCGACCGCACCGACCACGTGGGCGGGCGGCAGCGAAGGACGAGCGCTGTCGGCCTGGCTGTCGGGACGAGACAGCGCGAACGACCCGACCAGGACCGCAAGGCAGGCACCTGCCGCAACCAGGATGCGCGTGTTGATCATTCCGCCGGGCACGTCACGGCGCGGGTGCTGGTGGGAGGCGCGCAGCCGTCCATGCGCTTCCAGCGCTTGCGCTCTGCCTGGATCTTGAAACGGGTGTACTTGCCGAGTCGGTCATTGCGCCGGACGAAGATCTCGATCACCGACCCGGCAGGGAAGAAACGATGGAAACGGCTCAAACGTACGGGCTTGGGCTTCGTTTTCGAGACCGCCTTCGTCATCCGCTTGACGGGACACCTCTTGCCGCGGCACTGAACGAGGATGCGCGAGCCCTTGGGAGCCCTCACGCCGAGGACTTCGATGCGTGCGCCTGCCATCTCGCGCCAGCCCGCCATCCGGACGACCGGGAACGGCTTGAGCATCTTCAGGAAGGGCTTGCTGGTGATCGAGGGCGGAGGTGCGGCGCTCTCGTTCACCCCGCCGCTGGGTGTGATCGGCGCGAGCCACTCGGACTTCTTGACGTTGATGACCTTCGTGATGCGGGCCGCGATGTCGTCTCCGTCCCTGACCCGGAGGCCCACGGTGTGCGGTCCCGCGGTCGTGAACGCCCCGCGCACACTTGCTCCGGTCGCATCGTCGAACTCGCCGTCGCCGTCCAGGTCCCAGTCCTCGTCGTCAAGGGGGCCGTCCGGATCGCTCGACTGAGAGGTCAGGACGACCTGCTGCCCCACGACCGGAGCAGCGGGGGACACGCTGAACGCCGCTGTCGGCCGCGAGTGGATGCGGATGCTCCGAGCGGGCGCCACCGCGGTGAGACCCCTGCTGTCGGTGACCGAGAGGCCCAGGGCGTACGTCCCCGCGGCGGTGAAGATATGTGGCGTTGGCCGGACGGGGGGTCCGAGGACGGTGACGAGGTCGGGCCCGAAGGCCCAGGTCGAGCTTGTGATGGTCGCCCCGGCCGCGGTCGAAGACTGCGGCCAGAATCTCACCGTCTGTCCGATGAGGGCCACCGTGGACGCCGTGAACGACACCGACGGCAGCCGCTGAACGGTGATCGTTGCGGTAGCCGTCGCGACAGCCCCGAGGTCGTCGGTGACCGTCAGCGTGACGGTGAAGGTGCCGACGGCGGTGTAGGTGTAAGACGCAGACGGCCCGCTCGCGGTGGTGTTGTCGTGGAACGTCCACGTCTCGGAGGCGATCGCCGTTCCCGGCGCCTCGACCACGGAGCTCGCGGTGAAGTTCACCGTGGTGCCCACGGGAACCGTGGTGCTCGGGGCCGCCGTGATGCTCGTCGTGACAGCGGCAGCGGGAGCAGCCGCCACCAGGGCGATCGCACCGACGAGAACGGCTATGCAGACGGAGAGCCGGGTCAACATAAGAAGAACGGGCCGGCACCCCCGCCACTTGCGTTCTTCTAGAACATTCGTCCAGACCCCGCAAATTGCGCGCTTTTCGTCCGTTCGCGCGGGCGGACGTGAGTGTCCGGACGCTCAGCCGCCCTCGTCGTCGGGCAGCCGCCAGCCGCGCGGCCCGGGCAGTGCGAGCGCCGCCCCGGGCCCCCACGAGCCCCGCGCGTACGGCTCCGGTTCGGCCGGGTGCTCGAGGATCGGCGCGCAGGCCTCCCAGAGCCGCTCGATCTGCTCGGCGGTGCTGAACAGCAGCCGGTCGCCGGTCATCACGTCGTGGAGCAGCCGTTCGTAGGCCTCGAGCCCGTTGTCCGTGCCGAGCGCCCGGTCCACGTCGAGCACGAAGGGAGCGGAGGCGAGGTCGAGTCCCGGGCCGGGGCTCTTGACGCGAACGTCGATGCGAACGACGGGGTCGTCGGACAGCTCGATGACGATCTCGTCGGGGCGGATCGCGTCACCGTCCCTGCGGCCGGGGAAGAGCTCCAGCGGCGTGTCGCTCAGGCCGAGCGTCACCGTGCGCCGCGACGCGGCCAGCGCCTTGCCGGTGCGCAGGTAGAACGGCACCCCGCTCCATCGCCACGAGTCGACCAGCACCTCCAGCGCAGCGAAGGTCTCGACCCGCGAGTCGGCCGGGATGTCGTCCTCCTCGTGGTAGCCCTCGTACTGGCCGAGCACGGTCCGCGCCGGATCGAGGGGCCGGATCGCCTCGAAGACCTTGAGGCGCTCCCGGTGAAGTCCTTCGGCGTCCAGGCGTGACGGCGGCTCGAGCGCGACCACGCCGAGGATGCAGGAGGGCCAGCAGATCGAGCACGGCCTCCTTGCCCAGGAAGTGATCGATTCGATAGATCTCGCGCTCGGGCAGCACTTCTCCGAGCGCAGCGTTGAGCTCGCAGGCGCTCTTCGCGTCGTGACCGAACGGCTTCTCCAGCACGAGCGAGCAGTTCTCGGCGATGCCGCTGCTGTCTAGCATGCCGATCATCGGCTGCATCGCCGACGGTGGCACCGACAGGTAGACCAGCCGCTTGCCGGCGGCACCGATCTCCTGCTCCGCGTCGGTGACCGCCTGCGCGAGCTCGCTTCCGTCCTCGGCGCTCGAGGCCACGAAGCTGAGGCGGGGCGCGAACTCGTCCCAGTGCTCGTCGATCTCGCCCCGGCCGTGCTCGGTCACGGCGGTCCGGACGAGCTCACGGAACTCGTCGTCAGTGCCGGGCGAGTGGCGGCCCGAGCCGATGATGCGGAACTCCTCGGGCAGGAGCCCGGCCCGGAACAGGTGAAACAAGCCCGGCAGCAGCTTGCGGGCGGCCAGGTCACCCGTGGCGCCGAAGAGGACGAGGATGCGGTCGGCCGGGCGGCCCCGCTCCGGGGCGGAGTCGGTCATGACCGCATCTGTAGGTCTAGCGCTCGGCCTCGCCGCCCTGCGCCCGTCGGGCTGCGGCGGCGGAGTCCCTCTGGTCGGGCTCCTCGCCGTCCGGCACGTCCGGGCCGCCGTCGGTCACCGCGTCGGCGCTGTCGCCGGCGCTCAGGTCCACGCCGCTCTCGGTGGCCGGCTCCTCGGAGCCGGTCGTCTCACCCAGCACCGAGCTGCCGAGCTCCGGGTCCTCGCCCAGCATCTCCCGCGGAGCGTCCGAGCCGCCCTCCTCGGCGGGCACGATCCCCTCATCCGCGGTCTCGGCCCACTCACCCTTCTCGCGGGCCTCAGCCTCGTCCGGCGTGGTTCCGCCTCGCTGCTCGCTCGGCTTGGGGGCGTTCTGCTCGTCCTCGGGCCCAGGCATTCATCCGCCTCACTGTCGGGGTGACCTTGCGATACTAGTTCGACCGTGATCCGGGGGAAGCTCGCTCGCCGTGCCGATGCGCTGATCGAGGCGCGCGAGCCGTTCGTCGCGGCCACCGTCATCCGCGCCATGCGCCCGACGAGCGTGCGGGCCGGCGACGCCGCGCTGGTGGGCGCGGACGGCGTGATCGAGGGGTTCGTGGGCGGCGCCTGCGCGGAATCGTCGGTGCGCCTGCACGCGCTGCGCGTGCTCGAGACCGGGGAGCCGTTGCTGCTGCGGATCCTGCCCGGCGAGGTCGATGAGGAGACGGTCGCGGGGGAGGGCGCTGTGACGGTCAAGAATCCCTGCCTGAGCGGAGGCGCGCTGGAGATCTTCCTCGAGCCCCACCTTCCCGCCGCCCACGTGCTGGTCATGGGCGAGACGCCGGTGGCCGCCGCGCTGATGCGTCAGGGCGGCGCGCTCGGCTTCGCGATGGTCGGCGGCGCCGAGCGCGACGCGCCGGAGCCGGGCGACGCCGCGCTGATCGTGGCCTCGCACGGCCACGACGAGGACCACGTGCTGGCGGCTGCGCTGCGCCTCGGCGTCCCCTTCGTCGGGCTGGTGGCCAGCCCGAGACGCGGCTCCGCGGTGCGTGTCGCCCTCGACGTGCCGGACGAGCTACGGGCGCGACTCCACACCCCGGCCGGCCTCGACATCGGCGCCCGGACGCCCGCAGAGATCGCGCTGTCGATCTTCGCGCAGATCGTGGCCGAGAGCCGGTCGACCGAGCTGACCCCGGCAGGCGCCCCCCACGCGATGGTCATCGACCCCGTGTGCGGGATGGAGGTCGTCGCCGCCGAGGGTGCAATCGCGTTCGAGCACGAGGGGCGGCGGTTCTTCTTCTGCAGCAGCGGCTGCCGCGACGCCTTCGCGGCGGACCCGGCGCGCCATGCCGCGGTCTGAGCGGTTGTGTCCTTCGTAGCCGGTCTGGTGCTGGCCGCCGGCGGATCGCGCCGGCTGGGCAGGCCGAAGCAGCTGCTGCCCTTCGGAGAAGCCACGCTCCTCGATCACACCGTCGCCTCGGCGCGCGACTGCGGCTTCGACCAGTTGATCGTGGCCCTCGGAGGCTCGGCCGAGGACGTGCGCGCGACGGTCGACCTCTCGGGGACCGACGTGGTGGTCAACGACAGCTTCGGCGACGGCTGCTCGTCCTCGATCGCGGCGGCCGTGGGCGCGGTCGACGAGCGCGCCCAAGCCCTGGTGCTGCTGCTGGGCGACCAGCCCGGCGTGACCCCCGTGACGGTGCGGGCGCTGATTGCCGGCCGCGGGGAGGCCGAGCTCGCGGTGTGTCGGTACGACGACGGCCGCGGCCACCCTTTCGCCTTCGGGCGCGAGAGCTTCGGCCGGCTGGCCGGGCTTCACGGCGACAAGGCGGTGTGGAAGCTCCTCGACCGCGCCGGTGACTCCGTGGCCGAGGTCGTGATTCCCGGCCCGGTGCCGCTCGACGTGGACACCTGGGAGGACTACGAGGCCGTGCTCTCGAGCACCGGGGTCCGTGGCTGACATGGCGAGCATCACGATGCGTCAGATCCGCGAGGGCGAGGTGCCGTTCGACGGCGGCACCGCCGTCCAGGAGGACCCGGACCGGCCCGCCTTCCGCGGCAACGGACCGGACGACTACGTCTGCGTGAAGTGCGGCAACGTGCTGGCCGAGGCGATGCACCCCGTGCAGATGACCAAGAAGGTCCGGGTCCGTTGTGGAGTCTGCTCGACCGTCAACGTGGCCGTGGCGGAGGAGAAGGGGTAAGGTCACCGCCCAGTCGTGGGGAAGGGAGGAAACCGCTGACGATGGCCGCTTCGGAATGGCCGGTGGGTCTTGCCATCGGCATCGTCGTGATCCTGGTGGCCGCGGTCATCCTGATCGTGATCGTGGCTCTGGCGATGCGGATCGCCAAGCAGGCCAAGACTGCCGAGGACGCGGTCGAGGTCGTCCGCCGGCAGACGGCCGAGCTCGACGGTGTCGCGCGGATCAACGACTCCGGCGTGCGCGTCCTGCACGCCGCGCGGGCGCTGCGAAAGGTGGCGGTGGGCAAATGACGCTGCTGGCGGTCTCGTCGGACACCTACTGGACGGTCGCTCTGGTGGTCGGATTGGTCGCGGCGCTGATCGTGGTCGTCCTGCTCGTGCTGCTGCTGCAGAACCTCGCCCGTATCCAGGGCTCCGTCGAGGGCCTCCTCGAGGTGGCCGGCAAGGTCGGCGCCAACACCGCGAACATCCCTCAGCTCGAGGCCACCGCGCCGGTGCTGGCGCTGATCGTCGACGAAGCCGTGGTCCAGGACGGGTACATGAACGCGCTGACCGACGGGTACGGCGAGTCGTGATCGTCCTGAGCGTCCTGCTGGCGGTGGTGGTGATCGTGGTGCTCGCGCTCGCGCTGATCGAGATCCGCAGGCGCCTGACTGTGATCTCGGAGGGTCTTGCCGACCTGGGCTCCGCCCTGGAGGGCGTCGAGGCCCAGCACCTGCGCCCGCTGGAGGCCGCGGTCAAGGCCATCAACGCTCAGTTCGACGTCATCCTCGGCGCGCTGCCGGGGATCGCCCGCAAGGCTTCGGTCGTCGCCGAGAGAAGGCCGCGATGACCCTCTGGTGGATCGGGAACATCGTGCTGCTGCTGGTGATCCTGCCGGTCGTCGTGTATCTGCTGCGCGGGGTGCTCGACGCGGCCAGGAGCATCGTCCCCTCGGTGCAGAAGATCGCCACCGTGGCCGCCGCCGGCTCGAAGGATCTCGACGCCGCCCCGCTGCTGCTGACCACGCAGGACCAGGTCGAGCGGACGGTCGCCGGGCTGGCCGACTACGGCGGCTCGCTCGACGTGATCCTCGATGACGCCGAGGAGGAGCGGGCATGACCGTGCTGGCCGTGGCCGCGCCCGCGGTGGTGATGATCCTCGCGGTTCTGCTGATCGTCCTCGCCCTCGTCTTCTTCCTCGTGTCGACGATCCTGGAGCTCCGGAAGATCACCGCCGGGCTCGACGAGGTGATCGCGAACGTGAGCGAGATCGTGGAGAAGAGCGCGCCGGTCAACGACGTGGTCACGCAGATCAACGGACAGCTCGACGCGGGCGTCGACCTGCTCGAGGGCATGCTCGTCAAGAAGGCCGGCATGAGGGACGCCATGGGCCTGATCGAAGGGCTCTATCCCGGCGCAGCCGCGGCGGGGCTGCGCAACTTCCCCGACAGCGCCGATGTGGACGCCCCGCGCATCGGAGAGGTCTACACCAGGGGCACGCTCACCCTCGCGCGGCTCGGCCGCGAGGCGCCGATCGCGGCCCTCAGCCCGGCGGGCGCGGTGCTGCGCAACGTGGAGGGCGGCAGCCTCGCGGCGCGCCAGCTGTACCCCGATGTCCGGCACACGAGTCCGGAGAAGCTGCCGACCTCGCCGGTGATCGGCGCCGACTCGCCCGAACAGTACGAGCGACGCGACGACATCGGGGCGCCCCGCAAACGCCTCCCGGCCAAGCCTTCCTGATCGGAGAGGAGAACCTTGCAGACCCCTGCTCCATTCGAGTACGAGCGTGCCACCAGCGTCGACGGCGCGATCGCCGCGCTGGAGCGGCTCGGCTCCGAGGCGCGCATCATCGCCGGCGGCCACAGCCTGCTGCCGATGATGAAGCTGCGGCTGGCCACCCCCGAGCACCTGATCGACATCAACGATCTGGAGGAGCTCGCGTACATCCGCGAGCAGGACGGCGAGATCAGGATCGGCGCGCTCACCCGGCACGTTGACCTGCTGAAGTCGGAGCTGCTGGCGCGGCACTATCCCCTCTTCCGCGACGCCGAGACCGTGATCGCCGACCCGGTGGTGCGCAACCGCGGCACCATCGGCGGCTCGCTGTGCCAGGCGGATGCGGCCGAGGACCTCTCGGCGGTGTGCTCGGCGGCCCGCGCGCAGGTCGTGATTCGCGGCACCGGAGGTGAGCGCGTGGTGAGCATGGAGGACTTCCACGTGGGGCCGTACATGACCGCGGTCGGCGACGGCGAGCTGCTCACCGAGGTCCGCCTGGCCCTTCGCCCGGGCGCCGGCAGCGCGCACGAGAAGGTGGAGCGCCGCGCGGGAGACTGGGCCATCGCCGCGGCCTCCGCGGCGCTGTGGATCGACGGCGGCGCGATCACCGACGCCGGCGTCGCCCTGAGCGCGGTGGGTATCACGACCATCCACCTCACACGGGCTGAGGAGCTCCTACGCGGCAAGCCACCTTCCGAGGAGCTGTTCGCCGAGGCGGGCGAGATCGCCTCCGAGGACTGCTCACCGAGCGCCGACGGCCGCGGTCCGATCGACTACAAGCGTCATCTCGCCGGCGTGCTCACCCAACGCGCGCTGCGCCGGTCGACCGAGCGCGCCCTGAAGCAGGAGGCCTGATCATGGAGCTCGCGATGACGGTCAACGGCGAGCGGGTCTCTCGCGCGGTCGAGCCTCGCCGGCTGCTCGTGCACTTCCTGCGCGAGGACCTCGACCTCACGGGCACCCACTGGGGCTGCGACACCTCGAACTGCGGCGCCTGCGTGGTGCTGATGGACGGCGAGCCGGTCAAGTCGTGCACGATCCTGGCGGCGATGTGCGAGGGCCACGAGATCCGCACGGTCGAGTCGCTGGAGACCGACGGCGAGCTGGACCCGGTCCAGCAGGGCTTCTACGAGCACCACGCGCTGCAGTGCGGCTTCTGCACGCCGGGCATGCTGATGACTGCTCGCGCGCTGCTCGACGAGAACCCGGATCCCAGCGACCACGAGATCCGCACCGCGATCTCGGGCGCCATCTGCCGCTGCACCGGATACAAGAACATCGTCAGTGCCGTCCGCTGGGCGGCCGATCAAGAGAGAGAGTCCGTGGGGAGCGCGGACTCTCGGGAGGCCTGAGCATGTCGGTTGTCGAGAACCTTCCGAGCGCCACCACCGAGCGCCCGATCGGCTTCGGGCGCCTCAAGCGCAAAGAGGACCCGCGCTTCATCCGCGGCCAGGGCCGCTACCTCGACGACATACGGCTGCCCGGCATGGTGCACGGCGCCGTGCTGCGCAGCCCGTACGCGCACGCGAAGATCGTCTCCATCGACACGTCGGAGGCGCTGGCCCACCCCAACGTCGCGGCCGTGGTCACCGCCAAGGACCTCGAGACGCTCGGGCTGGCCTGGATGCCCACGATCTCGTACGACACGCAGGCGGTGCTCGCCGGCGACAAGGTGCGCTTCCAGGGCCAGGAGGTCGCGTTCGTGATCGCGACCGACGAGTACTCGGCCAACGACGCGCTGGCCCTGATCGACGTCGAGTACGAGCCGCTGCCGGCCGTGGTCAACGCTCGCAAGGCGCTCGACCCCGACGCGCCGCTGATCCGAGACGACAAGTCCGGCCAGGTGGACAACCTCGCCAGCCCGACCTGGGAGGCCGGCGACGAGGCGGCCACCGACCGCGCCTTCGCCGAGGCCGACACGGTCGTGAGCCGCGACATCATCTACCCGCGCTGCCACCCGGCGCCGCTCGAGACCTGCGGCATCATCGCCGACTTCAACCCGGAGACCGGCCAGCTCGACATCTACAACGGCAACCAGGCGCCGCACGCGCACCGCACGGTCTACGCCCACGTGGCCGGCTTGGCGGAGCACATGATCCGCATCATGTGCTCGGACATCGGCGGCGGCTTCGGCAACAAGGTGCCGGTCTACCCGGGCTACGTGTGTGCCATCGCCGGCTCGATCGTGGCCGGGGTGCCGGTCAAGTGGGTAGAGAACCGCTCCGAGAACCTGACCTCCACCGGCTTCGCCCGCGACTACATCATGCACGCGGAGATGTGCTCGAAGGACGGCAAGATCACCGGTCTGCGGGTCGACGCGATCGCCGACCACGGCGCCTTCGACAGCACCGCCCAGCCCACGAAGTTCCCGGCCGGGTTCTTCCACATCGTCTGCGGGTCGTACGACCTCGAGGCGTCGCACGTGAAGGTAAAGGCGGTCTACTCGAACAAGGCGCCCGGCGGTGTGGCCTACCGCTGCTCGTTCCGCATCACCGAGGCCGTGTATCTCGTCGAGCGGATGGTCGAGGCGCTGGCGCACGAGATGAAGGCCGACCCGATCGACCTGCGCATGCGCAGCTTCATCGGCCCCGAGCAGTTCCCCTACGAGACGACGACGGGCTGGACCTACGACTCGGGCGAGTACGCCAAGACGATGGCGGTGGCGATGGAGATCGCCGGCTACGAGGACCTGCGCCGCGAGCAGGCCGAGAAGCGCGCCCGCGGCGAGCTGATGGGCATCGGCATCTCCTTCTTCACCGAGGGAGTCGGCGCGGGCCCGCGCAAGCACATGGACATCCTCGGCCTGTCGATGAACGACGGCGCCGACCTGCGGGTGCACCCCTCCGGCAAGGCGGTCGTCTCGATCAGCGCGCAGACCCAGGGGCAGGGCCATGAGACCACGTTTGCGCAGATCGTGGCCGAGGAGCTCGGCATCCCGCCGGAGGACGTGGAGGTGCGCCACGGCGACACCGACAAGTCGCCCTACGGCCTGGGCACCTACGGCAGCCGCTCGACGCCGGTGTCCGGCGGAGCGGTGGCGGTCGTGTCGCGCAAGGTGCGTGACAAGGCCCGCGAGATCGCGGCGACGATGCTGGAGACGAGGCCCGAGGATCTGGCCTGGGAGAAGGGCCGCTGGTACGTCAAGGGCGATCCCGAGATCGGCGCGCTGATCGAGGACATCGCCGCGCGCGCCTACAGCGGCGAGGCGATGCCGGCCGGGCTGGAGGGCGGCCTCGACGCGCAGGTGATCTACGACCCTCCGAACCTGACCTATCCCTACGGCGCCCACATCGCCGTGGTCGACATCGACCCGGACACGGCCCAGGTGACGGTGCGGCGCTTCATCGCCGTGGACGACTGCGGCGTGCGCATCAATCCGATGATCGTCGACGGCCAGATCCACGGCGGGCTCGCCGAGGGTGTCGGCATCGCGCTGATGGAGCTGATCTCGTTCGACGAGGAGGGCAACTGCCTCAACTCCTCGTTCATGGACTACCTGATCCCGACCGCGCTCGAGTGTCCCGACTTCGAGCTGGGCGAGACGGTCACCCCGTGCCCGCACCATCCGCTGGGCGCGAAGGGCATCGGCGAGTCACCCAACGTGGGCTCGCCGCCGGCGATCGTCAACGCGGTGATCGACGCGCTGCGCGAGACGCACGGGGTCGAGCACATCGACATGCCCTGCACCCCGGCCCGAGTGTGGGCGGCGATGCAGGGACGCCCCGAGCCGCCCCAATGACGTCCGCCGGTGAGCTCCACCGGCTCGCGCCCGACGTCGAGACGCTGGCCCAGCGCCTCGGCGCGGTGGACTACCTGGTCGATGAGGGGCTGGCAACGTCGATGTTCCTCAGCCTGCGCCTGCCCCAGCCGTTGCTGCTCGAGGGAGAGGCGGGGGTCGGAAAGACCGAGGCGGCCAAGTCGCTGGCCGCCGTGCTCGACACGCCGCTGATTCGCCTGCAGTGCTACGAGGGGATCGACGCGGCCGAGGCCCTCTACGAGTGGAACTACCCGCGTCAGCTGCTGAGCATCCGGCTGGCCGAGGCCGGGGGCGAGACCCTGCGCGAGGAAGACCTGTTCGGCCCTGACTACCTGATTCGGCGGCCGCTGCTGCGCGCGCTCGAGCATCCCGGCCCGCGGCCCGCGGTGCTGCTGATCGACGAGATCGATCGCGCCGACGACGACTTCGAGGCCTTCCTGCTCGAGCTGCTGGCCGAGGCCCGCGTGACGATTCCGGAGCTCGGGCCGGTGGTGGCCACCCATCCGCCGATCATCGTCCTGACCTCGAACCGCACCCGTGACCTGCACGACGCCGTCAAGCGCCGCTGCCTGTACCACTGGATCGACTACCCGAACCCGGAGCGCGAGGTGGACATCATCCGCCGCCGCGTGAAGGGCTCCTCGGAGACACTGGCCGTCCACGTGGCCGACGCGGTTTCGCGCATGCGCGACAGCGATGTGCAGAAGCCGCCGGGGATCGCCGAGGCCATCGACTGGCTGGCGGCGTTGAACGTGCTCGGGATCGAGCGGCTCGATGCGGCAGCGGTGGACCTCACGCTCGGGTCGGTGCTGAAGTACCAGGAGGATCAGGAGGTGATTCGCGCGGCCGGCCTGGACGAGCTCGTGCAGCCTCGGTGACGGACCGCGAGCGGGCCTTCGGGCTCCCGCGAGCGGCTCGGCTCGAGCGCTCGAGCTCGATCCCCCCGTTGGCCGGAGCGCTGAGCCGGCGCCTGCACGACGCGGGCCTGCCGGTGTCCCCCGAGCGGCCGATCGCCTTCGCTCGGGCGCTCACGCTCGTCCGGCCCCTGACGCGGAGGCGCCTGTACTGGACCGCCCGCGGCGTGTTCGTCTCCGACCGCTCTCAGGTTCAGGCGTTCGACTCAGTGTTCTTCTCGATCTTCGGGGCCCGCGGTCCGGACGAGTCGTTCGACCCGGAATCGGCGCACGTGGCCGGCGCGCCGCCCGGCGAGCCGCCCCGGTCCGATGACGCCGGCTGGCCCGGAGACGTGCAGGCCGGCGGACCCTCGGTGGCGGCTCGTCCAAGCACGGATGACGAGGACGGGGCGGACCGGGGTGTCCTGCAGGCGATGGCCAGCGAAGAGGAGCACCTGGCGGGCAAGCGCTTCGAGGCGCTGGACGCGCACGAGCTGGCACAGCTCTATCGGCTGATGTCGCGCCTCGAGCTGGCCACCCCGGTGCGCCGCACGCGCCGCTACCGCAGGCGCCGGCGCGGACAGCAGATCGACATGCGGCGAACCCTGCGAGGCAGCTTCCGTACCGGCGGGGACCCGATTCGCCTCTCGCACCGGCGGCGGCGGGAGTCCCGCCGCCGGCTCGTGATGCTCTGCGACATCTCCGGCTCGATGGAGCCCTACGCGCGTGCCTACCTGCAGTTCCTGACCTGCGCTGCCGGCAGCGGCCCCAACGCCGAGGCGTTCGCCTTCGCCACCCGGCTCACGCGCCTGACGCGAGCGTTGGCCTCCCGGCACCCGGAACGGGCCATCCAGCGTGCCGCCGCCGCGGCGCCCGACTGGTCGAGCGGGACCCGGATCGGCGACGCGCTGAAGGAGTTCAACGACCGCCACGGGCGGCGGGGCATGGCTCGCGGGGCGGTGGTCGTGATCCTCTCCGACGGCTGGGAGCGCGGCGATCCGATGCTCGTGGGCCGCGAGATGGCTCGTCTCGGGCGTCTGGCGTACCGGATCGTGTGGGTCAATCCACGTATGGGCGCGAGCATGTTCTCCGTCCAGGCGGGTGGCATGGTGGCCGCTCTGCCGCACTGCGATGCGCTGGTGAGCGGGCACAGCTTCCGGGCCCTCGGCGAGGTCGTGGACGCCATCGGCGGGGCAGCGGCGATGGAGCCGCAGCCGGTCGAGGTGGCCGCCGGCGAGCCGGAGCCCTGGGCGAGCGCCACGCCGGTGCCCGGAAGCTCGGTGGCCATGCCGAGCGGAAACAGGCCCAGCCGGGGGAACACGACCCCGGGATGGTGAGCGATGGCGGCCGCTGAGACCTGCATCTACCCCGGTTGCGAGCGACCGGCTGTGCCTCCCCACCAGCTGGGCGGGCCACAGCCGGCCTTCTGCGACCTGGAGGACCACAACGCGCTTCGCGCGCACCAGGAGCGGGAGCGCCTCGCGTCCCGCGACGAGCCCGACCGAGAGGAGAAGACGAGTGGCTGACGAGGCCTACCGAGCAGTCTTCCTGCGCGTTCACCCCACCGGCAAGATGGTGCTCAGCCTGACCACCGAGGCCGACGGCAACGAGCGCGAGTACGCCGAGCTCGTGGCCGCCGAGCTGGGTGTGCCGGCGCTCGACGTGAAGGTCGTACCCGCGGACACCAACCGCTTCGGCACGGGTCACGGCTTCAACACGAGCCCGTCCGGGGGCGCCTCGGCAGCGATCACCAGCGCCACGGCCAAGATTCGCGACAAGGCGCGGCTGCTCGCCGGCATGGCGCTGGACGCCGCGCCCGAGAGCCTCACCTGGGCGAGGGGCGCGTGGACGGCCGGCAACGGCGGCGACCCGGCCGAGGCCAAGACGATCGAGGAGATCGCCCTGTACGCGCACGGCACCGGCGCGCTGCCGCCGGGCGTGGAGGGCGGCCTGGACGCGCAGACGGTCTACCGCGATTGAGGCCTGATCTAGCGGTGGTTGTCGAGCACGATCTCGACCTCGTCGGCCACCTTCAGGGCGCCGAAGAGGGCGGAGTACGGCTTCATGCCCCAGTCGGTCTGCTTCACGACGGCCGTGCCGCTGAGCTTCCCGTCGGCATCCACGACGAGATCGAACTCGATGGGACGGGTCGTGCCGGCGAGGGTGAGGTCGCCCTGCACGCTGATCCGGCCGCCGTCGTCGGCGTGCGCCGCGCCGGTCGAGCGAAAGATGATGTCCTGACGCTTGAGGACCTCGTCGTCGATGGTCTGGTGGATGCTCGACTTGTCGTCGTCACCGAGGGCCTGGATCCCGCCCGTGCCCGAGTGCACCCGCAGCGACGTGGCGTCGGCAGCGAGCTCGATGCTCGTGGCCGAGGGATCGTCGCCCACTTCGAGCGTGCCCTCCCAGGAGGTCACGTGGATCACCAGGTCGTGCCCGGCCTTGGCCGCGGCCCCGCTTCGTCGCGTATGAACGGACAGGTCGGCGTTGTTCGGTCCGAGCCGATGCTTGCCTTGCTGAAGCGCCACCGGGCGAGCCTATTGGGAACCCCGAGACAGGAGAAGACACATGGCCATCGAGCTTGATCATTCGTTCTCGACCGAGAAGTCGATCGACGACAGCTTCACCTCGATCACTGACCTCGAGCGCGTGGTGCCGGCGGTGGAGGGCGGACGCGTGATCGAGACGACGGGACCGGACTCCGTGAAGGCCGAGATCCTGATGAAGATGGGCGCGATGTCCATGAAGATGGTCGGCACGGTCGAGGTCGCGGAGCAGGATGCGGGCGCCCACACCGCCGTGCTGCGGGTGAAGGCCAAGGAGGCCGGTGGCACCGGGCACGCCAACGCCGACGTGACCTTTCAGCTGGAGGACGGCGGCGGGAAAATTCACACCCGGGCGCAGATCACGGGCAAGGCCGCGTCGATGGGCGAGGGCGTGGTCATCGGCGTGCTCGACGGGCTCATCACCGACTTCACCACCAAGCTCGGCCAGATCTGATTGATCTGGACGAAACGTCGATGCGCAGCACAGGACATCGGGTTGGGGCTCAAACCACCCGATGTCGATCAGACCATGCCCACGCCCCTCCATCCAATGCTGCCCCCGGTGCCCGCAGCAACCCCCAGTGAACTCCCGCACGACGCTGCGCGTTACGTGTGCGAATGCGGAACGGCCTTCACGGCGGGAGTCACCACGTCGGTCAGGTGCCCGGCCTGCGGGCAGCACCAGCCCTGGTAGGGAAACGCTGCTCTAGCCTGGCCGGCCCGCCAGTTCGGTGGCACGCTGGAGCGATTCGAGCACGAGGTCGCGATACCGGATGGCCGTGGCCGCGTCGCCGTCGGTGATCGCGTCCTCGATCGCCGGCAGGAACTGGGCCGCGTAGCCGGTGAGCTTGCCCGGCGCGTAGATCATGTGCTTGAACCAGGGCCGCCCGGCCAGTCCTTCGGACTGGGTGAGGGCGCGCTCCTGGCGCGTCAGCGAGCGGTTGATCCGTCGCAACAGCCGCTGGCCGCGTCGGGTGTCGGCCTCGCCGGAGGCCACCAGCTCGGCCGCCCGCGCTTCCAGCGCGGCCGCGGCGGCGCCCCAGGCCTGAGCCTGAGCCACCAGCGGCTCGAGGTCGACGATCTCCGCACCCTCCGTGGCCTGCAGGTCGCGCACGTAGCCCTCCACCGCCGCGGCGTACTCCGAGTAGCGGAAGGGCAGAGCGTCCGCGTTGGCCAGCCGCAGGGCGATGGTTCCGCTCATGCGCGACGCTGCCTGGTGGCCCAGGTAGCCGGGGTCGAGGAAGCGCTCCATCATCCGCGTGTCGTCGTAGGAGGTGTGGTACTCGCCGCCCTCCGTCGTGAAGCCCACCTCGAGTGAGGGCACGCCCACGTGGTCGAGGAACGCGGTGTAGTCGGAGCCGCTGCCGAGGCGGTCCACCTCGGGCTCACCCTCCGCCGTCCAGGAGTCGAAGACCGTGCCCGGCGCGCCCGGCGCGGGCACCGTCTGCGAGACGTCCTTGATCAACTGGTCGAGCGAGGGCACCGCGCCGGCGCCGAACTCGCGTCCGCCCACCCCGTCCATGTTGATGTAGGCGATCGCGTCACGGCGCAGGTCGGGCCGCAGGTGCTCGACCCACTCGGTGGAGCCGAGCAGGCCGTACTCCTCGCCGTCCCAGCCCACGAGCGAGATCGTGCGGTCGGGACGCCAGCCGCGGTCGAGGAGGCGGCTGAGGCCGCGCCCCACCTGCACGATCGCCGACCAGGCGCTCGTGTTGTCGTCGGTGCCATAGGTCCAGCCGTCGAAGTGCCCGCCGAGCAGCACCTTTTCCTCCGGGTGCTTGGCGCCCGGGATCTCGACGACCACGTTGTTCACGCGCTCCTGCTCGTAGGCGATGTCGAGGTTGAGCCGCGTCTCCGTCGGACCGGGGCCCACGTGGTACTTGAAGGGCAGCCCGCCCTGAAACTCCTCCGGAGCCTCGGGTCCGGTGAGCGCCTCCAGCATCGGCTTGGCCTCGCCGTAGGAGAGCGGGGTGGTGGGGATCCTGGGCAGGTTGGTGGCGTCGGCCGGATCGATTCGCGGCGTGCCCGGGATCGAGGGGGCGCCCGGAGTGAGCGGGTCGCCGGGGTACTGGAAGATGTACTCGATGCTCCCTCGCTGAATGCCGTTGGCGTCCTTCCAGGGACCGTCGGGGAAGACCGGGCCCTTGACGAAGCCGTCGTCCTCCGGATCCGAGTAGATGATCACGCCCTTGGCTCCGAGGTCCTCGGCCACCTTGGCCTTGACCCCCCGGAAGCTCTCGCCGTAGCGGACCATCACGATCTTGCCGCGTACGTCCACGCCGAGCTCCTCGAGCGCCTCGTAGTCGGCGGGCAGGCCGTAGTTCGCGTACACGAGCTCGCCCGTCACATCGCCCTTGGGGGAGTAGGCGTTGTAGCCGACCACCACCTCGTCGTAGTAGCGCTGCCAGGGAAAGCGCGGCTCCTTGACCCTCGCCTCCCGCCGGTAGGGCTTGGTCATGGTCACCTGGATCTTGTTGGGACGCGAGATGTAGACGTCGTACGAGGCGCGCCGAACCTTGAGGCCGTAGCCGCGGAGCGTGCGTACGGAGTGGTTGAAGGCGTCGCGATTGCCGGGCGACCCGATCAGCTGCGGGCGCCTGCTGAGCGTGCGGCTGAAGCGACCGATGCTGTTGGCCGAGATCGCACGCTGGAAGCGCTGTTCGGCCTGTTGCTGCTCAGCCGAATGGCCGGGAGTGAAGCCGGCGATGGGCTCGCCGGTCTGTGCCGAGGCCGTGGCCCCCGTGGCGATCGAAGCCGCTCCGATCAGTGCGACGGCCGTCAGCCTGCGTGCACCCGACTGCATCTCTCGACCTCCTCGTGGCTCCAGACGATTCGAGGAGGACATATCCGGGGCCGCCGGAAGCAAATCCTCTAGCCGCCGGGCCTCCTCTGGGCGGGATAGGGCACATCGATGTCGAGGCGCCCGTCGGCCAGGAGCCTGACCAGCATCAGCTGGGTGTCGCCGTCGCTGTAGAGGAGCTGGCAGCGGGTCACCCCCGCGGACCGAATCGCGCCCGCGCAGCGCACCGAGCCCACCTGCGGGATTCCCCCTCGCCGGACCTGGCGTTCCAGGCGGGGCTCCGCGCTCGCCGCGGCCACCGGCTCGAGCAGATCGGGAGCGCCGTCGCGGGTGAGCAGCCAGACGGACGCTCCGACGGCGAGCAGCGCGACGACGGCAGACACGATCCACGCCCGGGAGGGCCGCGGCAGCGAGCGCCGAGGCGGTTCCTCGAAGAACACGAAGCCACAGTCGCCGCAGCGGGACGCTTGCGCCGGCGCACCGGCGCCGCAGCGCGGGCAGCTCGTTGTCGTGACCGTCACACCGGCACGTCGATCGCCGGGAGCCCGTCGAGGCTCTCGGCGTTCTTCTCGCGCTTGTATTCGTCCAGCGCCGTCGGACCGCCGACGCGCAGCCGCTTGGCCGCCCACTTGTCCGAGTGGGGCCGCTCGCCCTCGTAGCTCATGAGCGGCACGCCATAGCCGCAGGAATCGGCGATCCGCTCCACGTGGACCACGACGATGGAGCGCCGGGCCTCCGCTGCGGCCGGCTCGGCGAAGGCGAAGCGGTCGAGCAGCTCCGCGAAGCGTGGGTCCTCGGGCATAACCGCCTTGCCCCGGCCGTGCAGGCGCAGGATTCGCGGCGGGCCCTCGAAGGCGCACAGCATCACGACGATGCGCCCGTTCTCGCGCAGGTGGGCGATCGTCTCCGCGCCGGAGCCGACTATGTCGAGATAGGCGACCGTGTGGTCGTCGAGCACCCTGAGCGAGTCGATCGGGCCCTTGGGCGAGAGGTTGATGTGCCCGTCGCCGGCCAGCGGCGCGGTGCCCGTGAAGAAGAGCGCCTGGCGGGCGATCCAGTCGCGCTGGTGATCGTCGATGCGGTCGAAGACCTTGGCCACGACGGACAATGCTAGGCCCGCGCCGGTGCCAGTGCCGCGGAAGCGACGCCTGCGTGCCCGGCCAGACGCTTGAGTCGCTCCCAGCGGGTCGACCGCCGCGGGCGACTGCGCCGATACTCGCCGATCGTCTGACCCGCGGGGATCGTTGTCTCGATGTAGGAGAGGGCTGGCTGTAGCTCGAAGTTCGACATGCTGCGATGGTGCCGCCGGAGAGCCGCCGGATCATCAGGGGGGCGCCCTGAACCACCACCCTGAAACCGGCCACGAACGACGAGCGCCCACCGGGAGGCGGGCGCTCGTCGAGTGTGGCTTGTCGTCGGTGCGCTAGGCGGCGGCGGGCTGCACCTCGCCCTCGTGGCTGACCTGGGGCAGCCATCCGAGCCTGCGCGGCAGCCACCAGTTCCAGTCGCCCAGGAGCTTCATCGTCGCGGGCAGAAGCACGCCGCGGATGACCGTGGCGTCGATCAGCACGGCGGCCGCAAGGCCGATGCCCATCTGCTTCATCTGCAGCTCGGACGAGAGAGCGAACAGTGAGAACACGCCGACCATGACGATCGCTGCGCTCGTGACCACGCCGGCAGTGCTCTTGATGCCGTGGGCCACCGCGTCCTCGGTGCGCATGCCGCGATCGAAGGCCTCGCGGATACGGGTGAGGATGAACACGTGGTAGTCCATCGAGAGCCCGAACAGGATCACGAACAGGAACAGCGGCAGCCAGGCCGCGATGGCCCCGTTGCCCTCGAAGCCGAGCAGGCCCTCGGCCCAGTCGTTCTGGAACACCAGCACCAGCAGGCCGTAGGCGGAGCCGACGGACAGCAGGTTGAGCACGATCGCCTTGATGGGGATGACGATCGACCGGAAGGTGACCAGCAGCAGCAGGAACGCCGCAGTGAGCACGAACGCGAACACGTAGGGGAGGTGGCCGATCATGGCGTCGTTGAAGTCGCCCGTCGCGGCGGCCTCGCCCGTCGTGTAGGCCTCGACACCGTCGAGCTGGCCGACGGTGGCGGGAACCAGGTCGTTGCGCAGCGCTTCCACCGCGCGGTTCGACCGGTCGTCAGTGCCGGTCCCCGTGGTCGGGAGCCCGACCGTGGCGACCGTCTGATCCGAGCTGACCTCCACCGTCGCCTGGCCCTCGAAGAGGCCCGGGCGCTCGGCGGCCTTGGACTCCAGCGAGTCGATGGCCGAAACCACCGTCGAGCTGGTCACGTCGTCGGCCTTGACTACGACCATCTCCATGCTGCCCTCACTCGGGAAGGCGGCCTGGGTGCGGTCGTAGGTCTGCATCACCTCGAGCTCACGCGAGGTGTCCTCGGTTCCACCGAGGGAGGTCTGCATGCCCAGCGCCGGCAGCGCGAGCGCCACCAGCAGACGCGGTGGCCACGACCGCCGAGACCAGCGGGCGCCGCAGCACCCGGTCCAGCACGCGCGACCACAGGCTCGCCCTGCCGACCTTGCTCTTGAGCCGTCCGATCAGCGGGGGGCGGCCCTTGTCGACCTTGTCGCCGAGCTTCGACAGCACGGCGGGCAGCACCGTCAGTGAACCGAGCACGGCAACTGCCACCACGATGATCGTGCCGGTGGCAAAGGAGGCGAAATTGGAGATCCCGCCCAGGTACATGCCGGCCATGGCGACCATCACCGTGAAGCCGGAGATCAGTACCGCGCGACCCGACGTTGCCGCAGCGGCCTCGATGGCCGCGTCGTTGCCCCGTCCGGCGGCACGCTCTTCACGGGCCCTCTTCACGTAGAAGAGGCTGTAGTCGATGCCCACGG
Source organism: uncultured Thermoleophilaceae bacterium (assembly GCA_963826165.1). Lineage (GTDB taxonomy): Bacteria > Actinomycetota > Thermoleophilia > Solirubrobacterales > Thermoleophilaceae > JACVRW01. The sequence goes on along the minus strand of CAWGWC010000003.1, from coordinate 281,785 downwards.
CCATGCCGACGAGCACCACCACGTGCATCACCGACCCGTCGACAGGAGCGAGCTGGCTGACCGGGCCCAGCAGGCCCATGGTCGCCGCCACGCTGGTGAGAGCCAGCAGGATGGGCAGGCCGGCGGCCACGAGCGCTCCGAAGGCGAACACCAGGATGATCAGGGTGATCGGAATCGAGAGCAGCGTGGACTTGCCCATCTCCTCGTTCGACTTGTCCATAGTCGCCTTGGTGATGCTGGCGTCGCCGGACTCCTCGATGCGAAGCTCGGGGTGAGCCTTCTGGGCCGCCTCCACCGCGGCCAGCGACGCGACGACCGACTTCTCCGTTGCGTCCGAGTCGCCCGGGAGGTCGAAGGTCACCAGGGCCGAATGACCATCGGCCGAGACCTGACCACCCTGGGCCTCGTAGGGACCCACGACGTTGTTCACACCCTGCGTGTCCTGCAGGCGTCCGGTTAGGTCGTCGACGGCGGCCCTGAACTCAGGACTACCGGCGCTCAGCTGCTTGCTCTGTACCAGCACCTGCTCGGAGGACTTCTCCGGGAAGGCCCCGTCCATCGCCTCCGCGGCCTGACCGGACTCGCCCGGCATGCCGCTCTTCTGGTCGATCTCTTTCTGCGGGAGGACGTTCATCCCGATGAACAGAGCAACCAGCACGAAGGCCAGCCACCCGAAGATGGCGGTCTTGCGATGCCGGACGCTCCAGCGCCCTACCCGGGCCGTGAAGTTGCTTGGCGATTGCATGGGACTCCTTTTGGTGGTGGGGTTCGACTGCATGGGGGCCAGCCTGTTCCACCCCGGGTCCCGATTCATCGGGGTAGCCCCCTGAGCCGCACCCTGAACCGGGCGGACCGGGGTCAGGGCGTGTGGAGCTCGCGGATGCGCAGCGCGGCCGTGCGTTCGGCCACGTAGCCGGGCAGCTGCGCGAGCGCGGCGTCCTCGCTCGGCGCGTCCACCTCCCACCAGATGTGATGGGTGCCGAAGTCGCACGACGCCCGCACCGGAGACCCGCGCAGCGGGGTTGCAAAGGCCTTGAAGGAGGCGAACACCACACCGCACTCCTGGGGGTCATGATGGTGGCTGAGCATGAAGCGGGGCATGGCATCAGTCTTGTCCCGCGCGCCTCTTCTCACATCAGGGCAGCACCCTGATCTTTGCCGCCTGCCTGGGGTAGGCTGGCGCGCCGGGAGCCTTTCGTGACGCTGTCAGAAGCGGCCCTGGTGGGCCGAGAGCAAGAACAGCAACTCGCCGAGCAGCTGCTCGGCGAAGCGGTCGACGGCGCGCCGCGTGTGGCCTTCGTCACCGGCGAGCCCGGCATCGGCAAGACTTCGCTGCTGCAGGAACTGGCCGAGCGTGCCGAGGAGCGCGGCTGCCTCGCGCTGCGCGGCAGCGCCGCCGAGTTCGAGCGCGAGCTGCCCTTTGGGCTGGTGGTCGACGCTCTCGACGAGTACCTCGGGTCGCTCGATCCCCAGGCCTTCAGCCGTCTCGCGTCCGAGGATCTCTCGGAGGTCGCGGGTGTGTTCCCCGCGCTACGCTCGCTGCAGCCGGGCTCCCCGGGACCGACCACCGCCGCCGAGCGCTTTCGGGCCCACCATGCCGTGCGCGACCTGATCGAGCGCCTGGCCGGGCGTCAGCCGCTCGTGCTCATCCTCGAGGACCTCCACTGGGCCGACGGCGCGTCGGTCGAGCTCGTCTCCCACCTCCTGCGACGCCCGCCGCAGGCGCCGGTCCTGGTCGTGGCTTCCTACCGCACGGGTCAGGCCGACCGTGGGCTGGAGACTGCCATCGCCGCAGCCGCGGCCAACAGCGAAACCGTGCGGCTGGTGGAACTTGGCCCCCTGACTCCCTCGGCCGCCGGCGAGCTCGTGGATGCGGCCGGCGCTGCCGAGCTCGAGCAGCTCTACCGGGCCAGTGGCGGCAACCCGTTCTACATGCTGCAGCTCGCCCGTAGCGGCAGCGATGGAGCCGACGGCGCGCGCCGCGGGACCGAGGTGCCACCCGCGGTGGTGGCGGCGATCCTGGCCGAGCTCGACGGGCTCGCGCCGGACGCCCGCCGCTTCGCGGAGGCCGCCGCAGTGGCCGGCGACCCGTTCGAGCTCGACCTCGCGATCGCTGCGGCGGGCGTCGAGGAGCCGGAGGCGCTCGATGCGATCGACATGCTCGTCGCACGCGACCTCGCGCGTCCCGCGGAAGTGCCGCGGCGCTTCGGCTTCCGGCATCCGCTCGTGCGCAGCGCGGTGTACGAGTCCACCGCAGCAGGGGTGCGCCTGGCGGCGCATGGGCGCGCCGCCGCGGCACTGGCCGAGCGGGGCGCCCCGGCTTCGTCACGCGCCCACCACGTAGCCCAGTCCGCCCGGCACGGGGACACCGCCGCGGTGGCGGTCCTGCGCGAGGCCGGCGAGGGGGCGGCCCAGCGCGCCCCGGCCAGCGCGGCGCAGTGGTTCGAGATCGCGCTGGGGCTGCTGCCCGCCTCGGCACCCGCGAGCGAGCGGGTCGCGCTCCTGATGGCGCTGGCGGGGGCCAAGGCGGCGACCGGCGCCTTCGAGGACGCCCGTGCGGCGTTGCTCGAGAGCATCGAGCTCACGCCGGGCGACTCCGAGGCGCTGCGGATCAGCTTGATCGGCGCGTGTGCCGGGGTCGAGCAGCTGCTCGGTCATCACCGAGAGGCACACGAGCGCCTGACCACGGCGCTCGCCCGGCTCCCGGATCCCGCCTCCACACAGACGGTCGAGCTCCTCATCCACCTGTCCACGGGCCACTTCTACCGCCAGGACTATCCGGCCATGCGCGACGCGTCCGCGCGCGCGCTCGCCGCCGCCGAGGTGCTGGACGACACGCCGCTGATCGCCGCGAGCAGCGCTGCGCTCACCGCGGCGCTGGCATTCATCGGCGGCCAACCCGGGACCGACGCGCAACGCATCGCCGCGGCCGGGCAGGTCGACGCGATGTCAGACGACGAGCTGGCGCTGCGTCTGGACGCCGTGGCCAACCTGTGTGCGGCCGAGCTCTACCTCGACCGCTTCGCCGACGCCGGCAGGCACGCCGAGCGTGGGCTGGCAATCGCCCAGGCGACCGGGCAGGCCGAGGTCTCGCCGTTCCTGATCCCTGTGCTCGGCACTGTCCTGCAGATGCTGGGCAGCCTCGACGAAGCGGTGCGGGTGCTTGACGAGGCTTCCGAGGCCGCGCGGCTCTCCGGAAACGTGCAGGCCCTGGCCTGGAACCTCCTCAACCATGCGAACGCCGCGTTGTACGTGGGCGACCTCGAGACAGCGCGGCGCGTGGCACAGGAGAGCGTCGACATCACCAGGCATCTAGACCACAGCCTGGTCTCGACCTACGCCGGGGCCAACCAGTGCTTCGTCCTGAACGCGGCAGGCGAGCACGAGCGCGCGATCGCGGCCGTGACCGAGAGCGCCGGCGGCGAGGACCTGCCGCTCATCCCCGGAGGCTGGCGCGCGAACTACTTCGAGGCGATCACGCGCAGCCGCGTGGCGCTCGGCCAGGTCGAAGCAGCGCGAACGGCGGCAGCGGGTGCGGCCGCCGTGGCCGAGCGCACCGGCACCACCTTCTCGGGAGCGATGGCCGCGCGGGCGGCCGCCGCCCTCGCGCTCGCCGAGGGCGATCCGGACCGCGCCGCCGAGCAGGCCCTGCTGGCGGCGACGAGGTGCGACGAGGTCGAGGCTCGCATGGAGGCGGCCATCTCGCGCACGCTGGCGGGCCGGGCTCTGGGCGCGGCCGGCCGTCAGGACGAGGCCATTGCCGTGCTCGAGCAGGCCGCCCGAGAGTTCGAGAGCTACGGCGCGGTTCGCTACCGCCAGGAGGCCGAGCAGGAGCTGCGCAGGCTGGGCCGCCAGGTCCACCGTCGCTCCGCGCCCGGGAAGCCCGGCGGCGCCGGCGTCGACACGCTGACCCAGCGCGAGGCCGAGATCGCCGCACTGGTCACAGATCGCAAGACCAATCCGGAGATCGCGGCCGAGCTGTTCCTGAGCGTCAAGACGATCGAGACGCATCTCCGCAACATCTTCCGCAAGCTCGACGTGGCCTCGCGCGTGGAGGTGGCGCGCGTCATGGAGCGGGAACGGGGCTGAGCTCGGCCGGCTGAGCCTGCCGGCTGCGCCCAGCCAGGATGGCCGCCACCGCGAAGCAGGTCAGGCCGATCGCTCCGATAGGGCCCGCGTCGTGCAGGACGAACAGCGACGAGAGGCCGACCAGGCACACCACAGCAGCACCGGCTCCGGAGCGCCGCAAGGCCACAGCGGCCGCGATCATGGCCACGATCCAGGCGGTGTTGCCGACGGCACTGAGCGCCAGGAGGACGGGGCTTTCGAAGAAACCCTGAATGACCTCGGCGGCCGGCGCGCGATCACCGGCGGGCAAGCCGTTGGCCTGGTCCACCAGGATGCCGGTTCCGATCCCCAGGGTCGCCTCCCAGGCGATGAAGAAGATGGGGAATACGACCAGGGCACATCGGCTCACGGTGGCGGCGCGACCGTGAAGGCCGGCGATGAGCGTGTACGCCGCCAGGGCCAGGAGACCCGCCCCGACGGCCAACCCGATGTGGACCACGAGCCAGCGCGTGGTCTCGCCACGCAGGCCTTCGTAGACGGAGCCCTCGAACTGCGGGTGGAAGAGGAGGAGGACGGCTAGCGCTGTCGCGGTGGCCGGCAGGACAAGCTCGATGAGCCGATGGCGTTTCATGAGACCACGCTCCCACCGGTCGCCTCGGAGGACATCGGGGGCGGACCCTGACCCGGCCCCTGAGCCGGGAACTAACGCTGTTCCGGCGCCGAGGCTCGCTCGACCGCACGCGCCAGCTGCGCACGCGACGAGACATCGAGCTTTCGGAACATGTTGCGCATGTGGGTTTCCACGGTCTTGACGCTCAGGAACAGCTCGGCGGCGATCTCGGGGTTTGTTCGCCGGTCGACCACCAGGCGGGCCACGTCGCGCTCCCGTGGGCTCAGTCCCTCGATCCCGTCGCCATCCTCCAGCCGCACACGCGCCCGGGTGGGCGTGCGGCCGCCGATCTTGCGCAGTTCCCGCTCGGCCGCGTCGCGGTAGCGCGAGGCGCCGCACCCATCAAGCTCGTCGGCCGCGCTCCTGAGCTCGCCCTTGGCCCGCTCGGTGTCGCCCGAGGCCGCCAGGCACCGGCCCGCGAGGAGCCGGCAGAGCGCGGCATCGACTCGGGCGCCGACGTTGCCGGCGGACTCGGCCGCGGCCAGCGCCTCGTCGGCGGCGGGGGCCGGCTCACCGGAATGGAGCGCAACGGCGGCGCTCGCACGACTCGCCATCGAAGCTGCGTGATCGAGACCGACATGCGCGGCCACGGCCCCGGCGCGTGCCGAAGCAGCCTCGGCCTCCACCGGACGGTCGAGCGCCAGCCAGCAGCGCGTGAGCAACTCGAAGTAGCTCGCCCGCCAACCACCGGGGATGAGCAAGAGCTCCTCGCCCCCGGCACCGGCGATCGCAACCTCGATGGCCCGCTCGGGGTCGCCCGTCTCACAGAGCGCGTGAGCGAGACTTACGTTGACGTGGCCCGTCACGAGGGAGGTGCGATCCATGTGGGCCGTGACCTCCGCACTCTCCTCCGCGAGCGCCAGCGCCGCATCGAGGTCGCCCGAAACTCGCGCGACCATGCTTTGGTTCAACAGGCTCCACCCGAGCGACTGGGCGTTGCCCGAAACACGGGCGGCTTCGATCGCCGCGTCGAACGCCCTGGCAGCTTCATCCAGCCGCCCCAGCGCCCACAGCGCGACACCCACCACGGGCACCAGCGCAGGGAAGAACTCGCCCTGCCCCGCCGCCCGGGCCACCGCCAGACCGCGCCGGCCATGGGCAACCGCCTCCTCGTACAGGTCGAGGTACAGCTCGGCCGTCCCGAGGAAGGTGACGGCGTCGAGCCGGAGTGCCAGCCGGTCGTCGGGTAGAGCGTCGATGCTCCGGGCGGCCTCCTCGCGGTGCCTCCGGCCCTCGGGAATCCAGGAGCCGAAGGCACCGGCCATGGCCAGGGTTGCGCTTGCCGCGATCGCCGGGAGCTCGTCGTCGAGGGCATTCGCTGCCTCTATGGCGCGCGATCCCTCGGCACGCATTTCCGCGAAGTCCGAGCGAAAGAACGCGCCACCCGCGAGCGCAAGGCGCAGCTCGATCGCAGCCGGGGAGCCCGGCTCGGAGAGTCGCGCGAGAGCGCCGGCCAGGCGCCGGCGGGCCTCCTCATGGCGACCCAGAAGCTGCTCGGTACCCGCGCAGGCGGCCGCCAGCCGGCCGTCGGCGTCCGCATCCGGGGCGAGCTCGATCGCTTCGAGCAGCGCGGAGCGGCTGTCCTCGAAGCGCCCCGTGGCCGCCTGGGCCCGAGCGAGCTCCATCAGCAGCTCGATCCGCTCCTCGGCTGTCGCGTCACCGGGCAAGAGCCGCAGGGCGCCGGCGAACCAGCGCGCTGCGCTCTCCGGGGCCCGCTCCGCCGTGTCCCGCGCGGCTTCAAGCAGCGCGGCCACCGCGGCGGAGTCGCCGTGCATCGCCGACTGCTCCACGTGGTGGGCCCGGGCGGCCGCGGGCGCGCCGCGCGCCGCCAGCGCATCGGCGGCGCGCCCGTGTGCGGCGAGCCGCAGGCCGATGGGGCAGGACTCGTAGATGGCGCTGCGGACGAGCGGATGGCGGAAACGGAACCTGCGCGGCACCTCGCCGCGGCGCACGAGATCGCAGGCGAACAGCTCATCGAGTGGGTCGTGGGCCTGCCCGGGCGGGAGGTCTGCGATCGCGACGGCCAGGTCGAGCTCGAACGGATCACCGGCGACGGCTGCGGCGTTGGCCAGCGCACGGGCATCGGGCGAGAGGCCGCCGAGCTCGCGGACGATGGAGGCGGCCACCGAGCTCGGCACGCTCGTCTCCGCGTCGAGCCGGTCGTGAGGTCCTGTGCCCAGGCCCGCTCGGGCCAGCTCCAGCGTGTAGAAGGGATTTCCCCCACCCATGGCGTAGAGGCGTTCGCTCTGCGCCGGGCTCGCTCCGTCGAGGAGGGCCGCAGCCTGCGCTTGTGTCAGCGGTCCGAGCTCCACCCGAGCAACCCCTCCCTTCAGCGCCGGCGCGTCGAGCGCGGCGAGCAGCGCTTGGTCGGCCTGACCCGCTCTGCAGGTGGCGGCGATCAGGACCCCGGCGCCTGGCGGACGCCGTAGCAGGTGGGTCGCCAACTCGAGGGAAGCGCCGTCGGCCCACTGAACGTCGTCGAAGGAGAGCAGCACCGGACGGGTCGCCGCGAGACGCTCGAGCAGCTCTCGCACGGCATGGTGAGTGCGAAAGCGCTGAGCTGCCGTCGTGGGGGCCGGGCCCGAGCCGAGCGTGCGCAACGCCGGAAAGACACCCGCCAGCTCTCCTTGGTCGTCGGCGGCGAGCCGGTGAAAGGCGCTTGGCTCGAGCGAGGCCAGGTACTCGTCGAGTGCGTCTACGACCAGCCCGAACGGAAGCTCACGCTCGAACTCCGCGGCGCTGCCGGACAGGGTGAGAAATCCCTGATCGGAGGCCAGCTGCAGCAGCGACGCAATGAGGCTGGTCTTGCCGATCCCCGGCTCACCCGAGACGAAGACGAACTGCGGGTTTCCTGCTCGCGCCTCGCCGAGCATCTGCTCGAGCAGCGCTAGCTCACGTTCGCGGCCCACAAGGGGCTCGGTGCGTACGGTCACGTCGACTGTCCCCCTGGGGGGTGAGCATATGCTGTTTCCTTGCCCGCGGCGGGCGGGGCGTCAGCCCACCTGGGGGCCGGAGAGCTCAGCCCTCAGACTCGCGATCTCCGTGACCGCGGCGCCGACGTAGGCGCTGAGGGTCTCCGCGATCTCGCGGTCGAGGTCCGCCATGTAGGCGGTGACGCGCCACAGGCCTTCGCTCTCTGCGAGGGCTCGCTCGTGCTTCAGCTCGACCAGACGGCTCTGTATCTCGGTGGCCAACATGAGGCCCATCCTGCGCTTCGGAGGCGTGGATCTCATCGGGGGGCCACCCTGAACCGGATCCATGCGCACCCTGAACCGGCGGTGATCTAGCCCGTCAACCGTCCGTGCAGCTGACCCCGGAACGTCGCGATCTCGGTGACCGCGGCGCCGACGAAGGCCTGGCTCGTCGCGTGGATCTCGTCGTGGAGGTCGGCCATGTAGGCGGGATTGCCGGCCAGGCCCTCGATCGCGGCCAGGGCGCGCTCGGCCTGGAGGTCCTGGAGGCGCAGGTGGAGGTCGGTGGCGGTCATGCGGCGATCCTCGGCCGCGCGGGCGCGTTCGGGCACCCGGGATACCCCTGGCCGGTCCCCGGGCCGGCACGGGCTGCCAGCATGGCGGGCGTGAGCACGCTCGAGCTCGACACTCCGCACGGTCTCGCCCGCGCCCACCTTCACGAGGCCACGGATCCCGTGGCCGCCCTGGTGCTCGGGCATGGGGCCGGGGGAGGCGTGGCGGCTCCGGATCTGGTGGTGGCGACCGAGGCCGCGAACTCCGAGCGGATCAGCGTCGCTCTGGTCGAGCAGCCGTACCGCGTGGCCGGGCGGCGGGCGCCGGCTCCGGCGGCGCAGCTCGACACGGCCTGGATCGCGGTCACCGGGCAATTGGCCGCGGGGGAGCTGAGCGGCCTGCCGCTGATCGTGGGCGGTCGCTCGCTGGGCGCCCGGGTGGCGTGCCGCACCGTGGCGGCCACCGGCGCGGTGGCCGTGCTCTGCCTCGCGTTCCCGCTCGTGCCGCCCCGGCGCAAGGGCGGCCCCGTGCCGCCGAGCCGCCTGGGCGAGCTCGACGCGGTCGAGCTGCCGGTGCTCGTCGTGCAGGGCGAGAGCGACCAGTTCGGCATGCCGCCGCCCGGCCCCAACCGCTCCGTGGTCACCGTGGCGGGCAACCACAGCCTGCGCAAGGACACCGAGGCGGTAGGGCGAGCGGTGCGGGACTGGCTGCCGCGCGCATTACCCGAGGGATAAGCGATTAGTCCAGGGGCTGCTGCTTGTCTAAGGGGACGAACGCTTTTCTCGTCGCCCAGGAGCAAAGACAAGTGACTGTTGACACGAATATGCCGACCGACACGAACTCAGACCGACAACGCTGGCTGGCGCTCTACGTGCTGTGCGTGGGCGTGCTGATGATCGTCCTTGACGCGACGATCGTGAACGTCGCTCTGCCCTCGATCCAGGACGACCTGGGCTTCTCGCAGAGCGATCTCGCCTGGGTGGTCAACGCCTACCTGATCGCCTTCGGCGGGCTGCTCCTGCTCGCCGGCCGCATGGGCGATCTCATCGGCCAGCGGCGGATCTTCCTGATCGGCCTGGCGATCTTCACCGTGGCCTCGCTGTTCTGCGCGGTGGCGCAGAGCCAGGGCATGCTGATCGGCGCGCGCTTCGTGCAGGGCGTCGGCGGAGCGCTGACCTCCGCGGTGGTCCTGGGCATGATCGTGACGATGTTCCCCGAGCCGCGCGAGCAGGCCAAGGCGATCGGGGTCTACACCTTCGTCGCGGTCGCCGGCGGCTCGATCGGCCTGCTGGTGGGCGGCGTGCTCACCGAGGCCATCAACTGGCACTGGATCTTCTTCGTCAACCTGCCGATCGGCGTGGCCACGGCACTGTTCGCACTGCGGCTGGTGGAGGACGGCGAGGGCATCGGCTTCGGCGAGGGCGCGGACATCCCTGGCGCGGCGCTGCTCACCGGCGGGTTGATGCTCGGCGTGTACACCATCCTCGGCGTGGCCGAGGAGGGCTGGGGCTCCACCAGGACGCTCGCGCTCGGAGCGGTCTCGCTGCTCCTGCTCGCTGCCTTCCTGGTGCGCCAGTCGCGCATCGAGAACCCGCTCATGCCGCTTCGGCTGTTCCGCTCGCCCAACGTGACCGGAGCCAACCTGATCCAGGCGCTGCTGGTGGTGGGCATGTTCGGGATGTTCTTCCTGGGCGCCCTCTACATGCAGCGGATCCTTGGTTACAGCGCGCTCGAGGTCGGGCTGGCCTTCCTGCCCTCCACGATCGTGATGGGCACCATCTCGTTCCGCTACTCGGCTCGCGCGAACATGCGCTTCGGCTCCAAGCCGGTACTGATCCCCAGCATGGTGGCCATCGGCGCCGGGATGCTGCTCTTCGCCCGGACCCCGGTGGACGGCAGCTTCGCCGTCGACATCCTCCCGGCGATGGTCCTGTTCGGCACCGGCGCCGGCTTCGGCTTCCCGGCCCTGATGTCGCTCGCCATGTCGGGAGCCACCCCCAGCGACTCGGGACTGGCCTCCGGGCTCGTCAACACGAGCGTGCAGGTGGGCGGCGCCATCGGCCTGGCGGTGCTGGCCACGCTCGCCAGCGAGCGCACGGCCGGCCTGCTGGCCGACGGCGAATCCACCGCGGCCGCGCTCAACTCCGGCTTTCACCTGGCCTACCTGATCGGGGCGGGCCTCGTTGCTGTCGCTCTGGTGGTGGCACTGCTCGTGCTGCGGCCCGAGGAGGCGCCTGCCTCCGAGCCCGCACGGTCGGCGGAGCCGGCCTACGGCGAGGCCGGCTGAGGCGGGACCAGCCGAGCGGCGCCAGCAGCGCCTTCTTGCCCTCGAAGGCGAAGAACAACAGGTCGACCATCCGGAAGGTCTGGTTGTTGGGCCCGAGCGAGGGCTTGAACGCCGTGTCGCGGACGATCGAGTGGGTGCTGCCCTCCATCGCGCGGTGGAAGGTCTCCGCCACGATGCGGGCACCCACCCCCTTCAGCTTGCCGCCGTTGAACTCCGCCTCGCGCAGGACGTAGAACCAGAGCGGGGTGTTCTTGAGGAACGCCTCGCGCTGGGTCTGGGTGAGGGAGCCGATGTCCGCGCCCCCGGAGCCGTTGCGCAGCTGGGCCGCCGTCAGCTTGGTCACGGTCACGCCCTTGTTCTTCAGGAAGGTGACCATCTGCTGACCCGTGGCCAGGTTGACCATCTTCGCGCGCGTGAGGTTGCGAAAGGCGAGGTTGCGGCGAGCGTCGTTGAAGCCGACGTTGGGCCCGCCGAAGGTGCCGGTCGGCAGATGCTCGAGCGGGTTGACCAGGGTCGAGTCGATGCGCATCGCCCGGTTGAACTTGCCCGCCGGCACCACCAGGCCCGGCTTGGGGATCTCGCCGAAGTCGTAGAGACGCCGGAAGTCGGCGATCCAGTTGCTGGGCAGCCGCGAGCCGCCGCCGAGGTCGCCTCCCGTGGCCGAGAACAGGAACAGCAGCTCGAGCGACCCCGACCCGCCGTCGAAGATCTTGTTCCAGTTGTAGCCGCGCCGGATCATCGCGTGCCCGAGCCGGAAGCCGGCCACCGAGAACTCCAGCGGCATGGTCGGAACGTCGGTGGGCGTGGCGCCCACCTCGAAGGCCTTGCGGCCCTGGTTGAACACGTTGCTGACCACGCCGGCCGCGGCGATTCGCGTCAGATAGTCGGTGCGCAGCATCCACTGGTAGTGCTTCGTCACGAGCTCGCGCGCCTTCGTGAAGCGCTGACCCGCGGGCACCGAGGCGGGCAGCGTGTCGACCACGCGGTTGTGGAAGCGGATCATCGCCAGGTGGGTCTGGGCCACGGCGAGGTTCTCGTCGTTGCGCGGATCAGGGATCACCGCCTTGCGCTTCTTGGCCTGGGTGTTGCCCAGGCCGCGCGGCAGGTCGAAGCCGTCCTTGGCGGGGATCCCGTCCGCCGCGATGGTCTTGCCCATCTTGAGATGCAGCCCGTCCGCCTCGTAGAACTTGGCCGACTCCGGGTCCTGCGGGCCGGCGCCGTAGAGCGAGTCGAGGTCGAGGCTGGGCGAGCGTCCCTGAAGCAGCGCGGCGGGCGAGATGTTGGTGCCGAGCGTCACCGTGGTCCGGTCGAAGGTCAGGTCGTGGTCCACGAACTGGCCCAGGTAGGTGAAGCCCGCCGGCACCCCGGTGGCGCCCCCGCCGCCGGCGGCCATCTCGTGCCCGACCTTCTTCCGGTTGGGCTCGCCGAGCTGCTTGCCGTTCCCCTTCGGGCCCATCCGCGAGAAGCGAAACGGCGGTGCGGTGTCGGCGGCCGCGAGGGCCGCCACCGTGCGTCCCCCGTCGGCTTCGGTCAGAAGTCCCTCTCCGACCACGTAGTAGCTCTCGGAACCGTGCTTGTCCACACCGCCTCCTGTCCTTGGGGCCGACGCGGGCTCGACACTCTCACGCCGTCCCACTCGCCGTCAACGGTTACGCTGCGGCGGATGAGGCCGCTGATCGCCTCGGTGACCCTGGGCGTGCTGCTGCTCGGCGCGCACCCCGCCGTCTCCACCGCGGCCACGGCGTCCACGCTCGTGTCCGGGGAAAAGCGCTGGGTCGTATTCGAGGCCGGGCCGGGCGAGAGCAACCGGCTGCTGGTGGAGGCCTCCTCGACCGGCCGGCTGATTCGCCTCACGGACGCCGGAGCCGAGATCGCAGCCGGCCCCGGTTGCGAAACCGATCCGCAGGGCAGGGTTCTGTGCTCGATCTCCGCGGGCGTGAGGCTCGTGCAGGCCAGGCTCGCGGACGGAGCGGACCGGGCCGACGCCCGCACTCCCAGCTCCACCGCGGCGCAGGTCAACGTCAAGGGCGGACCGGGACGCGACCTGATCCGCGGACAGGGGAGAAGCCGCTTCAACTTTGCGGGCGATGAGGGCGACGACCAGCTGGTGGGGGGTGACGGCCGCGACATCCTGCGTGGTGGCGCGGGACGCGACCTCATGACCGGTCGGGGCGGGGCCGACCTCATGATCGGAGACGACGGGAACGACGTGCTGCGCGCCGGCCTGGGCGTGGACCGCCTCTTCGGCGGCGCGGACGCCGACAAGCTCGACGCCCGCGATCAGCCCGCCGCGGCGGACGCCGTGGTCGCCTGCGGCAAGGGCCGCGATCGTCTGACACTGGACCGGGTCGACAGGCCCAGGACCAGCGGCTGCGAGGCGCTCAGGGTGAGTGCATCGGCGGCTCGAACACGGCGGGCATAGGCCCGCTGTCGGCCTCCGTGCCACAGCTCTCGCAGTACGGGGGTCGCTCGGAGTTGCGGAACCCGAGCGCCGCCCAGACGATCAGCCACAGGCCCAACGTCACCACGCTGAGCGCGAGGTGGAGCAGGTGGTTCACCCGCGGCTTGACCATTACGGTCTGGCGGCCGCAGGAAAAGCACCAGCCCGCCGACCGGTACATGCCCACTCTGAACATCGGATGCTTCCTTCTCTGGGGGTGCCTCGACTGGGAGTCTCACGCCCCCGGCGGACGGTTGATACCCCCGGTTGTCTGGTCTGGACCCCCCAAGCGGGGGTTTAACCTCCCGCGGCGTGAGTCACGGCATCGCCTACGAGCTGGCCCGGATCAGGCTGTCGAGCGGCGAGGAGACCACGGTCTACCTGGTGCGCCATCCGCTGCCGGGCACCGCTGTCCGCGTGGTCCACTTCCCGGAGCCCACCCGGCTCGATCACTGGTGCGCGGACAACGGAGTCGAGGAGGCGATGGTCGGCGGCTTCTTCTTGCGCGACCCCTATCGCCCGCTCGGCGAGGTGAGGATTGCCGGCGCAGCCCTGGCCCACGAGCCGATCGCGGATCCCTGGGGCCCGCGGCGCGCCTGTCTGCAGATGGACCGCGAAGTGAGGATCGCCCCGCGCCAGCGGCTCGAGGTCGAGCCGCCCGGCGACCTGTTGCAGGCCGGACCGCTGCTGGTCTCGGGAGGGGAGCCAGTAGCGCTCGGCGAAGACCGCGAGGGCTTCTCGAGCGGCGCCGAGCAGTTCGACTCCGACATCACGGCCGCCCGTCATCCGCGCTGCGCGATGGGGCTGAACGGCCAGGAGCTGCTTGCCGTCTGCTGCGACGGACGCAGATCGGGGGTGGACGGCGGCCTCGACCTGGGCGAGCTCGCACGGCTGCTGATCTCGTTCGGCGCCAGGGAGGCCCTCAACCTCGACGGCGGCGGCTCGGCCACCCTCGTCCATCGTGGCCACCTGCTCAACCGCCCTTACTCGCACGAGAGTCAGCCCGCGCCCGAGTCGCGTCCCGTGGTCACCGCGCTCGTGTTCGATCCCGTCGGGTGACGCACGGAGCGTCACCACGCCTCGCGTGGGCGGTCGACGCGCTCGCCGTGCAGCCGGGCGATCGCCTGCTCGAGGTCGGCTGCGGCCACGGCGTGGCCGTCTCCCTGGTATGCGAGCGCCTCACGAACGGCCGGGTCGTGGGCATCGACCGCTCGGCCAAGATGATCGACGCGGCCACCAGGCGAAACCGCGAGCACATCGCGTCCGGCCGGGCCGAGCTCGAGACGTCCACGCTGGCCGGCGCTCGCCTCGGCGCCCATTCGTTCGACAAGCTGTTCGCCGTTCACGTGGCCGTCTTCTGGCGCCGACCGGCCGAGGCGCTCGGACGCGCCCGAGAGCTGCTGACTCCCGGAGGGCGGCTCTACCTGTTCAACCAGGCGCCAGGATGGAGCGACGTCCGGTCCGCCGCGGACTTCGGGCGCACGCTCGCAGGTGTCCTGTCAGAGCACGGCTTTGCGGTCGATGACGTACTCACGGAGAGTCTCGAACCGGCCCCCGTGGTGGGGGTGATCGGGCATCCGGAGTCCGCCCCCGGGTGATCCGCTGCAGCTGGCCTGCGTAGGAAGAGGTCCTACCCGCAACACAGGAGGCCTTCGTGCCTGGTATCGGACCAATGGAATTGATCGTCGTGCTCATCGTGGCTCTGCTCATCTTCGGACCCAAGAAGCTGCCTGAGCTCGGCAAGTCGCTGGGCAGCGGCATGCGCAGCTTCAAGGACTCCGTGAGCGGATCCGATCGCGACGAGCTGCCGGCCGGCGAGCCGAGCGCCGCCGAGAAGTCCTGAGCGAAGCGAGCAGAAGCTCATGCGCCGGATCAAGCCGGTCGCTCACGACGAAGAGCTGACGGTCGTCGATCACCTCGACGAGCTGCGGGCGCGCCTGATGGTGTCGCTCGCGGCCTTCGTGGTGGCCTTCTCGCTGACCGCGTGGCAGAGCGATCTCGTCCTCGACATCATCAACGCCCCGTTGCCCGACGGCTACGTGCCGATCACGCTGGGGCCGGCCGAGCCCTTCATCCAGACGCTGAAGAACGCCGGCTACGCGGCGATCCTGCTCACGCTGCCGGTGCTGCTCTACCAGGCCTACGCCTTCCTCGTTCCGGCCCTCCGCCCGCGCGAGCGGCTGCTGGCGATCCCGCTGCTTCTCATGGTGCCGGTGCTGTTCATCGGCGGGGTGGTGTTCTGCTACCTGGTGGTGCTCCCGCCGGCGCTCGACTTCCTGCTGTCGTTCAACGAGTCCCAGTTCAACAACCAGCTGCGGGCGAGCGACTACTACGACTTCGCCGTGATGACGATGCTCGCCCTGGGCCTGGGCTTCCAGGTTCCGGTCGGCGTGCTGGTGCTCACGCGGCTGGGCGTGGTCTCCTACGACAAGCTGCGCCGGAGCCGGCGCTACGCCATCCTGGCCATCGCCGTCCTGGCGGCGCTGCTGCCCACGCTCGATCCCATCACGCTCGTGCTCGAGATGGTGCCGCTGATGGCCCTCTACGAGATCAGCATCCAGCTCTCGCGTCTGGTCGAGCCGATCAGCCTGGCGCGCGAGGACGCGTCCTCCGGGGCGCCCGGCTGACCAGATTCGGCCTCGATGAGGTGCCTTGGGTCGCCAACCCTCCACCGATTCTGCGCAGAGGGGGTTGACTGATGCACGCGACCTGCCGATAAGGGATAACACGCTCACCGTTTCGGCAGGGGTGCCGTAAACGGATTGGGCAGAAACGGCAAATAGCTGGTAGAAGCGGGCCGGGAGGCTGGCCAATGGTGTGGACGATTGTGCTGATAGCGGGAGCCTGGGTGCTTGCCTCGGTTGTCGTTTCACTGCTCCTGTTTCCGCTGTGGGAGAGCTCGAAGGCCCGTGTTCAGGCACCGGCCGGAGCGAGCGAGCTGCTGGCCGCCACGGTCGAGGACGGTCCCACAATGGGAGGCCACCCGGCGGTGCGTCCCGGTCCAGCCGACCCGATCCCCTCGCCTCAGCGACTGGGCTACGCCGAGCTCGTGCTCGAGCGCCTCGCCGCCCATACGCAGGCGGTGCTGGGCGTGGACGGGGCGTGCGTGCTCGTACGCGAGGGCCCCGAGCTCGAAACGGTGTCGGGAGTGGCCGGAGCGGGTCTCGGCCAGGGATTGGTGGGCCGGCGCTTCAGCACCGAGAGCGGCCTGTCCGGCATGGCCCTTCGCACCGGGCGCCCGGTGATATTCCCCGTGGCCGCAGGAGACGGCAAGCGCACAGGGGGAGTCGCCGTCGAGGAGATGCTGCCCGCCGCCGCGGCGCCGCTCTCCGGCTCGCTGGGTCCGCGTGGAGCTCTTCTGGTCGGCTCGGCGGGTGAGCCCACCGAGCTCGGCCTGGTGGAGCTCGAGCTGCTGTCGGAGTTCGCCGGCCTCACCAGCCGGGCTCTGCGTCACCAGGAGCACCACGAGCTGATGGCCGGAGATTCGCGGGCGGAGATCAGGGCGCTGGTGGGCGCCCTCGCCAACGCCGACGGGGCCACGTTCCGGCACTCGCTCGAGGTGGCCGAGCTGGCCACCCGGGTCGGCCGCCGGCTGGGACTCGACCGGGCCGAGCTGGTGGAGCTCGAGCTGGGAGCGCTGCTCCACGACATCGGCAAGCTCAGGCTGCCTACCGAGATCCTCAAGAAGCCCGGTCCGCTCGACCCGCGGGAGTGGGAGCTCGTACAGCGTCACCCCGAATGGGGCGCCGACCTCGTGGCCGGCATACCCGGACTCGAGGCGGTGGCCATGATCGTGCGTCTGCACCACGAGCGACCCGACGGCGCCGGCTATCCGCACGAGCTGCCGCTCGAGCGGATACCCGTGGCCAGCCGCATCATCTCCGTGTGCGATGCCTACGGGGCGATGACCGGGGGGCGCCCCTACCAGGAGCCGGTCGACCCGTCCGACGCGGTAGGCGAGCTCCTGCGGCACGCCGGCAGCCAGTTCGATCCGGAAAGCGTGAGAACGCTCGCCAGGATCATCGAGCAGCGGCCGCTCGCCGCGGCCTGAGCGCCCGCCACAGTCCCGCCGGAATAAGCCCGCCGGTGCTCGGTCATGAAGGCATGGCCAGCACGACGATCGCGCGGCGCATCCACAACCCCGTTCAGGGCGATTCGGTCACCTTCCTGGAGACGAGCGCCGAGAGCGGCGGCGAGCGCACGCTGTGCCTCTTCGAGGTGGCCCCGGGCGGCCGGGTCAAGCCCCACTTCCACATGTCCTACAGCGAGCACTTCTTCGTGCACGAGGGTCACCTGACGGTCACGATCGGGGAGGAGACGCACGAGGTGGGGCCGGGAGAGGATGCCCTCGTCGCGCCCGGCCTGCTGCACGCGTGGCGAAACGAAGGCGCCGAGCGAGTGATGGCCGACCTCGAGCTGCGTCCCGGTCACATGGGCTTCGAGGAGGGGTTGCGCATCCTCTTCGGCCTGGCCACCGACGGCCGGGTGATGGCCGACGGGCTTCCGCGCAACCCGCTCCACACCGCCGTGCTGCTCGACCTGGGCGAGCTCCGGCTGCCCGGCGCCCTTGGGGCCGTGAGGCCGCTGTTCGGGCTGCTTGCACGGGTCGCTCGCCGCAGCGGCGTCGAGCGTGAGCTGCGGCGCCGCTACCTCGGCTAGATCCCTCGGCTAGAACCCCTAGGCCGCGCCGGCTCCGGTGGCCAGCACGCCGCCGTCGGCCAGCACCACTCCGTCGGCGCACGAGGCCTCCACCAGGCCGCCGTGGAACTGCTCCTGGTAGAGCCGGCTGTAGAGGCCACCCTGCTCGACCAGCTCAGCGTGGGTGCCGCGCTCCACCAGCCGGCCCCGGTCGAGCACGAAGATCACGTCGGCCGCGAAGATCGTGGACAACCGATGGGCGATCGCCAGCGTGGTGCGGCCCTCCATCAGCGGTTCGAGGGCTGCCTGGACCAGCCGTTCGCTGGTGGTGTCGAGGGCCGAGGTGGCCTCATCGAGGATCAGGATTCGGGGATCCTTGAGCAGCGCCCGCGCGATGGCCACGCGCTGCTTCTCGCCTCCGGAGAGCCGGTAGCCGCGCTCGCCGACCATGGTGTCGTAGCCGTCGTCGAGCTCCATTATCCGGTCGTGGATGAGCGCGGCCCGGGCCGCGTCCTCGAGCTGTTCCTGGGTTGCGTCGCGGCGCGCGTAGAGCAGGTTGTCGCGCACGGTGGCGTGGAACAGGTAGGTCTCCTGGGTCACCACCCCGACGATCTCCGCGAGCGAGGCCAGCTTGATGTCACGCACGTCGAGGCCGTCCACGCGCACGCTGCCCGAGCTGGGGTCGTACAGACGCGGTACGAGGTAGGAGACCGTGGTCTTGCCGGCACCGCTGGGGCCGACCAGTGCGGCCAGCTGACCCGGCTCGACCTCGAGCGAGAGCCCGTCGAGCGCCATCCGGCGATCGCCGTCGGCCTCCCGAGACTCTTCCTCAGCCTCGGCGCCGGGCGTATGGCGCGGATAGGAGAAGGACACCGAGTCGAGGCTCACCCGGCCCTGGACCCGCCGGACGTCGAGCGCGATCGCGTCGGGCGCGTCGACGATGTCGGACTCGAGGTCGAGGTACTCGAAGACCCGCTCGAACAGCGCCAGCGAGGACTGGATCTCGACCGACACCCGCAGCAGCGAGACGATCGGGAAGAAGAGCCGGGTCTGCAGCGTGGTGAAGGCGACGATGGTCCCGGCGCTGATCGCCTGCCCGCCCCCGTCGAGGCTGATGCCGGCCACCAGGTAGATGATGGCCGGCGTGATGCCGAAGAACGCCTGCACCAGGGCGAAGAAGCCCTGGCCCGTCATCTGCTGACGCACCTGGAGCTCGGCCAGACGCTCGTTGGCTCGCCGGTAGCGCTCGATCTCGTCCGAGCGCCGCTCGAACACCTTGGAGAGCAGGATCCCGGACACCGAGAGGGTTTCCTGCGTGATGGCGCTCATCTCCGCCATCGACTCCTGGGTCTCCGCGCTGACCGCCCGGCGCACGCGGCCCACACGGTAGGTGAGCACCACGAACAGCGGCACCAGGATCAGCGAGACGAGGGTCAGCTCCCACGACAGGATCAGCATGGCCACGAGGCTGCTGACCACGGTTACCACGTTGGAGAGGATCGACGACGCCGTGCTGGTGACGACGGTCTGCACGCCGCCGACGTCGTTGGCCAGCCGCGACTGGATCTCGCCCGTGCGCGTGCCCGTGAAGAACGACAGTGGCATCGACTGAAGGTGCGCGTAGAGCCGGTCGCGCAGGTCCTGCATCACCCGGTTGCCCACCCAGTTGGTGAGGTAGGTCTGGCCCACCCCGATCACGCCGAGCACGATCGGGATCGCCACCATCAGGGCCACGAGCGGGTACAGCAACGACAGGTCGGGACCGCCGCTGACGAACAGAGCGTCGTCGAACACCACCTGCACGAGCAGGGGGTTGACGATCCCCAGCGCGGAGGTCACGACGATCGAGAAGAGGATCAGCGCGGTGCGGCCGCGGTAGGGCCGAAACAGGCGGACGATCCGCCGTGTGAGCCGCTCCCGCCGGGGTTTCTCGTCGCCCGCCACGCGGGCAATGAGATTACGCGGCGGCCTGGGCCGTTCCGGGCGCCGGAAGCTGCTGCGGTGGCGCTCCGCGCCGATCCCTAACGTTCAGGGCATGAGCGATCTCACCAGAGGTTCCGGTGGCCCCCCTTCCCGGCGTTCCCGGGAGAAGCGGGCCTATCAGCTGGTGGTGGGTGGAGCCACCGCCGGCGCGATCGGCGTGGTGGGCCTGGTGCTCGCCCTGGTGGGCGTGATCGGGTACGGGATCCCCGTGCTCGCCCTGGTGATCGCCGTGGTCTGCCTCCTGCTGTTTCGCCGCACCGTCTCCCGCTGAGGCCGGCCGGCCCATAGCGGGGCCGCGACTAGTCTGGCCGCGTGGACCGCGCCGCCACGCTGCCCATCCGCCGCAACACCGCGCTGCTCTCGGCGGCGCTCGCCACCAACTCGGCGATGCTCCAGCTGTCGGCGGCCGTGGCCTCGCTCACGCTGGTGGACGTGCTGGGCGTGGAGGGCCTGCTGGGCCTCGGGCCGGCGATCGTCCTGGCCAGCGGCGCTCTCGCGGCGCTGCCCGCCGGGCGGGCGATGGACCGGATCGGTCGCGTGCCGGTGCTGGCGGGGGGCTACCTGGTGGGTGCGCTCGGCTGCGGCCTGGCGGCCCTGGGCAGCGCAGCGCCGTCGGGACCACTCGTCCTCGGCGGCCTGGCCGGCGTGGGGGCGGCCAGCGGGATCGCCCTGCTCGCGCGCATCGCAGCGGGTGACATGTACCCGCCCGAGCGACGGGCTCACGGAATCGCTCTGGTGCTGTTCGGGGCGGTGTTCGGCGCCTTCCTGGGGCCTGCCGTGTTCAGCCCGATCCTCGCGGGGCGCGAGCTCGACGGCGACGCCCTTGCCCCGCTATGGCTCGCCGCGGGGGCGTTCATGCTCGTGGGCTGCGGGCTGGTGGCATGCGTGCGTCCGGACCCGCGGCGGATCGCCGAGCTGCTCGATCACGAGCGGCCGCCGGAGACCGAGGCGCGTCGCGTCCCGCTCGGCGAGCTGGTGCGCCGTCCCGGCGTCGTGCCCGCCCTGATCGCCGCCCAGGCGAGCTTCGCCGTGATGGTCGGGGTGATGACGCTCACCGGCGCGGTGGTGGTGGACCATCAGGGTCACGAGGGGCACGACGTGTTCCCGATCATCGGGGCCCACGTGATCGGCATGTACGCCCTGGTGATCGTGATCGGCGACCTGATCGACCGCATCGGCCGCCCTCCTTCGCTGGCCGGCGGCCTCGTGGTGATGGCGCTGTCGGTGATCAGCCTGCTGTGGGTGGAGAGCGTGGCCGCCACCGCGGTGGCGCTGTTCGGTCTCGGCGTGGGCTGGAACCTGTCCTTCGTGGCCGCCACCGCCGAGCTGGCCGACCTGACCCATCCGTCCGAGCGCGGCCGCCTGCTCGGCTTCAACGATCTGCTTTCGGGCGCCACCGGAGCGGGGCTGGCGCTGCTCGGCGGCGTGGCGTTGTCGGCGCTCGGGGTGGCCGCCCTGGCGATCGGAGGCACCGTCCTCGTGCTCGGGCCCGCGCTGTGGATCCTGCGGACCACGCGGCTCGCGGTCGCCGGCCGCTGACCGTTCATGTCAGCGGCCGCGCAGGCGGCCGAGCGTGAAGCGCTCCAGCTCCTCCAGCCCTCGCCAGATCACGCGGGCGGCGTCATCCATCAAACCTCCGTCGCGGTCGTCCGAGGCCAGCGAGGCCGTCGCGCCGGCCGGCCCCGCGGCGGGCCCCGCCGTCACCGAGCGCGCGATCTCGCGACCGTCCTCCACCACCATGTCGATCTCCACGTCAAGGCTCAGCTCGGCCCGCTGGCTCTCGAGTCCGAGCTCCTCGCCGATCGGGTGGCTGTCGAGTTGGTGCAGCGTGAGCTCGAGCTCGCGCGCCGCCGGCCGGCTGCGCACGCGATGGATCGAGATCGGAGCTTCCACCACGGACTGGTAGCACGAACGCGTGCCGTCGGATGCATCGCGGAACTGCTTGAGGAACACCTGACCGATCCGGCCCAGGAACATGTCGGTCATGAGGTCTGCGGCCAGGCCGAGATCGACGGCGCCGGCGGTGAGCTGGCGGACGAGCGCCTCGGGCCCCTCCACCGCGCCATCCGTTCCCGCCCCCGGCGCAGCAGCGCCCTCGGCGATCTCCAGGAACGGCCGCCAGCCCGCGCCCTCGTCGCGGCCGAAGTTGCCCCCGAAGGCCTCCAGCTTCACCTGGGCGCCGAGCCCGTCGCCGGGCGAGAACCTCCCCATCGTCTTGGCGTAGCCGTAAGCCTCGCGTCCCCCGAGGTAGGACATCGGGTTGTCGACGAAGATGTAGGGAACGGCCAGAACCACCCGCTCCGGGGTGAACATGCCGCCCAGCCTCCGGCCGGCCACCACCGGCACCCAGAACGACGCCTGGGTCTCGGTCACCGCCCCCCAGCGGTCGAACGGGGGCGTGAGCGAAGCCACGCGCCCGAACTCGCCGATCAGCAGCAGCACGCGCGAAGTGAGCGGGCGGTATTCCACCGCCGTCCCCGCGGGCTCGTTGAACATCCGCTCGACCAGCAGGCCGATGCGGTTCCCGTCGCCGCTCAGGAGCAGGCTGCGCATCCGGCCGCGCGAGCACGCGAACGGTGGCGGTGCGGTGGCCCGTCCGCCGAACTCCACGTAGCCGGGCAGCTCCACCGTGCGCGGACGCAGCCAGCGGTCGCCGCGCCCGGGGATCGGGCGCCCTTCCCCGGCGATGGCGGAGGCGGCCTCGATTCCCGAGATCACGGCCGCCTCCACACAGCCGCCGTCGATTCCGTTGCGCGTCCAGTCCCCCGCCAGCGCCAGGTTCTCGAAGCCGGAGTCGTCGGAGGCCAGCCGATGCTCCACCGAGCCCGCGGGTGTGAGCACGTAGCGCTCGGAGGGGGCGACGTTGGCGCGCCAGTACTGGGCCTCGAAGCGCTGCGCCCCCGAGCGGTCGTCCGGGTCCACCAGCACGCTCCAGTCGAACTCACCGTTGGCCGAGACCGCCGCCGGCCAGAGGGTGCTCATGTCGCGGCGCAGGAACTCGATCGCGTTGCGGCGCACGCGTGCCGTGGCCTGCGCCTGGGTCTCACCCGGCCGGTCCTCGAGCACGCCGCAGAAGTAGCCGATCGTGCGCACGTCCTCCGCCTGCGTCCAGCACTCACGCGGGATGAGGTGGGTCATGTCGCAGTAGGTGTCGATGGGCTCGACGTAGCACCCCGCCACGGAGTTGCCGCCGTGCTCCCAGCCGAGCGCCTCGCCGCCGCGGTTGGCCCACACCTGGAAGGCCTGGGTCTGCACGGTCACCGCTCGTTCGATGCCGCGGCGGAAGCGCTCGTCGCGCTCCATCAACTCGGCGCAGATCGGCTCCAGGGCGCCCACCGGTATGCCCAGCACCACGGCGTCGAAGTCCTCTCCGCGGCGCAGCAGCAGCGGATCGTGACCGAGGGGGTTGCCGCGCAGCTCGAAGTCGTGCCCGCGGGCGTCCGCCTCGAGCTGGTCCCACAGCGGCTCGCTGGGCCAGCACGGCAGGCCCTCCACGTCCGCCAGGGGCTCGTACTCGTCGGCTCGGTCGCTCAGGCCGGCCTGGGGCACGATCTCGATCGAATCGATCCTCTGCGCATCGGCGGCCACGCCGAGGCGGGTCACCTCGTTGAAGAACCGGAAGCGAACCCCGCGTCGCCGTAGGACCTCGTACAGCGGCGTGAACACCACGTCGCCCATGCCGGCCTGCATCTTGCGCATGAACGAGCCGCGGTAGCTGAACACCAGCCGCAGCAGGTCGCTCGTGGCCGTCCCCGCGGCCACGTCGGCCGCGGCGATCGATCCGCCGGGAAACCCGAAGGCCACGTCGTAGACGGCCCGGAGCACCGGGGCCCGGCCCTCCGGGGTGCGGCCCAGGGTCACCTCCTTGGCGCCGTGTCGGGCGAGCCACGCCGCCCATTCCTCGTCGTTGACGGCGTCGAAGCCGTGCTCGAGCACGCCGTCCTCGACGATGCCGGCCAGGGTGGACACGCCCGCGTCGACGACCGTGAAGTAGAGGCGCAGCTCCGCGTCGTCGTCGATCACGTCGCGCACCACCAGCCAGAGCCAGTCGCGAAAGCCCCTCAGCAGGCGGGCAAGGAGCGCGGGCTGGGCGGCCTGGCGCGCGACCATGTGATCGGTGGCGCCCGCGCGCGTGCCAGCCAGGCGCTCGGCCATGGCGAGCAGCCGCTCGGCGCCCTCCAGCGGCAGCTCCACCAGCTCCACGGCCAGCTCCCCCGCGAGGTCCTCGAACCAGTCGGGGACGAAGGGCACGTCGGGCTCGCCCAGGTCGAGATCACGGTCGTCGCGCAGCGAGCGCCAGGCCGACAGCGCCCAGCCGGAGGCGGTGGCCGCGATCTCCCAGAACGTCGGCAGCTCGCTCGCCTCGCCCGGGCGGAGCGGATTGCGCGGGAAGTCGAGGGCGTGGGCGTGCCAGCCCTCGCCCTGGCGGTCGTAGAGCACGAGCCGGTCACAGGGCACGAAGGCCTCGTCGACCGTGGCCAGCGGTGTGCCGGGCTCGCGGCCGAGCTCCTCGTAGGCGTCGCGCATGAGGCGGAAGGCGTTGTCGTAGAAGCCGAACCAGACGTGCAGGCCGTGCTCCTCGATGCGCTGCGCCCTGCCGGCGTTGCGGCCGCTGGCTCCCTTGCCTCCCACTCGCCAGCCCAGCTGGTGGACGGTGACCTCGAAGCGCTCACGCAGCTCCGGCGTGGCGGTGAGCTCGAAGGCCGCGGTGAGCCCGCCGACTCCGCCGCCGAGCACCGCCACCTTCGTCCTGTGGCTCGTTTCGTTCACGTGAAATTTGGGTGGCGCCCTCCGCCGCCGTGCGATCCTACCCCCGTGTCCGGTAACGGCCAACGCATCTCCGAGACCGAGCTGCGCCTGATCCTGCAGGGCTACGAGCTGTGGAACGCCGGCGACCCCGAGGGCCTCGCCTCACTCTGCTTCACCGACGACATCGAGTGGCACAACGCCCCGGAGTGGCCGGGCCAGAGCTCCTACCGGGGTGCCGACACGGTCGTGCGCTTCCTGCGCGAAGAGGTCGTGGGGGTGATCGAGCTGGGGGAGATCGAGATCGAACAGGTCGACGTGCACGGTGACGAGGTCCTCATCTCGATGCTCGCCCGCACCCGCGGGCACGATTCGAACGTCGACATCGGGAAGATCCCCGTCTTCCACGTGGCCCGGCTGCGAGACGGCAAGGTCTGCCGCATCCGCGCGTTCCTGGGACGCGACGAGGCGTTGACGGCGGCGCGGGGCGGCTGAGCCGGCTCCGCGCTCCGTTCGGGCCTGCGCGGCGGGTCCGGCGTGCGCGGTGCCCTGCGTTTCGCATGCATTTCATGCGAAACGTCCCGACGTCTAGGGCCGCCCAGCTGAGCCGGAGGTTTCGGCTTTCCACGACGACAAAACTCCCGTCCGCCGGGAGCGCCGGATCGATCGGGAGGATTTCACCGCCTCGGCGCTGCGCTCCGTTCGGGCCTGCACGGCGGGCTGGGGCGAAGCGCCGCGCAGGGTTCGAGCGGAACGCAGGCGCCCCGGCCGCCGATGTTCACGCGACCCTCGCGTAGCCTCGGCGGGCATGTCGTCGCCGCCCCCCGAGACCCGCTCCAACGCCGCTCTGCTGGCCGGCGGCGTCCGCGCTGGGATCCCCTTTGCGATCGCGGGCGGCATTCTGGCGGCCTCGTTCGGCGTGGTGGCTCAGGACGCGGGGCTCACGGCGCTCGACGCGATCGTGATGTCGGCGATCATGTTCGCGGGGTCGGCTCAGTTCGCCGCCATCGCGATCATCGGGGGCGGCGGCACCGTGGGCGCCGCGCTGGGCGCCGCCGCCCTGATGAACTCGCGCTTCCTGCCCATGGGTGCAGCGCTGGCTCCTTCGCTGCCGGGCGGCCCGCTCAAGCGCGCGGCTCAGGGACAGGCCGTGGTCGACGCGTCGTGGGCGGTGGCCGCCCGCGGCGACGGCAGCTTCGACCGCTGGATGCTGATCGGCGCCTCGCTTATCCAGTACGCCACCTGGGTGCTGGGCACCATCGTCGGAGCCTTCGGCGCCGACCTGATCGGCGATCCGCGGGCGCTTGGGCTCGACGCGATCTTCCCGGCCTTCTTCCTCGGGCTCCTGATCACCGAGATGCACGGACGGCGGGCGCTGACCGTCGGGCTCGCGGGCGCCGCCATCTCGCTGGCCTTCGTGCCCTTCACTCCCGTGGGCGTGCCGGTGCTGATGGCAAGCCTCGCTGCTCTGGCGGGACTCACCAGCTCGGCCAAGGAGGCGGCCCGCGAGGCGGCCGCGCGGGAGAGGAAGGACCGCGAGTCATGAGCACGAGCGTGGCCCTGATCGGCGGTGGCGCCCTGATCACGGCGGTCATCCGCGCGGCGGGACCGGTGGCTCTGGGAGGACGCGAGCTGCCGCTCTGGTTCCTGAGCATGGTCGTGCTGCTCGCCCCGGCCCTGCTCGCCGCGCTGGTGGCCACTCAGGCGCTCGCCGACGGCGATCGGCTCACCATCGGCCCCGAGACCGCGGGGGTGGCCGCGGCCGGGCTGGTGGTCTGGCGCACCGGCTCGCTCGTGGCCTGCGCGCTCGTGGCGGCGGCGTTGACCGCGCTGCTGCGACTGCTCTAGCGGGCGCTCACCGGCCGAGGTCTCCCTGCGGCTGGTAGTACAGCCCGACGGCGCCGTTCGAATAGGCGGTGGCACTCAGCAGCTCCATACCGCGCTGCTCTTCGATCCCGTCGAACCAGTTGGCACCGGCCGACACGACGGGATACACGACCAGGTGGTACTGGTCGACCAGACCCAGCCGGACGAGGGTCTGCGCCAACCGTGCACCGCCCGACAGGTGGATGTCGGCACCCGGCTGTGCCTTGAGCTGGTCGACGAAGGCCACGATGTCCTCATCGCCGTGCGCCGGCACCGCCTCGGCGTTGCTCCACTCCAGCGCGGGTTTCTCCCGCGCGCCGGTGAACACGTACTTCTTGTAGGCGTTCATCTTGCGGGCCATGCTCTTGGCGCTGTCCGAGCTTTCCTCGGCCGACTCGGCGCCCGGCCAGTAGGCGAACATCTCCTCGTAGGTGGCCCGGCCCACCAGGATCGTGTCGAAGGTGGCGTACAGGCGATCGAGCTCTGCGTACAGATCTGCCGGAATGCCGGTTACCCAGGCATCGGGAGCGTCGAGTCGCCCGTTCACGGTGGTCATCATCTGCATCACAACTTTGCGCATCGCCCTAGGGTCGCTCGTCGCGGGCGCCTGATCAACGGCCCATCCGCGATCGCAGCGAGTAGCCTCGCTAATCGATGTGGGAGACGATCCAGCTCCGGGAGATCAGGGTCTTCCTCGCCCTCGCGGACGAGCTTCACTTCGGGCGAGCGGCCGAGCGCCTTGGCCTCACGCAATCGCGGGTCAGCCAGAGCCTGCGCGAGCTCGAGGCCAAGCTCGGCGAGAGCCTCGTCCACCGAACGAGCCGTCGCGTGGCGCTGACGGCGGCCGGCGAGCGTTTCCTGGCGAACGTCGATCCGGCCCACCGGCAGCTGGCGGCCGTCCTGGAGCGAGCGAGCCACGACGGTGGTGAGATCGAGGGAACGGTGCGGATCGGTCTGCCCAACGGCGTTCCCGGGGGAGACCGACTGGTGGAGCTCATCAAGGCGTTCGAGAAACGTCACCCCGGCTGCGACGTCGACGTCAAGGAGCTGACGCTGTCGAGCCGATTCGAGCCATTGCGCCACGGCGACGTGGATCTGATGGCGAGCCGCCTCCCCCTGCGCCAGCCCGACCTGGTGGTGGGTCCGACGCTGTCGCGAGAGCCTCGGGTGCTCGCCGTGGCCACAGATCATCCGCTCGGCGGTCGGGCCGAGGTGACGACGGAGGACATCGCAGACCATGAGGTGGTGGACGTCACCGGAATGATTCCGACGGAGCTGGAAGGTGTGCTGATCCCCGAGCAGTCCTCGTCGGGAAGGCCGATGAAGCGCCGGCGGCTGAAACACCACGACTGGAGCGAACTCGTGACCATGATCGCCCGAGGAAAGATCGTTCACCCCACGTTCGCCGGCCAGTTCGCTCATCCGGGGATCCGTTGCGTGCCGATCACCGACCTGCCGATGTGGACCAGCGCCCTCGTATGGCGCCGGCGCGACTCCGGCCGGTGGCTACGCGCGTTCGTCGAGGTCGCCGAGAGCGTCCTCGTGCCTGCTCCTACGTCTTGAGCTTGCGGATCTGGAAGGCCTTGACGATGTCCGTGACACCGTGGAGCAGGGCCCAGATGCCCGCGAACACCAGCAGCAGGTAGGCCTTGTCGATGAAGAACTGGCCGCCGGTCCAGAAGGCCAGCATGATCATCAGGATTCCGGAGATGAGCCCGAGCCACCAGAGCTCGTTGACCTCCCGCTCGACGAAGGCCTGGATCGTCCAGAACACCCCGACCAGGAGGAACAGGAACCCGAGGATGTCGGCGATGCCGGCGAACGTGTCCTCGGGATTGAACAGGGCGATCACTCCGGCGACGATGAACAGCAGGCCGAACAGGTACCAGATCCATTTCAGCGTGGGCGCCACCGCGGCGACCATGAACTGCTGCATGCCGGACAGCAGGAACATGAGACCGATCAACACCCCGACGGTGGTGATCGAGGCCTGATCGAACTGCAGGATGACCAGGGCGATCAGGATCCACGCGATCCCCGCCACCAGCCACAGCCACCACAGACGGCCGAACTCACCGGCCATCGCCCGCATCTCCGCATCAGGCGCAACCGAGCTCTCAACAGGGCCAGCTGAGCTCTCCACGACTCACCTCCTGGGTCGAAATGTGCGCTCGGCAGCGTACTCCTCGGTCCGGCTGCGACGTGAAACTTCGCGCCCTGGGTTGCTCGCTCGGCCTCGCACGTCGATGATGGCACCATGCGCCTGCCCGAAGCCGTGGCTCTGGCCGCGTTGCGCCCGGTAGTGGGAGCCGTGCGCCTCGGCGGCCGAGCAGCCGAGGCCGCGACCCTCGGAGTGGTCGACGTCGTGCTCCGCTCGCGGGTCACCGAGGAGGTGCTCGACCGCGTCCTCACCAGCCCGCTGATGCGCGAATCGATGAGCCGGGCGCTCGAGGGGCCGATCGTGGAGGAGATCGGGCGCGATTTCGTGCGTCATCGCGTGGTGGAGCGGGTGACGGAGATCGTGCTCGCGGGGGACGCCGTCGACCGTGCGGCCGCGCGGGTGCTCGAAGGACCGGAGCTCGAGCGCGTGGTGGAGGCCGCGGTGGCCAGCCCGGCGGTGGAGCGCACCGTGGCCCAGGTGATCGACAGCCGCCTGGTCGACCAGACGGTGGCCAACCTGCTCGAGAGCGAGGAGCTGTGGGTGCTGGTCGAGGAGATCGCCCGCAGCCCGGCCGTGACCGACGCCATCGCCACGCAGAGCCTCGGGTTCGCCGACCAGGTCGCAGGGGAGGTCCGCTCTCGTTCGCGCGACGCCGACGACTGGCTCGAGCGCGCAGCCCGCCGGGCGCTGCGCCGCGGCGACCGCCCCCGACGCGACGGGCGCGGCCCGCGCCCGGCCGGGCGATGAGCCACGCCGAGGACCGCCCGCCCGCCTCCGCCTCGGCTCGCATCCATGCCGCGCGGGCGCGCGAGGTGGCCAGCCGTGTCCACGGCGAGGCGCCGGCGACCGACCGGGTCACGGAGTACGAGGGTCTCGTGACGCGGGCGCTGGCCTTCGCGGTGGACGCCGCCGTCATCAACGGTGTCGCGGCAGGGGTGGGCTTGGTGGTCGGGCTGGCGCTGTCGATTCTCGACGTGCCCAGTGGCGTCGAGAAGGCGCTCTTCGCTCTCGGCGGAGTGGCCTGGTTCTTCTGGTGGATCGGCTACTTCGTGACCTTCTGGTCGAGCACGGGGCAGACGCCGGGCAACCGGCTGCTGCACATCCGCGTCTGTGACGCCGGCGATCGCACACCGCTGCGCCCACGGCGGTCGTTCATGCGCCTCGTCTATCTGAGCCTGGCCGCCATCCCTCTGTTCGCCGGCTTCCTACCGATCCTGTTCGACTCGCGGCGTCGCGGCGTGCACGACATGCTCGCGCGGTCGGTGGTGGTGGGCGAGGAAAGCATCCCCTCCGGCGGACTGAGGCGAACGCGCCCAATCACGCGCGCCCGCAACGCCGGGGGCGTACCATCTGAAGAGAGCACATGGTTGAGATCGGCGTGGTACTGGTGGTCATCGGGGTTGCCCTGTTGGTAGCCGAAGCCCACGCGCCCGGGGGCATCCTGGGATCCATCGGCGCCGCGGCGCTGGTGGGAGGGCTGGTGGTGGCCGTCAGCGCGGCCGGCGCCGCCACTGCCGTGGTCGTGGCGGCGGCTCTGGCCGCCGCCCTGGTTTCCGCTCTCTGGCTGGGCGTGGCCACGCGCAAGGCGCTCGCGGCCGGTCGCCTGCGGGTGGCTTCGGGACGCGAGGCGTTGAGCGGCCGCGCCGGAGTCGTGCGCAGCTGGTCGGGCGGGGTGGGTCAGGTGTTCGTGGACGGAGCGCTCTGGCGGGCCAGGCCCAGCGTGCTCGAGGAGGCCGAGCTGAGCGAGGGAGACTCTGTGGTGGTGGAGCGCGTGACCGGGCTGACCCTCGCCGTACGGCGAGCCGAGGATTGGGAGCAGCCGTGGTGATTGCGGTCGTGCTGATCGTGCTCGCAGTCGTGGCGCTGACCCTGGTCGCGCTCGCGGGAGCGTCGGTGCGGGTGCTGCGCGAGTACGAGCGCGGTGTCGTCTTTCGCCTGGGACGCGTGATCGACGAGAAGGGGCCCGGCCTCGTTCTGCTCGTCCCCGCGGTGGACCGGCTCGTGCGCGTCACCCTGCGCACCGTGGCTCTTCGCATCCCCCACCAGGAGGTGATCACCCGCGACAACGTTCCCGTCCGGGTCGCCGCCGTGGCCTACTTCCGCGTGATCGATCCGCATCGCTCGGTGATCGAGGTCGAGGACTTCAGGAGCGCCACGCTCCAGATCGCACAGACCACGCTGCGCTCGGTGCTGGGCAAGGCCGATCTCGACTCGCTCCTGTCGGAGCGCGAGCGCCTCAACGAGAGCCTCCAGCAGATCATCGACGAGCAGACCGAGCCGTGGGGCATCAAGGTCACCATCGTCGAGATCAAGGACGTGGAGATCCCCGAGCGGATGCAGCAGGCGATGGCCCGCCAGGCCGAGGCCGAGCGCAACCGGCGCGCCAAGGTGATCAACGCGGAGGGCGAGTTCCAGGCGGCGGACCGGCTGTCCCAGGCCGCCGACGTGATTCGCCCGAACCCGGTCACACTCCAGCTGCGCTACCTGCAGGCGCTCAACGACATCAGCGGCAACCAGGCGTCGACCATCATCTTCCCCCTCCCGATCGACATGATCGGGCCGCTGCTGGAACGTGGAGGGGACGCCGCAGCTGCGCTTGGCGACGCCGGCAGGGAAGCTGCCCAGAAGGCGCTCGCCCAGGCGCAGCAGCAGGAGCTCCCCGAGCTCGAGAAGACGAAGGCCCCGGCGGCCGGCAAGCCGGCGCAGCTAGGACCGGTAGGCAGTGGCGAGGCGGGACAGAGCCAGGGCGCCGACCAGCAGGCCGAAGTCACGTAGCGCTATGTCGGCGTAGCCGCCGACCAGCAGGAGGCTCACGATGATGCCGCCGAGCCAACCGGCGACCAGCAGGCCTCCGAAGCGCGGCGAGACAGCGACGACCAAGCCGGCGGCGATCTCGACTACGCCGACCACGTACATCGCATCCTGGGCGGTGCCGGGAATCAGGTCGTTGAACTCGGGCGCCAGGTACCGGGGCCAGTCGCTGATCATGACCTCGGTGAACTTGTCGAGGCCGAAGAGGATCGGCGCGACGGTGAACCCGATCCGCAGCAGCATGAAGGCCTGAGCGGCCGGGTCGCTGCGCAGGATGTTCGACGAGGGAACCGGAACGGGTCGCAGGACGCTTGCGATTGATGTGCTCATGACCGGTTAGCGCCCCGATCGGCGCCGAACTTACCCGTCGGGGGAGTGGTCAGTACGGATGAGCTCGCGGAGGCTCTCGTAGTCCTCGCGACATGCCGGACAACCCTCGAGGTGGGGGCGCATTCCGGGGATGCGCTCATCGGCGTCGGCACCGCGGAGCTCGAGCTCCACGTACTCGTCGAGCTTCTCGAAGCACTCGTTGCAGAGCAGCTCGGGATCGCTGGGGCCGAGCAGTCGCTTCACGGTTGTGTCGTTCGTTTCCATGATCGGTCTCCGCTAGATCGAGTCGAGCGTGAAGCCCCTCCTGGCCAGGTCGGCGCGCAGCTTGCGCCGGGCGTCGTGCAGCGTCTTGTAGAGCGCGCCGCGGGTGGTGTCGAGCCTTTCGGCCAACACGTCGAGCGGCACCGCGTTCAGGGTGAGCGCCACCAGCACCTCACGCTGGTGGTGGGTGAGGCACTCGTCGATCGAGTGTTTGAGTGCCTGCATCAGCTCGCCGGTCTCGGCTTGGCTGTCAGGGGATTTGCCGGCATCCGCCATCAGCGGCCAGGCCTCCGGCTCCAGCACGACCTCGCGTTCCTGCCACGCGCGCCGGCGCAGGCGCACGCCGGCCTCGAGCAGGGCGAACTTGTAGGCCCAGGTGGTGAAGCGACTAGCGCCACGGTAGGCGTCCAGCTTGGCGAGCACGGCGACGAGGGCATCGTCGGCAGCCTGCGTCGCGATGTCGTCGAGCTCGTCGCCGCGGACGTGCGCGAGCGCCGCACGGCGTCGCGAGACCTCGAAATGCGCGGCGCGAAGCAGCAGCTCGTATAGCCGTGCAATCGCCTGATCACGCTCTGTCCCGGATGCTCGCAACGCGTCCAGCCACGCGCGTGAGTCGGCCTCTGGCGGGCGCGAGCGCATGCTTGTCGCAGAGGCTAAATGCCCGGTTTGCGACCCGTGCCCGGCCGTTCTTACCTCCGCTAGGACGCGTCCGGCATCGCCTTGCGGGCCATCTTCTCCGGATCGACGCGAACGACGTCCCACACGAGCCCCACGGCCTCCATGCCCCGGATGACCATCCAGGACGGGTCCACCGGCCAGCGGCTCATGCCGTGCGAGGCCGAGGTGGGGAAGGCGTGGTGGTTGTTGTGCCACGACTCGCCGAGGGTGAACGGCGCGAGCCAGAGCAGGTTGCGCGACTCGTCGCCGGTGTCGAAGCGGCGCCGGCCGAAGAAGTGGCACAGCGAGTTGATGCTGTAGGTCACGTGGTGCACCACGAGCATGCGCACCCCGCCCCCCCAGAGCAGGCCGGTTAGCGCCGCCGTCCACGTCCCGCCGATGGCGTAGCCGAGAGCGAAGGCGAGCAACAGGCCACCCAGCGCCCAGACCAGGAAGGTCCGGTCCACGAAGCTGACGACCGGGTCCTTGACGAGATCCGGGGCGTAGCGGCGCCGGTTGCCGCGCTGGGTGTGGATGAACAGCCAGCCGAGATGGGCGTGCATGAGGCCCTTCAGGGCCCCGCGCCAGCCACCCTCATGCCCGACGTGCGGGCTGTGCGGGTCGCCCTCCTTGTCGGAGAAGGCGTGATGCTTGCGGTGGTCCGCCACCCAGGAGATGACCGGGCCCTCGATGGCCACCGACCCGAGGATGGCCAGCGTCCCCCGCACCGGACGGCTGGTCTTGAAGCTGCGGTGGGTCAGATGGCGGTGGAAGCCGACGGTCACGCCGAGCCCGGTGAGCAGGTACATGATCAGGAAGACGAAGACGTCGTGCCAGTGCAGCAGGTCGTTCCAGAGCTGCCAGCAGACGATCCCCAGAGCGATGAATGGGAGAGCGGTGATCGTGCCGGTGGCGATCCGGTCGGCGGTCTCGTGGGCGACCGGTTCGACGTCTTCTGCCGTGGGCAGGGCTGGGTCCGTCACCGACGTTGTGGTCAAGCTGCGCCTCCTGCGTTCTTCCCTCGGGTGTTAGGTGACCCTACCCAGGTGAGGCGATTTTGGTACGCGGCTGCTAGCTTCAATGCTGCGAGCGGCGCCGTCGCTCGCGAGGTTCTCGTCTCCGAACGCCGTTGCGATCTGGGTCAGCTGAATCTCCCAGATCTTTCGCGGCCGGTTACCGGCGCGCGGTGTCAGGAGTACGAATGTCCAAGCAGTCCTTCGCCGATCTCGGCGTATCGAAAACGGTCGCGCGCGCCTTGGAGCGCAGCGGGATCGAAAATCCCTTCCCCGTCCAGGAGGCGGTGATCCCCGACGTCCTCGAGGGGCGAGACGTGCTGGTGCGCTCACCCACGGGCTCCGGCAAGACGCTCGCCTTCGGCCTGCCGCTGGTGGACATCATCGAGGCGGAGGATCCCCGCTGCGCGGCCCTCGTGCTCGTGCCCACACGCGAGCTGGCCACGCAGATCGTGGAGGCCCTGCGAGACATCGCGGGTGCTCGCGCGCTCTCGGTGGCCCCCGTCTACGGCGGAGTGGGCCTGGAGCGCCAGGCCAAGCTGGCCCGTCGCGCGCACATTGTCGTGGCCACTCCGGGCCGCCTCGAGGACCTGATGGCACGCGGCGCCGTTCGCCTCGACCGGGTGCGCGTGCTGGTGCTCGACGAGGCCGATCGCATGCTCGACATGGGCTTCCGCCCCGCGGTCGAGCGGATCGTCCGCCAGACGCCGGCCGACCGCCAGACGCTGTTCCTGTCGGCCACGCTCGACGGCGAGACCGGCGGGCTCGCGGCCAAGTACACACGCGACGCCCGGCGACACGAGCAGGCGCCGGCGGAGAAGGAAGACATCGCCGTGGAGCACCGCTTCGTGGCCGTCGCCCACGAGGGCAAGCTCGACTCCCTGGTCGACGCTCTGACCGAGGAGCGCGACTCGCGCACGCTCGTGTTCGTACGCACCAAGCGCGGCGCGGACCGGCTGGTCAAGCGGTTGCGCAACCGCGGTGTGGAGACCGCGGCGATGCACGGCGACAAGTCCCAGTCGCAGCGCGAGAAGGCGCTGCGCCGGTTCAACTCGGGCGACGTCGCCGCGCTGGTGGCCACCGACGTCGCGGCGCGCGGCATCCATGTGGACGGCATCACGCACGTGATCAACTTCGACGCCCCCGAGGACCGCGACACCTACGTGCACCGCGTGGGCCGGACCGGCCGCGCCGGGCGAACCGGCATCGGCATCACCTTCGTAATGGGCGATCAGGCCCACGACGTAAGCCGCATCGCCGCCGACCTGCGGCTGCACGCGCAGTTCGCCGAGAGCGGGCTGAGCGCCGCGGGCGGCCGCGGGCACGGAGGTCAGCGGCCCACGCGCGCCCCGCGCCGGGCCCAGCACCCGCGCGGCGGGCGGCGGCGCAGCAGCCGCCGCTAGCCGGCCGGTCGCTCGACGCCGGGGCCGGGGATACTGGGCGGCATGTCCGTCGAGTTCCCCGAAGTCCCCGGCGTCGAGCACCGCTTCGTAGACGCCGGACGGCTGCGCATGCACGTGGCCGAGGCGGGCGAAGGCGATCCCGTCCTGCTCCTCCACGGCTGGCCCCAGCACTGGTACCTGTGGCGCGAGGTCATCCCCCGCCTGGCTCCCCACGCCCGGATCATCTGTCCCGACCTGCGCGGCTTCGGCTGGACGGACGTGCCGCGCGGCGGCTACGACCGGGAGACCATGGCCGCGGACGTGCTGGCGCTGATGGACTCGCTCGGCCTGGAGCGGGTGCGCCTGGCCGGCCACGACTGGGGCGCGTGGATCGCCTTCCTGCTGGCGCTCGGCCACCCGGAGCGCATCGAGCGCCTGCTGGCCTGCAGCATCGTGCCGCCCTGGCCGCAGCGCGACGCGCGCGCCCTGCTCGGCATCTGGCGCCTGGCCTACCAGATCCCGCTGGCCGCGCCCGGGATCGGCCGCGCGGCGGGTCGCCGCATCGCCCGGTTGGCCCTCGACAGTGCCGACCCGCCGATCGGCGAGGCCACCAAGGCCTGGTTCCTCGACCGGCTGGAGGGTGAGCGCGGCCGGGCCGGCGAGCTCCTCTACCGGACCTTCGTCCTACGCGAGCTCGGCCCGGTGGCCGCGGGGCGCTACGCCGCTGCTGACCTGAGTGTGCCCACGCTCCTGCTGGCCGGCGACAAGGATCTCGCGATCCCCGCCGCCCAGGTGGAGCGGGTGGCGGCCGAGTCGCCGTCCGTCGAGGTGGAGGTGGTGCCGGGCGCCGGCCACTTCCTGGTGGACGAGCGACCGGAGCTGGTGGCCGAGCGGGCGCTCGGCTTTCTCCTCGGCCCCGCCTAGTCCGCCGGCCGCGTGCAGCGCACCTGGTAGACGGAGGTGAAGCCGCTCTCGAATCCGCGCCGCGCGGCCCGCAGATAGACGCGCCAGACGCGCACCCGCTCGGCGCCGCCGATCCGGACCGCGTCATCCAGGCGCTGGTCGAAGCGCATCGCCCAGTGGCGCAGGGTCTCGGCGTAGTCGGCGGCCAGCCCCTCCACGTGCTCCACCGGCAGCCCGGCCCGCTCGAGCGAGAGCACGATGCGGGAAAGGTGAAGCGGCGCGGCGTCGGGGAACACGTAGCGCTCTGAGAAGGCGCCGGCCTCGGGCTCGCCGTGACGGAGACGGGCGATGCCGTGGTTGAGCACGCGCCCGCCCGGCTTCACCAGCCGCGCCAGCTGCCGGGCGTAGTTGTCGATCTGTACGTTGCCGACGTGCTCGACCATCCCGATGCTGGCCACGGCGTCGAACGGCTCTCCTGACAGCTCGCGATAGTCCTCGACCCGAATGTCCACGCGGTCGGCGAGCCCGGCCTCGGCGGCGCGCCGGCGGCCGAGCTCGGCCTGCGGCTCGGACAGGGTTATGCCGGTCACGTGCACGCCGCGCTCGCGCGCAGCGTGAATGGCGAAGCTGCCCCAGCCGCAGCCGATGTCGAGCACCCGCTGCCCGGGCTCGAGTGCGAGCTTGTCGCACACCAGGGCGAGCTTGGCCTGCTGAGCCTCCTCGAGCGTGGTCGCCCCGCGGGAGAACAGTGCACAGCTGTAGGTCATCGAGTCGTCGAGGAACAGCGCGAAGTAGTCGTTCGACAGGTTGTAGTGGTGTCGCACCGCGCGGGCGTCGCGCAGCAGGCTGTGGCGCCGCCCCTTCGGCTTGAGCTCGGCCGCCGGGACGCTGGGCGGCCGGACCACGCCCACCGCGCGGGCGGCCGCCAGCGCCAGCCGTGCCTTGGTGGCGCGGTCGATCGGCGGCGGCTGCCAGCTGCCCAGAACGTCGAGCAGCCCGTCGATGTCGTCCACGTCGAGCGCGCCCGAGACGTAGGCGCGGCCCAGGCCCAGTTGTCCGGGGGCGCGCAGCACATGGGCGAGCGCCGCCGGAGAGCGCACGGTGAACGTGGGCCCGCCGCCGCCATTGGTCGAGGCCAGCCGGCTGCCGTCCCACAGCTCTACGGAGAAGGGACGCTCCGGCAGCGCCCGCTCCACTTCCTCGATGAAAGGTTCGGTTCTCGGCGTCATCGCCCGAGACCCTAGCCCGGCGCCGCCGCGGGGGTAGTGTGGATGCCCGGATGACCGTCGTTGCCCGCCATGAATCGCCCGAGCTCAGCTGGGAGATGGTCACCCGCGCCGCCCATCCGCGTCTCCGCGGCCACGTGCGCAACTACACCGGCTATACCGAGCGAACGGCACAGCCCCTGCGCCGCCTCGAGGTGCCGAGCGGCGACGTGACGCTCATCATCAGCCCCGACACGACGCTGGCGATGCCGGACGTCCGCGACCCCGCCCGCCCGGCTCTGCGGCTTAGCTCGTTCGTGGCCGCACTGCACGACACGTACGCCCTCGTCGACCACGGCGGCTTCCAGCACGGCGTCGAGGTGCGGCTCACGCCGCTGGGGGCCCACGCTCTGTTCGGCCTGCCCATGCACGAGCTGACCAACCGCGTGGTGGGCCTCGACGATCTGCTGGGGCGCGGCTCGAACGAGCTGGTGGGCCGACTGTGGGACCGGCCCGGCTGGGAGGGGCGCTTCGCGCTGCTTGACCAGCTCATAGGCCGTCGTGTGGAGGAGGCCCAGCGGCCGGCCACCCACGAGCTGTTCTGGGCGTGGCGCCGGCTGCGGTCCAGCAGCGGCAAGACGAGCGTGGGCGGCCTGGCCCGCGAGCTCGGGTGGAGCCACCGCCGCCTCATAGCCCGGTTTCGCGAGCAGATCGGGATGCCGCCGAAGGCGGTGGCCCGGGTGCTGCGCTTCGACCGCGTGTCCCATCTGCTCCGGGCGAGTCAGGCGCCGAGCCTCGCCGAGGTGGCGTTCGACTGTGGTTACTACGACCAGGCCCACCTCAACCGCGACTTCCGTGACTTCGCCGGCACCACCCCAGGCGCCTATCTCGCGGCCCGCCTGCCTGAGGGCGGCGGCGTTCACGGATGAGCGTCAATTCCGTCCAAGACCGAGCGCGGGCCCGGACGTAGGGTGGCGCCCATGCAGACCTTCTATCCGGTTCTCAAATACGAAGACGCCCATGCGGCGATCGATTTCCTCGAGAGGGCCTTCGGCTTCGAGCGAAGCGCGGTCCACGAGGGGTCAAACGGAGGCGTGGCGCACGCCGAGCTGCGCTTCGGCGACGAGTTCGTGATGCTCGGCTCCACCAGCGAGGGCGACGAGCGCTTCAACCAGGGAGCGGGCCGCACCTCGTTGTACCTGGTGATCGACGACCCCGACGCCCGCTTCGAGCGCGCGAAGGCGGCCGGAGCGGAGATCGTGATGGAGCCGACCGACCAGGACTACGGCTCACGCGACTTCGCGGTGCGCGACCCCGAGGGCAACCTCTGGGCGTTCGGGACCTACGGGCCGTCCAACGAGGGCGGGTAGCTAAGCCACCGCCGCCGCCGTCGCGGCCTGCCGCTCGCGCCCGCGCAGGACGGTCACGGCGCCCGCGGCCGGGCTGACGGTGATGCTGCGCCGCCGGGTCCGCTCGAAGCCGTCGCTCGCCAGGGCCAGCTCGCTGCCGGCGAGCACGGCCTTCAGCACGAGCTTCATCTCGAGCTGGGCGAAACTCGCGCCGATGCAGCGCCGCCGGCCGCCGCCGAACGGGATCCAGGTGTAGGTGCCGGGCGCCTGTTCGAGGAATCGCTCCGGCCGGAACGCGTAGGGATCGGGGTAGATGGCCGGGTCGTGATGGATGAGGTACGCGTTGGCAGCGAGCGCGCAGCCCGCCGGATAGGTCCAGCCGCCGATCTCCACCGGCTCCATCACCAGCCGCGGCGCTGCGTTGGGGAGCACCGGACGCCGGCGGAGCGTCTCCTGGACGGTGGCCGTGAGGTAGGCGTCGTCGTCGCCGCGGTCGACCTCCTCGGTCAGCCGGCGCAGCACCCGCGGTGTTCGCGCCAAGCGCTCGAAGGCCCAGGCCAGCTCGGAGGCCGTGGTCTCGTGGCCGGCGACGAGCAGGGTCATGAGCTCGTCGCGCAGCTCCTGCGCCGACATCGGCGAGCCGTCCTCGTGACGAGCCTCGAGCAGCATTGTGAGCACGTCGTCGCCGTCGCCCGGGTCCCGCCGGCGCTCGTCGATCAGCTCGAACATGAGCGAGTCGGCCTCCTCCCGGTCGCGCACGAAGCTCCGCCAGCGCGCGCCGCGCTGGAACGCGGGGAGCATGGAGGTCGGCGAGGTGGTGACCTCGAGGATGGTGTTCAGCTTCTCGCGCAGGCGCTCGTAGCGCCCACCCGGGTCGACGCCGAACACGGCCCGCATGATGATCTCGAGCGTCAGGGCCTGCAGCCGGGCGTGCAGCTCGAACGCCTCTCCCCGCGGCCAGCGGGCCACTTCGCGCTCGGCCACCTCGGCCACCAGGCCAGAGAGGCGATCCATTCGCTCGCCGTGGAAGGCGGGCAGCATGAGCTTGCGCTGGCTCATGTGCGCCCCCTCGTCGAGGAGGATCAGCGAATTGCGCCCCACGATCGGTTCGAGGATGCGGGCGCCCTCGCCGGGGTGGAGCACCTCGGGCGACGCGGTGAAGACCTCCTTGACCACCTCGGGGTCGGCGAGGTGGACGAACGGCGGCGTCTGGAGGAACAGCATCGTGAAGCGGTTGCCGTAGCGCGCGCGGCAGCGCTCGAAGAAGGGTGCCGTCCTCGTCCACCAGCCGAGGGTCTGGAGCGTCTTCGGCATGCGGGGACCGGGCGGTAGGCCGCGGGGCATGCCTGCAATGTACGGGAAGCGGGTGCTAAAGCAGAATCAAGATGATGATCACCAGCAGGATTACTACGACGGCTCCGACTCCGATGTACATGGCGGCCTCCTCGCTATTGAAATGACGTATCCCTCTCTGCCCTCGAAATGGCGCGGACAAACCCGGTCTGAATAAGCGAGGATGGCCGGATGCGCTGGCAACGACCGGGCAAGAGCGGCGACCTGATCGATGCTCGCGGGGGCGGAGGGGGCCTCGGACGGGGTGGGAGCATGCCGGGAGGGCGGATGGCCATCCCCGGCGGTCTCGGCATCGGTGGGCTCGTGATCGTGCTCCTCATCACGCTCCTGTCCGGCGGCGGTGGGGGTGGCTCACCGGCGTTCGGGGTCGACAACCAGTTCGGCCAGTCGCCCCAGGCGCCCGACGCGTCGGGCATCCCCGCGGCCCAGGACCCCGAGAAGGACCTCAAGGACTTCAGCTCCTACGTGTTCACCCGGGTGCAGGACACCTGGGCCGACACCTTCAGGCGGGCGGGCAAGCCCTACGAGCGGGCGCAGCTCGTGCTCTACCGCGGAGGGGTGAACACCGGCTGCGGGGGCGCATCATCCGCGGTCGGACCCTTCTACTGCCCGGCCGATCAGCGCGTCTACGTCGACCTCTCCTTCTACAACGACATGGAACGGCAACTCGGCGCGCCGGGGGACTTCGCCTGGGCATACGTGATCGCTCACGAGGTCGGCCACCACGTCCAGAACGAGCTCGGCACGAGCTCCGAGGTGCGCCGCCTCCAGCAGCAGAACCCGGGCGACGCCAACCGGTTGTCGGTGCGCCTCGAGCTGCAGGCCGACTGCTACGCCGGGGTGTGGGCCAACACCGTCTACGAGGCCGGCGACCTGGAGGAGGGCGACGTGGAGGAGGCCATCGGCGCCTCCGAGGCGGTGGGCGACGACCGTCTCCAGAGCGGGGCGGGCGGGAGCATCAATCCGGACTCCTTCACCCACGGCAGCTCCGAGCAGCGGGCGCGCTGGTTCAACACCGGGCGCGAGCGCGGCGAGCCCGGCGACTGCGACACCTTCTCGGTGGATTCGGTGTAGGGCTCAGTTGACCCAGTCGAAGGTGTGAACCTCGAACTCGGTGATCTCCGGCTCGGGCACCTGAGCCTCCTGCATAGCCTCCCCGAGCCCTGACGACTCCATGAAGCGATCGATGTGTTCGCGTGACTCCCACACCTCGATCACCATGAAGCCGCGGTCGGTTTTCCCGGCGATGTGGACACGGGCGCCGTCGGGCGCGGAAGGGCACATCAGCTGGGACTCGCTGATTCAGCCGCCGACGCCAGGCGGCCCATCGAGCACGGTGGGAACGTACTCGAGCAACTGGAGCCGACCGTCGAACATGCGGCTGTCGACCAGGTCGAGGGCGATGTCGGGATACCCGTCGAAGAGGCGGTCCTTCCCGGTGGCGCCGGTGACGACCGGGAAGACGACCACACGGAGGCGGTCCACGACGCCGGCCGCGAATAGCGACCGGCACAGGCTGATGCTGCCGACCGTGCGCAGCGGTCGCGGGTCGCGTCGCTTCATGTCCTGCACAGCCTCGACCGCGTCCCCGTCGACCAGCTCGGTGTTGGCCCACGAAAGTGGGTTCTCCAAGGTGGAGGAGAACACCACCTTGGGCGTCTCGGTCATCGCGGCAAGGCCGGGATCGTCGGGCATGTCGGCGGCGTACCCGGACATCTCCCGGTACGTCGTCGCCCCCATGAGGGCGATGTGCTCGCTTTCCTCGTCTTCCTTGATCCAGGCCAGATACTCCGGCCCCTCCATGCCCCAGAGGCCGGGCCAGCCCTCCGCGGTCCCGTAGCTGTCGAGTGAGGTGATGAAGTCCACCATTAGGCTTGACATGCCTGTGTGACCGATCGCGAGACGGAAACTCATCGTCCCCACGCCCTCAGATCGTCCCGACTTCTCGAGCATGGCAGACGACTATGCGCGGCACGCGCTGTCGCAGCGCGCAGCGTTCGAGGCGACTCACCCGGCCGCCTTGGCCGCCGCGCGGGAGTTCTCCGAGGAGCCTCTGCTTCGCGTGGCCGATCTCGGCGCCGCCGACGGGGTCAACTCTCATGGCCTCATCCGCGCTCTCACCGACGAGCGCGCCGGCCGTTCGCTGCTCTACGCGCTTGTCGATCTCCCCACCAACGCATGGAGCGTCGCCGCCGACCACCTACGGCACGTCTTCGGTGACCGGGCGGACCGGTCCGAGGTGGTCGTCATCCCCGCGCCGGGCGAAGCCGGCCGGGGGGTCTCAGATGTCGGCACCGGTGCTTGCTACGCCTCGCCGGAGGCCCACAGCGAGGCCTGCCGCCGCGCAGTCGAGCACGACCCGCCCCCCGCCACGGTGATCAGCCTGGCCGGCATTCCCCTCCAGCAGGCGCCCTGCCTGCCGCCGGGCAGCGTTCATGTCGCGGTCACGGGAACCGCGATGCACTGGATCGCCGACGCGGGCGGCCTGGCCTCGACCGGATCTGTCTTTCCGGGGTACCCCGACCACACAGACGAAGCCGAGCGGCGAGCCTGGCGCGTGGCCGCGGAGCGGCAGTGGGAGCGCCTGCTCGAGATGCGCGCCTTGGAGCTCGCGCCGGGCGGCTGGTTCATCGCCGCGCTGCCGGCCTCCCCGGCTCCGTGCCCGGAGAGGACGGGGCTCTACGTGGAGATCATCGGCGACATGAACGAGGTGCTCGC
Source organism: uncultured Thermoleophilaceae bacterium (assembly GCA_963826165.1). Lineage (GTDB taxonomy): Bacteria > Actinomycetota > Thermoleophilia > Solirubrobacterales > Thermoleophilaceae > JACVRW01. The sequence goes on along the minus strand of CAWGWC010000003.1, from coordinate 239,480 downwards.
CGAGTGGTGCCGCGCGGAACGCATCGGCGCCGCCACCGCCGCCGCGGTCGTCGTCCCGGTCTGGATGCGGACGCTCGACGAGATCCGGGCCCCCTTCGAGGCGGGGGGCGGGGACGTGGACGGCCTCGTGCTCGAGAGCGCCGAACTATTCCGTCTCGACAACCCCTACTGGCACGACGATCCTGCCGTGTTCGCCCGGGCTTACGTGCGAAGCGTGACCGCGTGGGGCACGCCGCTCTTTCTACGCGCGTTCGCGCGTGAGGGCGAGAACCGCGCCCCCGGTCTCTTGGCTGACTTCCTCGGACAGCTCGAGGAGCGCGTCGCGGCTGCGCCTCACCGCTACCGCCGGGACTACATCGAGGCCCTCGTCATCTGCCGGAAGGCGCACGGCACCGGGTAAGCTGCGCGTCGCATGAGGCGATCGGTTGGGCTGAAGGGCGCGGTAGGGGTCGTGACGCTGGTCGCGCTGGCAGGCATGGCGCTGCCGAGCCAGCCTGCTCACGCCCAGTTCGGCGATGCGCTCCTCGCCGGCAAACCCAGGGTCGCGACCATCAGGGCGCTGGTTCCGAGGGTGGGGCGCGATGCCGGTCGCCTGATCGTGTGGGTGCGGGTGGCGCACGCGAGCGGGACCTCTCGTGCGGTCGCGCGCGAGCGACCGGAGACAGTGCACTCTGGGCGCGTGGTCGTGCGCGTGGGCAAGGCCCGGAGGGTCGCGTCTCAGCGTCCCATACTCGACCGAAAGCGTCGCCACCACGGATATCACTTCCGCTTCTCGAGGTCGGCGACCCGCGCGCTTGGTGCGGGGACCACCCGTCGCATCCGCGTGTCGGTTCGGGTGGCGCAGGCGGTCGACCTCGACTCGGACGGCGCCAGCGAGGATCGGGCGGTGGCGACAACCGCGCGCAGCGTGCCGTTGGCCAGCCCCGCCGCCGCGATCGTGCCGAGCGACGGCTGGTACTTGAACGGGAACACCACCGAGGACAGGCTTCGGGTCGAGCAGGGGGCAGTGGTCGAGTTCAACTTCCCCTCGGCAACGCGGGTGTGCACCGGGCTGGGCGGGTTGGGCGACGCCGTCCAGGGACCGATCGACCCTCAGACCGGTCAGTTCGGCTTCGTCGACGACGTTCTCGGCGGGGTGATCGTGACCACCGTGAAGGGCACCTTCTCTCAAGGTAACCCGGGCTACGCCGCGGCTGTCGACGCCACCGTGGTCATTCCCGGGACCTGCAACTACACCGTGCCGGGCGGGTTCGCTTTCTGTCCTCCGTCGTGGCAGGCGTGCGCGTTCCCCGCGGCGCGCGTCTTCGGCTAGGGCGAGCCCGGCAGGTTGCCCGTGCGCGCTATGCGACGGAAGGTCCTGCTGCTCGGCCGCGGCGTGCGCTCGAGCGTGTCCGGGTCGTAGGAGTAGAAGCCGAAGCGCGGGTAGTAGCCGGCGCTCCACTCGAAGTTGTCGACCAGCGACCAGGCCAGATAGCCCTTCACGCGGGCCTCGCCGGCACGCATTGCCGCCCTCAGCTGGCGCAGGTGGCTCAGCAGGTAGCCGCGGCGCTGGTCGTCGTCGGCGTCGGCCAGCCCGTTCTCGGTCACGTACACCGGCCGTCCGTAGCTGCCCGCGATCTTCAGCACTCGCCGGAAGCCCTCGGGGTAGATCTCCCAGCCGAACTCCGTGCACGTCGTGGGACAGGGCGGGGCGTCGGGGCGCTGCGGGATCCGATACTCGTTGCGGGGCAGGAAGTCGAACAGCGGCACGGTGGTGCTGGCCGGCACTCCGAGGCCGCTGACCCGGCTGCGGAAGTAGTAGTTGAGCCCGATGAAGTCCGCCCGCCGCCCCAGCCGCGGGTTGCGCTCCCCGGCCTCGATGCGGCCGTCCACGTCGGCGTCGTCGAGCCCCTTCACCACTGCGTTGAGGAAGACCCGGTTGAAGATGTAGTCGGCGTGCTGAGCGCCGGTCCGGTCGTTCGCACTGGCGGGGTCCGCAGGGGTGAAGGCCACCATGTTGTGCACGGGTCCCACCCGCGCACGGCGGTCGTAACGGTGGATCGCGTCGTAGGCGCGGCCGTTGGCCCGGGCGAAGTTGCGCACCACGCGCACCGCGCCCGTGAACGAGTTGGCCCCCGGCGGGAACCAGCCCGCGAGCGCGCCGGGCACGTTCACGTAGCCGCTCACCGCCACCACCATCGGCTCGTTGACCGTGACCCACAGGTTCACGAGGTCGCCGTACTTCCAGGCCGCCCAAGCGGCGTACTTGCCGAACTCGCGCACGGTCCTCGTGTTGAGCCAGCCACCCCTGTTGATCCTGGGCAGGGGATCGTCAGGGCCTCGTCCGGCCAGCGCCCGGTTTGCCGCCAGCGGATCGTGCAGCCAGGTGGGGGTGGTGAAGTGGTGCAGGGTCACCACCGGCTCGAGACCGCGCCGCCGGATGGCCCGGAGCTCGGCCGCGTAGTGGCGCACGGCCGCCGGGTCGGCGAGGCGGTCGAGCTGACGCGGAGTGCGCGCGCCGGCGGTGGAGCGCGGGAAGATGCGACTCCATTCGATCCCGAAGCGGAAGGCGTTGGCGCCCAGCCCGCGCTGGGCCAGAGCGATGTCCGTCCGGTACTCGCGCCAGTGCCCCGGCCCGCGCTCGACGCGGTCGCCGCTCTGGCGCCCGGCGTCGATGTTCGCCTCGTCGTGAGACCAAGCCCACCAGTCGCTGCGCGGGTCGCCGTTGGCCGGGCTGCCGCCCGCCTCGGTCTGGAAGCCCGCGATGGCCGTGCCCCAGAGGAAGTCGCGCGGGAAGTCGCGCGCCGCCGACGACACGGGCAGCGCGAGGGTCGCCAGGGCGGCTAGAAGGAGCCCGCGTAGAAGTTGCGGTCCCAACGGTGTCCCCTCAGCTTCTCCACGTCCTCGGCGGGCAATCCGCGCCCGTCTCCCACGGCCATGTTTCGCTCCACGTTGCGCACGCTGCGCATCCCAGGGATCACGGTCGACACCGCCGGCTCGGAGAGAACGAAGCGCAGCGCGGTGGCGGCGATCTCGTCGAGCTCGATGCCCAGGTCCTCGACGATCGCGTCCACGTGCTCCTTGACCTCCCGCTTGCGATCGTCGCGGAAGTAGTCGTTGCGGAAGTCGTCCTCGGGGAAGGTCGTGTCCGGGGTGATGCGCCCGGTCAGCCCACCCTCGTCGAGGGCGACCCGCACGATCACGCCGACGTCGTGTTCGCGCACGGCGCCGAACAGTCGGTCCGCGGGCGACTGATCGAAGACGTTGTAGATCACCTGGACGGTGTCGGCCAGGCCACTCTCCACGAGTCGCAGCGCGCTCTCCGGCTGGTGATCGTTGATGGAGACGCCGAAGAAGCGGATCTTGCCCTCCTGCTTCAGGGCGTCGACCGTCTCCAGCCAGTCGCCCTGATCCAGCCATTCGTCGCGCCAGACATGGAACTGCTGGACGTCGATCGCCTCCAGGCCGAGGTTCTCGAGACTGCGCTCGGTGAGCTGCCGCACGTGCTCCCCCGGAAACACGTCCTCCACCCGGGTGCCCTCGGCCGCGGGCCAGGTGAGGTTCTTGGGCGGCACCTTGCTGGCCACGTACACCTGCTCGCTGCGATCGCGCACCACGCGGCCCACCAGCCGCTCGCTGTGTCCCTCTCCGTACGCCGCCGCGGTGTCGATGAAGTTGAGGCCCAGATCGATCGCGCGGTTGAGCGCGCGGATCGACTCGTCGTCCTCCGCGCCCTCCCACTGCACGCCGCTGATGCCCCACGCGCCGTAGCCGATCTCAGAGACCTCGAGGCCGGTCTTGCCGAGTCTTCTTAGCTCCATTGGGTGCGAACCGTACTCATCGGGTACGGGCGGAGGGTGGAGGGCGTGGTGAAGATCGAGAAGGTGATGACGTTCGAGACGCGCACCGGCAACACGCGCTACGTGCTCAAGGACGGCGACGGCAACGAGTACACGACCTTCCGGGAGTCGATCGGCAGCGAGGCCAAGCGCCTCGAGGGCCGGCGGGCGCGCATCGAGTACCACGAGAGCCAGAAGGGCCAGTACACGAACGTCTACCTCGATGTCGTCGAGCCCGCGCCCGACGAGCCGGAGGACGCCGGCGGGGGCTCTGCCACCGATGCGGACGAGGCCGCCTGGCGCACTGCGGTGGAGGCTGCGCCGTGGCTGGTGGGGGAGTCCGAGCCGCAGGAGGAGGTGGCGCCGGACGAGCTCTACGACAAGCTGGCGCCCTTCAAGGAACGGGTGGCGAAGGACATCAAGGAGAGTGAGCCCGAGGAGGACGACGAGTCCTAGGCGGCCGGCCGGTGTAGCGTGCCCCTGTGATGGCCGGGCTCGATCGGGGCACCCTCCTGGCCCTGGGGGCGATGGCGCTGGCGATCTTCGTGATCGCCAACGACCTGACCGCGCTGAGCGTCGCGCTGCCGGACATCGAGAAGGACTTCGACTCGGACGTGACCACGGTGCAGTGGGTGATCAACGCCTACGCGCTGGTCTTCGGCGTCCTGATCGTGACCGGCGGTCGCCTGGCCGACATGTTCGGCCGCCGTCGGTTGTTCTTCATCGGGGCCGCGATCTTCGCCGCCTTCTCGGTGCTGGGCGGGGCCGCCCAGGACGCCTGGTGGCTGATCGTCTGCCGGGCGCTCATGGGCATCGGGGGCGCGATCATGTGGCCCGCCGCCCTCGGCATGACCTACGACGCTCTGCCCGAGGACAAGGCGGGCCTGGCGGGCGGCCTGATACTCGGAGTGGCCGGCTTCGGCAACGCCGCCGGCCCGCTGATCGGGGGCGTACTCACCGAGCTGCTCAGCTGGCGCTGGATCATGTTCCTCAACCTGCCCATCGCCGCCCTGGCCTGCTTCGCCACCTGGCGCGCGATCGACGAGTCGAAGTCCGACACCGGGCGAGAGCGCATCGACTACGCCGGCATCGCCAGCCTGTCGGTCGGCCTGGTAGCGCTGCTGGTGGCCCTCGACCAGGTGACCGACTGGGGCTGGGGCGATCCGCGGATCCTCGGGCTGTTCGCGGCGTGCGTCCTGCTGCTGGTGATCTTCGCCGTCAACGAGCGCCGGGCCGGCTCGTGGGCCCTCATCCCCCGCGACGTCATGGCCAACCCGCACTTCCGGGCCGCCTGCCTGGCCACCCTCATGATGTCGGCGGTCTTCTTCGCCGCGCTTCTGTTCCTGCCGCAGTTCTTCCAAAAGATCCTCGGCTACGGCCCGCTCGAGGCCGGCGCCGCCCTGCTGCCGATGATGGCGGTGTTCGCCGTCACCTCCTTCGTCGCCGGCGGGCTATATGAACGGCTCGGGGCCAAGCTGATCGTCTCGGCCGGAGCGGCGTGTCTCACCCTGGGCGCGTTCCTGATCTCGCTGATCGACCGCGACTCGGGCCTCGGCTCGGTCGTGCCCGGCATGGTGGTACTCGGCATCGGAGTCGGCCTGTTCTACTCCTCGATCACCACGGTGGCCGTGACCGCTCTCGATCCGTCTCGCGCGAGCCTGGCCGGCGGCATCGTCTACATGTTCCAGGTGGCCGGCGGGTCGGTGGGCCTCGGGCTGACCACCACGATCTTCATCACCGCCTCCGAGGACAAACTCCAGTCGGAGCTCGCCGGTTCGAACTTGAGCGACCGTGAGGTGGACGCCCTCCACGGCGCGCTGGCCGGCACAGAGACCGCGACCGAGATCCTCGCCCGTTTCTCGAGCTCGGCCGCCGCGCGCATCCTGGAGCTGGTGCGCGATGCGTTCGCGGCGGGCATGCAGTGGGCGTTTCGGCTGGTGGCCCTGCTCGCCCTCGTGGGCGTCCTCATCTCGGTGCTGTTCGTGGGCGGCTCGCTGCTGGGAGGACGGAGAACGGCGCCCTGAGCGCCAGCGCTTAAGCTGGCGCCCGTGCGCCGGCGACTACGCGAGCTGGGCTTCGTGGTCGGCCGCTTCCCGACCGGGGAGCGGAACACTCTGGTCGACGTGCCCGGGGTGCTCGTGGGCCACCGCACACTGATCGAGGGAGATCGCCTGCGCACCGGGGTGACGGCGATCATGCCCCACGGCGGCAATCTCTACGCCGAGAACGTGCTCGGCGCCTGCCACGTGATCAACGGCTACGGCAAGCCGACAGGGCTGGTCCAGCTGGCCGAGCTCGGCACGGTCGAGAGCCCGCTTCTGCTGACCAACACGCTGTCGGTGGGCCCGGTCTGGGAGGGCGGGCTGCGCCACCTGCTCGAGCTCAACCCGGAGGCCGGCGTGGATCGCGACACGATGAACGTGATCGTGGCCGAGTGCTTCGACGGCTGGCTGTCCGACTCGCGCGCTCTCGCCGTTCGCCCGGAGCACGCCCTCGAGGCCATCGCCTCGGCCAGCCCCGACGAGACGCGCGACGGGGCGGTGGGGGCGGGCACCGGCACCACCTGCTTCGGCTACAAGTCCGGCGTCGGGACGTCCTCGCGGCGGGCCGGCGGCGCCGTGCTCGGTTGTCTCGTGGTCTCGAACTACGCCGCCCGTCGCGACCTGCATCTCCTCACGGGCCCGGTGGACGCCGCTCCCCCCGAGGCCGAGCCGCCGGCGCAGGGTGGCTCGATCGTGATCGTGCTCGGCACCGACGCGGCGCTCGACGAGCGCCGCCTGCGCCGCCTGGCCGCGCGCGCGACCTTCGGCCTCGGCCGGGCGGGATCCTTCGCCTCCCACGGCAGCGGCGAGTTCGCGCTGGCCTTCTCCACCGCGCACCGGATCCCACACCGGGCGGACAGCTCCGAGCTGGACCTGAGGCTGCTCCGCGACGACTCTCCCGAGCTGCGCGACCTGTTCGAGGCGGCCGGCGAGGTGGTGCACGAGGCGGTGCTCAACTCTCTGTGCGCAGCGGAGGAGATGTCGGGCCGGGACGGAAACCGGGTTGAGGCGTTCCCCCATGAGCTGCTCGAGCGAGCCGCCGGGGTGAGGCGTGCCTGAGGTCGCGGTGATCGGCGCGGGCGCGGTGGGAGTGGCCTGCGCCGCCGCGGTCCTCCAGACCGGGGTTGCCGAGCGGCTGATCCTCTACGACCGCAACGCTGACCGCGCCCGGGGCGAGGCCCTCGACTTCGAGCACGGATCCTCTCTGCTCCCAGCGTCGCGCATCGAGGGCCGTCCGCTCAGCGAGGCCACGCCGGTCGATCTCGCCATCATGGCCGCCGGGGCGCGCCCCCGGCCCGGCGCTTCGCGCATGGAGGTCCTAGACCAGAACCTCGAGGCCGCCGCCACCATCGCCGACGCCTTCGAGGACGCGCTGCCGCGCGTGATGATGGTGGTGACCAACCCGGTGGACCCGATCACCGAGTACCTGACCCGCCGTTTCCGCGGGCGCGGGGTGGGAGTGTTCGGCTCGGGCACCGCGCTCGACTCATGGCGCCTGCGCGAATGCCTGGCCGCTCGGCTGAGCGTCCATCCGCTCAACGTGCACGCTTGGGCCATCGGTGAGCATGGTCTCTCGATGGTCCTGCCCTACTCATGCGTGCGGGTCGGCCCGTTCACGCTGGAGCAGATGGCGGAGCGGCACGGGGCGCCGCTGGATCTCGACGAGGTCGACCGCTACGTGCGCCACGCCGGCCCGCGCGTCCACGAGCTCAAGGGCTCGACCACCAGCGCGATCGCCCTCGTGGCGGCCCGGCTGGCCTTCCACGTCCTGCGTGAGCACGACTACCTGATTCCGGTGAGCGTGCCGGTGGAGGACGGGCTCTGCGCGAGCCTTCCCGCCCGACTCGGGCCGGCGGGCGCGGGAGAGCCGCTGATGCCGGAGCTCAGCTCCGATGAGGACGAGGCCTGGGAAGCTTCGCTGGCGGCCCTGCGCGAGGCGGCGATCCGCATCCCGGCCGTCTAGGCCGGCGGCTCAGACGGCGCGGCCGAGTCCCACCTCGACCTCGTCGCGCTCGACCGCCAGCGCCAGATCGGCGGGCCGGCGGCCGAGATCGGCCCAGGCCTCGCCGGCGCTGATCTGAAAACGATCGAGGAAGTCGTCGGTGTGCATCGGGTCGTGGTGGAAGAGCATCAGCCGCTCGGTCTCCACGCGATCGGCGAAGCGCAGCGTGTCGGACATGCTCGAGTGGCCCCAGCCCAGGTGGGAGGGGTACTCCGAGTCCGAGTATTGGCAGTCGTGCAGCAGCAGCGTCGAGCCTCTTGCCAGGTCGAAGCCCGAGATCCAGTCCGCCTCGTCCCGGCTGAGATCGGTGCCCAGGGCGGGCTCGTGATCGGGGAGGTAACACAGCGACGTGTCGCCGTCGGTGATGCGGTAACCGAGCGTCGGGCCGCGGTGGGTCACCGAGGCGGCTCGTACAGTGGCCGATCCGATCTCCCACTCGCTGTGAGGGGCGTCGCGAAAGGACACGTCGCAGGGCAGCTCGCGCACCTCCACCGGTGACAGCGGTGCCGAGATGTAGCGAGCGATCCTGTCCTGAAGCGTGGCGTCGGGCGCCTCCGGGCCCCAGATCACCACATGGGCATCCGTGCGAAACAGCGGCGCGAAGAACATCAGACCCTGAATGTGGTCCAGGTGGAGATGGGTGAGCAAGATGAAGATCCGATCCGTCTCGGGCGTCAGCGCCAGCCCCAGGCTGCGAATGCCGGTGCCGGCGTCCAGCACCACCAGCGTGCCGTCGGAGAGCGTGACCGCGACGCACGAGGTGTTGCCCCCATAACGGCTCGTCTCCCAGCCGGGCGCTGGCACTGAGCCGCGCGCTCCCCAGATCTTCACGCGCAACTAGGTCTCCTCGTCGGCCTCGACCGACCAGAAGATCGCCATGGCGCCATGGGTGCCCGACATGGTCACGATCGGGATGGCGGTCACGTGGATCGCGTGCTCGCGCCCGTCGAGCGCACGGATGCGGAAGCGCCCCAGCGCGGGGCGGTTGTTGCGCAGGGCGACGGTCAGAGGCAGCTCCTCCCAGGGGATGGCGTTGCCAGCGTCGTCGAGGGGGCCGAACTCGGTCCCCCAGCGCTCCGGCGCCAACTGGCCGCCCTCCTCGAAGCGTCGCCCCAGCAGTGCGCCGGCGGCGTCGTTGTAGAAGACCACCACGCCGTCGGCGTCGACCAGGAAGGCCGGCGTGGACAGGCCGGTCATCAGATTGCGCGCGTGGATGAGCTGGAGCGGGCGCTGGCCTTCGGTCACCCGACGCACTCTACGAGAGCAACTCTGCCGCCGTCCACGGGTTTCGGGCTTCGCCTACCCGCCCCCCGACCCGAGGAGTCCTCGTGTTCAAACGCCTTCTGCCCTCTCCCGCCATGCTGGTGGCGCTGATCGCCCTGTTCCTGTCGATGGGCGGTGTCTCCTACGGCCTCGCCACCGGCGTGATCGACGGCCGCGAGATCAGGAACAACACGATCACCTACAAGGACGTGAAGAGCGACAAGCTCGGCGGCAAGTCGATCAAGGAATCCGGTCTCGGGCTCGTCCCTGCGGCGGCCGTGGCCGGCGGCGGCGCGCGCTTCGCCGTGGTCAACGCCGGCGGCCAGGCGGTTCGCGGACGCTCCGTCAGCTCGGCGGCGCGCACGGCCCAGGGCCGCTACCAGGTGATCTTCGACACCGACATCCGCGGCTGCGCATACTTCGCCACCGTCGGCAATCCCGCCGCGGGCAACGGGCCGCCCAACAACGGGATCAGCGTCGGCTCGCTGCCCAGCAACATCAACGGGGTGGCGGTCACCACCGACGCGGGCGGCAACAACCAGCCGGAGGACCGGCCCTTCCACCTGATCGTCAGCTGCTGACCGAGGGAAGCGGGTAGTCCCTCACCTCGTCGAGAAGGGACTGCCCGCCGATCTCCACCGACCCGTCCGCCAGCGGGCGCGAGAGGATGCGCGAGCCGCGCCCCTGGCGGATGTCGATCGGGCGCTCCAGGCGGGCGCCGAGCTGCACCGCGGCCGCCCCGGTGGCCTCGTCCTCGTCGATCCCGAGCCGGAGGGGGAACATGCGCGAGCGCACCACCCCGGCCGGCTCGTCGATCCAGGCCCACGCGCCGATCATGTCGTGGCCGGGGGGAGGACCCTCGAGCGCCTCCACCTCCTCGGGCGACGACAACTGGTGCCAGTCGTAGGTGGGAGGCCACTCCGGTCGCCCGGCGATGAAGGCCATGTCGTCCTCGTAGCGCACTGGGACCGAGCCGGCGGGCGGACGCAGGACGTCCACCGCACCGCGCGCCTGCGACAGGAGCCAGGCGGTGCCGACACACGGGTGCCCGGCGAAGTCGAGCTCAACCGCCGGGGTGAAGATCCGCATCTCGGCGCGGTCGGCGTCGTCCACGAACACGGTCTCACTCAGGCCGAGGTCGCTCGCCACCTCTTGGCGGCGCTCCTCGGGCACCGCGGCTCCGTCGAGGAAGACGGCGAGTGGATTACCGCCGCCGCCGTCGGCGCAGAAGACGCGCAGCAGGTGAAGCGTCGGCATCGCCGAAAGCTATCGCCGTTCGGCCGGCGACGGATAGGGTCTTGCGGATGGCGGGTGAAATCGAGCTGCGTGACGGGGAGGAGTCGGTCTACCAGGGCCACCCCTCCTGGAGAGCCCTCGCCTCGTTCTACCTCCTGGGACTGCTGGTGGCACTGGCCGTGTTCCTGGTGGTGGCGGTGGCGATAGGAGAGACGGCAATCGGGATCGTGCTGGGCGTGGTCATCGCCGCGGTCGTCCTGGTGGTCGGCTACCTGCGTCGCGTCTTCACGCGCTACGTGATCACCAGCCAGCGACTGCGCATCAGCCACGGCATCGTCAGCCGCAAGGTGCAGGAGACGCGCCTCGACCGGGTGCAGAACGTGAACTTCGACCAGAGCGTCATCGATCGGATGCTGAGCGTCGGCAGCGTCGACTTCGACACCGCGGGCACCGACGACTCGGAGTTCGTGTTCGAGTGGGTGAACGATCCCGAGGGCGTGGTCCGGGCCGTGAACGACGCGATCCACGAGCAGCGCCTCGCCGGACCGTGAAGCTGGCCACCATCACCGCGGTGTTCACCGCGGTGGTTCCCGCGGCAAACGGGGTGGAGGCACCCAGGCCGGAGGTCGTCTTTCCGCTCGCCGGGCCCGCCGACTTCGGTGAGGCGGACGCCCGCTTCGGGGCCTGGCGGGGCGGGCGGGCGCACGAGGGGCAGGACGTATTCGCCGACCCGGGCACGCCGATCAGATCCACTCGCGACGGCCTGGTGATCGAGAAGGGCGACGACGGCGGACGGGGCAACTACGTCGCCCTCTGGAGCGCGGACGCGCGGCAGACCTTCGTGTACCTGCACATGCTGCGCCCCACCCCTTTGCGCAAGGGCGAGCAGGTCACAGCCGGCACCCGGATCGGGGCAGTGGGCTGCACCGGCTCGTGCTGGGGCGACCATCTGCACCTCGAGATTCGGACCGGTCGGGCCACCAGCGGCCGGGCCCGGGACCCGCTGCCGTTGCTGCGCCGCCTGGACCCGCACCGCTGAGCGCACCCCAGTACGCTGGCGCTCCTGTGGACCAGATGGAGCTCCGCAACCGGCTCGTCATGGCCACCCAGATGTGGCGGGAGGCGAGCGACGACCCGCTGCCGCGGATGCCGCCGGGAGACCCACTCGAGCAGCTCGACGGCTTCGAGCTCAAGCTCGTCGACATGCTCTGCGCCCGGGCCACGCCGCAGACCGCCCGCGATGTCGCGGACAAGACCTGGGACCTGGTGCACGCCCGCCCCGACGAGGATCCGGTGAAGCGGCGCGTGGTCGAATGCCACGAGGCCCTCGCCCGCCTGTCCGCGCGAGGTGGCGGCCCCGGTTTCTAGGCTCGCTCGATCGTGAGGGAGCTCCCGGAGCTCTTCGACGATCGCGTCAAGGCGCGTTCACTCGCCTATCTCTTCCTGGCCGGCGCGGCGCTCGGCCTGCTCACCGTGGCCCTGCCCCACTCGGAGGAGGTGATGGACCGCGAGCTGCTGCTGGTGGCGGGCGCCGCCGCCGTGTTCGCTCTCGGCTCGTTCTTCTGGGCCGGCCATGCTCGCCAATGGCAGCTGCACGTGATGCTGGCCATCGGCAACGTGCTGCTGTCGCTCGCCAACTACTACGTCGACGCGACCGTCCTCTACCCGTTGCTCTACACCTGGACGGCGCTGTACGCCTTCTACTTCTTCCGGATCGATGCGGCGCTGCTCCACGTGGCCTTCATCGGTGTCTGTTACCTCGTCGTGCTGATCGAGGTCGAGCCCAGCAGCCCGGTCGTTCGCTGGCTCCTGGCGGTGGGCACGCCACTGGTGGCCGGCCTGGTGGTCACGCGGCTGCTGGGCAGGCTGCGGGCTGAGGCGCTCGACGCCGACCAGCGCGCTCAGGCGCTCCAGGAGAGCGAGATCCGCACGCGCCTCGTGCTCGACGGCGCCCCCGATGCCTTCGTCGCGCTCGATCGCCACGGCGTGATCACGTCCTGGAACAGTGCCTCCGAGCGGCTCTTCGGCTTCGCGGCGCGCCAGGCGATCGGAACGCCGATGCGTGAGCTGATCATCCCGCCCGAGTTTCGCGAGGGCCACGACCGGCGCCGGGAGGAGCTCGTGGCGAGCGCCCGCACGGTCACCTCTCAGCGCTTCGACCTCGAGTTCGTGCACCGTGACGGCACCCGTTTCCCGGGCGAGGCCAACGTGTCGAAGATCGAGATCCAGGGGGAGCCGTTCATCTCCGGCTTCATCCGCGACACGACCGAGCAGGCACGCCATGAGGCGCAGCGCGAAGCGCTCGTGCGCGAGCAGACGGCACGGGCCGAGGCAGAGCGGGTGACGGGGCTCGTGAGCCGGGTGACGGTCCTGGTGGACGCAGCTCTCGGGTCGGGCACGCTGGACGAGATCCTCGCCACGCTGGTGCAGGAGGTGCGTGGTGTGCTCGAGGCGGACGTGGCCACGATCATGCTCGCCGAGGAGGACGAGCGGCTCAGCGTCCGTGCGTCCTCGGGTGCAGGCGAGCCCGTGACCCCGGGGGGCGAGGAGCCGCCCGAGACGATCGCGTTCGGCGAAGGCTTCGCCGGCCGGGTGGCGCAGTCCCGGGAGGCGCTGCTCACCCACGGCCGCTCGCCCGGCGAGCTGCCCGATCCGGGGCTGCGCAGCACTGATCTGGAATCGCTGATCGGGGTGCCGCTCCTCGCCGAGGACACCGTGACGGGCGTGCTGGTGGCCGGCGCGGCTCCGCCTCGGCGCTTCTCGGTGGACGACCTCGCGTTGCTGCGCCTCGCGGCCGACCGAGTGGCGCTGGCCCTCATGCACGCTCGGATCTACGAACGCGAGCACCGCATCGCCGAGACCCTTCAGCGCAGCCTGTTGCCCGACCGCCTGCCCAGGCCGCCGGGGGTGGAGGTGGCGGCCCGCTACGAGCCGGCCGCGGCCGAGGCCGAGGTGGGGGGCGACTGGTACGACGTGATCCCCCGGCCGGGCGGCGGCGTGGGACTGGTGATGGGCGACGTGGCGGGCAAGGGCCTGGGCGCCGCGTCGATGGTCGGTCGGCTGCGCAGTGCCCTGCGGGCCTACGCCCTTGAAGGCCACGAGCCTGCACACGTGGTGGAGCAACTCAACCGGCTGATGTGGGCGGACGGCGGTGAGGGGCAGATGACGACGCTGCTGTACATGGTCGTCGACCCCGGCGAGAGCCAGATGCAGTGGGTGAACGCCGGGCATCCGGCCCCGCTGCTCGTTACCGCCGGGGGCCCGCCGCGCTTTCTCGAGGGCGGCGCCTCGGTGCCGCTCGGCGTGCTTCCGTTCGCCTCCTACGAGCAGACGACGGCCGGGATGCACCCCGACAGCACCGTCGTGCTCTACACCGACGGGCTGATCGAGCGCCCCGGCGAGCACCTCGACGACGGAATGGCCCGGCTCGCGGAGCGGGTGGGCGAGGCGACGGGCGATCCCGAGAGCCTCTGCGATCACCTGCTGGCCACGCTGCTGCCCGAGGACGGGGTCACCGACGACGTGGCGATCCTGGCCCTCCACAACCTGCCCGTCCCGGATCGGTTCCGCATCAGCTTCCCGGCCGAGCCCGAATCCCTCGCGCCCATGCGGTCGATGCTGCGGCGCTGGCTGCGTCACGCCGGTTGCGACGACGCCGAGATGGTAGAGCTGGTGACCGCGGCCGGCGAGGCAGCCACCAACGCGATCGAACACGCCGGAGGCGCGGCCGGGCTGCCCTTTCAGGTGGCGGGACGCCTTGATGACCGTCGTCTGATCGAGCTCTCGGTCCGGGACTTCGGCGCCTGGCGGCTTCCCCGCGAGGGCGACCAGGGCCGCGGCCTCTCGCTAATCGAGGCGCTGACGGATACGGTTGACGTGGCACCGTCCCCGGAGGGAACCACGGTGCGGATGACTCGCAGGCTGGTCGGCAACGGAGGCACACGGTGAACGAGGGGCTCGTCGAGCTCGCAATCGAGGAACGTGGCGACGTGGTGGTCGCGCGCCTCACCGGGGAGCTGGACATCGCCGGCGCATCGGGGACCGGTGAGCGGATCGCAGAGGCCATGCCCATGAACGCCCGCGGCCTCGTGGTCGACATGTCCGACCTCGAGTTCATCGACTCGAGTGGAGTGGCCATGCTGTTCGGGCTCGTGCGGCGCCTGTCAAGCCGTCGCCAGGAGCTGAGAGTGGTCGCGCCGGAGGGCCGCCCGGTGGCCCGGGTGCTCGAGATCGTGGAGTTCGACCGCGCGGCGCCGATCAGCGCCGACGTTCAGACGGCCGTGTCCGAGCTGTCCTGAGCGCTGCCCGGCACCTCGACCTGGACGGCGTCCACAACGCCCGCGACCTCGGCGGCCTGCCCGCCACCGGGGGCGGCACCACGCGCTGGGGCGCAGTCGTCCGGGCCGACTCGCTCGATCGCCTGACTCCCGCGGGGCCCACCTCGAGCGCTTCCCGAGCGCAGCGCGCGCGTCGTGCGGCCGTGGCCCAGGCGCCTCCTCAGCGCCCTGATCGACGAGGGCGAACTCGAGCTGCGGCTGCGCGAGGGCGGCCTGACCGACGCCGATCTGGCCGCCCTGCGCGAGCGAATGCTCAGGCGGTAGCGGCGCTCTTGGTCTCGGCGATGAAGCCGAGCACCAGCTGGTTGAACTCCTCGGCGCGCTCGACGTTCGAACCATGCGGAGCGCGCTCGATCACGGTGAGCCTGGCGTCCGGGATCAGCTCGGCCAGCTCGCGGGACTTCCAGATCGGCACGAGGATGTCGTGCTCGGCTCCGACCACATGCACGGGAAGCGACAGCGAGCCCAGCCGGTCGCGGGTGTCGTGCCGGCTCGACGCGGCGAGCTGGCGCCCGAAAGCGTCGGGCGGCTGCGGATGCGGGTTGTTCAGCATCATCCCGCGAACGAACTCGACCATCTGCGGGTTCTCGAAGAACTCCTCGGACTGGTTGAGCAGCATCAGCTCGTCCATGTGCTCCTCGTGCGTGACCTTGTGCACGCGCGAGCCCCAGACCTCGCTCAGCTTGCGGGCCCAGGGGCCGCCTGCGGCGAAGGTCACGGCGAGGGTGAGCGTCCGGATGCGCTCGGGCGCCCGACAGGCCATTTCCTGCGCTATCGCCCCGCCCATCGACACGCCGAGCAGATGGAAGCTGTCCAGCTCGAGCGCATCGGCCAGGGCCAGCGCGTCGGCCGCCATGTCCGCGATCTCGTAGTCCGAGTCCGCCATCGAGGAACGACCCACGTCACGGTTGTCGAAGATGATCGTCCGGTGCGCGGCCGAGAAGGCCGGCACCTGGAGCGTCCACGCCAGGACGTCCGCGGCGAGCCCCATCACGCACAGCAGCGGCTCCCCCTCTCCGTGCACCTCGTGGTAGAGCGTCTGGCCGTTCGCTTCGATCGTGGGCATCGGCGAAGCCTACCTTGGCTGGCTGGCCAACTTGGTAGGCTCGTCGCGCTTCATGGGCACGGTGTGCGTGATCGGCGCGGGGTCATCCGGCATTGCCGCATGCCAGGTGCTGCACGCCCGCGGGATCGACTTCGACTGCTTTGAAAAGGGGTCCGGGGTCGGGGGCAACTGGCGCTACGACAACGACAACGGGATGTCGTCGGCCTACCGCTCGCTGTTCATCAACACCTCGCGGCGGATGATGGAGTACGCCACCTACCCGATGCCGGACGACTATCCGGACTATCCGCATCACACGCAGATCGCCGCCTACTTCGACGACTACGTGGACCACTTCGGCTTCCGGGACAGAATCCGCTTCAACACCGAGGTCACGGCCGTCGAGGCCGGGCCCGGCGGCGGCTACGAGGTGACCCTGGAGGACGGGACGGTGCACCGCTACGAGGCGGTGCTCGTGGCCAACGGACACCACTGGGACCCGCGCTGGCCCGAGCCGGCGTTCCCGGGGCAGGACACCTTCACCGGCGAGCAGCTGCACGCCCATCACTACCGCGAGCCCGACGAGCGCTTCATCGGCAAGCGGGTGCTGGTGCTCGGCATCGGCAACTCGGCCACGGACATCTCGGTGGAGACCTCGCGCCACTCGGAGATCACCTACCTGGCCATGCGCCGGGGCGCCTACGTGATCCCCAAGTACATCGGCGGCAAGCCCACCGACGAGCTCGCTCCGAGCTGGATGTCTCGCCTGCCCTTCGGCTTCACCCGCTTCCTGTTCATGCAGCAGCTCAGGCAGGCCACCGGCCAGATGGAGGCCTACGGGCTGCCCAAGCCCGACCACAAGCTCGGCCAGGCGCACCCCACGATCTCCTCCGACCTGCTGCCGCGCATCGGTCACGGGCGCATCAAGGTCAAGCCCAACATCGCCCGCATCGACGGCTCGAGCGTGCACTTCGTGGACGGCACGAGCGCCGAGGTCGACACGATCGTGTGGTGCACGGGCTACAAGATCACCTTTCCCTTCCTGGCCTCCGAGGTCATCGAGACCGGCGGCAACCGGGTTTCGCTGTTCCGGCGCGTGGTGCATCCACAGCGGCCCGGCCTCTACTTCGTCGGCCTCGTGCAGCCGCTCGGGGCGATCATGCCGATCGCCGAGCTGCAGGCCGAGTGGATCGCCGACCTGCTCGATGGCCGGGCGGCACTTCCCGAGCCGGAGGTCATGCGCACCGAGATCGCCGACGAGGAGGAGGCGATGCGCCGGCGCTACGTGGCCTCGCCCCGCCACACGATCCAGGTCGACTACCAGCCCTACATGCGCCTGCTGCGCGCCGAGCGCCGCCGCGCCGAGGGCATCAGGCGGCCGCTCGGATCGGTGGCCGTGCCTGACGACCGCATGGCCGCCTCTTCGTCCGTCTGATGGCGGGGGTCGCCGTGGTCACCGGAGCGGGCCGCGGCTTCGGGCGGGAGGTGGCCCGCCGGCTGGCGGGCCGTGGCTACACCGTTCTCTGCACCGACATCGACGCCGAGTCCGCCGCCGTCACGGCCGAGCAGGTGGGTGGCTTCTCGATGGTCCTCGACGTGCGCGATCCGGACGGACATCGCGAAGCGGCTCGGCTGGCCGCCGAACGCGGGCCGCTCGAGGTGTGGGTCAACAACGCCGGACTGCTGCGCACGGTCAAGGCCTGGGAGCACTCCGACGAGGAGGTGCGCCTGCTCGTGGACGTGAACCTGCTCGGCGTGATGTACGGATCGCGCGCGGCCGTGGAGGCCATGCGCGACGGGCCCGGCCAGAACAAGCACCTGATCAACATCGCCTCGCTCTCGGCACTGTCGCCTGTCCCCGGCCTGGCGGTGTACGCCGCCACCAAGCACGCGGTGCTCGGCTTCACCACCTCGCTTCAGGGCGACCTCAACGTGGCCCGGCTGCCCATCACCGTGCACGCGGTGTGCCCGGACGCCGCCGACACCGAGATGGTGCGCGAACGCCGGCACGACCAGGACGCCGCGATGGTCTACTCCGCGCCTCGCCTGTTGAGCGCCGAGGAGGTGGCCGACCGGACCGTCGCGCTGCTCGACTCCAAGGAGCTCGTGGCCGTGATTCCGCGCTGGCGGGGCTGGGTGGCCCGCACGAGCACCATGGCCGGGCGACACTCCCTGCGCGCGGTCGGGATCCTGCGCAAGCAGGGTGAGCGCCGCCGGGCGCGCGCGGGGTAGGTTTTCTTCAACGATCCAGGAGGACACGTGGCCGAGACGAGCACCTATTCCGAAGCCGGCGCCGAGACCCAGTCGGCCCCGACACCCCCCTCGCCGTCCGCGCGCCGGGCGATCGAGGTCGAGGATCCGGCTACGGGGGCGACCGTGGCCCGCGTGGCGGTGGTGGAGCCCGACGCGGTGGCCGAGCTGGTGGCCCGCGCCCGGCGCGCCCAGCCCGGCTGGGAGGCGCTCGGCTTCGAGGGTCGCGCGGCCGTCCTCAACCGCTGCCGAAAGTGGATCACGACCAACTCCGAGCGCGTGATCGACACGATCGTCTCCGAGACCGGCAAGGCCTACGAGGACGCTCTCATGGCCGAGATCGGGTACGCGGAGGGCGCCTTTGCCTTCTGGGCCGCCAACGCCGAGAAGTACCTGGCCGAGGAGAAGGTCAAGACGGCCTCGCCCTTCGCCAAGGGGCGCAAGCTGATCGTGCGCTACGCCCCGGTCGGGGTCGTGGGGGTCATCGGACCGTGGAACTACCCGCTCACCAACTCCTTCGGAGACTGCATCCCGGCGCTGGCCGCCGGGAACGCCGTGCTCCTCAAGCCGTCGGAGGTCACGCCACTCACCTCGATGCTGATGGGCGAGATGCTGCGCGAGTGCGGGCTGCCTGAGGACGTCTACCAGGTGGTGCCGGGCTACGGCGAGACCGCCGAGGCTCTGATCGACGAGGTCGACTTCGTGATGTTCACCGGCTCGACCGCCACGGGCAAGAAGGTCATGGCGCGCGCCGCGGAGACGCTCACCCCCGTGGCACTCGAGCTTGGCGGCAAGGACCCGATGATCGTCTGCGCCGACGCAGATCTCGAGCGGGCGGCCAACGCCGCCGTCCACTACTCGATGCAGAACGCCGGCCAGACCTGCATCTCCACCGAGCGCGTGTACGCGGAGGAGCCGATCTACGAGGAGTTCGTGGGCCTCGTGGCCGACAAGGTCAACGCCCTGCGGCAGGGCCGGCCCGCGGGGCCGGGCTCGACCGACCTCGGCCCGATGATCCACCCGCCGCAGTCGGACATCGTCGAGCGCCACGTGACCGACGCGGTCGACAAGGGCGCACGCGTGCTCACCGGCGGGAACCGCCGCGACGACGGCGGGCACTGGTTCGAGCCCACCGTGCTCGTGGACGTGGACCACACCATGGACTGCATGCGCGAAGAGACCTTCGGCCCCACGGTGCCGATCATGCGGGTGGCCGACGCCGACGAGGCCGTGCGCCTGTCGAACGACACCCCCTACGGCCTCCAGGCGTCGGTCTGGACCAAGGACGCCCGCAAGGGCGAGCGCCTGGCGCGCCGCATCGAGGCGGGCGCGGTCACGGTCAACGACGCTCAGGTCAACTACGTGGCGCTCGAGCTGCCGATGGGGGGCTGGAAGCAGTCCGGACTCGGCTCCCGCCACGGTGCCGACGGGATCCGCAAGTACACGAAGAAGCAGACCGTGCTCGTCACGAGCTTCGCGCCCCTCAAGCGCGAGCTGCACATGATGCCCTACAGCAGTCGCCGCACGAAGTTGGTGGACCGGCTGCTCAAGCTGGTCTACGGACGCGGCTAGCGCCGGCAAACCCCTGCCTGGCGCTGGAGGTCGCTGATCCCGGTCAGGCGTGCGCCAGCACGCTGATCACGACGCCATGCGGATCCCGAACGAAGAAGCGACGGACACCCCAGGGCTCGTCCACAGGGCCGTAGATGACCTCGTGCCCGGCCCGAACGGCTTCGGCGTGCGCCGCATCGACGGCTTCGGGCGAGTCGAGGTCCACGCCCATGTCGGGCAGCACTGGCTGGACGCCCGGCGGCGCGAAGACGACCTGCGCCTCGCCGGATCCGAAGCCGATGTAGCCGCCGCCGAAGCTGCCCTCCTCGAGCCCGAGCACCCGCGTGTAGAAGAGGCGCGTGGCGTCGAAGTCCGCTGACTCGTGGTAGGGCATGATGCGCCGGACAGCCATCTAGGGGTAGAGGTCGCCGTCCTCGCCGGCGACGAAGATCGCCGCCACCGGACAGTTGCCGGCGGCGGCCAGCACGTCGTCGACCGAGGCGCCGTCCGGGTCGACCACCACGGCCTTGTCCTCTTCGTCGAGCTGGAACACGTCGGGCGCGGTGTCCACGCAGTCGCCCGAGCCGATGCACAGGGCCCGGTCGACGGTGATCGCCACCCGGTTCGCCGGTGAGAGCTCCGCCAAGATCAGGCCCGCCGGCGCAGGACGGCGAGCACGATGAGCGCCAGCAGAAGGACGGGAATCAGGGCGCGGGGATCGGCCGCGCGGCGGGCCATGCCGGGAGTCTCGGCCGCCGGGCCTGGAGCGGGCATGGCGAACTCCTCGGCGGCGAGGATGTCGTGAGGCTCATGGCTGCCGCTGGGGTCGGCGGGGAAGCGGGGGTCACGCGTGCCGATGCCGAATTCCTCGGCGGCGAGAATGTCGTGGGGCTGGTCGATCCCGCTGGGATCGGTCGGGATCTTGCTCGAGTGGCGGTCGGGTGTGGTCATCCTCCCTATCGTTCCAGATCCATGGCCGAAGCCACTCGCACCGAGCTGGAGGCCGCCGCGTTCCGGCGGCTGCTTGAGCATTTGGCCTCTCGTACCGATGTTCAGAACATCGACCTGATGGAGCTTGCCGGGTTCTGTCGCAACTGCCTGTCTCGCTGGTACCGCGAAGCCGCGGAGGAGCGAGGCGTCGAACTGGCGGATGCGGAGGCCCGGGAGATCGTCTACGGGATGCCCTACTCGGAATGGAAGTCCAAATACCAACAAGAGCGCGCCTCGGGCTGACCCTGCTTGCCCTCGCCTCGGTGGCGACGGCAGGCTGCGGCCCGGCCAGCACCCGATCGGAGCACCCCAGCGCCACCGCTGCGTCCGCGGACGAGGTGGTGCTGACCCCTGACACCGCCCGGGCCGGCCGCGAGCAGTTGGCCGAGGCGGAACCCGCCGGGCGCGGCGAACCCGCCAAGGCGAGGGTGGTCGAGCTGCGCGGCGCCGGCTCGGGAGACATCACGGCGGCCAGCCCGGCCGACGACGGCCCGAGCCCCGGCGCCCCCACCGACGCCGAGGTGCGCGCCGAGCTGCGCGAGGCCCAGGCCGCGCTCAGGAACTTCCGCTCGTACCTGAACACCAGCGCCTTCCTGCGCACGGGCCCGAAGGCCCGCGTGCTGCCCGACGGCACCGCGATCGCTCCCCACAACGCCCCGGAGGTGGTCAAGCGCGTGATCCTGGCCGCCAACGAGATCGCCAAGACCCCGTACAAGTGGGGTGGGGGCCACGGCGCCTGGCGCGACAACGGCTACGACTGCTCCGGTTCGGTCTCGTTCGCGCTGGCCGGGGCGGGCCTGCTGGAGAGCCCGATGACCTCGGGCGCGTTCGTCAGCTACGGCGCCCCGGGACCCGGCCGCTGGATCACCATCTACGCCAACAGCGGCCACATCTTCATGTACGTGGCCGGCCTGCGCTTCGACACGAGCGGCCAGGACACGGCCGGCACCCGCTGGCAGACCGCCGACCGGCCCACGGCCGGCTACGCGGTCCGGCACATCCCGGGTCTGTAGGCGGCGCCTCAGCTACCCGGCAGGTACGGCGGGGCCTCGCCCCAGCCCCATCGGGGCACGGGCGCCTTCGGGGGCGGCTCCGCGCCCGGCTGAGAGTTGCCCACCGCCAGGCGCGTGCCCCACTCGATGTAGGCCACGAAGGCCGACCTGAACTCCGGGTCGGCCGGCAGGCCCGCGTCGTCGGCGGCGTCGCAGATGAGCTCGACCCAGCGGCGGCGCTGCTCCTCGGTGAGGGCACGGCCGCGGTGCTTCTCCAGCATGTGGGGATAGCCGCCGCGCTCCTCGGTGTAGCGCGGTGGCCCGCCGAAGACCTCGGCCAGCCAAAGGGCCACGTGGGCCGGATGATGCTCGTCCATGCCTCGGAACACCGGCTCGAGCAGCTCGTCCTCACGCACCCTCGCGTAGAAGGCCTCGGTCAGACGGCCGAACGCTTCCGCGCCGCCGGCCCACTCGTAGAGCGTGGGGGTGGGAGAACCCATCAGTCGAGCTCCGCCGGCACGAGCTCCAGCTCGAGCGTCCGGCCTGCTCTCAACAGCGTCACGGTGACCGGAACGCCTATCAGGTCGGCCACCATCAGCCGCTGAAGGTCCTCCACGCGCGCGGTCGAAGAGCCGTCCACGGCCAGGATCAGATCCTCCGCGCGCACGCCGGCCCGGTCGGCCGGGCTGCCGTCCACGACCTCCACCACCTCGATGCAGGTGTCGGTGCCGGCGGCTGAGCGAGCGGCGGGCGGCACGGGACGCGGACCTCCCGCGATGCCCAGATAGGCACGCCGCACGCGGCCGTCGGCCATCAGGCTGGCCACCACGCGCTGGTTGGCTTCGTTGATGGGCACCGCCAGGCCGAGGCCCACGCCGGCCACGGCGGTGTTGATGCCCACCACGCGGCCGCGGCTGTCGGACAGCGCGCCGCCGGAGTTGCCGGGGTTGAGCGCGGCGTCGGTCTGGATGACGTTGTCGATCACCCGCTGGGCGCGGCGCGAGCGGGCCGGGAGCGAGCGGCCCAGGCCCGACACCACTCCTGCGGTGACCGAGCCGCCGAGCCCGTTGGGATTGCCGATGGCCACCACCAGCTGGCCGACCTTGAGTCGCTCCGCATCGCCCAGCTCGGCGGCCTGGAGATCGCCGCCGTCGGCTCGCAGCAGCGCCAGGTCGGAGAGCGGATCCCGGCCGATGACCTCGAAGCGCGCCTCGCTCCCATCGGCGAAGCTCGCCCGCCCGCGGGCGCTCGAACGCCCCACCACGTGAGCCGAGGTGAGCAGGAATCCGTCCGGGGTCAGCACCACCGCGCTGCCGGCGCCCGCCGGGACCTGTCCGCCCCGGGTGCGGCGCATCACGCGAAGGCTCGCCACCGACGGCGCGAGCCGTTCGGCCACGGCGACCACAGCACGGGAATAGGCGTCGAGCGCCTCGGCCTCGGCGGGGTCGACAGGTGAGGGATGTTCGGCCACGGCGCTCACGACGCGAAGCTCGCGGTGACCGAGCGCTCGTCGCTGCCACGGACGACGACGAGCTCGAGCTCGCCGCCCTCTGCCGGGATGGCGTCGAGCGCGCTGTAGAGGGAGTCGATCCCGTCGAGCTCGCCGGCGCCCACAGCGACGATCAGATCTCCGCGCTCGATCCCGGCCACGGCCGCGGCGCTGTCGTCCTCCACCGCCCGCACCAGCAGGCCGTCGCGCTCGGGGAGCCCGACCGCGCGCCGCATCCGGCGCGCCACCCGCGGCGGGGCCACGGCCACGCCCAGCCGGTGCGCCACCGGCGTCTCGCCCCGCGCGAGGGCCAGCACGCGTCGCTTGACCGCCTCGCCGGCGGGTGCGGCGAGGATCAGGCCGCCCTCCAGGCGCACGCTGTTGACGCCGAGCAGGTTGCCCGCCGCACTTACCAGCGGGCCCCCGGACGACCCGCGCGGCAGCGGCGCGCTGTGCTCGATCGCGCCGCGCACGCGGCGCCCTCGGGGACCGCGGAAGCTCCGCGGCGCGGACGACACGAACCCCTGAGTCGCCCGCAGCCCGCGGCCACCCGGATCGGCCAGGGCCACGACGGCGGCACCGATTCCCGGCTCGCCCGCCGGCTCCCAGGTCACCGCGGGCAGCTCGCCCGTGTCGACCGACAGCACGGCCAGGCCCACATCGGCGTCCACTCCGGTCACGGTGGCGGTGGCTCGCCGCTCGTCGCTGAAGACCACGGTGATCTCGTCACGACGGAGGTTCTGGGCGGCGGTGAGCACCTGGCCCGGGGCGATGATCACTCCCGAGCCGGAGCCCCAGCCGCGCCCCAGCCCGACCACCGACGGCCCAACCTTCTCCGCGACCTCCGCGATCGCCTCCTGCAGGGTTTCAGCGACCCTCATGCTCGGCTCCCGTAGTCACTTGCAAATTGCTAGCGACTATACAGATCCGCTCGCCGTGCGAAACTCGGCCTCATGGCCGATACGCCCTCACCGCTCGCGGCCGCCCTCGACAGCGTCGGAGATCGCTGGACCCTCCTGATCGTCGAGGCGCTGCTCGACGGCCCGCGGCGATTCGGTGACCTTCAGGACGGGCTCGGCGGCATCGCGCCCAACGTCCTGAGCCAGCGCCTGCGCCGGCTCGAGGGCGAGGGCCTGGTGGTGGCCCAGCTCTACTCCGAGCGCCCCCGCCGCTTCGTCTACGAGCTGAGCGCCTCGGGGCACGAACTGGCCGGCGCCCTGCGCATGCTCGCCGACTGGGGAGCCCGCAACCGCGATTCGTCCGAGCCGCCCCGTCACGAGGCCTGCGGGAGCTCGCTGGAGGCGCGCTGGTGGTGCCCCACCTGCGAGCGCCCGGTGAGCGAGGACGAGGCCGCGGACCTGCACTACGCGTAGCGAGCAAGCGCGGCCCGGGCGGCTGCGAAATCCCTGCTGACACCCACCTTGCGCCCACTCGCGG
The DNA here is from genome assembly GCA_963826165.1 of uncultured Thermoleophilaceae bacterium. Taxonomy (GTDB): domain Bacteria; phylum Actinomycetota; class Thermoleophilia; order Solirubrobacterales; family Thermoleophilaceae; genus JACVRW01. The sequence continues at coordinate 215,028 of CAWGWC010000003.1, read as the reverse complement.
GGCCGCGAGGCGACTGCTACCTTCCGCCGTTCGTGGACGACCAGCCCACACGCCGTCTCGAGACCGGCGGGCGGGGACCGGACGAGCCCCGGCGCCCTCCGGGCCGCGAGCCGGACACCGTCTACCGGCGTCGCCGTGCGATCGCCATCGGCGCCTTCGGCGCCATCTTCCTGCTGCTGATCGTGCTGATCGTCAGCGCGGGTGGGGACTCGGAGGACAGCGGAGACGCACCGGCTGACCTGGGCGTGCCGACCACCACCGCACCGAGCCGCGACGACACGGACACCGAGACCGAGCGGACCGAGACCGAGCGGACCGACACCACGGACACCTCGGCCACTCCGGTCACGCCCGTGACGCCGCCCAGCGGCGGTACCGGCGGCGTCACGCCGGTCACGCCCACGCCGCCGGCGCAGGGCGGCGGCGATGCGGCGCCGGTCACGCCCACGCCCACACCCCCGCCTCAGAGCGGGGAGGGCGGCGGCGCGCAGGCTCCCCCCGGCGACGGCTAGAGCCGCCCCGCCGGATCGTCAATCGTCGGTGGCCGGCCGACGTCGTGCGCGCTTGACCTCGCTGCGGCGCCGTTTGCCCTCGAGCCGCCGCCGCCGCGAGCCGGCGGTGGGACCGGTCGACCGCCTCGGCCTCGGCACGTGAAGGGCCGACTCCAGGCGACCGGCCAGGCGCTCGAGAGCCAGCTCGCGATTGCGCGTCTGGCTGCGCGTGTCCTGAGCCACCGCACGCACCACCGGTCCCAGCCGGGCGCTGATGCGTCGCTTCTGCTCCTCGTCCAGAGCCCTCGACGCCTCTACCTCGAAGCTCGCCTCCACCCGCGACGCGGTCACGTTCGCGTGCTGGCCGCCGGGCCCGGAGGAGCGGCTGGTGCGCAGCTCGATCTCGGCCAGGGGAACGGCGGCGTGCCGCCCGATCCGGAGCGGGTCCTCCATGGAGGCGCCACGCTATTGACCTCTAGCGGCGCGCGCGCTTCCAGAGGCGGCGGCGTCGAGCCGGTGCCGCCGAGCGGCGCCTGCGGTCGCGCCAGTCGCGGAGCGTCTGCCCGTCGGGCACATCGCACTCGAGAGGGAGAAAGGCCAGTTCGCGGACTGTCTGCGTGGTGGGCGTCATACCCCTCCAAGTGCTCTGTTCGCTCCGAATTACGGCGTTCCTGCGAAGCTGCCTCCGATGCGGGTAGCGGTGGTGGGGCACGTGGAGTGGGTCGAGTTCGCGCCGGTGGAGCGGGTGCCCCGGCCCGGCGAGATCGTCCACACCGAGCACACCTTCGAGGCGCCCGCTGGCGGTGGGGCGGTGGCCGGGGTCCAGCTCCTGAAGCTCGCGGGTGAGGCGACGCTGTACACGGCCCTCGGAAGCGACGAGGTCGGCCGCCGCTCGGAGGGTGCGCTGTCGGAGCTCGGGCTGCGCGTTAGCGCCGCCCGGCGCGACGAGGAGCAGCGCCGCGGCTTCGTGTACCTCGACTCGGACGGCGAACGCACCATCACGGTCATCGGGAGGCGGCTCGGCCCGGCGGGCGCCGATCCGCTGCCGTGGGACGAGCTGGACGAGACCGCGGGCGTGTACTTCACCGCGGGCGACGCCGAGGCCGTGCGGCATGCCCGGCGCGCCGGCGCGCTGGTGTCCAGCGCCCGGGCACTCGACACGCTCGCCGAGGCCGGCGTGGAGCTCGACGCGCTGGTGGCCAGCAACAACGACCCGGGCGAGCGTTACGAGACGGGCGACCTCGAGCCTGCGCCGCGCTACGTGGTGCGCACCGACGGCGGAGATGGGGGAGCGTGGGAGTCCTCCGCGGGCGAGACGGGCCGCTGGGAGGCCACGCCGCTGCCCGGCCCGGTCAAGGACTCATACGGATGCGGCGACAGCTTCGCCGCGGGCCTCAGCTTCGGCCTGGGCAGCGGCATGCCGATCGACGAGGCGGTGGTCCTGGCGGCGCGCTGCGGCGCGGCGTGCCTCACCGGCCGCGGGCCCTACGAGGTCCAGCTCCAGCTCGCCGGTCAGTGAGTGGCCACGTGCCCGTCCTCGGGCTCGATGGGCAGGCCGCCCTCCACCCACGCGAGCAGCCCGCCGGCAAGGTTGAAGGCGTCGAAGCCCGCCTCGCGGAAGGCGCTGGTGGCCATGGCCGAACGCGCTCCCGAGCGGCAGTAGAAGACGAGCGGCCGCTCGCGGTCGAGCCTGCCCGCCTCGGCGGCCAGCTCGGACAGCTCGATGTGCTCGTCGCCGGTGATCCGGCCGGCCTCGTGCTCCTCCGGCGTCCGCACGTCGACGAGCTGCGCATCGGTGTCGCGCAGCAGCTCGGCCACGCGCCGGGGCGCCAGTTCTGACGTCTCGCTCATCACGTGCTGACGTTAGCGCGGGCTTGGTTAGGCTGCCCGCCATGGAATGGACCGTGAGGGGCAAGACCGTGTTCATCACCGGGGCGGCGCGAGGCCTCGGCGCCGAGACGGCACGCCGTGTGGCCGCGCGTGGAGCCAACGTGGCGCTGGTGGGCCTCGAGCCCGAGGAGCTCGAGCGTGTGGCCGCCCAGTGCGGCACGAACGCCGCCTGGTTCGAGTGCGACGTGACCGACAATGACGCCCTGGCGCGGGCGGTCCAGGGTGCGATCGACCGCTTCGGTGGGATCGACGTCTGCATGGCCAACGCGGGCGTCGCACCGATGGGCATGGTCCGCTCGACCGATCCGGCGGCCTTCGAGCGCACGATCGAGATCAACCTGCTCGGGGTGTGGCGCACGGTGCGGGCCTGCCTGCCACAGGTGATCGAACGCGACGGCTACGTGCTGGTCATCGCCTCGCTGGCGGCGGCGATCCACGGTCCGGGGATGGCGGCCTACTCGGCCAGCAAGGCCGGGGCGGAGGCGTTCGCCGACTCCCTGCGGACAGAGGTCAAGCACCTCGGCGTGGATGTCGGTGTGGGCTACTTCCACTTCATCGACACCGACATGGTGCGCGGAGCCGACGCCCATCCCGCCGTGGGTCGTATGCGCGACGAGCTCTCCGGTCCCTTCAACAAGACCTATCCGCTGTCCGACGCCGGGCAGGCCATCGCCGACGGCATCGAGGCCCGCAACCGCTGGGTGGTCGTCCCGCCCTGGGGCCGCGCGCTCCTGGTGCTGCGCACGGCCCTGGCTCCGGTGTTGGACCGCCTCGGGAAGAGCGCGGCGGCCGAGGTCGACGCGCTGTTCCAGGCGGACGTGGACGAGCGCGGGACGGAGGCGGCCTCGAAGCCGGTGGGCCCCGGCGGCGAGGCGGGCGCGAGCCGCGAGGGGAGCTCGAGCGCAACGGCCGCCGAGCCGGTCGCCTAGGCACCGTCCCGACCGCCCTCACGGCTATCGTCAAACGCAATGGCCAAGCGCGACCCGAGGATGATCCCGCTCGGCTACGGGAAGTTCGTCCGGGCCGATCGCATCTACGCGCTCGTGCCGCTGGAGGGTGCGGATCGGCGCGACGGACGGCGCACCTATGTCCACGTCGACGGCCTCACCGAGCCAATCGTGGCGTCGCGCTCCGAGCGGGCCATCCTTGCCGACGTCGAGACTGCGCTGGCCGAGGCCGCCGGCCTCCCGCGCCGCCGCAGCGGCGTGGCCGCAGGCCAGGAGAGCCTGCTCTAGCGAAGCCCTCCGGGGCTGGCGCGCTCGAGCAGCTCTATCTCCTCGAGCGCCTGACCCGCGCCGAGGGCCACGCAGTCGAGCGGGGACTCGGCCAGGCGCGCCGGCACGTTGGTCTCCAGAGCGACCCGCTCGGCCAGCCCGCGCAGCAGCGCGCCGCCGCCGGCGAGCACGATCCCGCGCTGCGGCATGTCCGAGGCCAGCTCGGGCGGTGTGTCCTCGAGCGCCTCCTTCACCGCCTCGATGATCGCGCCCACCTGGTCCTCGAGCGCGCTGCGCATCTCCTCGCTGCCGATCTGCACCTGTCGCGGCAGCCCCGAGATCGGGTCGCGGCCCTTGACGTCACAGCTCCCGTTGCTGGCGTCGGGGGTCACGCTGCCCACCTCGAGCTTCACCCGCTCCGCCGTGGTCTCCCCGATAGCCAGCCCGTGGGTCGTACGCAGCCAGGCCGCGGCGGCGTCGTCCAGGTCGTAGCCGCCCACCCGCAGCGAGCGCGAAACCACGATCCCGCCGAGCGAGATCACCGCCACCTCGCTCGTGCCGCCGCCCACGTCGACCACCACGCTGGCCCTCGGCTCGTCGATCGGGAGCCCGGCTCCGATCGCCGCGGCCAGCGGCTCCTCGATCAGCTGCACGGAGCGCGCCCCGGCGGCCACGCAGGCCTCGGTCAGAGCTCGCTGTTCCACGTCGGTGATGCCCGACGGCGCGCACATCATCACCCGCGGGCGCGCGTGGCGGCTGCGGTGCACCTGGCCCATGAAGTGGCGGAGCATCTTCTCGGTGATCTCGAAGTCCGCGATCACACCGTGGCGCAGCGGCCGCACCGCAGTGATGCGCGCCGGCGTGCGGCCGATCATCTGCTGGGCCTGCTCGCCCACGGCGTGCACTGCGCCGCTCTGGGTGTCCACCGCGACCACCGAAGGCTCGGACACGACGATCCCTTCGCCGCGGACGAACACCAGCGTGTTGGCCGTGCCCAGGTCGATGGCGATGTCCCGGCCACCCAGCCTCGGTAGAACCCGGCGGCGCAACGGCTGCCGCGCGGAGTCGTGGCGCCCGGCGCCATGCCTCAGAGGCATGCTGCGCCCGCACTGCGGTGTGACTGAACGATCTGCGGCTCCCTTCCGCTCGAGCGGCGGCGCGCCAGGCACCACCACATAGGGACGCTAGCGGACCGTCCGGTCCCGTTCGCGTAGTTGGGAGCCGGCTCTCAGCCGCCGTTGGAGGCCGCGGCGTAGGCGCGGCTCGGCTGTCCGCGGAGCGCGGTGGCGCCCGGCAGGGGGGTGCCCTTGGCCGTGGCGCCCGCCAGCACCGGCAGGACGAGGCTCGACGCTCGCGCGCCACCGAGTGCGATCGTGTTGCGAGTGCGCCCGCGGTCGAGGGTGGCGAAGTCCCAGCGTGGGCGGTCGCCACCGGTCGCCTGCACGGTCACCCGGACCCGGGATCCCGCCCGGAAGGCGTGAGCGGCGGGATAGATCGGCACGCGCACCAGCGCGTAGCGACCCCGCGGCAGAGGCGCGGCGTCCTCCTTCAGGTGGGTCGGGAAGGGATCGAGCGCCGTGGATCGCCGCGGGTTGAGCTTGCGGTGCGAAGCGCGCAGCCAGCCGTTCTGGACATAGGTCTCGCGACCGTCCGGACGGACCTCGCTGAGCGTGACCTGGAGGTCGGTGTCGCGAGCCGAGGACCTGAGGTGGAGATCGAGGCTCGACGGCCCGCCGATCACCAGGTCGGAGGCGAGCGGGGCCGTGACGAAGCCGAGGCCCTTGCCGGCCGCCAGCGGCGCCCAGTTGTACGGAGGCTGAGCCTTCCACGCGTCCTCGGCACCGTTTCCGGGGAGCGTCTGGCGCGGCCGCGCGCCCGGGTCGGCCGTGTAGCGGGCGCGGCTCGCCGAAGCCGGCTTTCGTCCCAGCGCGCCGCCGGGCCGGAGATAGAGACGCTTGGCCCGGGCCTCACGCGGCGGCCAGGAGCCGTAGTTGAGCTCCCAGGGCGCGCCGATGGAGCCCGGTCCCTGCGGTCCGCCGCCGTTGTCCATCAGCAGGCGCACGCGGGCGTCCTTCTCGAATTCGGCCTTGGCGGCGTCGACGCTGGTGAAGCCGGCCAGGCGCGACTGGGTCACGGGCGCCGCGCCCGCGTCGGCCAGGAACTGGTAGAGCGCCCCGCTCAGGCCGATGATCGAGTCGGGGATCCGTGGCACCTCGCCGGCCACGTAGAGCTTGAGGAACTCGGCCCAGCGGGTGATCGTGCTCGGTCCGAGCGAGTCGGCGTGCACCCCGTTCTGCAGCGAGATCCACACGCGCGGCCTGCCGTTCAGAGAGCTCAGGCTCTGGGGGAAGTGACCGCCGGTCTGCTCGTCCTGGAACTGCCCCACCAGGAACACCGGGACCTTCGCGCGCTTGAGCCACGGCCCGGGCGCCCGCTGGCCGAACAGCGACGGCGTGCGGAACGGGTTCCGCTTCTGCAGCGCCAGCGCGTCCTGGGTCTGGAGGCGCAGCGCCTGGTTTGCCCGGCAGCGCTCGTCGCCCTGCTTGACCAACTCGCGAGCCCAGGGCTGGCCGCCTGCCGGCGCCGGTCGCGCGTCCGCCATGCGCTCCTCGATCCACGTCTGGGCGAAGCCGTTGTTGAAGATGCCGCCCGGGTAGCCCGTGCCGGTGTAGAGGTCGTCGGTGACCGACATCGGCGCGATCGCCGACAGGTGCGGCGGCCGCGTGCCCGCGGCGAAGAGCTGGCTGATGCCGGAGAACGAGATGCCGGCCATGCCCACGGTGCCGCCGCGCACCCAGGGCTGAGCCGCGACCGTCTCCACGGCGTCATAGCCGTCGTACGTGGTGGGCAGGTCGAACAGGTCGAAGGCGCCGCCCGAGCAGCCCGAGCCGCGCATCTGCACGCTGACCACGGCGAAGCCGAGCAGCGGGCCGATCAGCGAGCCCACCGCGGTGGAGCTGGCGGGCGCGAGGGGATCCGGCGGGGCGCCGCTGCCGTTGAGCGAGCCGATCACCGAGCTGAGCAGATCGTTGGGCGCCGCCACCTGATAGCCGGAGTGCTCGATGAAAGTGGGGAAGGGGCCGTCGGCCAGCGTCTTCCCGGTCGGGAGGCGCACGGTCATGGCCAGCTCCACGCCGTCGCGCACCTTCACGTAGTTGAGCCCCTGCTTCAGGCTCTTTCGCCGGTAGAAGGAACGGCCCGGGTTGGCGCCCGCGCGCAGCACTCTGAATGCCTTGCTGCTCACCGCCCGCCGGCCTTTGCCGCTAAGCACCCGGTAGCCCGGCCCGGGACTGAGCTCGCGGAAGATCTTGCTGCCCAGCCGGTCGGCGCGCCCGCTACCGACGGTGCGGCCGCGCGCGTTCACCAGGCGCAGCGTCTGGCCACGCTCTGCGTCGAGCACGTAGGCGTGGTTGATACCGCCACGAGCGCTGAACTCCGCCCTGCCCGCAGCGAACGCCGTGGGCGCGGCCAGCCCGAGCAGGCCCAGGGAGCACGCCGCGACCGCGGCGACGGTTCGTATGCGAGCTGCCTGCTTCAGGGGCTCGGCACCGTATAGGAAACCGGAACCGGCGGACTCCGCGAGGGGCTTCTCGGGTATACGGCGAACATGCACGACACGAGCCCGGACTCCCCGGCCCTGCGAGCGTCCGACCAGGAGCGGGACGCGGCCGCGGAACGGCTGCGGGTGGCCGCCGGCGAGGGCAGGCTGACCCTGGACGAGCTGGCCGAGCGACTCGATCGCGCCCTCACTGCCAAGACGCGGGGCGAGCTCGAGCCCCTCACCACAGACCTGCCGGACGCCCCGCTGCCCGCTGGCGCCAAGTCGCGCCGCTGGATCGTTGGGATCATGGGCGGCGGCACTCACGCCGGCCGCTGGCGCATCGCGCCGCGGTCCACGGTCGTGAACCTGATGGGCGGCGCCGATCTCGACCTCAGCCGGGTCACCGTCGAGGAGATGGAGACCGAGATCACGGTTTTCTCCCTGATGGGAGGATCGGACATCGTGGTGCCGCCTGGCGTCCGCGTCGAGCTCAGCGGTTTTGCGCTGATGGGCGGCAACGACCTCAAGCTCGCCGACGCCTCGCCGCCAGCGCCCGGCGCCCCGGTGGTGCGCGTCCGGGCCTGGTCGATCATGGGCGGGACCGACGTGAAGTCGTCGCGCTGAGCGGCCTCAGGTCAGGTCACGCCGGCGAAGCAGCGCGGCGCCAAGGCTGAAGAGGCCGCCCACCCAGGCCAGCAGGGCCAGCGCGCCGAGGGCGGGCGAGAGCAGGCGCACATCCGGGGTGCCGACGTCCTCGGCCGGGATGTCGGCGACGGCGGCGGGGAGAGCGCTGAACGGCCCGTACCGGCCCACCTCGGGAGCGAGCGCGACAACGGCCGGTTCGACCAAGAACGAGAGCAGCAGCACGCCGACGAGCGCCGTCGGCTGGTTGCGCACGAGCGAGCCGATGGCCACCCCGAAGGCGCCCGCCAGGGCGGCCGTCTCGGCGTTGCGGCCAATCTGGCCGAGCAGCTCGGCGAGTTCCGGGGTGGGCAGGTCGCGCGTCGTCAGGATGAGCATGCCGGCGACGGCCACCGCCAGCGAGATGAGCACCGAGAGGAGCAGCCCCGCCGCCGCGAACGCAAGCGTCTTGGCGGCCAGGAAGCCCAGACGGTCGGGCGCGGCGAGCAACGAGCTGGTGATCGTCCGGTGTCGCCACTCGCCGGTGATGCCGACGATGGCCAGCACGGAGATGAACAGCCCGCTGGTATCGGCGGTGAACACGTCGGTGAGGACCGTCTCCTGCGTGGGCTCGGTGAGCAGGCACACGAGGACGCAGATGGCCACCGAGGTCGCCATCGCCGCGCCGGCGAGCGCGGCGAAGGTCCTGGTGGTGCTGAGCTTGAGCAGCTCGGCCTTGAGCAGCGCGCTCATGCCGCCTCCTCGGTGAGCTCGAGAAAGGCGTCCTCGAGCGAGCGGGACACGGCCACGAGCTCGCTGAGTGCCACCCCGTGCTCGGCCGCCACCGCTCCCACCACCGCGGGCGCCGTGCCGGATACCAGCAGCGTGCCCGGTCCGTCGGGCTCGACCGGCGTCGCCCGTTGTCGCAGGAGGCCCGCCAGGCGCTCGGCATCGGCACTGCGCACGCGGGTCACGGGGCCGTCGGCGCCGCCGAGCACGCGCTCGAGCGGTCCGCTGTCTCGCAGCACCCCGCGCGCGATCACGACCACGTCGTCCACACTCTGGGCCACCTCGCTGAGCAGGTGGCTCGAGATCAGCACGGCGCGACCGTGGGCGGCCTCGGAGCGCACCAGGTCGCGCATCCAGCGGATCCCGGGAGGATCGAGGCCGTTGGTGGGCTCGTCGAGGATGAGCACCTCGGGGTGGCCGAGCAGCGCGGCGGCTATGGCCAGACGCTGGCGCATGCCCATCGAGTAGCCCTTCACCCGGCGGCCCGCCGCCTCGGTGAGCCCAACCCGGTCGAGCACCTCGTCCACGCGCGAACTCGGGTGCCGGCCGGCGGCCGCCAGCACGCGCAGGTGGTTGCGCCCGCTGCGGCCGGGGTGGAAGCTCGCCTCCTCGAGCACCGCGCCGACATGAGCGCTCGGATGAGTCAGCCGGTCATAGGGCAGCCCGGCGAAGGTGGCCGTGCCGGCGTTCGCCCTGATCAGCCCGAGGGCCATGCGCAGCGCCGTGCTCTTGCCCGCCCCGTTTGGTCCCAGGAAGCCGGTCACCCGGCCGTTCTGCACGGAGAAGCTGAGGTCGTGCACTGCTTGGAGCGAGCCGAAGCGCTTGCTCAGGCCCCTGAGTTCGATCGCCGCTGCGCTCATGACGCCAAGCTACGACCGGGGGCGCCGCGCCACATCGGGCGCGAGTATGGGATCTCGGCTCCTACTTCAGGGGGAGCGCGGGCGCACGAGGCCGACGTCGTAGGCGAACACCACTGCCTGCACGCGGTCGCGCAGGCCGAGCTTTCTCAGCACTGCCGACACGTGCGTCTTGACCGTGGCCTCGGTCAGCACCAGCCGTGACGCGATCTCGGCGTTCGAGAGGGCCAGAGCCACCAGGCGCAGCACCTCGCGCTCGCGCTCGGTCAACTCGTCGAGATCCCGCGGGGACGCCGGCTCCTCGGAGAGCACGCGGCCGAAGCGCTCGAGCAGCCGCCGCGTGACGGTCGGCGCCAGCAGGGCGTCGCCGCGCGCCACAACCCGGATCGCCTCCACCAGCTCCTGCGGGCGGACGTCTTTGAGGAGGAAGCCGCTGGCTCCGGCCCGCAGCGCGGAGAACACGTACTCGTCCAGGTCATAGGTGGTGAGGATGATGATTCGCGCCGGGCTGCCGGAGGCGGCTATGCGCCGGGTAGCCTCGATGCCGTCGACCTCCGGCATGCGCACGTCCATCAGCACCACATCGGGCGGTTGCCGGCCCACGAGCTCCACCGCCTCGAGCCCGTTGCTCGCCTCGCCCACCACCTCGATGTCCTCCTGGTTGTCGAGGATCATGCGAAACCCGCCCCGCACAAGGGCCTGGTCGTCCGCGATCGCCACCCGCACGGTCACGCCGAGGACTCGATCGGGAGCCGGGCGTGGACGCGGTAGCCGCCCTCCGCGGACGGGCCCGCCTCCAGGGTGCCGCCCAGCAGCGCCGCGCGCTCGCGCATGCCCACGAGGCCGTGCCCGCCCTGAGCGCCGCCGTTGACGGGCGTCGTCCGCCCGTCGTCGCGGACGTCGACCTCCAGGGCGTCGGGGCTGTAGCTGAGCGTGACCTCGGCGCGGGTGGCGTGGCCGTGGCGCAGCGTGTTGGTCAGTGCCTCCTGGACGATGCGGTAAGCGGACAGGTCGAGCCCGGCGGGCAGGTCGGCCCGCTCACCCTCGCGCCGCACGATCACCTCGAGCCCGCCCGCCCGCAAGGGCGCGGCCAGTTCGTCCACGCGGTCGAGCCCGGGCTGGGGCGTCACACCGTCACGCCCGTCGGAGGGGCGAAAGCCGCCCAGCAGCCGGCGCAGCTCGCCCAGCGCGTCTCGCCCCGCCGCCTCGATCGAGCGCAGCGCCTGGCGCGCCTGGTCGGGACGCTCGTCGAACACCTCATCGGCGGCGGAGGCCTGGACCACGATCACCGACACGCTGTGGGCGATCACGTCGTGCAGCTCGCGCGCGATGCGGGCGTGCTCCTCGCCCAGCGCGCGCCGGGCCGCCTCATAGACGGCGGCGCGCCGGCTGCGCACCGCTTCGCCCAGCGCCCAGGCGCCCACGGCGAGGCAGATGGTGAAGACGGAGTCGTCGACGGTCGTGGTGAAGAAGTTCATGGCCGACAGGGCCACCAGCCCGGCCAGCCCGATCAGCGACACCCGCGGTGGCCGGGCCGCGGCCAGCGCCCCCACGGCGACCAGCCCGGCGAAGGGCACCACCACCAACGGGAACAGCAGCTGGAAGGCGACGCCGGTGGCGAGCACCGCCAGGGTCACGCGCTCCGGGCGGCGGTGGCGCCAATGGAGGGCCACGGCCTGGACCACCACCAGCACGAGGCCGGCCAGGATGACCGCCGAGGAGTCCTCGCGCCGGCCCTCGTCGAGCACCACCAGGAAGAGGAAGATGCCCACCGCCCACGGGGTGATGACGTCCAGGAAGTGGACGATCAACCTGCCCGATCGCGTTCCGCCTGCGGCCATGCCCGAACTTTGGCCGATCAACGAGCCGAGCGCATCCGTCTGAGGTATGAGGTTCGCCGAGGGTGGGGGAGCGGCGCTTGGCTCAGCGCTCGCGCTCGGCGGTGATGCGGCGCAGGTGCGACAGGGCGACCGGCCGGCGGGCATCCCCCTCGGGCAGTAGCGACAGCAGCTCGCGGCAGGCCACCACGTCGTCGGCGCCGGCCTTGTGGGTGAGCCAGCGCTCGAGGAGAGCCGGGTTTCCGCGGGAGCGCAGCGCACTGCGCAGCTGCTCGTCGAGCACTTGGCGCTCCTCGCTCACGATCGGGACCTCCGAGCGGGGGAGCAGCGGGCCCCGGTAGCGGTCGAGCGCCTCGGCCAGACGCCCTCGCTCGATCAGCGCGCGCAGGTCGTCGAAGTCGGTGCGCACCTCGCCGCGCAGGCGGTAGGGGGATGCCTCGAGCCTCGAGCCCAGCCGCCGGCGTAGACGCGACAGCTCGGCGCGAGCGTTCACCGGCTTCGCGCGCTCGCCCCACACCGCCAGGGTCAGCTCCTCGGCGGACATGCCCTCCGGCCGGAGGATGAGGGTGAGCACGAGCTCCGAGTGTCTCGGCGAGAGCGAGATCGTGTGCGAGCCGATGGTCACGCGCAGCCGGTTGCGGCCGAGCGCCGCCACGCCGATGAACGGCTCGGCGCGCTTCGACGCGGTCACGAGCAGGAAGCCTGTGCCGTCGGCCACCGGCTCGGCGGCGTATGTCTGGCCCTCGAAGGACAGGACCTCGCCGTTCTCGGGGAGGGCGATTCTCCGTCCCAGCCAGTCCGGCGAGGTCGCCTCCACCACCCGGCCCCGCGTGGTCAGCAGGGCCTGCGCGCCGCCGCCCCAGACACGTGCGCCGTGCCGCTCGCGCAGCCGGGCGTCCCACTCACGGCGCTCGCGTTGCGCCAAGGTCTCGATGTGCTGAGCGGCGCTGGCCACCAGCGCCAGGCTGTGAGGGTGAGCGGTGCTCAGCCCGCCCGAGAGGTCGATCACTCCGATCAGCTCGCCCGTGTCCGGGTCATGCAGAGGCGCCGCCGCGCAGGTCCATTCGTGAACCGGCTCCGCGAAGTGCTCGGCCGAGAAGATCTGCACCGGGTGGTCGACCGCTAGGGCGGTGCCCATGGCGTTGGTGCCCACGGCCTGCTCGCTCCACTGCGCCCCGAGTGAGAGATGGATCTCGTTCGCGCGATAGAGCACCTCGGGATCACCTTCGATCCAGAGAATCGTGCCGTCGGTGTCGCAGAGCAGCGCGATCTGCTCGTCCTCGCCCTGCACGTCCTCGCGCAGCCGGCGCAGCACCTGAGGAGCCAGGGCCAGCAGCGTGCCCGCCTCCAGCCGCTCGCTGGTCTGGCTGTCCGACAGCTTGAGCGGGGCCGAGCGCACTGCCGGGTCGACCCCCGCCGCCGCGGAGCGCCGCCAGGAGTCGCGGATCACCTCGCGGATGGAGTTGTCGTGGGACGAGCCCTGCATCGCACGGCGGTGTGCCTCCATCAGCTCACGCGCGCGCTGCCGGCGATCGGTGGTCGCATCGAGAGCGACCCAGGGACTGCTGCCCATCCTCTTCTCCCTACCCCGTTGCAACCTGATTGCAACGTCTCGGGAATAGCGTAATGAAGTCATGTTGCCGCGGATAGCTCCGCGGCTGACTTTGGGAGGAGACGCATATGGCTACCGAGGTACAGATCGATCCTGCTGCACGTGAGTTCGTAGAGCGTGAGCGCCCGATGCTCATCGGGGGCGAGTGGGTGAGTTCCGCCTCCGGCAAGACCTTCGAGGTGCACAACCCGGCGACGGGTGACGTGCTCTCCAACGTCGCCGAGGGAGACTCCGAGGACATCGACCGCGCCGTCAAGACGGCACGCGCGGCGTTCGACGACGGCCCTTGGCGCAAGATGTCGCCGTCCGAGCGCGGTCGCGCGATCTCGCGCATCGGCGACCTGATCCTCGAGCACGGCGACGAGCTCGCGGCGCTGGAGACGCTCGACAACGGGAAGCCGATGGCGGTCGCGCGCGCGGCTGACATTCCCCTCGCCGCGGACAACTTCCACTACTACTCGGGCTGGACGACCAAGATGGGCGGCGAGACGATCCATCCGTCCGTGCCCTACATGCCGGGCGCCGAGTGGCACGCATACTCGCTGCGCGAGCCGGTCGGGGTCGTCGGGCAGATCATCCCGTGGAACTTCCCGCTGCTGATGGCGGCCTGGAAGCTGGGCCCGGCGCTGGCCTGCGGCTGCACCGTGGTGCTCAAGCCCGCCGAGCAGACGCCGCTCTCGGCTCTGCGGCTGGGCGAGCTGATCCTCGAGGCCGGCGTGCCCGAGGGCGTGCTCAACATCGTCACGGGCTACGGCGAGACCGCCGGCGCGGCCCTGGCCGCCCACGATGACGTGGACAAGGTGGCCTTCACCGGCTCGACCGAGGTCGGCAAGATGATCGTGCAGGCGGCGGCCGGCAACCTGAAGAAGGTCACGCTCGAGCTGGGCGGCAAGTCGCCCAACGTCGTGTACTCGGACGCCAACATGGAGACGGCGATTCCGGGAGCGGCCAACTCGATCTTCTTCAACCACGGGCAGTGCTGCGCGGCCGGCTCACGGCTGTTCGTGGAGAAGGAGTCCTTCGACGAGGTCGTCGAGGGTGTGGCCGAGCACGCCAGCAAGATCAAGGTCGGCTCCGGGCTCGACCCGCAGACCGAGATGGGTCCGCTCGTCTCGCAGGAGCAGCACGACCGCGTGTGCGGCTTCCTGGACTCGGGCCGCGAGGAGGGCGCGAAGGCGGTCGCCGGAGGCAAGGCCATCGAGGGCAAGGGCTACTTCGTGGAGCCCACCGTCCTCACCGAGACCGACCCGAACATGAGGGTTCAGGCCGAGGAGATCTTCGGCCCGGTGGTCACGGTCACGCCGTTCGACGATCTCTCCGAGGTGCCCAGGGTCGGCAACGAGACGAAGTTCGGTCTCGCCGCCGGGATCTGGACCAACGACCTGTCCAAGGCGCACCGGACGGCACGCGATCTGCGCGCCGGCACGGTGTGGGTCAACTGTTACAACGTGTTCGACGCCGCGCTGCCGTTCGGCGGCTACAAGGAGTCGGGCTGGGGCCGGGAGATGGGCGCCGAGGCGCTCGAGAACTACACCGAGACCAAGGCGGTGTGCATCCAGCTGTAGCTGCACCCGGATCCACAGGGGGAGCGACGGGGCGCCGACGGCGCCCCGTCGTCGTAGTGTCGGCCGCTGTGTCTGCACCCCCCACCAGCGCCCCGGTGCCCGCCTCGCGCTGGCGTGCCTCGCCGGCGACGCTGCTGCACGCTGGCCGCCGGCCTCGTGATCTTCGGGGCCGGCGAGGCGTTGATCGTGCGGGCGGAGCTGGGCAGCTCGCCCTGGACCGCGCTCGCGCAGGGCGTGGGCGAGCAGACCGGGATCAGCGTGGGCGCGGCGACCATCGCCCTGTCGGTGCTGGTGCTGCTGGCCTGGTTTCCGCTGCGTCAGAAACCGGGGACCGGAACCATCGCCAACGCCATCGTGGTCGGGCTGGCCCTCGACGCGACCCTGCTCGTGGTGGGCGCACCGAGCGCCCTGGCGGCCCGGATCGCCTTCGTGTTCGGCGGCATCGCGCTGGTGGCGATCGGCAGCGCCCTGTACCTGGGCGTGCGCCTCGGCCCGGGTCCGCGCGACGGCCTGATGACGGGCCTGCGCCGGATCACCGGACGCTCGGTTCGCTCGATCCGCTTCGCCATCGAGGGCTCGGCCCTCGCCGGCGGCTGGCTGCTGGGCGGCACGGTCGGGATCGGCTCGCTGCTGTTCGCGCTGCTGATCGGCCCGGCGGTGCAGTTCACGCTGAGGCTACGGGGAACCGAGGCGGGCGAGTTGTAGGACATATCCTCGTCCGATCGTCAGGTCGCGCCACACCGGAGGGGCTGGGGCCGTATGTGCGGCGATACTGATGCTGGTGCTGCCAAGCCCCTCGCAGGGCGCCGCTGCGGAGATTCCGTGTTCGGCGTCCGCGGAGCGCACGACCCTGGAGACGAGCGCGCGGCTCGACCCCTTCTGCGTCTACACGGGAGGCTTCGACGTCACCGCCTCAAGAGTGACGCTCGACTGCCGAGGGGCGCTCATCGACGGCAGCGGCCGCGACGGCGTGGGGATCCTCGTCCACGCGCCGGTCGATGCCGACCTGTCGCAGATCACGATCCGCAACTGCGTCGTGCGCGGGTTTCTCAACAGCATCCGCATCACCCGCGACGGCTTTCGTCAGCTGGCGGCGGGGCGCGAGTACGAGCATGGCATCCAAAACGTGGCGATCGAGCGCACACGGGTCTCCGGCTCCAGGGGAGTGGGGATCTTCGTGGACGGCTACGTGTCACACGTGGCCATTCGTCGTTCGAGCGTCACGGGCGCAGGCAGCAGTGGCATCTATCTCGAGGCCGGCTCGACGGACAACCTCGTGGCCCACAACGACATTCGCGACAACGGCTCTCGCGAGAACGGTCCGCAGGGGGGACTGTTCACGGTGGGAGGCGCTCGGTTCCGCTACTGGGGCACCGGGCGCGAGGGCATCTCGGTCGACGGCTCCCGGCGCAACCGGATCGTCGGCAACCGGCTGAGCGGCAACGCGGCCGGTGGGATCTACCTCTACACCAACTGCGGCGAGTACGTGAACAGCCGCCCGGAGCGCTGGTTCGAGCGCCGTTACGGCGCGACCGGCAACCGGATCGCCCGCAATCACCTCGACGGCGCGGTAAACGGCGTCTGGGTGGGTTCTCGCATGGCTGAAAGCACCTTTCCCATGGACTGCAGCGACCCTCCGTACGTCAAGCAGGGGCTGACTTGGATCACCCTGGACCGGGCCGCCGGCAACGCGGTCGTCGCGAACCGCTTCACGGACGTGGTGTACGGCGTGCGAGTCGAGGACGACGACACGAGGGTGGCCCGGAACCGCTTCGAGGCCGGCGACGCGACCCACCACGCCGTGGTCATCGGCACGCCCTACCGAACGAGCGCCCTCTCCCGGCCGGTGCGGGGAACCGAGCTGCTGGCCAACAGAGCCATGATCCTCGGCAACGGCGACCCCTACCGCTGGGTGGAGGGCCAGACCGGCACGAGGGTCGCCCGCAACCGGGCGCTCGGGCGCCCGGCGAGCCTCTGCGAGGGCAGGTCGCTGCCGCGAGGGCCCTTCGTGATGACCCTGGCCTTGGCCTATGAGCCGCCCGGCGCTCCGGAGACTCCGCCACTGGACCTGACCGTGCCCACGGTGGGCGCCCTGCCCGCCTGCGGGGAGTGATCTTCAGCGCGCCAGGAGGCGACGCGGGGAGCGTGCTCGTCGCCGCTGAGAAGGGTTTTTCGTTTGCCGATCCGTACGCGATCGGCCTGCTGTTCTGCGGCGCTGCGGTACTGGCGGCCATAGGCGCTCTGTCGCATCAGCACGAGCGCGCGTTCTCGGCCAGTCTGATCTACCTCGGGCTGGGCGTGGGGAGCGCGGTCGTGATCCAGTTGCTGGGCGTCCGCTGGCTCAATCCGATCTCCGACGCCGAGCTGCTCGAGCGGGTGAGCGAGCTGGCTGTCGTGATCGCCCTCTTCGCCACCGGCCTCAAGCTCGACCGTCCCCTCACCTGGCGTTCGTGGTCCGGCGTGGGACGGCTGCTCGTGATCGCGATGCCGCTGACCATTGCGGCGGTCGCACTCTTCGGCAGCACTGTCATGGGTCTGTCGCTGGGCGCGGCGCTGGTGCTGGGAGCCACCTTGGCGCCGACCGACCCGGTGCTGGCCGGCGATGTCGGGGTCGGCCCGCCGGGCGACGAGGACGAACGCGAGCCCAACTTCTCGCTGACCGGAGAGGCCGGCCTCAACGACGGGCTCGCCTTTCCCTTCCTCTTTCTTGGCCTGTTTCTGGCCGAGAAGGGCGGAAGCGACTGGCTGGGCAGCTGGCTCGTGGCCGATGTCCTCTACGCGGTGGGGGTGGGCGTCGCGATCGGCGCCGCCGGCGGTTACGTCTTGGGCGCGGTGGCGGTCAAGCTGCGTGAGCGCGACCTGCTCGAGCCGCAGCTCGACCCATGGATGGCCATTCCGGCCGTACTGCTGGTCTACGGCGCGGCGGAGATCGCCGGCGCCTACGGCTTTCTCGCGGCTTTCGCGGGCGGTGTCGGCTTTCGCCACTACGAGCACGGACACGAGTACAACCGGCGCGTACACGACGGGGCCGAAACGGTGGAGAAGTTCGGAGAGCTGGCGGTGATCCTGCTAATCGGCAGCATGCTCGGGACCACGGCCCTGACCGCTCCGGGTATCGAGGGCTGGCTACTCGTGCCGGTGCTGCTGCTGCTGATTCGGCCACTCGCGGTTGCGGCCTCGCTCGTCGGATCCGGCCTGCCTGCGGCCGAGCGTGGTTTCGTGGCCTGGTTCGGGGTGCGGGGGATCGGTTCGCTCTACTACGTCTCCGTGGCGGTCGCCGCAGGCGTGCTGTCCACGGAGGAGACCGAGATCATCGTCTGGACGACTCTGGCGTGCATCGTGGTCTCGATCGTGGTTCACGGCCTTACCGCAACCCCCCTGAGCCGCCGGATGGGCGCCGCCCAGGAACGCGCGCTTCGTGAGCATCGCCGCGGCCTCAGCGCACCGGCGCCTCGTGGGGCGCCGGCTGGGCATCCGCCGGAATCTCGGCGCCGCCGGTGATCAGCCGGGCCCCGCGCCCGCGGGTGAAGAAGCTGAAGCCCCAGCGGATGAAGACCACGATCCGGTTCTGGAAGCCCACGAGGTACCAGAGGTGCACGAACAGCCAGGAGAGCCAGGCCAGGGTGCCGCTGAGACGGATGTGAAAGGGCAGGTCGGCCACCGCGCGCGCCCGCCCGATCGTGGCCAGGTTGCCCTTGTCGCGATAGTGGAACGGTCTCGACGGCTCACCGGCCAGCCGGGCCCGGACCACGCGGGCGGCGTGGCGGCCCTGTTGCATGGCCACCGGGGCTACGCCCGGATAGACGACCGGCTCACCGTCCTCGCCGCGGACACTGACCATGTCGCCCAATGCGAGAACCTCGGGGTGACCCGGGATGCTCAGGTCGGGCTCCACGGTGACCCGCCCGGCCTTGTCCAGATCGGCCCCGCTCTCGTCGGCCAGCCGGGCGGCGAGCGCCGACGCCTTCACGCCCGCGGCCCAGATGATCGTGCGGGCGGGTATCTGCTCGCGCGTCTTGTCGGGGTTCTCGACCGTGACTCCCTCGGCGTCCATGTCCACCACCGAATGGCCCACGAGCGGCGTCACCCCCAGCTCGCGCAGAGCGCGATCCGCCTTGGCCGAGAGGGACTCGGGAAAGCTCGTGAGGACCCGGTCGGCCATCTCCACGAGCAGCACCTGCTCCTCGCTCGGGCTGACCGTCTCGAACCCCTGGGAGAGGGTGTCCTGCGCCATCTCCCCGATCTGGCCGGCCATCTCGACGCCGGTGGGGCCGGCGCCCACCACCACGAAGGTCAGCCAGGCACGGCGCACAGCCGGATCGTCCTCGAGCTCGGCGGCCTCGAAGGCGCCCAGGATGCGCCGGCGGACTCCCAGCGCGCTCTCGAGCGACTTGACCTCGGGGGCGAACGGCTTCCATTCCTCGTGGCCGAAGTACGAGTAGCTCGAGCCCCCGGCCACCACGAGCGTGTCGTAGGGCAGCTCCCGCTCGGGCGCCTCGGCCACCTCGGGCTCGAGCCGCACGACGCGTCGCTCGAGATCGAAGCCTGTGACGTCGGCGAGCAGCACGCGGACGTTGGGCCTTCGCTTGAAGATCGCGCGCAACGGATAGGCCACCTCGCCCGTTGTGAGCGCGCCGGTGGCCACCTGATAGGTGAGCGGCTGAAACAGGTGGAAGTTGCGGCGGTCGATCAGCGTGATCTCCACGTCCTCCCGGCTCAGCGCTTCCACGACCTCCAGGCCACCGAAGCCGCCGCCCACCATCACCACCCGCTCGCGGTGGCCCCGCGGTCCGTTCTGGGATCCCGGCTCCGGCACGGCGTCGATGGTACGCCTCAGGGAGCCAGGTCGGTGCGTCCCTCCGTGGCCACGACGAGCACCCGGCTGCCGGCTCCCAGGCCGACCGCATCGCGCAGCTCCGCGCAGCTCTCCTCGGTCGCGAGGGCGCTGAGGGCGGCCACGGTTGCGGCGCCGCTGTGACCGATCGCCAGCCCGGCGGAGGCGAGCGCCCGCACGGCCGACTCAGCCTCTCGGTCGGTCACGGCGATCGTTCCGTGGATGCCCCTCCGCAGTGAGGGCCACGCGCCCGTGGAGACCTCGGCGCAGTCGAGGCCCGCCATGGTGGTTCCCGGGGTCGCCACCGGAGTGGGGCGCCCGGCCGCGAGTGACGCGCCCAGGCAGCTCGCCGTCTCCGGCTCCACGCCCACGACGGGCACCCCGGCGCTCGCGCCGAAGCGTGCGGCCGCCGCGGCGAGCGAGCCCACCCCGACGGGCACGACGATGACGTCGAACGCCTCCTGCTCCGCCGCCTCCGAGAAGAGCGTCTGGTAGCCGTCGATCACCCAGCGCGCGGGCCCCGAGTCGCCCACGTCGGCGATCTCGGCCACGCCGGCACGAGAGCCGTCGTGAGCCGCGGCAGTCACGGCGTCCTCGTAGCTGCCGTCCACCACGATCACGTCGGCGCCCTCCCCGGCGATGGCCTCCCGGCGGGCCGCCAGCGAGCGAGCCGGCAGGTAGACCCGGCACGCGAGACCCCGCTGCGCGGCCACGTGAGCCACGGCGCGCCCGTGATTGCCCGCGCTCGCCGCCACCAGCAGCTCCACCTCGGGGCGCTCGCGCAGCGTGCGCTCCACCGCCCACGACGCGCCGAGCACCTTGAAGGCGGGCAGCCCGAGCC
This sequence comes from uncultured Thermoleophilaceae bacterium, assembly GCA_963826165.1. Classification (GTDB taxonomy): domain Bacteria; phylum Actinomycetota; class Thermoleophilia; order Solirubrobacterales; family Thermoleophilaceae; genus JACVRW01. The sequence continues at coordinate 194,935 of CAWGWC010000003.1, read as the reverse complement.
GGTCGGACTCGTCCTTCAGGGCCACCGAGGCGAGGCCGAGCTTGGCCGCCGGCTCGGCCAGCCGGTGCACCGGTGTCGGCCGATAGCCGGGCAGGCCGGCGTGGAAGGCGGCGGCTCCGGGGTCCGGGGCGGGCACCGCTCCGAGGTCGAGTCCCGGGTTGACCACGGCCCTCACCGGCACAGCCGCTCCGCCACCGCCACCAGGACGCGCGCCACCACCTCGGTGTCGGGGATGCTCACCCACTCCTCCACCGCGTGCGCTCCCTCGCCGCCCGGGCCGAAGACCACGGTGGGGATGCCCGCCGCCGCGATGAAGGCCGAGTCCGCCCAGTAGCTCGCGCCGGTGGGCTCGGGAGCGGGGACGCCGGTGACCACGCCGAGAGCGTCGCGCACCGCGCGCACCACCGCCTCGCCGGAGTCCACCTCGAACGGCTCGCGCACGAGCAGGGTCCGCCGCACAGCCTGCAGCTCGGGGTCGGCGGCGCGGCAGCGGTCGAGCAGCGCCTCGAGCTCCGCCTCCACGACCGCCGCCGTCTCGCCCGGCACGGTGCGCCGCTCGAGCCCGATCACGCACTGAGCGGGGTAGCTCGACAGCTCGGCGCCGCCCTCGATCAGCGAGGCGTGGACCGAGCCTCGCCCCACCATCGGGTGGGCCTTGCCGGACAGCTCGTGGTCGAGCTCGCCCAGCGCGGAGAGCACCGGCCCGCTCTTGACGATCGCGTCGATGCCCTCATCGGGCCGTGAGCCATGAGCCGCCCGGCCGCTCACCTCCATCTGCGCCCACACGAAGCCCTTGTGGGCCACGGTCGGTTCAAGCGCCGTGGGCTCGGTCACCACCGCGGCATCGGCGTTCACGGCCCGCAACGCCTCCTGCACACCGAGGCTGGCGTGCTCTTCGTCGGCCACGGCGGCCACCACCACGTCGCCGGCCAGGCCCAGCCCGGCGGCCTCCCGGCAGGCCAGCAGGGCGGCGGCCACGCCTGCCTTCATGTCGTACGCCCCCCGGCCGTGGAGCCGGTCACCGTCGATCCTCGGACGGTGAGGGTCGGTCATCCCGTCGACGTTGACCGTGTCGAGGTGTCCGCACAGCAGCAGCGTCGGCCCGCCGCCCTCGCCCCGGGCGCGAACCAGCACGCTCGGGCGTCCGGGCGTGTCTTCCAGCAGCTCGGTCTCCAGGCCCTGGGCCCGTCCCCACTCCTCCACGCGGCGCGCGATCTCCGTCTCGCCCGCGCCGCCCGGTACGAGGTCCGGGTTGACCGAGTCGATGGCCACGAGAGCTGAGGTGAGTTCCACGACGTCGGTGGTCGAAAGCATTCCCACATTCTCGTCGACAGCCGGCAGCCGATGTGGCACCTTCCAGGAATGAGCGCCCAGGTGAGTGACATCATGCGGTCGAACCTCGGTCGGCTGCGCCACCAGCCGACCGAGAAGCGGATTCGAGCAAACGTCGGCGGCGTGCCGGTCGCCGACACCAGGGATGCGCTGCTGGTCTGGGAGCCCCGGCGGATAGTGCCTTCCTACGCGGTGCCGATGGTGGATCTGAGCGCCGAGCTGGTTGCGTCGTCGGAGGCGCCCACGGAGTCCGATTTCCCCGTTCTCCATCCCGGCATCCCGTTCAGCGCCCACTCCACCGAGGGCGAGTCGTTCGACCTCCGCCACGGGGAGGACACCCGGCCCGCCGCTGCCTTCCGGCCCGCGGATCCCGACCTCTCGGAGTACGTGGTGCTCGACTTCGACGCCTTCGACACCTGGCTGGAGGAGGACGAGGAGATCTTCTCCCACCCGCGGGATCCGTTTCACCGCGTGGACGTCCGGCGCAGCAGCCTACCCGTGCGAATCGAGGTGGAGGGCGTGCTGGTGGCGGAGACCACGCGGCCCTCGCTCGTCTTCGAGACCAATCTGCCCACGCGCTTCTACATCCCGCGCGACGACGTGAAGGTCGAGCTCTCACCAAGCGAGCGGCGCACGGCCTGCCCCTACAAGGGCAAGGCCTCCTACTGGTCCTTCGAGGCGGGCGGCCGGACCATCGACAACCTGCTCTGGAGCTATGAGGATCCGGTCGCCGATGCCCTCCCGCTCACCGGGCTGATGGCCCTGTTCGACGAGGTGGTCGACGTGACCATCGACGGTGAGCCGCGGCCGCGGCCCGACACCGAGTTTGCCCGGCTCATGCGATCGGAGTTCGGGCTGGACGACTAGGCCGAGTCGTGGAAGATGATCCCCAGCGCCGTGCGTGAGCCGCTGGTGATCGTGCTCACGCCATGGCGCAGCCCCACCTGGTGATAGCCGCGCTTGCCGGCCTGCGGGCGCCGGCGGGTGGGGAAGATGACGAACGCGCCGCGGGCCGGCTCGAGAACGTGGGCCCGGCTCTGCGCCCGCGGGCGCTGCTCCACCAGCACGAACTGGCCGCCCTCGAAGTCCTCGCCGGGCTCGGATAGAACCGTCAGCACCTGGAAGGGGAAGTACACGTCCCCGTAGAGGTCCTGGTGCAGGGCGTTCCAGTCGCCGGCGCCGTAGCGGAGCATCAGCGGGGTGGGGCGCTCCTGGCCCGCCGCGCGGCAGCGGTCCAGCAGCTCCTCGTGCTCGAGCGGGTACTCGTCCCCGCGCCCGCCCAGGCGGCTCTCCCACTCGTTGGCCACGGGCGCCAGCTGCCGGTAGAAGGAGGCGCGGAGCGTCCTGATCGTCTCCGGCAGGGGATGGTCGAAGTAGCGGTAGCGCCCGTCACCGAAACGGTGGCGAGCCATGTCGACGGTCGAGCGAAAGCGCCCGTCGTCGAACAGCTCGGCCAGCTCGTCGCACCGCGGTGCGTCGAGCAACGGCGGGGTCAGAGCGAACCCGCGGTCGTCCAGCTGAGCGCGCAGGTCCTCCCAGTCGAGGGTGTCTATCTCTTGAGCGGCGGCGTTGGCGATCACGTCCCTAGGACGCGCGGGCCGGCCGTTTCGTGAGATGGCGGGACCCCAGCGGGCGCCGCCGCGCGGGGCCGCGGGCCACGATCGCCGCGCCGAGGCCGAGGGCGAGGCAGAGCGGTGAGTAGACGAGCAGGTCGAGGCGCTGCACCTCCGTGTTCAGGCCGCCGGCGAGGTCGACGGGCGGGAACAGGGCGCCGCGGGCGGTGAGCACGCCGGCCGTGGTCCAGGTGGCCGCGCGCAGCGGGCGCTCGCGGCGTCCGGCGCCCACCGCGGCGACCGCCCCCGCGGCGCCGGTGAGCATGCCCGCCACCGTCCAGGTGGCCCAGTTCGGGGGCATCTCGGCGCTGGAGATGACGGACTCGGCGAGCGCGTCGAAGTCGCGCGCGGGCCAGGAGGAACCCGCCGCCCAGACCCCGTGCAGTACGGCGATCCCCAGCAGGACGCTGGGCACCAGCACCGCCGCCGTGCGAAACAGGCGGTGCCCGGGACGCCACCGCGAAAGAGCCACCTCCGCGCCGTTGGCAGCGCGCAGCCACAGCGGCCACCGGGTCGGCTCGACCCAGTCGCCCTCGGCCTCGCTCTGCGCGCGGTCGAGGATCGTCTCGACCATCGTGTCGTGCCAGGCGAGGAGCACCGGGGTCAGTGGTCGCATCCAGCCGGTGGTGTCCACCTCGAGGAAGTGTGTGAGGCGAGTGCCGCCGGTCTCCAGCGGCTCGATGGTCAGACCGTGCACGCCCTCGAGCCCCTCGCCGGGCGTGAAGCGGAACAGGAGTCGCTTCCCGGGCTCGTACTGCTCGATGCCGTAGCGCACCGAGCCGTGGCCTCCGGTCGCTCCCACCTCCAGCGGCCGGTCCATCTCGAAGGGGGTGGTGGGCCAGAGGTCCGTGGGCCACAGCCGATCGTGGGGCGTGCCGAGCGAGTCCAGCAGCTCGCCCACCACGACGGCTGGCGCCGCGATCTCGCGTGAGTGGACATTGGTCACGTGTGCCATGGCTTGACGTTCCTTCCATACGGTGGCGTACGGTGTGACCGTACGGTAGCGTATGGCCGTGGCCCTGTCGAGGGAGGACTGGATCCGGGCGGCGCTGTTCGCGATCGCCGAAGGGGGCACCTCCAGGGTGGCCGTGGAGCCGCTGGCGCTGCGGCTCGGGGCGACCAAGGGCAGCTTCTACTGGCACTTTCGCAACCGCGACGAGCTCATCGCGCAAGCCCTCGAGTCCTGGGAGCGCGAGGGCACCGACGAGGTCATCGCGAGGGTGGTGACGATCGCCGATCCCGACGAGCGGCTCCGCTCTCTCCTTGCCATCGCCATGGGCTATGACGACGACGATGCAGAAGGTCAGGCCGACGTCGGACTGCTGGCCGCCGCCAACGACCCGGTGGTCGGGCCGGTGCTGCGCCGCGTCGCTGACAAGCGGCTCGACTTCCTGGAGCGATGCTTTCGCGACCTCGGGTTCGGGCCGGCCCAATCGCGGCACCGGGCGCGACTGGCCTACAGCGCCTTCCTGGGATGGTTCGAGCTGCGCCGGGTGGCGCCCCACCGGGCGGCGATGGGCCGCGAGCGCGAGGCCTACGAGCGCGTCGTCATGAATTTGGTGGCGCGGGAGTAGCGGCGCCGGTCGCCGGCCGGCGCGCAATGAAGGCCAGCCGCGACAGCCTCTGCTCGCGGGCAAGGCGCTCCACCACGGTCAGGAACTCCTGGTGCCTCGCGTTGGCGTCTGCGCCCTCGATCTCGTCGAGCGGTCCCTCGTGCCGGGCCCGCGCGTCCCGCCAGGCGGCCGAGATCGCGGCCATGTTCGGTGTCCTGTCCTCCGTCCGGATCTCCTCGAAGCCGGCCGCCTCGAGCAGCGCCTCGTCCAGGCCGGGCGGGGTGAACACGAACTCGCCCATCCCGCGGCTGCGGATCACCATCTCCTCGCGCCGTATGGGACCCGTGACGATGATCGGGTCGGTGAACAGCAGCCGGCCGCCGGGACGCAGCACACGGTGCCATTCGCGCAGCACCGCTGCGCGCTCGTACATGTGATTGATCGAGTCGATGCAGACCAGGGCGTCGAAGCTGCCGTCGTCGAAGGGCAGCCCCTCGCGCGCGTCCACCCGCAGGAAACGGGCCCGGCCGGCGAGCCCCTGCTGCGAAGCAGCCGTGTTGGCCGCGACCACGCCCTCGTCGTGCAGATCCACCCCGGTCACTCGACAGCCCGTCTCCCGGACCATGAAGAGCGCGGGCCCGCCCGATCCGCTCGCCACCTCCAGCACCTCGCTGGACTCGTCGAGCCCGAGCCAGCCGAAGAACGTACGGTGCTCGTCAGCCGAGAGCCACGAGTTCTGCCCGATCTCCTCGCCGAAGGCTTCGGCGCGGATGGCCGCGTTCACCTCGTTGGCGAAGCCCCCGTAGACGGAGTCGTAGAACTCCCGGCCTTCGGCCTTCTCCCGCCACTCGGGCGCCAGCACCGCGTAGACGACGTTGTCGACGAATCGTTCGCCGAGCCACTCCGCCTCGCGCAGCGTGCCCTCCTGGCGAAAGCCCAGTCGCTCCGGGATCGCACGGCTGCGCGTGTTCTCCGGCGCCACCCTGATCTCCACGCGGCGGAGGTCCCAGGCGGAGAAGGCGTGCTCGACCAGCGCGGTCACGGCGCGGGTCATCGTGCCCTGGCCTTGGAAGGCTTCGCCGAGCCAGTAGCCGAGGCTGGTCTGCCGATTCTCCCAATCCACGCGGTGGAAGCCGACGACGCCGGCGACGCGGTCGCCGGCGACCACTGCGGCCTGGAAGCCGTCGTTGGTGCTCACCTGGGCGCGGGTGAGGCGGATGAAATCGAGTGTCCCGTCAGGGGTCTGCTGGGCGGGCCAGCGCATCCAGCGCCCCAGGAGCGTGCGGTTCGCGTCGATCAAGCGGTAGAGCTCCCCGACGTCGGACTCCTCGAACAGACGCAGATGGACATCGTCCGAGAGCTGGAACCGGAAGGGTTCGTCCGTCACGGCGCGCAAGCTAGCGCGCCATCGCCGGCTGCCGCTCAGCCGGTGGCACGCGTTATGCGCCCACCCAGCTCGCGCAGCCGCTCGATCAGCTCAGGTGGTCCGTGCACGTCGATCTCGTGGCCGATCATCGCCACGCGGATCGCGAGCCAGTCGAGATTGTCGTCGCTGGTCCGGTAGAGGCAGCGCTCGTCGTCGATCGGCTCGACTGTGCCCCCCAGCCAGCGCCTCGAGGAGAGCTCTTCGGCGGTCGCCTCGACCGTCACGGTGGCGTCGTAGCGGGCCGGCGCCGCGGCCAGGCTCTGGCCGACGTAGGCGGCCGCGTCACGGGCCGGGAGCTCGCGCGGCTCGAAGCGCACGCCGGTGGCGGCCGGTCGCGCCAGCCGATCCACGCGAAAGCTCCGCCAGTCCTCCCGACCGCAGTCCCAGGCCACCAGGTACCACCGCCGCCCGGCGTTGACCAGCGAGTGCGGCTCCACCTCACGACGGGACTCCGAAGAGTCGCGCGCGGTGTAGCCGAAGCGCAAGCGCTCCCGGTCGCGGCACGCGGCCGCGATCACAGTGAGGTGCTGGGGGTCCACCTGTGGTCCGCCGCGGAAGGGCAGCGTCATGGTGGAGCTCCCGAGCGCCTGCACGCGCCGGCGCAGATGCGACGGGAGCACCTGCTCCAGCTTGACCAGCGCTCGCACAGCCGTCTCCTCGATGCCGGTCACAGACGCGCCGGCGGCCGTGCGCAGGCCTACGGCGATCGCGATCGCCTCGTCGTCGTCGAGCAGCAGGGGTGGCATCGCCGCGCCGGCGCGCAGCCGGTAGCCACCCGACGGCCCCGTCACGGCGTCGACGGGATAGCCGAGCTCCCTCAGCCGGTCCACGTCGCGGCGGATCGTGCGGCCCGAGACCTCGAGGCGATCCGCGAGCTCTCCGCCCGCCCAGTCCCGGCGCCCCTGCAGCAGCGACAGCAGGCTCAGCAGCCGGCTCGAAGTGGTCTCGGCCATGCCGGGGATGATTCTGACCACTTAGGACAGATCTTGGCCTAAACCGTCGGGACACTGGCTTCCATGCAGAACAGTCAAACGAAAGACGGCCCCGCCATCCTCGTGGAGGGTCTCGTCAAGTCCTTCGGCTCCGTCCGGGCGCTCGACGGCGTGGACCTCGAGGCGGCGACCGGAACGGTGCTCGGCGTGCTCGGACCCAACGGCGCGGGCAAGACCACGGTCGTCCGCATCCTCACCACTCTGCTGGCCGCCGACTCGGGTAGCGCGCGGGTCGCGGGCCACGACGTCGCCGCCGACGCTCGTGAGCTGCGGGCGCGGATAGGGCTCGCCGGCCAGTACGCAGCCGTCGACGACAACCTGACCGGCGTGGAGAACCTCGTCATGGTCGGCCGCCTGTACGGCGAGTCGCGCCGGGCGGCACGGTCTCGCGCGCGTGAGCTGCTGGAGCGGTTCTCGCTGTCCGACGCCGGCGACCGGGTGGCCAAGACGTACTCGGGCGGGATGCAGCGGCGGCTCGACCTGGCGGCGGCGCTGGTGGCCCGGCCGCCGGTGCTCTTCCTCGACGAGCCCACCACGGGTCTCGATCCCCGCAGCCGGATCGAGCTGTGGGAGACGATCGAGGGCCTGGTGGCCGACGGCACCACGGTGCTGCTCACCACGCAGTACCTCGACGAGGCCGACCGCCTGGCCGACCGCATCGCGGTGATCGACAGCGGCCGGGTGATCGCCGACGGCACCGCCGACGAGCTGAAGGCTCGCGTGGGCGGTGAACGAGTGGAGGTCAAGCTCACCCATCCCGCCGCAGCCTCCGCGGCGGAGGCCGCGCTGGCGGACATGGGGGAGGAGCTCCAGCGCGAGGACGACCTCATCCGGGTCGCGGTCTCCTCCTCCGGCGGAGCGATCATGGAGGTCGCGCGCCGCCTCGACCGTGCGGGAGTGGGAGCGGACGACATTGCGGTCCGGCGCCCGACGCTCGACGACGTCTTCTTGACGCTCACCGGTCACTCGGCCGAACACGACGACCGCACGGAGGTGGCGGCATGACCCGCCTGGTGCCGGACACCTTGGTGATGGCCGAGCGCAACCTGGTGCGCCTGCCGCGCAATCCGGATCTGCTGCTCGGCTTCACGATCCAGCCGGTGATGTTCGTGCTGCTGTTCGTCTACGTCTTCGGCGGCGCGATCTCCACGCCGGGCTACGACTACGTCGACTTCCTGATCCCGGGGATCATCGTCCAGAACATCGCCTTCGGCGGCTTCGTCACGGCGCTCGGGCTGGCCGAGGACCTCAAGAAGGGCCTGATCGACCGGTTTCGCTCCTTGCCGACCGCCCGGGCATCGGTGCTCGCGGGGCGGACCCTGGCCGACGTGTTCACGAACTCGCTCTCGATCGTGGTGCTGCTCGTCACCGGGTTGATCATCGGCTTCGGGTTCGACGCGACGATCGCGAAGGTCCTGGCCGGCTTTGGCCTGCTGCTGTTGTTCGGCTTCGCGTTCTCGTGGATCTTCGCCCTGATCGGGCTGTCGGTGTCCTCGCCCGAGGCGGCCAACGGGCTGGGCTTCACCCTGATCTTCCCGATCACGTTCATCTCGTCGGCCTTCGTGCCGGTCGAGTCGATGCCCACCGGCCTTCAAGAGGTGGCCGACGCGAACCCGGTGAGCGTCGTGGTCGACGCGATGCGAGCCCTCTGGCTCGACGCGCCGGCCGGCGACAGCATCTGGCTGGCGATCGTCTGGTGCTTCGTGCTGATCGCGATCTTCGCCCCGCTCGCGGTGGCGAAGTACCGGCGCACCGCCACCAGGTGACGCCCGCGCTTACGGCAGCCCGTGGCGGGCGATCACGCGGTCGTAGTTCACGCGCATCAGCTCGATCACGTCCCGGACGTCCTCGTCTGTGTCGATCCGGCGGGCGCCGAAGCCCGGCTTGCCGGGGAAGACGGGGTGGTAGTCGATGCGCTGCTCCTCGAAGAGCTCGGTCCAGACATCCTTGGGAAAGCCGAAGTGCGCGGTGCGGTCACCGTGCAGGTGACCGATCTCGCGCCGGCCCACCTTGAAGGAGAACTCGCCGCGGCTGCCCGGGCCCGCCTCCACGCCGGGCCAGCCGGTGACCTCGTCGGTGATCAGGCGGCTGGGGGAGGTTTCGGTGGTGGTCATGGAGACGACACTACAAGCTCAAGTTAGGTTGAAGTCAAGGGCGAGCGGCTAAGGCCAGCCGTCCACGAACAGGTCAAGCGTCGGTTCGGCGTCCTCCGACGCCGAGTACCTCTCGAGGTCGGTGATCCCTGCCTCGGCCAGGACCTCGTCGTCGAGAAAGGCGTTGCCGGTGCAGGTGCGCGGGTCGCGCGAGAGAATCTCAAGGGCGGCGTCACCCATGATCTCCGGCGTGCGGGAGCGGATCATCGCCTCGTCACCGCCCAACAGGTTCTGAACCGCCGCTGTGGCGATGATCGTTCGCGGCCACAGGCAGTTGGCGGCCACGCCGTGCTCGGCCTCGTCGGCCGCCACGCCGAGCGTGAGCATCGTCATGCCCATCTTCGAGAGCGTGTAGGCGCTGTGGCCGCGCAGCCAGCGCGGGTCAGCCGACAGCGGCGGAGACAGCGTCAGCACGTGGGCATGTTCCGATTCGCGCAGGTGGGAAAGGCAAGCGCGGGTGACCACGAACGTGCCGCGCGAGTTGATCTGCTGCATCAGGTCGAAACGCTTGAGCTCCAGGTCGCCCATCGAGGCCAGGTTGATCGCGCTGGCGTTGTTGACCACGATGTCGATGGCGCCGAAGCGCTCGACGGCCTCGGCGACGGCGCTCTCGACTCGCTCGCCGTCGCGGACGTCGCCCACGATCGGCAATGCCTCACCGCCCGCCGCCTCGATCTCCTCGGCTGCGGTGTAGATCGTTCCGGGGAGCCTCGGATGAGGCTCCGCCGTCTTGGCCATGAAGGCCACGCGGGCGCCCTCCCGAGCCGCGCGCACGGCGATGGCGAGCCCGATTCCGCGGCTGCCGCCGGACATGAAGATCGTGCGACCCTTCAGCGCGTTCGCCACTAGAGCTCCTTGACCTCGGAGAGCACCGCCGCGACCGATTCCTTGGCGTCGCCGAACAGCAGCGCGGTGTTCTCGTTGTAGAACAGCGGGTTGTCGATGCCCGCGAAGCCAGTGTTCATCGACCGCTTCAGGACGATCACCTGGGCGGCCTTGTCGACGTCGAGGATGGGCATTCCGTAGATGGGCGAGCCCTCGTTCTCACGGGCCGCGGGGTTGGTCACGTCGTTGGCGCCGATCACGAGAGCGACGTCGGTCTGCGGGAACTCCGGGTTGATCTCATCCATCTCCTTGAGATGGTCGTAGGGCACGTCCGCCTCGGCGAGCAGCACGTTCATGTGGCCCGGCATGCGGCCGGCCACAGGGTGGATGGCGTAGTCCACGCGGATGCCGCGTTTCTCGAGCTCGTCGGCCAGCTCCCGGACGGTGTGCTGAGCCTGGGCCACGGCCATCCCGTAGCCGGGCGCCACCACCACCTTCGACGCATAGGCGAGCTGGATGGCCACGTCGGCGGCCCCGGTGGAGCGCACCGGCTTGGCCTCGCCGTCCTCGCCGGTGGCGCCCGAGGTGACGGTCACGCCGCCGAACCCGCCGGCCAGGATGTTCACGATCGAGCGGTTCATGGCCTCGGCCATCTGGGTGGTGAGGATCGTGCCCGAGGCGCCCACGAGCATGCCGGCGACGATCAGCGCGACGTTGTCGAGCGCCATGCCCGCCGCGGCCGCCGACAGCCCGGTGAAGGCGTTGAGCAGGGAGATCACGACCGGCATGTCGGCCCCGCCGATCGGCAGCACGAAGAGGTTGCCGAGGATCGCCGCTCCCACCAGGATGGCGAGGAACAGCAGCTCCGACTCGGTGCCCGCGGCGATGGCCACCGCGCAGCCCACCACCGCCAGCAGCAGGACGATGTTGATGATCTGCTGCCCTGGCAGCTGGATCGGGCGGCCCGGCAGGATCTCCTGCAGCTTGCCGAAGGCGATGTTCGAGCCCCAGAAGGAGACCGAGCCGATGATGGCCGCGAGAAGGATCGGTACCAGGGTCTCGAGCTCCGGATTGCCGCCCAGCAGCTCGAGCTCGTCGCGGTACTCCACGAACGCGATCAGCGCCACCGCCCCGCCGCCCACGCCGTTGAACAGCGCGACCATCTGGGGCATCGCGGTCATCTTCACGCTGCGCGCCGCGGGTACGCCCACCGCCGTGCCGATCGCGATGCCCAGCGCGATCAGCAAGTAGTCGCCCACGAACTCGTACAGCAGGGTGGCCACCACGGCGATGGCCATCCCCACGGCCGCGATCATGTTGCCGCGCCGGGCGGTGCGCGGGTGGTTCAGGAAGCGCAGGCCGACGATGAAGCAGACGAAGGCCACGAGGTAGAGGACCCGGATGAAGTCCGGGTCCTGGAGAAAGCTGGCGGTGTACATCCCCTAGTCGCGCCGCCCCGCGGGAGGGGACGGGCTCTGCCCGTCCCGGACCGACGGTCTCTGTTTGAACATCTCGAGCATGCGGTCCGTGACCAAGAACCCGCCGACGATGTTGATCGTGCCGAACGCGATGGCGATCACCAGCAGCAGCTCGTTGAGGAAGCCCTCGGTCTCGCCGATCAGGAGCAGTCCGCCCAGCAGCACGATGCCGTGGATGGCGTTGGTGGCCGACATCAACGGCGTGTGCAGCGTGTTCGGCACCTTCGAGATCACCTCGAAGCCGACGAACGCGGCCAGGACGAGGATGGTCAGCTCGGTCAACAGGTCCATGAAGGCGCCCTCCTAGGCGGTCGCTCCGGCCGCTTCGCGGGCCCGTTCGTGGACGATCTCGCCCTCTCTCGTGATGCAGGCGCCGGCTATGACCTCGTCGTCGAAGTCGAGGACGAGCTCGCCCTCCTTGACCATCAGCTCGAGCAGTGACTGCACGTTGCGCGCGTACAGCGAGGAGGCGTGATCGGGCATGGACGCCGGCAGGTTGACCGGCCCCACCAGGGTGACCCCCTCCTTGACGACCGTTTCGCCGGTCTCGGTCAGCTCGCAGTTGCCGCCGGTCTCGGCGGCCAGGTCGACGATCACCGACCCCGGGGCCATGTTGCGCACGGCCTGTTCGGTCACGAGCAGAGGAGCGCGCCGGCCGGGCACCGCGGCGGTGGAGATGACCACGTCCATCTTCCCGATCTCCACGGCCAGTAGATCGCGTTGCCTGGCCTGCTCCTCGTCGGTCAGCTGGCGGGCGTAGCCGCCCGCGGCCTCGGCGTCCTCGAGGCCCATGTCGAGCTCGAGAAAGCGCGCGCCGAGCGACTCGATCTGCTCCTTGACCGCCGAGCGCACGTCGAAGGCCTGGACGATCGCGCCGAGGCGCCTGGCGGTGGCGATCGCCTGCAGTCCCGCCACCCCGGCGCCGAGCACGAGCACCTTGGCCGGTCGCACCGTGCCCGCCGCGGTGGTGAGCATCGGGAAGAAGCGCGGCAGCTCCTGCGCGGCGATCTGCGCGGCCCGGTAGCCGGCCACGGTGGCCTGCGAGGACAGCGCGTCCATCGACTGGGCCCGGCTGATTCGCGGGATGGCCTCCATGGCGAAGCTCGTGACGCCCGCCTCAGCCAGCGCGCGAATGGTGTCGCCCGCGGTGAGCGGCTGGAGGAAGCCGATCAGCACCGCGCTCTGACCCAGCCGGCCGATCTCCTCGGCGCTCGGGGGAGCCACCTTGGCCACCACGTCGCCCGACCAGCCGTCCCCGACCGTGGCACCCGCCTCCACGTACGCCTCGTCGGGTTGGTGAGCCGCGTCACCAGCACCCGTCTCGATGGTCACCTCGAGGCCGGCCTTGACCAGGCGGTCGGCCACCTCGGGCACGACAGCGACACGGGTCTCGCCCGCGGCGACCTCCTTGGGTACCGAGAAGTTCATAAGCCTGCCAGCAGGGATCGGGGGGCGGGCACTCTAGCCGAGCCCGGGCTACCCTGTCGCGCGTGCCGCGCCGTCTGGCCCTCCTCACCTGCACCGCCGCCGCTCTGGCCGCCGCGCTCTCGCCAAGCACCGCAATCGCCGCCCCCCGCGTTCCCGAGTGCGTGCTCGGAGGCGGCCCGACGGCAAGCCGCGACTTCTACCGCTCGGAGCTCGAGCGAGCCGAGAAGCGCTTCGGTGGCAGCCCGAGCGCGCGACGCGCCTTCAGCCTCGGGCTGGCCGCCTACGTGTACGGCCTCGGGCCGGTCTCGGTGGAGCGCACCGTTCAGCGCTTCCCCGAGAACCAGCTGGTGAGCATCGGCGCGCTCACCAACCCGACCGTGCAGACGGTGGTCCTGCCCAACGTGGACACCACCTACACGGTGGGCCGCGTGAACCTCTCCGCCGGGCCCCGGGTGTTCGACGTGCCGGACACCGCCGGGCGCTACTACGTGATCCAGTATCTCGACGCGTACTCGAACACCTTCGCCTACATCGGGCGCCGGACCACCGGCACCCGCGCCGGCTCGTACGCTCTCGTTGGGCCCGGTTTCTCCGGCGCTCTCCCGTCCGGGGTGAAGCGGATCGAGAGCCCCACGAACCTCGTCTGGGTGCTGGGCCGAACCCTGGTCAAGAGCCGGGCCGACCTCGCTCCGGTCACCGACCTGATGCGCGGCTATCGCGTGACCGCCCTGACCGGCTGGGCCGCCGGTGCCCGCCAGGCGCCCCTGGTGCTCCCGGGCTTCCCGGCCCAGCCTCCGACCGTCATTCCCTCCGGCCTCGCCTTCCTCGACGCCGTCGGCGCCGTCGTCGGAGCCAACCCGCCGCCCGCCGGCGATTCGTGCGCGCTGCGCGCGTTCGCCTCGGCCGGCATCGGACCCGGCCGAGCTCCCAGCCGGGCTGCCGGCGGCGAGGCCAGGGCGGCGCTGGAGGCGGCCGTGGCGGCCGGCCCAGCCCTGGTGGAACGGGCCGAGCGGCGGGAGAACCGCCGCAGCCGGGCCCGCAACAACGGCTGGCTCGTGGCGGGGCGCTTCATCGGTGACTACGGGAAGCACTGGCTCGGCCGCGCGGTCGTCGCCCGCACCGCGCTCGGGGCCAACACGCGGCCGGAGACCGTCTATCCACTGGCGCTGACCGATTCCCGTGGCCGTCCGCTGCGGGGGCGCCACCGCTACACCCTGCGCTTCCCGCGTGGCCAGCTGCCGCCCGTGGGCGCCTTCTGGTCGCTCACCATGTACGACGACGAGCGCTACCTGGTGGACAACCCGATCGACCGCTACGCCGTCGGCGATCGCACGCCGGGCCTGCGGCGCGGCAAGGACGGCTCGCTCACCATCCACATCGGAAGGACCGCCCCGCGAGGCGCTGCCGCGCGCGCCAACTGGCTGCCCTCTCCCGCCGGCCGCTTTCGCCTGGCCATGCGCCTCTACGAGCCCAGGCGAAGCGTGCTGAGGGAGCGCTGGCGGCCGCCTCCGCTGAAGCGCCGCTGAACTCTTACCGAAGTCGTGTGACCCGGCCGCGGGCCTGGGTACACTCGATGTTCGGCCTGCTTCAGCGGCCGATTCATGGAAGAGAAGACCCTCGAGAAGCTCGATCGCGTCGTCGTCCGGTTTGCAGGTGACTCCGGGGACGGAATGCAACTCACGGGCAGCCGTTTCACCGACGCCACCGCCGTGGTGGGCAACGATCTCGCCACGCTGCCGGACTTCCCCGCCGAGATCCGCGCGCCGGCCGGCACCCCGCACGGGGTCTCGGCCTTCCAGATCCACTTCGCCTCGCGCGACATCCTCACGCCGGGCGACCATCCCAACGTCCTTGTGGCCATGAACCCGGCCGCGCTGATCACCAACGTGGGCACGCTCGAGAAGGGCGGCACGGTGATCGTCAACGAGGACGGCTTCACCGACCACAACCTGCGCAAGGCGGGCTACGAGTCGAATCCGTTAGAGGACGAGTCGCTCGACGACTACAGCGTCTTTCGCGTCCCGATGACCTCGATGACCGTGCGCGCCACCGAGGAGATCGACGGCATCACGCCGCGTGACGCGGCGCGCTGCAAGAACCTGTTCGCGCTCGGCCTGGTGTCCTGGATGTACGGACGGCCGACCGAGCCCACGGTGGCCTGGGTTGAGGCCAAGTTCGCGGACAAGCCGCAGCTGGCCGCGGCCAACCTGGCCGCCTTCCGCGCGGGCTACAACTTCGGCGAGACGGCCGAGCTGCTGGCGGTGCACTACGAGGTCGACCCGGCGCCGGCGGCGCCCGGCACCTACCGCAACGTCAACGGCGCGCAGGCGATGGCCTACGGCCTGATCGCGGCCAGCATCCAGTCGGGTCTGCCGCTGTTCTACGCCAGCTACCCGATCACCCCCGCCTCGGAGCTGCTGCACGGCCTGTCGCGCTACCAGAAGCTCGGCGTGCGCACCGTGCAGGCCGAGGACGAGATCGCTGCGGTGAACATGGCTCTGGGCGCCGCCTTCGCCGGCCACCTCGGGGTCACCGCCACCAGCGGTCCGGGAATGGACCTCAAGGCGGAGACGGTCAGCCTGGCCGTGGCCTACGAGCTCCCGCTGCTGGTGATCGACGTCCAGCGCGCCGGACCCTCAACGGGAATGCCGACCAAGACGGAGGCGGCCGACCTGATGATGGCGCTGTACGGACGCCACGGCGAGTCGCCGCTGCCGGTGATCGCCGCCCGCACGCCCTCCGACTGCTTCCACGCGGCCATCGAGGCGGCCCGCATCGCGGTCACCCACCGGACCCCCGTGGTCCTGCTCAGCGACACCTTTCTGGCCAACTCGTCCGAGCCGTGGAAGCTGCCCGAGGTGGACAGCCTGCCCACGATCGACCCGAACTTCGCCACCGATCCCACCGGATTCATGCCCTACGCGCGCGACGGCAAGCTCGCCCGTCCCTGGGCGGTGCCCGGCACTCCGGGGCTGCGCCACCGCATCGGCGGCCTCGAGAAGGAGGACGGCAGCGGCAACATCTCCTACTCGCCCGAAAACCACGAGCACATGACTCATCTGCGCGCGGAGCGGGTGGCTCGCGTGCGCGTGCCGGACATCGAGGTCGACGACCCCGACGGCGACGCCACGCTGCTCGTGCTCGGCTGGGGGTCGAGCTACGGCGCAATTCAGGGCGCCGCCCGGCGGCTGCGGCGCGAGAAGGGGTTGACGCTCGCCACGGCGCACATCGGCCATCTCAACCCGCTTCCGGGCAACACCGAGGACGTGCTGCGCGCCTACGAGCGGGTGCTGGTGCCCGAGATGAACATGGGCCAGCTGGTGAAGATCCTGCGCGCCGAGTACCTGGTGGACTGCGAGAGCTTCACCAAGGTCGACGGCCTGCCCATCTTCACGCGCGACATGATGGAGCAGATCGAGGAGCGGATCGGATGACGGCGGGCGGCAACGGCCACTCGGGCAACGGCGGCGACGTCCTCAAGCTCACGAAGGCCGACTTCTCCTCCGATCAGGAGACGCGCTGGTGTCCCGGCTGCGGCGACTACGCCGTGCTGGCCTCGGTCCAGTCGTTCATGCCCGAGTTGGGCATCCCGCCGGACAAGATCGTGTTCGTCACGGGCATCGGCTGCGCCGGCCGCTTCGTCTACTACATGGACACCTACGGGATGCACGGCATCCACGGCCGCGCCCCGGCGCTGGCCACCGGGGTGGCCACCTCGCGCCCCGACCTGTCGGTGTGGGTGGTGGCCGGAGACGGCGACGCCCTGTCGATCGGCGGCAACCATCTGATCCACGCTCTGCGCCGCAACGTGCCGCTCAAGATCCTGCTGTTCAACAACCAGATCTACGGCCTGACCAAGGGGCAGTACTCGCCCACCAGCGAGGAGGGCAAGGTCACCAAGTCCACGCCCTTCGGCTCGCAGGACCATCCCTTCAACCCCGTTTCGCTGGCCCTCGGCGCCGAGGCATCGTTCGTGGCCCGCAGCGTTGACACCGACAAGCCGCACCTGGCCGAGACCCTCCGCGCCGCCGCGGCCCACGAGGGCGCGGCGCTGGTGGAGATCTACCAGAACTGCAACGTGTTCAACGACGGCGCCTTCGACGCCGTCCGGGCCAAGGGCCAACGCGAGGTCAACCAGATCCGCCTCGTGCACGGCGAGCCGATCCGCTTCGGCGCCGAGCGCGAACGCGGCGTGGCGCGCGGCGCCGACGGCCGCCTCGAGCTGGTCAACGTGGCCGATGTCGGTGAGGACGCCATCCTCGTTCACGACGCCGAGCGCCCCGAGCCCAGTCTCGCCTTCGAGCTGGCCCACCTGGCCTCGCGGCCCACCGGACCCACCCCGATCGGCGTGTTCCGCTCGGTGTCGCGTCCCGTGTACGGGGAGGAGCTCGCCCTGGAGCTCGAGCGCAGGCGGGCCCACGTGGGCCGCGAGCAGCTCCACGAGCTGCTCCATTCGGGCGATACCTGGACGGTTTCGTAGCTCCGCTCGGGCGGCACGTCGCTGCGGGACGCGGTCCGATCAGCAATCAGGGGATCCGGCAGGGGGGTTCCTGAAGTTAGGTGCTCTATCAGGGTCTTTTCTTCCGGGACCCCCCTTAGGACCGAGCCCGACTCCCTTTACCGCCAGTCGGACCACGCGGCGTCGGCCGCGCAGTTGGAGCGGAGCGAGGGCGCCGCTCAGGCGGCCAGGTCCAGCACCATCTCGTCCACGCCGCTGCCGGAGTGACGTTGCTCGAGATGGTCGGTGAGCTTGCTCATCAGGCGGTGGGCCGGCACGTTGTCGGCTGCCATCGTGGCGGTGAAGCGGCGCACTCCGCTGCGGCGCGCCCTGGTCGCGAGCTGCTCGGAGAGCAGTGAGCCCAGTCCGCGGCGCTGCCAGTCGTCGGCCACGACGATGGCCACGTCCGCCGCCTCGGGATCGTCGTAGAGGCGGACGAAGCGTGCGACCGCGATCAGGCGGCGAGCCGGTTCGGCCGGATACTCAGCCACCAGTGCCACATGATCGCGGTCGTCCACCTCTGTGAGGTATCGCAGCTCCGCCCGGCTGAAGCTGCTCTTGGGTGTGAGGAAGCGCCGCTGCACACTCTCCGCCGAGAGGTGCCGCAGCCCGTTCTCCAGCATGCGCTTGTCATCGGCGCGGATCGGCCGGATCAGGATCGGGGCTCCGTCAGGAAGGCGCTTGAGCACACCTGAAGCGTGTCGCGCGAGGGGCGGGCCTTGTGTGGGGTGCGTCACGCTCCGCGTAACAGCAGGGCAATCTGGGCCTGACGCTCGAGCACCTGGGTGATTCGCAGGGCTTCCGCCGGCGAGTCGCCGACGCCCAGCGCCCCGTGTCGCGCCATGAGCGCCGCCTGGCGGTCCTGCAACGCCTTCACGGCCAGCCGCGCGATCTCATCCGAGCCGGTTGGGGCGAAGGCAGCCGTCCGCACTGCCCCGCCGGCGGCCTGCTCGATCTCCTCGGTTCCGGTGTCGAGCGGCTCGCCCAGGAAGCTCCATGCCGTGGCGTACACGCCGTGGGTGTGCACGATCGCGGCCACGTCCGGCCGGGCGCGGTAGACCTCGAGATGCACGCGGCGCTCGCTGGACGGCTCGCGCTCACCGGCCAGCACCTCGCCCGAAGCTGAGAGGGTCACGATGTCGGCCTCCCGCATGTCCGGATAGGGGAGGCCGGTGGGGGTGATGTGGATCAGCTCGCCCTCGCGGGCGCTCACGTTGCCCGAGCTGCCGGCCACCAGTCCGAGCCGGAGCATCTCGCGGGCGACGGTGAGGATCTCAGCCTGAGGCGACACGCCGGATCGACTCCTCGTAGGGCGCCTCGAGAACGCCGCACTCCGTGAAGATCGCCGTGACCAGTGCGGCGGGCGTGACGTCGAAGGCCGGGTTGAACGCCTGGCTCTGCGCGGTGACCTCCGCCGGGTCGCGCTCCTCGATCGGGATCGCCTCTCCGCTCGGGGTGCGGGGATCGATGGTGGAGACAGGGGCCGCGACGTAGAAGGGCACGTCGTGACGGGCCGCCATCACCGCCAGCGGATAGGTGCCGATCTTGTTCGCCACGTCGCCGTTGGCCGCGATCCGGTCGGCGCCGACGACGATCCGGTCGACCTCCCCGCGGGCGATGAGCGACCCGGCGGCCGAGTCCGCCACCACGCGGTGGGGGATCCCGGCCCGGTCGAGCTCCCAGGCCGTGAGCCGGGCGCCCTGCAGCAGAGGACGCGTCTCGTCGACCCACACCTGGGCCAGCCGGCCGTCCTCCCACGCCGTGCGCAGAACGCCGCAGGCGGTGCCGTAGCCGGCCGTGGCGAGCGCCCCGGCGTTGCAGTGGGTGAGCGCCCGGTCCCCGGGCTCGAAGCGCTCGGCCCCGAGGGCAGACAGGCGCCGGTCGGCTTCGTCCTGGTCTCGGTGGAGCCCGCGGGCGAGCTCGAGCAGGGATGCCCCGTCGCGCGGCTGCCCGCCGGCGAGAGCCTGGTCCACGGCCCAGGCGAGGTTCACCGCCGTCGGCCGAGTGGCGCGCAAGAGCACGGCGGTGCGCTCGAGGTCTTCCCCGCGGAGCGCGGCGAGCGCCATCCCGTAGGCGGCGGCCACGCCGATGGCCGGTGCCCCGCGCACGGCCATGTTGCCGATGCAGTCCGCCACCGCCGCGGGGGAGTCGCAGCGGATGAAGATCTCCTCGCCCGGAAGCGCTCGCTGGTCGAGCACGAGCAGGGCGCCGTCCTCGAAGCGAAGCGGCTGCGCGGTCACCGCTGCGACGCTACTACCAGCCGCTCCAGGCGGGCGTCGACGAGCGCCACCAGGCGCTCGGAGGAGAAGGTGCGGGGCTCGAAGGTCGCCTGCACCGACAGGCCGTCGACGAGCGCCACCAGCTCCGCGGCCTCGAGCTCGCAGTCGACCTCGGGATTGATGCGGCCCTCGAGCTGCGCCTGGCGCAGGAGCTGCTCCAGGCGTGAACGCCAGGCCCGGTAGCCCACCCGCTGCGCCTTGGCCAGCGAGGGGCGCGTCAGGGCCAGCCCGAGGAAGGCGAACCACACCCTCACTTCGGCCCGCCGGTCGGCGTCGAGCGGGAGACCCTCCACGAGCAGCGCCCGCGCCAGCTCGAGGGGGTCGCTGGAATCCTGGGCCAGCCGCTCCACCCGGCTGCCGACCCGGTCGGCCACCGTGCGGAAGGCGAACAGGACCAGCGACTCCTTGTCGGCGAAGTAGTGGACCAGCGCGCCGGTCGACCAGCCGGCCTCGGCGGCCACGCGGCGGACCGTGATCGCGTCGAGTCCCTCGGTGGACACCAAGCGCCAGACGGCTGCCG
The DNA here is from genome assembly GCA_963826165.1 of uncultured Thermoleophilaceae bacterium. Taxonomy (GTDB): domain Bacteria; phylum Actinomycetota; class Thermoleophilia; order Solirubrobacterales; family Thermoleophilaceae; genus JACVRW01. Next base: position 174,838 of record CAWGWC010000003.1, on the reverse strand, counting down.
CCAGCTCGGCGCGACGCTGCTCGTGATCGACGACCTTCGGCATGGCTTGTCGTTGAGTTTATACCGAACGTGTGATATAAATAAGGCATGGACGTCAAGTGGATCCTCGCCCTCTCCTTCGAAGCCGGCTTCTGGATCATGCTCGCCGCCTTCATGGTTCTCCGTTACCGCTACGAGCTGGAGGGCATCACGCGCCTGTTCGTGATCGGCGTGGTGCTGGACACACTTGGCATCCTCGGGCTCGGCGTCTGGGACTTCGCCGCCACCGGCAAGGTGAACGCGTTCACCGTCTTCATCGTCGCGCTGATCGCCTACAGCCTCACCTCCGGTCGCAGGCACTTCGAGCACCTCGACGCTTGGATGGCCCGCAGGATCAAGCCCCGCCGGGGTCCGCGGCCTACCAGCCGGCCGTGCCCGGACCGCCCTTGAATGGACCGGTGATGTCGGCCGTGATCCAGCCGCCGTAGAAGTCACCGGCGTTGGGATCGACGCGCTCCTCGTCGAGAAAGCAGGCGTCGACCCGCTGGGGGTAGAAGGCCACGTGATCGCGCAGCTCCGCGTAGCGAGCCACCGGCTCCGGATACGACCAGGCGGCCGCTTCCACACCGGCCATCGTCCAGTAGCGCGCCTGGCCCTTCCACTCGCAGACCGTCCGCTGAGGGTGAGGCTCGAGCAGGTCCATGCGCACGTCGTCAGGCGGGAAGTAGATCGCCGGCGGCTGGCTCGTCTCCAGCACGCGCAGCGCGCGGTCGGAGTCCGCAATCACCAGCCCGCCGTGCTCCACGCGAGCACGACGGGTGGAGTGCTCCACCGCCGGAGGCCGCGGGTAGTCCCACACGGATTCCATCGCCGTCCGGGACTACCCGCAGGTCCCCCTCAGCTTCCGACCAGCCCCGTTTCCTGCAGGTACTGCCCCGCCACGGCCCCGGGCGTCTCCTTGTCGAGGTCCACACGGGCATTGAGCTCCTGCATCACCTCGTCGGTGAGGCCCTTGTTCACCTGTGCTACGACCTTCGGCATGTCAGGCCCGGCCTCCTTGGCCACGTCGTTGCGCACGACCAGGGTCGAGTTGTAGGGCGGGAACATTCCCTTGTCGTCCTCGAGCAGCACGAAGCCTTCGCGCTTGTTCTGTGGATCAGTGGTGAACACGATCGACACGTCGGCCTGGCCCTTGGTGAGAACCTCGTGGCGCAACGCGATGTCCACCGGCGTGAACTTCTTGAAATCGAGCCCGTAGACCTGCTCCAGGCCGAGCAGACAGTCGAGGCGCTGACGGCACTCGGGCGTGCCGTACAGAGTCAGGTCCTCCGACTGACCCTTCAGGTCGGAGATCTTCGTGAGCCCCAGCTTGTCCGCGGTCTCCTTGGTCACCGCCACCTCGTTCGAGCTGACGAACGGCGTGGGGGGCAGAGCGGTGAGGTCATCCTTGGCGAAGCTGGCCTTGACCTGCTGGTAGGCCTTGCCCTCGTCGCTGGGCAGGGCGTCGGCCTCCACTCCAAAGAACGACAGCAGCGCGGTGCCGGTGTACTCCGGATAGGCGCTGATCTCGCCCCCCTCGAGGGCCTTGAGTGCCGTCTTCTCGTCGCCGAGATTGAGCTCGGTACCGACCTTGTAGCCCGCGGCCTCGAAGGCCTGGGCATAAATCTCGCCCAGAATCTTCTGTTCGGTGAAGTTCTTCGACCCGATGGTGAGGGTCGTGGAGCCGTTGTCGGGGTTGGATTGGATCTGGCTGCCGGACGCCTCCGAAGTCGTGGAGCCCGAGTCTCCGCTGCCTTCGTCGTCGTCGTCGCCGCAGGCGGCGACGGTAAAGGCCGCGACCAGCAGCATGAGCAGCATCAACAGGCGGTGCTTTCTCATGTCGTGACTTCCCTTCTCTTGGTGGGAATCGCGAGGCGACGAGTACGGCCGCCGGCCTCTAGCTTCAGGCCCTGCGGCGTGACGGCGCGTTGCGCCAGCCCGAGCAGGACCTCCGTGGCGACGGCCAGGAGAGCGACGACGATCGCCGCCGCCAGTCTCCCCTCGTCGCCGTAGGTGTTGACGTTGATGATCGGATCGCCGAGCGTCACGACGCCGGCCAGCGGAGCGATGGTGGCGGTGGCGATCACGTTGACGGCGGAAATCCGGATTCCGCCGAAGATGAGCGGCAGCGCCAGCGGCAGCTCCACGCGGCGCACGACCTGGGCCCCGGTCATTCCCATGCCGCGCGCGGCGTCGACCGCGTCGCGCTCCACCTGACGCACACCGGTGTACGCGTTGGTGAGGATGGGCGGGAGGGCCAGCAGCACGAGGGCGAGCGTGAGGTTGGTGAAGCCCACGCCCAGGTAGGCCACGAAGAAGGCGATCAGGGCGAGGCTGGGCACCGCGCGCCCGACGTTCGAGGCGTTGATCGCCAGGAAGCCGCCTTTGCCGATGTGACCGAGCCACAGTCCGAGCGGGATGGAGATGGCGCAGGCGATGCCCATCGCGACCCCGGACAGCTTGAGGTGCTCCCAGGTGAGCTCCCACAGTTCGCCCAGCCCGCCGACCTGACTGCCGCCGGCGGGGGACTCGCGCTCGTTGAAGACGAAGTCGACGGCGTCGCCGAACTGCCCGAGAAAGGCGATCGTGGTGCTCATGGCGCCGCCGCCGCTCGAGTCCAAGGCGTGATGGCCTTCTGCACCAGGAGAATCAGGCCGTCGAGGACTGCGGCCAGCAGAACGGCCAAGCCGCCGGCGGTCACGACGTTCGACTTGAAGTTGAGGTCCGCGAAGATCTCTTCTCCGAGCCCACCGGCGCCGGCGAAGAAGACGAGCGTGGCGAGCCCGACCGTGGTGGTGGCGGCGATGCGCAGGCCGGCCATGATCTCCGGCAGCGCCAGCGGCACCTCCACCCGCCACAGCAGCTGCCGGTCGGTCAATCCCATTCCGCGTGCCGCGTCCTTGGTCTCGGCCGGCACGTTGTCGAGGCCCGTCAGGACGTTTCGGAAGATGATCAGCAGGATGTACGCGACCAGCGCGATGATCGCGGTGGTGAAGCCACGGCCGGTGATCGGCAACAGCAGGAAGAAGGCGGCGATGCTGGGGATCGTGTAGAGGATCCCCGTGACCTGGGTCACCGGGTTGATCAGCCAGCGTTGCCGGTAGGCCACCAGCGCGAGCGTAAAGGCGATGGCGGTGCCAATGGCCATCGCCACCACGGTGAGCAGTACGTGCTGGAGGAAGGGGTCGACGTAGCGGTCGAAGTTGTCGACGATCCAGTCCGGACAGAGCCCGTTGTCGGCCACGCAGCTGTCACCGCCGCGGTCCGCTCCACGGATCTCCACTCCCCCCTGCGCCAAGGACGGGTTCATGCCGCGGCGTCCGCCCCACTCGGGACCTTCTCGGGGTCGGTCTGCAGGACGTGCCCCAGGATCTCGATCGAAAGCACACCTGCGATGTGCCCACGCTCGTTCACCACCGGCGCGTACTGCGCCTCCTCGCCGAGCATGTCCGAGAGCGCGTCGCGCAGGATGTCGTCCATGTCGATGGTGGGGGTGGCCTCGGAGCGCAGCTCGGCGCTGACCCGCTCCCCGGTCAGAGCCTTCTCCGACAGCCACCCGAGCGGCTTGCCGTCGCCGTCCACGAGCAGGGGATAGGGCACCTCGGAGTCGGCGGCCTTGGCCCGCGCCTCGGCCACCGGCTCGCCCTCGCGGACCAGCGGCGCCTTCCACAGGTCCACGTCACGGACGCGCTGGAGGGCCAGGCGCTTGAGCGCGCGGTCCGCGCCCACGAAGTCCTCCACAAAACGGCCCGCCGGGTACATCAGTAGCTCGGCGGGGGAGGCGAACTGGGCGAGCTTGCCGCCGCGCTGGAGCACGGCGATGCGGTCGCCCACCTTGATCGCCTCGTCGATGTCGTGGGTGACGAAGACGATCGTCTTGCGGATCTCGCGCTGTAGGCGCAGGAACTCGTTCTGCAGTCGCTCGCGGTTGATCGGGTCGATCGCGCCGAAGGGCTCATCCATGAGCATCAGCGGGGGGTCCACCGCCAGCGCCCGGGCCACGCCCACGCGCTGGCGCTGGCCGCCCGAGAGCTGCGCGGGGTAGCGATCTCGCGTCTCGTGGGCATCGAGGCTGACGAGGTCGAGGAGCTCGTCCACACGCTCGCGGATACGCGTCTTGTCCCAGCCCAGGAGGCGGGGCACTGTCGCGATGTTGTCGGCCACGCTCAGGTGCGGGAACAGGCCGATCTGCTGAATGGCGTAGCCGATGTCGCGGCGCAGCTCGGCCGGGCGCCGGTCCTTGACGCTCGACCCGTCGAGCAGGATGTCGCCCTCGGTGATGTCGATCATCCGGTTGACCATGCGCATGGCGGTGGTCTTGCCGCAGCCGGAGGGGCCCACGAGCACGCAGATCTCTCCCGCAGGGACGGTGAGCGACAGGCCGTCGACGGCCGGCTCGGTCTGCCCGGGGTAGAGCTTGGTGGCGTCGCGGAACTCGAGCGTGGCCGCTTCCGAACGCGGCAAAGGCGACGACCCCTCGGACTGGGCGGATTCTGGAGAGTTCACGGGTGCGGGCTCCCGGAGGAAGTGAGGGATCCTACTCGGCGGAAGTGTTGGCGGAACGCCTACTTCTCGAAGCCTTAATGTCGGCGCCGGCCAGCCGATCGAGCTCCCGCCGGAGGTCCTCTCGCAGCTCGTGCACCTGGTCGTCGCCGAGCTCCGGGTCCGACTCCGCGTTCGCGATCAGGGCGGCGGCGAGCGTCTCGTTGGCCGCCCGCAACTCCGCCTCCGCTCCGGCCCGCTCGGGCGCCGCCGAGCCGCGCAGCCGCAGCGCCTTCTCCTTGACGTCGTCGGCGTGGCCGGCGATCCGCTCACGGTCGGCCGCCGGCAGCGCCCGCCAGCGGCCGTGCAGGCCGCGCGCCACGCGGACTCCCAGCGCGGCGCCGGCGGCCGCGCCGCCGATGATGACCTTGGCCGACGGCATAGCCCGCATCCTGGCGGGGGACCAGGACAGAAGCTTCCCCGACTACAGCGCGGCGGCGGCGAGCAGGTCCACCTGCTCCGGGTCGGCCGAGCTGGGGAAGAAGATCAGCTCGTCGCAGCCGGCCGCCTCGAAGCCCTGGATGTAGGCCCTGACCGTGTCCTCGTCCTTGGCGACGGAGCCCACGATCTGGTCGGCGAAGTCGCCCAGCCACTCGTAGTAGCTCCCCACACCCTCCTTGGCGTCGGCCTCGGCGTTGTCGCCGAGCGCGAAGTAGGCCAGCGAGCCGGCGTAGGGCTTGCCCTCGCGGCCGGCGGCACTCCACGCGCTCTCCAGTTGCTCGCGCGACTCGGCAAACGCGTCGGGGGGCGATCCGCCGTTGATCCAGCCGTCCGCCTCGGCGGCACGGCGGAACGCGGCGTCCACCGTTCCGCCGATGATCAGCTTGGGCGGGTCGCCCGACACGTCCGGCCCGACGCCCCCGGCAAAGCCCTTCTTGTCTCCGGCCCACACGCTCTTCATCTCGGCCAGCATCTGGTCGAAGCGGGCGCCGCGCTCGGAGTACGGCACGCCGGAGGCCTCGTAGTCGTCCTCGCGCGCCCCCACCGCCGCGCCGAGCACCAGCCGCCCACCCGAGAGCGCTTGAACGCTGGCCGCCTGCTTGGCCAGCAGCGCGGCGTTCTGCCGGTAGGGGGCGATCAGGATGCCCGTGAGCAGCTTGATGCGCTCCGTCACGGCGGCAGCCGCGGCCAGCGCCACCAGCGGCTCGTAGTTGGGGTAGACGATGCGATCGAGCACGCCCAGCGAGGAGAAGCCCGCGTCGTCGGCCCGCCGGGCCCATTCGGCCAACTGCTTGCCGCCGGTGCCCTCGAGCGTGGTGGGCAGGCCGATTCCGATGTCCATTGTCTCCTCCGAGTGAAGCGTGGTATTCCCTGGGCGTGGAAGTAGAGCAGCTACCCGAGTGGGCCCGAGAGGTCGTCGCCACCACCCGGGTGGCCCGCCTGGCCTTCGTTGACGACGCCGACCACCCGCGGGTGCTCCCGGTGACCTACGCGACGGCCGAGGGCGCGGTCTGGAGCGCCATCGACCGCAAGCCCAAGGCCACCCCCGAGCCGGCGCGCCTTCGCTATCTGCGGCGCCGCCCCGAGGCGGCGCTGTGCGTGGACGTCTACCACGACGACTGGGACCGGCTTGCCTGGGTGCAGCTGCTCGGCAGCATCGAGGTACTGCCGCTGGAGCGAGGGAGGGCCGGCCTCGACGCGCTCGTGGCCAAGTACGAGGCCTACGCCGAGCGCCCGCCGCCAGGGCCGCTGCTGCGGCTATCGGTGGAGCGGGCGCTGTCCTGGCGGGCCACCGGGTAGCCGCGCCCGGACCACTCGCTCCACGAGCCGGGATACAGCCGCGGTGTTCGGAGGCCGGCGGCCGCCGCCGCCAGGACGAGCGTGCAGGCGGTGACGCCGGAGCCGCAGTAGGCCACCACGTCGCCGCCGCCGGCGCCCGCCGCGGCGAAGCGATCCCGCAGCTCCGCCGGCATGGCGAAGCGGCCGCCGGGCGCCAGCTCGGTGAAGGGGAGATTGCGCGCACCGGGAATGTGACCGGCCACCGCGTCGACCGGCTCCACCTCGCCGCGGTAGCGCTCCGGGGCGCGGGCGTCGAGCACGATCCGGTCCGCTTCGGGCGCGGCCAGCTCCTCGGCGGTCGCGATGTCGTCGTCGCGCGGCCGCGCGCTGAACGGCGTCACGGGATTGGCGGGCGCCTGGCTCGGCTCGCCCTTCTCCAGCGGCCCGCCGGCCTCGCGCCAGCCACGCAGGCCACCGTCGAGCACCGCTGCGTCGTCGTGGCCGAAGTGGCGCATCAGCCACCACAGCCGGGCGGCGCCGCCCTCGCCGGCCTCGTCGTACGCGATCACCGAGGAGTCCGCCCGGATGCCGGCCCGGCGGGCCGCCGCCTGGAAGTCCGGGGCCGGCGGCAGCGGGTGCCGGCCATCGAGACCGGGGGCCGCCGCGAGGTCGCGGTCCACATCGAGGAAGGCCGCCCCGGGGATGTGGCCGTCGCGCCACAGGCGCTCGCCCGCGCCGGGCTCGCCCAGCCGAAAGCGGCAGTCCACCACGCACAGGCCCGGCGTGCCGAGGCGCTCCCGCAGCCAGGCGACGTCACGAAGGGGCCCCTCGTTCACGTGGGGCTAGCCTACGGCCATGAGGGGGATGGTGCTCCACGCGGCGGGCGAGCCGCTTCGCGAGGAGGAGCTGCAGCGCCCGGAACCGGCGGACGGCGAGGTGCTGCTCGAGGTCGAGGCCTGCGGGGTCTGCCGGACCGACCTGCACATCCTCGACGGCGAGCTCGACGATCCCCGGCTGCCGCTCGTGCTCGGCCACCAGATCGTGGGCACGGTGGTGGAGGGGGGCGAGACTCACGCGCGCGGCGAGCGGGTCGGGGTGCCCTGGCTCGGCTCGACCGACGGAACCTGTGGCTACTGCCGCAGCGGACGGGAGAACCTCTGCGACAACGCGGTGTTCACCGGCTACGGCCGCGACGGCGGCTACGCGCAGCTCGTGGTGGCCGACGAGCGATTCTGCCTTCCGCTCCCGGCCGGCTACCCCGACCTCCAGGCCGCGCCGCTTCTGTGCGCGGGGCTGATCGGCTACCGCACCCTGAGGCTGGCGGGGGACGCCGAGCGGATCGGGATCTACGGCTTCGGTTCCGCGGCCCACATCATCTGCCAGGTGGCCGTACACGAGGGCCGTCGCGTGTTCGCCTTCACCCGGCCCGGCGACGGCGAGCGTCAGGACTTCGCCCGAAGCCTCGGAGCCGAATGGGCGGGTGATGCGGAGGGGCCGGCCCCCGAGGAGCTCGACGCCGCCCTGGTCTTCGCCCCGGCCGGCGAGCTGGTGCCCGCCGCGCTGAGCGCCCTGGCCAAGGGCGGGAGCGTGGTGTGCGGAGGGATCCACATGAGCGACATCCCGAGCTTTCCGTACGAGCTGCTGTGGGGCGAGCGCGTGCTGCGCTCGGTGGCCAACCTCACGCGCGCCGACGGCGTCGAGTTCCTAGAGCTCGCGCCCAAGGTGCCGGTCAGAACCGAGGTGACGACCTTCCCGCTGGCGAGCGCCAACGAGGCCCTCGAGCACGTGCGCACGGGCGACCTGAGGGGCGCGGCCGTGCTCGTGCCCTGAGCGGCCCGCCGAGGTCAGGCGGCGCGTGGATAGCGACGGGCAGCCGTCCCGCGCCTGGTCTTGCGCCGGGCCTCGGCCCGGCTGAACGAGTTGAGCGAGTCGCCCACCACGCGCCAGGCAGAGGCGGACACCGCCATGCCACAGTGCGAGGCGTCGATCTCGACCAGTTCGTTGGCGTGAGGGTCGAGGCACGAGCGCCAGTCCACCACGCCGTCCGACTTCGAGTACACCGAGACGAGGCGGACGCCGCGCGGCATCGGCCCGTCCAGGTCCTCCCAGAACGAGGCGCAGCACTCGTCGTCGAGACACGAGCGCTTGAACAGGCCGGGGGCGCCCAGCGACCCGAGCCGGCTCACCGCCTCGACCTGCAGGCGTACCAGCGGGTGAATGGCGAGGGGATCGCGTTGAGGCGAGCCGAGGGCGACCACGCCGCAGACCAGGTCCGGCCGGCGTCGGCCGAGCACCTTGGCGATCGTCCCTCCCCTGCTCTGGCCCACGATCACCGCGCGCATGTCCTGTTCGGACACCAGCCGCTCGAGCCTCTTCTCCAGCCGTTCCATGATCGCGCCCGAGCAGTCGACGTTGGCGCGCATCCCCGCCCGGCTCTGCCGGTAGCCGGTGCGCTTGAGCCAGCCGGCCATCATGACCATGGAGCTGTCCCCGGCCAGGAAGCCGGGAACCAGCAAGACCGGACGGCCGCGGCCGTCGGACACGCCCTCGCCCCGAAAGACCGGGTCGCGCACCAGCGCGGCCGCCTCCAGCCCGAAACGAGCCTCCCGCCAGAGCGGCGGCCCGATACTGCGCGAAATGAGGGCCGGTGCCTTCATCGCGGCGTCATCACCCTATTCGGGCCTCTGGACAAATGGGTTCACGGTGCTCGACTCAGGAAACGCTTGGGGAGCACTAGTTTTCCCGCCCATGCGCGCAGTGACCGTCAGCGACGGAGATCTCCTCGTCCAGGACCACCCCGACCCAGAGCCCGGCCAGAACCAGATTCTCGTACGCGTGCGGGGGGCCGGCCTGAACGGGGCCGACATGCTCCAGCGGCGCGGCGCCTACCCCGCCCCGCCCGGCGAGCCGCCGGACATCCCCGGCCTGGAGCTGGCCGGAGAGGTGGTGGCGCTCGGACCCGGAGCCGCGCGCTTCGCCGAGGGCGATCGGGTGATGGCCGTGGTGGGCGGAGGCGGCCAGGCCGAGCTCTCGGTGATCCACGAGCGCCAGGCCATGGCGGTGCCCGAGGGACTCGACTGGCCGGCAGCGGGCGGTCTGCCGGAGGTCTTCACCACCGCCCATGACGCCCTGTTCACCCAGGCCGGGCTGCGGCCCGGGGAGCACCTGCTCGTGCACGGTGCGGCGGGCGGGGTGGGCACCGCTGCGGTGCAGCTCGGCCGGGCCGCCGGCGCGCGGGTGACGGCGACGGTCCGCAACGAGGGCCTGCGCGACGAGGTCGAGAGCTTCGGGGCGTCCGTGATAGCGCCGGAGGGCTTCGCCGAGCACGGGCCGTTCGACGTGATCCTCGAGCTCGTGGGGGCGGGCAACCTCGAGGAGAACATCGGCGCGCTGGAGACCAGCGGGCGAATCACGGTCATCGGCGTGGGGGGCACCGGTCCGGTGGCCGAGATCAACCTGCTGGCGCTCATGCAGAAGCGCGCGCGCATCCATGGGTCGGTGCTGCGTCCGCGCCCGCTCGAGGAGAAGGCCATCGCGGCGCGGCTGGTGGAGACCGAGGTGCTGCCCCACTTCGAGTCGGGCGCGATGAGCGTTCCGGTGGCCGAGACGTTTGCGCTGGACCAGGCCGAGGAGGCCTACGACCGCTTTGCCGCGGGCGGCAAGCTGGGCAAGATCGTCCTGCTGCCTTGATCTGAAGCTCAACCGAGCTTGAAGTTGGGCGCGAAGCGTGCTTTCCTGGGAGCGTGTCCGAGCTGCTCACCATCGGCGAGGTCTCGCGCCGCAGCGGCGTGGCCTCCTCGGCGCTGCGCTTCTACGAGGAGCGTGGCCTCATCGGGTCCGAGCGCGCCGGCTCGGGCCACCGCCGCTATCCGCGGCCGGTGCTCCGCCGCATCGCGTTCATCGTCTTCGCCCAGCGCATCGGCCTGAGCCTCGACGAGATCGGTGAGGAGCTGGCCAAGCTGCCGCCCGGGCGGGCGCCGAACCGGCGCGACTGGTCGCGGCTGTCCAGCGGCTGGACCGCCCGGATCGACGACCGCATCGCCGAGCTCGAGCGGCTCAAGCACGGGCTCACCGAGTGCATCGGCTGCGGCTGCCTGTCGCTCGAGCGTTGCCGGCTGGCCAACCCCGACGACCGCGCGGCCCGCCTGGGCCCGGGGCCGCGGTACTGGGTCGGCGACCGCCCGGCGGCCTAGGCGCGGAGCCCGCCCAGCAGGGCCAGCAGGGCCGGCTCCACCTCACGCCTGGTGGCCTCCGGGTCGTCAGCGTTGGCGATCATCATGCCGGCCTCCGACAGCGCCCCCACGACCATGTGCGCAAGCGGCGCGACCTCCTGCCGGCGCAACACACCCTGCTCCATGGCGTTGTCGAGGCCGGCCACCACGAGGCCCAGCCCATACCGGGCTTCGATCTCCCGCCATTCCCTCCAGCCGAGAACGGAGGGGGCGTCGAGCAGCGCGATCCGGGCCAGGGCCGGCTCGGTGAAGGTGTCGAGCGCCGCGCGGATCCCGGTGACCAGGAGCTCCCACGGATCGTCGACGGCTGCCATCTTCGCGCCGATCGACGCGATCAAGCGCTCCTCCAGCCGCTCGAACACCGCCCGGAACAGATCGCGCTTGTCGGTGAAGTGGTGATACAGCGCGCCGCGGGTGACTCCCGCGCGGGCCACGATCTCCTCCGTGCCGACCGCCGCGTAGCCGCGCTCCGCAAACAGCTCATGGGCCACTTCGATGAGACGCTCGCGCGTCTGCTCCCCCTCCGCCATACAACCTGTATGCTACTTCCATACAACCTGTATGTCGACGAAGGGAGCCGTGGTGAACACGGGAACAGCCACATGGAGGGCCGAGGCGCTGGGACCGCGCACCACGCTCGAGATCGAGGGTCTGCGGATAGCCGCGCACGTGACCGGGGAGGGTCCGCCGATCGTGTTCGTCCACGGCGCGCTGGTCAACGCCAACCTGTGGCGCAAGGTCGTGCCGCTGCTCGACGGCTACACGCGCGTCACGCTGGACCTGCCGCTCGGCTCGCACCTCGAGGCTCAGGACGAAACGGCCGATCTGTCGGTACCGACGCTGGCCGGGCTGATCACCGGCTCACTGGAGAGCCTCGGCCTGCGCGACGCCACCATCGTCGGCAACGACACGGGCGGCGGGCTCACCCAGATCGCCGCCACAACCGACGCGACGCGCATCGGCCGCCTGGTGCTGACCTCGTGCGACGCCTTCGACAGCTTCCCGCCGCGCCTCTTCCGCATCCTGTTCGCTCCGGCGAAGATCCCGGGCGGGGTGGCCGTTCTGCTCGCTCCGATGCGCGTCCGCAAGCTCCGCCGGCTGCCGATCGCCTACGGCTGGCTGGCCAAGCGACCGATCGATCGGGCCGCCGAGGACAGCTACGTCCTGCCCTCGCTGACCGACCGCGGTGTGCGCCGGGACATCCGCAAGCTGCTGATCGGCCTCGACCCCAGCTTCACGCTCGAGGCAGCCCAGCGCCTGCGCAGCTTCGACCGCCCGGTGCTGATCGCCTGGTCGGTGGAGGACCACTTCTTCCTGCCCGCACACGCGGAGCGGCTGGCCGCGCTGCTGCCCGACTCCCGCCTCGAGTGGATCGAGGACTCGCTGACCTTCAGCATGGAGGACCAGCCCGACCGCCTGGCCGGGCTGATCCGCGACTTCGTGCCGGCGGGCTCGCCGGAGCCGGCCGGCGCCAGCAAGGACCTCAGTTGAGGCGCTCCACCAGCATGGCCTGACCCTGGCCGCCGGCCACGCACATGGTCTCGAGGCCGATGGACCCGTCGTCGGTCTCGAGGCCGTTCAGCAGCGTGGTCATGATGCGCGCGCCGGTCATGCCGAACGGGTGGCCGAGCGCGATCGCCCCGCCGTGCGGGTTGAGCTTGTCCAGTGGGATCGAGCACTGGTCCATGATCGGGATGACCTGGGCCGCGAAGGCCTCGTTGAGCTCCACGATGTCCACGTCCTCGATCGTCATGCCGGCACGCTCGAGCACCTTCTGGATGGCCCCGATCGGCGCCACGCCCATGTACTCGGGCTCGATGGCCGCCGTGGCCGAGGTGATCACTCGTGCCCGCGGCTTCAGCCCGAGCTCGGCGGCCCTGTCCGCCGACATCACGAGCACCGCGGCCGCGCCGTCGTTGAGCGGGCACGAGTTGCCGGCCGTGACCTTGCCGTCCTCCCTGAAGGCCGGCTCGAGCTGCGACAGCTTCTCCAGGCTCGAGCTGGCGCGAGGCCCGTCGTCCTTGGCCACCACGTTGCCGTCGGGCAGCGTGACCGGCACGATCTCGCGGTCGAAGTAGCCGTTCTCCTGGGAGGCCACGGCCAGCTCCTGGGAGCGCTGCGCGTACTTGTCCATGTCCGCCCTGCTGACCTCGTAGCGGTCGGCCACGTTCTCCGCGGTCAGGCCCATGGAGATGTAGACGTCCGGGTCCCCGTTCTTGCCCTGCAGGTGCTCGTTCTGGTCCTGGGGACGGGCGCCCTCCACGGCCTCGTTGTAGCGCGAGACCCACTCCACGCCGGCCGCGATGTAGGCGTCGCCCTGTCCGGCCACGACCGCGTTTGCGGCCTGACGGACTGACTCGAGACTCGAGGCGCAGTAGCGCGACACCGTCGCTCCGTTCGTGCCCATGGGCAGCCGCTCCGACAGCAGCGCGATGATCCGGCCCAGGTTGAAGCCCTGCAGGCCCTGGGGCAGCCCCACCCCGCAATAGACCTCCTCGATCAGCCCCGGATCCACCTCGGGATTGCGCTCGAGCAGAGCGTCGACCACGAAGGCGCCCATCTCGTCGGGACGGAGGCCGGCGAGCGAGCCCTTGAAGGCGCGCCCGATAGGGGTGCGAACGGCATCGACGATCACTGCTTCGGCCATGGCTTCTGATTGCTCCTTGTGCGGTGTGCGGTGTGCGGCGGGAAGGGACGGAACGCTAACGAGGCGGCATCCGCAGAGCCCCGTCCAGCCGCAGCGTCTCGCCGTTCAGCATGGTGTTCTCCGCGATGTGGCAGGCCAGGCGCGCGTACTCCTCGGGCCGGCCGAGCCGCGAGGGGAAGGGAATCTGCGCGCCGAGGGCCTCGCGCGTCTCGTCGGGCAGGCCGGCCAGCAACGGGGTGTCGAACAGGCCGGGGGCGATCGTGCACACCCGTATCCCGAGCCGGGCCAGGTCCCGGGCGGCCGGCAGGGTGAGGCCGACCACGCCGCCCTTGGAGGCCGAATAGGCGGTCTGGCCGATCTGACCGTCGAACGCGGCGATCGAGGCCGTCATGACCACCGCGCCGCGCTCGCCCGCGTCGTCGGGCTCATTGGCCGCCATCGCGTTCGCGGCCAGGCGCAGGACGTTGAAGGTCCCGATCAGGTTCACGCGGACGACCGTCTCGAAAGGCCTCAGCGTCGCGGGCCCGTCCTTCTTGACCGTTCGCTCGGCCCAGCCGATCCCGGCACAGGAGGCGGTGAAGCGCAGGCCGCCGAAGGCCTGGACGGCTTCGTCCACGGCCGCCCCGACCCGCTGCTCGTCGGTCACGTCGGCCGGGGTGAACAGACCGCCGATCTCCTCGGCCACCACCGGCCCGCGCTCCTCGTTGAGATCCGCGATCGCCACCCGGGCGCCGCGGGCGGCGAGCTCGCGGGCGGTCGCCTCGCCCAGGCCCGAGGCTCCGCCGGCCACGAGCGCGCCGATGCCGTTCAGCTCCATGACGGCGGGCAGGCTAGTGGGTCGCCCGCCCCTAGCGGCTCCCCGCAGGGACCTCGCTCGGCTCGCGGTGGACGGCCACTCCGGCCACCACGAGCGCCACGCCCAGGGCCTCGGCGGGCGTGGGCACCTGGGCCAGAACCACCACGCCGATCACCGTGGCCGTGGCCGGCAGCAGCGAGACCATCAGCGAGTAGGTGGCGCGAGCCAGCCGCTTCATCGCGAGCTGATCGCTGACGTAGGGAATCACCGAGGACGAGATGCCGACGCCGGCTCCGGCCAGCAGCGCGACGGGATCGGTGAGGGCAGGAAGCGCGGCCCAGCCCGCCATCGGCGTGACGACCACGAGGGCGATCAGCATCGAGGCGGCCAGGCCGTCGAGGCCACTGAGCGTCCCCAGCCGCGATACCCGGTGGGCCAGCACGATGTAGAGGGCGAAGAAGCCGGCGTTGGCCAGGGCGAGCGCCACCCCCAGCGGCTCACCCTCCACCTGGATGCCGGTGAGCAGGTACACGCCGGGCACCGCCAGCAGCAGTGCCGCGGCGTTGCGAGCGGTGCGCGCGCCGAGCGCGGCCAGGCCGACCACGGGCAGGAACTCGATGGCCGCGACCGTGGCCAGCGGCAGACGGTCGATGGCCAGGTAGAAGCAGCAGTTCATCAGCGCGAGCACGCCGCCCCAGGCGAGCAGGAGCGTCTGGCCGGAGCGGTCGAGGCCGCGCAGCGCGTGCCAGGGGCGGCGCCACAGCGAGAGCACCAGCGCCGCCGAGGCGATCCGCAGCCAGGCCACGCCGAGCACCGGCACCCGGGCGAACAGCAGCACGGCGAAGGCCGGTCCCAGGTAGTGGAAGACCGCGCTGACGATGAAGTAAAGGTGGGGCGGGATGCGCTCGCTACGCATTGCCACAGCCTCGTAGGCCTTGACCCTGTTCACCACGGCGAATCGAAGGTAGAGTCACGCCTGTGGCTACGAAACAAAGGCCGATGGGCGTCGACACCACGAACCTCAGGCTGCTGGCGGAGCTTCAGGCCGACGCCCGCATCTCCAACGCCGAGCTCGGACGGCGGGTCGGGCTCTCGGCGCCCGCCGTCGCCGAGCGGCTGGTCCGCCTGGAGGAGAGCGGCACCATCCGGGCCTACCGGGCCGAGATCGACCCGCGATCGCTGGGCTGGTCGCTCAGCCTGATGCTGCGGATCCGGCCCGCGCCGCGCGAGCTGAAGAAGGTGGCCGAGCTCGCGCAGCGCACTCCCGAGGTCGTGGAGTGCCACCGGATCACCGGCGACGACTGCTACGTCATGCGGCTCTGGGTGCGCGACGTCGAGCACATGGAGGAGCTGATCGACGTCTTCGCCCCGTACGGCCAGACCACCACCTCGATAGTGCAGTCCTCCCCGGTGCCCGGCCGCGGCCTGCCGCTCTAGGCAGACACGGGACGGGCGAACGCGAGCCCGAACAGGGCACGGTCGTCCGTGAAGAAGTCGTCCAGCGCGAGCCCGGCCGAACGCAGCTCGGCCTCAACGGCGTCGCGCGTGAACTTCGCGCTGATCTCCGTGCGGATCTCCTCGCCGTCGGCGAACGTCACCTCGAGGTCGGCGCCGTCGATGCGGACCGTCTGCGCACCGTTCGCCCTGAGTCGCATCTCGATCCACGACTGAGCCTCGTCGAAGAAGGCCACGTGCTCGAACCCGTCCGGGTCGAAGTCGGCGCCCAGGCCGGAGTTCACGACCCTGAGCACGTTGCGGTTGAACTCGGCGGTCACGCCGGCGCTGTCGTTGTAGGCCGCCTCGAGCACGGCACGATCCTTGACCAGGTCCGTGCCGATGAGCAGCCGGTCCGCCGGCTCCATGATCCGGCGGATGCGGCGCAGGAAGAGTGCACGCTGCTCGGGATAGAGGTTGCCGATGGTGCCGCCGAGGAAGGCGAACAGCCGCCGCCGTCCGGCGGGGATGCGCTCGAGGTCACGGCCGAAGTCGCCCACCAGCCCGTGTACGTCGAGGCCCGGGTAGAGCTCGATCAGCTCGATCGCGCAGGCCTGCACCACCGATTCGTCGACGTCGAAGGGCACGTAGCGCTCGAGGCTGCCCTGGCCGGCCATGGCGTACAGCAGCGCGCGCGTCTTCGAGGCCATGCCCGAGCCGAGCTCCACCAGCTCCGCCGCGTTCGAACGCTCGACGATGACGGGGGCGTGGCGGTTGAGGATCTCGCGCTCGCAGCGACTGGGGTAGTACTCGGGCAGCGTGGTGATCCGGTCGAACAGGACCGAGCCGCGCTCGTCGTAGAACAGCTTGGGCGGCAGCTCCTTGAGCGAGCGGGTGAGTCCGTCGCGAACGTCGTCGGCCATCGAGCCCTCGATCGAGTGGTCCTCGATCAGGACGCCCATCAGCGGTCCTCGGCGCAGCGGAAGCCGGCGAAGATCTGACGCCGCTGCGGGTGATCCCAATTGCGGAAGCTGCGGCGAGCCACACGGCGCCGGGTGGCCCAGGACGCTCCGCGCAGCACGCGGTAGCCGGACCGGAAGAAGACCTCCGAGTACTCCGGATAGGGGTGGGCCCGGAAGCCGGGATAGCCATCGAGCTCAGTGGCCGTCCACTCCCAGCAGTCGCCCACGAACGGCCCGGCCGGGCCGGGCCCGAAGTCGAGCTGATCGAGATGCCCCGTGTCCGCGGCCGCCTCGCCGGCGGCGCGCTCCCACTCCGCCTCGCTCGGGAGCCGAGCGCCGCGCCAGCGCGCATAGGCCTCGGCCTCGAAGAAGGAGACGTGCATCACCGGCAGCCCGGCCTCGCGCTCGACGGTGCGATCGAAGCGCCGGACCCGCCCGTCGGAGGTCCAATAGAGCGGCCGCTCCCAGCCCTCGCGCTCGCGGTGGGTCCAGCCTTCGTCGCTCCACAGTTCGGGCCGCGCATAGCAGCCGTCGTCCACGAACTCGGCGAAGGCGGCGTTGGTCACCGGGCCACGGTCGATCCGGAACGCGGGCACCTCCACGCGGTGGCGCGGCCGCTCGTTGTCGTAGGCAAAGCCGTCGTCGGACGCGCCCATGTCGAAGCTGCCCGCTTCGAGCCTCCACTGCCCGTCCGCGCCGCTCCCGGCAGCGCCGCTCCCGGCCCGGGGTGGCGAGTAGACCCCGGCCTCGGCCAGCTGCAGGGTCTGCAGCATCGTCTCGTTGTGCTGGTGCTCGTGCTGGACGAGCATCTCCCCGATGAAGGGCGAGACCCGGCCGAGCACCGACAGCGAGCGCTCGCGCACCGTCTGCATGAAGGCCAGGGCGTCGTCGCGGCGCAGGTAGGCCAGCTCGCCGCGCTCGGCCCGCGGCGTCTCGAACGCGTCGTAGAGCTCGGCCAGGTCGGGACGCAGCAGCTCGCTGCCCGTGTCGCGGGCGATCCACAGGTCCTCATAGGCCGCGATGTGCCCCAGGTCCCAGACCAGCGGGCTCATCAGCGGATCGTGAACGCGATCGAGATTCTCGTCGGAAACGCCGTCGACGAGGAGAAGAGTGCGCTCACGCGCCTCCTCGAGTAGCGACTCGACCCCTCCAAGGGGCTGTGAACGTGCGGTGTCGATGGTCACGGGCGGGGCTCGACGCTCCGTCTCGCCTGCTCCGCGTGCGTTACACGCGAGCGCCTACTCCGAGACGCGCTCCACGAGGAAGGAGATCCGCACGAGGGCTCGCCACTCGTCGAGGTTCTCGCCTCGGAGGCCGGTCGAGACCACGTCCACGGCCTTGATGTTGCGCAGGCTCTGGCGGGCGTCCTCGAGCGCGGCCCTGACCGCTCCGTCGGAGCTCTCCGGAGAGCTGCCCACCACCTCGATGATCTTGGTAACGGCCACTGTGACTCCTTTCGTTGGCGGGGCCAGAGCTTCCGATGTAGCCTGCGGCGTGATGGAAGCGTCCAGGGCTGAGGAGAGGGGCGGCTACCTCGACTGGTCGCGGCTCACGCCCGGCGAGTACATGGGGATGGGCTCCGCGCTCGTGCTCTTGGTCTCGCTCTGGCTGCCCTGGTTCAGCAGCAGCGAAACAAATCCGAACTCGGTGATCGCCGGACGCAGCGGGGGCGACACGGCCAATGCCTGGCAGGTGTTCTCCACGCTCGACTGGCTGCTCGTGCTGGCCTGCACGGCGCCGTTCATCCTCTCCTGGATCATCGCGCGCGGCCACCGGCTCACCTGGAAGCCCGGTGAGGTGACGATGATCGTGGGCATCGTCGCCTTCATGCTGATCCTGTGCAACGGGATCATCCTGGGCCGCCCCGGCGACAGCGTCGACATCGGCCTTAGCATCGGCTACTTCGTGGCCCTGATCGCGTCGGCCGGGCTGATGGTGGCCGGCTATCTGCGCCAGGCCATCTACGGCGACCCCAAGAAGCCGCCCGGCGTCATCTGATCCCGGGGCGCGGTAGCGTCCGCGCGATGGAGACCGAAGCCCGGCCCGGGCGCAACCTGGCCATGGAACTGGTGCGCACCACCGAGTACGCCGCGCTCGCGTGCGCACGTTGGATCGGCCGGGGGGACAAGGAGGGCGCCGACGGCGCGGCCGTCGACGCCATGAGACTGTTGCTCGACACCGTCTCCATGGATGGCGTGGTGGTGATCGGGGAGGGCGAGAAGGACGAGGCGCCCATGCTCTACAACGGCGAGCAGATCGGCGACGGCACAGAGCCGCAGGTGGACATCGCGGTGGACCCGCTCGAGGGGACCGAGCTGTGCGCCAACGGGCTCCCCAACGCCATCGCCACCATTGCTCTGGCCGAGCGGGGCACAATGTTCGATCCCGGACCCTGCGTCTACATGCTGAAGATGGCCACCTCGCCGAGCCTGGCCCATGTGCTCGACCTCGACCGGCCGCTCTCGGAGACGCTCGCGCTGATGGCGCGCGAGAAGGAGGTCCCGGTGGGCGACATCGTGGTGATCATGCTCGACCGGCCCCGGCACGAGGACGCGATCAGAGAGGTTCGCGAGGCGGGTGCACGGGTGCGGCTGATTCCCCACGGCGACGTGTCCGCCGCGCTCGCCGCGGTCACGGAGGGCTCCGCCGTGGATCTGCTGTACGGCATCGGCGGCACCCCCGAGGGCGTGCTGGCGGCGGCCGCGATCAAGTGCACCAACGGCCAGATCCTCGGCCGCCTGTGGCCGCGGTCCGACGAGGAGCGCAACGCCGCGCTCGAGGCGGACTATGACCTCGACGAGATCCTCGACCGCGACCGGCTCGTGTCAGGCAACGACATCTTCTTCGCGGCCACCGGGGTCACCGACGGCGAGATGCTCGAAGGCGTCCACTTCAGCGGCCGGGAGGGCGCCACCACCGAGTCGATCTCGATGCGCTCGCGCTCTGGCACGGTGCGCACCATCACGGCTCGTCACGACCGGGCGAAGCTGCGGGAGATAACGGGGGAGAAGGCCGGCTGAGCGCTCCCACGCGCGACTCCTCGAGCTCGAGGTTGGCCAGCGAGCGCAGGAAGGCGTGCGTGACGATCACGTGGATCCGCAGCTGGGTCTGGTTGTAGAGCAGCCGGCCGACCTTGGCGAACCAGCCCCAGCCCGCGATCAGCGGGTAGAAGTTCACGACCTCCGAGGAGAGGGTGACCGTGACCTCGTCCTTCGAGTCGTCCTCCGGGTCGGTGCGCGAGACCGTCAGACGCAGATACCCCCGCCCGTCTCTGCCCGCGGGCGCCACCAGTAGCCCCTTCTCGATCGGCCAGGTGACCGTTCCGCCGTCGGCCTCGAGGTGGTACTCGGGCTTGTGGAAGCGAAGCAGGAGAAACGGCCGCCGCAACACCACGACGTCGCGCGCGTCGTCGGTGTAGAGCACGCGCAGGATGCCGAGCGAGAAGCGGCTCAGGAAGCTCCAGTAGGTGCGGGCGAGGCGCTCGAGATACTCCGCCGACCACATCCGCTCGAGGTCCGGGCGGGGCACCGTCACGTCGGCGGACTGCTTCGAGCCGATGGAGCCGTCGGCGGAGTAGTCCGAGCGCGGCTCGTCGACGATCGTCACGCGTGCGCGCGCGCGACGGCGGCGCTCGAGCAGCCGGCGTGGGCTTCGCGGCCTCACAGGAGCTCGACCTCCACCAGCTCGCCGGCCGCGGCCTGGCCTTCGCCGGACGCGATCAGGGCCAGGCCGTCCGCGCCGACCATCGAGGTGAGGATGTGCGAGCCCTGGGCGCCGGTGGGATCGGCGTGCAGGCCATCGCCCGGACCGTGGCGCAGGAACACGCGCACGGCCTGCTCTCGGACCGGGTTGCGGTCCACCGGCTGATCGAGGAACGCGGCGGTGCGGGCGGCCGATGGATCGGCGCCCTGCAGGGCCGCGAGGGCCGGGCGGACGAAGAGCTGGAAGGTGACCATCGCCGAGACAGGGTTCCCGGGCAGGCCGAAGGCGATCACGTTCTGGCGCGTACCGAACCATGTGGGCTTGCCCGGCCGAAGGGACACGCCCCAGAAGCGCTCCTCCACGTCGAGACCGCGCAGGGCGCCCTTCACGTGGTCATGCGGCCCCACCGAGACCCCACCGGAGACGATCAGCACGTCGGCCGCGCCCAGGGCGCCCGCGATCGCCTCTGCCGTGCCTTCGGCGGTGTCGGGAACCGTGCTCCAGCCGGTGAGCTCGCCCCCCGCGCGCTCCACCAGCGCCGCCAGCGCATAGCCGTTGGAGGAGTAGATCCGGCCCGCGCCGAGTGGCTGCCCGGGAGGCGTGAGCTCGTCACCGGTCACGAGCAGCCCGACCCGCGGCCTGCGGGCGCAGCGCAGCTCGGCCCGGCCCACCGACGCGGCCACCCCCAGCTCGGCCGGGCCCAGAGGCGTGCCGCGCCGAAGCACGACGTCGCCGGTCTGCACGTCCTCGCCGGCACGGCGGATGTTCGCTCCCTCGGCCACCTCCTCCACCCACACGCGCCGGCCCTCGCCCTCGGTGCGCTCGACCGGAACCACGCCGGTGGCGCCCGCCGGCACGGCCGCGCCGGTGGAGATGCGGACCGCATTTCCTTCGTCCAGCCGCTCGGGCCAGGGATGACCGGCCCGCGTCTCGCCCACCACCTCGAGCTCGCCCCCCGGCCCGGCCACCACGGCGAAGCCGTCCATCGCCGACGAGTCGAACGGGGGGACGTCGATGCCGCTGGCCACGTCCTCGGACAGGATCCGCCCGGAGGCCGCCGCCAGCGAGACCGGCTCGTCCTCCAGGGGGCGGACGTGCTCGAGCACGATCCGGCGGGCCTCGTCGATGGGGATCAGCACGCGCGCATCTTCCCACCGGCCTTCACCCGCGGGTCACATGACGCGAGCCGGACTTGGGAACCTCTTCCCCGATGACGATCGCAGCGAAGCTCACCGCCACCCTGATCGGCGCGATCCTCTGCGCCGCTCTGCCCGCCACGACTCTCGCCGCGAGTGCGGGCCCGGAGGTCATCGTCAAGCAGGGCCGGATCACCTCGGACCGCCCCGACTGGCTGTACGTGCCCTTCGACGTCCCGCGGGGCGTGCGTGAGCTGAGCGTCGCCTACGAGTACGACCGCGCCGGTGGCGCGAACGCGCTCGACATCGGCGTCTTCGACCCGGACGGCTACGACCTGGGCAACGATCGCGGCTTCCGCGGCTGGTCCGGCGGCGCACGCTCGGAGTTCAGCATCTCGCGCTCGCAGGCCACGCCCGGCTACGTCCCCGGACGGATCGAAGCGGGCCGCTGGAACCTGATCCTCGGGCCCTACCAGGTGGGGCCGCAGGGCATCGACTGGAAGGCGACCATCACCCTGACCTACGGGCGCCCGGGCCGGAGATTCCGCCCGCGACCCGCGCCGACCTTCGTGAGCGGCGCGCCCGGCTGGTACCGGGGCGACCTCCACCTGCACAGCGTCCACTCCGACGGGAGCTGGACACCGGAGCAGATCGTGAGCGGCGCACGCGCAGAGGGGCTGGACTTCATGGTCTCCACCGAGCACAACACCACCACGGCCAACGACATCTGGGGCCGCCACGCCCGGCGCGACCTCCTGATCATCGCGGGCGAGGAGATCACCACGCGCGGAGGTCACTTCAACGCCCTGGGACTCAGGCCGGGCCAGTGGATCGACTGGCGTTACCGCCCGGAGGACGGAGTGCTGCCTCGCTTCCTTCGCCAGATTCACCGTGTGGGAGGCCTCGCCGTGGCCAACCATCCCTATTGCCCGTTCAAGGGCTGCGACTGGCGCTTCGGCTACGCCGGCATCGATGCGATCGAGGTCTGGAACGGGCCGTGGACGTTCGACGACGGCCTCGCCGTCCAGACCTGGGACGCCCTGCTTCGCCTGGGCCTCGACACCCTCGTCACCGGCGGGGCCAGCGACTCGCACCGTCCCGGCCAGGTGATCGGACTGCCGCAGACCGTGGTGGGCGCGCGTGCCCTCAGCCGCGGCGCGATCCTCGACGGCATCCGGGCCGGCCGCTCGTACGTGGCCGAGTCGTCGTCCGTGGGCCTCGAGCTCGAGGCGGCTTCCTCGACTGGGTCGGCCGGCCTCGGCGAGCGCCTGACCGCGCCGGCGGACGCGCCGGTCCGCTTTCGCCTGAGGGTGCGCGGAGCAGCGGGCACGATCGCCACCTGGCACACATCCAAGGGAAACCAGGCCACCGTCCCGGTCACGAGCGCCGACGAGCGGCTGACCTTCGTCACCACCGCGGAAGCGGCGCGCTACGTGCGCGTGGAGATCCGCCGGCCCGACGCGACGATGGTGGCGCTGACCAACCCGGTGTTCCTGCGCTCCTCGGGCCGTTAGTTGAGCAGTGCCGCCGTGGACTCGGCGATGTGAGGCCGGAGAGCCTCGGGCCCTTCCCTCTCCAGCTCGGTCACGAGCGCCAGGTGATCGCTCGCCATCCGCTCGAAGGTCCACGAGGGCGGCAGTTGCAGGACGAACAGCCTCAGCTCCGCGCCCGCCTGCCGGTGCACCGCGGCGATGCGCGCGCTGTCTCCGGCCACCACGATCTGATGATGCAGGTCCTCGTGCGCCTCCGCCACGGCGCCCCACGAAGGCCGCTGCCGGCGACACAGGGCGGCCAGCCGGGCAGCCGAAGCGTGCACTCGCTCGGGCAGCCGGCCGTCGCCCATTTGAAGGGCCCGCCGGGCGGCCTCGACCTCGAGGGCCGTGCGCAACTCCGACAGGCCGCGGACGTCGTCGGCCGACAGGCTGGTCACGCGGGCGCCCCGGTTGGGCTCGATCTGAACGAGCCCCTCGCCCTGGAGAGCGCGCAGAGCCGAGCGAAGTGAGTGGCGCGCCACGTCGTACTCGCGGGACAGGGCCGCTTCCCGCAGCGGCGTGCCCGGCGGCAGGTCGCCCGCGAGGATGCGCTGCCGCAGTGCCTCGGCGAGGGCGTCGACGGTGGAGAGGGGGATCTGGGCCCGCGGCTGCCGGGCGCTCACTCGATGAGGCCGTGGCGGATGCCGATGGCCACGGCCTGGGTGCGGGTCGAGGCTTCGAGCTTGGCCAGGATGCGCTTGGTGTGAGTGCGCACGGTCTCTGTGGAGAGGCCGAGCTTCTCGGCCACGGTGTCGGTCTGCATGCCGTTGGCCAGCATCTGCAGGATCTCGCGCTGACGGGCGCTCAGCGTCCGGTCGCCCTCGTCGAGCACGATGGTCGACGACAGGCCGGGATCGACGTAGAACTCCCCCGAGCGGGCGGCGCGGATGGCGCGGACGAGGTCCTCCGAGGGCGAGTCCTTGCGCACGTAGCCCTTGACCCCCGCCTTGAGCGCCTCGCTGAGCAGTCTCGCGCCTCCGTCGGAGGTGAAGACGACGATCGGAGCCTTGACCTCGGTCTGTAGGCGTCCCACCACCTGGGCCACGTCGACCCCGGCTCGCCAGGGGTCGACGATCACCACGTCGAGGGACGCTCCGTTGACCACGTCGTTGACGTCCTCGACGGACGCCGCGTCCGTGATCAGCGCGCCGGTGAAGGCCTGCTCGAGGACGGCTCTGACGCCGGCTCGCACCACCGGATGGTCGTCGACGATCAGGCAGCGAGGAGAATCCTTCGCGCCGGTCGGCATTGCGGCCAGCATACCCTCAACCGGGAGCTCGTTCTCGGGGTGGGGGCGGCGCGGACGAGACAGACCGGTCACCTGGAAGGGCGCGATCGTAGGCACCGCCTCAAGTCATCGTGAGGCGCGGCCTAGCGACGCTGTCGTGCGCGCTCTTCTTCTGCCTCCTGTTGTTCGGCTCGGGCGTCGGCTCGCTCCTTGCCAGCTTCGGCGGACTCACCCAGCTGGTCGTGCAAATCTGCCAGCTGATCGCCGATGCTCGCCGCTTGTTCGTGTAGCTCGGCCGCCTGTTGCCCGGCGTTCGCGGCGTTGTCTCGAGCTCGCTGCGCGTCGCTCGTTGCGCGCTGGGCTCGGGCTTTGGCCTCCGCGCGCAGCTGTTCCAAGAGCCAAACGCGCTCTACCAGTTGCTGTCGTCTGTCGGGATCCATGCTGGGCCCTCCTGGCCGTCTGCTCAGGAAAACTTGACAGTAAGTCACTCAGGTTTTATCATGGTCACCGCTCTGGTGAAGACCGAAAGGAGGAGCGACCAATGACTCTCTTGATCAAGCCCGAGCCCTTCTCGCGCGAGGTCGACCGGCTCTTTGACCGCCTGTTCGACACCCCCGTGCAGGCGCAGCGCTGGGCCCCCGCGATGGACCTAACCGAGGCCGACGACCACTACGTGCTCAAGGCCGATCTACCAGGGGTCAAAGACGAGGACGTCAGCATCGAGGTCGAGAACGGCCTGCTGACCATCTCCGGCGAGCGCAAGGCCGAACATGAGCGCACAGAGCGCGGCTTCTACCGCATCGAGCGCGCCTTCGGCCCCTTCCAGCGTCAGCTGACCATGCCCGAAGGCATTGACCCAGACGGCGTGAGCGCGGACTTCGATCGCGGCGTGCTCTCCGTGCGGATCCCAAAGCCGGAACAGGTCAAGCCCCGCAGAGTCTCCATCGGAACTGGTGACAATGGCGGTAAGCCAACCTTGGAGGGTACGTCCAGCGACGAGCAGTAGCGAAGCGCTCCGAGCGTCGGTGACGATAGGCGACACGCGCGCCCGCGCTGAGCAGTTTGCCCGGCGCGGGCGTGCTGTTGAGGCTCGTCCCGAGCCAACCAACTTGACAGGTAGCTACCGGATGCAGTCAGGGCCGGGGCAGGCGGCGCAGGACTTCCCTGGCCACCGCGGTGGCCACATGCACGCCGGTGCCGGCCAGCTTTCCCGCGGCGCGCACCGCGCCGGTGATGGGATCGCCGCCGGAGGCCGGCGCTTCGCGCGGCGGATCCTCGGGCTGGCGGCGCTCTTGCCGAGGCGGCCCACCGGACCGTCGGGGCGCGGCGCTCGGACGCGCCCGGCCGCTCCGTCCGGAACCGGCCGCGGTCTCGGCCGCGGGCGCATCCTCCTGCTCGGCCTTCCCGGCCGCAGCCTCCGCCGCGCCGGCGGGCCGGCCGGCGCTCCGCTTCTCGCTTCGCCTGCCCGGGCGCGAGCGGGGCAGATTTCCGAGAACTCCGTCTTCCTCAGCCATGAGGCGCCAGTGTAGTCCCGCGCCGAGCGGGCAGAGCGAACGTGACGCGAGCCGAAAAAGGTTTCGGCGCTGCCCCGAACCGGGGACAAGTCCAGTACGTGAGCCTTCCGGATTTCGCCATCGGAGCGAGTAGGATTCGGCCGTGTTGGTTGACTGGCTAGTCAGCGCGGAGACCGCTTTGGGGCGCTTGACTTCACCTTTTGCAGCGTTACTGTGTACATAGTCTGACTGTCTGGGCCCGGCGCCCTTGCGCTGGGCCCTGCGTGCCGTGAGGATGAGAATGTCTGTAGCAGAACTTCAAGAGCTTGAAGAGGTCAAACTCCTCGTCGCAAAGGGCACCGCCACCGGCGTGCTCACCTACGCCGAGGTCGCCACCGCGCTCTCCGAGGTCGATCTCGACGAGGGAGACATCGAGGAGCTGCACGGCTACTTCGAGAAGTCCGAGATCGATCTGGTCGAGGACGATCCCACCCATTCCGAGCCTCAGGTCGAGCGCGCGGTGGACCGCCGCTCCAGGCGCAAGAAGGCCACCATCGACCTGAAGCCGGACATGACCACCGACTCCCTTCAGCTGTTCCTGAAGGACATCGGCAAGGTCCGGCTGCTCACGGCTCAGGAAGAGGTCGACCTCGCGCGCCGCATCGAGCGCGGCGACCTCGACGCGAAGCAGAAGATGGTCGAGTCCAACCTGCGCCTGGTGGTCTCGATTGCCAAGAACTACCGCAATCAGGGGCTTCCCTTCCTCGACCTGATTCAGGAGGGGACGCTCGGCCTGGTGCGGGCCGCGGAGAAGTTCGACTACCGCAAGGGCTTCAAGTTCTCGACCTACGCCACCTGGTGGATCCGCCAGGCCATCGCTCGCGCGCTGGCCGACAAGGCGCGCACGATCCGCATACCGGTGCACGTGGTGGAGAAGCTCAACAAGATCGGCCGCGCGGAGCGCAAGCTGGTCACCGAGCTGGGCCGCGAGCCCACGCCGGACGAGATCGCCGAGCACACGGGAATCGAGCCCGAAGAGGTTGAGTCGATCAAGCGCTCGGCCCAGGCGCCGGTCTCGCTGGAGAAGCCGGTGGGTGACGAAGAGGAGTCCGAGTTCGGTCAGTTCATCGCCGACGAGCGCGCCGAGTCGCCCTACGAGCGCGCGGCGGAGATCCTCACCAAGGAGGCGCTGCGCGAGGCGCTCGAGAACCTCTCCTACCGCGAGCGGCGCGTGCTCGAGCTGCGCTACGGACTCGGCGGCGAGCACCCGCGCACGCTCGACGAGGTGGGCCGCACCTTCAACGTCACGCGCGAGCGCATCCGCCAGATCGAGAATCAGTCGCTCAAGAAGCTGCAGTCGCTGGCCGAAGCGCAGAAGCTCCGCGACGTCGCTTGATCCGCCGTCTCGTCG
This sequence comes from uncultured Thermoleophilaceae bacterium, assembly GCA_963826165.1. Lineage (GTDB taxonomy): Bacteria > Actinomycetota > Thermoleophilia > Solirubrobacterales > Thermoleophilaceae > JACVRW01. The sequence goes on along the minus strand of CAWGWC010000003.1, from coordinate 147,986 downwards.
CGGCGGCCGCGACGCTTGCGCTGACGGCCGTGATGGCCGTGCCGGCTGCTTCGCAGGTGCCGCCGGACTGGACGCTCGTCAACAGGGACGGCTCCCGTCACTACGCCTGCAAGCTGTCCGGCAAGGGTGACACCTGGCGCATCAGGACCCTGACCCGCGGCAAAGCGGACACCAGAGGCATCTACGTCGCCGTCGCGCGCGGCAGCAACCGGAGGTTGCCTATCGAGCGGCAGTCCAAGGACTGGGACAACGGCTCAATCCGCCTGTTCCTGCGTGGTGTGCTGACCACGGATCGGCTCTGGATGCAGAACGCCGGCTACGGGCCAGTGGAGCCTTGGAGCGACGGCTTCCCGGTGCGCAGGATCAGGCGCTGCTTCTCCCCGGCGTAGGCGCGTCCAACAACCCGGGCCACCACTCAACGGCCGTGCCGCCGCTGCCGATGCGAACTCAATGTTCGACATCGATGCCGCCCTGATGCAGGTCCTCGAGCGCGAGGGCTCGGACCTCCATCTCAAGGTCCCCGCCCGCCCAATGATCCGCCGCCACGGCAAGCTCGAGCCCGTCGAGGGCTCCGTGCCGCTGCGACCCGAGGACACCGAGGCCACGCTCCACGTGATGCTCACCGACGAGGCCAAGCTGGACTCGTTCCGTGCAGACCGCGAGGTGGACTTCTCCTACTCGGTCCCGGGCGTGGCACGCTTCCGGGTCAACGCTTTCGTGCAGCGCGGCTCGGTCTCCCTGGTGGCCAGGGCCATCCCGTTCGCGGTGAAGACGGTGGCCGAGCTGCTGCTGCCTCCCGTGATCTCCGAGATCGCCGACGAGGAGCGCGGCCTGGTCCTCCTCACCGGCACCACCGGGTCGGGCAAGTCGACGACGCTCGCGGCGATGATCGATCACATCAACTCGAGCTACGCCAAGCACATCGTCACGATCGAGGATCCGGTGGAGTTCCTCCACAACGACAAGTTCTCGATCATCAACCAGCGCGAGGTGGGCGAGGACACCGAGTCGTTCAGCCGTGCCCTGCGACGCGTCCTGCGTCAGGACCCGGACGTGATCCTCGTGGGGGAGATGCGCGACGAGGAGACCGTTCGCACCGCCCTGTCGGCCGCCGAGACCGGGCACCTCGTGCTCTCGACCATCCACACCGTCGACGCCGCCGAGTCCGTCAACCGCATCATCGACTTCTTCCCCGAGGCCGAGCAGCGTCAGGCCCGGGCCATGCTCGCGGGCACGCTCAAGGCGGTGATCTCCCAGCGCCTGGTGCCCAGCCCGGACGGTCGCGGGCGGGTGGCCACCTGCGAGATCCTGCGGATGACCGGACGTGTGCGCGACATGATCATGAACCCCGAGGAGACCGGCAAGCTGCCGGAGGTCATCTCCGAGGGCGCCTACTACGGGATGCAGACCTTCGATCAGGCCCTGCTCACCCACGTCCAGGACGGCCGGGTGTCGATGGACGACGCGCTCAAGGCGGCCACCCACCCTCACGACTTCAAGCTGCTGGTGTCTTCGGACGGCCAGCGCCACACCTCGGTCGAGTCGGTCTTCGACGACGACTTCGAGGCGGCGGGCGTGAACGGCTCAGGCCAGTAGCCTGAGCGGCCACCCCAACCCCCCGGCGATTCGAGCCAAGGAGAGATTCCGTTGCAGAGCACACTGGGCGAGTTCCAGGAGACCAAGTCGGAGCAGCCGTTCGCGCTGCAGAACTCGAAGCTGCTGAAGGTGCATCTCGACCAGGTCACGATCCAGGCCAAGGCCGGCTCGATGGTGGCCTACCAGGGCCAGGTGGCCTTCGAGCACGCGGGCTCCGGCGGCATGAGCCGGATGCTCAAGAAGGCGGTCTCCGGCGAGGGCACCACGCTGATGAAGATGTCCGGGGCCGGCGAGGTCTTCCTGGCCGACACCGCCCAGGAGATCCACCTGCTCTACCTCGAGAACGACGCCATCACCGTCAACGGGCAGAACCTGCTCGCCTTCGACGCCGGCATCGACTGGGACATCAAGAAGGTGGAGGGCGCCAGCGGCTTCGTGGCCGGCGGCCTCTTCAACACGGCGCTGCAGGGCAGCGGCTGGGTGGCCATCGTCTCAGACGGGCCGCCCGTGCTGCTCAACACGGGTGAGGCGCCCACCTTCGCCGACCCCCAGGCCGCGATCACCTGGGCCTCGAGCGTCCAGACGAGCATCAAGACCGACATAAAGATGAAGAACTTCATCGGGCGCGGCTCGGGCGAGTCGATCCAGATGGCCTTTGCCGGCGGTGGCTGGGTGCTCGTCCAGCCGAGCGAGGGCCGCCCGACGGTGGCCGGCGGCGGCGGTGGGGGAGGCGGCGGAGGGCTGCTCTCGAATCTGGGCGGCTGAGCACGCGGCGCTGGGCGCAGCGTCCTTCCATTACTTCAGTTCGTGAAGTCTTGCGCTATCCTGGCGTCTATGGGCGATCCCAGCTGCCCCGTGTGCGCCACGGCCGACATCATCTGCGGCAAGTGGACGATCCTCGTCATCCGTGACCTGGCCGAGGGACGCAGCCGGTTCTGCGAGCTCGAGCGCTCGCTGGCCGGCATCAGCCCGCGGACGCTGTCGCTGCGTCTGCGCGGCCTCGAGGAGCAGGGCATCGTCGAGCGCCACACCTTCCCGGAGGTGCCCCCGCGCGTGGAGTACTCGCTCACGGCGAAGGGCGAGGCCCTGGTGCCGCTGATCGACGACATGCGCCGCTACGGGCGCGAGTGGCTCGGCGTCGAGGACGGCGCCTGCGTGGACAGGAGCGCCGAAGGGCGCACCGTCGTCGCCGCGTAGTCCGGACGCGGTCCTGTGGCAAACCGCGGGTGGGCTTGGTCGAGGTACCAGCCGAAGGCCCGATTCACGATCCGCTGGTGTCCAACGGCGCGCAGGAGCACCGTCAGCGCTCGCGGCGGGAGCCGCGGGATCAGCCACTGCAGGCGCAGCGCCAGGCCAAAGGCCCGGCTGTGCGACGCGCTGAACGCGGCGTAGCGGCGAAGCGCCTCTCCGCGGCTGCGCTCGCCCTCGACCACCGCCCTCAGCTCTCGCCCACACGCGATCCCGAAGTAGAACGCCATGCGGATGCCCTCGCCCGACAGGGGAAAGCAGTGGCCGGCCGAGTCGCCGGCGAAGAAGATCTCTCCCTCGGCGGCGCGCCGCAGCCGGTGGGGAAACCAGTTGCCCTGGTAGCGGACCGGCTCCCGGCGTAGGCGGCCGGCGAGGTCGACCGTCGGCTCCCGCACGTGGTGGCGCGGCTCATACGAGCCGACCCCGACGCGCTGCTCGGCCGCCGCCGGGACGCTCCAGCCGTAGCCGTGGCGCACCAGCGAGCGGTCGATCCACACGTCCAGATCTGTGCCACCGCCGTCGGGATGCACCTCCAGCCCGCGCGACAGCGGCGCCTCGGGCGGCTGGTTGCGGACGCCGGCTAGCACCCGGCGCCAGCCGAGCGCGTCCACCACGAGCGGCGCGACGAGGGCGCCGCGGTCGGTGAGCACCCCGCCGTCGGCCCGTCCGCGGACGGTGGCGATCTCGAAGCGGGCGTCGGTCTGGTCGCGCAGCAGCCGGCAGAGCTCCCGATAGTCGAAGGCGGCCCAGCTCCAGGGCAGCCGGTAGCGCACCGAGCCGTGGGGAGTGTGAAAGCTCATGTGCGGGATCTCCTGACGGATCGCTCCCTCCACGCCCATGGCCTCCAGCCAGGGCCGCGGCGCCGCACACGCGGAGGTGGCCCGCTCGCCGACCTCGTAGCGGTCCACCAGCAGCACGTCCGCCCCGCTGCCGGCCAGCTCTCGGGCCACCGTCAGTCCCGCGAAGCTGGCCCCACAGACCACAACGTCGGCACGCATGCCATCGAGCGAGGTGCGCTCGTCACCGCGCAGGGTCGCCCGCCGGGTCATGCGCCGGTGCGCAGTCCGCTGGCCACCGCGCCGGCGAGCTCCCAGGGCGGGAGGGTGGCGCGATGTCGCAGGACGTCGAAGCCGAGGCGCTCGGTACGGTCGAGCACGCCCTCGTAGACGGCGCGCGCCAGCCGTATGCCCCGCCCCACACCAGGTGAGACGACCTGGGTGGCGGCGGCGCCCTCCCGGAACAGTTCCCTGGCGCGTTCGACCTGAAGCTCGAGCAGCCGGCGAAAGCCGGGGGTGGGCTCGCGGCCCGCTATGTCCTCCATCGAGACCCCGAAGCGCTCGAGGTCCTCGGCGGGCATGTAGACGCGGTCGAGCTCCCAGTCCTCGCCGACGTCGCGCACGAAGTTGGTCAGCTGGAACGCGAGCGCGAGCCGCTCGAAGGGCTCCCGTCCGCCGTTGGTGGCGCCGAGCAGCGCACCGAGGATGCTCCCCACCGAGCCGGCGCTCCCGCGCATGTAGTGCTCGAGCTCCAACCATGTCTGCACCCGCACGGGGGCGCAGTCCACCCGCATCGAGTCGAAGTACAGATCGAGCTCGTCGAGCGGAAGGTCGTGCCGCCGGCCGGCGTCGGCCAGGGCGGCCACCACGGGATGACCGGGCGCCCCGCCGGCCCGGGCCCGGCGCAGCCGCTCCTCCCACAGGCCGACCTCGCTGCGGCGGGTGGCGGCGGTGTCGGTGTCGGGCGTCGACCACGTCGTCAACCTCGCGCACGAACGCGTAAAGGGCGTGGACCGCTGGGCGGACGTCGGGCGGCAGCCTGCGGGTGGCCCAGTAGTAGGTGGGGTCGCGCCGGCGTTGCAGCTTGCGGCAGCAGTCGTAGCACTCGCGCAGAGCGGGATCGATCCGGTCGGGCATACCTGTTCTACGCATCACTACCACGATGAGACAACGTACCGGGGGCAGGATCCCGGCCGCGCGGGGCGAATCCGCGGCTATGCGCAACCCTGCTCTCCACGTCGCGCTGCGGGACTTCGCGCTGGAGGCAGCCGCGTTGCTGACCGACGATCTGAAAACCGGCTCCGAGCTCGAGTTCGACGTGGTCGACGAGGGCGACCGCCGCGGCGCGGTCCTCTACCGCTACCAGCCCCGCATCGGACCGTTCATCTCCGAGCGCTGGCCTCGCCTGCGTGAGCTCGGAGCGTGCCCACCCGCCTGTCGGGAGCTCGGGGAGGGCGCCGCCACCTGGCTGAGGGTCAACGGCCTCCGCGGTGAGCAGGCCGAGCCCGCGCTCCGGGCGATGCTCGAGCGACTGTACGAGGACGCCACCAGCTTCGGCTTCCCCGAGGAGCGCTTCGAGCGCGTGTACCTCGAGGTCGAGGCCACGCTGTACCGGGACGCCGTGCGCGACCGGGTGGTCGCCCCGCTGGACGGCGCGTGGATGGACGCCGAGCGGCTGGATCTGGGCGGCGGGTTGTCGCTCGTCCGCGGCGACCATGCCGACGCTCCGGCGGAGGCCGTCTATCCCGAGGGCGGCGACGGAGCTCCCGCGCTTCTCTGCGTGCTCGACCGCGACACGGCCGCGCACGAGCGCCTTGGCGCGGTGGAGGCGCGCGAGCGGTTCGCCCGCCTGGTGACCGCCCTCCGGCTCTGGAGCCCGGGCGCTGTGAGCCTGGGAACGCCCGGCTGGCGTCGCAGCGACGGCGGGCGCTGGGTGGCTCTTCCGATCGGAGCCAGCGGACGTGGGCGCGGCTCCGGCTGGATGCTGCCCGAGGGTCACGAGCGGGCCCTGCGCGAGTTCGTGGCTGCGCTCGACCTGTCATCGGCGCCCGCGACGATCGCCTGGGCGCTCGAGCGCTTCGAGATGGGCTGCGACCGCGGTCACGACTCCGAGGCGCTCTCCGATCATCTGCTCGCCCTGCGCGCGCTGCTCGACGCCAGCAGTGACGCCGGCGAGGTGAGCCTCGCCCGGCGGGCCGCGGCCCTGTGCGCCGAGGAGGCCCAGCGTCGCCACGTACAGAGGCGCATCGAAGCTGCGGTGTCGCTCGAGCGGATCGTGATGGGCGGTGGGGGACCCGTTCCGGAGGACTCGCCGAGCGAGCTCGTCGCGGAGCTGGAGGGCCACGTGCGCGCGCTGCTGCGCGACGTCCTGTGCGGCTACCTCGACGCCGACCTCAAGAGCGTGGCCGACGACATCCTGGTCGAGCTGGAACCCCCGCCACCGCCCCCGCCGCCCGAGCCGGTGGGCGAGATCCGGGCGCGCGACCTGCGCAGGGAGCGCGAGGCCGCGGCCCCGGCGCCGCTGATCGAGGAGGAGCCGGACGACACCGTTCTCTACGAGACGGAGCCGTTCCTCGACTACGAGCCGGAGGAGGACGACTACGACACCTCCGAGCTCGAGCCGGTCGCCGTCGCGACCGAGCCCGAGCTCGAGCTCGAAGTCGAGCCGCCTCCGGAGCAACCCGAGCTCGACGGAGTCACGGCGTCGGACGACTGGGCACCGGACGAGCCAGAGGATTACAGCGCTCCCGTCTGATCACCGATCAGCCGGGAGCTGGGGCGCCCCTGTCTGATCGACGATCAGCCAGGGGCTAGGGCCGCTCCCGTCTGACCGGCGCGATCGCCTCAGCCGAACAGGTACTCGTCCACCCGCTCCAGCCCGGCGAGGTCGTGCACGTCCTCGTCGAGCTGCGGTATCTCGATCATCGGGCTGCGGCGCAGGCGCTTGCGGAGTCGGTCGAGGTTGGCCCGGTCGCGGGCGGCCAGGCGCCGTTCGTCCTCCCAGGTGGCCAGCACCTTGGCCGCCAGCGGCTCGCCCACGAGCTCCTCGACCTCGTCGGACACATCGCCGGCCGGGAGCTCGCGGCGCACACGGTTGGCCACGATCCCGGCAAACGGGAGGCCGGCGTCGAGCAGCCGGTGGTGAAAGAACGCGGCGTCCTCCATCGCGTCCGTGCTGGGTGAGGTGACGAGGACGAAGGCGGTTCGGCTGTCGGCCAGCAGCCGGTTGACGCCCTCGGAGCGCTCGCGAAAGCCGGCGGCCATGTCGCCGAAGCTCTGAAAGAAGAGCGACAGGTCCTCGAGCAGGTCGATCCCCGTGGCCCGCTTCATCACCGAGAACAGCATCCCCGTCCCGCGGCCGAACACCTTGAGGCCGAGGAACCCGGGAGCGGTGAAGAACTGCAGCGAGCGCGAGTCGATGAAGGCGGCGAGCTTCTTTGGCGCGTCGATGAAGTCGAGCGCGTTGCGGGTGGGGGGCGTGTCGAGGACGAGCAGGTCGTAGCGCCCCTGCTGATGGAGCTCGTGCAGCTTCTCCATCGCCATGTACTCCTGCGACCCGGCCACGGCGTTCGAGAGCTCCTGGTAGATCCGGTTCGAGAGGACGGCATCCCGGGTCTTCACGTCGGGCGCGTGCCATTCGATCAGGTCGTCGAAGGTCCGCTTGGCGTCCAGCATCATCGCCCACAGCTCGCCGTCGACGTCGGCGTCCACGAGACTTTCCTCGTTGCCGAGCTCGGCGAGCCCGAGCGAGCCGGCCAAGCGCTTGGCGGGGTCGATGGTCAGCACCGCGACCTTCTTGCCGCGGGCGGCCATTCCCAGCGCGATGGCGGCCGAGGTGGTGGTCTTGCCCACCCCGCCCGAGCCCGCGCAGATGCAGATGCTCTTGCGCTCGAGCCAGTTCTCGATCACAGCGACTCCTCGAGCAGCAGCGACAGCTCCCGCAGCTCGGAGCGCCCGAGCGAAGGGGCGAACAAGAAGGGCAGGGTGCTCACGGTGGCGCCCGCCTCCTTGCGCAGCCGAGCCAGCTGCTCGCGCTGGCCGGCGGCGCGCCGGTGCTCGCGCAGTGCGGTGGCGAGCGCCGCCCGGGCCGCGTCGCCGCCGCGCCCGTCGATGCCCTGGAGCGCCTCGACGTCGCTCGCCTCGTAGCGCTCGGGATAGAGCCCGTTGACCACGATGGCGTCCAGCGCCATGTCGTCCTCGGCCAGCCGGTCCTCGAGCTCGAGCGTCTCCGCCACCGGCATCTCCTCCGGCAGGGCGGCCGAGACGATCCCTGTGCTGCGGGGATCGCGGGTGAACTCGTCGATGCGTCCGGCCTGGCGGCCGATCGGTCCCGCCCGGGCGATGCGCGCGTAGGTCCCGGGCGCCCGCAGCAGCGCGAGCCCGTGGCCGGTGGCGGGCGCGTCGACGATCGCCAGGTCGAACACCGATCCGCCGGTGCGGCGCTCGAGCTGAGCGAGGTCCCAGATCTTGCCCATGGTCACCAGCTCGCTCACCCCGGGCGCGGCCGCCGTGAGCAGCTGGAAGATGCGGCTGCCGCCCAGCAGCCCGGCCAGCGTGCCCGAGCGCAGCTGATGGTGCAGCCACTCCTCCATGGCCAGCTTGGGATCGATCGAGAGGCCGAACAGGTTCTCGTCGAGCTTGACCTCCTTGTGGCCGCGGGCCCCTCGCCCGAACAACCCGAGCAGGCGCTGCTGCTCAGCCACCTCGACCACCACGGTGCGGCGCCCACGGCGCGCGGCGGCCATCCCGAGCGCAGCGGCGATCGTGGTCTTGCCTGTGCCGCCCTTGCCCATGACGAGGAGCAGCCGTCTGTCGAGAACCGTTGTCATGCCCGGACCAGTGGTCTCACGCTAGCTTGGCACCCATGAACGAGCTTGAACGAGCCATTCACGCCCAGCCGGACGAGCTGAGGCGGCTGGCGTCATTGGAGCTGCCCGCCGACATACGGCGGCTGGCAGGCGGCGAGCGGGTGTGGCTGGTGGGCACGGGCACCAGCCTGCACGCGGCCGAGCTCGGGGCCGCGATGTTCGCCCGCGCCGGTGTGGACGCGCGCTTCGCGTCTTCGATGGAGTTCGCCCGCTGGGCGCCGCTGCGCGCCGGCGACGCCGTGGTGGTGCTCACGCACACGGGCGAGACCGCCTACGCCCAGGCCTCGCGCAAGCGGGCCCTGGACGCGGGCGCGGAGACGCTCACCATCACGGCCGACGGGGTGGTGGACTGGCCGGAGGCGATCACCACCGGGGCGAAGGAGCGCTCGCACACCTACACCCGCAGCTACAGCGGCGCGCTCGCGGTGCTGGCTCTCATCGCGGCCGAGCTGGGCGCCGACGGGCTCGGCCCCGATGCCGTGGTGGCCGCCGCCGACGCCACGGAGAAGGCGATCGCCGATCCCGGCATCGAGGGGCTGCCCGAGCCCGCCCGTCTGCTCGTTCTCACCGGATCGGGGCCGGGCGCGGTGACCGCCCGCGAGGGGGCGCTCAAGCTGCGCGAGGCGGCACGCGTGACGGCGGAGGGCTACGACGCCGAGATGCTGCTGCACGGCTCGGCCGTGCCCCTCGGGCCGCAGGACGCGATCATCGTGCTCGGCGGCGGACGCGACGGCGACGACTTCCTGGGGCAGCTGGCCAACGCTTCTCGTGCCGAGGACGTGCCCACCGCCGAGCTCGACCAGCCCACGCCCGCCGACGAGCTGATGGCGCAGATCCCCCTCACGGCGCGCCTGCAGCTGCTCGCGGCCGAGCGCGCCCGGGCCGGCGGGCACGACCCGGATCTCGTGATCACGGGCGCGTGGGACGACGAGCGCCTGTGGGCCACGGGTGCTCCGAGCGGGCCCCAGTAGCGCATCCGCCGGAAGGAATCGCCTTCGCACGTGCGAATAGGCACTGCGTATGACTCCCCCGGCCAAGGTCATCGCCTTCACCAACCAGAAGGGCGGCGTCGCCAAGACGACCACCACCCTCAACCTCGCGGCGGCGTTCGTCGAACGGGGGCACCGAGTGCTCTGCGTCGACCTCGACCCGCAGGGCAATCTCACGATGAGCCAGGGGATCGACCCCGACACCCTCGAGGCGTCGATGTACGACGTGCTCGTCCACGGGCTCTCGATCCGAGAGGTGATCCGCAAGCGCGAGGTGGACGTGGCCTGCGCGTCGATCGACCTCGCCGGCGCCGAGATCGCGATGTCCACGATGATCGGCCGCGAGCGCGCGCTCAAGAAGGCGTTCGCGCCCGTTCTCGAGGACTACGACTACATCTTCATCGACACCCCGCCCAGCCTCGGGCTGCTCACGATCAACGCGCTGACGGCGTCCCAGAAGGTGATCGTCCCCGTGCAGTGCGAGTATCTGTCCATGCGCGGGCTGATCCAGCTCCAGAACACGCTGTCGATGGTGCGTGAGGAGCTCAACCCGGATATCGAGATCGAGGGAATCCTGCCCACGCTCGTCGACAACCGCACGGTGCACGCCAAGGAGGCGATTGAGATTCTCGAGGAGAACTTCGGGGACCGCGTCTTCGCGTCGCGCATCAACAAGACGGTGCGGTTCGCCGAGGCGCCGGTGAAGGGAATGTCGGTGCTCAAGTACGACCCGGACGGCAAGGCGGCCTACGCCTACCGTCAGCTAGCTGAGGAGGTCCTGGCGAATGGCAAGCGGTAACCGGGCGAGCATGCGCGAGGGTCCCCTCGCCCAGCTCTTCCGCAAGACGGAAGAGAAAGAGTCCGGTGCGCAGCCGGCCGAGCCGAAGGCCGGCAAGCCGCTGCCCGAGGGCGGACCGGCGCCGCAGGCCACCCGCCAGACTCCCGAACCCCAGGCAATCGTGAGGGCACTCCGCCCGACCACGTCGAGCGCAGCGCGCCCGCGCCGGATCCCGTCGGCGGCCGCATGACCGAGGCCGCCCGCCGAGCCGAGGAGCGCGAGGAACGCCGTCGCGAGCGGCGCGAGCAGACGGGTCGCTACCAGGGCGTGCCCACTCCCGAGGAGCGCCTGCGCTCCGTCTTCTCCGCGGATATCCCGGAGAACATCCTCGACCGAGACGAGCCCGCCCGCCGCGGACCCGACCCGGCCGACCGCGAGCCGCTGCCGATGATCAGCGCGATGTCGAGCGGTGTCACCGAGCCGCTTCTGCGCGTGGTGGGGGTGGGCGGAGCCGGCGTCAACGCCGTCAACCGGATGATCGAGGCCGAGGTCGAGGGCGTGGAGTTCGTCGCCGTCAACACCGACATGCAGTCGCTCGAAGGCTCGGGTGCCAAGACCCGCGTCCACATCGGCAGCGAGCTCACCCGCGGCCTCGGCTCCGGATCCGATCCCGATCTCGGACGTGCCGCCGCCGTGGAGAGCTACGACGAGCTCAAGGGCCTGCTCAAGGGCTCGGACATGGTCTTCATCACCGCTGGGTCCGGTGGCGGCACCGGCACCGGAGCCGCCCCGGTGGTGGCCCGCATCTCGCGCGAGATCGGCGCTCTCACCGTGGGCGTCGTGACCAAGCCGTTCTCGTTCGAGGGCGTGCGCCGCGGCGAGCAGGCCGACCGGGGCGTGGAGGAGCTCGCCCGCGAGGTCGACACGCTCATCGTGATCCCCAACTCGCGGCTGCTCACGGTGCTCGACAAGTCGACCTCGATGGTCGAGGCCTTCCGCGTGGCGGACGACGTGCTGCGCCAGGGCGTGCAGGGCATCTCCGACCTGATCACCCTGCCGGGCCTGATCAACCTCGACTTCGCCGATGTGCGCACGATCATGGCCGAGGCCGGTCAGGCGCTGCTCGGCATCGGGATGGGCACCGGCGAGCGGCGCGGCATGGACGCGGTGGAGCACGCCATCGAGTCGCCGCTTCTGGAGACCTCGCTCGAGGGGGCCCGCTCGATCCTGCTCTCGGTCACCGGTGGCCGCGACCTCTCGCTGTGGGAGGTCAACGAGGCCGCCAAGGCGGTGTCCGAGGCCGCGCACCCGGACGCGAACATCATCTTCGGGGCGATGGTCGACGACAAGATCGAGGATCAGGTCTGGGTCACCGTGGTGGCCACGGGCTACGGCGACCGCCCGCTGCAGCGCGCCGCGCCTCGGCTCGAGTCCGGCCGCATTCCGGCGGACGCCGAGCCGCGGGTCAGGCGGTCGCGCGAGCGTGAGCGCCAGACGGCCGGCCGGCTCAGCGACATCGACGTGCCGGAGTTCATCCCTCGAGGCTGATTCCGGGCCGCCGGGCGGCGGCGCGGGGCCTCAACTCCCATGCAGGACCTGGGTCTGGTCTTCAAGAGGCTGGTCCTCGTGTTCTGGACGGTCTACTTCACGTCGATCGCCCTGACCAGCCTGGTCAACCTGCTGGACGAGCTCGGGGCGTTCGACTGGAGCTTCCTCGACTCCGGCAACTACGAGTACCTGCGCTCGGTCCTCGAGGTGTACGAAGCCGGTTCGGCCATAACCGCGGTGCTGCTGGCGGGCGCCTTCCTGATCGAGGCGATCGCCGCAGCGCTGTTCTGGCGGGCGCTGCTCGCGTTCGCCCGGGGAGGCCGCGGTCTGTCCGCCGTGTGGGCGGCGCTCTGCGGTGGCCTGCTCGTGTCGATCCTCTTCGTGCTGGTGACCGAGTTCTTCGTGGCCTACGGCTCGGAGTCCGTGTATCCCGAGCTGTTCCTGATCATGCTGGGCTCGGCGATGGCCTTCGTGCTGATCCCCGACGACGCGGAGCTGGGCGGCGGCGGGGATACGCTGGCCGCATGAGAGGGGTCGTTGCGGCCGGCCATCCGCTCACCGCGCGGACCGGGGCCGATGTCCTGCGCGCCGGCGGCAACGCCGTCGACGCGGCGGTGGCCTGCGTGCTGATGTCGTTCGTGGCCGAGTCGCCCCTCACCGGCCCTGGCGCGGGTGGGTTCATGCTCGTCCACACCCCGGACGGGGGCAGCCACCTGCTCGACTTCTTCGTCGCTGCACCCGGTCACGGCCTCGACGACCCCGATCCGGCCCCGCTCGAGCCGATCGACGTGCACTTCTCCGCTGACGCCATACAGCGGTTCAACGTGGGCGCGTCCTCGTGCGGCGCCTACGGCACGACGCTCGGGCTGACGGAGGCGCTCGGGCGGTTCGGCACGATGGCGCTCGGCGAGCTGTGTGCTCCCGCGGTGCGGGCGGCCCGCGAGGGGGTGGAGGTGGTGCCGATGCAGGCCTTCCTGTTCACGATCCTCGAGCCGATCCTGCGCTCCACGCCGGAGAGCGAGGCCCTGTACGCCCCGGAGGGCCGGATCCTGGGCGAGGGCGAGACGATCCGGCTGCCCGAGCTCGGCGACCTGCTCGACCGGCTCGGCCGGGAGGGCCCGGATTTCCTCTATCGCGGCGACGTGGCGGCTGCGGCGTGCGACTGGGTGCTCGAGCGCGGCGGCCTGCTCACCACAAAGGACCTGGCCCGCTACGAGGTGATCGAGCGGCCGCCCGCGCGGGTGCTCTACCAGGGCCGCGAGGTGCTGACCAACCCGCCGCCCTCCTCCGGGGGGATCCTGATCGCCGATGCCCTGGGGATCCTCGAACGCATCGACCGCCCTCACAACGCCGACGTGATCGCCGAAGTGATCGCCTCCACCAACCGCGCGCGCGACGAGGAGTTCCTGGAGGGGCTCGGCACCGAGGGCTACCTCGAGCGTTTCCTCGACGATGATGCACTCGACGCCGCGGCCGGCGAGGTGCGCTCGCAGCTCGGGAACACCACCCACGTGTCGGTGATGGACGGAGACGGGGCCTGCGCGTCGGTCACCTGCTCGAACGGATCCTGCTCCGGGGTCGTGGTGCCCGGCACCGGCCTGCACCTCAACAACATGCTGGGCGAGCAGGATCTCAATCCGCTGGGCTTTCACCTCCACGATCCCGGCGCCCGGGTGCCGAGCATGATGGCGCCGACCGTGGTGTTGGCCGGCGGTCGCCCCGAGATCGCAATCGGCAGCGCGGGCTCCAACCGGATCCGCTCGGCGATCCTTCAGACGGTGCTCGCGGTGGTCGACCGCGGCCTGCCGGCCCAGGAGGCCGTGTCGCGCCCGCGCATCCACGTGGAGGGCCGAGAGGTGGACGCGGAGCCGGGGGTCGACCCGGCGGCGCTCGACCGCCTGGAGAGCGGCGGCTGGTCTGTGCGGCGCTGGAGCGAGGAGAACCTCTTCTTCGGCGGCGTGCAGGCGGTGGCCCGTCAGGCCGACACGGGAGAGCTCACCGGCGGCGGCGATCCGCGCCGGGGAGGGGTGGTCGAGGCGGTGTCGGCCTAGCGGCCACTGGACCCTCTGTCGAAAGAGGGACCGGAATTTCCGACAGCGGGCGGATGGATTCCGGCGCCGGGAAGCGCATCCTGGGGGGTGATGCCGGAGCGCCTGTCAGCCATGGACGGATCCTTCCTGCGAATGGAGACCGCCAACGCACACATGCACGTGGCCTGGAGCGCGGTGTTCCGGGTCACGCCGGAGTGGCCCAGGCCCACGCTCGCCCGCCTGCGGCGGCACATCGCGGGCCGGCTCGACAACGTGCCCCGGTTCCGGCGCCGGCTGGCCTATCCGCTGCCCGGGATGGGCGAGCCCTCCTGGGTCGACGATCCCGACTTCGACGTGTCGCGGCACGTGACCGAGCTGGGGATAGCGAACGTCGAGCTCGACGACCGCCGCTTCGCCTACCTCTGCGACCGCGTGCTCGGCGAGCCACTGCCGCGTGACCGGCCGCTGTGGGAGATCCGCCTGGCGCCACGCCTGGGCGACGACCGCTGCGCGATCGTGGCCAAGATCCACCACGCCCTGGTGGACGGCAGGTCGGCGCTCGAGGTGGCGATGCTGCTCTTCGACACCGAGCCCGACGCGGCCGCCGGGCTGCCGGTTCGGTGGGAGGCTCCCCGGCCACCGGGCGCCACGCGGCTGGCTGCCGGAGCGCTCGCCGCGGGGGCAAGCGAGTCGCTGCGCGCGGCGGGCAGCGCGGTTCGCATGGCCGGCGAGCCGCGCGCCGCCGCCACGCGGATGGCGGGGACGCTGCGGCGCGCCGCGCTGGCCGCCGGCGAGGACCTGCTTCGCCCCGCGCCGTCTTCCGTGCTCAACCAGCGCATCGGCGCGCGCCGGACGCTGGTGCGCCACTCGGTGCCGGTCGCCGACGTGGTCGCAGTCAAGCACCGGGTGGGGGTCACACTCAACGATGTGGTGCTGGCCGTGGCCGCCGGCGGCCTGCGCCGGTTGGCGCTGGCGCGTGGCGAACAGCCCCGTCCGCTCAAGGCCATGGTGCCCGTGAACCTGCGGGCCGGCGAGCCGGTCGCCGAATCGCTCGGCAACCGCATCTCCTTCGCCTTTGTCGACCTGCCCCTCGACGAGAGCACTCCAGAGCGCCGGCTCGCCCGCCTTCACACCGCCACCGCGGCCTTCAAGCGGGGCGGCAAGCCGGCGGGGGCGGAGGCGGTGCTCGGCGCTCTGGGGTTGCTTCCGGACGCTCTGCGCGGCGTGGCGGCCCGCGCGGTGTCGAGCCCGCGCGTCTACAACCTCACGATCTCGAACGTGCCCGGCCCGCGCTTCCCCCTGTACATGCTGGGCGCCGAGCTGATCGAGTCCCATCCCGTGGTGCCGATCGCCGAGGGCCACGCTCTCTCGATCGGCGTGTTCACCTACATGGACGACCTCCACTTCGGGCTCTACGCCGATCCGGACGCCTTTCCGCAGGTCGCAGACCTGCCCTCAGCCCTCGACGCCTCCCTACGAGAGCTCCTCCTTCCACGGGCGGCGAAGAGGAGGAGGGGCCGGCCGCCAGCGCGCGGCCGGCCCCTTGCTTCTCCGGCGAGGACCAGCGCGGGCGCGCGCTGAGGGCGCCGGGCTCGACCCTCGGACGACGCTGTCGATCGGCTAGCGCCCGCGCAGGTGCCCGTTGCCGCTGGCCCGCTCGGCCGCCTGCTGGGCCAGCTTCAGCCGGTCGAGCGCGTCGCGGAAGAGGGTGCCGAGCTGCTCCAGGCGGGTCAGCTCGGAACGCTGCTCGAGGAGCTCCTGCTTGGCCGCCGGCTCGACGTCGAGCGTGGCGGCCATCCCGTAGGCGTCGAGCTGATCGAGGTCGTCCTGCTCGGGGCGCGATTCCGTGACCTGCTCGACCAGGTCGGCGTAGCGCTCCCGCGCCTGGCCGGCGGCGTCCTCGTCGCCCTCGTCCTCGGACGGGAGCACCTCGATGTCGCCGGCCGGGTAGGGGAGGTCCTCGATGCGCCTGAGCAGCCGGAACGGGTCGGTGCCCTCGACCAGGATGTTGAGCCGCCCGTCCTCGAAGCGCTCGAGCACCCGTGTGATGCGGGCCGAGCAGCCCACCTCCTTCAGGCCGTCGTCCGAGAGCCAGATGATCCCGAACTCGCGCTCGTCGTCGAGGCACTCGCCCACCATCGTCTTGTAGCGGTCCTCGAAGATGTGGAGCGGCACGAGCTCCTGCGGAAGCAGCACTAGGCCGAGCGGGAACAGCGGGAAGCGCTCGATCGTCTGCGCCATCTCTGACCCACAGGCTAGTGGCGAATCCGTAGGTGTTGGGCGCCATCCGCCCGGCGGGCCTGCCCGTACTACCGATGTGCCCGCCGTCCTGTGGCTCACTCGCGACCTGCGTCTCCACGATCACCCCGCCCTGCGCGCCGCGCTCGACGCCGACGATGTCGTCGTGCCGGTCTTCTGCTTCGACGACCGGCTACTCAAGGGCCGCCACGCGTCGGGCCCGCGCACACAGTTCATGCTCGAGTCGCTGGAGGACCTGAAGGAGGGGCTCGACGGGAACCTGGTGATTCGTCACGGCGACCCAGAGCGCGAGCTGATCGGCCTCGCCGGCGAGATCGGCGCCGGCGAGGTCCACTTCACCGCCGATTCGGGACCGTTCGCCCGCCGCCGCATGGAGCGCGTGTGGCGAGCGCTGCAGAAGGAGGGCGTCGAACCGCACGCCCATCCAGGCCTCCACGCCGTGGACGACCTGACCCAGCTGCGTACGAAGAACGGCAAGCCGTACACCGTCTTCAGCCCGTTTCACCGCAACTGGCTCCAGACGCCGCGCCGCGAGCTCATCGGCAGACCACGCAAGCTGCCCACGCTCCCGAGCGGCCTGGACAAGGGCCGCATCCCGGCGCTGGCCGATCTCGGGCTCGAGCGAGAGGTGAGCGATCCACTGCCGGGCGGCGAGAGCGCCGCGCGCGAGCGGCTGGCCGCATTCCTGAACGGCGACGTGAAGAGCTACACCGACAACCACGACGCCCTTGGGCGGGACAAGACCTCGCGACTGTCGCCCTACCTGCACTTCGGCTGTCTCTCACCCCGTGAGATCGAGGAGAGGCTGCCGGGCGGAAAGGGAGCGGAGGCCTTTCGCCGTCAGGTGTGCTGGCGCGACTTCTATCACCACGTGCTGCGCGAGTTCCCCCGCAACGCGCGCTCGGAGTTCCAGGAGCGCTACCGCGGCACGATCTCCTGGAGCAACGCCGAGAAGCGCTTCGACGCCTGGCGCGAGGGCCGCACCGGCTACCCGCTGGTCGACGCGGCTATGCGACAGCTGCTGCGCGAGGGCTGGATGCACAACCGCGCGCGGCTGGTGGTGGGCTCGTTCCTGACCAAGCACCTGGGGATCGACTGGCGCTGGGGCGAGCGCTGGTTCATGCGCCTGCTGATCGACGGCGACGAGGCCAACAACAACGGCAACTGGCAGTGGATCGCCTCGGTGGGCGTGGATCCGCAGCCCTTCTTCCGACGCATCTACAACCCGACGCTGCACATGGAGCGCTACGACCCCGAGGGCGCTACGTGCGCCGCTACGTGGAGGAGCTGCGCGGCGTTCCCGACGAGTACCTGCGCGAGCCCTGGACCATGCCCGACGAGGTCCAGCGCGAGGCGGGCTGCGTGATCGGCGAGGACTATCCGGAGCCGATCGTGGATCACCGCGAGGCGCGCGAGGCGGCCTTCGCGCGCTACAGCGTCGGTTAGGGCCAGGCGTCCAAACGCGGCCGTCGCCGGTCAAGGCGGCCCCTGGCTGCGTCGATAGACACGCCATGGCGACCCAAGTGTCCAACGGCGTTCCGGAGGCCCCCGCCGACGGCGGTGTGAGCCTCGATCTGAGCCTCGCGGAGGCGGAGGCGGTCAAGGCTTGGCTGCTCAAGCCCTCGGCCGACGGCAGCGCGGCGATCGACGACGAGCACGCGAAGTCCGTGATGGTCAAGCTCGGCGCTCAGCTCGATTTCGTGCAGGGCGTGCAGCAGGTGCGCGAAGAGCTCGAGACGGCCGGCTTTCCCACCGAGAATCTGAGCGACGACCAGGTGGCCGAGCTCGGCCGTCGCATCGCGGAGTCGCCCATCCGCCGCTTCACCTCGGGCTAGGCGCAGGCCGGAGCGGGTTCGGCCGCTCGCTAGTTTCGCCTCATGGCCACCGCCGCTCCGCCCGCGCCGACGGGCCCGGCTCACGTGGCGGTGGTCTCCTTTCTCGCCGCCCGGGCGGCGCCCACCGGCGGCTTCTGGATCGCTCTCGCCGGAGGCGTGGCGCTGGCCCGTGTGGCCGAGCGCCGAGGAGCGCGGGCGGGCTTCGGCGCCAGCGTGGCGGCCATGCTCGAGACCGTCGCCATCATCGGTCCCGCCCGCTTCGGGATCCCGCTGACCCAGGCGGTCACCGCACCGCTGCTCGGCCGGCTGGAGGCGCGCGGATGGAGCCTGTTTCCCCAGCTGCTGATCTGCGCCACTCTGCGCCTGCTCCAGAACACCGCCACCACCGCCTTCTTCATCTGGGTGATCACCGGGGGCCTCGACGCCTACGCCGGGACCTACGACGCGCTCGGGCGGCGCCTGGGGATCGAGGTGGGTACCGCCGACGCGCTCGCTCTCACGGCGGCGGGGCTGGTGGTGTGGGCGGCGTTCGCGAGCGTGGTCCAGGTGCTGGTCTACCGGCGCGGGCTGCGCCGGTGGGACGAGCTGGCGGATGCCGCCGAGGGTCCCGGCGAGCCCACCGCCGCCAGCGCGGAGGCCGAGCCCACGCCCGCTCATCGCGGGCGCTTCGATCCGAGGGCGATCGCTCTGGCCTCTGCCGTGGCCTTCGGACTGCTGCTGGCGAGCACCGAGTGGATCGTGCTGGGCGCCGTCGCGGCCTGGCTGGCGCTCGCGTGGGCGACGGCACGCGGGGACCGGGAGCCCGTGCCGATCGGTCTCATCTTCGCGGCCATCCTCGGTCTCGGCGCGCTGGTGTTCACGCTCGGCGGCGGGTTGGGCCTCGACCTCGCCCTGCGCCGCGCTCTGCGTGCCGCCCTGATCGTCCTGGTGGCCACCTGGCTGCGCGCCGCGGCGGGTGCGGACGGTCTGCGTGAGGTGTTCCGGCGGGTGCTCGGGCGGCTGCGGGCGATTCCTTCGCTGCCCGAGGCGACGGAGGTGCTCGACGGCATCGCGGCCGAGGGCCGGCTGGTGGCGGCGGCGCGATCGCTGGCCGATCGCCTGCGAGGGGTGGACCTGCGTCCCCTGCCCTTGGTCGACGCCGTGCTCGAGTGGGTGGTGGGGGAGGCCCATGCCTTCCGCCCGCTTCCACTCGCGGCGCCTCCGGTGCTCACCCTGAGAGCGGTCGACGTCGGGCTGGTGCTGCTGGCGGCGGCGGCGCCCGCCCTGGCCGTGGCGCTCGCCTAAACCGCCCGGCCCGAGACCAGCAGGTTGTAGAACAGCGCCGCCGGCAGGCGCGGCTCGAGCAGCGAGCGGTCGACGCTCTGAAGCAGGAGGTAGCCGCGGTAGGCGTAGACCCGCCACGCCCACGGGATGTCGTCCGGCTCGGCCGAGGCCTCAAGGGTGCGGTTGGCCCAGCCGAACAGCGAGGCCGCGAGCTCCTCGCCCCGGACGCGCACGTCGCTGAAACCCGCCGTCTCGGCGTGCGCCGACAGGCCGGTGGGCGTGAAGGCATGCACGTCGACCACCCCCTCGAGCACCTCCTCCTCGCTCCAAAGGCCGCCTCCATTGCCGTTGCCCCCGCCCCGCGGCGAGGCCCCCATCAGCGCCCGCCAGACCGGGGCGAATGCCACCGCGCCTCGCTTGGGAACCGCCGCCAGGCGATCGCCGTAGCGCGACGGCTCGCCGCAGAAGGCCACCACCCCGCCGGGGCGCAGCACGCGGCGAAACTCGCGAAACGCCGCAGCGAGATCGGGCAGGTGGTGGAGCACGGCGTGACCGAAGACGAGGTCGAACTCCTCGTCGGCGAACGGGAGCTCGGCTGCCTCGCAGACCGCCGTCTCCACCGGCTCTCCCAGCTCGCGAGCCGAGCGCTCGAGCGTGCGCAGCATCCCCGGTGAGATGTCGGTGGCCACCGCCTCTCCGATCACTCCCGCGCGCAGCAGGTTCAGGGAGAAGTAGCCCGTGCCCGCACCGATCTCGAGTGCGCGGCCGTAGCGCCGGGGCTCGTGTCCGAGCGCCTTGCGCAGCTTGCCCGTGACCTGCGCCTGGCCGACCTCGTCGTAGTTGATGCCCCACTTGGAGTCGTAGTGGGACGCGGCGATGTCGTGGTAGCGCACGTTGGCGTCGCGGATGCTCTCGGCCGTCGGCATGGGCCGGAGAACAGTAGTACCCAGGGCCTAGACTCCCGCCGCCGATGCGGGAGACCGTTCAGAGAGACCAGCCCGAGGGGGTGCCGCCGCTCGAGCTGACGGGCGAGCGGACCCTGCCCGACGTGCCCGCCGAGAACTACTGGTTTCGCCGGCACCTCGCGGTCTACGAATGGGTGGCCCGGCGCTGCGCCGGCCTTGAGGTGGTCGACATGGCCTGTGGCGAGGGCTATGGGGTGGAGGTGCTGGCCCGCCACGCGCGGCGGGTCACGGGCGTGGACGCCAATCCCGAAGCGCACGAGCACGCCCGGCTGAGGTACTCGCGCCCCGGTGTGCGCTTCGTGCGCGACCTGGTGGAGCGCTTCGAGGAGCCGTGCGACGCCGTGGTGTTCCTCCAGACGATCGAGCACGTCGAGGATCCCGAGTCCATCCTGCGTCACTTGGAGGGGATGCTTCGTCCCGGTGGCAGCGCGTACGTGTCGACCCCCAATCTGCTGACCCTCGCCCCGCCCGGCGCCGCGAAGTCGGACAACCCCTGGCACGTGAAGGAGTACCGGGCCGAGGAGTTTCGCTCGCTGTGTGAAAGCGTCTTCGGACGGGTGGAGCTCGTGGGCCTCTTTCACGCCCGTGTGCTGAAGGCCCATGAGCTGGCACTGCGCGCGGGCTGGGACCGGGTTCATGCCGCCCTGGGCATCACCCGGCCCTTCTACGACCGCTTCACGCCGGCGCTGTCAGCCCGGGACTTCGCCCTGCGCGGCGGCCCCCTGGAGCACGCACTCGATTTCGTGGCCGTGTTGCGGCCGTGAGACGGGCCAAGCTGCCGGCGCCGCCCGAGCTGCCCGCCGCGGTACGCCCAGCGTGGCCCGCCTGGAACGCGCCGGTGGCCCTGCTAGCCGCGCTCGCGGCGACCGTGGCCGCCGGGCTGCCGCTTCTGCCCGCCGTCCTGCTGCTCGGCTTCTCGGATGTCCCTGCGGCGTTCGCGCTGCTGGCGCTGCTGTTGGTCCAGGACGGAGCGCTCGTGCTGGCCGCGCTCCTGTTCGCGAAGCTGCGGGGAGCTCCGCGCGCCTGGCAGTTCGGGATCCGGGCCACGCGCCTGTGGCCGACGCTCGGCTGGGCCGTGCTCGGCTTCGGCCTGATGCTCGGCTTCGAGCTCGGCTACATCGAGCTGATGAGCGTGGACGAGACCAACGTCGACGACCTCGGCGAGGGGAGCCTCGTGGCCGCCTTCCTGGTCTCGCTGGCGGTGATCGTGGTGGCCCCCGTGACCGAGGAGTTCTTCTTCCGCGCCTTCTTCTACCGCGCTCTGCGCACGCGCCTGGCCGTGTGGGCGGCAGCGCTGATCGACGGGCTCGTGTTCGGCGCGCTTCACTTCCAGGGTGCCGACAGCGCCATCATCCTGCCGGTGATCGCCGTGTTCGGGGTGGGCCAGTGTCTCGTGTACGAGCGCACCGGCTCGCTGTTCGCCGTGATCGCCATCCATGCCGCCTTCAACACCGTGGCCATGCTCGCGGTCGAGCCGTGGCCCGCGCTCGTGGTCGGCGCGGTGATGATCGCGGCGTGCGCGGTCCTGCCGCGTCTGGCCGGCGCACACCCGAGCCCGCTGCCGGCATGAGCACGCATCGCCCCGGCGCGCTGGCGCTCGTCCTCCACTCGCACATGCCCTACGTGGAGGGCTTCGGCACCTGGCCGTTCGGCGAGGAGTGGCTGTGGGAGGCAGTGGCCTGCGTGTACCTGCCCCTGCTCGAGCTGCTCGACGGCGCGCCGGTGACGATCGGCCTCACGCCCGTGCTGTGCGACCAGCTCGAGGCGATGACCGGCGAGGCGGGCGATCGCTACCTGAGCTTCCTGCGCGACGTGCGGGCGCCGATCCACGCCGACGACGCCGCCGGGCTGGAGCGCGCCGGCGAAGGCGAGCTGGTCGCCGAGGTGCGCAGGGCGGCCGGCGACTACACCTTCGCCGAGCGGGCCTTCGAAGAAAGAGGACGCGATCTGGTCGAGGCGTTCCGCCGTCTCGAAGGCGTGGAGCTGTGGAGCTCGGCGGCCACGCACGCGCTGCTGCCCCTGCTCGCCACCGACGCCGCGCTGCGGCTCCAGCTGGCCACGGGCACGGCCTCTCACATCGAACGCTTCGGCAGCTGGACGGGCGGCCTCTGGCTGCCGGAGTGCGCCTACGTGCCGGGGCTCGAGCGAGAGCTCGCCGATCACGGCACTCGCGCCTTCTGCGTGGACCAGACGAAGCAGACGGGCTTCGACCAGCTCACGCCGGTGGCCACGCGGGCCGGCCCGGTGGCGGTGCCGATCGACTGGCCCACGGTGGAGCTGGTGTGGCACGACGCCCGCGGCTATCCGGCCAGTGGCGCCTACCGCGATTACCACCGCCGCACCCTTCACGACCTCAAGCCGTGGAACAACGCCGGGGGGCCCTACGACCGACGGGCGGCTCTCGATCTCGCCGCCGAGCACGCCCGCGATTTCGTCGAGCGGGCGCAGGCACGCGTACGCGACGGCGGGCTTCTGTGCTGTGCGCTCGACACCGAGCTGCTCGGGCACTGGTGGTACGAGGGGCCAGCCTGGCTCGCCGCGGTGCTCGAGGAGGCGCCGCGGCGCGGGCTCGACCTGGTGACCGTCGCCGACGGCCTGGAGCGGGTGAGCCCGGTCGAGCGGCCGCTCACCGCCTCGAGCTGGGGCGAGAACAAGGACCTCTCGACCTGGGACTCGCCGGCGGTGGCCGAGCTGGCCTTTGCGGCCCGGGACGCCGAGCTGCGCACGGTCGCGGTTGCCGCGCGCGACGTGCGCCGCCGGCCTGCCCTCGAGCGCGCCGCCCGCGAGCTGCTTGCGCTCCAGGCAAGCGACTGGGCCTTCATGGCCACCCGGCGGCTGGCCGCCGACTACCCCGCGGAGCGTCTGGCGGGCCACGCAGCCGCCCACGAGCGGGCGCTGGCCGCGGCTGCGGCGGAGGTATTGTCCCCGGAGTCCGATCCGGGGGTCTCCCTCCGGAATCTCGCGCCCCACCTGGACCTAGCCTCGCTCACCACTCCGTAGATGCGCATCCTCATCCTCTCCTGGGAGTACCCCCCGCTGATCGAGGGCGGGCTCGCCCGCCACGTTCGCAAGCTGGCCGAGAACCTCGGCGCACAGGGCCTGGACGTGCACGTCCTGGCCCGCGGCCGGGAGGAGGATCCGGTGGAGGAGGAGATGGGTGGCGTGCTCGTCCACCGCGTGCGCGAGCCGGAGCGCCCTCGCGACCTCGGTCAGTTCGTGGCCTGGATCGAGCACATGAACGCGGACATGCTCGCCACCGGAGTGGAGGTGGGGGACCGCTACGACTTCGACGTCGTGCACGGCCACGACTGGCTGGTGGCCTCGGCTGGGGATCACCTGGCCAAGCGCTTCCGCGCTCCGCTCGTGGTCACCATCCACGCCACCGAGTACGGGCGCCATCAGGGCTGGGTCGACAAGCATCCTCAGTCCTACATCCACGGCGTGGAGACGTGGATGGCCAACCGGGCCGACCGATTGATCACCTGCTCCTCCTATATGCGTGAGCACGTGGCCGACATCTACGGCCTCGAGGAGGAGAACGTGGCCGTGATCCCCAACGGCATCGACCCCTCCGAGCTGGTGCCGGTCGACGACCTCGATTCCCTGCGCGCCCGCTTCGCCGCCCCGGACGAGCGACTGGTGCTGCTGGTGGGCCGGCTCGTCTACGAGAAGGGCTTTCAGCTCGCCCTCGAGGCGCTGCCGGGGCTGATCGAGCGCCTGGGCAACGTGCGCTTCATCGTCGCCGGCTCGGGGACCGCCGAGGCCGAGCTGCGCCAGCAGGCGCACGAGCTCGGACTCGACGAGCACGGCACGTTCCTGGGCTGGATCGGCGACGACGTGCTGCACTCGCTCTACCGGATCGCCGACCTCACGGTGGTCCCGTCGATCTACGAGCCCTTCGGCCTCGTGGCCTTGGAGGCCATGGCCAGCGGCTGTCCCTGCCTGGTGGCCGACACCGGCGGCCTGCGCGAGGTGGTGCCCAACGAGGACGTCGGGCTGCGCTTCCGCTCGCGCGATCCCGACTCGCTGGCCACGATGGCGGAGCGGCTGCTCACCGACGCAGGGCTGCGCGAGCGCCTCGTCGCCGAGGCGCAGGAGCACGTCCTCTCGTTCGACTGGGCCGACGTGGCCCGCCAGGTGGCGGCGCTCTACCGCGAGACCCGGGTACCGAGCTTGCGCAGCGGGTAGCGGACGAAGAACGTCGCGATCCAGACGATGTGCGCCAGCTCGACCGCGATGAAGGCCACCGGGGCGGCTGCGAGGAACATCGTGGCGAAGGTGAGACCGCTCGCCATACGAGCCCACGCGTAGTCCCCGATGCGGTCCCGGTGGACGAAGTCCTTCTTCACCGCGTAGGCCGCCATCGCCGAGTGAGAGAAGGACGCGAGCGCGATGGACACCGAGAAGGTGGCCGTGGCGAGCGCCGAGTCGGAGTACCGGTCGAGCAGATCGGTGGAGAACGGGATCAAGCCGATCAACGCCAGGAACAGAAGGTTCAGGACTATCAGACGGCCGTCGAAGCGCACGAAGCTCTCGAAGCGGTTGTGGTGCAGCACCCAGAAGCGCCCGATCAGGGCAAAGGAGAGGAGGTACGCGTAGAGCGACGGAATGAGGTCGTAGAGGGCATCCTTGAGATCGTCGCTGCTGACGTCGGGCACCTCGATGTTGAGCACCAGCAGGGTGATGGCCACGGCCATGACGCCGTCGGTGAAGGCCATGATGCGACCGAGGTCGGTGCGCTCCATCACAGCGCATCCAACCTCTGAGGGCGGATGGATCAGTCGAGCGCGACGACTGCCTCGACCTCGACGGGCATGCCGAAGGGCAGCTCGCCGGCGCCGATCGCTGAACGCGCGTGGCGGCCGGCGTCGCCCCACAGAGCGAGGATCAGGTCGCTGAAGCCGTTGATCGCGGCCGGCGTCACGTTGAATCCTTCCTCCTGGAACTGGCCGCGAACGGCGCGGGCCCGTGCGCGGCGCATTATTCCATGGCGTTCGGCAAACGCCGCCCAAGCGCCTGTGCGGCGCTTCGGCCGCTGCGAATCGCGCCTTCCATCAGCGCGGCGAACTCGCCGCCCAGGTGCTCGCCCGCGAAAGCCAGCGGGCCTACTGCCTCAGCGCACAGCTGCTCCAGCGAGAGCGGCGGTGAGCTGGAGTACGCGGCTCGTGCCCAGGGGTCGTCGTCCCAGGTGGAGAGCAGCGCCCCGGAGGGGTCGAGGTCCAAGTCGGGGCGCAGCTCCGTGAGTGAGGCCAGCCAGCGCTCGGGGCCCTCGGTCACGGCCAGGCGCTCGAGCGCGGCCTGCGAGCCGGCGAACGCGCTGACCACGGGCTGAACGGTCTCGGCTTCGCCGGTTGCGGTCCAGCACCAGTAGCGCTCCGGAACCGACATGACCGCGCTGGGCGCGGCGTCCTGTCTGAGGGGTACGAAGAGCTTCGCGGCGTGGCCGTAGCGGACGGCGGCGAGCGCTCCGCCCAGGTGCTCGGGGATGGGTGGGTCGAAGGCGATGCGCGACAGCACGCTGGCGGGCACGGCGACCACGCAGGCATCGGCCTCCAGCTCGGCGTCGCCCGCGGACACGCGCACAGCGGGACGCTCGTCGCCGCTACTCCAGACGACTCGCTCGACCGGCGCCCGGAGCCGGATCGCACTCCCGAGCTCCGCGGCGAGCGCCTTGGCCAGGCCGTCGTTTCCCCCGGCGATGCTCGGGGCGGGCTCGTCGCCGACGTGAGCGATGCCGGCCAGGTCGCGCGCGGAGACGCGGTCGGCCGAGTCGGCGCTCGAGATCTCGACGCGGGCGATCAGCGCCTCGCGCGCCGACACCGGCAGATCGATGCCGTCCACGAAATCCCGTGCGCTGACGCCGGGCGGCGCCTCCGGCAGCCCCGCTTCCACCACCGCCGCCGCGGTCACCAGCTCGTCGTGGCTGGTGGCGACGCCGCGCGGCTCGCGTGTGCCGTAGCGCATGCCCTTGTCCCACAGGCCCAGGCCGAAGCGCGCCGCCAGCTCCCGGACGGCGGTGTTGCCGGGCAGGAGGTACTCCGCACCCATCTCGACCACCGCGCCGTTGTCCAGTGTGCGCGACCAGACTCGCCCGCCGACCCGCTCGCGGGCCTCGAGCACCAGCACCTCGTGGCCGGCGCGGCGCAGCTCGTCGGCCGCGGTCAGACCCGCGAGCCCGGCTCCGACCACGGCGACCTTCACGGGGCGGTCCCGGTGCGCACCGCGAGCGCGTCCACGACCGTGGCGCCTCGTTCGTGCACGAGCACCGGGTTGAGCTCGATCAGCTCGAGCCCCGACTCCAGCAGCAGCTCGCCGGTGGCCGCGGCCAGCGCCGCCGCCGAGGCGATGTCGAGCGGGGCGCCGCCGCGTCCGCCGGTGAACAGGGGAGCTGCGCGTAGGCTCCGGATCGCGCTCTCGACCCGCTCGGGCGAGGCGGGCAGCGGCACCACGGCGGCGTCCTGGAGCAGCTCGGTCCACATCCCGCCGGCGCCCAGCACGAGGCTCGGCACCACACCGTCCGCGCGAGCGGCCACGAGCAGCTCGGCCCCCGGCTCGGCCATGCGCTCCACCAGCACGGAGGCCGGCTCGAAGCGCTCGGCCAGAGCGCTCACCTGGCGGTGGGCGCGGCGTAGCTCGTCGTCCTCGTGGAGGCCGAGGACCACCGCGCCGACGTCGCTCTTGTGCCGCACCGACGGCGAGCTCAGCTTGACCACCACCGGGCCGCCGAGCTCGACCAGCGCCCTTGCGGCATCGTCCTCTCCGAGCACGAGCCGTCCGTCGGGCACGGCGACTCGCGCCTCGCGCAGCAGCTCCTTGACCTCATGCTCGGAGAGCCACTCGGGGTAGCCGTTGCCCGCGCCGCGGCCCGCCGCGGCCGCGATCTCGCGCAGCCGGCTGGGATCGCCCGGCGGCTGGTCGAGCGCCGCTGCGCAGGCCAGCCCCGTTCTCAGGCCGGAGACCGCCGGGATGCCCGCCTCGATGAAGCGCGCTGCCGCCACGTCGTCGAGCAGCTCCGGCAGCGTCGAGGCCACCATCACCGGCACCGGACTGCCGGCGGCGCCCTGGTGGATGCCCTCGCGCACGTCGCGCCACGACTCCTCCGACGCCCCGTCGATGCCCACCGGCTGGTCGTAGAGCACGAGCTCGCGGCCGATCGCCGGGTCCTCGCCGGTGGCGACGATGATGTCGCGCAGGGTGTCGATCTCGCCCCAGATCAGGGCCGTGTAGTCGAGCGGGTTGCCCACGGTGGCCGCGCCGGGCAGGAGCGTGCGCAGGCGCGCGACCGTGTCGGAACCCAGGGACGGCAGGCCCAGCCCGAGCCGCTCGCTCTCGTCGGCGGCGAGGGCCGAGTCGCCGCCCGAGCAAGTGAGCACGGCGAGCCCCGCCGACCTGCGGCGGGCCCCGGGCACCGCCAGCGCCTTGGCCAGCTCGAGCAGCTGGTGCACATCCCCCGCCCAGGCGCCGCCGGCCTCCTCGACCAGGGCCCGGAACACCCGCTGATCGCCCGCCACCGCGCCGGTGTGGGCCGCGGCGGCGGCCGACCCGGCCTTCGAGACGCCGACCTTCAGCACGGCCACGCCCACTCCGTGCTCCGCGCACGAGGCGAGCGCCTCGGCCAGCAGCGCGCCGTCCCCGTCCGCCTCCAGATAGAGCGCCACGGCGCCGACGCCCTCCTCGGTGGCCAGCCGGGCAACCCAGGCGGCGGGATCGACGCCGACGGAGTTTCCGCATGAGATCACGGTGTGCAGGCGCAGCCCGCGGTTGGCGTTGAGGGCGTTGACCGAGACGTTCCCGCTCTGGGAGACGATGGCCACCCGTCCGGGCTCGAAGGGCCGCAGAGCGTCGCCCCACAACGGGGCCCGTTCGTGGAGCGCGACGATCCCGTTGGCGTTCGGTCCGCAGATCGGCAGGTCGTAGCGCAGCGCCGCGTCCCGCAGCGCCTGGTCATACCGGGCGCCCAGGGCGGCGGCCTCGTCGGAGCCCGCTCCCGGAAGCGCTCCCGGCGCGCTCGCGCCGGCCCGCATCTCGCCGAAGCCGGCGCCGAAGATCACGGCTCCGCCGCACCCGAGCGCGCCGGCCTCCTCGACCACCGCCGGAACGCCGGCGGCGGGGATCGCCACCACCACCGCGTCGGGCGGCTCTGGACACGCGCTCAGCTCGGGAAAGCAGGGGCGACCGAAGACGCTCTCGCGGCCCGGGTTGACGCCCCAGACCTCGCCCGGGAAGCCGGCCGCGTTCAGGTTGATCAGGGTCTCGGCGGCGTAGGCGCCTGATCGCTCCGTGGCGCCGACCACCGCGACGGAGCGCGGATGGAGAAGGCGGGTGAGGTCCACCGGTTCGGCCCGTTAGATGGTTGGTGCCGTGGCCGCGTGTGCGCGGGGGCGCACGGGACCAAGTCGGGCGGGGGAAGCAGGGCGAAGCCGATACCCGGAGGTATCGGCGAGCCCGATGACCCCGGTCCGGCGAAGGTAGCCGTGCGTCATCCGGGTGCGCGGGGTCGCGGGATCAGCCATCTAGTGCAGGACGCGTTCGACGCCGCGGCGCTCGAGCGCGCGGGCGATGATCAGCCGTTGGATCTCGCTCGTGCCCTCCCAGATGCGGTCCACCCGCAGCTCGCGGAGGAAGCGCTCGGCCACGTTGGTGCGCATGTAGCCACGCCCGCCGAAGATCTGCACGCAGCGGTCGGCGCAGCGGCAGGCGGCCTCGCTCACGAAGAGCTTGGCCATCGACGCCTTGGCGTGGACCAGCTTCGGATCGGCCCCCGAGTCCACCAGGCGCGCGACCTCGAGCGTGAGCAACCGGCCCGCCGCGGCGTCGGCCGTCGAGTCGACCAGCGGGAACGAGACGCCCTGGTAGTCCATGATGCGGCTGCCGCCCTGCTCGCGCTCGAGCGCCCAGGCGGTGGTCTCCTCGATCAGGCGCCACATCGAGCCGACGCCGCGGGCGGCGATGCCCAGCCGCTCCTCGGTGAACCAGGCGCGCTGGAGGTCCTCCCCGCCGCCGAGCTCGCCGATCACGGCGTCCTCGCCCACCTCGACTCCGGTGAAGCGGATGGTGGGGTGACCGTGGGGGTAGGTGTGGGTGAAGGGCGGATCGTCCACCACCTCGATGCCCGGCCTGTCCCGGTCGACCAGGAACAGCGTGGGCAGGCTCTGGTCGTCGACCAGTGCGTTGGCCATCACGATGTAGACCGCCGCGATGTCGCCGTAGGTGACGAACCACTTCTCGCCGTCGATCACCCACCCGCTGTCGGTGCGCCGGGCGGTCGTCTCGATCCTCGAGGGGTCGGACCCGGCCTCGCCCTCGGTCACCGCGTAGGCGTCGTGGAGCTCGCCCCGCAGCGCGGGCCGCAGGTAGCGGTCGATCTGCTCCGGCGTGCCGTTGGCCAGGACGTTGTAGGCGCCCGGCATGTGCCACGACAGTGCGTTGGTGGAACGTCCGAGCTGCTCCTCCACGAGAAACCATTCGGTCTTGGTCCAGCCCTGGCCGCCGTACTCCGGTGAATGCAGGCCTCCGGAGAGTCCGGCCGCGACGGCCTCGGACTTGATGCGCTGCTTCAACTCGTCGGAGATGTGACCTCCGCTCAGCTCGGCCTGCTCCTCGTTGGGGATGAGGATCTCGTCCACGAAGCGCCGTGCGCGCTCCTGCAGCTCTAGCTCCTCGGGCGTGAAGCCGGCCGCGAGGTCCGGGGCGGCGGGGGTGATGGTCATGCACTTCCTCCGTTACGGGTCAGGCGGCCCGGGGAGCGTCGGCTCGCCAGGCCAAGGGCCAGGTTGTCGTGGTTGCGGATCACTTCGTCCACCAGGGCGCGCGCCTCAGCCATGTCGTTCCCGGCCGGGGCACCGTCCGCCAGGGCGGAGGCCTCGTCGAGATAGGCCCGCCATTCCCGCCGGCGGCCATGGGTCACGAGTCGTTCGACCTGCGCCCGCTCTCGCTCCACCAGATCCGGCGCAGGGCGCCGCCCGGCGCGCAACGTGGCGACCGCCCCGGGAAGCTCCCGCTCGGGTTCTGGAGTGATGGAAAGCCATGCGTGACGGGCGCCGAGGAGACGCACAGGGCTATGGTATCATGCGACTGATCACAAAGTCAGGATCCCTCATGGCGTCAGTCGCACCTGTCCAGACCACCGCTTCGCAGGCCCTTTCGCCGCACTTCTACCGCGATCCGGCCGTGCTCGAGCTCGAGCAGGAGCGCATCTTCGCGCGTACGTGGCAGTTCGTGGGCCACGTCTCGCAGCTGCCCGAGCCGGGCCGCTACATGACGGCCACCGCCGGCGTCGAGCCCGTGCTCGTGCTGCGCGACGACGACGGCGAGCTGCGCGCCTTTCGCAACGTCTGCCGCCACCGCGGCTCGCGCCTGCTGAGCGGCACCGGCGAGTGCCCCAAGGCGATTCGCTGCCTCTACCACGGCTGGACCTATCGCCTCGACGGCGAGCTCATCGGCGTGCCAGAGGGCCGCTCGATCCCGGGTCTCGACAAGTCGCAGCTCGGCCTGTTCCCCGCTCGCGTGGAGGAGATGAGCGGCCTGCTGTTCGTCAACCTCGACATGGAGGCCGAGCCGCTGGCCGAGCAGGTGGACGGCCTGCCGCAGCGCCTCGAGCGCTATCGCTTCGAGCAGCTGCGTGCGCAGCCGGAGAAGCCGAGCTCGCAGCCCGCGAACTGGAAGATCGTGGTGGACAACTACCTCGAGGGCTACCACGTGCCGATCGCCCACCCGGGCCTGATGCGGCTGCTCGACTACAAGCGCTACGACGTGGAGATCCACGATCACTGGGCCTGGTTCAACGTGCCGCTGCGGGACAAGCCCTCCGGGAACTTCATGGAGCGCACCTATCAGCGCCTCGTCACGCCCATGGCCGGGCTGGCCGAGGAGGACCAGCGGACGTGGCGCTTCATCCTCATCTATCCCAACACGACGATCGACCTGTACCCGGACCAGATCGGCATCTGGCGGATCAACCCGGACGGCGTGTTCAAGACGGCCGACGAGGCGCTCACCCTGCTGCCGGCGGATACCGACGCGCGCAGCCGTGCCGCCCGCTACGCCAACCGCAAGGTCAACGAGCTGGTGGCCCACGAGGACGTGGACCTCGTGGCCAACGTGCAGGCCGGGATCGAGACGCGCGGGTGGGAGCCGGGCCCGCTGTCGGGGCGCGAGGCCGCGATCGCCTGGTTCGCGGACCGCATCCGGACCGACCTCGCCGAAACGAGATGACCGGGCCGGCTACCGGGACGGCCGTGGCTGCGCCCGAGCCCGCGGCCGAACCGGGGACCCGGGGCGCCCGGGAGCGCATCCTGGCGGCCGCGGTCGACCGCATCGCCACCGACGGGATCGACGACATGCGGATCGCGCGCGTGGCCACCGACGCCGGTGTCTCCACGTCGCTCGTGCACTATCACTTCGAGACCCGGGAGGCGCTGCTGGCGGAGGCGCTCGAGTACTCGTACGAGCTGGCCGGGGACGTGCGCATCGAGGAGGGGGTGGACGCGCGCGGGCACGTGGAGCGCCTGGCGCTCATGGCCGACCAGTTCCTGCCGCACACCGGGGTGCTCGAGCGCGACTGGATCCTCTGGGTCGAGCTCTGGCTGAGGGCGGTTCGCCATCCGGAGCTTCGCCCCACCGCCGCAGGGCTGTACGCGCGCATGCGGGAGTGGCTGGCGGCGGCGATCGCCGACGGCCAGAAGGGCGGAGCGTTCCGGGCGGAGGCCGACCCGGAGCGGGTGGCCGACCGGCTCATGGCGCTCGGTGACGGCTACGGGATCCGCGTTCTGATCGGCGCTCTCGACCTCGACACGGCACGGCGCGAGCTGTGGGCCGGGCTGGCCCACGAGCTGGGCCTCCCCGACGAGCCGCCGCCGCGAGCTTGACGCCATACCCAGCCTCGGTTACGTTTGCTGAATCGTCGTTCAAGTTACTGAGGGCGGGACCTGACGCGATGAGCCCGCGGCCGCGGCTCGACCACGTGCGCCGGCCCGAGATCCTCGCGGCCGCGGCGACCGTGATCCGCGAGCGCGGCCTGGAGAACGCCCGGGTGGCCGACGTGGCCGACGCGGCCGGGACCAGCGCCCCGTCGGTGCTCTACTGGTTTGCCTCGAAGGCCGAGTTGCTCAAGGAGGCGCTCACGTCGGCCGAGGAGCGCTTCTACGAGGAGCTGGCCCGCGATCTCGACGGGATCGAGAGCGCCCGCGGGCGGCTCGTGCGGATCGTGGAGAGCGGCACCGGCGACGGGGACTACGACGCCGCGCTGTGGATGGAGCTGTGGGCCAGGGCCCTGCGCGACCCCGAGCTGGCGGCCACCCGTGAGGAGCTCGACGGGCGCTGGCGGGACACGATCGCCACGGTCGTGCGCGAGGGCCAGGCCAGCGGAGAGTTTGGCCCGGTGAACGCCGACGACTTCAGCGTGCTGATGTCCGGCCTGCTCGACGGGCTGGCCGTGCAGATCGCGCTTGGCGACGCCCAGGTAACGAGCGCGCGAGTGCGCGAGCTGGCGCTCAAGCTCGCCGAGAGAGAACTTGGATGCGAACTGCGGGAGTCGAGAACAGCGGCATGAAAGGGAAAACATCTTGAAACGGAACGTCAGCCGGCGCGAACTGCTTCACGGCGGTGCCGGCCTCGCGGTGGGGCTGGGCCTCGCCGGCTGCGGAGTCGGCAACTCGAGCGGCGGCAGCAAGGAGGAGACGGAGAAGCCGATCAAGAAGAAGGTCGACGGCGACCTCGTTTATTTCAACTACTCCGAGTACGTCGATCCCGCGCTCGTCAAGGGGTTCGAGAAGCAATACGGCGTGAAGGTGCGTGAGTCGTACTACGACTCGATGTCGGCGATGACCGCCAAGCTACGGGCGGGCATCGAGTACGACGTCATCTTCCCGAGCGCGGAGTACGTGCAGCGGCTGCTGTCCGGAAACCAGCTCCGCAGGATCGACCGCGACAGCCTCAAGAACGCCGACACGGTCTACGCGCAGTTCGATAGTCCCTGGTACGACAAGGGCTCGGAGCACTCCACGCCGTACGGGCTCTACGCCACCGGGCTCGGCTACCGCGCAGACAAGGTCGAGATGACCGGCTCCTGGCGTGACCTAGGCACGGTGGACACCGAGGACCGCAGCTTCCTGCTCGACGACTACCAGGAGGGCATCGGCATGGCCAACCTGGTCAACGGCTTCGAGCTCAACGAGACCGACCCGGCCAAGCTCGAGAAGTCGCGGGAGTATCTGGTGGACCTCAAGCCCAAGCTGCGCGGCATCTCCACGGACACGATCACCAACATGACGAGCGGCAACGCCTGGATCCAGCATCTCTGGAACGGCGACATCGTCAACATCCGCAATCAGGTGGACAATCCCGAGGACTTCCGCTTTCAGAAGTGCGAGGAGGGGATCCCGGTCGGCAACGACGCGTTCTGCATTCCGGTGAACGCGAAGCATCCCGGCACCGCGCTGCTGTTCATCGAGTGGATGCTCGAGCCCGAGCACGCTGCGCAGAACGTCGAGTGGATCGGCTACCCGATGCCCTACGACGGGGCGGCCACCGAGGCGTTCCAGGGACTGGTCAAGGACGACCCGGCGATCAACGTGACCGTGGACGACCTGGAGAACGGCCAGCAGTTCCAGAACCTGAAGGGAGAGGGCCGCCTGGAGTGGGACAAGGTGTGGACGGAGTTCCGGGTCTCCTAGAGCGCAGCGTGTTGCGTCCATGAACGAGAACCGCTTCGCCTCGGCCTTCCTGCTCGCCCCGGGGCTGTGGCTGCTGCTGTTGTTCGTGGTGCCGTTGGTGTTGCTGCTGGCAATCTCGTTCGGCACCACCGATGACCTGGGGGAGGCGGTCTACGGCTGGAATCCCGAGAACTACAGCCGGGTGTTCGATCCCGCCTTCGTACCCGTGCTCCTGCGTTCGGTGGGCTTCGCGCTCGCGGCCGTCGTGCTTTGCCTGTTGATCGGCTATCCGGTGGCGTACTACATCGCCATCTTCGGCGGGCGCTGGAAGAACGTCCTGCTCGCGCTGGTGGTGCTCCCGTTCTTCGTCAACTACCTCGTGCGCACCTACGCCTGGATCGCCATGCTCGGCGACGACGGCCTCGTCAACGGCCTGCTCGGCGGGGACCTCCGTTTCCTCAACACCCCCTACGCGGTGATCGGCGGTTTGGTGTACGGCTTCCTGGCGTTCATGATCCTGCCGGTCTACGCCTCGCTCGACCGGATGGACCCATCGCTGATCGAGGCGGGCAAGGACCTCTACGGCGGGCCCTGGCAGACGTTCCGCAACGTCACCTGGCCCCACACCATGCAGGGGGTCCTGGCGGGGTCCGTGCTGGTGTTCCTGCCGGCTGTCGGTGACTTCGTCTCCGCGTCGCTCCTGGGAGGCCCGGACGAGGTGATGGTCGGCAACCTCATCCAGCAGCAGTTCCAGGCGTCCGACAACTGGCCCTTCGGAGCCGCGCTGACCGTCGTGATGATGCTGTTCCTGCTGATCTGGATGTCGCTCTACCTGCGCTCGGCCGCCCGCGAGGCGAAGGAGGCCCACGCATGAGCACGGTGGAGACCCGTACCAGCGACCGCCGGACGGCCGGCGGCGAGCGGGCCCGCCCGGAGCGGCGGCGCAAGGCGCCCAAGGACTTCGATCGGCCGCGCTTTCTCCGCCTTTTCACCGGGCTGTTCTTCCTGGTCCTCTTCGCGCCGATCGCGCTGGTGATCCTGTTCTCGTTCAACTCGAGCCGGTCGCTCCAGGACTTCGAGGGGTTCAGCCTGCGCTGGTACGAGACGTTCCTCGAGACGGAGTCGTTGCGCGACTCGCTGATCGCCAGCGTGCAGATCGCCCTGCTCACGATGGTCATTGCGACGGTGCTCGGTACGGCGCTGGCCTACGGCCTGGTGCGGGCGCGAACACGTTGGTCCGATGCGGCCAACGTCATGATGCTGGTACCGCTGGTCACTCCCGAGATCGTGGCCGGCGCCTCGGCGCTGTTGCTGTTCACGCAGGTCGGTCTCGAGTTGTCGCTGACCACGATCGTGCTGGCGCACATCACCTTCTCGATCTCGTACGTGACGGTGGTGGTGAGGGCCCGGCTGGCGTCCCTGAACCGCCAGGTCGAGGACGCGTCGATGGACCTCGGCGCCACGCGCTGGCAGACGTTCCGGCTCGTCACGTTCCCGGCGCTCTGGCCGGCCGTGATCGCTGCGGGGCTGCTGGTGTTCGCGCTCTCGTTCGACGATTTCGTGCTCTCGTTCTTCACCACCGGTGAGTCGCCTCAGCCGCTGCCGGTGCGCATCTGGACACAGATCCGCTTCGGCGTGAGGCCGACGATCAACGCCATCGGCACCTTCATGCTCGTCATCTCGACGCTGTCCATCGGGCTCGCGCTGCTCCTGCCGCGCGTGTTCGGCCGGCGCGAGAGCGGGCTCAAGGTGCTGCTGGGGAGGGAGACGGCGTGAGCGCCATTCGCTTTGAGGGCGTAACCAAGCGGTTCGGCGACGCGGTCGCCGTCGACGGTCTCGAGCTCGAGATCGAGAAGGGCGAGTTCTTCTCGCTGCTCGGCCCGTCGGGCTGCGGCAAGACCACCACGCTGCGGATGGTGGCCGGATTCGAGCAACCGAGCGAGGGCAGCATCTATCTGGACGACGAGCCCGTGGAGACGGTGCCGCCCTACCAGCGCAACGTCAACACCGTCTTCCAGAGCTATGCGTTGTTCGAGCATCTGAACGTGGAGGACAACGTGGCCTTCGGCCTCAAGCGCCGCAAGGTGGCCAAGGACGACATCCGAACTCGGGTGGCCGAGGCACTCGAGCTGGTGGAGCTGCGGGGCCGGGAGACGGCACGTCCCCGCGAGCTCTCGGGCGGCCAGAAGCAGCGTGTGGCGCTCGCCCGCGCGCTGGTCAACCGGCCCTCGGTGCTGCTGCTGGACGAGCCGCTGGGGGCGCTCGACCTCCAGCTGCGCAAGCAGATGCAGGTGGAGCTCAAGGGCATCCAGCGCGAGGTGGGGATCACGTTCCTGTACGTGACCCACGACCAGGAGGAGGCGCTCGCCATGTCCGACCGGATCGCGGTGATGGACGGCGGTGTGATCCGCCAGTGCGGCTCACCAGAGGACATCTACGAGCACCCGGTGGAGCCGTTCGTGGCCGGGTTCATCGGTGTCTCCAACCTGCTCCCCGGGGTGTGCGAGAACGGCGGCGTGCGCCTGGCCGGCGGCGCGATGTGTGAGGCCGAGGTGCCGGCCGAGTGCACCCAGGGAACCGACATCCAGCTCTCCGTGCGGCCGGAGAAGATCTCGATCGACGAGCACGAGGAGGGCATGGTCTCCGTGCCCGGAAGGATCGTCGAGCGGGTGTACGTCGGAACCTCGACCCAGGTGATCGTGGAGATAGCCGAGGGCGTGCGCCTGGTGGCGCTCGGCCAGAACTTCGACCGGGCCCGCTCGGACGACCGCTGGGAGATCGGCGACGAGGTGAAGCTCGGCTGGTACCCCGAGCACGCGCTGGTGCTGCGCTAGATCAAGCCGATCCGGCGGCGGCGGCGGCCGAGCGCTTGCGCTGCGCGACCCGCGGCCGGCGCTCCGCGCGCCGGCGGTCCTTGAGGATCCGCTGTGCGGCGTTGTGCCCGCAGGCCGCCATCACCCCGCCGCCGGGGTGGGTTCCGGCGCCGCATAGATAGAGCCCGTCGACGGGTGTCGCGTACTGCGCCAGCATCGGCGCCGGTCGCATGAAGGCCATCTGCTCCAGGCCCTGCTCGCCCTGGAAGATCGAGCCGCCCTGGAGGCCGAAGATGCGCTCGAGGTCCGGCGGGGCCAGCACCTCGTGGTCGATCACGGCGTCGCGCACGTTGGGCGCGTGGCGGGCCACGATGTCGAGGCAGCGTTGTGCGTAGGTCTCGCGCTCGCCGTCGCCCCAGTCCTCTTCTCGCCACGGCCCGTACTGGGTGAACATCGTCATCACCGTCGTGCCGTCGTCGGTCAGCGAGGGGTCGACGCTGGTCGGGACCTCCACCTCCACGTAGGGGCCCTCTGCGGGAACGCCGCGCACGGCGTCCTGCCAGGCGCGCTCGAGGTAGTCGATCGAGGGGCACAGCGCCAGGCTGGTGTGGAGCAGCTGCCGGCCGTCTTCGTCCGAGACACCCTCGAAGCGCGGCGGCTCGGACAGGATCCAGTTGACCTTCACCGACCCACCGCGGCTGCGGAAGCGGCGCATGTCGGTGACCACCTCCTCCGGGAAGTGCTCCGCTCCGACCATGTCGAGCACGGTCGTTCGCGGGTGGGCTCCCGACACCACGAGCGGGGCGCGCAGCTGCTCCCCGCTCGAGAGGGTCACCCCGGTCACGCGTCCGCCGGTCACGTCCACCGAGGCCACGCTCGCTCCGGTACGGATCACGGCCCCCGAGGCCTCGCCGCTGCGGGCGATCGCATTGCTGATGCCGCCCATGCCGCCCTTCACGTGGCCCCAGAGCCCGCCGATCCCGTTCAGCTCGCCCAGCGCGTGATGGAGCAGGTTGTAGGCGGTACCCGGCGTGCGTGGTCCGGCCCACACGCCCACCACGCCGGTGCTCGCGAACGCGCCCTTGAGCACATCCGACTCGAAGTGCTCGTCGAGCAGATCGCCCACCGACATCGTCATGACCCGGAACAGCTCGAGGAGGTCGCGGCGGCTCATGCCGGCGGCGCGCCCCGCCTCGCGCAGGAGCGAGAAGAGGTCGCCGGGCCGTTTGGAGCCGATCGCCGGCGGCGGCCGCAGCATCAGCGGGCGCAGGAAGCCGGCGCAGCGCTCGAGCAGCTCCTCGAAGGCGGGATAGGCCGCGGCGTCGTGGGGCGAGTGGGGTCGTAGCGAGGCCTGCGTGGCGGCGCTGTCGGTGAAGGTGAACAGGGCCCTGCCGTCGTCGGCGATCGTTCCGAACGCCGGATCCAGCGGGATGGCCTCGTAGCCGAACCGATGTAGCTCGAGCTCCTTCACCACCTTGGGCTGGAGCATCGAGACCACGTACGACGCGCGTGAGACCCGGCGGCCCGGCCACAGCTCCTCGGTCACGCACGCGCCGCCGATCACGTCGCGGCGCTCGAGCACGCAGACCCGCAGGCCGGCCCGCGCGAGGTAGGCCGCGCAGGTGAGCCCGTTGTGGCCGGCGCCGACGACGAGGGCGTCGAAGTCCGTGGGCGATCCGCCGTTGGCGCTCAAGCGGTCACCTGCATGCGGTCGCCGGCCTCCTCAAGAACGGCTCCGAGCGTGCCGGCGATCGTGTCGAACTCCCGCTGGCCCGCCACGAGCGGGGGGAGATCTGGACCACGGGATCGCCGCGGTCGTCGGCGCGGCAGATCAGGCCGCGCTCCAGGAGCTGGGGCGAGACGAAGCCGCGCAGCAGCTCCTCACATTCCTCGTCGGTGAAGCCCGTCCGCAACTCCTTGTCCTTGACCAACTCGAGGGCGTAGAAGTAGCCCGCGCCGCGCAGATCGCCGACGATCGGGAGCTCGAGCAGCTGCTCGAGGGTCTCGCGAAAGCGGGGCTCGGAGTGGAGCACGTGCTCGAGGATGCGGTCGCGCTTCATGATCTCGATGTTCTTCAGCGCCACCGCGGCCTGTACCGGATGCCCGCCGAAGGTCATGCCGTGCATGTACATCGAGCCGGGCTTCGTGAACGGCTCCATCACCCGCTCGCTCGCCATCAGCGCGCCGATCGAGGCGTAGGCCGAGGACAGGCCCTTGGCGCAGGTGAGCAGATCGGGCTGTATGCCGTAGCGCTCGGACGCGAACCAGTGCCCGAGCCGGCCGAAGCCGGTGATCACCTCGTCGGCGCAGAGCAGGATCCCGTGCTCGTCGCACAGCGCGCGCACGCCCTCGAAGTAGCCGGCCGGGGGAGTGAACGAGCCGCCGGCGTTCTGCACCGGCTCCATGATCACCATGGCCACGGTGCCGGGACCGGCCCGCAGGATGGTCGTCTCGAGCTCTTCCAGGAGATGAGCGGTGAACTGCTCCTCGGTCTCCTCCGGCGGGCGGTGATAGCGGTTGGTGTTGGACACGTGGTGCACGCCGGGCACGAGCGGCTCAAAGGGCGTGCGCAGCTCGGTGGTGCCGGTGATCGAGAGAGCGCCAAGGGTGGTGCCGTGATAGGCCACGTCGCGGGCGATGACCTTCCAGCGGCGCTCGCCCCGCGCGGAGTGGTACTGACGGGCGAGCTTCCAGGCCGCCTCCACCGCCTCCGAGCCGCCTGAGACGAAGAACGCCCGGTTGAGATCACCCGGAGCGAGCCCGGCCAGCTCGGCGGCCAGCTCGATCGAGCGCGGGTGGGCGTAGGTCCAGTTGATGGCGAAGGGCAGCTCGCGCATCTGCGCGGCGGCGGCCTCGCCCATCTCCGCGCCGTAGCCGTAGCCGACGTTGACGCAGAACAGCCCGGCCAGAGCGTCCAGGTAGCGCTTGCCCGAGGCGTCCTCGATGTAGCAGCCGTCGCCCCGGACGATCACCTGCAGGTTCGACGGGTCGTCGTAGGACCCCATGTCGGTGAAATGCATCCAGAGGTGGTCGAGGGCTGAACTCTGCAGCCGGGCGGCTTCATCCATTGGGGGGAGAGAATATCGTGCGACTGACTACAAAGTCAAAGAATCGGATATGCTGCGCCGATGGTCGGAGGAGCGCGGCTTGCATGACGTGATCGTTGTGGGAGCAGGGCTGGCGGGCCTCTCCGCCGCGCGCGATCTGGCGGCCGGCGGAACCGACGTGCTGGTCGTCGAGGCGCGGAACCGGCCCGGCGGAAGGGTCGAGCAGGAGCTGCTCGCAGACGGCCGCCCCGTGCAGCTCGGCGGCGAGGTGGTGGGCGACTGGATGGCCGGCTACCTGGAGCTCGTCGCAGAGCTCGGCCTCACGCTCGAGCCCAGCTACACCGCGCTCGACCTGCCCTACGCGTGGGGCGCGGACGAGGGCGTGGCCGTCTCCGAGCGGGCGCCCTGGATGGACGACGCCGACGAGGCCGACCTCGAGCGGGTGGAGCGAGCCTTCGCCGCCCTCGCCGCCGAGGTCGATCCCGCCGACCCGTGGAGCCACCCGGACGCCGCGCGCCTCGACCATGCGAGCGTCGGCGACTGGCTGCGGGCCCAGGGCGCCAGGCCCGGCGTGATCCGGCTGCTCGACCACATGCACCTCTCGCTCTCGATCGACTCGGTGGAGCGCACCTCCCTGCTGGCCCAGCTGCGCAAGGAGGCGGCCTCCGGGGCGCACGGCTTCTACCACGAGAGCCACTGGGAGAGCCTCAGGGTGGCCGAGGGCTCGGCCACGGTCGCGCTGCGGATGGCCGACGCGCTGGGCGATCGCCTGCGGCTCGGCTGCCTCGTGCAGGCGATCGACGTCAGCACCGCGGGTTGCCGGGTGACGCTGGCGGACGGTGAGCGCCTGGATGCGGGGGCCGTGGTCTGCGCCCTGCCCGTGGGGCCGCTGCGCGATGTGGCCGTGAGCGGGGTCTCGCCCGAGCGTCTGGGCTCGCTCCATCGCCAGCGCGCCGCACTCGCCTTCAAGACCGTGGTGGCCTACCCGTCGTCGTTCTGGAAGGTGGGCGGCGCCACCAGCGACGGCGTCTGGTCCTCGGTCTGGATCCAGCGCGACGGCATCCTCTCCTCACTCACCCCTCCCGACCGCCTCGGCCCCTTCCTCGCCACCCCCGAGCCTGAGCGGCGGCGCGAGTATCTCGAGTGCCTGGCGGCCCTCATGGGGGAGGAGGCGCTCGATCCCATTCTCTACGCCACGCGCCTGTGGGGCATCGATCCGCTGACTCAGGGCTACGTGACCGGCTGGCGACCGGGTGACGTGACGGCGGTCGGGCCTCTGCACGGCACCCACGAGCCGCCCTTCTACGTGTGCGGCTCCGATCAGTGGGTGGCCGGATACATGGAGGGCGCGGTGCGCACCGGCCGCGACGCGGCCTCCCACGCGCTCGGGCGCGGGCCGCGCGAGTTCGCGTTGCCGGTCAGCGTGAGCTGACGGGCGGCGGTGGCTCGCCCAGGCCCCAGGCGTCGACGCCGCCGTCGATCGTGATCGTCGTGCCGGTCACGTAGCCGGCGGCCGGCGAGGCCAGGAAGGCCGTGGCCGTCGCCACCTCCTCGGCGCTGCCCAGGCGCCCCAGCGGCACCAGCCGCGCCGTGGCCTCCAGGTCCTCGCCGTAGGACTCGAGCCCCTCGGTGTGGATGCTGCCGAGGGCCAACGCGATCACCCGGATCCCGTGACGGCTCCACTCTCCCGCGAGGCCCGCGGCGAGGTTCTCGAGGGCCGCCCGGGCCGCGCAGGCGTGGGCGAAGCCGGGCATCCCCCGTCGCGGGCTGAAGGTGCTGAAGAAGATCACCCCGCCGTCGCCGGGGATCATCGAGCGCCTCGCCACCTCGCGACTGAGGCTCCAGGCGGCGTCCACCGACAGGCGCTGCACCGCCCGCCAGCCTCGGGGGGTGATCTCCTCGGCGGGCGCGGTGAACTGGCCGCCGGCGTTGTTCACGAGCACGCCGATCGGACCGAGCTCGTCCAGCACCGTGCCCACGAGGCGCTCGACCTGATCCTCCTCGCGGATGTCCGCCGCATGGACGAGACAACGGCCGCCGGAGCCCTCGACCAGCCGCCGGGTCTCAGCGAGCGGCTCCTCGCGCCGGCCGCAGATCGCCACGGCCGCACCTGTGCGGGCCAGCTCGAGGGCGGTGGCCCGCCCGATCCCGGTGCCGCCGCCGCTGATCAGGGCGACGGCGCCGGCGTTGGCGTTCTCGGTCAGCGGCGAGCTCGGGCCGGAGCTCACGTGGCGCGAGAGTCGCGGGCCTCGGCGAAGGCCTTCGCCCCGTCGAGGAAGTCGTCGGCGGCGAGCGCCCGCGAGTAGGCGGGCCAGCGGCCGCCGGCCATCGCCTCGAACTGGTCCTGGACGCTGAGGCCCTCGCCCCGCCGCGCGATCTCCTTGGTGGCCTGCACGGCGGCCGGCGGGCAGGCGGCGATCTGCTCGGCCAGCCGGCGCGCCTCGGTCATCAGCTCGTCCCCGGGCAGCACCGAGCGGACGAGGCCCCATCGGGCGGCCTCTTGCGCGCCCAGCCGCCGGCTGGTGAGCAGCAGGTCCATGGCCACGAACCAGGGCAGCCGCCGCGGCAGCCGCTGAGCTCCTCCCGCGTCGGGCACGATGCCCAGTCCGAGCTCGGGCAGGAAGAACTCGGCGTGCTCGGCGGCCAGGATCAGGTCGCAGGCGAGCACCATCTCGAAGCCGCCGCCCGCGGCCAGCCCGT
This sequence comes from uncultured Thermoleophilaceae bacterium, assembly GCA_963826165.1. Taxonomy (GTDB): domain Bacteria; phylum Actinomycetota; class Thermoleophilia; order Solirubrobacterales; family Thermoleophilaceae; genus JACVRW01. The sequence goes on along the minus strand of CAWGWC010000003.1, from coordinate 105,619 downwards.
TCACGGCCGCGATCACGGGCTTGTCGAGGTCGAACATCTCGGTTAGCCCGGCGAAGCCGCCGGGGCCGAAGTCGCTCGACGGATCCTCCTCGCCCGACGCCGCCGCCTTGAGGTCCCAGCCCGCGGAGAAGAAGCGCTCGCCGCCTCCGGTCAGGATCCCGACGCGAAGGTCCGGATCGTCGCGCAGGCGGGCAAAGGCGTCGTGGAGCTCGAGGCTGGTGGCGCGGTCGATCGCGTTGGCCTTGGGCCGGTCGATGACGATCTCGAGGACGGCGCTCCTGGCGCTCACCCCGACCGCGGCGCTCATCGCACGCGGAATGTCGTGTGCGCGAGCACGCTGTAGCCGTCGTCGAGCATCAGGGTCGCGCGGTAGCGGCCGGGGGCCAGCTTGCCGAGGTCGCTCTGCGTGAAGGTCACGCTGCCGTTCGGGCGCGCGCCCGTGTAGAGGAAGCCGAGGTAGTTGTAGACGTCGGGGTCGCCGGCGGGATAGACGCCCACCCAGTCGAGCTTGTTGGCCGGGGCTCCGCGGAAGCGCAGCCTGATGGGGGCGCCGCGCTCGTACGCGCTCCGGGCCGAGCGGATCCCCGGCCGCGTGCCGCGCGCCTCGATCCAGAACGGCGACTCGGCCAGCACGCCACCACGGCGGTCGAGCAGGGCAGCCCGGTAGGCACCCGGGCGCAGGGGACGGGTGCCGAGGAGGGGCGCGATGTGATCCGAGGCGTCGTAGATCGGAATCGACATCAGCGGCCGGTTCGAGCCTTGGCCGAGGATCGCGACCTTGCGGCCGTTGGGCTTGAACCTCGTGTAGCGCAGCGTCACGCGCTCGCCGCGGGTGACGACCCGCGGATGCGCGCTGACCAGCGCCGGCGCCCGGGCGGGCGTGACGGAGAAGGTGGAGGCCACGGCGCGATGGTCGGAGGGCCAGGGGCTCACTCCCACCTCGACGCTCGGGCCGCCCTGCTCGCCCACGAGCTTGCTGGAGAGGGTGGTTGCCGGGCCGGTGGCCATCACCCAGTCGATGCGGTCGACCGTCTCGACCTTCCGGATCCGCGGCGGAGGGGTGCCGGCGGTCCAGGTGAGTCCGGGCCAGGCGACCGGGTCGGGGTGCGCCTCGCGGTAGGAGTCCCGGATTCCGAAACGGGCGAGCGCTCGCGACACCGGCCAGGCCAGCGGGAACTTCACGCGCTCCGGGAAGGCCGCGGTGGTGGCGTCGGTCCAGTCGAGGTGCGAGGGCGAGTTGAAGTCGCCCGTGAGGAAGGCGGGTGTGCCGGAGGCGCCGAGCCGCGCCAGCGGCCGCAGCCAGGGCTGGATCTCGGGCAGCCGCACCGAGCGCTCGAGGGCCAGCACCTTCTTCGGCCCCTGGCCGTCCCGCGCCGCCTCCGGCCCGTAGGGCGAGGAGGTGAGGTGCAGGTTGCCGATCGCCACCACGCTGTCGAGATCGAGCGCCGCGTAGCCGTAGCGGGCGCCGCCCCGGGTGACCGAGAAGAGCGGCCAGCGCGAGATCACGTGGAGGCTCTCGTCGTAGTACTGGAGCCCCGAGAGGCGGGCGATGCGTGCCACGTTGCCCTCCGGCTCCTGCAGCCCGACGATGTCGGCACCCGACCTTCGGACGGCCCGCCCGATCTGGGGCTCCTCGAGCTGCGCGCCGCCGTACCAGACGTTGAAGGTCATGACCGTGATCTCGCGTGGGGCCTGAGCCTGGGCGCGGGCGGCCGGCGCGAGCGCGAGCACGAGCGTGAGCAGGGCGAGCACCGCAGTTTGGGCCTTGCGCGAGTCTTGTGCGACTGACCACAAAGTCAACACGCGGCAAACTATCACGCGCAGCGATGCGATTGTCGGGGTTAGGGTGACGAGATGACCGTTCGCCGTGCCCTGCTGGCCTGTGTCTGCCTCCTCGTGACCGCTCCCGCGGCGGCGGCCGCCCCTTCGCTGCACGCTCATCGCGGCGGCACGGTGCAAGCCGGACGCCCGGTGGCCGCCGAGGAGACGCTGCGGGCCTACTCGCTGGCAGCACGCGACGGGTTCGTGCTCGAGGTCGACGCCAAGCTGACCAGGGACGGCGTGCCCGTGGCGATCCACGACGCCACTCTCGAGCGCACCACCGACTGCCGTGGGCTCGTCCGCGCGCGGACGCTGGACGAGCTCAGCGGCTGCCGGCCCGACGTGCTCGGCAGCCCGGGAAGCGGCCTGCCCACACGGCGCGTGACCCCGCGCGGCTCGATCCCGACCATCGAACGGGTGCTCCGGTACGCGCGCGCGGCGGGCGCCCAGGTCAACCTCGAGATCAAGAACGTGCCCACCGACGCGGACTACGACCCCACGCCGGCCTACGCCGAACGCGTGATGGACGTGGTGCTGAGCAGCGGGATTGCGCGCGAGCAGCTGCTGATCCAGAGCTTTCTCCCGGCCCACCTGGACGTGGCGCGCCGGCGGTTGCCGGGAGTGGCCACGAGCCTGCTCAGCCTCGGTGCGACGGTGGACGCCTTCCTCGACCTGGCCGTGCGCAGCCGCTACGACTGGATCTCTCCGGAGTGGCCGGTGTCGCGGGCCTACGTGCGGCGCGCGCACCGCGCGGGCGTCGAGGTGGCGCCCTACACGCTCAATCGGGCCGCCGACGTCCGGACCGCTGCCCGGGCGGGCGCCGACGCGATCATCAGCGACGACCCGCTGGCGGCAGCCACCACGCTGGGCCGGCAGCGCGCCCGCAGGCTGAGGGCGGCCTACTTCGCCGACGGCACGGCCTTCCGGGCCAACGGCGTGCTGGGTCCTCCGGCGGACCTGGCCCGTCGCTCGGCATGCCGCGGCACGGTGACGGTTCGGGTGTCCACCCACGACTGGCTCGTGACCCGCCAGGTGCGGCTCGACCGGGACTGCCGCTTCAGGGTCAGAGCGCGGCTGGCCGGACCCGTCCCGGCGCCGGGACTGGCCGTGGCGGTGCGTTTCGGCGGCAATCGCCGGCTGCTGCCGCGCGTGGTCGTGATGCACTGAACGACCGGAGCCCGCCACTGGGGCGGGCTCCGGATGGTCGGTGGTCTGCTGCGGGGGGCCGGCTCAGCCCTCGGCCGGACGTGCCTCGCCCGTGGGCTGAGGCCCACGCCGTTCGGGCTGCGGGGCCACCGGGACCACCTCGCCCTCGAGCGCGGGCCCCTTGGGGAGCCATTCGAGCCAGCGGGGCAGGTACCAGTTCCAGTCGCCGAGCAGCTTCATCGTGGCCGGCAGCAGCACACCGCGCACGATCGTGGCGTCGATCAGGATGGCCGTCGCGAGGCCCACGCCGAACTGCTTCATGTCGATGAACTGGAGCGTCGCGAAGATGCCGAACACCGCGACCATCACGATCGCTGCCGCGGTGACCACTCCGGCAGTCGACTTGATGCCGTGAGAGATGGCGTCCGAGGTCGACTCGCCTCGATCCACCGCCTCCTTGATCCGGCTGAGGATGAACACGTGGTAGTCCATCGACAGGCCGAACAGGATCACGAACAGCATCAGAGGGAACCAGGCGGTGATCGCGCCCGTGGAGTCGAAGTTCAGCAACCCCTCGAGGTTTCCGTCCTGGAACACCCAGGTCACGATTCCCAGCGCCGCGGCCACCGACAGGACATTCAGCGCGATCGCCTTGATCGGGATGACGATCGAGCGGAAGGTCACCAGCAGCAGCAGGAACGCCATCGCGAAGACGAAGGCGAACACGTACCAGATGCGCTCCGCCATCAGCTCGTTGAAGTCCACCGAGCCGGCGGTGAAGCCGGTCACGCCGACCACCTCGCCTGCGCTCAGCCCGGACGTGACCTGCGGCACCACGTCCTCGCGGAGCGACTCGACCGCGGCCAGCGACGTGTCGTCGGTACCGGTACCGGCCAACGGAACCTCGATCACGGCGATCTGGCCGTCGGGGCTCGTGTCGATCGTGACCGGCTCGTTGAACTGATCGGAGCCGCGCGCGATCTGGCGCATCTCCTCGGCCGCTGCCTGGATCTCCGCCGGGTTGAGATTCTTGCCCTCGACCACGATGTCGGCCGTGAACTGCTCGCCCGGGAAGGCGGCCTGCATGCGGTCGTAGGTCTGCATGATCTCGATGGAGCGCGGCAGGCCGTCGACGCCCGAGTCCGCGGTATGGATGTGGAACACGGGGATGGCGAGCACGACCAGCACGGCTCCGGCGGCGATCGCTGACACGAGCGGCCGCTTGAGCACGCGGTCGATCAGCCACGACCACACGCGCGGCTCGCCCGTGCGCTTCTCCGGCTTCAGGAAGGGCACGCGTCCCTTGTTCACCCGGTCGCCGAGCTTGGACAGGACCGCCGGCAGGACCGTGAGCGAGCCGAGCATCGCGATCGCCACCACGATGATCGTTCCCGTGGCGAACGACACGAACGTCGCCGCCCCACCCAGGTACATGCCGGCCATCGCGGCCATCACGGTGATGCCGGAGACGAGGACCGCCCGCCCCGACGTGGCCGCCGCTGCCTCCAGCGCTGCTTCCTCGCTCAGGCCGCGGGCGCGCTCTTCGCGTTCGCGGCGGATGTAGAAGAGCGCGTAGTCGACGCCGACGGCCAGACCGATCAGGAGCACCACCGAGTTGATGGACTCGTCGACCGGCGCGATCTGGCTGATCGGCCCGATCAGGCTGATGGCGGCCGCGACGGCGGTGACGGCCAGCAGCAGTGGGACGAAGGCGGCCAGCAGTGCACCAAAAGCGAGGATGAGGATGATCAGGGTGATCGGCAGGGAGGTGACCTCTGCCTTCTGGAAGTCGTCCTCGAAGGCCTGGCTCAGCGCCTTCTCCGCGCTGGCGTCGCCGAACTCCTCGATGCGGAATCCGGCCTGCTGGCGGTCGAGCTTCGCCACCGTGGCCAGGGCCGGGTCGACCTTGTCCTCGGCTTCGTCGCCGGGCAGCTCGAAGGTCACCAGTGCGGACTTGCCGTCCTCTGACAGAGAGCCCTGGTTGCCCTTCGCGTACGGATTCTGGACGTTCTGGACGTTCGTGGTGTTCTCGAGGCGGGCCACGGTCGTATCCACGACCTCACGGAACTGCGCATCACCGTTGCGAGTTCCGTTCTGGCTCTGGATCAGGACGCTCTCGCCCGACTTCTCGGGGAAATGGTCGGATACGGCCTTGTCGGCTTTACCTGATTCGCCGATGCCGTAGTCGCTGTCGGATAGCGTCTTCGTGCCTACGGAACCGCCGATGAACACGGCCAGGATCACGAAGGCGAGCCATCCGACGATGGCCTTCTTGCGGTGCTGAGCACTCCAGCGACCGGCGCGCGCAGCAATGTTCTTTGTGCGGTTCTCGTTCATGGAGCCAGCATCCGCCTGCGTCGGTGCCGGTCCAATGCGGCTTACCCGCCAAGGATGGTGCGGTTAGCCGAACCGCCCACGCGGCGCCGCAGCGTCTCGGCCACCCGCGCGGGTTCGTCCCGCAGCTGACGCCAGGTGAAGCGCAGCGTTCGGTAGCCGGCCGCGTCCAGGAGCTGATCGCGACGGCGGTCGCCTTCGAAGGCCTCACGCGTGCCGTGCGTCGCGTAGCCGTCGGTCTCGACGATGAGGCGCTGCGCGGGCCAGAGAAAGTCGGCTTCGAAGGTCTGGTCCGCCAGCCGCATCGGCGTGTTCACCAGCGGTATTGGCAGGTCGTAACTGCGGCAGAGAAGGAGAAATCTCCGTTCGAGCTCCTCTTTCGTCCAGGCGACGCAGGGGTCGAGCGCGATGGTTACTCGCTCGAGCCGCGCGGTGCCGCGCGCGCCCGGGTTGCGCGAGAGCAGGTCGTCGATCGCCGTCTGGTCGTAGATCCGCAGCTGCTCGGCGCGCGTGCAGGCCTTGGTGACTGCGTTGTCGTCGAGACGTTCCGCGAGGTCGAGGAGGATCCGGGCCACCGAGGCGCACGGGATGCAGTCGCCGACCGTGACGTCAGGAGGCGAGAGCGTCGGCCGGCCACACACGATGATCCCTCGGACCGAGCCCGAGCGTGACGCTCGCCGCGGCACCGTGACCTCTATGCGCGCGGACGCGCTGGGCCGGAGCCCCACGAGCGCAGCGGCCGACCGATGCGAGAGTACGGCGCCGCTGCCGCACGCGAGCACAGCGGCCATCCAGCGCCCATGGGCAGTGAGGGAGGAGCGGCCAATCGCATAGACCCCGCGGTAAACGCGATGCAGCCGCCCCGCGGCAACTCGGGCCCGGACCGCCCTCTCACTCAACCCGAGCTCCACAAGCTGAACCAAGGCCACAACCCCGTGCTGGCGGTCGGCCAGCTGGGCGATCAGCACGTCCAACGGGTGAAGCCGCAATTCCGGCACTCCTGTTGCCGCAATTGCGGTCTCACCGGCCATGGGGCCAGCATCCCGCCCGGGGCCGCACCCTTCAATGCCGCCGTTGAACGGTTGCGCTACGAAACCGTTACGAGTAACGCATAACGCGAGGCGCCTCGCGCATCCGGATCACCCGGGCCGGCACGCCGCCCACCACCGCGTTGGCCGGGACGTCGCGGGTCACCACGGCGTTGGTGCCGATCACGGCGTTGTCGCCCACCGTCACGCCGCGCAGGATGCAGGCGCCGTAGCCGATCCAGACGTTGTTGCCCACGCGCACGTCGCGCTTGTAGATGCCCTGCAGCCGGATCGGGCGCTCGACCTCGACCATGCCGTGGTCGAAGTCGATCAGCATCACGCGGTCGGCGATCACGCACTCGCGCCCGATCGAGACGTGCTGGAAGGAAGAGATCGTGCACTCCTGGCCGAGCACGGTCTTGGCCCCGATCGAGATCGCTCCCTCGTGCGAACGCAGCTTGCAGCCGTGCCCGACCCAGCACCAGCGACCGAGCTCGAGCGAGGCACGCTCGCCCACCTCCAGCGAGCAGCCCGGCCCCACGAAGGCCAGGCCGTCGAGGAACAGCCCCTTACCCAGCCTCAATTTCCAGACCCCGAGCCGCGCCACAAGCCGCAGATACTTGAAATTGAGCATCCCCTTGCGACGCATGAAGCGCAGCAGCACCAAGAGCCCGCCGCTCCGCGGCGGCGGCTCGCCGCGCAGCTCGGGTGGCAGATCGGCCGGCGGCGCGGCAACAGGCTCGGTGGCGCTCTCCATCGCGGGGCTGGATGATAGGTGCGGCTATCCGTATTGGCCTGAGGGCCGCGGGGCTTCACAATCTCTGGGGAAATGGCGAGAACCGTCCTCATCGTCGACGATCACCCGAGCTTCCGGGCCACCGCCCGCATGCTGCTCGAGTCCGAGGGCTTCGACGTGATCGGGGAGGCCGAGAACGGCCTCAGCGCCATCGAGGCGGTGCACGAGCTGAATCCCGACCTGGTGCTGCTCGACGTGCAGCTGCCTGACATCGACGGCATCGAGGTGGCCTCGCGCCTGACCCGCAACGGCGCCGCGCCGGCCATCGTCCTCACGTCCAGCCGGGACCTGGCCGACCTCGGCAGCCTCGGCGGGGCGCGCGGCTTCGTGCCCAAGTCGGAGCTGTCCGGCGCGGCGCTGGAGGCGCTTCTCTGACCGGCCTGCGAGATCGCTCTCTGGGCGATCGCCGGCGGCGGGTCTTGCGCTCGGCCTCGCCGTCGCTGCCCTGATCCTCACGAGCGACACGCTCGACGGACCCGCGAGCGTGTGGATCGTCGCGACGCTGTTCATCGGCTGGAGCTTCATCGGCATCGGCCTGTACGCCTGGGCTCGCGCGCCCCGACAACCGCGTGGGCATGCTGATGGCGGCCACCGGCTTCGCCTGGCTCATAGCCGGCTTCGGCGTGTCCGATCTGCCGCTGGCCTTCACCGTCGGGCAGCTGCTGGGCTCGCTCTACTTCGCGGTGGCCATCCATCTGCTTCTCGCCTTTCCCGACGGCCGCCTGAAGAGCCGGGCCGAGCGCGTGCTCGTTCGCGTCGCCTACCTGCTCACCACGGTCGCGCTCTTCCCCGCCTGGCTGTTCCTGGACTCGCAGGCCGATCTCGACTGCACCAACTGCCCCGACAACGTGCTGCTGGTGGAGCGCAGCAAGACCGCGGTCCAGGTGATCAGCGCGATGGTCAACGTGGTGGCGGTCGTCCTCATCTTCGCCACGCTCCTGGTGCTCATCAACCGCTGGCGGCGGGCCGGTCCGGGACAGCGGCGGCTGCTGGTTCCGGTCTACGCCGGCGGCGTGGCCCTGATGATGCTGCTGAGCCTGACCGTGGTGCTCCAGGTGAGTGGGTTCGACACGGTCGTGACCGAGGTGGCCTGGATCGGCGCGATGTTGCCCTTCGGCCTCGTGCCCTACCTGTTCCTGTCGACGCTGATCCGCGCGCGCATGATCCAGCGCGGCGCGGTGGGATCGTTCATCGCCCGTCTCAACGAGGTGCCGGCGAGCGGCCAGCTGCGCGATGCTCTGGCTGACGCCCTGGGCGACCCCTCGCTCGAGGTCCTCTACTGGATACCGGAGGACGAGCGCTTCGTGGACGGCTCCGGGCACCGTCACGAGCTGCCGCGTCCGGGCGAAGGCCGAGCCGTGACGACGGTGGAGCGCGACGGGCACCCCGTGGCCGCCATCCTGCACGACCCCCTCCTGCTCGACCGCCGCGCCGGGAACGTGGACGCGATCGGCGCCGCCGCCTCGCTGGCGCTCGAGAACGAGCGTCTCGACGCGGAGCTGCGCTGCAAGCTGGAGGAGCTGCGCGACTCGCGCGAGCGGATGCTCGAGATCGGCCTGGAGGAACGACGGCGGCTCGAGCGCGACCTGCACGACGGTGCACAGCAACGTCTGGTGTCGATGGCGCTCGAGCTGCGGCTGGCGCGAGCGAAGCTGGAGAGCGATCCCGCCGCCGCCGCGAAGCTCTTGACCGAGGCCTCGCACGAGCTCGACTCCGCCCTCGAGGAGCTGCGCGAGCTGGCCCGCGGCATCCATCCAGCCGTTCTTTCTGACCGAGGGCTGGACACCGCTCTGGAGACCCTGGCCCACCGGGCGCCGTTGCCGGTGGACGTGGGCAAGCTGCCGGGCGAGCGCCTCCCCGAGGCCGTGGAGCTGGCCGCCTACTTCGTCGTGGCCGAGGCACTGACCAACGTGGCCAAGTACGCCGAGGCCAGCAGAGCCACGGTGCGGGTCGAGCGGGCCAACGGACGCCTGCTGGTGGCGGTGGCCGACGACGGCGTGGGCGGAGCCGACCCCGACCAGGGCACCGGGCTGCGCGGACTGGCCGACCGCATCGGAGTACTCGAGGGGCGGCTCGTCGTCGACTCCCCGCCGGGTGAGGGCACCACCGTGACGGCGAGGATCCCGGTCCGGTGACGGGCACGGCCGACACCGCCACCCGCGTCGTGGTGGCCGACGACTCGGTGTTGCTGCGCGAGGGCGTGGTGCGTCTGCTCGAAGAGTGGGGCTTCGACGTGGTGGCCCAGGCCGGCGACGCGGACGACCTGCTGCGCAAGGTCGGCGCACACAAACCCGACGTGGCCGTGGTGGACATCCGCATGCCGCCCACCAACACCGACGACGGCCTGCGCGCCGCCCTGGAGATCCGCGCGCAGCACCCGGACACCGGCGTGCTCGTGCTGTCGCAGTACGTGGAGGAGAGCTATGCGCTCGAGCTGGTGGGCGACAGCGCGGGCGGGGTGGGCTACCTGCTCAAGGACCGCGTGGCCGACGTGGAGCGCTTCATCGACTCGGTTAAGCGCGTGTCCGAGGGCGGCTCGGCGCTCGACCCGGAGGTGGTGTCCCAGCTCGTGGGGCGCGCACGGCGCGACGACCCGCTCGAGCAGCTGACTCCGCGCGAGGGTGAGGCCCTGGCCCTGATGGCCGAGGGTCGCTCCAACCACGCGATCGCCGAGCAGATGATCGTGACCGAGCGCGCGGTGGAGAAGCACGTGACCAGCATCTTCGGCAAGCTCGACCTGCCGCCCGCGCCCGAGGACCACCGCCGCGTGCTGGCGGTGCTCGCCTTCCTCAGGGCCTAGGCACCACCGAGATCAGGTAGTCGCCGCGGAAGCGGAGCGTGCCGTCGTCGGCCAGGTTCTCCTCGTGCAGGTAGTCGACGTAGGCACTGCGCAGCTCACCCGCCCGCTCGGCCAGCACCTCCTGGGCGTTCAGGAGCGGCCCGAAGCTCGCGAGCATGAAGTCGGCGTAGCTCTCCACCGAAGCATCGCGCCACTCGACCTCGTGGCGCTCGAAGCGGGCGTCGCCGAGCAGGTCGCGCACGTGCTCCTCGGTGCCCCACAGCAGCGGCGACGCCGCGCCGGGCGGCGGAGGCACCAGCCGGCTGGTAACGGCGAACATCCGCCCGATCGCCCCTGTGGGCGACCAGCACGCGATGCCGAGCGCACCTCCCGGCCGGCAGACGCGGATCATCTCCGCCGCGGTTCGCTCGTGGTCGGGAGCGAACATGTGACCGAAGGCGGAGAGAACGCGGTCGAAGCTCGCCTCGTCGAAGGGGTGCTGCTGGGCGTCGCCCTCCACCCACTCGACCTCGACCATCGCGTCCGCCGCCCGCTCGCGCGCGATGGCCAGGAGGGCCGGCGAGAAGTCAACGCCGGTGACCCGGGCGCCGGCCTTCACTGACGGGATCGCGACGTTCCCGGTGCCGCAGGCCACGTCGAGCACCTCCATGCCCGGCTCCACCCCGGCCGCCTCCACCAACCGGTCCGCGGCGTCGGTGATCTTCTCCGCCACCGCGGCGTAGTTGCCCGAGCCCCACATCGTCTTCGGATCCATAGGGGCCGACTATGTCGGGTTACCCGTACTGCGCGCAACCGGTCCTTTTGCCACCCTGCGCGCATGGATTCGATCGTGAGTGCCACCGACGTCCGCCGCCGCTACGGAGAGGGCGACGCCGCCGTGAACGCGCTGGCCGGGGTGACGGTCGGCTTCGAGCGCGGCCGCTTCAGCGCGATCATGGGGCCCTCGGGGTCGGGCAAGTCGACCCTCATGCACATCCTCGCCGGGCTCGACCGGCCCACCTCGGGCTCGGTGACGCTCGACGAGGTCGAGATCACCGATCTCGACGACGCCGACCTGACGCGCCTGCGCAGGGACAAGCTCGGCTTCATCTTCCAGTTCTTCAACCTGCTTCCCGTCCTCACGGCCGAGGAGAACGTGGTGCTGCCGCTCTCGATCGCGGGCGAGAAGCCGGATGCCGAGTGGATCGAGCGCCTGATCGACACCGTCGGCCTGGACGACCGGCGCACCCACCGGCCCGCCGAGCTCTCGGGCGGCCAGCAGCAACGGGTGGCGGTGGCCCGGGCGCTGGCCTCAAAGCCCGCCGTGGTCTTCGCCGACGAGCCCACGGGCAACCTCGACTCCAAGTCGAGCGAGGAGGTGCTGGGCCTGCTGCGGCGTTCGGTGGACGAGCTGGGCCAAACCGTGGTCATGGTCACCCATGACCCCGAGGCGGCCGCTCACGCCGATCGGCTGCTGGTGCTGCGCGACGGCCTCGTGGTGCACGACGCCGAGGCGGGCAGCGCCGACGAGGTCATCGAGCTGATGAAGGCCGTGGCCTGACGGCATGACGAAGGTTTCTCTCCGCGGTCTCGCGCAGCGCAAGCTGCGCACCTTCGTGACGATTCTGGCCGTACTGCTCGGCGTCTCCTTCATCGCCGGCAGCTACGTCCTCACCGACACGATCAACAGCTCGTTCGACGACATCTTCGACACGGCCTACGCCGGCACCGACGTGGCCATCTCCTCGAGCACGACGGGCCAGACGGATGCAGCCGAGTCCTCCGGCCTTCCCGGCCCGCTACCTCAACCGTCGAGCAGGTCGAAGGCGTGGAGAAGGCGGCCGGCGGCATCTTCACCACTGGACGGTTCGTCGACGCAAAGGGCGAGCAACTCTCGAACAGCTTTGCTCCGGAATTCATCAGCTCGGTGGCGCCCGAGCCGTTCGAGACGCTGACATACCTCGACGGCGAGCCGCCGACGGAGCGAACCAGGTGGCCATCGACCAGTCGACCGCCGACCGCGAGGGATTCGAGCTCGGCGACACGCTGAGCATCGCCGGCGAGGCCGGCGTCAAGGGCTATGCGATCTGCGGGGTCCAGCGCCTGGGCAACACGTCCTCGGGTGGCTCGGGCACCTCGGTCCTGACCCTGCCGGAGGCCCAGCGCCTGACCGGCAAGGTGGGCGAGTTCGACGCCATATCGGTGCAGGCGGCCGACGGGGTCGAGCCCGCGAGCTCGTCCGGCGGATCAACAGGTGCTGCCCGCGCGTCTCACCGTGGAGACGGGCACGCAGGCGGCCGAGCGCCAGTCCCAGGACATCAAGGACGACCTCAGCTTCCTGCGCATCGTGCTGCTCGTCTTCGGCGGCGTCGCCCTGCTGGTGGGCAGCTTCCTCATCTTCAACACCTTCTCGATCACCGTCGCTCAGCGCATCCGCGAGCTCGGAATGCTGCGCACGCTCGGCGCCACGCGCGCTCGCTGATCCGCGCGCATGGTGCTGGAGGCGGTGATCGTCGGCCTGCTGGGATCGGTCCTGGGAGTCCTGGCCGGGATCGGCGTGGCCGGCGCTGCTCAACGCCCTGTTCAAGAGCATCGGCGCGGACCTACCCAACACCGGCACCGTGATCGCGGCGCGCACCGTGATCCTCGCGCTGGTGGTCGGCATGCTGGTAACGCTTGCGGCGGCCCTCACTCCGGCGCTGCGCGCCACGCGCGTGTCGCCGATGGCCGCCCTGCTCGAGGCCGAGCTGCCGGAAAGCCGCAGGCGCGGGCGGATCTTCACCGTGATCGCCGTCCTGCTCATGGTGCTCGGCATAGGTCTGACCTGTGTCGGGCTGTTCGGAGGAGTGGAGGACGCAAACGCCGCGGCGGGCCTGGTGGGCGGTGGCGCGGTGGTCACGCTGTTCGGCGTCGCGATGTTCAGCCCGCGGCTGGTGCGGCCGTTCGCGTCGCTCATCGGCTGGCCGCTCGAGAAGCTGCGCGGCATCACAGGTCGGCTGGCCCGCGAGAATGCCGTGCGCAAGCCGGGCCGTACCGCCGTCACCGCAGGCGCCCTGATGATCGGCCTCGCGGTGGTGGTCTTCGTGACCGTGTTCGCGGCCGGGCTGAACGCATCGGTCAGCAACGCGATCGACCGCAACTTCCAGGGCGACCTAGTCCTCCAGAACACCGATGGCTTCTCGCCGATCAGCCCAGGCGCCGCGCGGGTGGCCGACCGGGTGGAGGGCGTGGAAACGGTATCCTCGCTCAGCTTCGCCGGCGGCGTGCGCAACGGCAAGGACGTGCGCCTCTCCGGCGTCGATCCGGCGCGCGTGGACGACGTTCTCTCCCTGGACTGGGAGGAGGGCTCGCCCGAAACCTTTCGCGAGCTCACTTCGAGCGGCGCCGTGGTCGACGACGCGTGGGCCGACAGCAACAATCTGTCCGTCGGGGACGAGATCAGGATCCGCACGCCGCTCGAGCGTGACGTGCCACCTACACGATCGAGGGCGCGATCAAGGACAACGCCGACCTGCTCGGCAACGTGGTGGTCACTGAGCAGCAGCTGGCCAGCGTTCGCCGTTCGCGAACCCAGCTTCACCTTCCTCAAGCTCGCCCCGGGCGCCGATGCGGATGCGGTTCAGAACCGCGTGGCCGCGGCGGTGGACCGGCGCTTCCCGACGGTCGACACGCTCAACCAGCAGGAGCTCAAGGACAACCAGCAGGGACAGATCAACCAGGTCGTGAACTTCTTCTACGTGCTGCTGGCGCTGGCGATCGTGATCTCGCTGCTCGGCATCGTCACGACGCTCGCGCTCTCCATCCACGAGCGCACGCGCGAGCTCGGGCATGCTGCGCGCGGTGGGCATGTCGCGCCGCCAGGTGCGACGCCTCGTTCGTTACGAGTCGGTAATCACCGCGCTCATCGGCGCAATCCTCGGCACGATCCTCGGTGTGATCTTCGCCACGCTGATGTCGATCCCGCTGTCCGACGAGGGCTTCGAGTTGTCCTATCCGATCGTCACCCTGATCGTCCTGCTCATCCTGGCCGCCCTGGCCGGAGTGCTGGCGGCAATCGGCCCGGCGCGGCGCGCGGCTCGTCTGGACGTGCTCCGGGCCGTGGCCTACGAGTAGCCTCGCGGCCGCGATGAGCGGCGAGCGCGACATTCCGGTTTCGGGGGTGTCCGAGCTGGTGCTCGAGGTGGTGGATCTCGAGGCCTCCGTGCGCTTCTATTCCGAGGTGCTGGGGCTGCCCGTGGTGGAGCGCTGGCCGGACCGCGAGGCGGTGTGGGTGATGGCCGGAGACCGCACGAGGATCGGGCTCTGGCGCCCGCAGGTCGGCCTGGCCGGGGGGCGCGGGGGTGTGCACGTGCACTACGCGATGAAGATCGCCGACGCTGACTTCGACGCCGCCGTCGACCTGCTGCGGCAGCGCGGTGAGGAGGTCGAGGTGCTGCGCTTCGGGGAGAGCCACGGCCGCGCCGCCTACGTGAACGACCCCGATGGCAACGTGGTCGAGCTGTGGACCTGGGACGTGGGAGAGCACCTGCGCCCCGACTAGCATGGCCGCTGCATGCCGGCCCCCGGACGCACCGCAGCCGACCTCGCCGAGCGCCTCCTGGCGGGCGACAAGCGCGCGCTGGCGCGCGCCATTTCGCTGGTCGAAAACGACGATCCCGAGGGCTGGCGGCTGGTCCGCGAGGTCTATCCGAGCACCGGTCGCGCGGCGGTGGTCGGCTTCACCGGTCCGCCGGGCGTGGGCAAGTCGACCATCATCGCTCGGTTGGTGGAGGGGGCGCGGGCGGCCGACCGCCAGGTGGCCGTGCTGTCGATCGACCCGAGCTCGCCGTTCACCCAGGGTGCTCTCTTGGGCGACCGGATCCGGCTGGTGGATCACTTCCTCGACCCGGGCGTGTACATCCGCTCCATGGCGAGCCGGGGCTCGCTCGGCGGCCTGTCGGAGGCCACCCTGCAGGCGGCTCTGCTCATGGACGCGTCCGGCAAGGACGACGTCTTCCTCGAGACCGTCGGGGTCGGGCAGGCCGAGGTGGACATCATCGACCACGCCGACACGATCGTGCTCGCGCTCATGCCGGGGTCGGGCGATTCGATCCAGGCCCTCAAGGCGGGGGTCATGGAGATCCCCGACGTGATCGTGGTCAACAAAGCCGACCACCCACTGACCGACACGATGGTGCGCGAGATCCGGGGTGTGCTCTCGCTCGGTCCCCAGAAGGGCTGGCGCGTGCCCATCGTCAAGGCCGAGGCCAGCCGCAACGAGGGCATCGAGGAGCTGGCCGAGCGGATCGCCGAGCACCGCGAGTTCATCGAGCAGGAGGGCACGCTCGCGGAGCGCCGCCGGCGCAACCTGCTCAACGAGGTGATCGCCCTGGCCGCGGCGCGGCAGAGGCGCGCGCTCGAGGCGCGCGTGCGCGAGGACGATTCCATCCATGAGCTGCTCGACGAGGTCGTGGCCCGCCGGCTCGATCCCGCCAGCGCCGCCGCGAAGCTGCTCGAGCCTGAGGCGGGCTAGCCTTTCCTCGCTGTGAGCGAGTCTGGCTCCTACCGCCTGTTGGCCGGCGAAGCGCTTCCTGAGGGCATCGCGCGCGTGGCCTGGGGTCGCATCGACCACGCGACCGACGAGCTGTCCGGCGCGAGCGACAGCGACCCGGAGGAGTCAGTCCACAACGCGCGCAAGGACATCAAGAAGCTGCGCGCTCTGCTGCGCCTCGTCCGCGGCGAGATCGGCAAGAGCGTCTACCGCGAGGAGAACGATGCGTTGCGCTCGGCGGCCGCAGAGCTGGCGGGTTCCCGTGACGCCGACGTGCTGGTGGTGACCCTCGACGGCCTCGAGCTGGACGAGGGCGTGAGCGGGCCGCTGCGTCAAGCGGTCGAGGCCCACCGGCTGCTCACCACCGGGGGCGGTCGCGCCCAGGCCTCCGCTCGGGCGGTGGAGATCCTCGGCGAGGTGCGGGCGCGTGTGACGGGCTGGCCGCTCGAATCCGAGGGCTTCGACGCGCTGGAGCCGGGCCTGCGTCGCATGTATCGCCGCGGGCGGCGTGAGTACCGCGCGCTCCGCAGGTCGGCGGACACCGAGGGTCTTCACGAGTGGCGCAAGCGGGCCAAGGAGCTCTGGTACGACCACCAGCTGCTCGCCTTCGTGTGGACGCCGGTGATGGAGACCGTGGCCGACGAGGCCCACGACCTGTCCGACCGGCTCGGTGACGACCACGATCTCGCTCTGCTGCTCGAGTGGGCCGGGGAGCACGCCGAGGTCGCCCCGGAGCTGGCGCAGGCCGTGGCCGCGCGGCGCGCCGTCCTGCAGGCCGACGCCTTCGATCTGGGAGCGCGCCTCTACGCCGACCGGCCGCGCGTCTTCATCGACCGGCTGGAGCGCTGGTGGGAAGCGGCGGCGGCCGAGCAGGCGGCGCAGAGCCCGGTCAGCACGAGCTCGGCGCCCGCCGGCTGAGCTCCGCTGCGGCGAGCGGCACGCAGGACCGCCGCCACGTCGAGCGGAGCCTCCACGTCCTCCACGGAGCCGCAGCGAGAGCAGACCAGGTGGTGGTGGTCGTCGGTCCTCGGGTCCCACAGCGTGGCGCCGCTCTGCGCGGCCAGACGCCGCACCATGCCCAGCTCCTCGAACAGCTCGAGGGCGGCGTAGACGGTGGGCAGCGACGCGTTGGGCAGGCGGTCGGAGACCCCGGCGAGCACCTGCTCGGCGGTCACGTGACGATCCAGGTCCATCAGCGTCCGGTGGATCAGCACCCGCTGGGGGGTCACGCGCATGCCCCGCTCGTGGAGGGCCGCGCCGAGGGTGTCGTAGCCGCTTTTCATTAGGCGACCCTTACTATAACTCATTTGCGATAAGCCATAATCGAACCATGTCGACCGCCGCCCAGCTGCTCGACCGCCTTCGGGCCACGGACGACCGCCGGCTGGCGCTACAGGTGGTCCAGCCCGCGCTGATCGGGCTGATCGACGGCACGATCTCCACGCTGGCGCCGATCTTCGCCACGGCCTACCTCGCCGGCTCGCGCGAGGCGCTGCTGGTGGGTCTGGCCGCTGCAGTGGGTGCGGCGATCAGCATGGGCCTGTCCGAGGGCCTCTCCGACGACGGCTCGCTCACCGGGCGCGGCAGCTCGCTCTCGCGCGGGCTGATCACGGGCGGCGCCACCTTCGTCGGCGGCTCGCTGCACGCCCTGCCCTTCCTCATCGCCGACGTCGACCGGGCGCTGACGCTGGCCTACGCAGTGGTCGCGGTGGAGCTGGTGCTGATCGCCTGGATCCGGCGTCGCTTCATGCGGGTGTCGCTCACCCGCTCGCTCATTCAGGTCACACTCGGCGGCGTGACCGTCGCGACCGTGGGCGTGGTGATCGGGAGCGCCGCCTAGGCCGCTTCGTCGCGCTCGGCCACCAGCCGCTTCGGCGCCGCCAGGCGCCACGCGTCCTCCAGCACCTCGGCCAGCTCGTCCTCATCGATGTTCTCGAGGCGCACGAGGAAGTAGCCGTAGCCCTCGTAGTGGGGCGTCTCGAAGAAGACCTCCGGCTCAGCCTCCATCAGGAGCTGCTTCTCGCCCTTGTCCACCTTGGCCACCAACACCGTGTCGTCGTCGCGCAGACGGGCGAAGAACTTGCCCCGGACCTTCCACGAGGGAGTCCCGTAGGACGTGCCCTCCTCCACATCGGGAAGGGCGTCGATGATCCGGCGGACGGTTCGGGCGTCGGACATGGCGTCAGTCTGGCAGCCGCCCGCGCAATTCGAGCCCCACCAGGGCCGCCAGCCCGGCCGCCAGGAGGGCGGCCAGCCAGAAGGGCCATGCGTCACCGCTCGCGAACGCCGGGAGCAGGCCGGTCAGCGGGCCGAAGGGCGCATCGGGACGATCGGTCACGAGCGAACCGTCCCCCCAGCGCACGCTCGCGTACAGACCGGCCGACGCCGCAAACGTCAGAAGGCACAGGACGGTGCCGAGCCGGGGCGCGTGCCGGAGCCCCCAGCCCACCAGCGGGATCGCGAGCGGCAGGGCGGCGATCAGATGCCGGCCCGGAAACCAGAAGCCGAACATCGTCGGTGCCAGAAACGCCGCCACCGCCAGCTGCACGGCGAGCACTCCGGCGCAGAGGTCGCCGGTGAGCTCGATCTCCCGCAGCTGCGGCACCGCGCGCGCGAGCCGGTCGCGGTGCGAGCGCCACAACCACCACAGGCCCACGAAGGTCAGCAGGAACACCGGCGCCCAGCGCAACAGCCCGAACTCGCGGTCCACGAACAGGGCAACCAGCCGGTAGACGCGCTCGGCGTATCCGCCGGGCGACGACGTTCCGGTCACGGGCTCGCCGGGGGCGGCGGCCGCGTAGGGCGTGGGCCCGCCGTAGAAGGCCTCGTTGATCCCGACGTAGACCGCCAGGCTGAACAGCGCCAGCTCGACGGAGCCGACGGCGAGCGTGCGCCTGCGGGCCCGCCACAGCGGTCGTACGGCGAAGAAGCCCACCACGATGCCGGCGGGCACGAATCGCACCCCGAGCCACGGCAGCAGCGCCAGGAGGGCGAAGGCCGCCACCGCGGTGCGGCGGCCGGGCCGGGAGTCCAGGCGCACGGCGAGCAGCGCGGCGCCGGCGAGAGCGGCGCCGGCAGCGGCCTCCGGATAGACGGCTGTGCTGTAGGCGAGCAGCGGCGGCGACAGGCCCACGCTCGCCGCCGCCCCGAGCGCCCAGGGATCGGGGACGACCCTCAGCGCGAGCCGGTAGGCAAGGGCCACGCCGAGGGCCACGACGGCGGCAAGGAAGAGCTCCACCCCGAGCGCTCCGCCCACCGCGAAGGCGGGGGCGATCAGCAACGGGAAGCCGGCGCCGACCGGCTCGTTCAGGCGACCCTCGGTGGGGGTGCCGCGGCGCTCGAGCTCGTAGGGATAGAAGTCGGCGTAAGACCGTTCCGCGTACTCGTCGCGGACGTCGACGTCTCCGTCCTCGACGATCGACTGCGTGGCGAGTAGATAGTGGGGCTCATCTCCGCCGTACTCCGAGTCGCCGAAGCCATGCAGGCCCAGGGTGGCCGCGTAGGCGGCGAACAGCAGGATCCACAGGGCGAGGGTGCGCCGCATCGGCGGCGCACATTAGACGCGCCCTAGGCGCCGGTTTCGAGCGCCAGCCGAGCGCGGGCCAGGACGTCCACGCCGTGATCTCCCTGCTGCCACACGGCGACGCCGGTCCGAACGGCCGGTCCGCTCCCGTCGAGCGAGGCGGCCACATCGGCGGCGAGACGGCTGGCCTCAGCGTGTCCGGTGTCCGGCAGCACCACGGCCAGGCGTCGTCCACTGAAACGCCCCGCGGTGGCGCTGATCCCGTTGAGGGTTTGGTCCAGGGCACGGCCCACGTCGTGGAGCGCGCGGTCCCCAGCGGCGTAGCCCTCCCGGAGGTTGATCTGCGAGAGCCCCGTGAGCTCGACCATGAGGACGGCGAACGGGCTCCGGCGCCGCTGAGCGCGTTTGGCCTCGGAGGAGGCCGCCTCCTGCAGGAACCGGTGGGAGAACAGCAGGGTCACGTGATCGGTGGAGCCGACCAAGCCGTGGCCGAGCAGCGGCTCGCCGGGTTCGCGTTCGGCCTGGACCGCCGGGACGTCGACGCTCTCCGCGAGCGTGCCGCGGTCGGCCTCGTCGGGCTCGCGGCGGCGGATCTCCTCCACGAACAGCCTCGCCACCTGCGGATCGAACTGGCTGCCGGAGGAGCGCACGATCTCCTCGCAGGCCAGTTCGGTGCTCACCGGCTGGCGGTAGGGCCGGGTCGAGGTGAGCGCCGAGTAGACGTCGGCCACCGCGAGGACCCGGGCCTCGATCGGGATCTCGTCGCCGCTCAGGCCGCTGGGGTAGCCGTCCCCGTCCCAGCGCTCGTGGTGATGGCGGATGGCGGGCGCCAGGCCGGCCAGCCCGGGAACTCGCTCGACGATGCGCGCGCCGATGAGCGGGTGAAGCTCCACGGTGCGGCGCTCGTCCGTGTTCAGTGGACCCGGCTTGAGCAGCACGCGATCGCTGATCCCGAGCTTGCCCACGTCGCGCAGCAGGCCCGCGAACACCAGCCGCTCGGACGCTTCGGGCTCGAGCTCGAGGCGCCGGGCCACCGCCTCGAGACAGGCCGAGACCTCATCGGACGCGGCCCGCACGAACGGGTCCTTGGCCTCGATGGCGTCCGCCAGCATCCGCACCACGGTCAGGTAGGACGAGCGCAGCTGCCCGTGGAGATGGTGGTTCTCGAGCACGGCGCCGGCGTGGTCGCCGAGCGCCAGCAGCACGTCGTCGTCCAGCTCCTCGAAGCCGCCGGGCCGGTTCGCGCATATCACCACGCCCGCGAAGTCGTCGCGCATGTACACCGGGATGGCCACCAGGCTGTCGATCTCGTTGTCCGCGCGCGAATCGCCGTCTCCCGGTGAGTCCTCCCGGACGATCTCGTCGCGTTCTATCACCCGGTCGGCAAACCGCTGGGCCAGCGAGCTGGCGTCGGGGTCGTTGTCGAAGCCGGCATGGCGTACCAGGTCGAGCCGACCGTCCCCGTCCACGTCCTTCTGGGACAGCAGCACACCCTTGCTTGCGCCGGACAACCCGATGGCGATCTCGAGCACCAGCTCGTGCAGGTCGCCGCTCGGGCCGCGCGTCCGGTACATCTGGAGGACCTGGCCGCGCAGCTCGCGGTTCCATTCGCGCTCGGCCTGGCGCGCTCGCTCGGTGCGCAGACGCAGCCGGCGCTCGCGCGTGGTCTCTGTCCGCTGGGCCTCGAGCTGGCCCTTGAGCTTCTCGACCTCGCCCTCGCTCTGGCTGGCATCGGTCTCGAGCTCCTTGGCCCGAGCCGCCATGTCGCCGCGCCGGCGCTCGTCGAGCGCCGCGTGGCGCCTCGCCGCGGCCCGTTCGTTGACCCAGGCCGCCAGCCCGGCCAGCGCGGAGAGAGCCAGCACCGCGATCAGGAGTGGGTTGGCCAGCTCGCCTCCGTCGATCATCACCACCAGCAGTCCGGCTGCGGCTGCGGCCATGAGCACGAGCGCCGCTATGGCCCACTGGCGCCCGGTCAGCCTCTGAACAGCCTCCATGGACACCGGCGTACCCACAATCCGGGCCGGCTACCCGAGGGGTCAGCACCCGAGCGCGCGGGCGATCACCATCTGCTGGACCTCGTCGGTCCCCTCGCCGATGGTCAGCACCTTGGCGTCCCGGTAGAAACGGCACACCGGGTACTCCTCGATGTAGCCGTAGCCGCCGTGGATCTGCACGGCCTCCTCCGAGGCGCGCACGGCGAGCCGGCCGGTCTTCAGCTTGGCCTGAGCCGCGGTGAGGCTGAAGTTCTTGCCCGCGTCCTTCTCGAGCGCGGCCCGGTAGGTGAGCAGCCGGGCGGCC
Source organism: uncultured Thermoleophilaceae bacterium (assembly GCA_963826165.1). Taxonomy (GTDB): domain Bacteria; phylum Actinomycetota; class Thermoleophilia; order Solirubrobacterales; family Thermoleophilaceae; genus JACVRW01. The sequence goes on along the minus strand of CAWGWC010000003.1, from coordinate 84,364 downwards.
TCGATCTCGGTCGAGAGATCGGCCAGCTTGGCCTGGATGGCCTGGTACTTGGAGATCGACTTGCCGAAGGCGACGCGCTCCTTGGCGTAGGCGAGCGCTTGATCGAGAGCGCCCTGCGCCAGCCCGACCCCCATCGCGCTGACGCTGATCCGGCCGCCGTCGAGCGTCTGCAGGAATTGGGTGAAGCCCTGACCGCGCCGCCCCACCAGGTTCTCCTCCGGCACCCGGCAGTCGTCGAAGGCGAGCGGCCGCGTGTCGGAGGCGTTCCAGCCCATCTTGCGGTAGGGCTCGCCCACCTCGTAGCCCGGCGTGCCGTTGGGGACGAGGATGTTCGAGATCTCGTCGTCACCCGTGCGCGCGGTGATGGTCACGAAGGCCGAGATGTCGGTGCCCGAGTTGGTGATGAACTGCTTGGCCCCGTTGACGACCCAGTCACCCTCCTCGAGGGTGGCGCGCGTTCGGGTGTTGCCCGCGTCCGAGCCGGCCTCGGGCTCGGTCAGGCCGAACGCGCCGAGCCGCTCCCCCGAGCACAGGCTCGGCAGCCACTCCTCCTTCTGGTCCGGCGAGCCGAAGGCGTAGATCGGCCAGGTGCCCAGGCTGGTGTGCGCGGCCACCGTGATGGCGACGCTGGAGTCGGCTCGCGCGAGCTCCTCCACGGCGAGGGCATAGCTCAGTGTGTCGGCCCCCCCGCCGCCCACCTCCTCCGGATACGGGATGCCCATCAGGCCCAGCTTGCCGAGCTTGGCCACGATCTCGTAGGGGAAGGCCTTGAGGCGGTCGAGCTCCTCGGCTGCGGGAGCCACCTCGCCCTCCGCGAAGTCCCGCACCAGACGGCGGATCTGCTCCTGCTCCTCGGAGAGGTCGAAGTTCATGCGGCCGCGGATGCTATTCCTCGCGTGATGGTTGCCGGCGTCGACGCCTGCAGGGATGGCTGGGTGTTCGTGCTGCTCGACCGACCCGAAACCGGAGCCGTACCGCGCGTCGAGGTGGCCGGGGACTTCGCGACGCTGCTCGACCGGATCGGCCCTGTGGAGGCGATCGGCGTGGACATTCCGATCGGCCTGCCGCAGACCGGCTTCCGCGAGCTCGACCTGGAGGCGCGCCGGCAGGCCGGCCCCCGCGGGCGCAGCGTGTTCATCACGCCGCCGCGCGCCGCGCTAGAGGCGGAGGACCACGCCGAGGCGGTGAAGATCGCCCGCCGCCTCACCGGTCAGGGGATATCGCGGCAGACCCACGGCCTGCGGGAGAAGATCTTCCAGGTGGAGGCCAGCCTCGAGAGCGATCCGGCCGCGGTCTTCGAGGTGCATCCCGAGCTGTCATTCGCGGCGATGAGGGGATCGCCCGCCGACTGGCCCAAGCGCTCCTGGAACGGGATGATGGAGCGGCGCGGGCTGCTCGAGCGGGAGGGAATCTGCCTCCCCTCCGAGTTGCCGCGGATCGGCACGACCGCTGCCGACGACGTCCTCGACGCGGCGGCCGCCGCCTGGACCGCGCGCCGGATCGCGGCCGGCCGCCACCACACCGTGCCCGAGCTGCCGGAGCGGATAGGGGGCCGCCTCGTGGCCATCCACGTCTGATCTGCTTCGCGTCAGACCACGCGGCGCAGGCGGCGGCTCATGGCGGCGCCCGACGCGCCGAAGAGCAGGCACAGCGAGCGGAACGCGTCGTCGGGCTCGCTGCGGCGCAGGCGCTCGTAGTGGGTGCGCAGCAGGTCGGCCGGCATCAAGAGGGCGGCGGCGAACTCGTTGGCCTCGGACTCCTCGGGCGGATATGCGCGGCGCGGCTCCGGGCCGGCCGGCGGCGTCTCCTCGGCGGGAGGATCCACCGCGTGCTTTCGGCACCACACGGCTCCCTCGTGCCGGTGAAGGCACCAGTGACCGAGCTCGTGGCCGATGGTGAAGCGACGGCGCGGAGGCCACTCGCGCGCCTCACCGGCGTTGACCCAGATCTCCCCGAGCGACGGCAGCAGCAGGCCGGACAGCCCTTCCGCCGTCCCGAGGGCCGGTACGCCGGGCGCGGCGCTCAGGTCGTCGACGTCACGGACGTGCAGACCGAAGCAGGAGTCGGCGATGTGATCGACCGGCACCGGGAGGCTATTGCCGTTCCACAGCCAGCCGGGCACCTCCGCGAGCACGCGCTCGGCCTGCTGCTCGATCTCAGACGCCATGGCCGCCCCGATCGTAGGGCGTGCTCAGCCGTCCCGGCGCAGGCGGAGCACCACGGCGTCGACCGCCCGCTCGGCGGCGGCGGACCAGCGCGCTGGGGCACGGGGCGCCGATCTCAGCTCTCGATCGGCCCGTTCGCTCAGGTGAGGGTCGGCGCGCAGCGCGGGGGTGAGCGCGGCCGCTAGCGGGAAGTTGGCGACGCGCAGGGCATGGCGGTATAGCGCGAGCAGTGGGTGCATGGGAGAGAGGTCGCAACGCGCGGTTCAAGCTGACGTGGAGCCGCCGCGAAACAGGCGGTCGACCTCGTCCCACTCGTCCGGCGCCTGCCCGCCGGGCGTGTCCGCCGGCGCGCGCCCGGGGGCGGGCGGGTCCACCCGGCCCATGGTCGTGCGCGCGAACACCGCCCCGGCGTCGCCGCGGGCCGGGCCGGGCCTGGGCAGCCGGCCCGCCCGGCGCAGAGCGTCGCCGCTCCAGCCCACCACCTGTCCCAGCGCATCCAGCACGGTCTCCGAGACGCCCTCCTCGGGCAGGAGGCCCTGCTCCATCTGGTGGTAGTAGAGGGCCACCTTCTCCTCCTGCGCCTGGGCGCCGAGCCGGGCCGCCAGCTGCGACACCAGCTCGGCTCGCCTCAGCCGCGCCCGGGCGCGCAGGCGGGGCAGCAGCGACGGCCACATGCCGCTCTGGCCCTCCAGCGAGCGCTGAACTCCCTCGGCGAGCGGGCCGGCCGCGGACGTGCGCAGCAACTCCGGGTCGAGCGGCCGGCGCGGGGCGGCCTCGAGGTAGGCGTCGATCAGACCCGCGAGCAGCTCGCGGTCGCTGCCGGACACCTCGGCCAGGTAGGGGCGCGGGTCGGCGCCGCCGTCCGCGCGGTGCGCCTGCTTGTAGCGGTCGAGGAGTTGATGGACGTCGGTCATCGCTCCTCCAGGAGCTCCTTCACCCGCCGCTCGAAGCGCGACGCGATCTGATGGACATTGGCCTCGCTCATTCCGTCGCCCACCATGCCGGCGGCGGCGCCCGCCGAATGTGGTCCCAGCACGTACAGGTCGATCACCCGGCGGTGGCGCTCGTCGCGCAGCTCGTCGAGCGCACGCCGGATGCAGTCGCGGGCGTGCAGGGCGTCACCCTCGAAGGCCACCTCCGGCTCGGGCCCCCAGGTCTCCTCGTCGTTCCCGGGCAGGGGCGCAGTCTTCGGCCGCCGGCTGCGGGCGTCATGGAAGTCGGCGATCCGGCGCGACAGGATGGTGTGCAGCCAGCTCCTGAACTCACCCACCGAGCTGCCGTCGAACGCGGAGGCGATCGCGCTGAAGATCGTCTCGGCCACCACGTCCTCCACCTCGGCCTCGGGCAGCTTGAGGCGCGCCCGGTTGAGCAGGGTGGCGTGGTAGCCGTAGACGAGCACTGCGACGGCGGGCTTCATCGCGTCGTGGCGCCCCGCGTCCCGGGCGGCCCGCAGATAGGCGATGAGCTGATCGTCACCGAGGGCGCTCAGCTCGTGCTCGGGAAGCTCTCGAAAGTCGGCCACTGGAGGAAGGTCGGGGTTCGCCTGGTCACCCTGACAAACCGGGCGGCCGGAGGCACGTTTTCCGTCCGGTTGCGGCGGCAGGCTCGGAGGAGTGGCCGAGATCTCAATCACCCGCGCGGCGCCCTCGGCCCGCTTCGTCCTGCCCTCCGACCGCCGCTATCTGGCCGCCCGGCACGTGTGGGCGACGATCGACGAAGGCATCGCCACGGTGGGCGTCAGCGCTCCGCTCGGCGAGATGCTCTGGTTCGCTCCCGAGCTGCGCTTCTGGGCGGTGGAGACGGTGGGGGTGGAGGACACGCTGGCCACGGTCCAGGGCCGCTCGGGCCGGACCGTCACGATCGGCTCCCCGCTGGCCGGGTCGGTGCTCTCGCTCAACCCGCTGCTCGAACGTGCTCCACAGGCCCTGCTGGCCCAGCCGTACGGGAGCGGCTGGGTGGCCCGCATCGCGCCCGATTGCTGGGAGCGCGACGAGGCGCGCCTGGTGAGCGCTCGCTCGTACCGCGCCGCGCTCGACGAGGAGCTGCCCGTCGGGCGCGAGTTCTGCTTCAGCGGCGCCCTGCTGCGGAAGTAATCCGGCCGATGCGCGCGTCCTCCCGGCTCGACCACATCCCAGGCTTCAACATCGATCGCATCGCCGCGGCGGCCGGCGACGACCCCGACGTGCTGCGGCTGGAGAACCTGGACACCGACATCCCTCCGCCCGCCGCCGCAGTGGAGGCCACGCGGGCCGCCGCCGGCGAGGACGACGCCAACAGCTGGCTGCCGTTCAACGGCCGGGAGGACCTGAAGGAGGCCGTGACCGAGTACATCGAGCGCCGCGGCGGCCCGCGCTACGACCCCCGGCGAGAGGTGGTGATCACGTGCGGCGAGGGCGAGGCGATGCTCGACGCCCTGCTGTGTCTCACCGATCCGGGCGACGAGGTGATCCTCACCGATCCCACCTACGCCGGCATGCTCAACCGCGTCCGGCTGGTGGGCGCGGCGCCGCGGCTCGTGCCCCTGCACTCGGACACGGGGGAGTGGCGCCTGGATCTGGACGCGCTGCGGGCCGCGGTCACGCCCCGCTCGCGCGTCATCTTCATCAACAACGCGTCGTTCCCGACGGGTTGGGTGGCCACTGCGCAGGAGTGGGAGGCGATCGCCGGGCTGTGTCGCGAACACCACCTCTGGCTGCTCTACTGGTCCGGGTTCGAGAGAGTGCTCTACGACGGCCGGTCGGTGCTGCACCCGGCGGCGCTCCCCGGCATGCGCGACCACACGGTGATCGTCAGCGCGCCGTCCAGCGAGCAGCGCATGATCGCCTGGCGGATCGGCTGGGTGGTGATGCCGGCGGAATTGACCGACCTCGTGTCCCGGGCGCAGATCTACAACGGCCTGGTGGCGAGCGGCTTCGCCCAGATCGGCACCAGGGTGGCGCTCGACCCAGGTAACGACGACGTCGGCGCGGCCGTGGCCGAGTGGGAGCGGCGCCGAGACGAGACGCTGCGACAGCTCCAGGGCCTGCCGGTGGTGGCGCCCCACGGGGCTTGGGCGGCGCTGCTCGACACGCAGAGCCTCGGCGTCGCGCCCGCCGAGTTGTCCGCCCGCCTGCTGGAGCACAAGGTCGCGGCCACCCCGATGGGCGGCTGGGGCGGCGAGGTGGCCGCCCGCCATCTGCGCTTCGTGTTCAGCAACGAGCCCGTCGAACGGCTCGCTCTGCTCGGCGAGCGCGTCAGGGCTACGCTGGGCCGGTGACCCAGCTCTCCCCCGAAGTCCGTGAACTGCTCTCTGCGCGCAACATGGCTCACGTGGGCACGCTCATGGCCGACGGCGCGCCACAGGTCTCTCCGGTGTGGATCGCGCTGGAGGGTGACCGCCTCGCCGTCTTCTCCACCGCGCCGAACCTGAAGGTCGCCAACATGCGCCGTGACGGCCGGGTGGCCGTGTCGATCTGCGACGAGGACGATCCCTACCGCTCGGCGGTCATCCGCGGGCGGGTGGTGGAGGAGCTGGAGGGGGAGGAGGCGGTGGCGATCATGGACCGGATGAGCAACCGCTACGTGGGCAGCGATTTCCCGGTGCGGACGGCGATCGTCTCCCTGATCGAGCCCGAGCGGGTGCGCTTCCAGGACCTGCCGTTCGAGCACCCGGACGCCTAAACCCGTCTATCCCTACCGAGTTTATAGGGAATTGCTATCGTGACTCGCGTGGCGAGCTCATACGACGTCCATCAGCACCTCTGGCCCGATCCGGTCCTGAGAGTGCTGGAGACACGGGCGAGCGCGCCGCGTGCCCTGTGGAGGCGTGACGGTCGCTGGGAGATACGACTCGAGGCGGAGCCCGCGTTCGAGATCGACCCCGCCGACCACGATCCCGCGCGGCGCGTGGAGCGACTCACCCGGCACGGCGTCGACCGGGCGCTCGTCGCGCTTTCGTCCCCGGTCGGGGCGGAGGGCCTCCTCTCTGCCGTGTCGGCCTGGAACGAGTCCGGGAAACAGCTTCCGGGCGAGCTCGGCTGGTGGGCGGCGGTTCCCCATCCTCCCGTCGCCGGCCGCGCCGAGCTCGCCCGTGAAGCGCTGTGCGCCGGGGCCTCCGGCGTGTGCCTCCCGGCGGGCGAGCTGGCCCACCCGCGGCTGAGCCAGGACGTGTGCGAGCTGCTGGCGTTGCTCGAGAGCCGCGACGCTCCGCTGTTCGTCCACCCGGGACCGGCCCCCGGCCACGGCCGGGTCGCCGACCCGGCGTGGTGGCACCCCTCGACCTCGTATGTCGCCCAGCAGCAGGCCGCCTGGCACGGCTTCCAGGCCGCCGTCCGGCCGGAGCTCCCACGTCTGCGCGCGATCTTCGCCCTGCTCGCCGGCCTGGCCCCGCTGCAGGCCGAGCGCACGGCAGCTCGCGGCGGGCCCGCGCGCGAGGCCGCGGTCCACGACGAGCTCTGCTTCTACGACACCTCCTCCTACGGTCCGCGGGCCGTCGGGGCGATGGCCAGCGTGGTGGGCGTCGGGCAGCTCGTACACGGCACCGACCATCCGGTGGCGGACGGCGGCGCCGACCCGGTGACGGGCGCGTTCGGCGAAGGCTTCGCCGACATCGTGCGCCGCGGCAACGCCTCGCGCGCGCTCGGCTACACCTGGGTGCCCGCGTGAGCGAGCTCATGCCGGACGCTCTGCGCGACACGCTTCTTCGCTGGGCGGCGCACGAGGAGGCCTGGAGCCCGCTCGTGCGCCACGACCACGAGGAGCGCGTCCACGTCCTGCTTCACCGCGACGACGACGTGGAGGTCTACGTCGTCTCCTGGATGGGCGGCCACGACACCGGCTTCCACGACCACGACGAGAGCGCGGCGGCGATCACCGTCCTCGCCGGCACCGTCAGCGAGGAACGTCTGTCGCTGGGCGGCACGGTGGAGGTCACGCTGTCCGCGGGTGAGAGCGTGACCATCGCGCGGGAGGCCATTCACCGCGTGCGCCATGCCGGGCAGGAACCGGCGGTGACCCTGCACGCGTACTCTCCGCCCCTGGAGCGTGTGGGTACGTACGAGGTGGCCGAGGACGGCGCCCTGCTGCGCCATCCCCGGCCGTCCGAGGTGACCCTGGTGGCCGCGGCCACCGCCTGAGTGTCTTTTTCCGAACGAGGAGACGAGAGATGTCGGCTACCGACGACCTGCTGAAGAACGCCGAGGCCTTCGCCGACGGCTTCGACAAGGGTGACCTGCCCATGCCGCCGGCGCGCAAGGTCGCGATCCTGGCCTGCATGGACGCGCGGATCAGCCCGTACGCGCTGTTCGGCCTCCAGGTTGGGGACGCCCACGTGATCCGCAACGCGGGCGGCGTGGTGACCGACGACGAGATCCGCTCGCTCGCCATCTCCCAGCGCAAGCTCGGCACCGAGGAGATCATCCTCGTGCATCACACCGACTGCGGCATGCTGACCTTCACCGACGACGAGTTCAGGGCACAGATCCAGGAGGAGACCGGTATCAAGCCGCAGTGGCCGGCAGAGACCTTCACGGACCTGGAGGGCGACCTGCGTCAGTCGCTGGCCCGGATCACCTCGAGCCCCTTCATTCCCAACAAGGACAGCGTCCGCGGCTTCGTCTACGAGGTCGAGACCGGCAGGCTGCGCGAGGTCACCTAGGCCGCGGCGGGTGTTCGCGGCCTGAGCGTCGCCACTCCCACGCCGGCCAGCACCACCGCCACCCCGGTCAGCTGGACGGGCGACGGCGACTCGGACAGGATCAGCGCCGCGAGGAAGACCGCGCATACGGGCTGGACCGTGAGGATGATCGAGGTGACCACGGCCGGCAGCCGCGGCAGCGAGACCGAGATCAGCAGCCAGCCGAGCACCTGAGATGACAGCGCCAGCAGGACGAGCCAGAGCTGGGCATCGGCGCCAGGTGTCCAGTCGATGTCGCCGATCGCGACGCCGCCGACGGCGGAGAACACGGCGCCCGACAGAGTGGCGTCGAACAGCGGGCCGCCCGGGCGCCGCTCGTCCGTGTTGCCCTGGCGCAGGATCAGGATGAACAGCGAGTAACAGATCGCCGTGAGCACTCCGAGGATCACCCCGAGCAACGGATCGTCGCCGTAGGCGCCGGCGCCGATCACCCCGGAGATCAGCACCACACCGAAGAACACCAGCGGAATCGCGCCCAGCTCACGGTTGTCCGGGCGCTCGCCGAGGGCGATCCAGGCGATGAGGCCGACGAGGATCACCTGGATGTTGCCGAGCACGGTGGCGAGCCCGGCCCCAACGGCGTCGATCGCGTAGTGCCAGAGCGTGAGGTTGGCGGCGAACACGACACCGGCCCCGAACACCGGCAGCCGCTCGCGCAGCGGGCGCGAGCCGTAGCGGTGGCGTTCGATCAGGGCCAGCACGAGCAGCACCGGCAGCGCATAGAGGCAGCGAAAGAAGGCGGCGGTGGCGGGCGCGACGTCGGCGAGCGCGACGAAGATCCCCGAGAACGCGATCACTACCGCGCCCAGGGCGCCTGCCAGTACGGGACGATCGCGCACGGCCGCCGAGACTAGCCCCGACTCGAGGGCCGCTGAGTATCGTCCGCGGCCGTGTCGCGCAACGCCGTCCTGTGGACGCTCGTGCTCTTCTTCGGGGCGTCGGTGATGTTCGGCGGCATCCGGGATGCCACCCGGGACGAGGGGATCGGCACGGCGCTGGCCGCACAGGCCGTGGCCGGGGTGCTGCTGGTGGTGCTGATCATCCTGATCGTCAAGCGCCGGGGATGAAGCCGGTGGGCGAGCAGACGGTGCTCGTGACTGGCTCCACCGATGGGCTCGGCCGGCGGGTGGCGGCGGAGCTGGCCGGTCGTGGCGCCTCGGTGCTGGTGCACGGACGCGATCCAGGCAAGGTGCGCGAGGCGGTGGCCGAGACCGGCGCAGCCCGTGGCCTCGTGGCCGACCTGGCCTCGCTGGCCGAGGCGCGCGACCTCGCCGGACAGGTCGACGGTATCGACACCCTGGTCAACAACGCCGGCGTCATCGAGCCACAACGCCGCGAGAGCGCCGACGGCCACGAGCTGACCTTTGCCGTCAATCACCTCGCCCACTTCGCCCTCACCGGGCTGTTGCTCGAGCAGCTCGGTGACGGCTCGCGCATCGTGAACGTCTCCTCGATCGGGCAGGCGCCGGTGGACTTTGGCGACATCGGGTTCGAGCACGGCTACCACGCCTACACGGCCTACGCTCGCTCCAAGCTCGCCCAGGTGCTGTTCACGGTCGAGCTCGCGGAGCGCCTCGGCGGCTCGGGCCCCACCGTCAACGCCCTCCACCCGGCCACCCTGATGGACACGAAGATGGTGCGCGAGGCCTTCGGGCGCTCGCAGAGCACGGTCGAGGAGGGAGTCGAGGCCACGCTGCGTCTGGCCGCCGACCCGGAGCTCGACGGCGTGAGCGGGAGCTTCTTCGACGGGACCTCCGAGAGCCGGGCCCAGCCTCAGGCCTACGACGCCGAGGCGCGCCGGCGTCTGTGGACGCTCAGCGAAGAGCTCACCGGTGTGCGGATGCCGGTATGACGCGCTGGCTGGTGGACGGCATGAACGTGATCGGGTCGCGCCCCACCGGCTGGTGGCGCGACCGGCCCGGAGCCATGCGCTCGCTGTCCGACGAACTGGGTGGGCTCGCGCGCTCGACGGGCGACGAAGTCACCGTCGTCTTCGACGGCGCGCCCTTCGAGATCGAATCGGAGGCCGGCGTGGAGGTCGCGTTCGCCCGCCGGCGCGGCCGCGACGCCGCCGACGACGACATCGTGGCGCTGGTGGAGGCCGACGACGATCCGGGGAGCCTCACCGTGGTGACCTCCGACGGCGCCCTCGGCGAACGGGTCACCCGGGCCGGCGCTCACGTGCTGGGAGTGGGACAGTTCCGCCGGCGGCTGGACCCGTGACCGACGCCCGTTACCGCACCGCCTTCCTCGACTGGGCCGCGTGCGCGTTCAGGGGTGCGGGCGAGCCCGCCGCCCGGGCCGCGGCGTCGGTGGGCGAGCCGCTGGTGGCGACGGCCACGGCCGGGCACGTGCTCGACTTCGACGACACCTACCTGCCCGGTCTGGCTCACCTCACCGCCCCCGCCGCCCCCGCGGCGCTGGTGACGGGCGCGGAGTGGGGCGCGACGCTGGGTGATGTGCTCGTCGCGTACGCGGAGGGCTTCGAGGCCATGGGCGCCGTGGCTCGCGCCAGCCACCCGGCGCTCTACGACGGGCATCACCATCCGACAGCGGTGTGCGGCGGCATCGGGGCGGCGGTGGCCGCCGCCGCGCTCATGGGCCTGACCGGCGATCAGCGCGACCACGCGGTGGCGATCGTTCTGCTGGGGGCGGCCGGGCTGCGGGCGGCGTTCGGCTCGCACGGCAAGTCGCTCCAGGTGGGCCTGGCCTCGGCGTCGGGCGTGAGGGCGGCGCGGCTGGCCGCCGCGGGCGCGCGGGTACCGTTGGCCAAGGCCGCCCAGGGCTTCGCCGACGCCACGGGCGGGGCCTACGAGCGGCCCGACCCGGGCACGCCCGCGATCGCCGAGAACTGGATCAAGGCCTGGCCCTGCTGCCTGCAGACACACGGCGCGATCGAGGCCGCGGCGGCGGTGGCCGAGCCGCGCGCCGTGGAGGTCACCGTCCATCCTGTCTCGCTTCAGGCTGCGGGTTACGGGCCTCGTCCGGCCGACGGGCTCGAGGCCAAGTTCTCCATTCCCTACTGCGCCGCGTGGACCCTCGCCCACGGGCCGCCCTCCGTGGACAGCTTCGAAAGCGTCGACGAGGACACCTGCGAGCTCGCGGAGCGGATCGAGGTCCAGACCGACGCCGACCTGCTCGAGTCGGAGTGCGTCATCGCGGCCGACGGCCGCGAGCTGGCCCGGGTCGAGGCGTCCCTGGGCTCGCCCGGACAGCCCATGGACGACGACCGGCTCGCCGCCAAGGTCGACGATCTGGCCGGCCCCTGGCTCTCCGTCCTGGTGCACGATCAGGGGCGGCCGGCGGCGGACCTGCTCGCGCGGTTGAGCGAGCGCTGAGAACAGGTCGCCGCGACTGCCATCATTCGGGTATGCGCACCACTCTGCTGACCGTCCTCCTGGTGCTGGCGCTCTGCCCGGTGGCGATGGCTCAGGGCACGCTCGACGACGCTGCGCGGGCGCTCGAGAACAGCTCCGTCTACGTCGACCCTGACGCCGAGAACCCCTTGTCAGACGACGAGGTGGCGCAGCTCAAGCGCTCGATCTCCGAGGAGGGCGCGGGACCGATGTACGTCGCGGTCCTGCCCGAGGCCGCACAGGACGAGGCGGGCGGCGATCCGGGGGCTGTCGTGGGCGAGCTGGGCAACGCGGTAAGGGAGCCCGGAACCTACGCGGTGGTGACCGGCAACCAGCTGCGCTCGGGGAGCAGTGTGCTCGAAGCGGGCGAGGCCGGGCGCCTGGCCGACGAGGCCGTTCAAGACGAGCGCGGCAACGGTACGGCGGCGGTGCTCGAGGACTTCGTGGGCCGGGTGGGCGACGCCCGTGCCGACTTCGCCGCCGACGGTTCCGGCAACGACGGCGGCCGCGGCTTCCCCTGGTTCCTGGTGATACTGCTCGCGGTGCCGCTTGCGCTGTTCGGGTTCAGCCGCCGCAACCGTCACAAGCGCGAGCAGGCCGACCTCGCCCAGGTCAAGACGGCCGCCCGCGACGATCTCGTGGCCCTGGGCGACGACATCCGGGCGCTCGACGTGGACGTCGAGATGCCGGACGCCGACCCGGAGGCGCGCTCGCGCTACGACCTGGCGGTGGAGCGCTACGGGGAGGCCGACCAGGCACTCACGGCCGCGCGCCGCCTGTCCGATATGGAGAAGGTCACCTCGCTGCTCGAGGAGGGCCGCTGGGCGATGAGCGCGGCCAAGGCGCGCTTCGCGGGCGAAGCCGAGCCCGAGCACCGCGCGCCCTGCTTCTTCGATCCGCGCCACGGCCCCTCGGTCAAGGACATGGAGTGGGCGCCGGAGGGCGGCGAGGCGCGCGAGGTGCCCGTGTGCGCGGCCGATGCCACGCGGCTGGAGGACGGCGAGGAGCCGTCCATGCGTGAGGTCGACTACAACGGCCGGCGGGTGCCCTACTGGCAGGCCGGTCCCGCGTTCTCGCCCTGGGCGGCCGGCTTCTTCGCCGCGGCGGTGGTGCCCAGCCTGTTCTACGGCTCGATGCTCGCTGGCGCGGGCTACTACGGCGCCGCGGATGCCCAGGCCGCCGAGGGAGGCGACTTCGGCGGCGGCGATTTCGGCGGCGGCTTTGGAGGCGGAGACTTCGGCGGCGGAGGAGACTTCGGCGGCGGAGGCTTCTAGCCCTTCCCGGCCTTCCGCTCCTTCAGGAACTCGCGCATCGCCGCGTGCGTCTCGCCCGGCCGCTCGAGCTGGGGCACGTGCCCGCAGCGAAGCTCGCGGTGACGAGCCGCCGGGAGCGCCTTCTCCACATGCCTGCGGAAGCCGATCGGCACCAGAGTGTCATTGCGACCCCAGACGAACAGAGACCTGGGCTGGAGCTCGGCCAGCCGGGTCCAGAAACCCGTGTCGCCGCGGGGCTCGTCGAGGTAGATGTTGCGCGCCGACGCGTAGAACGCGGCGCGTCCGCGCGGGCTCAGGTAGGCGCGCAGGAACTCGTCCACGCCCGCGGCCGACCAGCCGTCGTCGCCGCCCGGCACGAAGCGCCGGACCAGGCCCTCCACCGCCCAGCGCGGGGCGGGCTGGACCAGCCCGAGCTCGGGGCGCAGCACGCGCACCAGCAGCGCCCAGCGCCGGTCGCGCAGCCAGGCCAGCGCGGGGCTGAGGAGGGTCAGGCTGCGCACCCGCTCGGGCTCGGTCATCCCTGCCTCGAGGGCTATGCGCCCACCCATGCTGTTGCCCACCAGATCCGCCCGGTCGAGACCGAGCGAGTCGAGCGTGTCGAAGACCGTTCGGGCGAACCACGCCGAGTTGTAGGGGGCGCCGATCGGCTTGTCCGATTCCCCGAAGCCGGGCAGGTCCATGGCCACGACCTGGAACTCGTCGCCCAGAGCCGCAACCGTGGGGAGAAACGACGCCTTCGTCCCGCCGAGGCCGTGCAGGCACAGCAGCGTGCGGCGCCCGCGCCCGGCCGAGCAGATCGAAACCCGCCCGCTTCGGCTGCGCAGGGTCTCGAATCGCAGCCGGCCGGGGTCGTCCGAGCCGCTCGTCGCGGCCAGGAAGCCCACACCGAGATGAAGGCTGCCTCGCAGGGTCAGCCGGCCGCGCCGGAAGGCGCCCATGCCGCCGCGCACGTCGTCGGCCACCAGCTGCCAGGTGGCGGCGTCGGCGCTGATCACGGCGTCGGGCTCCCTCGTGTCGGGAGAGGGCAGCAGACGCAGCCGCCGCCCGGTGAGACGCACGTCCCAGTCGCCGGATCCGCTCACCGACAGCCGGAGCAGTGCGCGGCCCCCCGGCAGATCGATCACATCGGGGTCGTAGCGTTCCGCCAGGGCAAGAATGCCCGCCGGCGGCGCTTGCGTGTCGGCGCTCTTCACGGCCATGTTCGCCGAGGAAGGCTACGAGCGAGCGGTCATACGGCGATCACCCCGCCGCTCTCGGCGCTCTCGTAGAGGGCCGCGATGGTGCTTGCCTGGCCGAGCGCGTCGGCTCGCCCGAGCAGCGGCTCGCGCTCACCCGCCACCGCCGCGGCGAAGTCCTCGAGCTCGCATGCGTAGGGATCCGCCCGCTGGGCCTCCACCCGCTCGGTGGAGCCGTCCGCGTCGCGCACCTCGATCACCGGTTCACGGGAGTGCCAGGGGTCGTGCAGGACGAGCGAGCCGGCCGAGCCCACCACCTCGAGCTCGCTCCTGGCCGCCATGTCGAGGCCGCAGTCGAAGTGCCCGAGCACGTCGCCGGAAAAGCGCATGGCGCCGGTGAAGCGCAGGTCTACGCCGTTGCCGCCCACCACCTCACGGCCCATCGCCTCGAGCGGATTGCCCGCCACCAGCCGGATCCCGCTCACGCAGTAGCAGCCCACGTCCATGAGACCGCCGCCCTCGAGCTCGGCCGACAACCTCACGTCCTCCGCCTCGTCGAGGCGGAAGGAGAAGGCCGAGCGAACGAGACGGAGCCTGCCCACCCGCGGCAACAGCTCCACCAGCAGCCGGGCTTGCGGGTGGTGGCGCCACATGAAGGCCTCCGCCAGCACCCGGCCGGCGCGTTCGGCGGCGTCGAAGGCGCGCTCGACCGGCTCGCGCGAGCGCGCCATCGGCTTCTCGCACAGCACGTGCTTGCCGGCCTCGAGCGCGCGGAGCGACCACTCCACGTGCAGCGAGTTGGGCAGGGACACGTATACGGCGTCCACTTCCGGATCCTCGAGCAGGGCCTCGTACGAGCCGTGAGCACGGTCGATGCCCAGTCCGGACGCATGCCGCTCGGCTCGCCCAAGATCGCGAGAGGCCACCGCCACGACCTCGACCTCGTCGACCTCGTTCGCGCCGGCCACCAGCTTCTCGTTGATCCGCGCGGTCGAGAGCAGTCCGAGCCTCAGCGCCATGATGCCGCTGAGGCCGTCAAGCTCGTCCCGATTGCGTCTGGCGCCGGCGCGACAGCGAGTCGACCGTGACCGCCAGCAGCAGAACGCCGCCGGTGATAAGGAACTTCTCGCCCGAGCCGAGCCCCAGCAGGCCTAGGCCGTTGTCGATCGAAGCGATCACCAGGGCGCCCAGGAGCGCGCTCTTGATGTGTCCGATCCCGCCGAACAGCGACGTCCCGCCGATCACCGCAGCGGCGATCGAGTAGAGCAGGATCTCGCCGCCGCCGGAGCCTGTGTCGACCGAGCGCAATCGTGACGCGAGCACCAGCCCGCCGACGGCGGCCATGAAGGAGCAGATGGCGAAGACCACGATCTTGATGCGGTCGACGTTGATGCCGGCGCGCCTGGCGGCCTCGGCGTTGCCGCCCACGGCATAGACGTAGCGACCGAACTTCGTGCGTCCCAGCACGAAGCCCCAGAACAGCAGAAAGAAGCCGACGACCAGGAAGACGTAGGGGATGCCGCGATCCTCATTGGCAACCCACACCACGATTCCCAGCACCAGTGCCAGGAAGCCCACCCGCAGGCCGATGAGCGACAGCGGATCGTGTTCGAGCTGGGCCCGGCGGCGCACACGCACCTCGTTGAGCTGGATGCCGGCGTAGATGGCGATGGCCAGCAGCCACAGGATCCACGAGGTGGCCTCGGGGAGGAAGTCGTTGGCCAGGCCGATCATGAAGCTGTCCTGGAGCACCACGGTGCCACGGGACCCGATTAACAACAGCACCACGCCGTTCCAGGCGATCAGTCCTGCGAGCGTGACCACGAACGACGGAATCCCGATCTTGGTGATGATCAGCCCGTGGAACGTGCCGATCGCGATGCCCGAGCCGAGCGCCAGCGCGATCGCGATCGGCGTGGCCACCTGGCTCCCGTCCGGGATGAGGAGCACCGCGGCGATCACTCCGGCCACACCCGACACGTAGCCCACGGAGAGGTCGATCTCGCCCAGCAGGAGCACGAACACGATGCCCATGGCGATCGTCGTGTAGGCCGCCGACTGGACGATCAGGTTGACGAAGTTGCCGGCGGTGAGGAAGCGGTCGTTCTGCGACTGGAAGACGATCGCGATGATGATCAGGCCGACGATGATCGGCAGCGAGCCGAGCTGGCCCGAGCGGACGTCGGTCCACCAATCGTCGAAGGCCCGTCGCAGGCCGCTGGGTTCCGCATCCGACGGGGCGGGCGTGCCGGCGGGAGCCGGGGCGGCCGTGGTGCTCACGCCACCACCTCCTCGGTCTCGTCGGTGACGCCGGGAACTTTGGTGAGCTTGCCCGCGGTGATGGCCTGGACGACCTCCTGCTGGGTTGTCTCGGTGCGCTTGAACTCGGCCACGTTCTGGCCCAGGCGCAAGACCGAGATGTTGTCGGCCACCTCGAAGATGTCGTGCAGGTTGTGGGAGATCAGGATCACCGCGAGGCCGCGCTCGGCCAGCCGGGCGACCAGGTCGAGCACCTGACGGGTCTGAGCCACGCCCAGGGCCGCGGTGGGCTCGTCGAGGATCACCACCTTCGAGTTCCACATCACGGCCTTGGCCACGGCGACGGACTGGCGCTGTCCGCCCGAGAGGCCGGCGACCGTCTGACGCACGCTGCGGATGGTCGTCACCGAGAGGCTCGACAGCGTCTCGCGCGCGCGAGCCTCCATCGTGGTCTCGTCGAGCGTGTGCAGCACTTCGAGCTCCTCGCGGCCGAGGAACATGTTCTGGACCACGTCGAGGTTGTCGGCCAGGGCGAGGTCTTGGTAGACGACCTCGATGCCGAGGTCGCTGGCCGCCTTGGGATGGTGAATGGTCACCGGGTTGCCATCGAAGAGCACCTCGCCTCCGTCGATGCGGTAGATCCCGGCCACGCATTTGACGAGCGTCGACTTGCCGGCGCCGTTGTCCCCCACGAGCGCGGTCACGGTGCCCGCGGGCGCCGTGAAGTCCACCTCATGCAGCGCCACGACGGCGCCGAAGTGCTTGCTCACGCCGCGCAGCTCGAGCAGCGGTGTATCGGTCATGCGCTCTCTCCTCCTCGGACTGCGCCGGAACTCTACGCCGCGCGGCCCCGGGGCGCGATGCGCCCCGGGGCCTGCGGTCGAGAGTGTTCCTACAGGCCGAGCGCCTCACACTTGGGCGCGACCTTCCCGGCGCAGACGTCCTCCTTGGTCGGATAGTCGGGGTTGCCGAAGTACTCGCCGACGTTGTCCTGGGTCACCGGGACGGGGTCGAGCAGCACACTCGGAACCTCCTCGGTTCCGTTGTCGATCGGCACGGTCTCGGCCGTGGGCTCCTCACCCTTGGCCAGCGCGATCGCCAGGTCCGCAGCGGCGGCGGCCTCCTTCTCGATCGCCTTGTAGACGGTCATGCACTGATCGCCGTTGACGATGTTCTGAAGACCCTCGAGTGTGGCGTCCTGACCCGTCACCGGGATCTGCGGCAGCTTGCGCTGCTTCAGTGCCGAGATGGCGGCGTTGCCGAGACCGTCGTTGGCCGCAAGCACGCCGTCGACCTTGTTGCCGGCCTTCTGCAGCATCTGCTCGAAGATCGTCAGCGCCTGCTGGTTGTCCCAGTCGGGCACAGACTGATCATCGACCTCGGTCCACTCGCCGGATTCGAACTTCTCGTTGATCACCGAGTCGTAGCCGTTCTTGAACAGGGTGGCGTTGTTGTCTGTGGGCGACCCGTTGAGCACGGCCACGGCCGCCTTCTTGTCGCCGATGCAGTCGACCAGCCCCTGGCCCTGCAGCTCGCCGACCTTCTCGTTGTCGAACGAGACGTAGTAGTCGGTCGCGTCCGTGTCCAGGGTCAGGCGGTCGTAATCGATCACCTTCACGTTCTGGGACTGGGCGTTCGCCGCGATCGCCGCGCCCGAACCGGAGTCGAGGTTCACCAGCAGCAGCACGTTCGCGCCGTTGGTGATCATCTGCTCCGCCTGCTGGGTCTGAGTGGCCTTGTCACCCTCGGCGTTCTGGATGTCGGCGTCCACGCCGGCATCCTTGAAGGCCTTCTGCAGCGCGGGGCGGTCCACCGTCTCCCAGCGCACGGACGACTGCGAGTCCGGCAGCAGCACGCCGACCTTGGGCGCGTCGCCTCCGCCGCTGTCTCCGCCGCCTCCACCGTCGTCGTCATCGTCTCCGCAGGCAGCCAGCCCGCTCATGGCAAGGACGCCGGCTGCTACCAGCGCCCACAACGTGCTCCTCTTGGACACGTTCCCTCCTCCTGTTGGGGTTGCTTGTTCTGCTTCTTCCTCACGCCGCCGCGCTCCCGGCCACGCGTGCGGCCACCTCGTGCTCGGACTGCATGAGCACGAGTGACAGGGCGCCAAGCAGGTTGGCGCGCTCGCCGAGTTCTCCCGCCACGATCTCCAGCCCGTCGCCCGCGGCCGGCAGCGCGTCACGCGCCACCGCCTCACGCAGCGGATCGAGCAGGAGCTCGCCTGCCTCCCCGAGGTCGCCTCCGACGACGACCATCTCGGGGCCGAACAAGTTGATGAGGCCGGCCAGGGCGCGGCCCACGGCATGGCCCGCGTCGCTGATCGCCCGGCGACAGCCGGCGTCGCCGGCCTCGGCTGCGTCGATCATCTCGGGCACCGTCATCTCCTCGCCCCGGCTCGCCCGCATGAGCGCGAGCAGAGCCTGGGTCGAGGCGACGGTCTCGAGACAGCCGCGGTTGCCGCAGCGGCAGACCAGGCCCTGGTCGTCCACCACGACGTGGCCGATCTCGCCTGCCGTGCCGCGGGCGCCGCGATACGGGCGGCCGTCGACGACCATGCCGGCGCCCACTCCCGATCCGATCTGGACGTACGCGGCGAAGCGCGCGTTGCGGCCCGCTCCCAGAGTGACCTCGGCGAGAGCGCCGAGATTGGCGTCGTTGTCGACGTACACCGATGTGCCCAGCCGCTCCTCCAGCTCGGCGGCGGCGTCGACCTCCTTCCAGCCGGGCAGCACCGCGGATTCGTGCAGCGCGCCCCGCTTGTGGTCGACCGGACCGGCAAGGGCCACCCCCGTACCCAGAACGCGCTCCTGATCGATCCCCGCCTCCTCGAGCAGGCGCAGGCCGAGCCCGGCGGCGGTGTCGAGCGCCCCCTCCGCGTCGTTGTCCACGTCGCACGGCGCCGTGGCCTCGGCCAGGACGATGCGCGACAGGTCGGACACGGCGACTCGGATGCGGTCGTGGTCGAAGTCGACCCCGATGGCCGCGCCGGCCGACGGGTCTAGCGCCAGCAGCACGGCGGGCCGGCCGGGCTGCCCCTCGCCCGCGAACTGGCCGGAGCGCTCGACCACCAGCCCGCGGCGTTGCAGATCCGAGACCAGCGTGGAGACGGTCGAGCGGGAGAGACCGGTTCGCCGGGCCAGCTCAGCGCGGCTCGCGGTGCCGTTGGTGCGCAGGAAATCGACGAGCCGCAGGCGGTTCAACTCGCGAAGCGAACGCAGGGAGCCGGTGCCCGACGTCATTGGGGGCGGACCCTCTCAAGGCTCAATAGTTATGTCAAGGCTCGGATCAATTAAGGGCGTGTTGGGTCGTATTAAGTTCGGGTTAAGCCCAAAAGGATCGGCACGGACTGCGTCCTCTTCGGCTGCCCTTCCGGTGCACCGGCGTCTTTTCCCGTGCGTCGCCTCGGCGTAGCGTCGCGCGCGTGAAAACCGAGGGCGGCCAGGCGGCGGTGGAGTGGGTGGGTCTGCTGCTGTTCGTCTCGCTCGGTCTCGCTGCCCTGCTGTCGCTGGCTCCGAGTGTCGAGGGCCGAGGCCTCGGCGCCGCGGTGGCGCGAGCCATCACCTGCGGGGCGGGCGGCCACTGCGATCAGCGGGTGAGCGCCAGGCCGTGGGCAGTGGCTCCGCCGGCACGGCCGCGCCGGGCCGCGCCGCCCGCCGGCGTGCGACCCCCGGTCTCGCCCGCGCGGGCCGCCGCGGCCTTTCGTGTGCTGCGCGGGCTGAAGGCGGTCGCCGCAAAGGCGTGGATCGTCTGCCTCGGTTACAAGCGCTTCCAGTACGAGCGGCGACACCCGGAGATGAGGATCTCCGGGCGCATGCCGGTCCGCGAGGCGCTGCGGATCGCCAACTCCTGCCTGAATCCCGCGGACTTCATAGGGGAGGAGGGCTGAGTGCGCGAGGGGCAGAGCGGACAGGCAGCGGTGGAATGGCTGGGCGTCCTGCTGGTCCTGGCGCTCGGCCTGGGTGCCCTCGTGACGATCGCGCCGCCAGTCGACGGCCGCTCGCTGGGCGGGTTCATGGCTCACCGGATCGTCTGCGCCCTGAGAGACAGCTGCTCGGACGGCGACGCCGCGCTTCGTCGGGCGTACGGGTCGTCCACGGCGGCGCTGGTCCGCGCCCACGCTCCGAACCTCGTGTACGAGCCGGGTGAGCCCGCGCTGCCGGTGGACTGGCGCCGTTGTCGCCGCCCCGGCTGCGCCGCGGCCGACACGGATCGCGACCTCGACGTCCACCGCACCCGCGCCGGTGCTCGGGCCACCGTCTTCACGCGCGTGCTGCGGCGCTCTCGGCGCACCTTCATCCAGTACTGGCTCTACTACCCGGACTCGAAGAGCGTCGTGGCGGGCTCGGACAGGGTGTGGGAGGCGTTCTGGCTGCTGCCCGAGCTGCGAGGGATCGTGCGCGACGCGCCGGCCTACCCCGGCCACCACCGCGACGACTGGGAGTCCTTTCACGTGCGTCTGGATCCCGACGGCAGCGCCTGGGTCCGAGCCAGCTCGCACGGGCACTACCAAGGGTGCAAGGAGAACGAGTGCCGCGGACGGTGGGCGGACTCCACGGGCTGGACTCGAGTGTCGCGCGGCAGCCACGCGGGGCACATCCCGTTCCGGACGGAGGCGCCGGTCCAGTCGGGCGCACCGGCCGTGCCGCGCGGCAAGACCCCCGGTCTGCGGGTGCCGATCCGCGCCAGGCGGCGCCGGCTGCCGCTCTATCCCGGGCCGGGCAACCGCGAGCGGACCACCACCTCCGAGGGTCTTTCGCCTCGTCCCGCTCGAGACTCACGACCGCCGCGGCTACCGGCGCCTCGACGAGGGAATCGCACCACCCTGGGACAAGGGCGTCTACGACGATCCCGGGGACGGTGGGTCGTGACGGCGGGCCGAGCCCGCCCGCCCCCGGACGCCACTACGCTGGACGCCGTGACGGCTAGCTCGCCCCCGGATCGGCCCAGGCGGGTGGGCCTCGTGCTCGGCGCCGGAGGGGTGCTCGGTGGCGCCTGGCTCACGGGTGCCCTGCACGCTCTCGCGCGCGAGACGGAGTGGGATCCGGGCAGCGCCGAGTACGTGGTCGGGACGTCGGCCGGCTCGATGATCGGCGGCCTGGTTGCCGCCGGGATCCCGCCCTGGTTCATGGTGGCCCACTCGCGCGGTGAGGTCTTCGACGGTCTGCGCGGCGCCGACGGCAGGCCCGCCGCCGAGGCCGATCGCTCTGCCGGGGCGGCCTTTCGCCTCCACCGTGGCCTCCCCTGGATCGGGCCTGGATCCCTGCGCATGGCCTTCACGGCGCTGGCCAGCCCGATGCGCCACACGCCGCTCCAGCTGCTCGCCGGCTGGCTGCCGGGCGGTTTGTTCTCCACGGACCCGCTCAAGGAGATCGTGCGCCGGGCGGTGGACGGGCGCTGGGTCGACCATCCCAACTACTGGGCGGTGGCCTGCGACTACGAATCGGGCAGGCGCGTGCCGTTCGGCCGCCTTGGCGCTCCGCGCGCCACCATGGCCGACGCCGTGGCGGCGTCCTGCGCCATCCCCGGCTTTTACCGGCCGGTTCGGATCGGCTCGCGCCGCTACGTGGACGGGGGTGTGTGTTCCGCGTCGAACCTCGATCTCGTGGCGGGCCGGGGCCTCGATCTCGTGATCTGCCTCAACCCGCTAACCGGCGCCGACCCCGGATCGGGCCCCGTCGACTGGCTCGCCGGGCTCAGCCGCGGCTCCGCCAGGCGCCGCCTCGAACGCGAGCGTGCGAAGCTGGGTCGATTCGGAACCGAGGTCCTGGTGCTCGAGCCGACCGCCGAGGACGCCGCGGCGATGGGGCGCAACTGGATGAGCGGCGAGCGCCGCCAGCAGGTGATCGAGACCGCGCAGGCGACCGTGACACGGCGGCTCGAGCAACCCGGCGTCCGCGCTCTGCTCGGCCACCTGCCCGAGGGCGAGCCACACAAGATCAGACGACCCTCCGGTCCGGTCTCGAGCTGGCCCGAGCTTCGGCCCGCGATACGGCCGCGGGCGGCCTGACGCGGCGCTGGCTGCAGCAAGCGGGCCACACGTTCACAATCCGCGCACGAGCTTCGACGAGATGGGAGATCGACCGCGGTGAGCGACGGCAAGAGCCTGCCCGAGCAGGTGACCTATCAGCTGGGCAACGTCAAGGTGCTGGCCGACGCCGGGGTCGTGCGCCCGATGCGCCCGGATCGGCTGTGGGCCGTAGTGCGCACGCTGCAGCGCTGGGGCCGCAGCCCCGCCGCGGGGGCGATCGCCCTCGCCGCCCGCTACCCCCACGAGACGATGATCGTGGACGAGCTCGGGTCGCTCACCTATTCGGAGGTCGACCAGCGCACCAACGCGCTGGCGCACTCCCTGGCCGACGCCGGCGTGGTGGAGGGCGACGGGGTCGGGATCATGTGCCGCAACCACCGCGGCTTCATCGAGGCCACCGCGGCGGTCTCCAAGCTGGGCGCGGACGCCCTCTATCTCAACACAGCGTTCGCGGGCCCTCAGCTCACCGAGGTGACCAAGCGCGAGAAGCCGCGCGCCCTGATCTACGACGAGGAGTTCGCCGCGCTGCTCGAGGGTGCCGGCGAGCGGCGCAAGCGCTTCGTGGCGTGGCACGACTCGGACCGCTGCGCCGACCCGACCCTCGACGAGCTGATCGCCGCCGGCGACCGGAGCGCGGTAGTGCCGCCCGACCGAGAGGGGCGGGCCGTGATCCTCACGAGCGGAACCACCGGCACTCCGAAGGGTGCGTCACGGGCGAATCCCCAGTCGCTCGACCCGGCGGTGTCGCTGCTGTCGAAGATTCCCCTCAAGACGCGCCAGGTGTCCCACATAGCCGCGCCGCTGTTTCATTCCTGGGGTTTCGCGCACTTCACCATCGGTCTCATCCTCGGCACCACCTACGTGCTGCGGCGCAAGTTCGAGCCCGAGGCCTGTCTCGACACGCTGGCCCGCTACCGCTGCGACTCCCTCGTGGTGGTGCCGGTGATGATGCAGCGGATCCTCGAGCTGCCCGCGGAAACGCGTGCGCGCTACGACCTCTCCTCGCTCAAGGTCGTGGCGGCCAGCGGCTCGGCGCTGCCGGGAGACCTGGCCACCACGTGGATGGACGAGGTGGGGGACACGCTCTACAACCTCTACGGCTCGACCGAGGTGGCGTGGGCGTCGATAGCCACTCCCGAGGACATGCGCGCCGCACCCGGCACCGCCGGCAAGCCGCCGCGCGGGACCATGGTCAAGCTCTACGACGAGAGCGGACGAGAGGTTCCGGAGGGGCTGACCGGGCGCATCTTCGTGGGCAACGAGATGCTGTTCGAGGGCTACACGGGCGGCGGCTCGAAGGACGTGATCGACGCGCTGATGGCCACCGGCGACGTCGGGCGCTTCGACTCAGGCGGGCGCCTGTTCGTGGAGGGCCGGGATGACGAGATGATCGTGTCCGGCGGAGAGAACGTCTTCCCCAAGGAGATCGAGGACGCGCTCGCCCGGCATCCGGAGGTGGCCGAAGCGGCGGCGCTCGGAGTGGAGGACGATGACTTTGGGCAACGCCTGCGGGCCTTCGTCGTGCTGGAGGGGGATTCGAGCGCCAGCGAGCAGGAACTGAAGGACCACGTCAAGCAGAACCTGGCCCGCTACAAGGTCCCGCGCGAGATCTGGTTCATCGAGGAGCTGCCGCGCAACGCCACGGGCAAGGTGCTCAAGCGGGAGCTGCGCGAGATGGAGGCTCCGGACACGGTCGACAGATAGCAGGGATAGAGCCGGCCTCCACGGGGTATTGACTCCTTCCAAGGGCGAGGAGAGGAGTTGCAGTGGATACAGGACTAATCATCGCGATCGTCGTGGTGGTGCTCATCCTGCTGGTGCTGGCCTTCATGCTGAGCAGGCGCAGCCGCGAGCGGCGCAATGTGGAGCGTCGCCAGGAGGCGCGGGAGATCAGGCGCGAGGCCGACGTGCGCACCGCCGAGGCGGATGAGATGAAGGCCGAGGCCGAGGAGCGCGCCGCCCGGGCTCGCCGTGAAGATGCGGCCGCCCGTCAGCAGGTGGCGCAGGCGCAGGATGCGGAGCAGCAGGCCGAAGCCGAGCACGCCCGCGCGCACGACGTCGACCCGGACGTCAAGGGCGACTACGAGCCGGGGTCACACCGCGAGCGCGAGTCGGAGATCGACGTGCCGCGGCAGGAGGTTCCCGCCGATGACCGGCGCGGGCGCGACACGGGCTACGAGGAGGGCGACGTCGAGTCCACGGAGCCCGTGACGGGAGACGAGTACGAGGAGCGCCGCGTGGTGCGCGAGGGCGACCCCGACAACCCGGACGTGGTGCGCGAGGAGCGCGTTCGGGAGGACCGGCCGGACCGTTAGCAGGCCGGCAGGGCGGGGCCGCGCCGTCGTGACGCGGCCCCGCTCGATTGCCGTGGCGTCAGGCGGCCTTGATCAACCCATGCGGGTCGAAGACGTACTTCTTGGCCGCGCCCTTGTCGAAGTCCTCGTAGCCCTTCTGGGCGTCGTCGAGGGTGATGACCGTGGCGTTGACCGCATTCGCGATCTCCGCCCGGCCGCTGAGGATCATCTGCATCAGGCCGTGGTGGTACTTCATCACCGGGCACTGGCCCGTGGTGAAGCTGTGCGACTTGGCCCAGCCGAGCCCGATGCTGATGGAGAGCGAGCCCACCTTGGCGGCGTCGTCGACGCCGCCCGGGTCACCGGTCACGTACAGGCCCGGGATGCCGAGCTTGCCCGCCACCCGGGTCACGTCCATGATCGAGTTCAGCACGGTGGCCGGAGCCTCGTGGTCGGCGTCCGAGCCGTGGCCGCGGGCCTCGAATCCGACGGCGTCGACAGCGGCGTCGACCTCGGGCACTCCGAGGATCTGCTCGATTTGGTCCTTCGGGTCGCCCTTGGAGACGTCGATCGTCTCGCAGCCGAAGCTCTTGGCCTGCTCGAGACGCTCGGGGATCAGGTCACCGACCATCACGACCGCCGCGCCCAGCAGTTGGGCCGAATGCGCCGCGGCGAGCCCGACGGGGCCCGCGCCGGCCACGTAGACCGTGGAGCCCGGTCCCACGCCCGCCGTATAGGCGCCGTGGAAACCGGTGGGGAAGATGTCCGACAGCATCGTCAGGTCGAGGATCTTCTCCATCGCCTGATCCTTGTCGGGGAACTTGAGCAGGTTCCAGTCGGCGTAGGGCACGGCCACGTACTCCGCCTGGCCTCCTACCCAGCCGCCCATATCGACGTAGCCATAGGCCGAGCCGGGACGATCGGGATTGACGTTCAGGCAGACGCCCGTATTGCCGGTCTTGCACATGCGACAGCGGCCGCAGGCGATGTTGAAGGGCACCGAGCAGAGGTCGCCCTCCTTGATGAACTCCACGCCGGGGCCGGTCTCGATCACCTCGCCGGTGATCTCGTGCCCGAGGATGAGGCCCTCGGGAGCGGTGGTGCGGCCGCGCACCATGTGCTGGTCCGAGCCGCAGATGTTCGTCGACACGATCTTGAGAATCGCCGCGTGCGGGAGCTGGCGCCCGACGTTGTCGGGGTTGACTCCCGGGCCGTCCTGAAGCTCGAATGTCGGGAAGTCGATGTTCTGGACCTCCACCTTGCCGGTCCCCATGTAGGCCACGCCTCTGTTGTCGGCCATGACTGCTCTCCCCTTCTCGGAATCCCGCTGGCTCGGGTTCACTACTTGTGTATCCGGAGCGCGGCCCTGCCAACCGCGCAATTTGCGCTCAGGACGTGTGCTCGGCCAGCCGGGCCCGAAGGGCGTCGCAGCGGGTGCGGAGCTCGTCGGTGCGCGCTCGGGTCAGCCAGTGCACCGGGTGCTCGCGGCCGCCGTGGCAGCCCCCGGCCATCGAGTACGCGTACTCCCAGCTGGCCAGATGGGCCTTCAACTCAGCCCTGGCCCGTTCCAGCTCCGACTCGAGGTGCCTTCGCATAGTGGTGCAGAACAACGAGGCGGCGGGCCGCCGGCTTGCGACCCACCGCCCTGGGCTATGCGTGGCTAGCCGCAGACGGGCCAGTGACCCGCGCCGTGGCGGCTCAGCAGCAGCCACGCGCGCCAGGTCTGCTCGTGGCGCGACGCCGCGGCCGGATCGCCGCTGCCGCCCACCACCTGCCAGGTGCTGAAGCTGAACTGGTACATGCCGCGGTAGGTCCCGCCGCCCCCGACCGCGCGGGGCTCGCCGTGCGACTCGCACGAGGCGATCGATGCCAGCTGCCTGCGGCCCCAGGCCGGAATCCTCTCGACCTTGAACCGGAACACCACAGCGCGCCCGCGCGGGGAGCGGAGGAAGTTCCGGAACCGGGTCTGCATGCGCTCGAGCGAGTCACGCAGCTCGGGGGTCGTGGGCTCGCGAGCCTGATTGCGCGCGGCCACCACCAGGTTGCGCCCGCGCCAGACGTCGTAGCGGTCGAGCTTCGAGCGCCAGCGCCCGTAGGTGCGCTGCAGGCGAGTGCTCGCGGCCTCGGCCTGCGGACGCTCGACGGCGCCCGGGTCGTCGATGGTCGTTGTCGTATCGGTGCCGCCGTTCGGCTCCTGCTGAGCCGCCGCCGGTATTCCCACGGACGCCGCGAGCACGAGAGCGCACACGCACGCCAGCAGGATCGTTCCCTGCTTCTTCAACGGAGATCCCTCCGGGTAAGGCCTGCCCGGCTCGGAGGCGCGACGAGTCGCCACCGCCGGCGTGTGCCAGCTGTGTCATGCGACCGAAGAGATGCCCCTGCCAGGACTTGCCGTGTCCGTGCGTCTGACTCCCGCACACGAACAGGGCCGATTTCGGCTTACCGGGCGAAAGTAACGGCCGAAATGGCGGTCACGGACAAGTGTGAGTGATGTCACACAACATGAAACTCCGTGAAACGGCCGCGGGCCCCATGGGCATGCGGTATCGAGCGCCTAGGAGCGCTGGCGCGCCAACTCGATGAGCAGGCGGGTTCCGAACCCGCTCGCCCCCTTGCCGACGTAGTTGCGGCTCATTCCCCAGGCCGTCCCGGCGATGTCCATGTGGACCCACGGGCGCCCGTCCACGAACTGGCGCAGGAACTCCGCGGCGTAGCTCGACATGGCCACCCGCTGCTCGGCCGCGTTGGTCAGATCCGCGTACTGGCCCTTGGTGAGCTCGAGGTACTCCGGGTGGAGCGGCATTCGCCAGCCCACCTCGCCGGTGGCCTCGCCGGCGGCCTCCACCTGCGCGAACCAGTCGTCGTCGTTGGCGAACAGGCCGGCGTAGGTGTGCCCGAGCGCCACCAGGATCGCGCCCGTGAGCGTGGCCAGGTCGACGATGCGCTCGGCTCCCTGCTCGACGGCGTAGCACAGGGCGTCCGCGAGGATCAGGCGCCCTTCGGCGTCGGTGTTGTTGACCTCGATCGTGGTGCCGTTCATGGCCGTCACGATGTCGCCGGGCTTGACCGCGTGGCCGCTCGGCATGTTCTCGGTGGAGGGAATCACGGCGGTGACCGTGGCCGGAAGCCCGAGCTCGGCGATGCCGGCCATCGCCTCGATCACCGCGGCGCCGCCGGACATGTCGAACTTCATCTCCTGCATCTTGGCGGAGGGCTTGATCGAGATGCCGCCGGTGTCGAACGTCACGGCCTTGCCGACGTAGGCGAGGTGCGGGCCGGTCGCGGCCGGCGGGCGCCAGCGGAGCACGATCAGGCGGGGCTCCACGTGGCTGCCCCGGGCAACCGCGGCGAAGGCGCCCATGCCGCGCGCCACGATGCCGTCCCCGTCGATCAACTCGACCTCCATCGCCTCGTGCTCGTCGGCGATCTCGCCGGCCCGCTCGGCCAGGAACGTGGGGGTGGCGACGTTGGCGGGGAGGTTCTGCAGGTCGCGGGCCGCGTTCGCCGCGGCGGCGGCCACGCGGGCGCGCTCGACGGCCTCGGTGTCCAGATCGTCGCCGGCGATCTCGAGCGACTCGACCTCAGCGTCGTCGTTCGGCTTGGACTTGAAGCGGTCGAAGGCGTACAGCCGAAGGAGCGTGCCCTCCACCAGCGCGCCGGCCACCCCGTCACCCGGCGGCGCCGCCCAGGACAGCGAGACCGCGCCCAGCTCCTTTGCCCGGGCTGCGGCGGCTGCCGCCGCCATGCGGGCACGCTCGGCACTGAACTCGCCGCGCTTGCCCAGGCCGCTGATCAGCACGCGCCGCTGCCCGCCGCCGGGAGCGTCCTCGTGGGTGACCGCCACCCGCTTCAGCGCGGCCTTGGCCTCCCCGAGCTCGACCAGCCGCTGGAGGGCGGGGTCGGCCAGCTCCTCGTCCTCGAACAGCCCCACCACCCGCGTGTCGGCGGCGGTCTCCTCTGGCGCCCCCCGGCGGGCGCTGACGCTGGGTCCTGGCATGGGCGCGGGAGCATAGCCCGGCGATATGGTTCGAGCCCCCTCGGAACTCGCTCCAAACCGCAAGGAGACCCAGCCCAGATGCCCAAGACCGTGATCCTCGGCGCCGCCCGCACGCCGTTCGGAAAGATGGGCGGCGCGCTCGCCTCGCTCGACGCGACCGATCTCGGCGGCACTGCCATGGCCGCCGCGCTCGAACGGGCCGAGGTCGCGCCCGAGCAGGTGGAGCACGTGGTGTTCGGGCAGGTGCTGCAGGCCGGCCAGGGCCAGATTCCGAGCCGTCAGGCCCAGATCAAGGCCGGGATTCCCAAGGAGGTGGGCTCGGAGACCATCAACAAGGTGTGCGCCTCGGGCCTGCGCTCGGCGGGCATCATCGACCAGGCGGTGCGAGCGGGCGATCTCGACGTGGCGGTCGCCGGCGGGATGGAGTCGATGTCCACCGCGCCGTACCTCCTCAAGCAGGCGCGCTTCGGCTTTCGCATGGGCGAGGCCAAGGCGCTCGACGCGATGGTCACCGACGGCCTGACCAACCCGTTCACGGGCAAGCACATGGGCGAGGAGGCGGACGAGGTCGGCGAGGAGCTCGAGATCACTCGCGCGGACATGGATCGCTTCGCGCTGCGCTCGCACGAGCTGGCGGTGCAGGCCACCGACGAGGGCCGGCTGCCGGAGGAGATCGTTCCCGTGACGATCAGCTCACGCAAGGGCGACACCACCGTGGAGATCGACGAGGCGCCGCGGCGTGAGTCGTCGCTCGAGGCCCTGTCCAAGCTGCGCGGCGCGTTTCACAAAGAGGGCGCCCACACCGCCGGCAACGCACCCGGAGTCAACGACGGCGCGGGGGCGATGGTGCTGTCGAGCGAGGAATGGGCGAGCGCCAACGGGCGCACGCCGCTGGCCACGATCGTGGCCCAGGCCGCGGTGGCCGACGAGTTCCCTTACCTCGCCCGCACCCCCGCCAACGCGACGATCAAGGCGCTCGAGAAGGCCGGCCTGTCCGTGGACGACATCGACCTGTTCGAGATCAACGAGGCGTTCGCCTCGGTCGCGCTCAACTCGATGCGCATGCTGGAGGTCGACGAGGACAGGGTCAACGTCAACGGCGGCGCGATCGCGCTCGGCCATCCGATCGGCGCCTCGGGAGCGCGCATCCTGATGACGCTGGTCAACGAGCTTCGCCGCCGCGGCGGCGGACGCGGCGTGGCCGCGATCTGCTCGGGCGGGGGCCAGGGCGACGCCATGATCGTGGAGGTCAACGGCGGCTGACGTCGACCTGCGCCGCCCCGCCCCCCGCCGAGCGGCTACTGAGCGGTGCCCGAGCCGGCCGGGGCCTCTATCGGGGCCGGCGCCGGCTCGGTGATCCGGATGTGGTTGCCGAACGGGTCACGCACGGCGCAGTCGGTGCCGTAGAAGCGCTCCTCGGGCTCCTGGATGATGTCGACGCCGTCGTCCCGAAGCTTCTCGAAGGTCGTCCGGCAGTCGTCGGTGGTGAGGATGAAGCCGAGCCCCATCGCGCCCTTGCTGAGCAGGCCACGGATCTGATCGGCGCTGTCCTCGTCGATGAACGCGCCGGGCACCTCGAGCAGCAGCTCGCGGTCGGGCTGGCCGGGCACGCCGACGGTGAGCCAGCGCATGAACTCGAGGTCCGCGTCCGCGCGGACCTCCATCCCGAGCTTGCCGACATAGAAGTCGAGGGCCTTGTCCTGGTCGAGGACCCAGACGCTTGAGTGTGTGATGGCGTTGAACATGCCGACCAAGCTAATCCCGATCAGCGCGCCGGTCTTCTCCAAAAGTGCTCGATGAGGGCCGGTCCCAGGCTGCCACCACACAGCCCGGCACACCTGCCCGCACGGTGGCGTGCGGAGCCTTCTGCTCGCGCTCGCGATAGGCGCGAGGCGATGTACCCACGATCTCGTTGAAGGTGCGGCTGAAGCTCCCCAGGCTGGTGAAGCCCACGTCGAGGCAGATCTCGGTCACGGACCGGTCGGTGTCACGCAGCAGCGCCATGGCCCGCTCGAGGCGTCGCCGCTGCAGGTAGCGGTGGGGCGTCTCTCCGAAGGTGTCCTTGAAGCTGCGAATGAAGTGCGCGCGCGACAGGTGCACGGAGTCCGCCAGCGCCTCGATGTCCAGCGCATCTGCGTAGCTGCGGTCCATAGCGTCCCGGGCCCGAAGCAGCCGGCGGTTGTTGTCCACGCTCAGTGCGCCGGTCATCGCGCCCGACCATACCGGCGCCCCGTGCGAGTCGTCCGGACGAATGTCCATGCTGGGCCCGCGACCGCTAATGGAAACCATTCGTCGTGCCGATTCCAACGGCGTGAAGTCGCGCGCCGCGATTCTCGTCGCTGTCCTCTCCACGGGGCTGGCCATCGCCCCGAGCGCGCTCGCCGTGCCGGAGCAGGGCGACGCGGGCGACACTCCGTCGACCGCCCAGGACCTCACCACCCAGGTCGTCGACTCGATCGAGGGCACGTTCGCCGGCGCGGACTCGGACCTGTTCCGGGTGTGCCTGAGCGGGGGCGGCTCCTTCTCGGCCTCCACCGTCGGCGTCACCGACCCCGGCACCAACACCCAGCTCTTTCTCTTCGACGCCGCCGGCATGGGCATCTACGCGAATGACGACGCGGCGGGCACCGAGCAGTCCACGCTCCCGGCCGGCCACCCGCTGACCCCCGCGGCGGCCGGTGAGTATCTCCTGGGCGTCTCGCCCCACGACCGCGATCCTCAGAGCGCCGCCGGCGCGATCTTCAACAACGTCCCCTATCTCGTGGGCGCCGACGGCCGCGGCGCGGCCGCGCCGGTTCAGACCTGGTGGGGCCGGCTGAGGGCATCGGGCAACTACACCGTCTCTCTCACCGGCACGAGGGCCTGTGAGTCCGTGGCCCCCACGATCGACCTGCGCAGCCCGACAGACGGCGACCAGGTACCGCTCGGGGCCGAGGTGACGGTGGACTTTTCCTGCGATGACGCGGGCGGCTCGGAGGTGGCGTCGTGCGTCGGCAGCACGCCCGACGGAGCGCTGCTCGACACCTCGAGCCTCGGTCCGCAATCGGTGACGGTCACGGCCCGCGACGGCGCCGGGAACGAGACCACGGAGACGGCGACCGTGGAGATCGTCGACGCGGGGGCGCCAACCATCGAGTTGCGGACACCGGCGGACGGCGCCAAGTACCCCGTGGGCGACGAGCTGGTCGCCGACTACGACTGCTTCGACGAGGCCGCCGGGTCCGGCGTGGCCTCCTGCACGGGCGACGTGGCCGACGGCGCGGCTCTCGACACCTCGAGCCCGGGCGTCTACACCTTTACGGTCACCGCCACCGACGCTGCGGGCAACTCGGCCTCCACCACGGCCTCCTACACGATCTCCGACGGTGGGTACGACTTCGGCGGCTTCCTCTGGCCGGTCCGCGACTTCCCGGCGGTCAACCGCTGGCCGGCCGGGCTGCCGGTGCCGATCCGCTTCTCGCTCGGCGGCTACCAGGGCAGGGACGTGCTCGAGGGCTGGCCCCGGGTCGCCGAGGTGGAATGCGGCGCCGGCGAGACGCCGGCGGACGGCCACCCCGCCCGCAGCGCGTGGGGCAAGGGACTGCGCTACAAGCCGCGCCGGGACCGCTACGTGTTCTGGTGGAAGACCAGCCGCGACTGGCGCGGCAGCTGCCGTCAGTTCATCCTCAAGCTGGACGACGGCTCGCTTCACCGGGCCGAGTTCCGCTTCACCCGCCTGCACTGGTGGGGTCTTTGGACCCATTGAGCCGAGAGAAGACGCATCTCGGCTGCAAAAAGGGCTAGTCTGACGGCGATGAAGCACTGGCTCGTCCTCGCTGCGGTGTACGCCGTTGTGGCCGCGCTGGTCCTTCCCGGCTCGCTGCTGGCCTCGCAGGATCAGGTCCCGCCGACCGCTGACGCGGAGGAGACCACCGAGCCGGCGCCTACGCCCGAGCAGCTCGACCAGGCCGTCGAGGAGCAGGACTCCGGCGAGGAGGCCGAGCCTCCCGCCGAGACCGTCCCGCCCGAGGCCGAGGCCGAGGACATTGCGCCGGCCGGCGAGCCCGGGGCCGAGGCCGAGAAGAAGCCCGCCGCCACGGCGGCCCCGCCCGTGGAGCCGGCACCGGCCGAGCCCGCACCCGCCAAGCCCGCGGCCGACCAGGCAGAGAAGGATCAGGCCGCGAAGGCGGCCAAGCGCGACAAGGCGGGGAAGAGCAAGAAGGCCAAGGCGGCGGCTACCGCCAACGTCACCATCTCCGACTTCCGCTTCACTCCGGCCACCGTCACGGTGGTGGAGGGCGACACCGTCACGTGGACCAACGACGGGCCCACCGGCCACTCGGCCACGGCAAGCAACGGCGAGTTCGACACGGGCATCTTCCCGGCCGGGGAGAGTCGCTCCGAGACCTTCGACACGCCGGGCACCTACGCCTACATCTGCACGCCCCATCCGAACATGGAGGGGACCGTGGTGGTGGAGGCGGCGGGATCCGACCCCGCGGGTGAGGAGGAGGAGGCTCAGCTCGAGAACGACGAGGAGGCGCTCGACGAGGATCTCGAGGCCGACTTCGACAGCGGCGGCCTGCCGAACACGGGCCGCGACGAGCGCACGATGATCATCCTCGGCCTGGTCATGATCGCCATCGGCAGCGTCCTCTCGCTGCGCACCCGCCGCCAGAGCTGAGCGGGCCAACCGGATAGCCTGCTGGCCCTCATGTCCACGAGGAAGATCCGCGTCGTGGTGGCCAAGCCGGGTCTGGACGGGCACGACCGGGGCGCCAAGATCATCGCCCGGGCTCTGCGGGACGCGGGCATGGAGGTGATCTACACCGGCCTGCATCAGACGCCGGAGCAGATCGTCGAGACGGTGCTCCAGGAGGACGCCGATGCGGTCGGGTTGTCGATCCTGTCGGGAGCGCACATGACGCTGGTGCCGCGGATCGCCTCGCTGCTCGAGGGCGAGGGCGCCGAGGACGTGGTGCTGGTGGTGGGCGGAACGATCCCCAGCGAGGACATCCCCGAGCTCAAGGAACTGGGTGTGGCCGAGGTGTTCACCCCCGGCGCGCCGGTGCAGGGCATCATCGACTTCATCCGCGAGTCGGTCCCCGCGTAGCGCCAGCCGCCTTGGCGCCGGTACGCGATTGACTCGTCAGTCAATGAAGTAAGATCGGCTCCGCCTCCGGTCGGCAGCCCGCCGTCCGGGCGCCAAGATCAAGCCAAGGAGAAGCTCCCGTGAAGATCTGCGTCCTCGTCAAAGAGGTGCCCGACGCCGCGGTCGAGAAGCGCATGGACCAGGGGTCCAAGCGCATCGATCGCTCGGGCGAGACCACGCTCAACCAGTTCGACACCCACGCCATCGAGGCTGCGATGCAGATCCGCGAGGGCGGAGGCGCCGACGTCGACGAGATCGTCGCCGTGACGATGGCCCCGTCTGAGGCGGGCCGCACCCTGAACAAGGCGGTGGCATTGGGCGCCGACCGCTCGGTGCACCTCACCGACGAGGCGCTCGCCGGCTCGGACGTGTGCGCCACCGGCTACGCGCTGGCCAAGGTGCTCGAGACCGAATCGCCCGACCTCGTCCTGCTGGGCCAGCAGTCGGCCGACGGCGAGTGCTACACGATCGGCGCCGTGGTGGCCGACCACCTGCGCATGCCCTCGCTGACCCAGGTCATCAAGCTCGACGTGGACGGCGACAAGCTGCGCTGCGAGCGCCAGGCCGAGTACGGCTACGACACGGTGGAGATCGAGCTGCCCGCTGTGATCTCGGTGGGCGACGCGATCAACGAGCCGCGCTACCCGTCGCTCAAGGCGATCATGGGAGCCAAGAAGAAGCCGCGCGACACGAAGTCCGCCAGCGACGCTGGCATCGAGGCCGACCGCGTGGGCGAGCAGGGCTCCCGGACGGCGGTCCTCGCCATCAATCCCCCGGCCGAGAAGGCGGCGGGCGAGATCATCGAGGACGAGGACACGAACGAGACCGTCGAACGCATCGTCGGCTGGCTCGAGGAAAGGAAACTCCTCGCATGAGCATCCTCACCTACGCACTTCATTACGAGGGCGAGTTCAACAAGAATTCGCTGGGCGCGGTGTCCGAGGGCGCCAAGCTGGCCGGCGACCTGGGCGGCGAGGCGGGTGTGGTGGTCGTCGGCGGCGACGACCTGACCGACGACTTCTGTGCCTCGCTCGGCCGCTACGGCGCCACCAAGGTCTATCGGGTCAAGGGTCCGGAGGGCCTGGGGGCGCCGGTGGTCGACGCGATGGCCAAGATCATCACCGACGACGGCTACAAGTACGCCCTCTTCGGCGGCGGCCTGCTCGGCTTCGAGATCGGCGCAGGGCTGACCGCTCGTCTCGACGCCGGGGTGACCATGGAGGTCACGGCGGTCAAGGCCCAGGACGGCAAGCTCGTGGCCGAGCGGCCGATTCTTCAGGACTCGGCCATCGTCGACGTGGGCTACGTGAGCGAGCCGGGCATCATCATCGGCCGCCTCAACGCCTTCGACGTCAAGGAGGCGGGTGACGGCGCGGCCGAGGTGGTGGACGTCGACGTGACCTTCGAGGACCACTCGACGAAGGCCGTGATGGTGCAGCGCGGCGAGCAGCGCGGTGCCGACGTGAACATCGAGGACGCCGACGTCCTCGTCGCCGGCGGCCGTGGTCTCGGCAAGGCCGAGGGCTTCGAGCTGTGCGAGTCGCTGGCCGACGCCCTCGGGGGCGCGGTGGCCGCCACCCGCGCGGTGGTCGACGCCGGCTGGTATCCGTACGCCGCCCAGATCGGGCAGACGGGCAAGACGGTCGCCCCGAAGCTCTATCTCGCGGCGGGCATCTCCGGCGCGATCCAGCACAAGGTCGGTATGCAGTCCTCGGAGAACATCGTCGCCATCAACAAGGACCCGAACGCGCCGATCTTCGAGTTCTCGGACCTCGGCGTGGTGGGCGACCTGAACAAGATCATGCCCAAGCTCACCGAGGCGCTGAAGGAAAAGAGGGGCTGACGCCCGGATGGCCACCGCTCCGATCGAGTTTCCGCCGCCGGTCGACTCCGCCAGGGAGTTCATCGGTGCACCCACAGACCCCGAGGACGAGCGCATCGAGGTGGGCGTGGTGATCGTCGGCGGCGGTCCGGGCGGGCTGGCCTGCGCAATCCGCCTGACCCAGCTGCTGGCCGAGGACGAGGCGCTCATGGGGTCGCTCGGCGAGGTGCCGGTGGCCCTGGTGGAGAAGGGCAAGAACCCCGGCTCGCACCTGCTGTCGGGGGCGATGATGAACCCGTCCGCGATGCGCAGGCTGTTCCCGGACACCGACGAGAGCGAGTGGCCGACCTACGGCCCGGTGGAGAAGGACGCGGTCTATCTGCTGCCCAACAGCAAGCGCGCGATCCCGCTCAAGCCCACGCCGCCGCCGTTTCGCAACCACGGCAATCACGTGACCTCGGTGGCCCGGCTCGGGCGCTGGATGTCCGATCAGGCCGAGGAGGCCGGCGTCTACATCCTGGGCGAGACCGCGGCCGCGCGCCTGCTGGTCGAGGACGACCGAGTGGTCGGCGTGCGCTCCGGTGACAAGGGACGGGGCAAGGACGGCGAGGAGCTCGGCAACTTCGAGCCCGGGTCCGACCTGATCGCCAAGGCCACCGTGCTGGCCGAGGGCACCCAGGGACACCTCACCGGCGCGGCCATCCGCCACTTCGACCTAGGCTCGGAGGACCCGCAGCAGTGGGAGCTCGGCGTGAAGGAGGTCTGGGAGGTCCAGCAGCCGCTCGACCGGGTCATTCACACGATGGCCTGGCCTCTGCGCTTCGGCCCCAAGTACCGCGAGTTCGGCGGCTCGTTCATCTACCCGATGGGCGAGGACAAGGTGTCGATGGGCCTCGTGGTGGGGCTCGACTACCGCGACGCGTCGTTCTCGGTTCACGACGCCCTCCAGGAGCTCAAGGGCCATCCGCTGGTGGCCAAGATCATCGAGGGCGGCAAGCGCGTGGGCTGGGGAGCCAAGACGATTCCCTCCGGCGGCTACTGGGCCCAGCCGCGGCAGTACTGGGCGCCGGGCATGGCCATCTGCGGCGACGGCGCCGGAATGGTCAACATCCCGACTCTCAAGGGCGTGCACTACGCGATGCACGCCGGCATGTTCGCGGCGGAGGCGATCTACGAGCGGCTCAAGGCCGGCGAGGAGGGGACCGCCGACCTGTCCAACTACGAGGCCAAGGTGCGCGGCTCGGAGATCGAGACCGACATCCGCCGCTCGCGCAACATGCGCCAGCCCTTCTCACGCGGCTTCCTCGTGGGCGGAGCGATCGCGAACATGATGGAGATCTCGGGCGGGCGCTTCCCCGGCGGCCGCTGGGCCACCCACGACGACGCCACCGTCGACGTCTTCATCGGGGACCGCGACAAGGACTACCCGAAGCCCGACGGCAAGACCACCTTCGACAAGCTGTCCTCGGTCTTCCTCACCGGCAACGCCACGCGCGACGACGCGCCGAACCACATCCGCATCCAGGACAAGGTGCCGCTCGATGTCGCGCTGATGTGGCAGAACATGTGTCCGGCCGCCGTCTACGAGGTGCCCGAGGACGAACTCGAGGCCGCTCGCTCCGGAAACGGCGCGGGCAACGGCAAGCTCGACGGCAAGCACGAGGTCAAGCTGCAGATCACCCCCTCGAACTGCGTGCAGTGCGGGGCGATTACCGCGAAGGGCGGCAGGTTGACTCCGCCTGAGGGCGGCGACGGCCCGAACTACCAGGTCACGTGAGGGTCCCCGTCACGGGAGGGACGCCCGGGCCGCCCGGTACTCCGCCCGTGCCGCGAAGCTCGAGCGCATCTCGTCCGTCAGCTCGTCCAGGAACTCCTCGCGGTAGGTGGAGTCGGTGAGCACCGCGATCGCGTAGTAGAGGCCCGCGAACGCTCCGATGCCGGCCGACACCCGCAGCAGGGCCTCGGTGATCTCGATGCGCTCGCCGAACAGGCCGAAGCCGAGCACCACCGACCCCTCGGCCACCTCCCACGAGTCGCGGATGGAGGGGCCCACCGCCAGGGCGCCCAGCACGACGAAGAAGGCCGCGACCGCGAGGCTCACGACGACCGTCTGGAGCGCCTGGCTCACGAACAGCACCAGGCCGACGTTGAAGCGCTCGCGGCGCTCGAGAGCCGGCCCGTCGCCCGCGTCCTTCTCCAGTTCCTTCACCTCGCGCGGCAGCCGCACGATCACGAACAGCGATCCGGCTCCCACGAGCAGGGCGGCGACCAGCGCGAGGAACACGTCGGGCATGCGTGAGAACACCTGCCACATCTCAGTGTTGATGAACAGAACGAGCGCGAACACGAGCAGGAGCGGCACCGCCTTGGACAGGACGGTCACCGCGGCGTCGAGCTGAGCCACGAGGCGGGTCGCCGCCCAGCGCACTATCCAGACGAGCCCGCCGGCGATCACCGCGTAGGTCAGGAGCAGAATCAGCGCGTTGACGGCGAGCGTGACCGCCGCGCTGCCCACCTGGCCGCCGAAGATGAGCGGGAGGGCGGCGGGGACGAGCAGGAACAGTCCGAGCTCGAGGTTGCCCACGTGCTCGGGCAGCGACCAGAAGCGACGCCCGCGCACCAGGTTCAGCAGGCCGAAGGCGCCGAGCAGGATGGCCAGGCCGCCGAGGGCCGCGGCCACATTGGCCCCCACGGGCCAGTCCAGCTGGATCGCGCCGAGCATCTCCGCGATGAACACCAGCGTCAGCAGCGGCGCCGCGCGGGTCCAGACGTCCTCCCGCGCCGAGCGATCCTCCACGAACAGCGGCAGCCCGTCCCGGCGAAAGCGACGCTCGAGGGCGTCCAGGTCGGTCACCCCCGGTATTCGATAGCCAGCGGCGGACGGAGGCGCCGCTAGAATCGAAGGGGAAATGAAGGCGGATATACATCCCGAGTACGTCCCCGCGCACGTTCGCTGCAGCTGCGGCAACGAGTTCTGGACGCGCTCCACCAAGCCCGAGCTGAACGTCGAGATCTGCTCGAACTGCCATCCGTTCTACACCGGCCGGCAGAAGCTCGTGGACACCGGAGGCCGCGTCGAGCGCTTCCGCCGCCGGGCCGCACGCTCCCGTTCATAGCAGGCAGATCTTGCGGCGCTGCGCGCACCGCCGCCGCAACTCTTCCGGCTCGTCTCTGTTCTCACGGAGCATGCCTCGTGCGCCAATATCGATCGCTCTCGGCGCCGCCGTCCTGGCGGCGCTGAGCGCGCCTGCCGCGGCAGCGCCGCCGGCCCCGGGGGCCGCCGAGACCGCGAAGGCCTCGGTGCGGCTTGCGACCTGCTCGGTGGACACCCACGAAGCTGCCTTCAAGGCGCGGATGCAGCAGATCGCCGGAACGCAGCGGATGGGGCTGCGCTTCACGCTGCTCGAGCGAACGGACGCAACCGGCTTCAAGCCGGTCAAGGCGCCCGGCCTCGGTCGCTGGCGGCGCTCCCGGCCCGGGGTGGGCACCTTCGGCTACCGCCAGGCGGTGAAGGGGTTGCCCGCCAACGCGGTGCATCGCATGCGGGTCGACTTTCGCTGGTACGGCGCGGACGGCGACGTGATCGAGAAGACCCGTCGCACGTCTCGCCCGTGTCGGCAGTACGTGGCTCTGCCCAACCTGACGGTCGGCCTGGTGGGCTCGGCCAAGACCAAGGTCGCGGGAGTGCGGCGCTACCGCGTGCGCGTCGCCAATCCGGGGCTCGCTCCGGTGGAGGCGGCTTCGGTGCGCTTCTGGGTGGACGGCGGCGTGATCGACACCGTGACGGTCAGCCCGCTGGCAATCGCACAGGAGCGGGTGATCGGCTTTCGCGGGCCCGCCTGCGCCGGCTCGGTCAGGGCCCAGGTGGATCCGGACGGCGTGATCGTCGAGAGCTCCGAGCAGGACAATCTCCAGGAGCTTCGTTGCGCCGACATCGCCCCGCTCTGAACCGGTTCCCGCGAAACAGCGCGAACCCGCCGTTACGATGAGCGAGGTGAGCGCGTCCTCCACCGACAGCGGCCCGTCGACCAACGGGAGCGCTCCCGACCACAAGCGGGAGGCCACGAGAGACGCCCCGATCGGTGGCCAGGCGGTGCTCGAAGGCGTGATGATGCGCGGCATCTCCACCTGGGCGGTGGCGGTGCGAAAGCCCTCGGCCGAGCAGCTCGCGGCCGGCGGCGCGGACTCCAAGGAGGGGGCCAAGGGCGAGATCGAAGTGGTCTCCGAGCCGCTCGTCTCCTGGACGAAGCGCCACCGCATCCTTCGCCTGCCGGTGATCCGCGGAGTGGCGGCGCTGGGCGAGTCCCTCAAGATCGGCTTCCGCGCGCTCGGCATCTCCGCCAACGCGCAGGTGCCACCCGGCGAGGAGGGCGACAAGCAGGAGATCGGGGGCGGAGCCTGGGCGGGCACGATCGCCTTCGCCCTGCTGTTCGCGGTCGGTCTCTTCTTCCTGCTGCCCGCGGGCCTGACCAACATCTTCAAGGACGAGATCCCGAACTCGCTGCTCTTCGTGGTGATCGAGAAGCTGGTGCGGATCACGATCTTCCTCGCCTATCTCACCCTGATCTCGCGCATGCCAGACCTCCAGCGCGTGTTCCAGTACCACGGAGCGGAGCACAAGACGATCTCCTGCTACGAAGCCGGCGAGGAGCTCACCCCCGAGAACGCGCAGCGCTATTCGCGCTTCCATCCGCGCTGCGGCACGAGCTTCCTGCTGCTGGTGATGATCGTGGCCATCGTCGTCTTCGCTCCGCTGGGCAAGCTCGACTGGCACTGGCTGTTCATCTCGCGCATCGTCGGCATCCCGATCGTCGCCGGCCTCGCCTTCGAGCTGATCAAGTGGTTCGGCAAGAACCGCACCAAGCGCTGGGCACGAATTCTCATGTGGCCCGGGATCCAGCTGCAGCGGCTGACCACGCGCGAGCCGGACCTGGCTCAGCTTGCCGTGGCCATCGCGGCGCTCCAGGCCGTGCTCGCGGTCGAGAACCCGCTCGCGGCCTCGGACGAAGACAAGGTCGGTATGGAGGTCGTGGCTTAGCGGCCGCGCGTGCGGCCCAGCTCGCGCGCCTGGCCCGCCAGGCCCTCGAGCAGGTCGCGGACGGCAGACAGGCCGCTTCGCAACTCGCCGTCGCCGGCCTCGACGGGCAGCATCGAGTCCTGGAGTGAGACCAGGGTGAGGTCCGCCTCGGCCACAGCGCCCACCGCGCGGTCGATGTAGCCGGGAGCGCCGTTCGAGGACACGCCCGCCGACGGCTGCTCGAAGCTGCGTCCCGGCAGCCCGTGGCGCTCGGCGAAGCCCGCGTGGGTTCGCCGCGCCCGGCCGTAGGCCAGCTGGACGGGGCGGAAGAAGCTCTCCTCGAGGCGCTCGGCGTTGTGGTCGTCGAGCCGCTCGTAGGCCTCGGTCAGGCACGCGAGCGCCAGACCGAGCTCCTCGGTGGCCTCGGCCACGGTGTCCAGCAGCTCTTGATGCGCTTCGGCGGTGGAGTAGGCCATACGCCTGAGACTAGATAGCCGCCAGGGATTTGGCCCAGGGGCCAACGCTAGAGTCGTATCGATGGGTGCCGTGCTTCTCACCGGCGGCACGGGATTCGTGGGGATGGAGTTGCTCGACCGGTTCCTTTCGCGGGATGAGCGCCAGGTCTACGCGCTCGTGCGTGCCGCTGACGACCGTGCCGCCGCCGAACGGCTGCCGGCTCACCCGCGTCTGCACGCGGTGGCCGGCGACATCGAGCGCCCCGGTCTCGGCCTCACGTCCGCCGCCGCGGACCGGATCACCGCCGAGGTGAGCACCGTCGTTCACTGCGCCGCGTCGGTGTCGTTCGACCTGTCGCTGGCCGAGTCGCGCCGCGTAAACGTCGAGGGCACCCGCCGGGTGGTCGAGCTCGCGGAGCGCTGCAAGGGCCTCGAGCGGCTCAGCTACATCTCCACCGCCTACGTCTCGGGTGAGCCGCCCGGCCTGTTTCGTGAGGACCAGCTCGACGTCGGCCAGCGCTTTCGCAACGCCTACGAGCGCTCCAAGTTCGAGGCCGAGGTCATGCTGCGCGACCGGGGCGCCGACCTCCCGGTGCAGATCCTGCGGCCCAGTATCGTCGTGGGCGACAGCCGCACCGGGCGCACCTCCTCCTTCAACGTCCTCTACGGCCCGCTCAAGGCCATAGCGCGAGGGACGATGCGGGCGATTCCCGCCCGCCGGTCCTCGCCGGTCGACGTGGTGCCGGTGGACTACGTGGCCGATCGCGCGTACGAGCTGGCCACGGACGGCCCGGACGAGACCTTCCACCTGGTGGCCGGGCGAAACGCCACGAGCGTGGGTCGTCTGCTCGACCTGACCTCCGAGCATTTCGACCGCAGCCCGCCGAAGGTCCTGCCACCGCTGGCCTACCGGCGCCTGCTCCATCCCATCCTGCGCCGGCGCAAGCCGGCGCTGCGCAAGATGGAGGTCTACTTCCCGTACTTCGCGATGCGGGTGCGCTTCGACGACCGGGGACTGGGTCCCGCTCCACGAGTGGAGGGCTACTTCGGCCGCCTGCTGGACTACGCGCACGCCGCTCGTTGGGGGCGTGCGGAGCGCGACGGTTCGGAGTTGGCGCGTTAAGGGCGTAAAGTCCTTCGCATGGCAGTCGCACAGCCGGTAGGCATGCCTCCGGCAGGAGGCGCCCGCGAACGGATTCTCGAGGCGGCCTACGACCTGTTCAGCCGCCGGGGAATCGCCGCCGTGGGGGTCGACACGATCGTCGCCGAGGCCGGGGTGGCGAAGATGACCCTGTACCGGCACTTCCCCTCGAAGGCAGACCTTGCGCTCGCCTTCCTGGAGCGGCGCGAGGAGCTCTGGACGCGGGAGTGGCTGCAGGCCGAGGCCGTTCGTCGCGGCTCCACCGCGCCGGAGCGGTTGCTGGCCATCTTCGACGTGTTCGACGAGTGGTTCGCCCTCGAGACGTTCGAGGGCTGCTCGTTCGTGAACATCTTGCTCGAGATCTCGGACCGGGAGGATCAGGTCCGGGTAGCCAGCGTGAAGCATCTGGCCAACATCCGGGCCTTCGTGCGCGGCCTCGCCGCGGAGGCCGGGGTCAAGGACCCCGAGGGCCTGGCCTGTCAGTGGCACATCCTCATGAAGGGCTCGATCGTCGCGGCGGGCGAGGGCGATCGTGCCGCCGCGAGGCGGGCCCAGGACGTCGGCGCGCTGCTGCTCGAACGCGAGCTGGCCGCCTAGGGTCCGAAGGCCGAGCTGCTCCGGCGTCGCAGTGCGCGCGCCCGGTCGGTGCCCCGCCGCCCGCGCCACGGGTGAGGACCCATGGCCCATGGGTGCCAGCCGAGCATTCCGTACTGCTCGCGCACGCGCGCCTTCAGGTCGCCGCGGTGGTCTCCGCAGGCGTAGCGGTTCGCTCCATAGATGCCGCGCCCGTGCCATACGAGCCAGCGTTCCGGCTCGGCGTCGACGTACTCGCCGTGGCGCAGGTCGAGGAGCTGGTGCTCGAGGTTGGACTGGGTTTCCGGTCCAGGTCTGCTCCCGCAGATCTCGCACCTGAAGACGACCGCAACGGGCACGCCCTCAAGCTACCCCATGCTCATTCTGTCCGAGCTTCCCTCGTCCGAGGCGGCACGCCGGTCCCAGTGGATCTCCGCGAGCTCGGCGGGTGGGTCTCCGCGCAGGAGCCAGGTGCCGTCGGCCCTGCGCATGAGCAGCCCGCTCTCGTCGATCCGGCGCAGCCCGGTAGTCACCGATGCCCGCCGGCTCCCCACCAGCTGGCCGAGCAGCTCGTGGGACATCCGCAGCCGAATGCTGATGCCGTCGGGCGTGACGTGACCCCACCGCTCGGCCAGGTGCCAGAACAGGACGAGGAGGCGGGTCTCGATCGGCGACAGCTGCAGCAGCGCCTGATGAACAGACATCCGCAGCGTCCGCCTGACGGCCCGCTCGAGCAGCGCGCGCAGGACCTGCGGCCAGCGAGCGAGCGTTCGCGCGAGCTGCTCGTCGAGGATCGCCAGCCGCACCGGTGACAGCACGTGCCAGCGCACGTGATAGCGAAGCAGCCCACCTTCCCGCATGGGCACCCAGGGCTGGAGCACGTCGCCCTCGCCGAGCAGCTCCGTGCAGGTCGAGCCGGCCAGGATCAGGTCTCGGGCGAGCACGCCCTCCAGCATCAGGAAGCCGAGCCGTCCGCGGTCGCCTTCCTCGTGCGGCACCTCCCAGCGCCCGCAGGGGAGCGTCCGCACGCGGGCCACGAGCTCGAGCCGGGCCTCCCGGATCTGCTCCGCCGGCACCCGCAGTCCGAGCTCGGGATCGAGCTCGAGCAGGCGGATGGGGCGCTCGTCAACCTGCCCCTGAAGATCGCGGTCGCTGACCACAGACAGACCGTCCTCCCTCTCGCGGCGCGAGCCTAACCCGGGCCGTGTTGAAAAGCAACGTTGAACCGCAACACCTGAGCTTTGCGGTCCCAGGGCGGGCGCCGTAGGGTCGCGGCGCGAGCCACCGTGGGAGGAGCGCCTGTGTGCCTGGCCATTCCCGGCCAGATCGTGAAGATCGTCGACAGCGAGAATCGTCTCGCTCAGGTCGACGTCGCCGGGGTGCAGCGCACGATCAACATCGGTCTGCTCGACGACGACGGCCAGGGCGTCGACTCGGGTGACTGGGTGCTCATCCACGTCGGCTTCGCGATGTCGCGCGTGGACGAGGAAGAGGCGATCGCCACCCGCCGGCAGCTGGAGCGCATGGGCGAGGACTACGAGGCCGAGCTCGAGGAGCTGAAGGCGAGCGTGATCGAATGAGCGAGCAGGTCCCGTCCTTGCGGAGGAGCGCAGGCCGAGCGTCGGTCGGCCGAGCACCGGAGCCGCTCAATTCCTGTGGCGACCATTGCATCACCTGCTCGGACGAGGGCATCCCGATGCAGGTCGAGCGGATCGACGAGGACCGGGGCCTGGCTCTCTGCGCGGCCGAGGACGGTTCGAAGAGCACGGTCGAGATAACGCTGGTGGAGCCGGTGGCGCCCGGCGACCGGCTGCTGGTTCACGCGGGGGTCGCGCTGGTGGGTCTCGGCGCATGAAGTACGTCGACGAGTTCCGCGATCCCGAGCTCGGGCGCGTGCTCGCGACCGAGATCCTGGGCGCGGTCGAGCCCGGTCGCCACTACAAGTTCATGGAGGTCTGCGGCGGCCACACGCACTCGATCTACAAGTACGGCGTCGACGACCTGCTGCCCGCCAACGTCGAGTTGGTTCACGGACCGGGCTGCCCGGTGTGCGTGATCCCGATGGGACGCGTGGACGACGGCATCGCCATCGCCCGGCGGCCCGAGGTGATCTTCACCTGCTTCGGCGACATGATGCGCGTGCCCGGCTCCCAG
The DNA here is from genome assembly GCA_963826165.1 of uncultured Thermoleophilaceae bacterium. Lineage (GTDB taxonomy): Bacteria > Actinomycetota > Thermoleophilia > Solirubrobacterales > Thermoleophilaceae > JACVRW01. The sequence continues at coordinate 39,849 of CAWGWC010000003.1, read as the reverse complement.
GGCAGCCTGCTCGAGGCCAAGGCCGAGGGCGCCGACATCCGCATGGTCTACTCGCCGCTCGACGCGCTGCGGATCGCCAAGCAGAACCCCGATCGCGAGGTCGTCTTCTTCGCCATCGGCTTCGAGACCACGGCGCCGTCCACGGCCCTCACCCTGAAGCGGGCGAAGGCCGAAGGCCTCGAGAACTTCTCGTGCATGTGCAGTCACGTGACGATCGTCCCGCCGCTGCGCGCGCTGCTCGACTCGCCGGACCTCCGGCTCGACGGCTTCGTGGGCCCGGGCCACGTCTCGACAGTGGTCGGGTCGCGGCCGTTCCGGTTCATCCCCGCCGACTACGGCAAGCCGATCGTCGTCGCCGGCTTCGAGCCGCTGGACATCCTTCAGGCGATCCGCATGATCCTCGCGCAGCTCGCCGAGGGCCGCTGCGAGGTCGAGAACCAGTACGCGCGAGTGGTGCCGGAGGAGGGGAACCCGCGGGCGCTCGAAGTGATGGCCGAGGTGTTCGAGCTTCGGCCTCACTTCGAGTGGCGCGGGCTGGGCTTCATCTCGCAGAGCGGGCTGAAGCTGTCCGAGGCCTACGCCGACCTGGACGCCGAGCTGCGCTTCAGCGTGCCCGGCGTGCGCGTGGCCGACCCGAAGGCGTGCCAGTGCGGCGAGGTGCTCAAGGGCGTCATCAAGCCCTGGGAGTGCAAGGTGTTCGGCACCGCCTGCACGCCGGAGCGCCCGATCGGCACCTGCATGGTGTCCTCCGAGGGCGCCTGCGCCGCCTACTACAACTACGGCCGCTTCGCGCGCGAACGGGAGGTCGTGTGAGCACTCCGCTAGGCGAGGAGCGCAGCCCGGGCGCTGGCCGGGCGAGCACCGCAGCCCCACCGGTCTCCGACAGAGAGGAACGCATCCTCGGCATCATCGAGACCGCCCGCGGCAAGCGCGCGAAGTTCCGCGACGAGCGCATCAACATGGCCCACGGCGCGGGGGGCAAGGCCACCCAGAGCATGATCGAGGGGCTGTTCGCCCCCTCGTTTGGCGCTCAGGCGACCGAGGACGCCGCTTCGCTCGAGGTCGAGGGCGCCGCACTGGCTTTCACGACGGACTCGTTCGTGGTCAAGCCGCTGCGTTTCCCGGGTGGCTCCATCGGTGACCTGGCCGTCAACGGGACGGTCAACGACCTCGCCGTTTCGGGTGCGCGTCCGTTGGCTCTGAGCCTCTCGCTCATCCTCGAAGAGGGCTTGGGGTCAGATGAGCTCAGGGCCGAGGTCGAGGCGATCGCGAGCGCGGCCGAGGCGGCGGGGGTTCAGATCGTCACCGGGGATACGAAGGTCGTCGAGCGGGGCGCCGCCGACCAGATGTACATCAGCACCGCGGGCATCGGGCAGCGCGATCCGCGCGCGCGTACCGCCGCGGACGCGCTGCGTCCGGGCGACCGCATCCTGCTCTCGGGGACGATCGGCGAGCACGGCACCGCGATCATGCTGGCGCGAGGGGAATTCGAGCTCGACGCTCCGATCGAGTCCGACACCCGCTCGCTCTGGCCGCTTATGGACGCGCTCCTCGAAGAGACGGGCCCGGAGCTGCGCTGCGCGCGCGACGCCACTCGCGGAGGTGTGGCCTCGGCTCTGAACGAGCTCGCCCGCTCGTCGCAGGTGGCGATGCTCGTGCGCGAGGCGGCGGTGCCGATCGAGCCCGCCGTGGCCGGCGCGTCGGAGATCCTGGGAATCGACCCGATGTACGTGGCCAACGAGGGCAAGCTCGTGGCCTTCGTGGCGCCGGAGGCCGCGGACCGGGCGCTGGCGGCGATGCAGTCCGTTCCGGGCTGCGAGCGCGCGGCGGAGATCGGCGAGGTACGCACGGAGCCGCCGGCGATGGTGCTGGTGGAGACGGGCTTCGGCGGCAAGCGAGTGATGGACCAGCTGGTTGGGGATCCGCTCCCGCGGATCTGTTGAGCGAGGAAGGAGACGCATGGCGACGATCGACGCATACGCGGAAAAGAAGAAGACCGAGGAGGTCACCGCGCATGTCCTGTGGATGACCACGGGCCTCTCCTGTGAGGGCGATTCGGTCGCGATGACCTCGGCCACCAATCCGAGCCTCGAGGACATCATCACCCAGGCGATCCCGGGCATGCCCAAGGTCGTGGTGCACAACCAGGTGATCGCCTATGAGGTGGGCGACGAGTACATCCAGGCCTGGTTCGACGCCGAGAAGGGCGAGCTGGATCCGTTCGTGCTCGTGATCGAGGGCTCGCTGGGCAACGAGAAGATCAACGGCGAGGGGCACTGGACCGGCTTCGGGGTCAACCCCGAGAACGGCCAGCCGATCACCACCAACGAGTGGATCGACCGCCTGGCGCCGAAGTCCGCCGCGGTGGTCGCCATCGGCACCTGCGCCACCTACGGCGGCATTCCGGCGATGAAGAACAACCCCACCGGCGCGATGGGAGTTCCGGACTACCTCGGCTGGAAGTGGAAGTCGAAGGCCGGGCTGCCCGTGGTCTGCATCCCGGGCTGTCCCGCCCAGCCGGACAACATGACGGAGACGCTTCTCTATCTGGCGCTCCACCTCGCCGGGCTCGCCCCCGCACCCGAGCTCGACGAGCAGCTGCGCCCCAAGTGGCTGTTCGGGCGCACGGTGCGCGAGGGCTGCAACCGCGCCGGCTTCGCCGAGCAGGGCGACTTCGCCACCGAGTACGGCTCGGACCACCGCTGCCTCGTGAAGCTGGGTTGCAAGGGACCGGTGGTCAAGTGCAACGTGCCGGTGCGCGGCTGGGTCAACGGGATCGGCGGCTGCCCCAACGTGGGCGGCATCTGCATGGCCTGCACGATGCCCGGGTTCCCCGACAAGTACATGCCGTTCATGGAGCCGGACAAGTGGGGCAACATGGCCTCGAACTTCTCGAAGGTCGCCTACGGCCCGATGGTCCGCTACTTCCGCAAGCGCAACATCAAGAGGGAATACGACAAAGAGCCCGAGTGGAGACACAACAAGCCCGAGCTCACCACCGGCTACTCCAAGCGCTGGTAGAGGGAGGCGCGCATGTCAACCGTTGAACAGCCCCGTGAACAGAAGGTCGTCGTCAAGGAGATGTCCTGGGACCCGATCACCCGCATCGTCGGGTCGCTCGGGATCCACACGGAGATCGACTTCTCGAACCAGCAGGTACTGAAGTGCTACTCGACATCGATGGTCTTCCGCGGCTTCGACATCTTCATGAAGGGAATCGATCCGCGGGACGCCCACTTCATCACCAGCCGCATCTGCGGCATCTGCGGTGACAACCACTGCACCTGCTCGTGCCTGAACCAGAACATGGCCTACGGGGTCAAGCCGCCTCCGCTGGGGGACATGGCGTTCAACCTGGCCGAGACCGCGGACTACATATTCGACCACGCGATCTACAACGACTGTATGGCGAACGTGGACTTCTGCGAGCAGATGGTCAAGGAGACCAATCCGACCCTGCTCGCGACGGCCGAGAACACCTCGGCGCCGCACTCGGACATCCACGGCTACAAGACGGTCGCGGACATCATGCGGGCGCTCAACCCGTTCACGGGCGAGTTCTACCTGGAGACCCTCCACGTGGCCCGCTACACGCGTGAGATGTACTGCCTCTTCGGAGGCCGCCACACCCATCCCTCGACGATCATGCCCGGCGGGTGCAGCGCGGACATCACCCACCAGACGTGCACGGACTACTACGTGCGCCTCATGAAGTACTTCGACTACGTGAAGCGCAGCGTGCCGATGCACGACGACCTCTACGACTTCTTCCTCACGGAGTTGCCGGGCTACGACATGGTGGGCTTCCGGGAGACGAACCTCGTGAACTGGGGCTCGTTCGACGACCCCGACTACGTCGACTACAAGTACGAGAACATGACCGAGTGGGGGCGTAAGCGCTACATCACCCCCGGAATCGTGATCAACGGTGAGCTGATCACCACGGACCTGGTGGAGATCAACCTGGCCATCCGGATCCTGCTCGGCAGTTCGTACTTCGACAGCTGGGAGAACGAGCGGACGTTCGTCACGAAGGACCCGCTCGGCAACCCGGTGGACAAGAACCATCCGTGGAACAAGGTCACGCTGCCCAAGCCGCAGAAGCGCGACTTCGCCGACAAGTACACCTGGGTCGTGTCGCCGCGCATCTACGACAAGCGGACCGACACGCACGTGTGCTGCGACACCGGCGGCGGCCCGTTCGCCCGTCAGTGGTGCACGGCCAAGGCCGGCCTCGTGGACTTCGGCTACGCCAAGGCCACCGGTCACAGCATCCAGATGGCTCTCCCGCGCTCGGCGAGCTTCCCGGAGATGGAGATGGAGTGGCACGTTCCGGAGAAGTCGAACGCGATCGAGCGTGACCGCGCCCGCACGTACCACCAGGCCTACTCGGCGCTGATAGCGCTGCACAACCTGGAGCGGGCCATGAAGGAGGTGCAGGCCGGGCGGACGAAGAGCTGGAACGACTTCACCGTTCCGGAGTCCGCGGTGAGCGTCGGCTTCCACGAGGCGGCGCGCGGCGTGCTGTCGCACCACATGGTGATCGAAGACGGCAAGATCGCGAACTACCAGCCCTATCCCCCGACGCCGTGGAACGCCAGTCCGCGCGACGTCTACGGGACTCCAGGCCCCTACGAGGACGCGGTGCAGAACACCCCGATCTTCGAGGAGAACGGCCCGGAGAACTTCAAGGGCATCGACATCATGCGGGCGGTTCGCTCGTTCGACCCGTGTCTGCCGTGCGGCGTGCACATGTACGGCGGGAAGGGGCCGGTGCGCAAGGTGGTCCACACGCCGACGGCCCTCTGCTGACCGATGGAGTCCGAGCAGCTGATCGCCCGTGTCCAGGAGCTCACGGGACGACTCGAGGACCTCGACGACCCTGAGTCGCGCGACCTGGCCGAGGAGCTGACCGCGGCCGTCGTGCAGATGTACGGCGCGGGGCTCGAGCGCATCGTCGAGTTGGCTGACGACACGACCCGCGACGGGATGGCCAAGGACGATCTCGTCGCGGGGCTGCTGATGATCCACGACCTCTACCCGATCCCGATCGAGGAACGGGTGGCGGAGGCGCTCGACACCGTGAGGCCCTACATGGAGTCCCACGGCGGGAACGTCGAGTTGCTGGGGATCGAGGACGGCATAGCCAGGCTGCGGCTCGAGGGCAGCTGCAAGTCGTGCCGGGCGTCGTCGTCCACGCTCGAGCTGGCCGTGCGCCAGGCCCTCGAGGAGGCGGCCCCCGACCTCGACGGGATGGACGTCGAGGGCATCGTGGAGGAAGAGGAGGAGCCGGAGATCTCGGGCATCCCGCTGCCGATCGTTCAGATGAACGGGAATGGGGCGCCGTCGTGGCACACCCTCGGGATCGACGGCTCCGACGAGCTTGTGGCCACCGACGTCGAGGGCGTGCCCCTGGTGGTGGCCAACGTCGACGGGACGCTCCTTGCCTACCGCAACAGCTGCGCCGGCTGCGGGGGAACTCTGGACGAGGGAGCGCTCGAGCAGGGTGCGCTCGGCTGTCCCGGCTGCGGGCGCAGCTACTTCCTGCCGCAGGCCGGACGCTCCATGGACGACGACCACCTGCAGCTGCAGCCTGTCCCGCTGCTGCGGGAGGAGGCAGCGATAAAGGTCGCTCTGTGAAGAGCATCGACGACGCAGTGGCGAGTCGCCGGAAGGCGATGATGGTCTCGGGCCTGCGAGGGCTCGGCCGGCCGAAGGCGCCGGAGTCGGCTCCTGCCGACGTGGTGGACGACGACCGGGAACGCTGCGATCTCTGCCAGACCACCGTGCCGCCGGACCACCGGCACATGCTCAACCTCTACGAGCGGCAGATCATCTGCGTGTGCGAGGCCTGCTGGGCGCTGCGCTCGGGCGATACGGAGTTCCGCCCGGTTGGCCACCGCACGCTGTGGCTCGAGGACTTCCAGCTGCCGGAGGAGATCTGGGCGCAGTTCCGGATCCCGATCGGACTCGCCTTCTTCATGTACTCGAGCGTCACGGACTGCGTCGTCGCGATGTATCCGAGCCCCGCCGGCGCCACCGAGTCGGAGCTCCACTTCGAGACCTGGAGCAGGCTGGTGAAGATGAACCCGGTGCTCGAGCGGCTCGAGCCCGACGCGGAGGCGCTGATCGTCAACCGGACGGCCGATCCGCACGCCTTCGCCATCGCGCCGATCGACCGTTGCTACATGCTCGTCGGGCTGGTCAAGGCCTCGTGGGAGGGGATCTCGGGCGGGGCCGCGATGGAGCGGGCGATCGCCGACTACTTCGACGAGCTGCGGGCGGCCGCGCAATGACGCAGCCCCAGGCGGTTCAGGCACCGGTTGCCCCGGAGCCCGAGTTCCAGATCCTGAGCGCGCACGGCCGCCGGCACGCCGCAGTCCCGGCAGTGGAGTTCGACGTCCACGTGTCGGAGCCGGGCGGCCGCGCGGTCTACGTCATCGCGCTGAGCGCGATGGTCATGATCGAGCCCGCCCGCCGGTCCTACGACGCCGAGACGCGCGAGAGGCTGGTGGAGCTGTTCGGCGCGCCGGAGCGCTGGGCCACCACCACGCGCAGCCTCGTCTGGCACCAGGCCGACGTGCTGGTGCCGGCCTTCACCGGATCGACGACCTTCCGAGTGGCCGTGCCGGCCAGCTTCGACATGGAGGTGGCGTCGGCCAAGTACCTCTACGGCCTCCCCGACGGCGAGGTGCCGCTGGCCTTCAACTTCAACGGCACGGTTCACTACCGCGGCGACGACGGACGGCTGCAGCTGTCGCTCATTCCCTGGTCCTGCTCGGCGGAGTTCCGCTTCCCGGTGAGCGTCTGGCGCGAGCTGATGGAGCACTACTACCCGCGGACGGGGTGGGTCCCTGTGCAGGAGGCGACGCTGCGGGCGCTGCAGCGCGAAAAGGCCAAGCGGGCGCTGCCGACGCTCGACGCCTGCGTGGCGGAGCTGCTCGAGGAGGATCCCTCCCCGTGAGCGTCGAGGACCTGGTCGACACCCTGCTCTACGAGGGCTATGCCCTCTATCCGTACACGCCCGGCACGACCAAGAACGCCACGCCCACTCCGTTCGGGATCGTGTATCCGCCGGCCTACGCGCGCACGCTGGACACCGCCTACGACCATCTCGAGCTCCAGTGCGTGGTGGAGGGTGACGGCGAGGTGAGCGCGGAGGTGCGCTTTCTGGCCCCGAGCGGGGAGCGCCATCGAGCCGAGGAGCAGCGGATCACCGGCACCGGCGAGTTCGAGGCCGGCGGGCTGTCGGTGCGGACGCGGCTCGAGATGAGCGATCTCGGCGACGACCGCCGGCTCGTGTCCTACCGGATCGAGAACCACACGGCCGCGCCCGAGGGCATGGACCGCGCGGCCGCCATTGGGCGCTCCCTGATCTCGGCCCATCCCAGCGTCCGCGTGGCCGGCGGCCGCTTCATCTCGCAGCTCGAGGCGCCCTGCGACAGCGTCAACACCTGGCCCGTGCTCGCCTCGCCCCAGGACGACGTGATGCTCGGCGCCGCCATCGTGCTCCCGGACCATCCGCAGATTGCGCCCGAGAGCCGCGGCAACCTGTTCGACAACACCGAGATCGAGGAGGCGCTCGTCCTCCACGTGCAGGTGCTGAGCGACGAGGAGCGCGCCGAGCTACGGCATCAGGACCCCGCGGTCAGGGAGATGATCGACCGGGCTAGCGCGGTGACCCCGGACGAGCTCATGAACCTGCACGGCCGGGTCGAGGTCCGCGACCCCGTGACCCTCGAGCCGCCTCGACCCTCCGCCGACGTGCGCGATCCCACGCGCGGGCTGCCCGAGGCCGAGGTCGACGGCGTGGTGTTCCGTCGCGGCGCGAAGGTCGTGGTGCGGCCCGGGCTCGAGGCGGACCTGCAGGCCCGCATGCTCGAGGGCCGCACCGTGACCCTCGAGCGGATCTATCGCGACTACGACGGCAAGATCCATCTCGGCGTGAGCGTCGACCAGCCCGGTCAGGAGATCATGCGCGAGACCGGCCGCTTTCTGTGGTTCTTTCCCCCGGAGGTGGAGGTACTTCCATGAGACAGATACTGGTTGCCGGAATCGGCAACGCCTGGTTGAGGGACGACGGGTTCGGCGGCGAGGTGGTCAAGCGCCTCCACCAGCGCGAGCTCCCCGAGGGGGCAGCCGTGTTCGACTTCGGGACCGGTGGCCTCGACCTCGCCTACGAGGTCATGCGCGGGTACGACGCGCTGGTGCTGATCGACGTCAGCCGCCAGGGCGGGGAGCCCGGCACGCTCTACGTGATGGAGGCACTCGAGGACGAGGTCGAAGCGGGCATCGAGGACGGGCAGATCATCAACCCGCACGCGATGGACCCGCAGACCGTCCTCCGGTTCGTCAAGACGCTCGGCGCCTGGCCCGGCAAGGTCGTGGTGGTGGCCTGTGAGCCCGCAGAGGTCGAGGAGATGGGGCTGGGGTTGGGGGCCGAGGTCGAGCGGGCGGTGGACGGAGCCGTGGATCTGGTGCTCCAGACGATCGAGGAGCTGCGCACCGACGCCGCCTACGCCGCCGAAGCCGCCGACTGAGCCATGCACGAGCTGTCGCTCTCCAGTGCGATCGTCAACACGGTCGTCAAGCACGCGCAGGAGCGCGCGGTGAGCGTCGTCAACCTGCGGGTGGGCGCGCTGAGGCAGGTCGTTCCCGACACCCTCGAGTTCTACTTCGGCTTCGTCGCCAAGGGAACGGTCTGTGAGGGCGCCCGGCTCGAGCAGGAGCTGGTGCCCGCGCGCCTGCACTGCACGCGCTGTGAGCAAGGGTGGGAGATGGACCTGCCGATCTTCCGCTGTGCCGCCTGCGGTGACGCGGGCGAGGTGGAGGTGGCCAGCGGGAACGAATTCGAGGTGGAGTCGATCGAGGTCGAGGAGGCAGCTTGCATCGCACCAAGGTGAAGATCGTCGAGGAGGCACTCGACGCCAACAACACGATCGCTCAGGCCAACCGGGCGGACTTCGACCGCGCCGGGGTGAAGGTCGTGAACTTCATGAGCGCACCGGGGGCCGGGAAGACCTCGCTGCTGGAGCGGACCATCGCCGACCTGCCGGGAGTGCGGGTCGGCGTGCTCGAGGGTGACGTGCAGGGCTCGATGGACGCGGACCGCCTGTCTGCGCTGCACGTGCCCGTGACGCAGCTCAACACGGCGCCGAGCTTCGGGGGGGAGTGCCACCTGGACGCGAACATGGTGCGCTCGGCGCTCGGCGATCTGCCACTGGACGACATCGACCTGCTGGTGATCGAGAACGTCGGCAACCTTGTCTGTCCCGCTGAGTTCAGGGTGGGCGAGGACGCGCGCATCATGGTCTCGGCGGTCACCGAGGGCGAGGAGAAGCCGGCCAAGTACCCGCTCATGTTCCGCGCCTGCGAGCTGGTGCTGATCAACAAGATCGACCTGCTCCCGCACCTCGACTTCGACCTCGACAAGTTCCTCTACCACCTCGAGGCCGTCCACCCCGGCGTGGAGCACATCCTGGTCAGCGCGAAGACGGGCGAGGGAATCGACGCATGGCGAGACTGGCTCGCGCGGGCGGGCGCGCCCGCGACGGCGGCGAAGGCTCCCGCGTGACCCGAACGCTCGGTCGCGACGTCCTCGACCGGGCGCTGGCCGAGCGCACGCAGGCCAACACGACGTTCTTCGAAGCCGAATCCGAGCGGCTCGCGCAGCTGTGCCACCGGATGGCTGAGCGCTTCGCGCGCGGCGGCCGGCTGATCGCCGCCGGCCGCTCACCGGCGGCGCGCTCGGATGCCCGGCACGTGGCCGTGGAGTTCGTTCACCCCGTGATCGTGGGCAAGCGAGCCCTGCCCGCGCTCGCGCTGGCCGGCGAGGGTGGGTCGCTCGCCGATCAGATGGAGCTGGCCGCCGAGCCGGACGACATCGCGATCGGCTTCGGCGCGGGCGACGATGACGGGGAGGCCGCCGCCGCGCTGGCCGTGGCCCGCGAGCGTGGCTGCCTGACGCTCGCTTTCGAACCGGCGGGAGCCGAGTGGGAGTTCGAGCCGCCGGGCTCGGACCCCTCGATCCGGCAGGAGCTGGTGGAGACGCTCTACCACGTGCTCTGGGAGCTGGTGCACGTGTTCTTCGACCATCGCGGCCTGCTCGAGGGACGCCAAAAACGGGAGGTGCACGACACCGGCGCCTCGAGCTTCCTCTATCCCTTCCTCGCCGAGGCCGAGCACGACCTCGACGCCGTGGTCGACGACGTGCGGCGGTCGGTCCTGGTCAAGGCGCAGGAGGTCGCGGAGCTGCGGGCGCAGACGCTGACCGAGAACCGCGAGGAGCTGGCCGCGGCGGCGGCCGCGTTGTGCTCGGACTTCGACCGGGGCGGCCGTCTGCTCGCGCTCGGCAACGGCGGATCGGCGACCGACGCGATGGACGTGGTGGCCGACTTCTGCCGCCCGCCCGACCCGCGCTGGCGCCCTCGGCGCGCCATCGACCTGACCGAGGACGCTGGGATCCTCACCGCGATCGCCAACGACATCGGGACCGAGGCGATCTTCGCTCGCCAGCTGATCGCCCACGGCCGAGCGGGCGACACCGTGCTCGCGATCTCCACGAGCGGGAACTCGGCCAACGTGATCGCGGCCCTGGCGGAGGCCCGCCGTCGCGGCCTGAGCTCGATCGCGATGGTGGGCTACGACGGCGGCAGCGTGGCGGCCGAGCGGCTGGCGGACCACGTGGTGGTCACGCGCTCGGAGCACATCCCGCGCATCCAGGAGGCGCAGGCCAGCGCGTACCACGTGCTGCGGGAGCTGGTCGGGTGACTGGGTGAGTCGCGTACGCGCGCGCGTGGAGGGCACCGTCCAGGGGGTGGGCTTCCGCCCCTACGTCTACCGGCTCGCGGGCGAGCTGGGGGTGGCCGGGCACGTCCTGAATGACTCGCGCGGGGTGATCGTGGAGGTCGAGGCGGAGGCGGAGACGGTCGAGCGCTTTCTCTCGCGCCTGGAGGCGGAGGCGCCGCCGCTGGCTCACGTCGAGAGCGTGACCGCCGAGCCCGTTGCGGAGACCGGGAAGATCGGCTTCGTCATCCGCGAGAGCACCGGAGACGGCGAGCCGCGCGCCGCGGTCACCGCCGACAGCGCCACCTGCACCGACTGTCTCGCGGAGCTGTTCGATCCCGAGGACCGCCGTTATCGCTATCCGTTCACGAACTGCACCAACTGTGGCCCGCGCTTCACCATCGTCCGCGGGGTCCCGTACGACCGGCCGCTCACGACCATGGCCGGCTTCGAGATGTGCGCGGAGTGCCTGCGCGAGTACGAGGACCCGGGCGATCGCCGTTTTCACGCCCAGCCGAACGCGTGCCTGGAGTGCGGGCCGCGCGCGGAGCTCCTCGGCGCCGGCGACACGACCGGGGTCGACCCGATCGCCGCCACCGCCCAGGCCCTGCTGGAGGGCGCGATCGTCGCGGTGAAGGGAATCGGCGGCTTCCATCTCGCCTGCCGGGCCGACGACGAATCCGTCGTTGCCGAGCTCCGCGCGCGCAAGCACCGCGAGGACAAGCCGTTCGCCCTCATGTGCCCCGACGTCGAGAGCGCGAGCCGGCTCGTGCGGCTGGAGCCTCTCGAGACCGAGCTGCTCGTCTCGCGGCAGCGGCCGGTCGTGCTCGCGCCGCGGCGGCCGGACGCGCCCGTGGCGGCAGCGGTGGCGCCGGCGTCGAGCGAGCTGGGCGTGATGCTGCCCTACTCACCGCTTCACCATCTGCTGCTGGCCGACGTGGCGGGGCCGCTCGTGATGACGAGCGGCAACGTCTCGGACGAGCCGATCGCCTATCGCGACGAGGATGCCCGCGAGCGGCTGGCCGAGATCGCCGACCTGTTCCTTCTGCACGATCGCCCGATCGAGACGCGGACCGACGACTCGGTCGTGCGCGTGGCGGCGGGCCGGCCGCAGCTGCTGCGCCGCTCGCGGGGCTACGTGCCCGACGCCTCGGCCCTGCCCGTGGAGAGCGAGGCACAGCTGCTCGCCTGTGGCGCCGAGCTGAAGAACACCTTCGGCGTCGCCAAGGGTGGTCGCGGCTGGGTGGGCCACCACATCGGCGATCTGGAGAACTACGAGACGCTCGGCTCCTTCACCGAGGGCATCGCCCACTTCAAGCGGCTGTTCGCCGTGGAGCCCGAGGTCGTGGCTCACGACCTGCACCCCGAGTATCTGTCCACGAAGTACGCCACGGAGCTCGACGGGGTGCGCCTGACCGGGGTGCAGCACCACCACGCGCATCTGGCCGCGTGCCTCGCCGAGCACGGCGAGACCGGCCCGGCGGTGGGAGCGATCTTCGACGGCACCGGCTACGGCAGTGACGGCACCGTCTGGGGCGGCGAGCTGCTGCTGGGAGACCTCAGAAGCTTCGAGCGCGCGGGCATGCTCTGGCCCGTTCGGCTGCCGGGAGGTGCCGCGGCGGTGAGGCAGCCGTGGCGGATGGCCTGCGCATGGCTGGGTGAGGCGCGCGGAGAGGCCGCGCCCATGCCCCGGGCGCTCAGCGGACGCGTGACAGCGCGGGCCTGGCGGCAGGTGTGGGAGCTGGTGCGGACCGAGGTCGCGTCGCCGCCCACCACCAGCATGGGCCGGCTGTTCGACGCCGTGGCCGCCCTGTGCGGCATCCGACCCGAGGTCAACTACGAGGGCCAGGCCGCGGTGGAGCTCGAGGCGCGCTGCGACCCGGGCGAGCGGGGCACGTACCCGTTCCCCCTGGTGAAGGAGGACGGCGGGCGGCTTGTGATGGACGCGCGTCCTGCGGTGGGCGAGATCGCGCACGAGCTCAGGGAGGGGATGGCCGTTCCGCTGGTGGCCGCTCGCTTCCACAACACGGTCGCCGAGGTCACCGCCCGGGGCTGCGTGCTGGCCGCCGAGCGCGGCAACACGGAGGTCGTGGTGCTCTCGGGAGGCGTGTTCCAGAACCGGCGGCTGCTCGAGCGGACATCGGCGTTGCTCGACGCGGCCGGGCTGCGGGTCCTGGTGCCGGAACGGCTGCCTCCCAATGACGGCGGCATTGCCTACGGCCAGCTGGCGGTGGCGGCGGCGCGGGAGGCCGCATGGACGTGACGGCAATCCTCGCCGAGAAGGTCTTCGCCGGGGGAGAGACGAAGCCGTTCGGCGATCTCACGCGCGCGGAGGTCGAGGCCCGCGCCCAGGAGCTGCGCGACGCATCGGGCTGGGGGCCCACGGCCCGGGTCGGCTCGGTCGCGCGCGAGTGGGGCGCCCTGGCCCGCCTGATGGCCGAGCAGGGGGTCGAGTCGGTGGGCGAGGTGAGCTCCGAGGAGATCGTGGGGCGGGCCCAGAAGCTCTGGATCGTGCCGCCCGGAGGCAGCCTGCTCTGAGGTTGCCCGCGCCGCGGGGCTAACCTGGGTCGGCGATGATCGAACGCCTCGTTCAGCAGGTCGAGGACCGCTTCGGCGAGCTCTCCGAGCAGATGGCCGACCCCGACGTGATCGCGGACCAGAGCCGCTACGCCGACGTGGGCCGCGCCTACCGCCAGCTCGAGCCGGCCCATGCGCTGGCGGTCGAGTGGCGGCGGGCGGCCGACGACGTCGCGGGCGCCCGCGAGCTGCTCGACGAGGGCGAGGACCCCGAGGTGCGCGAGATGCTGCGCAACTCCGAGATGCGTCTCAGCGAGCTGGAGGAGGAGATCCGGCTGGCCATGGTCGAGCCGGATCCCAACGACGACAAGGACGTGATCGTCGAGATCCGGCCCGGCGCCGGCGGCGAGGAGGCCGGCCTGTTCGCGGCCGACCTGTTCCGGATGCTCGGCCGCTACGCCGAGCGGCGCGGTTTCAGGCAGGAGCCGATCGAGGTGGGGCAGGGGCACTTCACCTTCGCCGTCAAGGGCCGCGGCGCCTACAGCGTGTTCAAGTACGAGGGCGGCACCCACCGGGTGCAGCGCGTGCCCGAGACTGAGTCGCAGGGACGCATCCACACGTCCACCGCCACGGTCGCGGTCCTGCCCGAGGCCGAGGACGTGGACGTGCACCTCGACCAGGGTGACCTCCAGGTCGACGTCTACCGCTCGTCGGGGCCGGGCGGCCAGTCGGTCAACACCACCGACTCGGCCGTTCGCATCACCCACAAGCCCACCGGGGTCGTGGTGTCGATGCAGGACGAGAAGTCGCAGCTCCAGAACCGGGAGAAGGCCATGCGCGTTCTCCGTGCCCGGCTGCTCGAGCGCGAGATCGCGACCCAGCAGGCCGAGCAGGCCGCGGCCCGGCTCGCCCAGGTGGGCACCGGCGAGCGCGCCGAGAAGATCCGCACCTACAACTTCCCGCAGGACCGGGTGACCGACCATCGCGTGTCGCTCACCAAGAACAACCTCCCGGCAATCCTGGCCGGCGACCTCGACGAGTTCACCACCACGCTGCAGGGCGAGGAGAAGCGCCGTGCGCTCGAGGCGGCCGAGCCGGTGGGCGGATGACTTCAACGAGCGGAGGCCGCGCTACCGGGATGACGGTGCGCGACGCCCTGGACGCCGCCTCCACCGCCATCGAGGCCGCGGGAGCGAGTACGCCGCGGCTCGACGCGGAGCTGCTCGTGGCCGACGCCGTGGGATTGGACCGGGCGAAGCTGTTCATGGACCCCGAGCTCGAGGTGCCTCCCGGCTCGGCCCGGGTTCTCGGCGAGAACGTGCGCCGGCGCGTACAGCGGGAGCCTGTGGCCTACATCCTCGGGCGGCGCGGATTTCGCTACCTGGATCTGTGGGTGGATCCGCGGGCGATCATCCCGCGGCCCGAGACGGAGCTTCTGGTGGAGCTGGCCCTCGATCTGCCCGAGGGCGCGCGGGTACACGATGTGGGCACCGGCGCCGGGGCGATCGCGCTGGCCCTGCTGCACGAGCGCCCGGATCTGCGGGTCACCGCCTCCGAGCCGTACGCGCCCGCGGCCGCGGTGGCGCGTGAGAACGCGGCGCGGCTGGGTCTGCCGCTCGAGATCAGCTCGGACTTCGGACTGCCGGCCGGCGAGTACGACCTCGTGCTGGCCAACCTGCCCTACGTGCCCGAGGGCGACTGGGAGAGCATGCAGGTCGAGATCCGGCGCTACGAGCCGCGCGAAGCCTTCGTCTCGGGGCCGGACGGCCTAGACGCCATCCGCGAGCTGATCGAGCAGGCCGAGCCCGGCACGCGCGTGGGGCTCGAGCACGGCGGCGAGCAGGGACCCGCCGTGCGCGAGCTGCTCGTCGACGCCGAGACCTACCCGGACCTCGCGCGCTGGGACCGCATCACCGTGGGACGCGTGCCCTGACCGCCGACGAGGTCGCCGCCTTCGAGCGCTGCGTCTCGGTGGGTGGGGTGGCGCTGTTCCCGGCCGACACGGTCTACGGCCTGGCCACGGACCCCGATTCGCGCGAGGGGGTGCGGCGGCTGTACGGGCTCAAGGGGCGAGCTCCCGACCGGCCCGCCGCGGTGATGTTCTTCGCCCTCGAGCCTGCGCTCGACGCGCTCCCCGGGCTGGGTTCGGCCACGGCGGCGGCGGTGAAGCGGCTGCTTCCCGGCGCGGTGACGCTGGTGCTCCCCAACCCGGCGCGCCGCTTCCCGCTCGCCTGCGGTCCCGAGCCGGAGCGGCTCGGCCTGAGGGTCCCCGCACTGACCGGGGCGCTCGCGCCCCTGGCCGCCGCGGCACGGCCGGTGCTCCAGTCGAGCGCCAACCGGTCGGGCGCGGCCGACGTGCGTCGGATCGGCGACGTGGAGGAGGAGATCCGCGCGGGGGTGGACCTGATCCTCGACGGCGGCGAGCTGCCGGGTACCGCGTCCACGGTGGTCGATCTCAGCGCCTACGAGGACCGCGGCCGCTGGGAGGTCCGGCGCGACGGGGCGGTGCCGGCGGCCCTGGTGGCCGAGGCGCTCGACACAGCCGGATAGAAGAAAAGCCCGCGGAAACCGATGGTACGGTGAACGAGATGAGCGAGCTCAGCCCTGATTTCTTCACCAAGCCGGTGGCCGACGTCGATCCGGAGATCGCGCAGGTCCTCAAGGACGAGGCGGGCCGCCAGGAGCGGACGCTCGAGATGATCGCCTCCGAGAACTTCGTTCCCCAGGCGATTCTCGACTGCCAGGGATCGGTGCTCACCAACAAGTACGCGGAGGGCTATCCCGGCAAGCGTTACTACGGCGGCTGCGAGTACGTGGACGTGGCCGAGCAGCTGGCCATCGACCGGGCCAAGGAGCTGTTCGGGGCCGAGCACGCCAACGTCCAGCCGCACGCCGGCGCCCAGGCCAATGCCGCGGTCTACATGTCTCTGCTCGATCCGGGCGACCGGATCCTGGGCATGAAGCTCGACCACGGCGGCCATCTCACCCACGGGATGAAGATCAACTTCTCCGGCCTCTACTTCGACATCGTGGCCTACGGTGTGCGCGAGGAGGACTCGCGGCTCGACATGGACGAGCTCGCGCGCGTCGCCGAGGAGACCAAGCCCAAGCTGATCATCGCCGGCTGGTCTGCCTATCCACGTCAGCTCGACTTCGCCCGCTTCCGCGAGATCGCCGATTCGGTGGGCGCCTACCTCATGGCTGACATGGCCCACTTCGCCGGCCTCGTTGCGGCGGGCGAGCACCCCAGCCCGGTGCCCCACTGCGACGTGGTCACCACCACCACGCACAAGACCCTGTGCGGCCCGCGCGGCGGCATGATCCTCAGCAAGGAGGAGCACGCCAAGAAGATCAACTCGCGCGTGTTCCCCGGAAACCAGGGCGGGCCGCTGATGCACTCGATCGCCGGCAAGGCCGTGGCCTTCAAGGTGGCCCAGTCCGAACTGTTCCGCGAGCGTCAGCGGCGCACCGTTGAGGGCGCGGCGCTGGTGGGCGAGGAGATGGTGGCGGCCGGTGTGAACGTGCTCACCGGCGGCACCGACGTTCACCTCGTGCTGGCCGACCTGCGCGAGTCCGAGCTCGACGGCCAGCAGGCGGAGGACCGGCTCCACGAGGTGGGCATCACGGTCAACCGCAACGCCGTGCCCTTCGATCCGCGCCCGCCCGCCGTCTCGTCGGGCCTGAGGATCGGCACACCCGCCTTGGCCACGCGCGGCTTCGGCGCCGACGAGTTCCGCGAGGTCGGCCGCGTGATCGGCGAGGCCCTGGGCGGCGACTTCTCGGACGCCAAGCGCAGCGAGCTGAGCGAGCGCACCGCCGCGCTGGCCGATCGCTTCCCGCTCTACCCGCAGCTGGCCGAGCCCGTTCCGGCCTGAGCCGGCGGGATGCGTTGTACCCTCGAGTGGGTATGACCGAGGCCGCTCCTAACCCTGCCCTGCCTTCAGCGCCGCAGCTGGCCAAGCCCCGGCTGCGCGGGGTGTCGCACAAGTGGGCGTTCTACGTAGCGTGCGTGCTGGGGGCGGCGCTCGTGTTGTTCGCGCCGGCCGGCACACCCCGGCTGGCGGCGGCCATCTACGCCTTCACCGTGGCCGCGCTGTTCGGCACCAGCGCGCTCTACCACCGCATCGACTGGGCCTCGATCGGCGCCCGGCGCTGGATGCGGCGACTCGATCACTCGGCCATCTTCCTGCTGATCGCCGGGACCTACACGCCCTTCGCCCTGCTCGTGCTCGACGGTCCTCTGGCCACCGTGATCCTGGTGGTGGTCTGGGCGGGGGCGCTGAGCGGGATAGTCATGAAGCTCGTCTGGATCGACGCACCCAAGCCGGTCGTCGCCCTCGCCTACGTGATGCTCGGCTGGGTGGCCGTGGCGGCCTTCCCGGATCTGATCCGCGAGCTTGGTCTGACCGGCACCGGCCTCATCGTCGCCGGGGGCGCTCTCTACACGGCGGGCGCCGTGATCTATGCGATCAAGCGGCCCGACCCGGCGCCGACCGTCTTCGGCTACCACGAGATCTTCCATCTGCTCGTGATCGTGGCCGCCGCGCTGCAGTACGCGGTGGTGGCCTTCTACGTGCTGCCGGGGGCCTGACCGCCCGTACCGGCTCGGTCGACGAGCCTCAGCCGGATCGGCCCTCGCGCGGCGGCGGGATCCACGCGCCGCCCGCCCTGCACCACCTCCAGTCGCCCCCTGTCCGCAAGGTTCGAGGCCGCGTCGCGGGCGGGTTGCATGAGCGGCCGCCAGTCGTCCGGCGCCACCGCCCGGGCCGCCTCGGAGGGACAGATCGTGGCCCCGGCGTCGCGCTGGGCCAGCAGTTCGAGGATCGCGCGCTCGAGGTCCGGGATGGCGTCGGGGTCGGGCATCGTCAGGGGTACGGCTACCCGGGACGCGCGGCTCGTTCACCGTTCGGCACCTCGGTTCCCTCCGAGGCGTCATTAGGCTGGCTGTGAGATGGACGAGCTCGATGCCCTGTGGGCGTTTCTCGTCGCCGCGCTGATCGCGTTCGCAGCCACGCCGCCGGTCGCGCGTCTGGCGCGCCGGCTGGGGGTGATCCACCAGCCTCGGGACCGCGATCTGCACGAGCGCCCGGTTCCGGGCCTCGGTGGCCTGGCGATCCTGGTCGCGGTCGTGGTGGCTGCACTGTTGTTCATGCCCGGCGGGCGGGAGACGCGCGGCATCGTGGTGGGGGCCATCGCCATCGCCCTCATCGGAGCCATCGACGACTGGAAGCCCGGCGGGCTGCATCCCGCGATCAAGTTGGCCGGCCAATTCGCCGCCGCGGCGATCCCGGTGTTCTGCGAGGTCCGCGTCGACGAGATCACCCTGCCCTTCATCGAGCCCTTCGAGCTCGGCGACTGGGGCTACCCGCTCACCCTCGTGGGGATCGTGGCCGTGATGAACGTGGTCAACTTCACCGACGGCGCCGACGGCCTGGCCGCGGGTGTGTGCACCATCGCTGCCGCCACCTTCGCGATCATCGCCCTGTCGCTCGAGCGCGACTCGGCCGGCATCCTGGCGGCGCTCACCGCGGGCGCCGCGGTGGGCTTCCTGTGGCACAACTTCCACCCTGCCTCGATCTTCATGGGGGACGCCGGCTCCAACCTGCTCGGCCTGCTGTTGGCCTGCGTGGCCATCCAGGGAGTACTGAAGACGGCCGCCGTGGTAGCCCTGTTCTTCCCGCTGCTGATCCTGGCCGTGCCCGCTCTCGACGCCACCTTCGTGGTGGCCAAGCGCATCAAGTACCGCCGCCCGGTCTACGCCGCGGACAGCTGGCACTTCCACCACCGCTTCGCCAACATCGGCTTCTCGCAGCGCCGGACCGTGCTCTACCTCTACGGCTGGACCCTGTCGCTGGCCGCCCTGGCGCTGGCCATGCGCTTCATCCCGTACTCCGACGACGACGGCACCCTGCACGCGGGCTGGACGCTGGTGATCCTGGCCTTCGGTGCGCTTGCCCTCGCCGCCAGCGTCTACCTCGTGCTGGTGCTCGAGATCCTCAAGTTCCGCCGTTTCCGCGAACGGGAGATCCGCCGCGCCGTGGAGACCGGGGAGATGCCGGCGCTCAGCGAGGACCAGATCGAGGACGAGATCGAGCGCGAGGTGGAGACGGGCGAGTTCGAGGCGGTGTAATGGCTTCTCAGAACAGGCTGCCCTGCTCCGGTTCCACCTCCTTGCTCCGCGGCTGGGGAACGGTGACGGGGTCGAGCTCCTCGCCCGGATCGGGCCGCGTGGAGTCCGCGGCCGCGCCGCGGAAACGAGAAACCGTCCTGCCGGGGCCCGAGGCCAACGGGCGCTTCGGCCGGGTCAGGGCCGAGAGGCGATCCCGCTCCGCCTTGGGCGCGTACGCCCCGCGGGCGTAGAGGCGCTCGTAGCGCGGCACCAGGTCGGGCCGGTACGAGCGCAGCCAGTCCATGAACACATCGCGGACCTCCCCGCGGAGGTGCAGGCAGATCCCTCCGATGTTCACCGCCCCCGCTTCCGCGCACAGATCGAGGATCTCCTCGACCTGCTCGGGCGAGTCGTTGATGCCCGGCATCAGTGGCGCGATCAGCACCCCGCACGGGATGCCCTGCCGGTTGAGCTCGGCCACCGCCTCGATGCGCTTGCGCGGGTGCGGGGTGTGCGGCTCGCTCGAGCGCCAGGCCTTCTCGTCGAGCGTGGGAATCGAGAGGTTGGCCGCAAACCCGGCCACCTCTTGGATCTGCTTCATCAGGTCGACATCGCGCAGCAGCAGCGGCGACTTGGTGAGCACCGACGACGGCGTGCGTGAATCGCGCATCGCCTCCCAGATCCCCGGCATCAGCTTGTAGCGCCCCTCGACCCACTGGTACGGGTCGGTGTTCGTGCCCAGAGCGACGTGCTCGCGCTTCCACCTCGGCTTCATCAGCTCGGCCCGAGCCACCTCGGGAACGTTCACCTTGACGACGATCTCCTTCTCGAAGTCCCGGCCGGCGTTGAAGTCGAGGTAGGTGTGGGTGGGCCGGGCGAAGCAGTTGTGGCTGACCACCCCGTTGGCGATGAAGTCGCCGGTGCCGGTGGTGATGTCGTAGAGCTTCATGACGCCTACCGGCTCGATCTCAGCGACGTTGAACCGGCCGCCGCACTTAAGAGCCGTCCCATCAATCGTCCGTTTCCGAGTGGTGGCGGGATCGACGGCATGCACAAAACGCAGGCGTGCAGGCAGGCCTCCCCGGATCCGCACAGTCCGCAGTCCGTTTGGGAGGCCCCTGTCCTCGACCACGTGGGCGAAACGCAGCCGGCGCAGGCAATACTCAGTCCAGGCGATGATTCGATCGTCGGTGTTGGCGATCCGGACTACGGGCCCGGCACTGCCCTCGGCATCGAAGATGCCCGCCAGGAAACCCTTGCACCAGTCCTCATCCGGGCGGACGGGCCAACGAACAAGCTCCCTGATGGCCTCCACGGACGGCCGCGACGACGTGCGTATGGCGGTAAGCGCGCGCTGGGTGGGGGTCGCCCGGTGGAAGGCGAACTGGTCGGTTCTCAGGTTGAGGCCGGCCAGATAGTCGCGCGCCCGCTGGAGCGGCTCGATGTCGGTCAGGGCGAGACGGAACCGGTGATGCTCATCCCGTGAGCGACCGGGGCGGGAATACGAATAGCTCCCGAGATGCCCGTCGCCGCGGATAAGTCCGCATAGATATCCGCGTCGATAGTCGGCTGTGTCCGCAGGAGCCGCGGCTAGCCCGCCAAAGCCCATCACCTTGTTGCACGGGGTCAGATGCGGCCGTCGCAACGCCCCCTGTTCCGTACCAGTCACGAACTTCCAGCCCCGCTCGGTGAGAAACCGGTGGTCCCCGCTTGCCACCAACTCCGTGCCATCCTCGAGCGTGACACGGTATGCCGGCTTGACCGTGCTCCAGTGGGCAAGCACCACGGTGTGGACGAACCGCCGGTAGGAGCCGCGTTGTTCAGTGCCGTAAATCCGCTCGCCGACTCGGAGCTCGGCGATCGGCTTGGCCCGGCCATCGGCCTGTAGGACAGGCGTGTCTGCTCCCAGACAGTAGGCACACGCATGGGCGCAACCCCTGTACGGATTGATCGTCCACCGGAACGGCATCCGCGACGCCTTCGGCACCCGGTTGAGCGCCGATTTCGAACGGACCTCGTAGAAGCGAGTGTCGAGTGCCTCGGGTGCGTCGAAGGTGCGGATGGTGGCCGGCTCGCGGTAGCCCGGCAGGGCTCGGCCCTCTTCGGCCTCGACGCTCAGGTTGTCCCAGCGCATACGAACACATGTTCGCACACGAGGCGGACGGGCACGATCAGTCCAACTCTTCGCCGAACGCCGTGATCACCACGCTGCGCGAGCCGCCGTGGTCGCGGTGCTCGCACAGGTAGATGCCCTGCCAGGTGCCGAGCGCGAGGCGCCCGTGGGACACCGGGATGGTCAGCGACGAACCGAGCAGCGAGGCCTTGATGTGGGCGGGCATGTCATCTGGCCCTTCCAGTGTGTGGGCGAACTCGGGCCAGCCGTCGGGAACCGCGTCGTCGAACCACGCGCCGAAGTCGCGCCGCACGTCCGGCGAGGCGTTCTCGTTCAGGGTCAGCGACGCCGACGTGTGCTGCATGAACAGGGTGGCGATACCGACGCTCAGGGCGCCGAGCTCCGGCATGTCGTCCACGATCTCGGAGGTGACGAGGTGAAAGCCGCGTGGTCGGGCTCGGAGCGAGATCTGCTTCTGAATCCACACCCATCGCATTGTGGCGCGCCGCGACCAACAGGAAGTCGCGCCCAGGCTTCAAGGAGCGGCCCGTTCGGTCCGATACAGGTTCGAGATGAGGATGGCCGAGGTCCTCGTGTTCACCACGCCCCCAGCGTTCGCCGTGATTCTGGCGGCTCTAGTCGTGCGCCTGCACGGCCATCTGATCGAGTTCCGCGCCGACGTTTCGGACACCGCGCGCACGGATTCCCTCACCGGGCTGCTCAACCTGCGGGCCTTCGAGGAGCTGCTGGAGCTGGAGCTGGCGCGCGCGCGAGAGAGCGGACGGCCGCTGTCCGTGGTGCTGGGGAGCGTCGCGGGCCCCGAGGGCACGAGCCGAGCGCCGAGCGCGGCTCTGGAGAGTCTGGCCGGCGACTTGACCAAGTGGAAGCGCCGCTGCGACCACGCTGCCCGGCTGGAGGACGGAGTGATCGGGCTGGTGCTTCCCGACACGGACGAGGGAGGCGCCCTGATCCTGGCCGAGCGTCTACGGCGTGCCGCCCAGCTCAGCTTCGGCGATCTGCCCGTTCGGCTGTCGATGAGCTTCGGCGTGGCCAGCCACCCGTGGCACGGCACCGACGCCGCAGCCTTGCGCCGGGCGGCCGAGCAGGCCATGAACGCGTCGCGGGCGCGAGGCGGCCAGCGCGCGCTGATCTACGGAGCCGAGGTTGCTCGAGTGCGGCTGGAGCAGGCTGCGCCGGCGCGCGACCAGGTCCGGGCCGGCGCCTTCTCCTGACGCGGCCGCTCAGCCGCGCGCCAGCCGCACGACACGGCGCATCTCGCGGATGACGAGGCCGGGCTGGCTGAACATGATGTAGTGCGCGGTTGAGCGACTGACGGGCCATGGCCGAAGGCCGCTTCGCTCGGGTCGCAAGAGCGGAAGAGCGCCTGTTCGGCCTCATAGCGCCGGCGCCGCGAGCTTGCGCAGGGCGGTCTCGGGTAGCGAGGAGTACGGCGGAGAGGCGGCGATGACCGAGATGAGCATGTCCTCCGGAAAGGCCGGATCAGGCCGCGTGGAAGTCAGATCGATGCACCCGCCACAAGTGTCACAAAGTAGTCACAAAGTCCTCGGGTCATGTAGCTTTCCAGCCCCGGGTAAGGAGCACCAATAGCCTCATCGCAAGCCCGCCGCCTCGCGCCTCCCGGAATACCCCTTGACGAGCCACGCCCTGAAAGCCACTGATCCCATGTCGCTGCGCGTGTTGCGGTACCTCGATCTCGTGGTCCTCGCCTTCGCGCTGCCGATCTTCCTGGCCGCGGGGCTGCCGCTCTTGGGCTGGGCCGGGGCGGCCGGGGGCTGGCTGCTGCAGCGGCTGGTCCAGCACTTCATCGAGAAGCGCGCCCGCGAGTCCGACGACCCGCGCACCGTGGCCGGGCTGCTCACCGGCAGCATGATCGCCCGCGGCTGGATCGTCGCCGGCTCGATCTTCGTCGTCGGTCTCACCGAGCGCGAGGCGGGCCTGGCCGCGGCGATTCTCGCCATCACGCTCTTCACCTGCTACTTCACCAGCCAGATGATCACCCGGCCGTTCGAGAGCGAGCCGAGCCGGTGACCACCGCCGAGGCCAGCGCGCCGTCCACGTCCGGCTCGCCGGAGCGCCAGACCGAGGAGCGCAAGGGACTGAGCACCAAGGCCAAGGTCTTCATCGGCATCGGCATCTACCTGGCCGTGGCCGTGCTGCTCTACCTCGTGTTCGGCAGCGACGGCGAGAACACCGAGTTCCAGCCTCAGGAGGAGTTTCGCCTCGAACCCTGGATCGATCTGAAGATCGGCGGGCTCGACCTCTCGTTCAACAAGGCCGTGCTCTACCTGCTGCTCACCTGCATCCTCACCGTGGGCACGATGACCTACATCGCGCGCCGGATGGAGGACAAGCCCAACCGCACGCAGACGATCATCGAGGGCGCCTACGACCTCACCCACAACCAGATCACCAGGAACAACATGCCCGACCAGGCCGCGGCCAGGTGGTTCCCGTTCGTCGCCACCCTGTTCTTCTTCATCTGGTTCTCCAACATGCTGGGTTACATCCCGCTGCCGGTGAACGATCACGAGACGATCAACGTCTTCGGGATCGACTTCCCGGCCTTCGCCCTATATGCGGCAACGGCCAACCTGTCGATCCCGCTCGTGCTGACCCTCACCGTGTTCTTCATCTACCAGGTGGAGGGCGTGCGCCGCCACGGCTTCGTCAAGTACCTGAAGGGCTGGCTCCCCGCCGGGGTCACCGGCGCGGCCGCAGTTCCGATCTTCATCATCGAGGTGATCTCGCAGTTCGTGCGGATCATCTCGCTCTCCGTTCGTCTGTTCGCCAACATCCTCGCCGGCCACCTGCTCATCCTGTTCATGGGCGGAGGGCTGGCGGTGCTGCTCGGCATCACCGCGCTCGGCTGGATCACCCTGCCGATGGCGGTCGCCTTCTTCATCTTCGAGGTGGGGCTGGTGGCCACCCTGCAGGCCTTCATCTTCGCCACGCTCACATCCATCTACTTCGGCGAGGCAAGCGCCGGTGGTCACTAAGGAGGATCCATGGATCTCGCAGTGTTGATTCCAATCGCCCAGGCGGCCGACCCCACGGACGGTCTGAAGGCGATCGCGCTCGGCGTCGGCGCCGGCCTCGGCACGATCGGCCCGGGCATCGGCGTGGGCTACATCTTCGGCAAGGTGATCGAGTCGGTCACCCGCCAGCCCGAGATGCGTGAGGAGATCACGAGCATCCAGTGGCTCGGCTTCGCCCTCACCGAGGCGATCGTGTTCTACGCCTTCATCTTCGGCCTGATCGCCTTCTTCCTCTAGGTGGACGGCCTGGGCAACATCCTGCTGTTGGCGGCCACCGAGGAGGAGGGCGGCGGCAGCTTCCTGGTCAGCCCCAACGTGGGGCTGATGATCTGGACGCTGCTCGCGTTCGGCACGACGCTGTACCTGCTGAACAAGCTCGCCTTCCCGCGTATCGCCGAGGCGCTCGACCGGCGCCGCCAGGCCATCGAGGACTCGATCGCGTCCGCGGAGCGTTCCCGGGCCGAGGCCGACGAGTTGCTCGAGGAGTACCGCGCACGGCTGCGTGAGGCCCGCGAGCAGGCGGACGACATCGTGGTGCGCGCCCGCAAGGCGGGCGAGGCCGTGGAGGACCAGGCCAAGGTGGATGCCACCAAGCAGCGCGAGCAGCTGATGGCCCAGGCCCGGCGCGACATCGAGACCGAGACCCGCCGCGCGCTCGAGGAGATCCGGCGCGAGGTGGCCGACCTCACCGTCACCGCCACCGAGAAGGTCACGCGCAAGTCGCTGACCCCCGAGGACCACCGCCGCCTGATCGACGACGCTCTCGACGAGGTGGACTTCTCGGCGCTCGCCGGCACGCAGGGGGGCCGCAACCAGTAATGGAAGAGATCGAGTAATGGAAGAGATCGCCGAGGTCTACGCGCGGGCGCTGTTCGACGCTGCTCAGGAGAGCGACGTTCTCGACCGCGTGCACGACGAGCTCGGCGAGTTCGCGGACGCGCTCGACAGCGAACGCAACCTGCAGGTGTTCCTGTTCTCGCCCTACTTCTCGTCCGAGGAGAAGAAGGACGGCGTCGCCCGCATCGTCACCGACGCGGACGAGCGCTTGGTCAACTTCCTGGAGTTGCTGGCCGAACGCCACCGCATGCCCGCGCTGTTTCGCATCCGCCGGCAGTTCGACGCCCTGTGGGCGGAGGAGAACCAGCTGCTGGAGGTGTCGGTCACGAGCGCGACCGAGCTCGACCCGGCCGTGGTCGAGGACATCGGAAAGCAGATCGAGAAGCAGACCGGCCGCAAGGTCGAGCTGGCGAGCACGGTCGATCCCGACGTGCTCGGTGGCCTGAAGCTGCAGGTGGGCAACATGGTGCTCGACGCCACCATCCGCCAGAGACTTGAAACGTTGAGAAAGCAAGTGGCCAAGGCCGCCTAGGCCGCGAAGGAGTTCTTCCCAGTGCAGATCAAGCCAGACGAGATCACCAGCATCCTCAAGCAGCGCATCGAGGGACTCGAGGACGGCGGCGCCGACCTGTCCGAGGTGGGCACGGTCCTCTCGATCGCAGACGGCATCTCCCGCGTCCACGGGCTCGACAACTGCATGTCGACCGAGCTGCTCGAGCTTCCCCACGACGTGACCGGCCTCGCGCTCAACCTCGAGTCCGACAACGTCGGCGCCGTGCTGTTCGGCGAGTGGGATCAGATCGAGGAGGGCGATCAGGTCAAGCGCACCGGGCGCCTGATGGAGGTGCCGGTGGGCGACGAGATGCTCGGGCGCATCGTGTCGCCGCTCGGCCTGCCGCTCGACGGCAAGGGTGAGATCAACACCTCCGACACGCGCCCGGTGGAGTTCAAGGCGCCGGGCGTGGTGCAGCGCCAGCCGGTGAAGGAGCCGCTGGCCACCGGGATCAAGCCGATCGACGCCATGACCAACGTCGGGCGCGGCCAGCGTGAGCTGATCATCGGCGACCGTCAGACCGGCAAGAGCTCGATCTGCATCGACACCATCATCAACCAGAAGGAAACCGACGTCGTCTGCGTCTACGTGGCCATCGGGCAGCGCATGTCCACGGTCGTCGAGGTGGCCCAGCAGCTCGACGAGTACGGCGCGCTCGACCACACCATCATCGTGGCGGCGCCGGCCGACGAGGCGGCGCCGATCAAGTACCTCGCGCCGTACGCGGGCGCGGCGATGGCCGAGCACTTCCTCTACAACGGCGGCCACGCACTTGCGGTCTACGACGACCTGACCAAGCACGCGTACGCCTACCGGCAGATGTCGCTGCTGCTGCGCCGCCCGCCGGGCCGCGAGGCCTACCCGGGCGACGTCTTCTACCTCCATTCCCGCCTGCTCGAGCGCTCGGTCAAGCTGAACGACGACCTTGGCGGCGGATCCTTCACCGCCCTGCCGATCATCGAGACGCAGGCGGGCGACGTGTCCGCCTATATCCCCACCAACGTCATCTCGATCACCGACGGCCAGATCTTCCTCGAGGCCGACCTGTTCCGCTCGGGCGTGCGACCGGCCATCAACGTGGGCATCTCGGTGTCACGCGTGGGCGGCTCGGCCCAGACCACACCGATGCGCAAGGTGGCGGGCCGCCTGCGGCTCGAGCTGTCCCAGTACCGCGAGCTCGAGGCCTTCGCGCAGTTCGGATCGGACCTCGACGCCGACACGCAGGCCACGCTCAACCGCGGCGCGCGGCTGGTGGAGTCGCTCAATCAGGACGAGCGCAGTCCCTGGTCGATCGAGGACCAGGTGGCGGCGATCTACGCCGGCACCGGCGGCTACCTCGACCGCATCAAGGTCGAGCGCGTGAAGGAGTTTCTCGACAACCTGCTCGCGCGGCTGCACGCCGAGAACGACGACCTCATGGGCAAGATCCACGAGGGCGAGTGGGGTGACGAGATCGAGTCCAAGCTCGGCGACGCCATCGCCGAGGCGATCGACGACTTCGGGCCGGACTTCGACGCCGAGGGCAACCCGATCGAAGAGGGCGAGTCCGACCGCATCCTGTCCGAGGAGCAGCGCCAGAAGGAGGGCCGCAGGAGCGGTCAGTCCGACGACGGCGCCGGCGAGGACGAGGGTGGCGGCGAGGAGTCCGAGTCCGATGAGGACAAGGGCGCTCAGGAGGCGGCGGAGCAGGAGCGCGCGCCGGCTTAGTGGCCAACCTGAAGGACATCCGCGGCCGCATCAGCTCGGTCAAGAACATCCGCAAGATCACGCGCGCGATGGAGATGATCTCGGCGGCGCGCCTGCGCAAGGCCGAGCAGCGGATCGAGCACCTGCGGCCGTACGCCGACGCCATCCGACGCATGACCGCGCGCGCCTCCCAGGCGGCGGACAGCATCCCGAACCTGCCTGTGCTCGAGGAACGCGAGGAGATCTCGACGGTGGGCATCCTGCTCGTCACCGGCGACCGCGGCCTGGCCGGTCCCTTCAACTCCCAGATCGTGCGCGCCGGCAACCGGCGCGCGGCCGAGCTGCGCAACGACGGCAAGCGGGTGCTCTGGTACGCGGTGGGGCGGCGGGGCGTCTCCTCGCTGGAGTTCCGCCAGCTCGAGCTGGGCGGGTCCTGGACGGGTTTCACCGACCGACCGGCATTCGCCGACGCCCGCACGGTGGCCGGCGGCCTCACCTCGGCCTACGTCGACGAGAAGGTCGACCAGGTCGAGGTCATCTACAACGGATACATCTCGCCGGTCAACCAGGAGGTGCGGCAGGAGACGCTGCTGCCGCTCCAGCGCGCCGACGTTATCGAGCAGGACGAGGACGAGGACGCTGAAGACGGCGGAGATGGCGAGGAGCGCGAGCACACGCGCGCCCTGTGGATCTACGAGCCCGGTCCCGAGGAGATCCTCGTGCGGCTGGTGCACGACTACGTGGAGATCTCGATCTATCGCGCGATGCTCGAATCCACCGCCTCCGAGCACGGCGCTCGCATGAGCGCCATGCGCAACGCATCGGACAACGCCGGGGACCTGATCGACGACCTGACCCTGGCCGCCAACCGCCAGCGCCAGGCCGAGATCACCCAGGAGATCATGGAAGTGGTGGCCGGCGCCGAGGGACTTCGCTAGCGCGACGACACGACCGCAGTTCAAGGAGAAACGAACCCAGTGGAAGCAGCAACACAGACGTCGGAGCAGAAGAGCGACGGCGACCAGAACTCCGGCACCGTCGAGGAGGTCCAGGGAGTCGTGGTGGAGGTGGCCTTCCCGGCCGGCCACCTGCCCGAGATCTACAACGCGCTCGAGATCGATCTCGAAGAGGCGTCCGAGGAGGACAACGCCACGCGCCTCGTGCTCGAGGTGCAGCAGCACCTCGGCGACGACCGCATTCGCGCGGTGGCGATGGACGCCACCGACGGACTGGCGCGCGGCACGAAGGTGATCGACACCGGCGGGCCGATCACCGTGCCGGTGGGCGAGGGC
Source organism: uncultured Thermoleophilaceae bacterium (assembly GCA_963826165.1). GTDB lineage: Bacteria > Actinomycetota > Thermoleophilia > Solirubrobacterales > Thermoleophilaceae > JACVRW01. The sequence continues at coordinate 10,901 of CAWGWC010000003.1, read as the reverse complement.
GTGCTGGGCCGCATCTTCAATCTCCTCGGTGATCCGATCGACGAGAAGGGCGACGTGGACATCGAGGAGCGCTGGCCGATCCACCGGCCCGCGCCGAGCGTGGAGGACCTGACCCCCACGCGTGAGCTCTTCGAGACCGGCATCAAGGTCGTGGACCTGCTCGCGCCCTACGCCAAGGGCGGCAAGGTCGGCCTGTTCGGCGGCGCGGGCGTGGGCAAGACCGTGCTCATCCAGGAGCTGATCAACAACATCGCCCAGGAGCACGGCGGCCTGTCGGCCTTCTGCGGCGTGGGCGAGCGCTCGCGCGAGGGCAACGACCTCTGGCTCGAGATGACCGAGTCCGGCGTGATCGACAAGACCATGCTCGTTTTCGGCCAGATGAACGAGCCGCCCGGGGCGCGCATGCGCGTGGCCCTGTCGGGCCTGACCATGGCGGAGTACTTCCGTGAGCAGGGCGGCCAGGACGTGCTGCTGTTCATCGACAACATCTTCCGTTTCGTGCAGGCGGGCTCCGAGGTGTCGGCCCTGCTCGGCCGGATGCCCTCGCAGGTGGGCTACCAGCCCACGCTCGAGACCGAGATGGGCCAGCTGCAGGAGCGGATCACGTCGACCCGTCAGGGCTCGGTCACCTCGATCCAGGCCATCTACGTGCCGGCCGACGACCTGACCGACCCGGCTCCCGCATCGGTGTTCGCGCACCTGAACTCCACCACGTCGCTGTCGCGCGCGATCTCGGAGAAGGGCATCTATCCGGCCGTCGACCCGCTCGACTCGACCTCCACCATCCTCAAGCCGGAGATCGTGGGCGAGGAGCACTACCGGGTGGCCAACGAGGTGCGCGAGATCCTCCAGCGCTACCGCGAGCTGCAGGACATCATCGCCATCCTCGGCATCGACGAGCTCTCCGACGAGGACAAGCAGACGGTGCAGCGCGCCCGCAAGGTGGAGCGTTTCCTGTCTCAGCCGTTCTTCGTGGCCACGGCGTTCACCGGCCTCGAGGGCAAGTATGTGCCGATCGACGAAACGGTGCGCTCCTTCGCCGAGATCATCGAGGGCAAGCACGACGACATCCCGGAGCGCGCCTTCCTGATGAAGGGCTCGATCGACGAGGTGGTCGAGGCCACGCGCGGCTCGGATGGGGCGAAGGAAGAGGAGGAGCAGGACGCCGAGGACGAGGAGTCGCGCGAGGGCGAGGCCGAGGCCGACGAGGAGGCCGGAGAGGACTCCGGCACGCGCTCCTCCGAGGAGAGCGATGGCTCGTAGCAGCTTCGAAGTAGAGGTCCTGACCCCCGAGGGTCAGGTCTTCGCCGACGAGGTGGAGATGGTCTCCACCCGCACCACCACCGGCTCGATCGGCATCCTCGCCCATCACGCTCCGCTGATGGCGATCCTCGAGCCCACCGAGCTGCGGCTCTACAAGTCCGACTCCGACGTGGTCCGCTTCGCCCAGGGCGAGGGCTACCTGCAGGTGGTGGACAACCGCGCGCTCGTGCTGGTGGAGGACGCGATCGCACCCGACGACATCGACCGCTCGGCCATCGAGACCCGGCTCAAGGAGGCCCGGGACAGCCTGGAGCGCGCCGAGGAGGAGTCGGAGGAGCGGGCACGCGCCGAGCGCGAGATCCAGCGCTACGAGGCTTTCCTCGAGGTGGGCGGCGGATCGTAGCCCGGCAGTAGAGCGGCCTCCAGCTGCTCGGCGACCCAGCGCTCGTACTCTGCCGGCTTCCATCCGCGCTGCGCCACCAGCGCGAGGTAGGTGCGTTCGCTTGCGATCGCCCAGATGCAGTCGGCGGCCCTGCGGGCGGTCAGCCCGGCCTTGAGCTGCTTGGCCCGCTGCAGGTTGCGCGCCAGCGTGCTCTGGGTCTCGTAGCGCTTGCGGTCGTGCTCCGCGAGCAGCTCGGTGGCTTCGGCGTCGCTTCCCGCCGCGGCCTCGAGCTGCGCGAACACCGAAGCTTCGCGCTCGCACACGCCGGTGTGGATCCGGGCGAAGGCGGCCAGCTTCTCGTGTGCGTCCTCCTCGGCCTCCATCTCCTTCCACGCGGCACGCTTGGCCAAGGGAACCCCTTCGTGGTCGCCGCGTAACGTCGACTCGACCACCGCCCGCAGGATGTTGGCCTTGCTCCGCAGGCTCGCGTAGACCGTGGGAACCGCCACGTCCGCCGCCGCGGCGATGTCCGCGATGGACGTTTCGGAGTAACCGTCACGTACGAACAGCCGCGCCGCCGCGTCCACGATCCGGCGGCGCGTGGCGCGAGCCGCCCGCTCGCGGTTGGTCATCTCGTACGCGCGGTTCTTGATATTCCTCGACACGGTCGGTATAGTTAACTATATCGAATATGGCACACTACATTCAGTCTACGGGCTAGCCGCAGAGGAGGGTGAGCGCCTGGCCTTCGGCGAGGTCGAAGTCCTGATCAAGGCCTCAGCCGAGACCACCGCCGGCGCCTTTGCACTGTTCGAGGAGAACGAGCCGGTCGACACGCCGCTGCACGTCCACCAGCACGAGGACGAGCTCTTCTACGTGCTGGAGGGCGAGCACGTATTCCAGGTCGGCGAGCAGGAGTTACGGACGGGTCCCGGCGGGCTCGTGTTCGCTCCTCGGGGCGTGCCCCACTCGCAGAGACGCGTGGTGCCGCGGACCGGGCGGGTGCTCGTCGTGACCGCTCCAGCGGGTCTCGAGGGCTTCTTCCGCGAGCTTGCCGACGCGGACGCGGCCGGACGGTTGGGCCCCGACGCCTACGCTGCGGCGTCCGAGCGGTACGGCATCACCTGGGTCGGCTCCGAGTAGACGTAGGTTTGCCCGCCCGCTGTTCTCGGGCAGGTCTGTCCGCATGGACGAAAGCGCGGTGCGCGCCGGGGCTGAGGGCTCGGATGAGCCCGAGACCAACCTGAAGCGCGCGATAGGCCCTGGCCTCCTCACGGTCTTCGTGATCGGGGACATCCTCGGCGCCGGGATCTACGCGCTGGTGGGCGAGGTGGGGGCCGAGACGGGCGGTGCGATCTGGACCGCCTTCATGTCGGCCTTCGTGCTGGCTCTGTTCACCGCCTTCGCGTACGCCGAGCTCGTGTCGAAGTACCCGCAGGCCGCCGGCGCCGCTCTCTACACCCAGCGCGCGTTTCGGATGCCGTTCTTCACCTTCATGGTCGCCTTCGCGGTCATGTCCTCGGGCATCGCCTCGGCGAGCACCCTGTCGCGAGCCTTCGCCGGCGACTACCTCAGCGAGTTCGTCGACCTCCCGCTCGTGCTCGCCGCGATCATCTTCATCGTGCTCGTCGCCGCCATCAACATGCGCGGCATAGCCGAGTCGGTGAGGCTCAACCTGGTGCTCACCTCCATCGAGGTCATCGGGCTGATCCTGATCGTGGTGATCGGCGTGGCCGCCCTGGGCGAGGGCTCGGGCGACTTCTCCCGCAACTTCGAGTTCAAGGAGGGGGAGAGCGTGGTCACGGCGATCGTGGCCGGCACCGCGCTGTCCTTCTACGCGATGATCGGGTTCGAGGACTCCGTGAACGTCGCGGAGGAGACCAAGCACCCGGCGCGCACGTTCCCACGAGCGCTGTTCACGGGCCTGGCGGTGGCCGGAGTGATCTACCTGCTGGTGACCCTCACCGCGTCGCTCGTGGTGCCCACCGCAGACCTGTCCGGATCCGACGCGCCGCTGCTCGAGGTGGTGGAGCAGGGTCCGCTCGGGATCTCGACCAAGCTGTTCGCCTTCATCGCGCTGATGGCGGTGGCCAACAGCGCGCTCATCAACATGATCATGGCGTCGCGCATCGTCTACGGAATGGCCGACCAGGGGATCGTGGCCCGCGTCTTCTCCCGCACGCTGCCCTCGCGCCGCACGCCGTTCGTGGCCATCATCCTCACCACCGCCATCGCGATCGCGCTGATCTGCACCGGGGACCTGGCCACGCTCGCCGACACCACGGTGATCCTGCTCCTGTCGGTGTTCACGGTGGTCAACGTCGCTGCGCTCGTGCTGCGCAGCAATCAGGTAGACCACGACCACTTCCAGGGCCCTGCGATCTTCCCGATGCTGGGTGCGCTGGTGGCAGCGTGGCTGCTGGTGGACACCGCTCTCGACGATTTCTCGCTGGTGCTGCGCGCGCTCATCCTGCTGGCCGTCGGCGTCGTGCTGTGGGCGATCAACCGGCTGGTCGACGGGCCGCCCGAGAACGTGGACGCCGAACGCCTGGAGGGCTGACGGAGCTCATATGTAGGGTCCGGCCGTGATGGAAGTGGTCCTGGCCCTAGTCGCCGCGCTGCTGTTCTCGCTCGGCACCGTCCTTCAGGCGCAGGTGGCGTCCCAGTCCTCCGAAGAGGAGGCGGCCAAGGCCGGCTTCCTGCTCGAGCTCGCCCGCAAGCCCCGCTGGCTGGCCGGCATCGCCGCCGCCGGCCTGGGGTTCGCCGCCCAGGCGGGCGCGCTGGCCATCGGGCGCCTGGTGGTGGTCCAGCCGCTGCTGGCCACCGCGGTGGTGTTCGCGCTGCCCCTGAACGCAAGGCTGGGCGGCCGCAAGCCCTCCCGCAACGATCTCGTGGCGGCCGTGGCCGTGACGGTGGGCCTGGCGGCGTTCCTGTGGGTCTCCGATCCCGAGGGCGGGGTGAACAACGCCTCCGCCCGCGCCTGGATCATCTCCTTCGTCCTCTGCGGCGTGGCCTGCGCGGCACTCGTGGTGGCGGCCCGCGGCCGGGACGCCACACGGCGCGCCGCGCTGCTCGGGATAGCCGCCGGCATCCTGTTCGCGCTCAGCGCCGCGCTCACCAAGGCGGCCGTCGACCAGTTCGAGGACGGCCTGTTCGGCCCGCTCGTCCACTGGCAGCTGTACGCCCTGGTGGTCGTGGGCTACCTCAGCATGATGCTGAGCATGGCCGCGCTCCAGACCGGCGCGCTGGCTCCGGCGGTGGCCACGCAGATGTCCTTCGACCCGATCGTGAGCGTGCTGCTGGGCGTGCTCGCCTTCGACGAGACCATCCACGAGGACGCCCTCTCGGTCGTCCTCGCGCTGCTCGCCTTCGGGGTGATGCTCGCCGGGCTGGTGTACCTCGCCCTGCACAAGGACAAGGTCAAGCCCGCCCCCGCTGCGGTATAGCTACCGCCATGGGCGAGCGAGAGCACCACACTCACGGGACCTTCTCCTGGGCTGACCTCGGCACCACCGACCAGGAGGCGGCCACGAGCTTCTACAGCGGGCTGTTCGGCTGGGAGAGCCGTGACGAGCCGATTCCCGAGGGAGGCACGTACACGATGGCGAGCCTCGGCGGGCGCACCGTGGCCGGGCTGTCCACCGGGCCACCGGGCATGCCGCCCGCGTGGACCTCGTACGTGACGGTCGACGACGCCGACGCGGCGGCCGCCAAGGCCGCCGGGCTGGGGGCCAGCGTGATGGCCGGCCCGTTCGACGTGATGGAGGCGGGGCGCATGGCGGTGATCCAGGATCCCACCGGAGCGATCTTCGCCGTCTGGCAGGCGGGCGAGAGCATCGGCGCGGAGCACGTCAACGCCCACGGCGCGCTCACCCTCAACCAGCTCAACACGCGCGATCCCGAGCGGGCCAGCCGGTTCTACTCCGACCTGTTCGGCTGGCGCATCGAGCCCGCCACCGGTGAGCCGCCCGCCGGCGAGGACGTGCCCTACTGGGGCATCTGGCAGGGCGAGACCCTCAACGGCGGGATGATGCAGCTGCCCGACGATTCACCCGCGCCGGCCCACTGGCTCGTGTACTTCGGCGCTGACGACCTAGACGCCGCCGCCGCCGCGATCGCCGAAGCGGGAGGCGTCGTGATCATGCCCCGCACGGAGGTGCCGGGAGGCGAGATCGTGGTGGCCCAGGATCCTCAGGGAGCGGTCTTCGCCCTGTTCGCGGGCCGGTTCGACGACTGATGGGACGGCGCGAGCGCTACGCGCCCGGCACGTTCTGCTGGGCCGACCTCGGGGTGTCCGATCGCGAGACCGCCAAGACGTTCTACGGTGAGCTCTTCGGCTGGGAGGCGCAGGACCAGAGGGGCCCGCGGGGCAACTACACCGAGTTCTCGAAGGACGGGTCGGCGGTGGCAGGGTTGCGCGAGGGCGAGCCGCTCTGGCTTTCGTACGTCTCGGTCGAGGACGTGGACGCGACCGCCGAGCGCGCCCGCGAGGCCGGGGCCACGGTGGAGAGCACGGACGACATGTCACCTGCGGGCCGCTCGGCCACTCTCAGTGATCCGCAGGGTGCCCCCTTCGCTCTGTGGCAGCCGGGCGAGGTCTTCGGCGCGGGGCTGGTGAACGACACGGGCACGATGGTGTGGCAGCAGCTCTCGAGCTCGGACCTGCCCGCCGCCAGGGACTGGTACTCCGAGCTGTTCGGCTGGACCTGGGAGGAGCTCGAGGGGGGCGGCGGTTACGCCAACGCCCGCAACTCCGAGGGCTGGCTGACGGGCGGTGCCATGCAGCTGCCGGTGCCGGGGGTCACGCCCACTTGGCAGGTGAGCTTCAGCGTCGAGGACGCAGCCGCGGCCTGCGGGCGCGTCGAGGAGCTGGGGGGATCGACGATCATGCCCCGTACGGAGACGCCGGTGGGTGGCGTGGCCGTGGCGGCCGATCCTCAGGGGGCGCCGCTCGGCCTGTTCGACGGCGAGACCGAGCCCTAGGACCTCAGGGCAGCGGCAGCCCGAGCCGCCAGCTCCCGCGCTCGCGCTCGAGCGTGAGGCGCTGGCGCGGAGCGATCAGCGCGAGCAGGGGCAACGTGCGCAGCTCCTGTGGCAGGCGCAGGCGGGCGAGGGCGCGGTCGCCGTCGACCCGTACCGATCTGATCCGCACCCGCTCGAAGGCCCGCGCGTCAGGGGCGATCAGCTGAAGAATGAACTCCATGCCCCTGGGGCAGTCGCCGCCCAGCGTGCTTCCGGCCAGGTTGCGCACCTCGCGCGTGAAGGCAGCGCAGCTGGCGGCAGCGTCCTTGGCTCGCAGCGCGGCCAGGAAGCGGGTGATCGTGGCGCGCACCCGCCGGGCGTCCCCGCCGGCGCGAGAACCGGGGTTACGGGGAGCCGGCTCGGAGGCGTCCGGCGGGTCCTCGTCGGGCGAAGCCGGCGGGTCGTCCTGGGGCGGCGCCTGATCGCCACCGTCGGGCTCGCTCTCGCCCGGGGCCGGGGCCGGGTCCGGGTCCGGAGTCGAGCCCGGCGCCGGCGTTTCACCCGGCGACCGCTCGCCCGCGGCGTCTCCGCTCGCCGCCGACCCGGGCGACTCGTCGTCGTCCCCGCCACAGCCGCCGGCCAGCAGGGCGAGGCACAGCAGGGCCGTGAGGATCCGCATCACGCGTCGTAGGGCGCGTCGCGCTCGCGCACCGCCGCCTTGAAGCCGAACTCCTGCGCGCGCTGCTGGAAGGCATAGCCCTCGGGTGTGTGCCGGGCGATTCCGTCGAAGAACACCCCGAGCGCCTGGGTGGCCTGGAGCCCCTGTGCGTACAGCGCCTGGTTGACCATGAGCTTCATCATCACCAGCTGGTTGACCGGCGTGAGCGCGATCCGCCCGATCAGGGCCTCGAAGCGCTCGTCGAGCTGACCCGCCGGGTGGGCCTCGATGGCCAGGCCCCACTCGGCCGCGGTGGCGCCGTCGATCAGGTCGCCGGTGAAGAGCAGCCGCTTGGCCCGCTGGTCGCCGACCCGGAAGGCCCACAGGGCGGAGGTGGGAACACCCCAGACGCGAGCGGGCGGGTAGCCGATGCGGGCATCGTCGGCGATCACGAGCAGATCCGAGCACAGCGCCATGTCGGTGCCACCGGCGACGCAGAAGCCGTGCACCTTGCAGACGACGGGCTTGTCGGAGTGGAACAGGCTCATGAAGCCGCGCAGGTTGCGGCTCATCATCTGCCAGTCGGTCACCGGGTCCCACGGTTCGGAGGGATCGTGGTTGGGAGGCCGGCTCTCCGCGTAGTCGACCAGGTCGTAGCCGCCGCAGAAGCCCTTGCCGTTGCCCGCCAGGGCGATCACGTGCACGGCAGGATCGAGGTTCGCCTCCTCCACTCGGGCCGCCAGCTCTCCCGGCATCGCCATCGTTATGCCGTTGCCGCGCTCGGGGCGGTCGAGCGTGATCCGGGCGATGCGGCCCGTGACCTCGTAGGAGAGCGCGTCAGGCAGCGAGCGCCCGCTCTGTGATCGCGGCCGTGTCCACCCCGGCGGGCAGCGTCCCGAAGACGCGGCCGCCGCCGTCCTGGAGGCGACCGGCACAGAATGCGTCCGCCACGGCGGGCGGCGCAGTGCGCACGAGCAGGCTCGCCTGGAGGGCGAGAGCCAGCTCTGACACCACGCGGCGTGCCTCGAACTCGGGATCCTCGGAGGTGAGGGCGCCGAGCCGGTCGAGCAGCGCGTCGAGGCGGCGGTCTGCGCCGCGCCCCAGCTCACATTCGGCCATGAACGCGGGCAGCGCCTCGGGCTCCCTGGTCAGGGCACGCAGCACATCGAGGGCGGAGACGTTGCCCGACCCCTCCCAGATCGAGTTCAGGGGCGAGTCACGCAGCAGCCGCGGCAGCCCGGACTCCTCCACGTAGCCGTTGCCACCGAGGCACTCGAGCGCCTCGGTGGCGTGCCACGGAGCCCGCTTGCAGACCCAGTGCTTCATCACCGCCGTGGCGATGCGCCGGAACTGCCCGTCGTCCTCGTCGTAGGCCCGGGCCACGCGCAGGGCCACCGCGGTGGCCGCCTCCGACTCGACGGCCAGGTCGGCCAGCACGTTCTGCATCAGGGGCTGGTCGGCCAGGAGCTTGCCGAAGGCGGAGCGATGGCGGGTGTGGTGGACGGCCTGCACGAGTCCCCAGCGCATGGAGGCCGCTGACCCGATCAGGCAGTCGAGCCGTGTGTGGTTGACCATGCGGATGATGGTCGGCACGCCGCGGCCCTCCTCGCCCACGAGGCGCGCTCGCACCCGCTCGAACTCGACCTCGCTCGAGGGCAGTGACCGGGTGCCCAGCTTGTCCTTGAGGCGCTGGATGCGAAAGCCGGGATCGCTCGACTCGAACAGAAAGCAGGACAGCCCGGCCGGGGTCTGGGCAAGCGTGAGGAACACGTCGCAGGAGGGATAGGAGCAGAACCACTTGTGGCCGGTGAGCTCCCAGTCGCCGTCGCCGGCCGGCTCGGCGCGGGTGGTGTTGGCGCGCACGTCGGACCCGCCCTGCTTCTCGGTCATGGCCATGCCGGCCAGGGCTCCGTCCTCGTAGGAGGGCTTCGTGATGCGCGGCTCCCACTCGGCGGCCAGCCCGGGCTCCGCACGCAGAGCGGGAATCGCCGAATAGGTCATCGACACCGGGCACATCACGCCGGCGTTGACCTGGCTCCACGTGTACATGAGGGCGGCCCGCACCACGTGGGCCCCGGGCTGAGGATCCCTCCACGGCAGCGAATGGATCTCCCGCTCGATCGCCTGCCGCAGGCACCAGTGCCAGGACGGGTCGAGCTCCACCTCATCGATGCGCTTGCCGTACCGGTTGTGCGTGCGCAGCACCGGCTCGTTGCGCTCCGCCCGCTCGGAGTGCTCGAGCGCCTCACGCGTTCCGGCCAGCTGCCCGGTGTCGCGCAGGCGGTCGACGCCCCAGCCGCCGCCTTCGCGCTCGAGTGCCTCGCGCAGAGGAAAGTCGGCCTCGAACACGTTGTAAGGGACGACGGGCGGGGCCTGGTTGGTTACCTCGTGCGTGGCGCCGGAGGTGAGCATGACCCCTAAGTCTGCCTCATCGGGCGCCGGGCATGAGCGGCCGGGGGACTCCGCAACGCTCCCTATGCTCCCGGGTTCCCCTTGGACGTGAAGATGCTCAACAAAGTTGTCCTGGCCGTGCTCGCCGCGCTGCTCGTGGCCGTCCCGGCCGCCCTGGCGGCGCCGCGCAGCGTGCCTCAGGGCTTCTTCGGAGTGCACATGACCCCGTTCTTCACGGCGGTGGCCGACGACGCTCAGGACTACCAGTGGGACCTGATGGCCTCGTCCGGGGTGGAGTCCGTACGCGCCGACTTCACCTGGATCACCGCCCAGCCCAGGCGCGGCCGGCCGATCGACTTCTCGAAGACCGACGGGCTGGTCCGGCGCTCCGCGTTGCGGGGCATCGACCTGCTGCCGGTGGTCACCGACGCTCCGAGATGGGCGCGCGCCTACCGCTCGCGCTTCAAGTCCCCGCCTCGCGATCCCGCCACCTTCGCGCGATACCTGGGCGCGCTCGTCGACCGCTACGGGTCCAAGGGCACGTTCTGGACGGCCAACCCCGACCTGCCCAAGCGCCCGGTGCGCGACTGGCAGATCTGGAACGAGCCGCACCTGCGCCTGTACTGGAACGCCCCGGTGAACAGCCGCTGGGGTCATCCGGGCGGGTACGGGCGGCTGCTCCAGGCGTCCTACAGGGCGGTCAAGTCCCGCGACCCCGGTGCCCGCGTGGTGCTGGCCGGCATCACCCAAAGGGCGTGGGAGGAGCTGGACGAGATGTACGCTCGCGGGGGCATCAAGGGCAACTTCGACGTGGCCGCCCTGCAGATCTTCCCCCAGACCGTCAAGCGCTCGGTGCTGGCCACGAAGCTGTTTCGCCGGGCTCTCAAGCGCCGCGGCGACGGCGGCAAGCCGATCTACCTGACCGAGATCTCCTGGCCCGCCTCCAAGGGCAAGACCCGCCGAATTCGGTACCTCGCCCACGAGACGCCGCGCAGCATGGCCTTCAAGCTCGCCCGCGCCTACGACACGCTGGCCAAGCAGCGTCGCTCACTCGGGCTCGCTCGCGTCTACTGGTTCACCTGGGCCTCCTCCTACGGACGGGGCGGCAGCGTGTTCAACTACTCGGGCCTGCAGGCCTTCAGGGACGGCCAGTGGACCGCCCAGCCGGCCCTGGGAGCGTTCCAGCGCAAGGCGCGGCAGCTGCAGGGGTGCGTCAAGACGGTGCTGGGGATCTGCGAGTGAGGG
>CAWGWC010000002.1:0-170831 GCA_963826165.1 uncultured Thermoleophilaceae bacterium | reverse complement strand
TAGCGCGCTTCAGGCTCACTTCCCGTGAGCTGAAGAGCATCGCCGTCAACCTGAACTTCGACACGGTCGGCTCGCCGAACTTCGTCGGGTTCAGTAGCCGGTGCGGCCCGGATTTTCGCACGGCAGACACTCAGAGCCGCAGCACCGGAGGCGTCCCGGGCCGCAGAGGGGGACCCTGCCCACCGCTAGTCGGCACGCGCTTTGTTGAACAACCGTGACGCACCTCCGAGCCTGCGCCACCAGCTGTGTCGCGGGTGGCCTGCGCATAGCCCCGCATGGCCCGTAGACGGCGCTTGCCTATCTCGGGGCTGTCGCGCAGCGTCCCCAACCTCGGCTCGTCGTTCGGCACCGCAATAGCCGGCACGATCCTGGTCTCCAACCTCGGATCGGGAAACACAAGCTATGTAGTGGCCATGGTCGTGCTCGCCGCGCTTGGGTTAGTCGGCCTGGCCGCGGCCGCTCGACTCCCGCGCGGCCCCGAGCAGCACAGTGCATGAGGAGCCTCGCCCGGTTGCTCGCTTGGACCCGGGGGGCTAGGCGGGTTCGTCGCGGATGACCAGGACCGGCCGGTCGCAATGCTCGATCAGCTTCCGCGACACGCTTCCGAGCAGGCGACCGCGCAGCCCCGAGATCCCACGCGAGCCCACCACGACGACGGCCGCGCCTCGCTCCCGCGCGATGTCGATCAGCGTGTCCGCCACGTCGACTTCGTCCGGCACGGCTTGCGGCTCCGTAACCAGCCCGACGGAGCGGGCAAACTCGGCTCCGTCGGCGGCAACGGTCGAGGCGTGCTCATGCTGGTGGCGATCGATCGCTTCAATGGTTGCCGGGTCCGGCGGCAGCTGGCTCAGCCCCATGGTGCCGGGTAGGGCTACCGGCACTGCCGCCAGGGCGGGCTCCCAGACCGTCGCCAGCACAGCCGGCCGCCCGGCAAAAAGCTCAGCAGCGTGCCGGACGGCGGCCCGCGAACCCTCCGAGCCGTCGTAGGCGATCAGGACCGGTGCCGTCTCGCGCGCCATGGTCTGGCGAGCCTATAGCGATCCCCACCGGGCAGGGACCGGACAGCGTGCGGCGAACCTATCGGCCGGAGCCTGTATCGAGGACTAGAGAGGAGCGCCACCATGGCGAACGACCGAACCAGCAGGGATCAGCAACCATCGGGGTGGGCGATCGGCGGGATTACCTTCGCTGCGGTCGCAATCATGCTCATCGGTGGCTTTCAGGTGATCGCGGGGTTGGCCGCGATCTTCGACGACGAGTTCTTCGTCATCGGGCGCAACTACACGTTCGAACTCGACACGACGGTTTGGGGATGGATCCACCTGCTGATCGGGATCCTGCTCCTCTTCACCTGCTGGGGACTGTTCACCGGCGCGGTTTGGGCAGTGGTCACGGCGATCTTCCTGGCCTCGCTCAGCGCGCTCGCGAACTTCTTCTTCATCCCCTACTACCCCTTCTGGGCGATCCTCGTGATCGCGCTCGACGTGTGGGTGATCTGGTCGCTCACACGCCCAGGTGTGATCGAGAGGACCTAGACCCGCCGCCCCGGACCATCCGGGCGGCGCGGACAGCCGCCTCGGCGGTCAGGTGCTGCGCAGCCGGGCTCGGTGCAGGTGCCGGGTGCTCGCGTCAGCGCCACGAGCACACTTGCCCGCGCATAGCCCCGCAAGGCCCCGCAGACGGCGCTTGCCTACGCGGTCTGCGGGGCTATGCGGAGCGGTGCGAGGCGGGCGGGCAGGTGGGCGGTGCCTGGCTCGAACAGGCGACCTCCCTCCTTGTAAGGCGCGAGCAGGGGCTGCGATCTACTGCCGTCTGTCGCTCATTCCGCTCGGCGAGCGACGAATCGCACCTGGCTGCTGCGCTCTGCTGCGGTTTGTCGCTTCCAAAGCGCTTCCACATGATTGCTTCTGCTTTCACGCGGAAGCGGAAGCGAGACCGCAGGAGCTTGGCGTGCCGCGTCTGGCCCGAAGGAGCGGTGGTCACGCGGCCGGCGGAGACGCCGGCCACACACCAAGGGGGAACGGCGCTGCCGCCGCGCCAACGGCTCGCGAGTCGCCGTTTATCTCTCACGACGGAGGGACGCTTGTCCCGACCGCGAGGGTGATCTAGTGTCGAAGCCCATGGCCGCTTCGGAGAGCAAGCGTGAGGCCATCGAGGTCGCCGCCCGGCCGCTGCGGGACCTGCTGCGCGAGGAGCACGACGAGATCGCGGCCGCCCAGCGGGCGCTCAGGCAGGCCGAGAAGGCGCACAATCGCGCTATCGAGCTTGCTCAGCGTCAACTGCGGGCGGCCAGGACCGCGAGGCCGCTGGCCTCCTACGGCCACGAGGTAATCCTCTACGCCGACCGGGTGAGCACGGCCGACGGGAACCACGAGCTGACGCCGGCGGTCAGCGCACGGATCGAGGACAGGCTGGGTGCGGGTCGCTTCCACCGTCACGAGCTGACTCTCAAGATCGAGGGTCCGACATGGTGCCGCGAGGTCACGTTTCCCCGCCGGGATGAGCGCAAGATGAGGCGGCTGGCCGAGGAGATCGAGTCCGCCGCACGCAACGTCGAGGCGATCCGGGCGGCGGCTCGAGATGACGCTGAGCGGGCGGATCGGGACCTAGGAGGGGCGTGGGCTGACCGCCGAGCGGTCGAGGAGACCCGCGCTCTGATCCACAGGCTCGGCGAACTCGTCCACGACGATGAGGACGTGATTGACATGGCGCCGGGGATCAGCGCAGGTCACGATGGCGTCCTCGTGGCCACCGACCGGCGGCTGCTCTTCATAGCGGTGCGTGAGACGCTTGCCTTCCCGTACGAGCAGGTGTCCTCGGTGGGCGTAAGGGGGAAGTGGTTCGGAGCACGCCTCGCGGTGTCGACCACCGGCGGCAAGGGCATCATCAGTGGGATCGCGCCGGGGCATGCTGCCGAGATCGCCGACCTGGTCCGCAGCCGGATCGCCGGCGGCAGCGCGGCCGTCTAGCACGCCGAGCCCTCACGCGGCGGTGGGAGAGGTCCCGAGCTGCTCAGCGCGCGGCTCCTTCAACACCTCTCCGGCACGGACCGGGGCAGGCATCAACGCGGCGGCCAGGAGCACGAGCACGAACGCGGTGAGGCGGACGGCGACCACGAGGAAGTCGTCACCCAGCGGATCGCCAAAGACGACCATCCCGGCAACGATCGTCGACATGTTGGCGGCGACGGAGGTGACCGCAATCACGGCCACGCCGTCGCCCACCTGCAGGCTCCGCGCGGAAGCAAAGAAGGAGCCGACGGCCGCGATCACGATGAGAGCACTCCAGGGGCTGAGGAGACCGACGATGCCCCTCTCGAGATCGTCGCTCAACGCCTTGATCGCCACATCCGAGATTCCGAAGCCGAGGCCCGCCGCCGCGCCCAGCAGGACGCCGTGCTGCGCCCTCACCCGCTCGATGCGGTGCGAGAGGATGAAAACGAGCCCCAGAGCGATGCCGCCACCCTCGAAGAGGATCAGCGCCGTAAGGGAGTAGTCGGAGGTGTCGCCGCCGGACTCGGTGCCCGTTACGCCCAGGAGCGCGAGCGACACGGCCACCAGGATGATCCCGATCCACTGGCGGCGGCCAAGCTGGAAGCCGAAGAAGCGCTCCGCGAGCACGGCAAGCAGCACGAATCCTCCCGACAGGACCGCCTGAGCCGTCGAAAGCGGCAAAAGGGCGAGCGCCCCGACATGCGCCAAGAAGGCCGCGACCGCCACGAGCCACCCGACCGTCCACCACCTCGAGCGGAACAGGTCGGCTGCGCTGCGCAACGGGTGGCGCATGTCCACGTCGGGCGCGGCGACGGCGCCGCGGTGCTTATACAGGAAGGCCAGGTTGGTGCCGAACGCCGACAACACGGCACAGGCAAGCCCCACAACGACCGACGCAGAAAGATCCGTCACTTGAGATCCGTCACTTGAGTCCCTTCCTCCAACGCATCCTTCCGGGTCCCGGCGACGAGAAACGACTGCTGCTTTGCGCGACTTGCGAAAGCGCCTCGCGCGTCGCGCGATAGCCTGCTCGTCGTCCATTCCGGTCGTCTGACGCTCGACCTGAGAGACGCTCGCATCTGGCGCGAGGGAGGAGCGCCGTTGCGTCCGTTGCCAACTTGTCGCTGGTCGTCGGGAGGACTGGCGGGCGGCGGTGAGCGGGACATCTCCGTCGCGCCGAATGCAGTGGCGGCCGGGCTAGTGGCGGTGCGTCCGCGGGCGCTTGTCCGGGTGGTGCGCAGCCGCGGCGACTAGTCGGCACATCAGCTCGGCCGCCTGCTCGTCGTCAAGTCCCTGTTCGCGCGCGAGTGAGCGCCAAGTGGCGAAGGCCAGCGCGTGGCCGACGGCCGCGTGTACTCGCTGGCGGGCGCGACCGCGCACCCGCCGCTGCTCCATGAGCGTCTCGCGAGCGGCCGCGATGTAGTCGCGGAAGCCCCCAAACAGCTGCTTGACGGTCGGCATCGCGGCCTCGTCGCGATGGAGATTGTCCATCATCGGCTGGGTGCCGCGGTAGTAGGCATAGAGCTCCTCAAGCGCGCTCCGCAGGCGTTGGTCGGGGTCGTCGATCGCGGCCCAGCGAGCCAGGTCGGGCATGGGGTTGGAGGCCATCCAGTGCGAGGTGCAGGCGGTAAACAGGGCGGCCTCGTCCGGGAAGTGCCGGTAGACGGTGGAGCGACGGACCCCGGCGTGTTCGGCCACGGCGCTGATCGACGTGCGCGACGGTCCGAGCGTCCCGTGTAGCTCGACGGTGCTTTCGGTGATCCGGCGACGGGTCTGCGCCTCCAGCTCGGCGCGCCGCTTCTTCCGATAGGAGCGTTTTTCGTCGGTCATCTGTGTTCGATCAATCTTGACAGAACGGATTGATCTGTGTTATTGATTTCCCGCGACACCACTGTCTACTCAAAGGAGACGGAAATGCAAACCACGGCAGCGAAGGTGGTCGGAGCAAACGACGGGAGGGCGGGCTTTTTGGGCAGCATCGGGGTCCGCTTCATGATCGACGGCGCGGAGGCCGACGAGCGCTTCTCGCTGGTCGAACACCCGCTGTCGGCGCACGCACTGGCTGCTCCGCTGCACCGGCACAACCGCGAGGACGAGTACAGCTACGTGCTTGAGGGGCGAGTCGGGGCGCTGCTGGGCGACGAGGTGGTGGTCGGCAGCCCCGGCGATCTCATCTTCAAGCCCCGCAACCAATGGCACACCTTTTGGAACGCCGGCGATCAGCCGGCGCGGCTACTCGAGATCATCTCCCCAGCCGGCTTCGAGCGCTTCTTCGACGAGCTCGTCGACCTCGGCGGCGTCACCGAAGCCCCGCCCGGGACCCTGGCCGAGCTCTGCGCACGCTACGAGCTCGAGATGGACCCCGACAGCGTCCCCGAGCTCCTCCAGCGCTTCGACCTGCGCTTCCCCGGCGAGCCGATCTAGCGCTGACCGTTGCGCTGCCCGTCTCGGCGCGATACAGGACCCCCGCCCAGGCGGCCCCTCGCAGGCGCTCCGGACGAGAAGCAGTAGCGCACGGCGTACCTCGCGTCTCTCCCCTCCCGCGTGGAAGGTTCCGCTTCGGAAGCGGATCCGTGAGGATGGGCGGTGCCTGGCTCGAACAGGCGACCTCCTCCTTGTAAGGGAGGCGCTCTACCAACTGAGCTAACCGCCCGCGAGGCCGAGTCTAGTATCCGCCTTCGTGGATCCTCGGCTGTTCTGGAAGTCCTTGATCGTGCAGGCACTGCTCGTCGGAGCGCTGTTCGGTCTCCTCATCGCGCTGCCTCTCGGAGACGATTTCTTCGAGGACTACGGCTTCATCGTCGGGCCGCTGGCCTGGCTGGTCTGCTCGGCTGGCACCGCGCGCATTCTGTCCGTGCCGCTGGCCTACGTGCTCTTCTCGGCGGTGGCGGCAGGAGTGTGCGGCCTGATCGTCCTCCTGGCCGCGAGCCACATCGCCGGAATGATCGTGGCCCTGCTCGTGTTCGCAGCCTCGAACGCCACCTACGACCCGGACGCGATGGAGGAGCCGGTCTAAGGGTCGTCGTACACTTGCCTGGCCAAGGGGGCGTGGTCTAGCGGTTCAGGACACCGGCCTTTCACGCCGGGGATCGCGGGTTCGAATCCCGTCGCCCCTACTCCACCGGTGGCCTGCACGCCATCGTGCGTTCCGCCGGGTCTGATGCGAACGTATGTTCGATGGCTGCGCAGGCCACCATCCTTCATGCGGACATCGACTCGTTCTTCGCCTCGGTCGAGCAGCGGGACGATCCAAGCCTGCGCGGGCGCCCTGTCATCGTCGGTGGCGGGGTGGTGCTGGCGGCGAGCTACGAGGCCAAGGCACACGGCGTCCAGTCGGCGATGGGCGGCGCCCGGGCGCGGCGCCTGTGTCCCGGCGCGGTGGTGGTCGAGCCGCACTGGGACGCGTACGTCGAGGCCAGCAGGGAAGTGATGGCGATCTTCCGCGAGACCTCGCCGCTGGTGGAGGCCCTCTCGATCGACGAGGCCTTCCTCGACGTGCGTGGGCTCGAGCGCATCTCCGGCACGCCACGGGAGATCGCCACGCGGCTGCGTCGCGAAGTCCGCGACCAGGTTGGCCTGCCGGTGACCGTGGGGGTGGCCCGCACCAAGCACCTCGCGAAGGTGGCCAGCGCGGCGGCCAAGCCGGACGGGCTGCTGGTGGTCGACCCCGACAACGAGGTGGCGTTTCTCCATCCCCTGCCGGTCGAGCGGCTCTGGGGCGTGGGGGAGGCCACCGCGCGCAAGCTGCACGCCCATGGCCTGAAGACCGTGGGGCAGGTGGCCGAGATCAGCGAGCCCGAGCTCATCCAGATGCTGGGCCGCGCCTCCGGCCGGCAGGTTCACGCGCTGGCCAACAACCGCGATCCGCGACGGGTCCGCACCGGTCGCCGGCGGCGCTCGATCGGATCGCAGCGGGCCTTCGGCCGCATACCCGTCACTCTCGAGAGCCTCGACACGATGGTGGTGGCGCTGGCCGACCGGCTGGGGCGCCGGCTGCGCGCCAAGGAGTTCCTGTGCCGGACGGTGGTTCTGCGCCTGCGCTTCCGGGACTACACGCGCCGCGCCACGCGCTCCCAGACGATGCTCGAGGCCACCAACCGGACCGAGGACATCCTCGCCACCGCGCGCTCGCTCCTGCGCGGCGCCATGCCGACGATCGAGCGCGACGGGATCACGCTGGTCGGCCTGTCGCTCACCAACCTCGAGGACGACGACGGCGTCCAGCTGGCGCTGCCGATCGGCGGCCAGCGTGGCCGCACTCTCGACACCACCATCGACGACGTGCGGGACCGCTTCGGCTCGGAAGCCATCACGCGAGCGGTGCTGGTGGGACGAAAGGAGCGCCTGCAGACCTGGCTGCAGCCCGACGACGCCGAGTCCGGCGACTCTGGCGCGGGCTAGACTCAGCCGTGGGCCGCTAGCTCAATTGGCAGAGCGAGGGACTTCAACATAAAAGGAGCGCTAGCAGGGAGACCTCTAGTTCGTCGGCAGCTGTGTGCTGGGACACCCTTAGAGCCTGAGGTACCGAAGCGTGACAATCCTCAGGATTGGGCTATCAGCAGGCAACCCCCTGCGGGGGAGAGCCCTCAGAGGCCATACGCTGCCCGCCCTAACGTCGAGTCGAGGGCGAAGAGATGGTCCAGACCGCAACACGGCCTCGGCCGTGGCCGGTGAGAGCCGGTGCGGCAGGTTAATCCCGAGGTTGTCGGTTCGAGTCCGACGCGGCCCATCTGAGTACCCGGCGCTCCGCTCAGGCGGCGCTGGGTGCCCGCGCAGGCGCGACGGGGCGCGCCACGCTGGCCGAGACGATCGCCTCGAGCACGCCCGGGAAGCGCTGGTCGAGCTCCTCCTGGCGCAGCGAGAGCATCCGCTTGCGGCCCTCGGGCCGGGTGCGCACCACGCCGGCCTCGCGCAGCACGCGGAAGTGATGCGAGAGCGTGGCCTTCGACAGGCCGAGCTCGAAGGTCCCGCAGGTGCACTCGTCGCCGATGGCGAGCTGGCGCACGATCTCGAGGCGTGCCGGATCGCTCAGGGCGTGAAGCACGGCGGCAAGCTCGATCTCGTCGCGAGATGGATGGTGGGGCTCTCTCATAGGGAAGCCTTCGGCGCCAACTGTAGCGACCGTTCGACAGACGTCGAAGTGCTTGCTCAGTGGCGGAAGTGGCGCCGCGCGCAGAACGCCATCGCCACCCCGGCTGAGTCGCAGGCGGCCACGACCTCGTCGTCGCGCTGTGAGCCGCCCGGCTGGATGATCGCCGTGATCCCCGCGTCGATGGCCGCCTGCGGACCGTCGGCGAAGGGGAAGAACGCGTCGGAGGCCATGGCCGCGCCCTGCAGCGAGAGCTCCGCGGCGCCGGCCTTGTCGATGGCGATCCTCACCGAGTCGACCCTGCTCATCTGTCCCGCGCCCACGCCCACGGTGGCGAGGCCACGGGCCAGCACGATCGCGTTCGAGCGCACGTGCTTGCACACGCGCAGAGCGAAGAGGAGCTCTCCCCACTCCTCCTCGCTCGGCTTGCGCTCGGTGGCAACGGTCATCTCCTCGCGCACCTCGAGCCCCGTGTCGCGGTCCTGCACGAGGATCCCGCCGCGCACTCGCTTCACGTCGTGCTCGTTGATCGAGGGACGCCGGCGCTCCTGGTTGTGGAGGATGCGAACGTTGGGCTTGCGCTCGAGGATGCCCAGCGCCTCAGCCTCGTAGCCGGGCGCGAAGACCAGCTCCACGAACATCGCCGACAGCTTCTCGGCCAACTGCGTGCTGACGACCCGGTTGAAGCAGAACACCCCGCCGAACGCGCTCTGAGGGTCGGTGGCCAGCGCCTTGTCGAAGGCGTCCGTGACGCTGGTGCCCACCGCGGCGCCGCAGGGGTTGTTGTGCTTGACGATTGCGGCCGCGGGCAGCTCGAAGTCCTCCACCAGGCGCCGTCCCGCGTCCAGGTCGAGCAGATTGTTGAACGACAGCTCTCGCCCGTGCAGCTTCGACACCATCGACAGCAGGTCCGAGCGCACGCCGACCTCGGCGTAGTAGGCGGCCCGCTGATGCGGGTTCTCCCCGTATGGGAGATCGAGGACCTTCTCGTAGGCCCGGCTGTACTGGGCGGGGAAGTCCTCCTCGCGCTCGGCGAACCAGCGCGAGATGGCTGAGTCGTACCGCGCGGTGTAGGCGAAGGCCTCCAGCGCCAGGCTCTGCCGGGTGCGCTGCGACAGCCGCCCGTTGCTCTCGCGCAGCTCCTCGAGCACGGCGTCGTAGCTCTCGGGCGAGACGACGACGCCGGCGTAGTCGTGATTCTTCGCGGACGCGCGGATCAGGGTCGGCCCGCCGATGTCGATGTTCTCGATCACCTCGGCGTCCTCGGCCCCGCGCCGGGAGGCCACGCGCTCGAACGGATACAGGTTCACGCACACCAGATCGATGGGCTCGATGTCCAGGGAGTTGAGCGTGTCGACGTGGCGGGGCTCCCGCCTCACGGCGAGCAGCCCGGCGTAGATGCGCGGGTTGAGTGTCTTGACGCGGCCGTCGAGGATCTCGGGGAACCCGGTGTAGTCGTCGATGGCGCGGACCTCGAGGCCCTCCTCCACCAGTGCGCTCGCCGTTCCGCCGGTGGACACGATCTCCACCCCGAGCTCGGCCAGCCCGCGGGCGAACTCCACCAGCCCGCGCTTGTCGGAAACGCTCAGCAGGGCACGCCGAATGCGCACCTCACCAGGAGCCGTGACGTCCATGCCATGTGGCTCAGTTTGAGACATCTATGTCCACCCGCCGGGGATTCTTGTCGTCCGCTCGCACCACTCCTCGAGCGATCAGCCGCACCGCTTCCGGCAACAGCCGGTGCTCGATCTCGTGGATGCCCTGCTCAATAGCGGAGATGTCACCACGATGGTAAGGAAGAGTGAAGGCCTCCTGCAAGAGAACTGGACCACTGTCGGTGCCCTCGTCCACGAAGTGCACGGTCACGCCGGTGACCCGAACGCCGTAGTCGAGCGCCTGCTCGATCGCCCTGAGGCCGGGAAAGGCCGGAAGCAGAGCGGGATGGACGTTGATCAAGCGCCCGCGGAAGCGGGCGACGAACACAGGGGTCAGCAGCTCCATGAAGCCGGCCAGGACGATCAGGCGAGCATCGTGCTCGTCGAGCCAGTCGGCCATGGCGACGTCGCGAGCGCCGCGATCGGCGTGCTCGGCGATTGCGAACACACCTGTGTCTACGCCGGCTCGCTCAGCCCGGATCAGCCCGGGCGCATCCTCGGTGCTGGACGCCACGGCCACGATCTCGATTCCGTCTCGACCGTGAACCTGGTCGATCAGCGCCTGGAGATTCGTTCCCTCGCCCGAGATCAGGACCGCGACGCGAAAGCTCACGCCGCCACGCGCAGCACCGGATACGGACCGCCCGTGGTCTGGAGCCGCCCCTCGCCGATCAGCTCGTCGACCCGCGCCAGGATGTCGGCCCGCCGCAGATGCGAGGAGATGCCGTAGGCGGGCAGCCCGTCGTAGGAGTTGCGCTGGATCTTCTTCGATCGAGACCCGTGAAGGATCTCCGCGCAGGTGGTCCGGCCCACGGCGGGACGTGCGCTCGAGGCCACGGCGATGATGGCTTCGTCGAGGTTGCCCACCTCCACCGGGTCGGGCGGTGGCGCCACCGGGCGCAGGGCCGGATCGCAGATGTCGCAGCAGGGCTGGGAGGCTCCGTCTGCGGCCGCGGCCGGATCACCGAAGTGCCGGAGGATGGCCTCGCGCCGGCAGCTGTCCTGCTCCACGTAGGCCCAGATCTCGCGGTACTGGCGCCAGCGGGCACGGGCGGCCTCCTCGATCGAGGAGCGGCACAGCGCAGCCGCGCGGCCGTCGAAGCGCGCCAGCACCCGCCCCGCGATCCGGTCGGGCGCGGAGGGCGAGGGTGAGATCGTGCCGGCCCGGGTGAGGTGACCGACCAGCGCGCGCAGGCGCTCCCCGTCGCCGCGCAGCTCACGGGCCAGCGCGTAGGCGTCGAGGGCGTAGCGACCGTTGCCGTCCGCGCTCGCCGCGATGCGATCGGCCAGCCAGCCGGGCAGGTCCGGATCGAGCTCCTCGCGCTTGATGAAGTGCACGTGCAGAGCCCGGTCGCGGTTCTCCGCCAGCAGCAGCGCCCGCGCCGGGAGGCCATCGCGCCCTGCGCGTCCGGCCTCCTGGTAGTAGGCCTCGAGCGACGAGGGAACGCTCGAGTGCAGCACGGTACGAACGTTGGGCTTGTCGACGCCCATTCCGAAGGCGTTGGTGGCGCAGATGATCCGGATGTCGTCGACGAGGAAGCGGCGCTGCACGTCGGCGCGCCGCTCGCGCTGGAGCCCGGCGTGGTAGGCCGCAGCGGGCTCGCCCAGCGCCGCCGTGAGCTGACGGGCGAGCTCCTCGGACCCCGCCCGCGTGCCGGCGTAGACGATCGCCGGCAGGGCGTCCTCGGCCCGCAGCGCCTCGGCGATCAACCCCGGCTTCTCGTGCCCACCTGGACGGGCCACCGCGAAGCTGATGTTGGGGCGGTCGAACCCGGTAGCCACCTGCAGCGGATCGCGCAGACCCAGGCGCCGGACCACGTCGGCGGCCACTCGCGGCGTGGCGGTGGCCGTGGACGCCACCAGAGCGTCGGCGCCGAGCGCGCGGGCGGCGTCGGCCAGGCGGAAGTAGTCGGGCCGGAAGTCGTGACCCCACTGCGAGACGCAGTGTGCCTCGTCCACCACGAACAGCCCGACGCGGACCTGCGACCGCATTCGGTCGAGAAAACCGGGTGCGGCGAAGCGCTCGGGCGCCACGTACAGCAGCCGCAGCTCACCCGTGCCGGCGCGTTCGATGACCTCGGCGTTGCGAGCGGCGTCCTGCTGGGCGTTGACGAGTGCCACCCGGTCACCCAGCCCGCGCGCGCGCAGCGCGTCGACCTGATCCTGCATCAGCGCCACCAGCGGCGACACCACCACGGTCAGGTCGTCCCTCAGCAGCGCCGGAAGCTGGTAGCAGAGCGACTTGCCCGAGCCCGTGGGCATCACCACCATCACGTCGCGACCGGCCAGCGCCGCCTCGCACGCCTCGCGCTGCCCGGGGCGAAAGTCCGGGAAGCCGAAGTGCTCGCGAAGGGCGGTGCTGAGCTCCATGACGGGAGGGCCACAGTAGCGCCGGCCGCGGCGGGAGGTCGCCGCTTGTGGCGAACTCGTTGCGAGCCCGTCACCCATGTGTGCGAGAACGGGCGCTGCGGTGCTCGCCCGACCACCGCTCGGGCTGCGCTCCTCGCCTAACGTCTCGCCGGCGCCCGGGTCAGCGACTGGGCAGCACGGCGAGCTCCTCGAGGGCGAACTTGCCGTTCGCCGCCTCGGTGCGCTCGAGCGGATACTCGCCCGAGAAGCAGGCGTCGCAGTGGGTCTCGCGCGTGGAGCGGATGGCCTCGTACACGCCGTCGAGCGAGAGGTACTGCAGCGAGTCGCAGCCCAGCTCCTCGGCCACCTCGTCGGGGGTGCGCCCGTGGGCCACCATCTCCTCGGTGGTCGACATGTCGATCCCGTAGTGGCAGGGGTAGCGGATCGGCGGCGCCGAGATGCGCATGTGGATCTCGGCAGCGCCGGCGTCGCGCAGCATCTGAACGATCTGGCGGGTGGTGTTGCCGCGCACGATCGAGTCGTCCACCACCACCAGGCGCTTGCCCTCGACGACCTCGCGCAGAGGGTTGAACTTCATGCGCAGGCCGTGGCGACGCAGCTCCTGGCCCGGCTGGATGAACGTGCGGGCCACGTAGCGGTTCTTGATCAGGCCGTCGTCGCGCGGGATGCCCGAGGCCTTCGAGTAGCCCGCCGCCGCAGGGTTGCCCGAGTCGGGAACCGCGATCACCACGTCCGCCTCGACCGGCGCCTCGCGCCAGAGGATCTCGCCCATCTTGCGTCGCGACACCTGGGTGCGGTTGCCCTCGAGAATCGAGTCCGGGCGCGCGAAGTAGATGTGCTCGAACACGCAGAAGGCACGACGCTCGGACTCCACGAGCAGCTTGGTCTCGATCCCCCGCTCGCTCAGCGACACCATCTCGCCGGGCTGGATCTCGCGCAGAAGCTCCGCCCCGATGATGTCGAAGGCACAGCTCTCCGAAGCCACGCAGTACCGGTTACCGATCATGCCCAGCGACAAAGGCCGCAGTCCGGCCGGATCGCGGAAGGCCACCACCGCCTGCTTCGTCATGACCACGGTGGAGAAGGCGCCCTCCAGACGGGGCATGACGTCGGCCAGGGCGTCCTCGATGCGATCGGCCTCGTGGGTCGACAGCAGGGCCGCGATGATCTCCGAGTCCGAGGTGCCACGAAAGCTGACGCCGCGCTCGGTGAGCTCTGCGTGGAGCTCGACCGCGTTGATGAGGTTGCCGTTGTGGGCGAGCGCCACCTGGCGGCGGTCCGAGCGGTACACCGGCTGAGCGTTCTCCCAGGCCGACGAGCCGGTGGTGGAGTAGCGCACGTGGCCGACCGCGAGCTCACCCTGCAGAGCGCGCAGCTTCTCCTCGTCGAACACCTGAGAGACCAGACCCACGTCGCGAAGGGTCATGATCTGGCGGTCCTGGCAGACCGCGATGCCCGCGGATTCCTGGCCGCGGTGCTGGAGGGCGAAGAGGGCGAAGTAGGCCAGCCGGGCGACGTCGTTCTCCGGCGCATATACGCCGAAAACGCCGCACTCGTCGCGAGGCCCGTCGCGATGGTCGAGCTCTGTTTTCATGGGATGCGAGCGGGTCCTCCGGAACTTCCGGCGGTGAGAACCCTGCCCCGGCTGAGGGTACCAGTGGCCCCCGTCGCCCCGGGGCACCTTGACTGGGGCCACGCGACCCAGAGATAGTGGTCCGATGCCCACAAAGCGAGCGGCGATGGCGGCCGTGCTCACCATCGTCGCGGCCGGTATGGCCGCCTCGCCTGCAAGCGCCGGCGGAGTTCAGGGACAGCTTCAGGACCAGCTCGACGGTCTCGTGGCGGCCGAGGGCGGCCCCCCGGGCGCGATCGTCACCCTGCGCCGGGGCGGAACCCTCACGACGCTCACGTCCGGCACGTCCGACGTCGCCACGGGACGCAGCCCGCGCGCAACCGACTACATGCGCATCGCCAGCGCCGCCAAGGCCTTCAGCGGCGCCGTGGCGCTGCGCCTGGTGGCCGACGGGAAGCTCGGGCTGAGCGACTCGATCGGCGAGCTCCTTCCGCGGTTTCCGCGACGGTGGCGTGCCGTGACGGTCCGGCAGATGTTGAACCACACCAGCGGTCTTCCCGACTACACCCAGTCGGACGGCTTTCGGCAGCAGTTCAACGATGACCCGGGCGGCTACGTGTCGCCCGCCAAGATCATCAGCTGGGTGGCGAAGGACGGCCTCGTCTTCAGGCCCGGCAGCCGCTACGAGTACTCGAACACGGACAACATCATCGTCGGGCTGATGGCAGAGGAAGTCAGTGATCGTGCCTACGGCCGGCTGCTCCGGAACATCGTCTTCAGGCCGCTCGGTCTCAGGCGAACCAGCTTCCCGTCCAGACCACCGCTGCCGGCACCGTACATCCACGGCTATGTCGTCGAGCCC
Source organism: uncultured Thermoleophilaceae bacterium (assembly GCA_963826165.1). Classification (GTDB taxonomy): domain Bacteria; phylum Actinomycetota; class Thermoleophilia; order Solirubrobacterales; family Thermoleophilaceae; genus JACVRW01. Next base: position 156,289 of record CAWGWC010000002.1, on the reverse strand, counting down.
GGTTCGCCGCCCGAGGACGTGAGCACGCTGCTGAGCCCATCGGGAGCCTGGGCCTCGGGTGCAATCGTCTCCACCCCGAAGGATCTCGGCACCTTCATCCGCGGTTACCTCGGAGCGCGCCTCTTCCCGAAGTACCTGCAGCGCCGGCAACTGCGCTTCCTCCCGGGCGGCAAGTCGAGCCCGCCGGGTCCTGGCGCCAACGCGGCCGGCCTGGCCGTGTTCCGCTATCGGTCGAGGTGCGGCACCGTCTACGGCCACACCGGGAACTTCCCGGGCTACGTCCAGTGGGTGGCGGCCACCCGGGACGGCAGGCGGTCGGTCACGTCCTCGCTGAACATTCCGGCCCCCACCGGAGCGCTGCTCGCGCAGTTGCGCGAGATGCAGGCCACGGCCGTCTGCGCGCTGCTGCGTTAGCCGCGGTTGCGCCGCGATCCACCAGTTGAGCGCGATCGCGAAGGCCACCCAGAGCGCGTAGGGGATCAGCCGCCTCGGCGGCAGACCGGGTGGCGGCTGACGCTCTCGCTCATCAGCTCAGTAGACGCGGCAGCGCGTCTTCCCAGACCTCGCGCAGGCGCCCGACCGGGACCGACAGCCGGCCCTCGAGCTCGAGCGTGTCGCCGCCGGTCTCGCCGAGCCGGACGGCGCCCGGGATGGCTCCCACGGCCGCCGGCGGGCCGGCCACGAGCGTGCCCCCCGGAGCCTCGCCGAACAGGAACGCCTCGGGATCCACGCCGTCGGGCAGCTCCACCCGGGCGCCCAGGTCGCCGGCGATCCCGCACTCGGCCAGCGCGCAGGCCAGGCCACCCTCCGAGATGTCGTGCACCGTGGCCAGCCCTCCCTCGCGTACTGCGGCCCGCAGCGCCTCGAGCGCCCGCGCCTGCTCGGCCAGGTCCACGGCGGGCAGCTGCGCCCCCTGCCGGCCGCGCAGCTTGTGGAGCTCGCTGCCCTCGACCGCGGGGGCGAACGCGCCGACCAGCGCCACCACGTGGCCCGGGCCGGCAAAGCCGATGCCGGGAACGACCGAGGGGTCGGGCAGCTTGCCCACCATCCCGACGATCGGCGTGGGGTAGATCGGGCCGCCCCCGCCCTCGTTGTAGAGCGAGACGTTGCCGCCCACCACCGGCACCCCGAGCGCCAGGCACGCGTCGCGGAGCCCCTCGACCGCCCGAGTGAGCTGCCAGGCCACGTGCGGCTTCTCGGGGTTGCCGAAGTTGAGGCAGTTGGTGAGGCCGAGCGGCTCGGCGCCCACGCAGGCGAGGTTGCGAGCGCTCTCGAGCACAGCCTCGACGGCGCCGGCGTAGGGGTCGATGGCCACGCGCCGGCCGTTGCCGTCGATCGACACCGCCAGCGCCCCGCGGCCGCCGTCGGGGGCCAGGGTGAGCACCGCGGCGTCGGCGGCCTGCGGCCGTCGGACCGTGCGAGAGCCGACGATCGAGTCGTACTGCTCGAACACGAAGCGCTTGGAGGCGATGTTGGGCGAGCCCAGCAGGGTCAGCAGGATCTCCTCGGGCCCCGCGCCCTCGCCGAGCCGGGCGGGCGGGTCGGGGTAGAGCGGCTGCACCGGAGGCTCCGGCTCCAGGTCGTACAGCGGCACGTCGTCCACCAACGCCTCGACCGGCATGTCGCCCACCAGCTCGTCGCCCTCGAACACCTGCAGGCGGCGGGTGTCGGTGACCACACCGATCGGCGTGGCGCGCACCTCCCAGCGCTCGCAGAGAGCCAGCACCGAGTCGAGCTGCTCCGGCTCGACCACGCACAGCATGCGCTCCTGGGACTCCGAGACCATGATCTCGAACGGCTCCATGTCGTCCTCGCGCAGCGGGACGCGGGCCACGTCGATCTCGAGGCCGACCTCGCCCTTGGAGGCCATCTCCGAGGAGCTCGACGAGAGCCCGGCCGCCCCCAGGTCCTGCAGCGAGCGCAGCAGGCCACGCTCCAGCAGCTCGAGACAGCACTCCACGAGCTTCGACTCCTCGAACGGATCGCCGATCTGCACGCTGGGCCGCTTCCACTCGTCCTCGTCCGACAACTCGGCGCTGGCCAGCACCGAGGCTCCGCCGATGCCGTCGCGGCCGGTGCGCGCGCCCAGCAGCACGAGCGAGTTGCCGACGCCGGCGGCGGCGCTTCGGATGAGGGAGTCCCGGCCGGCCAGGCCCACGCACATCGCGTTGACGAGACAGTTGTGCTCGTAGGCCGGCTCGAAGAGCACCTCGCCCCCCACCGTGGGCACACCGATGGAGTTGCCGTAGTGGCCGATGCCCTTGACCGCGTAGTCGAACAGGTAGCGCGACCGGGGCGAATCGAGCTCGCCGAAGCGCAGGGAGTCGAGCACGGCGATCGGGCGGGCCCCCACCGCGAAGATGTCGCGCAGGATGCCCCCGACGCCCGTGGCGGCGCCCTGGAAGGGCTCGACCGCGCTGGGGTGGTTGTGGGACTCGACCTTGAAGGCCACCGCCAGGCCGTCGCCCACGTCCACGACGCCGGCGTTCTCGCCCGGTCCCATCAGGAGGTGCGGTCCCTCGGTGGGCAGTAGTCGCAGCAGCTTCTTCGAGTGCTTGTAGGCGCAGTGCTCCGACCACATCAGCGAGAACACGGCCAGCTCGAGCACGTTGGGCTCGCGGCCCAGGCGCTCGCAGATTCCCTCGAACTCCGAGTCCGTCAGCCCCAGCTCACGATGTGAGGCTGAGGGCGCCGAGCTCACGCAGGGACCATCGCGAGCGACTCGAACAGCCTCCCGCCGTCGGCCGAGCCCGTGAGCGGGTCGACCGCGTGCTCCGGATGGGGCATCAAACCCATCACGTTGCGGGTCGCGTTGCACACGCCCGCGATGTCGTCCATCGTGCCGTTGGGGTTCTGGCCCGGCGCGTAGCGGAGGACGATCTGGTCCTCGGGCAGCGAGCCCGGAGGAGCGAAGTAGCGCCCGGTGGTGTGCTTGACCGGCACCGACAGCAGCTCACCCTTCTCGCACCCGCGCGTGAACGGGGTGTCCGTGGTCTCCACCACCACGTCCACCTGGCGGCAGACGAAGCGCAGCGAGTCGTTGGGCAGGAGTGCGCCGGGAAGCAGGCCCGCCTCGCACAGCACCTGGAACCCGTTGCAGATGCCGAACACCGGCCCGCCGTCGCCGGCGAACTCGATCACCGCCTCCATCATCGGAGAAAAGCGGGCGATCGCTCCCACGCGCAGGTAGTCGCCGTAGGAGAAGCCGCCGGGAACCACCACGGCGTCGATGCCGTTCAGGTCGTTGTCTCCGTGCCACAGCAACTCGGCGTCGCCGAAGCGCCGGCAGGCGTGCAGAGCGTCGACCTCGTCGCAGGAGCCCGGAAAGCGGACCACGCCGAACCTCATACGCCCGGGACCTCTATCACCTCGTAGTCCTCGATCAGCGGGTTGGCCAGAAGCCGCTCGCACATTGCGGGAACTTGCGAACCATCCTCAACGTCCAACTCGATCAATCGCCCCACGTGCACGTTCGCGACTCCCTCGAACCCGAGTGCGGGAAGCGCTCGCTCCACCGCCTGACCCTGTGGATCGAGAATGCCCTGCTTCGGCCTAATCAACACACGGGCCCTCAAGACCGCGCGCTCTCCAGCCAGGTCGAGAAGGGCTCGCCGGTGATGCGCTCGTACGCCTCCGCGTAGCGGGCGCGGGTGCCCTCGACCACGTCGTCGGGCAGCGCCGGGGCGGGCGGCGTGCGGTCCCAGCCCGAGCCCGAGGCCCAGTCGCGCACGTACTGCTTGTCGAAGCTGGGCTGGCCGTGGCCCGGCTCATAGCCGTCCGCCGGCCAGAAGCGCGAAGAGTCGGGCGTGAGCACCTCGTCGCCCAGGACGATGGTGCCATCGGGCCGCCGGCCGAACTCGAACTTGGTGTCCGCGAGGATGATCCCGCGCTCGCGGGCGTGGGCGGCGCCGAGCTCGTACAGCCCGATGCTCAGCCGCCTCAGCTCCTCCAGCAGCGCGCGGTCACCGACGATCTCGGCCGCGCGGTCGAAGTCCACGTTCTCGTCGTGGTCGCCCACATCGGCCTTGGTGGCGGGGGTGAAGATCGGCTCGGGGAGCTGCTCGGACTCCTCGAGCCCGGTCGGCAGCTCGATGCCGCAGATGGCCCCGTTGGCCTGGTAGTCCTTCCAGCCCGACCCGGTGATGTAGCCCCGCACCACGCACTCCACCGGCACCATGTCCAGCCGCTCGACCAGCATCGCGCGTCCGCGCATCTCGTCTGGCACGTCGGTGAGGGAGACGAGGTGGTTGGGGCAGACCAGGCTCGTCCGCGCGAGCCAGAAGGCCGTGAGGCCGGTGAGCACCTTGCCCTTGTCGGGAATCGGCGTGGGATGAACCACGTCGTAGGTGGAGATGCGGTCGGAGGCGACAAGCAGCAGGCGATCCTCGCCCACGGCGTAGATGTCACGCACCTTCCCGCTCGAGAGGTGCTTCAGAGCGGTGGCGTCGCTCACCGGCCCGAGGCTATCAACGCCGCCTGTCGCCTCCGAGCGCTACTCGACCCGCAACGTGGCGGTCATGCCGCGTGCCGCGTGATCGGCAAGTGAGCAGAACAGCGTGTAACGGCCATCCGACAGCCCGGCCGTCTTCGCGCCGTAGGTGCCCGGCGCGGTCTCGGGAAACGAGAGCACCGGTAACCCGCCTGCCTCAGGCGTCACCACCAGATCGTGGGGATCCTCGCCGACATTCCGCAGCTCGACGGTCACCCGGCCCTCTCCCACCAGGGGCCGCGACAGCACAAGGCTGAACTCCGTCGCGGTCACGGCCACGTAGTCGGGAAGAGGCGGCCCAGGGGTTGCACCGGGCGGAGCGGGAGCACCGGCGGGCGGTGGCAGGAGCGGGGCCGCGCGGCGCCCCGGGGGGCGGGCGCCGACGAGGCGGTCAGAGGCGGCGCTGCGCCGGGAGCGGGCTGACCGGCTCCGCAGCCGGGCCCGCAGCCGGCAGGCCGATGGCCGCCGCGGCCGGCAGCGGCGCCGGGCCGGCATGTGCGCGCCCGCGCGCGAGTCCACGCTCTCCCCGGCGGCGCGAGCCGAGTGGTGGCCGGAGCTCTCGGCTGTCGTCGCCCCCACCGAGGCCGCCGCGATCAGCGCAGCCACGGCCGCGACGAAGCCGAGCCTCACGGAGCGATCAGCGGCGGGCGGTCGAAGGCACCCGCGTTGGGGATGATCCCGTCCGCTCCCACCCCCAGCCACTGCTCGAGCAGGGAGCAGTAGACGGAGCGGAAGTCCGAGGTCTTGCGCAGGTTGTCGCGGTTGTCGAGGTTGGCCAGCCCGGGGAAGCCGCCGATCGTCTGCCCGCTCGCTCTCGACCCGATCACGAAGCTCGCGCCGGCGGCGCCGTGGTCGGTGCCGCCGTCGTTCTCCCGCGGGCGGCGCCCGAACTCGCTCCACACGTGCACGAGCACGCGCTCGGACAGCCGAGGGCCGCTCGCGGGCCGCGACTCGAGGTCGCGCTGGAAGGCCAAGAGGGCCCGGCTCACCTCGTCCAGATCCTCGGGCAGGCTCGCGTTCTGGTCGGCGTGGGTGTCGTAGCCGCCCGACTCGATCGCCACCACCTTGAGCGGCAGCCCTGCCTCGAGCAGCTTGGCGATCCAGGCCAGCCGCCTCCCGAAGTAGGTGTTCGGGTATCCGCCGGGCAGCGCGATCGCCGAGTTGAAGGGCGCCAGCTGCTCGCGCAGTCGTCCCGTGGCCGCCACCGCCGTTCGCGCCTGGCTGAGGCCGGAGTCGCTCGTGACCGGATCGCCCATGTGGGTGAACGCCTCGAGCATCGAGTCGTACACCGTGCCACCCACGTCGTTGGCCCAGAAGTCGTATTCGTCCGGTTGGGAGACCGTGGCCACCGGCACGTCGCGCGCGGCCACCGACGGCTGCAGGTCCCAGCCCAGGGTGAGCCCCTGAAGGGGGTTGTCGGCGGTCCCGTGGGCGTCGAGGTAGCGGCCCAGCCATCCGGAGCGGCCGAAGGGATTGAGCTCGCCGACCTCCCAGTAATGGCGGCTGGTGAAGTGCGACTGGTTGGGGTCGTCGTAGCCGATCGCGGGCAGCACGGTGACCTTTCCCTCCGAGTGGAGGGTGCCCAGGCCCGCCATGGCGGGGTGCCAGCGCAGCGACGGGTCGTCCGCGAAGTCCGTGCCCTGGCCTTCCGGCAGGGCGAGACCGGGCCGCATTCCGGCGTAGAGCGGGTGGGCCGACTGCTTGGGCGCCAGCATGGTCAGCGAATCGGCGCCGCCGGACAGGAAGACGGACACCAGCACGTTGTCGTTGGCACCCTGGGCGCCGGCCGCGGCGATCCCCTCCTCGAACTGGCGCGGGCTGAGCGACGTGGCGCCGTAGACGGCGAGGGCGAGTCCGGCGGAGCGCGAGAAGAACGAGCGCCGGCTCAGGCCGGTGCCCGCGGGCAGCGGCATCCCGGCCTCGATGGAGGGCAGGCCGCGGCCCGCCTCCGCGGCCGCTCGCCGAAGCAGCTGGGTTCGCGAGTAGTCATTGCATCCGCAGTTGGGCATAGGTCAGCTCGTCTGGAGGTCGGGGGAGGCGTGGATGAGCACCCTCAGCGCGTTCTGGCGCCAGGCGCGGTGTCGGTTGCGGCTCGTGCCGGTGAGCGGGGTGGCGGGGAAGCAGCCGGCCGCGAAGGCACGCAGAATCGAGAGCGTCTCGCCCGTCAGATCGGGATCGCCCCAGAACGCGCGCGCCGCCGCCACGGCCTGCTCGGGGGTCTCGTCCACGCTGTAGGCGGTGAGGGCGGCGCCGGTGATGTGCCGTCCCTCGTAGGCGCGCCGCACGATCTCCCAGCGCCCCTTGACGGTCATCGTGTCGAGCCAGCGCGAGTCGTCCCAGCCGGATACGTCCGGCGGGTAGAACAGTCGCTGGCCGGCGTCGTCGCACTGCCAGATGAGGTCCTCGCGCTCGACACTGCGCCGCAGGCGCCGGAACAGGCCGGCCAGGAACACCACAGGCGGCTTGACCATCCGCTGCCCCGCGTGCAGGGCCGGGTGGAGCAGGATCGCCTCCAGCACCGGCCGCACCTGGTGGCCGCTCGAGACGTAGAGACGCTCGAGCGCCTGGCGATCGCCGGCCGACGGCGGGGTGGCCACGAAGTAGCTCCACAGCTTGTCGACGAAGAAGGACGCGTGGAGCGGGTGGGTGATGCACAGGCGCACGGCGTCGTCCCACTTCCACGCGCCGGTCCGGCCGAACACCGTCTTGTTGCCCGGGTCGTGGCGGCCGGCCACGAAGCGGAAGTTGTGGTTGCCCTCCTCCGGGGTCCAGTCGCTCGCCCACCCGGTGAGCGAGCGCGCCATCTCGCGCACGTCGCCCTCGGTGTAGGCGCCGCGGTCGGCGCCGAGGGTGAACAGCTCCATCAGCTCGCGGGCGTAGTTCTCGTTGGGATGCCAGCGGGTGTTCTGATCCTGGTTGAGCCAGATGATCATCGCGCCGTCGGCGGTGATCTCGCGCGTCAGCTGGTGAAACGAGCCGAAGGCGTGGCGGCGAAACAGCGCGTTCTGGGACAGCATCAGATCCTGGTCGCCCACCGCGTCGTTGGAGGTGGCGAACCAGTCGTGCCAGACCAGCGACATGCGCTCCACCAGCGGCTGGTCCGTCCGGATCATGCGGTCGAGGAACCACAGATGCTCGTGCCCGTAGCGGTCGCTGGGCTTGATCGGGAGGATCGGGTCGTCGTCCAGCTCGTAGGCCGTGTAGACCGGGGCCGCGCCGGTGAGGGTGGGCGCGCCGCTGGGCCGGGTCAGCGAGGCCACAGCGCGGTGCAACCCGGCGGCAGCCAGCGACTCGGCGTGTCCGGGAGAGGGGCCGAAGCCCGCCCGCCAGAGCAGGCGCTCGGCCTGCCGGACGCCGAAGGCGCCCGAATAGACCGGCACCGGGGACGAGAGGCGAAACGGCGCCGGAGGGGCGGCGGCCCGCGGCGGAACGGGCGCGGGCGGCACCGGCTGGACGGGAACCCGCCGGATCGGCTTCAGGACGGGCTTGCGCCGGCGCTTTCGCCTACGGCAGGCCTTGGCCCTGCGCTTGCGCCGGCGCCGGGCGCTGTCCACCGCGAAGGGGGAGTCGAACTCGGCCCGGGCGGCCTCGTTGCCGGGGTTGAGCCCGCCGGCGGAGCCGGCGCGCGGCCGGCGAGCCTCGGGATAGGCGGACTCGACCGAAGATCCGCGAGCGTTGCGCCGCCGGCGGCGCGGCGTGGCGCAGCGCGGCCTGGTCTTCCGCCGCTTGCGCCTGGGGCGGCGCTGGGCGGCGTCGGCGATCGGGTCCACACGACGGCCATCGACCTCCGGTCGTCCGTGACCTGAGCCTGACGTCCCATCCGTGGACATCTGTCCACAGAGGATGCAGCAATCGCCTAGGCGATGCGATCCAGGCGTCCGACCAGAGCGCGGGCGTGGCGCACGAACGCCTCGGCGTCGAAGACCGCGTCGAGGTCGAGCTCGGGCGCGCTCTCGGCCAGCAGCTCGCGGAACTCGGTTCCCTCGTCCCAGGCCTGCTGCGCTGCTTCCTGCACGATCCGGTAGGCGTCGTCACGCGAGCGCCCCGCCTCCACCAGCGCGAGCAGGGCGCGCTGCGAGTAGAGGGCGCCGTGCGTGGCCTCGAGGTTCTCCTGCATGCGCTGCGGGTGGATGGTCATGCCCTCCACCACCCGGATGGCCAGGTGCTGGGCGTAGTCGAGCAGGATGGTGGCGTCCGGCAGGCTGACCCGCTCGACCGACGAATGTGAGATGTCGCGCTCGTGCCACAGGGCCACGTTCTCCAGGCCGGTCAGCGCGTACCCGCGCAGTAGCCGGGCGATGCCGGTGATGCGCTCGCTCACGATCGGGTTGCGCTTGTGGGGCATGGCCGACGAGCCCTTCTGGGCGCCGGCGCGGAAGGGCTCCTCCACCTCGCGCACCTCGGTGCGCTGCAGGTGCCGGATCTCGGTGGCGAAGCGCTCGAGCCCGGCTCCCGCGAGGGCGATCGCCTCGAGCAGCTCGGCGTGGCGATCGCGCGGCACCACCTGGGTCGAGACGTCCTCCCGTCCCAGGCCGAGCCGCCGCAGCACCGTCTCCTCGACCTCCGGGCCGTTGGCCGAGTAGGTGCCGACCGCGCCCGACAGGGCCCCCACCGAGACGCCCTCGGCTGCGCGCTCGAGGCGGCGCATGTTGCGGTGCGCCTCGAAGGCGAAGCCGGCCAGCTTGACGCCGAAGGTGGTGGGCTCGGCGTGCACACCGTGCGTGCGTCCCACGCACAGCGTGTCGGCGTACTCGCGCGCCCGGCGCACCAGCGCGTCGCGGTAGTCGCGCGCGCCCCCCACCAGCATCAGGCCGGCCTGCGAGAGCTGAAGGCCCAGCGCGGTGTCGAGAACGTCCGACGAGGTCAGGCCGTGATGGACCCAGCGACCCGCCTCACCCACCGAGGCCGCCACCACGTCCACGAAGGCGGCCACGTCGTGGTCGGTCACGCGCTCGCGCTCCTCCACGGCCTCGACCGTGAACGAGGCGCGGTCGCGGATAGCGGCCGCGTCGTCCTCGGGCACCACGCCCTGAGCGGCCAGTGCCTCGACGACGGCGAGCTCCACCTCGAGCCAGGACTCGAGCTTGCGGCGCTGGGACCAGACGGCCCCCATCTCGGGCCGGGTGTAGCGCTCGATCATCGCCGTGCCCGGCTCAGACGCTGAGGATCCGCGCGGCCAGCGCCGCGGCGTTGCGCGCGTTGTCCACGCCGACGGTGGCCACCGGCACGCCGGGCGGCATCTGGGCGATGGCCAGCAGTGCGTCGAGGCCACCGGCCACCGAGGTGCTGGAGGTGAGCGGCACGCCGATCACCGGAAGATCGGTGTGGGCGGCCACCACGCCCGGCAGGGCGGCGGCCAGACCGGCGCCGGCGATGATCACCTTGAGGCCGCGCATGCGGGCGGCCTTCGCGTACTCGGCCACGGTGTCGGGATCGCGGTGGGCGCTCATCACGCGCATCTCGTGGCGGATGTCGAGCTCCTCGAGCCGAGCGGCCGCCTTCTCCATCACCGCCATGTCGCTCTTCGAGCCCATGACGATGCCCACCTGCGGAGGGGAGTCGACGTCGAGCTCGTCGAACTGGTGCTCCACCTCGGTCTGCGTGACTGGCGGGGCGGCTGCTGTCTCCTCGGTTCCCATCAGGCCTCGACCCTACCCACTGCGCGCGACGCGATGTCGGTCCGCATCTGGCGGCCGCTGAAGTCGATCAGCTCGGCGGCGGCGTACGCGCGGTCGCGGGCTTCGCCCGGCCCGTCCCCCAGGCCCGTCACCGCCAGCACCCGGCCCCCGTCGGTCACGATCCGGCCGTCGCGCTCCGCGGTGCCGGCGTGAAGGATCTCGGCGCCCGTGGCCTCGGCCTCATCGAGTCCGGAGATGGGATCCCCGGTGAAGGGGGACTCGGGATAGCCCCGGGAGGCGAGGACCACCGCCACCGCCCACTCATCTGCCCACTCGGGCTCCATTCCGGCGAGCCCGCCGCGGCGGGTGGAGGCCTCGAGCAGCTCGAGCAGGTCGCCGCGCAGGCGGGGCAGCACGGCCTGGGTCTCGGGGTCGCCGAAGCGGGCGTTGTACTCCAGCACCTTCGTGCCGGCGGGCCCCATCATCAGGCCCGCGTAGAGCACCCCGTGGAAGGGAGTCCCGCGCCGGGCGAGCTCGTCCACGATCGGCTGATGCACCTCGGCCGCAAGCTCGTGGGCGCGCTCCGGGTCGACCCCCGGCACGGGCGAGTAGCTGCCCATCCCGCCGGTGTTGGGTCCCTCGTCGCCGTCGAAGATCCGCTTGTAGTCCTGTGCCGGGGCGAGCGGCACCGCGCGCTCCCCGTCGCACAGGGCCAACAGCGAGAGCTCCTCTCCCTCGAGGAACTCCTCGAGCACCACCTCGGTCTCGCCGAAGCGCTTCTCGGAGAAGAAGACGTCAAGGGCGGTGCGCGCCTCGGCCTCGGTCTGGGCGATGATCACGCCCTTGCCGGCCGCGAGGACGTCGGCCTTCAGCACGGCGGGGTAGGAGGCGCAGGCCAGGTGGTCGGACGCCTCCTCGCGAGAGCGAAACAGCACGTGTGAGGCGGTCGGCACTCCCACCTCTCGCATCAGTTGCTTGGCGTACGCCTTCGACCCCTCGACGCGCGCCGCCTCCCGGGTGGGCCCGAAGGCCGCGATCCCGGCGGCGCCGAGATCGTCCACCAGCCCGGCCACCAGCGGCGCCTCCGGTCCCACCACCACGAGGTCGACCTCGCGCTCGGCTGCAAGGGCCACCGGGTCGTCGCCGGGCAGGCACTCCACGCCCTGCCGCGCGATGCCGGCGTTCCCAGGCGCACACAGCAGCTCGGGCTCTTGGGGGCTCCTGAGCAGAGCGCGCACCAGGGCGTGCTCGCGGCCCCCGCCGCCCACCACCAGCACCCGCTTGCGGGCCTGTGTCAAAGCGCCGAGATGAAGTCGTCCACAGGTATGGCGGTGAGCGTCTCGTAGTGCGCGGTGCCCCGCGAGCCGAGCTCCATCGACACTCTCGCGATGGTCTTCTCGTCGGGCGCCTCGACGACGTTCACGAAGTCGTACTGCCCGAGCACGGCCCACTGCGCGGTGACCGTCACGCCAAGCTGCTCGATCTCCTTGTTTACCTCACGAATCCGCTGGGGATTGCTCTTGAGAGTCTGTACGCCTTCCGGCGTGAGGGTGGACAGCATCACATAGGTCGGCAACGTGTTCCTTTCCTCAGTACCAACGTCGCGCGTGAATCTAGCCGCCTTGCCGGCCTCGCGCTCCCCCACCCATAGGAGAAGTAGATGAAGCTCTGTCTCACCGCCGCTTGCATCGCCATCGTGGCCCTTGCGGCCCCCGCGGCGGCCTCCGCCGCTACCTTGACCGCCGTTCCCGCGAAGGACTGCTATCGATCGGGGGAGCAGGTCACACTGGGCGGCACTGGCTTCACCGCCAACGGCAGCGTCAATGTGACAAGCGACAATCCCCGCTTCGCCGGCGGCGCCTTGTTGGCGGACGCGCTCGGCAACGTCGGCGGCACCCTCACGCTCGGTCAGCCCAACGGGGTCCGTATCAGCACCTACACGGCCACCGACGCGACCACCCCGGCCCTCACCGCCTCCCTGGCACTGCAGGTCAGCGCCGTCGAGGTGGGCGTCCGGCCCAAGGGCGGCCGGCCGGGCCGGCTCGTGCGCATCAAGGCCACCGGCTTCACCGGCGGCCGCAACCTGTGGGTCCATATCCGCAAGGGCGGCTACAAGCGCGACTTCAAGGTGGGTCGTCTCAAGGGCGCATGCTCGCGCCTGACGACCAGGAAGCGCTTCCTCCCACGCGGCGCGGCCACCGGCGTGTACACGGTCCAGTTCGACAACTTCCGGCGCTACAAGAAGAGCCGCGAGGTGCGCGCGCTGTACACGATCACCGTCACCCGCACGTTCCGTCCGTCGGCGGCAGCGACCGCCTCGGTGGCACCGGCCACGAGCTGGAATCGCCTGTTCTAGAGATCGCCTGAGCGCAGGGCCGGCCGTCAGACCGTGGCGGCCGGCTCGCTCATGCTCGGCAACGGGAGCTTCTCGAAGACGAGCTCCCCGCCTGCGGCGTCCACGCGGACGATGTCGCCCGGTGCGAACTCGCCCTCGAGCAGGCGGAGCGCCAGCTTGTCCACGAGCTGCTTCTGGATCACGCGCTTGAGCGGACGGGCCCCGTAGGTCGGGTCGTAGCCGAGGTTGCCCAGCAGCACGCGGGCGTCGTCGGTGAGCTCGATCTCGATGCCGCGCTCGCGCACCCGCTCCACCAGCTTGGCCGTCTGTAGCTCGACGATCTGGCCGATCTCCTCGCGGGTGAGCGACTGGAACTCGACGATCTCATCGAGCCGGTTCACGAACTCGGGCTTGAAGCTCGCCTCCACGCCGGCGATGCCGCCGGGGACGTTCGAGGTCATGATCACGACGGTGTTCTTGAAGTCCACGGTGCGGCCCTGGCCGTCGGTCAGCCGTCCGTCGTCCATCAGCTGGAGCAGCACGTTGAACACGTCGACGTGCGCCTTCTCGAGCTCGTCGAGCAGCACCACCGAGTAGGGCCGGCGGCGCACGGCCTCGGTCAGCTGGCCACCCTCGTCGTAGCCGACATAGCCGGGCGGGGCGCCCAGGAGGCGCGACACGGAGTGCTTCTCCATGTACTCCGACATGTCGATGCGGATCATCGCCTGCTCGGAGTCGAACATGAACTCCGCCAGCGCTCGGGCCAGCTCGGTCTTGCCGACACCGGTGGGTCCGATGAACAGGAAGGCGCCGATCGGCCGGTCCGGATCCTGAAGGCCCGCGCGTGACCGGCGCAGAGCGTTGGAGACGGCCTCCACCGCGGCGTCCTGGCCGATCACCCGGTCGTGGAGGCGCTCCTCCATGTGGACGAGCTTGGCCACCTCGCCCTCCATCAGCCTCGACACCGGGATGCCGGTCCACTTGGCCACTACCTCGGCCACGTCCTCGTCGTCGACCTCCTCCTTGAGGAAGGTCACGTCGGCCTGGATGCCGTCGAGGGCCGCCTCCTGATCGAGCACCTCCTGCTCGATGTTGGGAATCTCGCCGTAGCGGAGCTCCGCCGCGCGCTGGAGATCGGCCTCGCGCTCAGCCCGCTCGGCGTCGCGATGGGCCTGCTCCAAGCGCTCCTTGGCGGAGCGGATGGCCTCGATGGCCTCCTTCTCGCCACGCCAGTGGGCCTTCATCTCGTTGGAACGCTCGCTCAGGTCGGCCAGCTCGCGCTCGATCGCCTCGCGGCGGGCGGTGCTGGCCTCGTCCTTCTCCTTCTTCAGCGCCTGCTGCTCGATCTCGAGCTGCTGGATGCGGCGTTCGACCTCGTCGATCTCGGTGGGCATCGAGTCGATCTCGATGCGTAGCCGCGAGGCCGCCTCGTCGATCAGGTCGATGGCCTTGTCGGGAAGGAAGCGGTCGGCGATGTAGCGCTGCGAGAGGGTGGCCGCCGCGATGATCGCGGAGTCCTGGATGCGCACCCCGTGGTGCACCTCGTAGCGCTCCTTGAGGCCGCGCAGGATGGCGATCGAGTCCTCCACCGTCGGCTCGACGACCATCACGGGCTGGAAGCGGCGCTCGAGCGCGGCGTCCTTCTCGATGTGCTTGCGGTACTCGTCGAGGGTGGTGGCGCCCACCGCACGCAGCTCGCCGCGAGCCAGCATCGGCTTGAGCAGGTTGGCGGCGTCGACGGCGCCCTCGGCCGCGCCGGCACCGACGATCGTGTGCAGCTCGTCGAGGAACAGGATGATCCGGCCCTCGCCCTCGGAGACCTCCTTGAGCACCGCCTTGAGACGGTCCTCGAACTCGCCGCGGTACTTGGCGCCCGCGATCAGCGCGCCGATGTCGAGCGCCACCACGCGCCGGTCGCGCAGCGACTCGGGCACGTCGCCCGAGACGATCCGCTGGGCCAGGCCTTCCACGATGGCCGTCTTGCCCACACCGGGCTCGCCGATCAGCACCGGGTTGTTCTTGGTGCGGCGCGAGAGCACCTGAATGACGCGGCGTACCTCGTCGTCGCGGCCGATCACCGGGTCGAGCTTGCCCTGCTCGGCCGCCTCGGTGAGGTCGCGGCCGAACTTCTCGAGCGCCTGGTACTTGTCCTCGGGGTTCTGATCGGTCACGCGGTGCGGCCCCCGGACCTGTCCGACGGCCTCGGCGATCTGGCCCTGAGAGGCGCCGGCGTCGAGCTTGGGCTCGCTCGCAAGGGACAGGAGAAGATGCTCGGTGGACACGTACTCGTCGCCCATTCCGCGCGCCTCCTCCTCCGCGCGCGTGAGAACCTCGATCAGGTCGCGGCCGAGCGACGGAGCCGCCGCAGAGTCGCCGCTGATCGTGGGGAGCGCGTCGAGCGCCTCGTTCGCGCCGCGGCGGACCCGCTCCGGGTCCGCGCCGGCACGGCGCAGCACGGGAACGACGATGCCGCCCTCCTGCTCGAGCAGCACGACGAGGAGGTGAGCGGGGCTCACCTCCGGATTGCGCCGGGCGCGCGCCAGCGACTGCGCGGCGGCGAGGGCCTCCTGGGCCTTGACGGTGAATCGGTCAGCTTGCATAGAAAATCTGAGTGCGAGTATGGCAGATCATGACGCCGATGACCACCCCGTCCCCACGCCGAGACGGACTATCTTCGAGGACACGTGAGCGAAGAGCAGGATCCTCCCAGCTCGAGCGACCTTCGGCGTCGCGCCGCGGACCTGCTCGAACACAACCTGCGCCGGGTGGAGACGACGCCACGTCGTCCTCTCGACCCCAACGTGATCAGGACCGAAGCCGATCAGGCGGTGGTGAACGTGTCGGCCGCGTTCGAGACGCTCGACGCGCTCGGCCTGGTGACCGAAGCCGACCGAGAGCGCTTCTTCCGTCGCCTGAGAGAGATCACGAGCACCTCGTACTCCCCGTTCAGGGGAGTGGAGCTCCGGCGCGTGGTTCGCTCGGAGCCGGCGCGCGAGAGCCCCGGGCTGCATCTGCTCGCTGCGGAGCTCTACGGCGACGGAGTGCTGCTGCGCTGGCTCTTCGTGTCCCCGCCCGCGAATCCTGACCGCGGCGGCTCAGGCGAGCACAGGCCGCCCGCGACGTTCTCGCTGTGGGACGACGCCGGGACCGCCTACACCCCTCAGGGCGGCGGCTGGATCCCGGGGCACCACCTGCGAGGAGACACGGCGTTCGTGCCCGCGGTGCCGCCGGGGGCGACGACAGCTAGAGGTCGCCGCGGGAAGGCACCGTTTCGAGCTGGAGCTGCGCGGCGGTCGCTGAGCGGCGCGTCAGGCGATGGGCGCGGGAGGCGGGTCGTCCGGAGCGGGGGGCTCGGCGGTAGGTTCGTCGACGACCACCGGTTCGACGAGCTCTGGCTCTGGCTCCGGCTCGGGGTCGGTCACCGGCGGTGCGGGCTCGGGCGGCGCGGCTGGCCGCGAGTAGTCCACGTCTTCGGTGTCGTCGCCGTCGCGGCCCTCGAGCAGATCGCGCTCGCCGGCGAGCGGTTCCTCGTCGTCCTCGGACGCACCGGAGTCATCGGTCAGGACGTCGACCACCGGCGTCGTCGGCTCGTCCTCGTCTCGGTCTCGCCCTCCACCCCTGGATCCGTCGTCGTCCTCGGCGTCGTCCGGCGTCTCGGGCGGCCGCGGGGCGTCCGGGCTCTCGGGTGCGACGGGCTGCTCCCGCCAGTTCGGCGGCGCCGGCGCCGCCACCTCCACCACCATCGTCGGTGGCGGCATCTCGATACGAACGACCGGGCGAGGTGCGGGAGCCGGCACGGGAGTCTCGGCAGACGTCGACGCCCTGGTAATGCCCGCCTGGAAGCTCTCGGCCGCCGGCGTGGCACGCAGCACCTCAGCTCCGCCTCCCGTGGAGGGCTGCTCCGCTGCGGTCCCCGATCGCTCGCCGGCGTCAGGGGCCTCGCCGGCGCCCTCGCCCCTGCCGGCCGGGGGCTGCACCTCGCCGGCCGCGTCGGCCAGATCGTCCGCCGGCCACGACTGTGCCAGCGCGCCGGCGGAGGAAGACTCGCCGCTTCCGGCATCCGCTCGGCCCGATCCCCGCTCCTGCGATCTGCTGGACTGCGACCGCTCGGCAAGGTCGGTGTTCTCGTCGTCGCCGGTCGGCTGCAGCGGGGCGATCGGCAGCACCGCGGTCTCGTTCAACACCGCGACTCCCACGAAGCCCGCCGCCAGCGCCGCGCCCCCGGGAGCGGCGAGCTGAACGGCACACGGTGCACCGGGCGACGCGGCCGAGCTGGTTCCTCGGCGGCCGCGGCGATGTCCGGCTCGTCCTCGGCGGCCGGGGGCAACACGCGCTTGGAGACGAACGGCTCGAGGGCGATGCGGGGCACGGTCTGCTCCACGAGGTCACGCAGCGGCACCCGGCCCCCGCTGCGGCGCTGCGTCCACGCGATGATCAGGAGCGCCCGGTCGAAGCTGCCCTGGAGATCACGTCCGCCCGGGTCCGCCCTGAGTGCCGCCTGCCAGGCGGCATCGCAGTAGCTGAGCAGGGTCTCGCGCGGAACGGCGGGGTAGCTCTCGCGTGCGCGCCCGAGTGCCAGGGCTCGCTGCACCTCGAGGTCGCCGAGGGGATCGATGCCGAACGCATTGCCTTGATCCCGGTCCATGAGCCGCGCTACGCGTGCTGAGTTTCCCCCACGATTGGGGTAGCCAAACGCACCATTTGAGCGAAAAGGGGTATACCAGGAGCGTGGCCGAGGGACCGCCTCCCCGCTTTCGACTGACCGGGACGACGGCCGGCAACCGGCAGCCCCGCGAGCGGCCGACGAACGACCCGCCGGACCGGCAGGAGCCGCCGGCCGGCCCAGCTCAGGCCGACCCGTCCAACGGACGCCCGCCGGCTGGCTTTCCGGACTCGGCCCGCTTTCGCCGCGGGGACGTCTATACCCGGCCGGTGGTCCAGGGCCGCGAGGTGAGGGAGGGCACCTGGTCGCGCATGCGCGAACGGCTGCGCACCCTCGCCACCAGCGAGGGCGAGCGACGGGAGCAGGAACTGGACGCCGCGCTGCGGGGCGCACCCCACGCCACGCGCTCCAACACGATCGCCGTCGTGTCACCCAAGGGCGGCGTCGGCAAGACCACCTGCACCTTCATGGTCGGCAACCTGCTGGCCGAGGCGCTCAACCTGCGCGTGGTCGCCGTAGACGCCAACCGCGACTTCGGCACGCTCGCCTCGCTTGCTCCCGATCCCCTGCGGGTCGAGCGATCGCTCGCGGACCTCCTGCCTCACCTCGGCCACATCGACTCGGTGTCCGACGTCCTGGCCTACGTCTCACAGCTGCCGAGCGGCCTGCACGTGCTCGCCGCCCCCGAGCAGGCGGAAGTGATGGCGGCCATGACTCCCGAGAGCTACGGCGATCTGCTGGACCTGCTCGGACGCTTCTACGAGGTGGTCCTGCTCGATCTCGGCACCGGGATCGTGGATCCGCTGGCCCAGTTCGGAATACGTCGCGCCGACCAGGCCCTGCTCGTGACCACGCCTGAGTACGTGACCGCCGACAAGGTGCTGGGCGCCATGCGCTACCTGAACACCGAGGCCGGGTGGGACAGCGGCGGCGAGGAGGAGAGCCTGAACCGCAAGCGCCTGACCGTCGTGCTCAACCGCGCGCCGTCTGAGCGCTCGGGCGATAGGGCGGTGATCGAGGCCGCCTTCCGGCGTTTCGGCATCGGCCGCCACGTGACCATTCCGTACGACGATCGCCTGCGCGTGATGCTCGACTCGGCCACCTATTCCCTGGACGAGCTCGACCGCTCGACGCGGCTGCCGGTGAAGCGGCTGGGCGTCGACGTGGTCGACAAGCTGATCTGAGCGCCGGTGACGCGGGCCATTCGAGAGCGGCCCCGGTACGCGCTGCTGATAGGGCTCGGCCTCGCCTGCCTGCTGGGCATCGGAGTGCTGACGGGAGCGGTGCTCTCCGGCGGCGGCGACGATTCCTCACCGGGCGACGACCGTCGCGCACGGGCAACGGAGGCTCGCCAAGCCCAGCAGCTGCGTGCGGCGCGGGCCAACGTGGAGGAGGCCGAGACGGGGCTCGGCGAAGCACGCGACGAGCTCGAGCGGGCGGGGCAGGGCAACGCGCGCCAGCGGGCGCGAGCGGAGAGTTGGAGGCGCCGCGCACTTCGGCTCCAGCGCCGCAACCTCGCGTTGAGAAGGGCGCTCGCGCAGGCTCGCGAGGACTGAGCGCCTCGAAGCGGTGCTCAGCGCGCGGGGCGCTCGATCGGCACCCGCACCGTGCGGTCGCCGTCGTGAGGGATGAGCGCGTGCGAGGGCGGTTCGTAGACCACGAGCTCGCGCTTGACCGAACGGCGCACGCGCTCGATCTCGCTGCCCAGCTCCCGTTGGATCCGGGCGGCGTGGCGCTCGAGGTTGCGCATGCGCCGGCGCATCCGGTCGATCTCCGCCTCGAGCTCGAACACCTTCTCGACCCCGGCGAGGTTCATGCCGAGCTCACCGGTGAGCTCCTGGATCCGGCGCAGGCGCTCGACGTCCCGCTGTGAGTAGAGACGCGTGTTCTTGGGCGAGCGCTTGGGGGTGATCAGGCCGCGCGACTCGTAGATGCGAAGGGTCTGGGGATGCATGCCCGCCAGCTCGGCGGCCACCGAGATCATGTACACGCCTCGGGCGCTGTCGGGCGAGTCGGCCATGCCTAGCCCTTCTGCGAGAGCAGGCTCTCTCGCGGATTGCCGTCGATCACCGTGGCCAGCTCGTCCACGACCTCCTGCTGCTCCTTGGAGAGCGAACTGGGGACGTCGATGGCGAGGCGGTAGTGGATGTCGCCCCGGCCACGGGCGCTGAGCTTGGGCGGGCCCTCGCCGCGCAGGCGCTGGACGGTGCCGTGCTTGGTGCCCGGGGGAACGCGGATGCGCTTGCTCCCGGCGAGCGTCGGCACTTCGATGGTGGCGCCGCGTATCGCCTCCGGGATGGTGATCGGCACCTCCACCTCGAGGTTGTCTCCCTTGCGCGTGAAGACCGGTGAGTCGGCCACGTGGGTGATCACGTAGAGGTCCCCGGTGTCGCCGCCGCGCGGACCGGCCTCGCCCTTGCCGGCGAGGCGCACGCGGCTGCCCTCCTTGACCCCCGCCGGGATGTTCACGCGGTAGCGCTTGACCTGGCGGGTGCGGCCGCTGCCCTGGCAGGTGGGACAGGGGTCCTTGATCTCCGTGCCGGTGCCGTGACAGCGACGGCAGGGCTGGGAGATCGAGAACAGCCCCTGCGACTCCGCCTCCACGCCGCGGCCGTTGCAGAGCGAGCAGATCGTGGGCTGGGTGCCGGGCTTGGCGCCGGTGCCCCGGCAGGTGGGACATGGCGCCGACAGCGGCACCGACACCGGGATCTGGGCGCCCTCCATCGCCTGCTCGAACGAGATGTGGACCTCGGTCTCCAGGTCGCGGCCGCGCTCGGGCCCGGGCGTGCGGCCGCCTCCGCGCCCGCCGGCGTTGCCGAACAGGTCGGAGAGGATGTCGCCGAAGCCGCCGCCGAAGCCGCCGGCGGGAGCGCCGGTGCGAAACGAGCCGGGATCGAAGCCGCCGCCGAAGATCCCGCCGCCCGAGTCGTACGCCTTGCGCTTCTCCGCGTCGGACAGGATCGAGTACGCCTCCTGCACCTCCTTGAAGCGCTCCTCGGCGTTCGCGTCGCCCTTGTTGCGATCCGGGTGGTACTCCCGTGCGAGCTTGCGGTACGCCTTCTTGATCTCCTCGTCGGAGGCCTTCTTGTCGACGCCGAGCGTCTTGTACGGATCGTTGACGGCGGCCATCGGCTCTACCCGGAGACGACCACGCGAGCCGGACGGAGCACCGTTCCGTTGGAGCGGTAGCCCTTCTCGACCACGTCGAGCACCAGGCCGGCCTCAGCGCCCTCCTGAGTGCGCATGGAGAGCGCCTCGTGCTCGCCCGGATCGAAGCGGTCACCGCTCGGGTCGAACTGCTGCACACCGTTGCGCTCCAGCACGGAGATCAGCTCGGAGTGCACCAGCCGGACGCCCTCCGCCAGGTGCTGTTCGGACTCTTCGGCGGAGTTCAGGGCGCGCTCGAGGTTGTCCACCACCGGCAGCAGCTCGCGCACGAGCCCGCTGCGCGCGCGCTCGCCCGCGGCCGAAGCCTCGCGGGCGGCACGCTTGCGGTAGTTCTCGAAGTCCGCCTGGGTCCGCTGCGCGAGACCGAGGTACTCGTCGCGCTCACGCTGCGCGCGACTCAACGGGTCCTCGCTCTCGGCAGCCTCCTTCGCGTCCAGCTGCTCCTGCTCATTGGCCGGATCCTCCTCCCCGGAGGGCTCGCCCGACTCGTCACGCGACGTGACGGGCTCCTCCTCCGGAGAGGGAACGGGAGGGGTCTCGAACATCACTAGCTCTTGTCCTCCGCGTCCACGACCTCGGCGTCCACGACCTCCTCCTCGTCGGAGGACGAGCCGTCGTCGGCCGCACCGTCGGTGGGGCCTCCGTTGCCGCCGGGGGTGGCCTGCTGCTGCGCCGCGGCGTACATCTGCTCGGAGACCTTGTGGAAGGCCACCTGCAGCGTCTCGGTCTTCTGCTGGAGCAGAGCCACGTCGTCGGACTCGAGGTTGTCGCGGACGTCCTTGATCGCGGCCTCGATCTCCTCCTTCGAGGAAGAGTCGAGCGAGTCGCCCATCTCCTTGACCTGGCGCTCGGCCTGGTAGGCGGCGTTCTCGGCCGCATTGCGCGCCTCGACGACCTCGCGCTGGCGACGGTCCTCCTCGGCGTGCGTCTCGGCGTCCTTGACCATGCGCTCGACCTCGGCGTCCGCCAGGCCCGAGCCGGCCCTGATCTCGATCTTCTGCTCCTTGCCGGTGCCCAGGTCCTTGGCCCCGACCGACAGGATGCCGTTGGCGTCGATGTCGAACGCGACCTCGATCTGAGGCACGCCGCGCGGCGCCGGCGGGATGCCGGTGAGCTGGAACTTGCCCAGCGACTTGTTGTAGGCCGCCATCTCGCGCTCACCCTGGAGCACGTGGACCTCCACGCTCGGCTGGTTGTCCTCCGCCGTCGAGAAGATCTCCGACTTGCGGGTCGGGATCGTGGTGTTGCGCTCGATCAGCTTGGTCATCACACCGCCCTTGGTCTCGATGCCGAGGGTGAGCGGGGTCACGTCGAGCAGGAGCACGTCCTTGACGTCGCCGGCGAGCACGCCCGCCTGGATGGCGGCGCCCACGGCCACGACCTCGTCCGGGTTGACGCCGCGGTGCGGGTCCTTGCCGGTGAGCTCCTTGACCTTCTCCTGCACGGCGGGCATGCGGGTCATGCCGCCGACGAGCACCACGTGGTCGATGCCCTCCTTGCCCGAACCCGAGTCCTCGAGCGCCTGCTTGGTCGGGCCGACCACGCGGTCGACCAGATCGGCGGTGAGCTCGGTGAGCTTGGAGCGGGTGAGGCGCTGGTTGAGGTGCTTGGGCACCGAGTCCACCGCCGTGATGAACGGCAGGTTGATCTGCGTCTCCTGGGTGGTGGAGAGCTCCGTCTTGGCCTTCTCGGCCTCCTGGTAGAGACGCTGCAGGGCCATCTTGTCCTGCGAGAGGTCCACGCCCTCGGCCTTCTTGAACTCGGACACCAGCCAGTCGACGATCTCCTTGTCGAAGTTGTCGCCGCCCAGGTGGTTGTCGCCCGCCGTGGCCTTGACCTCGAACACGCCGTCGCCGATCTCGAGCACCGACACGTCGAAGGTGCCGCCGCCGAGGTCGAACACGAGGATGGTCTGGTCGGAGTCCTCCTTGTCGAGCCCGTACGCCAGCGCGGCCGCGGTGGGCTCGTTGATGATGCGCTGGACATCGAGGCCGGCGACCTTGCCGGCGTCCTTGGTGGCCTGGCGCTGGTCGTCGTTGAAGTAGGCCGGGACCGTGACGACAACGCTGTCCACGGTGTCGCCCAGGTAGGCCTCGGCGTCGGCCTTCAGCTTCTGGAGGATCATCGCGCTGATCTCCGGAGGGGCGTACTCCTTGCCCCCGGCCTTCACGCGCGCGTCACCGTTGGGTCCGGCGACGACCTCGAAGGGGACGATCTTCTCCTCCTCCTTGACCTCCGCCTCCTTGCGGCCCATGAAGCGCTTGATCGAAAAGACGGTGTTCTCTGGGTTGGTTACGGCCTGCCGCTTCGCGGGAGCACCCACGAGCCGCTCGCCACCCTCCGTGAACGCGACCACCGAGGGAGTCGTGCGAGCACCCTCGGCGTTCTCGACCACGGTGGGCTCGCCGCCTTCGAGGATGGCCATGCACGAGTTGGTCGTGCCAAGATCGATTCCGATGGTCTTGCCCATCCGTATTGCCTCTCTCTGTCGCTTACTGACTCATACCGAAGAAATCTGAGTGGAAGTATGGCAGATCGTCGAGTGAGCCCGCTGGCCCTGGTGGCCGTTGGAGCGGTTGCCCTTGCGCTCCTGCACGTTTGGTGGCTGGCTCGTTTTCGCTGGGGCTACCTGACCGACTGGGACGAGGCGGGCTACATCTCGATCGCGCTCAACGACCTGCAAGGACTGTCCGACGGACCGGGGGCGTTCGTGGACGCGGTGGGCCACTCGCTCGGGACCCAGCCGCCGGTGGTACCGCTGTCGGCGCTTCCGCTGCTGGCGGTGTTTGGCCGCACCGTCGACGTTGCCCAGACCGTCATGGCGCTCTGGTCGGTGGCTCTGGTCCTTGCCGGCTACGGGCTGGCTAGGCAGCTGATGTCAGCGCGCTGGGCGGCATTGGCCGCATTGTGCATCGGGACCGCTCCCGTGGTGGTGGACTACTCGCGGCTGTTTCACTTCGCCGTTCCGGCCACGGTCCTGTTCACCGGAGCGCTGTGGGCGCTGCTTCGCTCCGACGGGCTGCGCGCCACCCGCTGGGTCGTCGGCGCCGGGGTGCTGCTCGGCCTGATGCTCACGGCGCGCACGATGACGGTCTCCTATCTGCCCGGCGTGGCGTTGGGGGTGGGGCTGCCGCTGCTGATGACCGGCGGCGAGCGGCGCACTCGGGTGCGGAACTTCGCGCTTCTGTGGGCGGTGGCGCTGGGGATCGCGGCCTTGTGGTGGGTGCCGGTGTGGGGCACGGTGACCGAGTACCTGCGCAGCGCGGGCTACGGCGCTGAGGCCACCGGCTACGGGGGACAGCAGTCGCTGTTGTCGCTCGACTGGTGGACCACCGAGCTGCAGGTGGTTGGGAACTACCTCCAGCTCTCGCTGGCGCTGGCACTGTTGGCCTGCCTGGTGGCGGGTGCGCTGTTTGGGGTGAGGCGGCTCGGCGGCCCGGGCTTTCTGCTTGCGGCCGTGGTGATCGAGGGCTACCTGGTGCTGTCGTCGACCATCAACCAGGGCACTGCCTTCGCGCTGCCCTGGCTGCCGGCGCTGGTGGTGCTGGCGCTCGCGGCCGCCGCTTCGATTCGAGTGCGGCCGCTCAGGCTCGGCCTCGCGGCCGTGCTGGGCGCGGTGAGCGTGTTCAACCTCGCCCTCAAGAACGGCGTCAGCGAGGAGCTGTCGCAGCCGCGCTTGGCCGACGTACCTCTGATCGGAGACGTCACGGTCACAGACGGACGCGACCTGATCTACGCGGCCCTCGATGCTCGCGGCTACCCGGTCTCCCCGCCGCCCGCCCGGCTGCCGGCTCTGCACAAGCGGTGGGGACCCATGAACGAGCGGCTGCTCGCTCAGGCCACCGACACCACGAACGGCGAGACACCGTTCGTGGTGGTCGGGACCGGCGACTACTTCATCAACGACACGCGCCTGGAGCTGGCGAGCCAACTCGAGCGCCGGCGCGGTTTGCGCCTGGGTCTCATCCGCCCCCCGGACACGCTCGCCTCACACCGACGGCAGCTGGCGGAATACGGCAACGACCTGCTCGTGGGCTCCGACCCGCCGCGGCGACCGGTGTGGCCGGTCAACCCGCTGCTGCTCGCCGGGGCGGCCCAGCGCACCGGCTTCGGACGGCCCACGATCCTGCGCGCGCCCGACGGGCGACGGGTGTTCGTCTGGTCGCGCTGACTCACTAGGCTTCCGCGCCCGATGGCCGCTCGCGTCACTCGCATGCTCGCGCTGCTCTTGGCGGCCGCCGCGCTCGGGCTGGCCGCCTGCGGCGAAGAGGAGGACTCGATCCCCGCCGGCGGGTCTGCCGGAACCGGCGAGGAAGAGGCTCCCGCCGACACCACCGAGACGACCGAGATGAGCTCGGACCCCACCGACACGAGCACCAAGCCCGTGATCGAGAAGCCCAGCGGCGCTCCCCCGCGCAAGCTCGTCAAGGAGGACATCGTCAAGGGCAGCGGCCCGGGCGCGAAGGCGGGCGACACGGTCATCGTGAACTACGTGGGCGTCAGCTTCTCGACGGGCGAGGAGTTCGACGCGTCGTGGGACTCGGGGCAGACCTTCCCCGTGCAGCTCGGCGCCGGCGGTGTGATCGAGGGCTGGGAAAAGGGCCTCGTCGGCATCAAGAAGGGTGGCCGCCGCGAGCTCGTGATCCCGCCGGAGCTGGGCTACGGCGCCCAGGGTTCACCGCCGGCGATCGCGCCCAACGAGACGCTCGTCTTCGTGATCGACGCCGTGGATATCCGCTAGAAACTGACCGCATAGGCCACGGACGCCAGGCACAGGACCCCGATCCCGAGATAGTCCGCACGGCGGTCCAGGTCGGCCGGCCGAGCCAGCAACGCCAGCGCCAGGAGCACGAACGGGTCGAAGTACTTCTGGTAGCTCAGCCGTACCGGCAGCGCGGCGAGCAAGAAGCAGACGAAATACACGGTGGGCAGCGACCAGAGACCGGCGCGACGCATCAGCAGCGCCAGGGCCACCCCGCCCAACGGCACCAGCAACCAGAACAGCAGCGAGGTGCCGAGCAGCTCGGGAAACCCATCGGAGAGCTTCCACAGCCAGCCGGCGTCGCCCGCCCGCCCGGGCGTGATCGCGCGGTAGGCCAGCGGCGCGACGAGCAGCAGCAGCGCGCCCGCGGCGATCCCGCCGGCCACCACCCGGCGCACGTCCCGCGCCTGGCCCGTGAAGCTCACGTACGTGCGCGCGAGAGACGAGGAGCGCAGCCGGCGCAGCCGGCGCACCAGGCCGGGGCCGAAGATCAGTCCGCCGTAGGCGCCTGCCAGTGCCACCGAGAAACCCACCGTGCGCAGGCCGAGGTCGTCCCGCGCCAGACCCTGACGGTCCTCGCACAGCCCGCAGGACGCAGGGTCGGAGCTCGGCGGAACCAGGCCGTTCCACTCGAGCACCAGCGCGCCCAGCGGAGCGAGCGAGGCGAGCAGCAGCGCCGCGCCGGCCAGCTTGCGCGCGCTCGGGGCGGGCCCGGTGATCAGGAAGAACGCCGCCACCGGTACGAGCCACAGGAAGGCCTGGCGAGTGAGAAGTGCGCCGGCGATCGCGACACAGGCCAGCGCGAACGCCGGCAGCGATCCCGAGCCGGACCAGGCGTGGATGCGCTCCAGGGCGATGAGCGCGAGGAGGATGGCCAGGTTGTCGGTGAGAAGGGTGAACGAGACCCCGAAGACGTAGGGCGACAGGATGAACACGAGCGTGAGCGCGAAGGCCGGCCACGCGGCGAGTGGGGTGGCCCGCCGCAACAGGCGCAGGAGGGCCAGAGCCATGGCGTACGAGAAGCCGACGTTGAGCAGCCGCAGCTTCCACAGCTCGAAGCCCACGAGCTTGCCCCACGCCGCCGTGAGCAGGTGGTAGAGCGGCGTCTGCGCCGAGGGATAGTCGGACAGGTCGAGCCGGTCGGAGAGCTGCAGGATCGTGGGCAGCTGATAGACCCGGGCGTCGGATGCGTGGAAGGTGTCGATCTCCACGGTGAGCCCGCGCAGGACGGCGATGCCGGCGAGGAAGGGCAGCGCCAGGAGCAGTGGCTGAAGCCAGCCCGGTGGCTCGGCCGTCACCGGGCGGCCAGCCGCCGGCGGCCCTCGGGACACATCCGCCGGAGCGGACAGTCCGCGCACCGGGGCGTGCGGGCCACGCACGTGCGCCTGCCGTGCCGGATCAGCAGCATGTGCGCCTCGTAGGCCTCCTGCCCGTCGTCGCCCACCAGACGGGCCAGCTCATCGTGAGCCTGGTCGAGCGGCTCGCGCTCGCGCCACAGCCCGAGCCGCGCCCCCACCCGGTACACGTGCGTGTCCACAGGCGGGTCGGCGCGCCCATAGGCGAACAGCAGTACGCAGGCCGCCGTCTTGCGGCCCACTCCGGGGAGCCGGCACAGCTGGTCGCGCGCCTCGTCGAGCGGGGCGGTCTCGAGCCAGGCCAGGTCGTCATCGCCCAGCGCGTGCAGAATCTGCTTGATGCGCACCGCCTTGGTGGGCGCCAGGCCGCCTGGGCGGATCGCCTCCTCCACCTCGGCTTCCGGGGCCGAGCGCACCGCCTCCCACGACGGCAGCCGTTCCCGCAGGCGACCGAAGGCGACGTCGCGATTGCGGTCGTTGGTGTTCTGGGACAGCACGGTGAGGATCAGCTCGTCCACCGGCCGCCGGTGAGGGCGCAACAGCGGACGGCCGTACTCGCGGCGGAGGCGATCGCGGATGGTTCTGAGCCTGCGCCGGTCGGCCATAGGCGCGGGATGGTATGAACACCCGCGCGTGGAGATCGCCGAGCGACAGTCGGAGGTGGCGGGTCTCGGCGTGCACTGGCGCCAGGCCGGGGAGGCTCCGGTCCTCTACGTGCATGGCGTTCCCACCGCCTCGTTCGACTGGGATCCGATGCTTCGTCGCATCGGCGGAGTGGCCCCCGATCTGCCCGGCTTCGGCCGCTCGGACAAGCCCGGCGACTTCGACTACTCGATAGAGGGCTACGACCGCTTCCTGGAGGCGTTCACCGAGCACGCCGGGCTCGAGCGCTTCTCTCTCGTGGTGCACGACTGGGGCGGCGTGGGTCTGGCCCTCGCCCAGCGCTTTCCCGAGCGCATCGAGCGACTGGTGCTGTTCAGCTGCGTCCCGCTCATGCCGGGCTACCGCTGGCACAGGGTGGCGCGCGCCTGGCGCACCCCGGTGCTCGGCGAGCTGACCATGGGCTTCACCACGCGCTACGGGATGCGCCGCTCACTCCCGCCCGGGCTCGCCGACCGCGCCTGGGAGTGCTTCGACCAGGGCACCCAGCGCGCGATCCTGCGGCTCTACCGCGCTTCGTCCCCGGAGGTGCTCGCGCGCGCGGGCGAGAACCTGGGGGCGCTGCGGGCGCCGGCGCTGGTGCTCTGGCCGACGGCCGATCCCTACATCGACGCGGGCTTCGGGCAACGCTACGCCGACGCCCTGGGAGGCGAGACCACTCTCGAGCTCGTGGAGGGCGCCGGTCATTGGACCTGGCACGAGCGCCCGGAGCTCGTGGAGCGCGTGGCCGACTTCGTGTCCCGACCGATCTACTAGCCTCAGGCGCGCCGTGCTGCGCGCCGCTCTCTCCGCCGTTACGGCGCCGCCCAGGTCGCGCGGACGAGGCTCCGCGACCGAGGCGCCGGGCGCCCGCCTCCGCCGCGGGGACGACCACGATCGCGCCTGGTACCGGCGCATCGATCCGTGGCACGTCGCACCGGTGGCGGTGGCGGCGCTGTTCGCCATCGCCTACCTGATCTGGCAGCCCCGCACCGTCGACCTCGCGGCTCACACCTTCCGCGCGGATCTCTTCGGCGAGGAGGGCTTCACGATCTGGAACGGCCAGTGGTACGGCGGTCATCACACGCCGGCGTACTCGATCCTCTCGCCCCCGCTGGCCTGGCTGCTCGGCCCGCCGCTGGCCATGGCCATCGCCGCTGTGAGCTCCGCCGCTCTGTTCGCCCCTCTGGTGCGCGACTACTTCGGCGACGAGCGCGCGCGGTGGGGTGCGATCTGGTTCGGCGCGTCCACGGCGACGCTCCTGTTCACGTCTCGTCTGCCCTTCGCGATCGGAGTGGCGTTCGGGCTGGCTGCGCTGCTCGCGCTTCAGCGCCACCGGTACGCGCTGGCCATCGTCCTGGCCATCCTGTGCCCGCTCGGCAGCCCGGTGGCCGGGCTCTTCCTGGCCATGGCCGGCGTGGCCTACGCGATAGCCGAGCGCCGCGACCGCACCAAGCGACTCGAGGGCCTGGCCATCGCGGCCGGAGCGTTCATTCCCCCGCTGCTCCTGTCCTGGGCGTTTCCCGAAGGCGGCTGGGCGCCGTTTCCAGACTCGGCCTACGTACCCATCCCGCTGTTCGCCATCGCCTGCCTGATCCTGTTGCCGAGAGAGGAGGCCGCCCTGCGCTGGGGGGCGCTGCTCTACGGCCTGGGCGCCACGCTTGCCCTGGTGATGGAGACGCCGATGGGCGGCAACGCCGTCCGCCTGGGGGCCCTGTTTGGCGGCCCGGTGCTGCTCTGCGCGCTGTGGGGGCGGCGCTTTCCCCACCCCCGGATCGTGCTCCCGCTGCTGGTCACCGGCTTCGTCGCCCTGGCCTTCTGGCAGTGGTCGCCGGCCGTGCGCGATGTGATCAAGTACATCGAGGACCCGGCGGCCAAGTCCGACTACTTCGAGCCGCTGCGCCAGTTCCTCTACACCCTGCCCGACCAGAGGCGCATCGAGATCCCCTTCACCCGCAGCCACTGGGAGGGCGCCGAGGTGGCGATGGAGGTGCCGCTGGCCCGCGGCTGGCTGCGTCAGCTCGACACCGGCCTGCACCCGATCTTCTACCGCGGCGGCATCAACCGGCTGACCTACGCGAGCTGGCTGGCCGACAACGCGGTCCGCTACGTGGCCCTGCCGAGCGCCAAGCCGGACAAGAGCTCCTACGGGGAACGCGCGCTGATCGAGCGCGGTCTCCCATACCTGCGGCTGCGCTGGAAGTCCGACGATTGGCGTGTGTACGAGGTGCTGCTGGCCGCGCCGCTGGTGATCCCGCAGGGAGACGCCAACTTCGTGCTCGAGCAGTTCGAGTCCGACGAGCTGCTGCTGGACGTCAAGCGCCCGGGCGAGGCCATCGTCAAGGTGCGCTGGACGCCCTACTGGTACGCGTCGAACGCCTGCGTCGAGCCCGACGGCGACTGGACCAGGGTGATCGCGGACGAGGTGGGCTTCGTGCGACTCTCCACGCGCTTCTCGCCCGAGCGCCTGTTCCAGCGCGGGCGCCGTTGTGACGACGATGTGACCGGCTAGGCTCTCCTGCCGTGCCCCGAACGCATCCGCTGTACAAGCAGCTCGTCCGGGTCTGGCGCCAGACCGGCCGCTGGCTGCCCAGCGGCTGGCTCGATGCCATCCGTCAGCTCGCGCTGTTCGCCGGGGCCTACTACGCCTACCGCCTGGTGCGCGGCTTCGTCGACGGCAAGGCGACACTGGCCTTCGAGAACGCGCGAGCGCTGGTGGACGCCGAGCGCGCGCTCGGCCTGTTTTTCGAGCCCGGGCTGCAGGCCTGGGCGAAGGGCGAGGACTGGCTGCTCACCTCGGCCAACTGGATGTACGTGAACTCGCACTTCGTGGTGACCACCACGTTCCTCATCTGGCTCTATCTGTTCCGCAACCACGCCTACTACTTCGTGCGCAACATGTTCATGGTCGCCATGGGGCTCGCGCTCGTGGGCTACATGGCCTTCCCCACCGCCCCGCCGCGCTTTCTGCCCGAATGGGGCTTCACCGACACCGTCGCCAACTTCGTGGGCGAGACGGCCGAGAACAGCGCCAACGTGCTCTACAACCCGTTCGCCGCCGTGCCGAGCATGCACGTGGCCTTCGCGCTCATGATCGCCATACCGGCGATCTATCTGGTGCGGACGCGGGTGCTCAAGGTGCTCTGGGCGTTCTATCCGGTGGTGGTCACCTTCGTGGTGATGGTCACCGCCAACCACTTCTGGCTGGACGCGGCGCTCGGCGCGCTCGTGGCCGCGGTGTCGGCCTACGCCGCCAGCGCGGCGTTCGCTCGCGCCCGCCCGGAGGCGTGGTCCTTCAACAGGACGGTCGCGGCCAAGGCATGACCGACGAGGTCCGCGAGCGGCCGCGCCGGGGAAGAGCCAACGGCCGCGGGGACGGACCGCTGACGGCCACCGAGATCAGGACGCTCGCGCGGGACCGCCTGATCGAGTCGCGGCTCACCCCGAACGCGATCTCGATCACCGGGCTGATCGGCAACATCATCGCCGCCGTCCTCATCTTCGAGAACCACTTCGTGCTGGGCGGCATCGCCTTCATTCTCGGCTCGGTCTGCGACATGATGGACGGGCGCTACTCGCGCATGTCGGGCAAGGGCTCGCCCTTCGGCGCCTTCCTCGACTCGACTCTCGACCGCGTCTCCGAGGGCATCGTGCTCACCGCCATCGCGGCCTACTTCGCCCAACAGCAGGACGATGTCGCCACAGCGGCCACCGTGCTGACCGTGGTGGGCTCCTTCTCGGTGAGCTACACCCGAGCGCGGGCCGAGGCGCTGGGAGTGGAGTGCAAGGTGGGGATCGCCTCGCGCGCCGTGCGCGTGGTGATCCTCTCGATCGGACTGGTGTTCGCTGCCGGGGAGCTTGTGCCAGACTTGGACCTGCTCGAGCCGGCGATCTACGTGATGGCCGCGCTCACGATCTTCACCACGTTTCAGCGGGTGCTCCACGTTCGCCGGCAGCTGGCCGGCGGCGCGGGCGCGGCGTAGCGCGAGCGGGCGGTGCCCGCGAGCCTACGGGTGTAACCCACTAGGGGCTCCGGGTTCCTTTTCCCCGGAGTCTCCTCGCGGGGGAGATCCACTTTCTCTGTGACTCAGGAGGCTTCTGACAATGGCTGACAACTCTTCGAACGGAGCTGCGCGCTATCAGACCGACAAGGTCCGCGTAGCCATCATCGGCGTGGGCAACTGCGCCTCGTCCTTCGTCCAGGGCGTCGAGTACTACAAGGACGCTGACCCCACGAAGCGGGTTCCCGGGCTGATGCACGTGGACCTCGGCGGCTACCACGTGAACGACATCGAGTTCACCGCCGCCTTCGACATCGACGCCGACAAGGTGGGCAAGGACCTCTCCGAGGCGATCTGGGCGGGCCAGAACAACACGATCAAGTTCGCCGACGTGCCCAAGCTGGGCGTGAAGGTCCAGCGCGGCATGACGCACGACGGGCTCGGCAAGTACCTCAAGGAGAAGATCACCAAGGCTCCCGGAGAGACCGCTGACATCGTCGGCATCCTCAAGGAGACCAAGACCGACGTTGTCGTCTCGTACCTGCCGGTGGGCTCCGAGCAGGCCACCAAGTGGTACGTGGAGCAGGTGCTCGAGGCCGGCTGTGGCTTCGTCAACTGCATCCCGGTGTTCATCGCCCAGGAGCACTACTGGGCCACTCGCTTCAAGAAGGCCGGCCTGCCGGTGGTGGGCGACGACATCAAGTCGCAGGTGGGCGCCACCATCACCCACCGCGCCATGGCTCGCCTGTTCCACGACCGCGGCGTGTCGCTCAAGCGCACCTCGCAGCTCAACGTGGGCGGCAACATGGACTTCTACAACATGCTCGAGCGCGATCGCCTCGAGTCGAAGAAGATCTCCAAGACCCAGGCCGTGACGTCGATCATGGGCCACGAGCTGCCCGCCGACGACGTGCACGTCGGCCCCTCGGACTACGTGCCGTGGCTGACCGACCGCAAGTGGGCTCACATCCGCCTCGAGGGCGAGGCCTTTGGTGACGTGCCGCTGATCGCCGAGATGAAGCTCGAGGTGTGGGACTCGCCGAATTCGGCCGGCATCGTCACTGACGCGGTGCGGTGCTGCAAGCTCGCGCTCAACCACGGCCTCGGCGGCCCCATCGGAGGCGCCTCGGCCTACCTGATGAAGTCGCCGCCCGAGCAGTTCCCGGACGACGAGGCCCGCGAGATGGTCGAGGACTTCATCGAGCAGTACGGCGGAGCGCCCAAGCTGCCCGGCAAGCCGAAGGTCAAGGCCAAGGGCAAGCAGAAGTCCAAGGCCTAGCCGGCTCGACTGTTAGACGCTTTCCAACGGGCGGCCTTCGGGCCGCCCGCTGTCTTCACGGTCCTAGGAGAGCGTCCATCTGGGCGACGGCGGCTTGCTGGCCCTCGAGCGTGCCCGTGCTCATCCACTTCTCCAGGTCTTCGCGGGATTCGAACTTCGAACGCATCTCCATTCGCGTTCCGCTGTCGCTCTCAGTGAGCCGGACGCTGACCCTGTAGACCGGCATGTCCGTGATCTGCCCGCCGTCCGCATCGGCGAAGCCGTCGGTGAACTCCAGCGAGGTCGGCGGATCCACGGCCGTGACGCGCCACATACCCCCCCACCTGTCGCCCTCCGGACCGGTCATGAAGTACGTGACCTCGGCGCCCGGGATGAGGTCGTGCTTCTCGAAGGTCGCCGGATAGGCCGGCGGACCCCACCAGCGTTCGAGCTTGCGCGGATCCGACCACAGCTCCCACACCTGCTCGATCGGAGCGTCGAAGTCGGAGATCAAGGTGATGGTCAGGTGGTCGTAATCCGTGTCGACGCTGACGATGCTCAATCGCTTCCTCTCATCGTTGGGTCTTGGGCAAGCAGATCAGACATCCGGTCGACCCGGCCGCGCCAGGTCGTCTCGAGGTCGTCGAGGGCCTGCCGCACGCGGCCGACCGCGCCGGCGTCGGTGTGCACCAGCTGCTCTCGCCCGCGGCGCTCCTTGGTGATCAGGCCGGCCCGCTCCATCACGGCGACGTGCTTCTGCACAGCCGCAAAGCTCATCGGATACGCGTCTGCGAGTCGCGAAACCGAGAGCTCGCCGGTGGCGCAGCGACGAAGGATGTCGCGACGCGTCGGGTCGGCCAGGGCGTGAAACAGCTCGTCGACCGCCTCCTCCGCCAGCTCATCTACAACCATATGGTTGTAGATTACCGCAGACACCGGACCAGCCGATCGCCAAGGAGGAGCCACGAACATGAAGCTGACCACCACCACATGGGTCTCTGTTGACGGAGTGATGCAGGGACTCGGTGCGGCCGACGAGGATCGGAGAGGCGGGTTCGAGCGCGGCGGGTGGGCGATGCCGCTTGCCGATACGGAGGTCGAGACGGCACTCAACGAGATCTACCGCCGAGTCGACGCCTTCCTGTTCGGTCGCTGGACCTACGAGGTCTTTGCTGGTTCGTGGGGAACGATTCCCGAGATGAGAGGGTCCGCGATCGGACTGGCCTTGAACTCGAAGCCCAAGTACGTGGCCTCGACCGGCCTCCAAGACCCGCAGTGGGCCGACACGACCCTCCTCTCCGGTGACCTCGCGGACGCCGTCGGCGAACTGAAGGCGAAGCCGGAAGGTGAGCTACTGGTCCCTGGCGGCGGCACCCTGATCCGGTGGCTGCTCGTCAACGATCTGGTCGACGAGATCAGTCTCTTCCTCGCCCCGGTGGTCATCGGCCAGGGCACACGGCTCTTCCCCGAAACCGGCCCGGACATGGCCCTCGAGCTGGTGGAATCGCAGGCCACCTCCAACGGGGTGATCGTGCAGACCTACCGAACGACCGGCCGCCCGCAGTACGGAACGACACCAGACACGACGCCGGCGTGGAGCGAGTGAATGGCGACGTACACGGTTGACCTGTTCATGACCCTCGACGGTTTCGGCTCGGGTCCCGTTGCCTACTGGGGCAAGGATGGCCCCGAGCTGCGCGAGCAGCGGGCCCGGACCTACGGCGAGAAAGATCAGACGCTGGTGTTCGGGGCGAACACCTACCGTCTGATGCTGCGGTTCGCCCCCGCGGAAGACGATCCAAGCCACTCGCCGCTCAACGCGGCCCAGAAGATGGTGGTCTCCAGGACGCTGGAGGAGCCGCTGACGTGGGCGAACTCGACGCTCATCGCGGAGGACGCGCTCGACGCCGTCCCACGCCTGAAGGCGGAGTCGCCGGTCCCGCTGCGCTCCCACGGGAGCATCTCGATGAACAAGGCACTCCTCGCCGCGGGCCTGGTGGATCGGCTCGAGGTGATGGTGTTCCCCGTCATCACCGGGGAGTCGGGGGAGGACCCGATCCTGGCCGGTCTGCCCGATATCGACCTGGAGCTCGTCGACTCACGACTGTTCGACGGGCGCGTGCAGCAACTCGTCTATGTCCTGACGTAATTCGCCGGCGGGTGCTCGGTTGGAGGGCCATGAGACCACGCCGAGACTCAGCTGGTACTGACCCGCGCGGAATGCGGGCGTACGGTGCTCGGCACCACCTTCCAAAGGAGCCCGTCCGCATGGCCGCCACCAGAACTCTCCGCACCGCCGCCGTTGCCGCCGTCGTCCTGCTCGCCGCCGCGGGCGCCGCCGAGGCCGGCCCGCCCGGCAAGTGGAGCCAGGTCACCGGCGTGGGCCAGGACGACGGCAACCCGATGCGACCCGGTCTCGCCCGCACCCCCGACGGCGTCCTCCACGTCAGCTGGAGCCGGGACGTGGGGGGCGGAGGGAGCCTGCTGCACAGCGCCATCTCCGCCGACGCGAAGACAGTCTCCGGGCCAGTGTCGGTCTACGACAACGTCCTCGGCGGGGTCAACTATCACTCCGACCTCGTTGTGGCTCCGGACGGCACCCTGCGCGCGTTCTTCGCCGCCACCAACATGTTCGACAGCGTGTTGGCCACGGCCACCTCGGCCAACGGTGGCGCGAGCTGGACTGTTGGTGGCGCAGCGTCTAAGAACGGCGCCGCAGGCAAGGATGTCTACACGGCCGGCGGCATCGGCGCCGCAGTCGGCAAGGACGGCACCTTCTACTCGATCTGGGGGGACTCGAGCCCCGACGGAGCCGGCTACCACGTCGGCCTCGACCCGAACGCCGCCGACGGCGAGCTGCCCGGCAGCCTGCAGTCGGATCCCAAGCTCGGCGTGGACTCGGAAAGCGGTCAGGTGGTCTCGGCCTGGAACTCGCTCGATGACGACGGGCCCGTGCGGGTCATGCCCATTGCCCCGGCCGGCGGCCCGGTGTCGATCCCCAACTCGACCGGCTACCCGCTCCACCCGGTGGGCATCACCGGCCGCATCGGCGCTCCGGGAGTGTTCGTGGGCTACCACCGCGGAACCAACCAGTTCCTGTCGGACCCCTCGGTCTACCGCGTTGACACCGGCCAAGCGATCCGGCTGACCAAGAAGGACGGCGAGCTCATCTCCCTGGCCGCTGCACCCGGCGGACGGCTGTGGGCGTTCTGGACGGTCGAGAACTCGATTCGCGCGACCCGCTCGAACCCGGCGGCGACCAAGTGGGGTCAGATCGTCTCCATCAAGCCGCCCAAGAACACCAGCGCGATCTACAACCTCGTGGGCGAGGCCTCGGCCGGCCCGCTCGACCTGCTGGCGCACGTCGACGCGGAGCCGAGCCCCCTCGCCTCCTGGCACCGGCGCATCCTCCCCGGCCTCGGCTTCACCGCGAAGAAGAACAAGAAGGGCAAGACCGTGGTGAAGGTGACCGACGCCGGCCAGACCGTGGGTGGCGTGAAGGTCAAGTTCAAGGGGAAGGGCAAGGGCAACAAGGGCTCGAAGACCACGAGCTCGTCCGGCAAGGTGTCCTTCTCGCTCGAGCCCGGCAAGTACAAGGTCAGCGTGTCCAAGAAGGGCTACGCCGCCTACTCCAAGCAGGTGCGGGTCAAGAAGTAGATGGGCGGGCACGGTGCGCGGGGCCGTATCCTGCGCGCCGTGGCCCCCTACACCATCGCCCAGGTCACGCCGTGGCCTTGGGAGCAGCACCACGAGGTCAACCGGTTCGTCGAGCGCCTGTCGGATGAGCTCTGCGCCCGGGGGCACCGGGTGGTGGTGGTGGCTCCGTCCGACTCGCGCGAGCTCGTGCGGGAAGGGCGTTCGAAGATCGCCGCGGCGCAGTCCGATCCCGACGCGGTGTTCGCGGATCCGGGCTGCGCCTCCGTGCTCGCCGTGGGTCAGTCGCTGCCCTTTCGGCGCGGCGGCTCGGTGTCGCTGCCGCTCGATGTGTCGCGCTCGCTGGAGGATGTGCTCGACCGGGTGGAGCTCGACTTCGTACACGTGCACGAGCCGTTCGCCCCGAGTGCGAGCTCCGCGGCCCTGCGGCACTCGCGCGCCCTCAACATCGGCACCTTCCACGCCACCACGGAGCGCTTCGTCTCCACCCAGGTCGCCCGCAAGGTGGTGGAGCTGCTGTTCGGCCGCCTCGACGGGCGCACCGCGAGCTCGGTCGCCACCCGTGACCTGATCGAGCGCTACTTCCCCGGCCGTTACGAGGTGATCCTGCCGGGGGCCGACCTGTTGCAGCGCCCGGAGGCGACCAGTGGGCCGCCCGAGATCGTGTTCTCGGGCGAGGAGGAGCGCGGCGCGCTGCGTCTCTTCCTGCGTGCCCTGCGGCGCATGCCCGTGGACCGCGACTGGACGGCGACCATCTGGCTGCGCGATCCGCTGTCAGCCCCGTCGGTCACGCTGCCCCGCCGCCTGCGCGACCGCGTGCGGATCGCCGGCCCGGCCGACGGCTCCGAGGCTCAGCACATCGCGCGGGCGGCGATCGCGGTGGCGGCATCGGCCGGCACGGCGCCCGCGCCACAGCTCGTCCTGCGCGCACTCGCCGGCGGAGCGGTGCCGGTGATCTCACGGTTGCCGCAGTACGAGGAGCTCGTGCGCGAGGGGGACCTCGGCCTCCTGTTCGAGCCCCGCGACGCGCTGACGATGGCCGCCCAGCTCGAGCGGTTGGTCTCGGAGCCCGAGCTGGTGACGCGCTACGCCGAGCGCATCGCCGAGATCCACCCGGAGCTCGAGTGGTCACGCGTGGCGGCCGACTACGAGGAGCTCTACGACCGCATCGCCGGGCGCCGCCACGACCAGGACGGGCGGCCCGGAGTACGCGAGCGGCTGAGGAGCCGCGACTTCATCCACGTGGACCTCCACATGCACACCGACCACTCGCCGGACTGCGCCACCCCCGTCGACACCCTCCTCGACACGGCAAAGAAGGTCGGACTCGACGCCATCGCCGTCACCGATCACAACGAGGTCTCGGGGGCATTGGCCGCACGTGACCGGGCCAACGGCATCAAGGTGATCGTGGCCGAGGAGGTCAAGACCGCCGACCAGGGCGAGGTGATCGGCCTCTTCATCGAAGAGAAGATCCCGCGCGGCATGACGCTGCAGGAGACCATCGCCGAGATTCGCCGCCAGGGCGGGCTCGTCTACGTGCCCCATCCCTTCGACCGCATGCACTCGGTGCCCGACTACGAGCACCTGCTCGACGTGGTCGAGGACATCGACGCGATGGAGGTCTTCAACCCGCGCGTGGCCTTCTCGGCCTTCAACGAGGAGGCCGCTCGCTTCGCGGCCAAGTACCGGATCGTGGCCGGTGCGGGATCGGACTCGCACGTGGCCCAGGGGCTCGGCTCGGTGAAGATCAAGATGCGGGACTTCGACGGCCCAGACGAGTTTCTCGAGTCGCTGCGCGACGCCGACATCGTCCGAAAGAAGCAGTCGCTTCTCTACGTGCAGGCGCTCAAGTTCATCCAGACGCGCGGCAAGAAGTGATGCGCCCACAAGGACCGTCCGCCGATCCGTCAAATCCCTCGGATCAGATGCCCGCTACCGACGACGAGATCCGCGAGAAGTACCTGGAGCGGGCGATCAGGGAACTCAACGGCCTGACCCGCGACATCCAGGGCTGCAACCACTGCCCACGCGGCAACCTGATGCCGGTGCTCGGCTCCGGTCACCCGCAGGCCGACATCTTCATGCTCAAGTTCGCCCCCGTGCCCTCGGAGATAGAGGAGGGCGTGGCCTTCTACGGCCGAGCCGGCTCGGCGCTGATGAAAAGCTTCAAGCGACTGGGAGTCGATCCCCTGGCCGTGTACGGGACCGTGTTCGTCAAGTGTCCGGTGCACGACACCGACGACTCGGCCCCCGAGTGCCGGGCGCGGGTGCTCGACGAGCTGGCCATCGTGCAGCCGCGCATCGTGGTGATCATGGGTGACGAGGCGCTCGAGGAGCTCAACGGGCTGGGCGTGCCCCTCGGGCGCGAGCTCGAGGCCACGCCGGGCGAGATCCAGCGCTTCACCCCCACCTGCGACGCCCTGGTCGTGCCGGACATCGACCGCTCGCTCGACGAGGAGCGGGCCAAGCGCGAGTTCTGGGCGGCGTTCCGGGCGCTGGGCGACTGGTACGCGGACTTCCCTCCGTATTGAGCGACGGATAATCTCCGCCTATGGCTGACAGGGCCAAGGTCCTGGTCGTGGCCAACCGCACGGCCGAGTCGCCCGAGTTGCTCGATGCGCTTCGCACCCGCTCCGGGCGCGGACCCTGCGAGTTCACGCTGCTGGTGCCGTCGACTCCTCACGGGCTCGCCTGGGCCGCCGACATGCACGCCGGAGGAGAGGAAGCCGAGCAGCATCGCAAGGCCTTCGTGGAGGAGCTCCGCGAGGAGGGCCTTGACGTGGGTGAGGCCAAGGTCGGCGACGGCGATGCCCTGGCCGCGATCCAGGACGAATGCAACTTCAACACCTACGACGAGCTGATCGTCTCCACGCTGCCGCTGCACGTCTCCAAGTGGCTGCGGATCGACCTGCCGAGCAAGGCGCAGGCGGCAACCGGACTGCCCGTCACGCACGTGGTGGGCAGCGAGAGCTAGGCGAGCATGGATCTAGAGGAACGAGAGGGCGTCGAGCCGGTGATCGAGCGCCGCTGTGCCGAGTGCGGCACGGTGCTGACCGCGGCTGAGATCAAGGCCGCGCTCGAGACGAACGGGCCGTTTCTCTGCACCGTCCACGCGAGCGAAGAGGTCTCGGTCGAGGACGACCCGACCGGGTAGCCACGCGCCGTGGCCACCGACGTAAGGCTCGAGAACGTGCTGGTCGACCCGAGCGCCGAGTGGCCGAGCGTTACGGAATCGGCAGCGAGGGCGGTCTCGTCGCCGTGCGGCCCGACGGCTACATCGCGCTGCGGGCGGGTCTCGGCGACGAGGCGGCGCTGGCGTCGTACCTCGCGGCCGTGACGAACGGCTAGGCGCGCTGCAGCAGCGCCACGCACTCGATGTGCGGCGTCTGCGGGAACATGTCCACCGGGCGGACGGTCCTGAGCTCGTAGCCGGCGTCGGCCATCTGTCGCGCGTTCGGCGCCAGCGTGGTGGGATTGCAGGAGACGTAGACGATCTTCTTCGCCTCGGCCTCGAGCACGCGCCGCACCACCTTCTGGGACAACCCCGCTCGCGGGGGATCCACCACCACCACGTCGGGCGGCCCCGACTCCTCGAGTAGAGGCCGCATGGCCAGCCGCACGTCGCCGGCGAAGAAGTGGGCGTTGTCGATCGAGTTGAGGCGCGCGTTCTCGATCGCGTCGGCCACCGCCTCCTCGACGATCTCGACGCCGAAGACCTCCGCCGCGTCCAGAGCGAGCACCAACCCGATCGTTCCGATGCCGCAGAACAGGTCGAGCACGCGCTCGCGGCCCGAGAGTCCGGCCAGCTCGGCGGCCGAGGCGTAGAGGCGCTCGGCCATCTCGGTGTTGGTCTGGAAGAAGGCGTCGGGTGAGATGCGAAAGCGCAGGCCCGAGATCTCCTCCTGAAGCGCGGCGTCGCCCTTCACGATCTGGGTGTCGCCCTCGCGGGTCGTCTCGGCCACGCCCGCGGCGCGCGTCCACAGAAACGAGTCGGCCGGCGCGGCGGCGGCCAGGGCGTCGACGTCGAAGCTCGCCCCGGGACTGGTGACGACGCGGGCCTGAAGCTGCCCGGTGCGCCGGCCCTCTCGCACCACGAGGTTGCGCAGCACTCCGGTCTGCCCACGGCGGTCCCACGTGGAGAGGCCCTGCTCGCGACACCAGGCCTTGACCGTCTCGCGCAGCTCATCGACGCGCTCGGAGGCGAGGATGTCGCGCGACACGTCGTCGATGACGTCGAAGCGACCAGGCCGGTGAAAGCCCAGCACGAGCTCGTCCCGCACCTCGTCCTCACCGAAGGAGTACTCGAGCTTGTTGCGATACCGCCACTGCTCCACCGCCGGCACGATCGGCTCCACAGGCGGCTTCTCGAAGCGACCGATGCGCTGGAGCGCGTCCCGCACCTGTGCCTCCTTCTCGGCGAGCTGGCGCTCGTAGGGGAGCACCTGCCAGGGAGCACCCGGGTGCGGGGCCGCGGGCTCGATCCGGTCGGGGCTCGGCTCTAGGAGCTCCACGGTGTCCGCCTCTGCGAACGACCGCTTCGACTTGACGACGCGCGCCTGAACCCGGTCGCCCGGGATGGCCCCGCGCACGAAGACCACGTACCCGTCGGTGCGCGCGATGCCCGCACCCCCGTACGCGAGCGCGTCGATGTGCAGCTCGAGCTCGTCGCCCTTGCGCGGCCGAGCACCTGTGGTCTGAACGCCTTCCACGGCGTCCTATGGTCGCAGCTACTTGAGCAGGATCTTGCGCTCTGCCATCTCTCCCTATCTCGTTGCCCGCGTCGGCCGGGGGACTATCTCAGCCCCGGCAACCGAAACGCCGCGGCCACCGGTGCGTGGTCGGAGAGGCGCAGGCGCAGGCCGCCGGGCTCGATCAGCTCTCGGCGCTCAGGCGCGAGCCGGCGAGGGCGCTCGACCACCTCGAGCCCGCGAGCCAGCAGGTGGTCGATGGCCCCGGGCGCAGTGGGCGCGGCCAGGCCCAGACGGTCCCGGAGCTCGTCGAAGGGCTCCGGGTTGCGTGCCGGACGCACGTTGAAATCGCCGCCGAACACGAGCGGCTGTGCGTCCGACCACTCCACGGCGCGCTCGGCGGCCCGCACCACCTCGGCCGCCGCCCGCTCGGGGAGGCCGGCCGACGCGTGGAGGTTGGCGACGCACACTCTGCCCTCGGGCAGCTCGAGCCAAGTCCAGTGCATGCGCCGTTGCTCGGGACGCCGGGCCAGCGTCAGACGACGGTGATCGATCACCCGGCCCGGGTGACGCACGAGGATCTGGTTCGAGCCGCCCTCGGAGGAGGCGATCAGATCGGGGTTCCAGTTGGCCAGCAGCCGCTGCAGCGATTCGAGCGGGCCGGGGAGGTTGCGCGAGGTGCGCACCAGCACGCCACTCGAGCGGGTGCGCCGGCCCAGCTCGGCGAACCAGCGAGGCGGAGCCTCCTGGAGCAGCGCCACGTCCCAATCGAGCCCGTCCAGCACGCGGGCGAACTCGTCCAGCAGCACGCGGTTGACCTGCACGTGGGTGGCGTTGCGCTCGCCGCGCCGGAGCAGCCGGGAGCGAAGGGTGAACAGGGCCGGATCGGGTGGGAAGTCGCGACCGTGGTAGAGGTTCCAGCTGAGGACTCGCATTTGGCCAGGCACTTCCTAACAGGTGAGGAGCTCACGACCGCCGAGCAGCGCGCTTTGCTCGAGCGGGCGATCGAGCTCAAGACGGACCGGCTGGGCTCGCGCGCACTCGAGGGCAAGAGCGTGGCACTGCTGTTCGAGAAGCCCTCCACCCGGACACGGGTGTCCTTCGACACCGGCGTTCACGAGCTGGGCGGCCATCCGCTGGTGCTGCGCCAGTCCGAGCTCCAGCTGTCGCGAGGCGAGTCCCCACGCGACACCGCTCTCGTGCTCTCGCGCATGGTCCATGCCATCGCCGTCCGGACCGGCCCTCACGAGATCGTCGAGGAGCTGGCTCATTGGTCGAGCGTCCCGGTGATCAACATGCTCACCCGTGAGCATCATCCCTGTCAGGCCCTGGCCGACCTCATGACGCTGCTCGAACGCTTCGGCCGGCTCGAAGGTCTCAAGCTGGCCTACGTGGGCGACGGGAACAACGTGGCGCGTTCGCTGTTGTTCGCAGGACGGGTCGCCGGCGTAGAAGTGGTCATGGCCACCCCAGCCGAGCTGTCTTTGCCGGAGGCTCCCGGGCTCGATCCCGTGGAGGCGGTGCGAGGGGTGCACGCGATCTACACCGACGTGTGGGTGAGCATGGGGGACGAGGAAGGGGCCGACCGGCGGCGTTCTCTGCTGGCGCCCTACCGGGTCGACGCGGAGCTCCTCTCCCACGCTCGCGACGACGCGATCGTGCTGCACTGCCTCCCCGCGCACCCGGATGAGGAGATCACCGAGGAGGTTCTCTACGGCGACCGGTCGGCCGTCTGGGATCAGGCCGAAAACCGCCTTCACGCACAGAAGGCGCTGATGGAGCTGTTGACGACGGACTAATGTGGAGGATTCGATGAAGAAGTGGCTCGCCATCATGCTCGCCTGCCTTGCGCTCATGCTCGTGGCTGCCGGATGCGGCAGCGACGACGACGATTCCGGAGGCGGCTCGGGCGGCGATGCGAGCACCCAGGAGCAGGAGCCCACGGAGACCGACGGCCCGACCGCGGACGAGGGCGGCGCCGGTGGAGCGGCGGTGGGGATGAAGAACATCCAGTTCCAGCCGGGCGAGATCAGCGTCAAGGCCGGCGAGACGATCACCTTCACGAACGATGAGGCCGTCCCGCACGACGTGAAGAAGACGGGCGGGCCGGGCGCAGACTTCGAGTCCGGTCCGGAGGGCGGGATGAGCGAGGGTGACACCTACGAGCTCACCCTCGACCGGGCCGGCAACTATGACTACGTCTGCCGCGTCCACGCGCCAGGCATGGCCGGCACGATCACGGTCAAGTAGGGCTCGGGCGAATCACTGCTCGGGGCGGCGGCGCACGCCGAAGCCGCGCAGCATCAGCAGAGCGGTCTCGCCCAGTCCGCCCCGGCTGGGCAGCAGGCCGAGCTGGGTGGCCGCGTCGTAGAGGTCGAAGAACCCGCGCGCCCGCCTGACCGCCCCGTCGACCAGCTCGATGTAGTGGACACCGTGCAGGGTCACGTAACGCGCGGAGGCGGGCAGCAACTGGCCCAGGTCGCCGCGGTGCGTGCCGAGGGCCCGCCACGGCAGGCAGGCGTGGTCGCCGCGGTACAGGGTCGGTGCGGTGATCTCGATTCTCAGGTCGGGGAAGGCGTCCCGGAGTGCGAGGGCGTGACGGTCTAGCGCGTCCACGCCGCGCAGCAGGTCGTTGGCCACCGGATCCTCGTAGGAGACGTCGGGCGTGCAGCAGCTCTCGAAGCCCGCCCCCTGCCAGCCCGCCCTCCAGCGGTCGGCCAGCAGATCGATCTCGTGACGTTCGAGCTCGGTGCTCACGGGGTCAGCTCGGGCACGCCCTCTTCCGGCGAGGAGGCCTG
Source organism: uncultured Thermoleophilaceae bacterium (assembly GCA_963826165.1). Classification (GTDB taxonomy): domain Bacteria; phylum Actinomycetota; class Thermoleophilia; order Solirubrobacterales; family Thermoleophilaceae; genus JACVRW01. The sequence goes on along the minus strand of CAWGWC010000002.1, from coordinate 112,858 downwards.
AGCGTAGAGCCGGCGCGGAATGCGCCCCGCATCCCTCGCCTCGATGCCCGCCTCCACCGCCTTGCGCATCGCCCCGGCCATGGCGACGGGGTCGGCGGCCCGCGAGATCGCGCTGGCCAGCAACACGGCGTCGCAGCCGATCTCCATGGCCAGCGCGGCGTCGGAGGCTGTGCCGATGCCGGCGTCGAGCACCACCGGGACCCGGGCGGCCTCCACGATCAGCCGCAGGTTGTAGGCGTTGTTGATGCCCATCCCGCTGCCGATCGGCGACCCGAGCGGCATCACGGCCGCGCAGCCCGCGTCCTCGAGCCGGCGGGCCAGGATCGGATCGTCGTTGGTGTAGGGGAGGACCGTGAAGCCCTCCGCCACCAGCTCCTCCGCCGCCGCCAGCAGCTCTGCCGGGTCAGGCAGGAGCGTCCGGTCGTCGCCGATCACCTCCAGCTTGACCCAGTCGGTCTCGAGCGCTTCGCGGGCGAGCCGCGCCGTGCCGACGGCCTCGCGCGCCGTGAAGCAGCCGGCGGTGTTGGGGAGGACGTCGAGACCCTCGTCGCGCAGCACCTCGACGATCGAGCCGCGCGCGCTCGGGTCCACCCGGCGCATCGCCACGGTGGCCAGCTCCGCGCCGGACTCGCGTGCCGCCGCGGCCATCACCTCCAGGTTGCGAAAGCCGCCGGTGCCGAGGATCAGGCGGGAGCGCAGGTCGCGGCCGGCGATCGACAGCATCAGCAGCCTCCCTGGACCGCGTGGAGGACCTCCACCTGCTGGCCGTCGCCGAGGCCGGTGGTGGCCCACGCCGCCCGGGGCACCACCTCGCCGTCAACGGCCACCGCCACGCCGCGGCCGTCCTCGGGCGCCCCGGCGGCACGCACCGCTGACTCCACCGTGGCGTCCTCGGGCAGGTCGCGCGCCTCGCCGTTGAGCACCACCGCGGTCACGCCGGGGCCTCCGCCGCTGCGAAGCGCTGTGGCGCCAGCGCCGTCAGCTCCTCCGGCGGCTCGGCTCCGCTCAGGAGGTCAGCCACCGCGTCGCCCGTGAAGGGCGCGAGCAGCACGCCGTTGCGCCAGTGCCCGGTGGCCCAGATCAGCCCCTCGAGCTCGTCGCGGCCCACCACGGGGGCGTTATCCGGGGTGCCGGGCCGCAGACCCGCCCGCGCCTGAACCAACTCGAGCTCGCCCACCTCTGGCAGCACCTCCCACGCCGCCTCGAGCAGACGGAACACGCCGTCGGCGGTGACGGCGGTGTCGAAGCCCTGCTCCTCCACCGTGGCGCCCAGCACCACGCGGCCGTCTCCACGGGCCAGGAGATAGCAGCGCGGGGTACGGATCACGCGCCGCAGCGGGTCGCCGGCGTCGCCACGCACCCGCAGCTCCAGTATTTGGCCCTTCACGGGTCGTATCGGAGGACCGGCGCCCTGCGGCGCGAGCGCGGCGCTCCACGGCCCCGCGGCCACCACCACCTGGTCGCACGCGATGGTCCCGGCGGCGGTGCGCACGCCGGTCACCCGGCCGCCGTCGTGCTCGACCTCGCGAGCCTCCGTGCCGAGCTCCAGCTCGTCCACGACGGAGGCGAGCGCCCTCGTCACCGCACGGGGATCGGCCTGGCCGTCCTGGGGGGCCAGGATGCCGCCGGCGATGCTCGGCGCGAGCCCCGGCTCCAGAGCGCGGCAGCGCGAGGGCGTGAGCCATTCGGCCTCGAGGCCGATCGAGCGCTGGAAGTCATGCAGCCGGCGCAGCCCCTCGGCGTCGTCGCGGTCGGCGGCGACCACGAGCGCGCCGGTCTCGCGGTAGCCGGTGGGCAGGCCGCTGACCTCCTCGAGCTCGGCGGCGAACGCGGCCCAGCGCTCGCGTCCGGCGAGGTTGACGCGAAGCGGTCCCTCCTCGCCGAAGTCGGCCTCGGTTACCGGCGCGAGCATCCCGGCCGCCACGCTCGAGGTGGCCGCGCCCGGCTCGTCCGCACGGTCGATGACGAGCACGGACATGCCGCGCCGCTGTGCCCGCCACGCACAGGCGAGCCCGATCAGCCCGGCGCCGATGACGACGACGTCATAGCGCTCGCCGTCGATCCCCTTGTCTCTGTGCGGCTCTGGCATCGCCCCTTCCTCCACCGGCATTACCCGGGTCAGGTTCGACGGTCGGTGGCGCCGCAGCCACCCTCTCAGCCCGGTCCGCCCGAGCTCCCGTGTCTGTGGGGAATGGTACCCGGCGGGCTGGGCTAGTAACGACGCGTGGGGTCGTCGGCCGACGTGCCCGGGCGGCTGTCGTCGCGCAGGAAGATCACGGCGAGCGAGATCACGAGCCCGATGATGCCGACGATCATGAGGATCAATCCGACGGTCTGCAGCTCGACGCCGGAGACCTCGGCGGTGACGGCATAGCGCAAGATGGCGCCCGCCGCGATCAAGAAAATGGATACCCCAATGCTCATTTCTGATACCCCTTAGACCCTGCCGGCGGGACGCTAGCAGTCGCGGGGGACCGCAACCCGACGCGTTCCGTGTGTTTGTGAAGGGCGAAGACGCGACTGCGCGCCGGTGCCGAGGGCGCGCGATCAGGCCCCCGCGTCATGTTCGCCGAACCCGACCTTTCGCCTGCTGACGAAATGCGATCAAGAACGCTCATAACCATGCTCGCGCTCGCGCTCACCGCGCTGGCCCTCATTCCCTCCGCGGCCGCCGCCTCCTCGCGTCAGCTCGCGATCTTCCAGGACGACTCGCTGCTGCTCAACAGCGGCGACGCGGTCCGCAACACCACCCTCGACGAGATCGAGGGCCTCGGCGCCGACGCCGTCAAGGCCAACCTCGACTGGGCGACAGTGGCCCCGGGCGGGCGCCGCAAGCCGGCCGGCTTCGACGGCTCCGACCCGGCGGACTATCCCGGCTGGGGCGTCTACGACGCATTCGTGCGCGATGCCCAGGCCCGCGGCTTCGAGGTCATCTTCGCGCTCACGCCTCCCGCTCCGAGCTGGGCCACCAAGGGCAAGCGCGGGCGCTACGAGCACTTCGACCGGCCCAGCGCCCGTGAGTACGGGCGCTTTGCCGAGGCGGCCGCCACGCGCTACGGCAGCGTTGACGTGTGGTCGTTCTACAACGAGCCGAACCTCTTCAAGTACCTGTACCCGCAGGCCCGCAAGGGCGTGCCCGTGGCTCCCCACCTGTACCGCGACATGGTGCGCTCGGGCGTGTCGGGTCTGGGGCGGGCGGGGGCCGGCGGCGACACCGTCCTGTTCGGCGAGCTGTTGCCCCAGGGCAGCAGCTCCACCGGGCCACGGAAGAACCTCAGGCCGCTGCGCTTCCTGCGCGAGTTCTTCTGCCTCGATTCCCGCTACCGCGCCTACCGGGGGCGCGCCGCTCGCGTGCGCGGCTGCCAGCGCTACAAGCGCATCTCGGGGCTCGACGGCTTCGCCTACCACCCCTACACGCGGGGCGGCGGGCCGAGCACTCCGGAGATCTCCTCCGACGACGCCACCATCCGCTCCCTTCCCAGGGTCACGAGGCTGCTCGACCGCGCGCGGGCCAAGCGCCGCGTGAGCGGTCGCCGCCTGCCGATCTGGATCACCGAGTTCGACTTCCAGTCGAATCCGCCGGACCCGTTCGGTGCCCGGCTCAAGCGCATCCCGCTGTTCATGGGGATCTCCGAGCTGTGGCTCGCGCAGCGCAACCGCCGGGTGGTCGCGTACTCGCAGTACACGATGGAGGACACGGCCGGTGACCCAGGGCTGTGGCAGGGCGGGCTGCGCTTCGCCGGCGGCCGCAAGAAGCCCGGGGTGTACGACGCGTACCGGCTGCCCATCCTGGTCCGCCGCCTCGGCTCGAACGCCGTGGAAGTGCGTGGCGCCGCCCGGCCCGGAGGCGCGGGCGCCGTGGTCCAGGTGCAGCAGCGCCGCGGCAGCGGCAGCTTCCAGAACCTCGGCGGGCCGATCACCGTCCGCAACGTGCGCGGCTACTTCAGCGCGCGTTTCAGGCTGTCCGGCGCCTCCCGGCGGACCTACCGCCTGACCTCGGGCGGCCAGTTCAGCCCGAGGGTCAAGCCCGTGACGCTCTTCTGATTACCACCGCACCCCTAGCTACGCTCCGGAGGATTATGACTCGCTCGCTCGCCCTACTGGCAACCGCCCTGGCCGTCGTGGCCGTCACCCTCGTCGCTCCTCAGCGTTCCGAGGCCGCCATCTCGGTCGGCATCGGTGAGCAGAGCGCCGCGATGTTCACCGATCCCTTGTTCCAGGATCTGGAGATCAAGCGGGCGCGCTACTTCCCCTCATGGAACGTGGCGCTCAAGTCGAGGGAGCGCGGTTGGCTCAACACCTGGCTGGCGCAGGCGGAGTTCGCGGGCGTGGAGCCCCTGATCAGCTTCAGCCAGTCGCTCGGCTCGGCCTGTCCGCGCCGGCCGTGCAAGCTCCCCACCGTCCGCGAATACACGCGCGCCTTCAAGGCCTTCCGCAAGCGCTGGCCGCAGGTCAAGGTGATCAGCCCCTGGAACGAGGCCAACCACCGCTCGCAGCCGACATTCAAGAACCCCAAGCGCGCCGCCCAGTTCTACAACGTCGTGCGGGCCCGGTGCCGCGGCTGCAAGATCATCGCCGCCGACGTGATCGACGAGCGCAACATGGAGAAGTGGCTCGCGGAGTTCAAGAAGTACGCCCGCAGCCCGAGGATCTGGGGTCTCCACAACTACCGGGACACCAACCTGCGCAAGGGTCAGGTCACCGGTGGGACCAGGCGTCTGGTCAAGGCCGTCAAGGGCCAGATCTGGCTGACCGAGACCGGCGGGATCGTCAAGTTCACGCTGCCCACCGGCGGCAGGCTGTTCCCGTTCTCGGAGAGCCGCGCCAACAAGGCGGTCAGGCGCATGTTCGCGCTGGCCAAGCGCTACCGCTCGCGCATCAAGCGGCTCTACATCTACAACTGGCAGCAGCCGGTCGGGCGCAACCGCTTCGACGCCGGCCTGGTGACCAACAAGAACAAGCCGCGTCCGGCGTACCGGACCGTGAAGAAGACCCTGCGCGGTTCCGCCTTCAACCCCTAGGAGCGCGTTGAGCTCCCGCCGCGAGCGGCTCGCCCGCGCCCGGCTGTACTTCGTCACCGACGTGCGGCCCGGGCTGGAGGAACTGCTGCGTGCGGCGCTCGAGGGCGGGGCCGACATGCTGCAACTGCGCGACAAGTCCGCCACGGACGCGGAGCTGCTCGAGGCGGCCACCGTGTTCCGGCGGGTGTGCGACGAGCACGACGCGTTGTTCTGGCTCAACGACCGGTCCGACCTGGTGGCGGAATGCGGTGCCGACGGCCTGCACCTGGGTCAGGACGACATGTCGCCGGCCGAAGCCCGGGCCGTCGTGGGGAACGAGGTGCTGCTGGGTCTGTCCACTCATTCGGCGGCCCAGCTCGACGCGGCGCTGGAGGCGGGCGAGGCCGACGAGCTCAGCGTCGGGCCGGTGTGGGAGACGCCGACCAAGGAGGGCCGGCCGGCGGCGGGGCTCGACTACGTCCGTCACGCGGCGTCGGTCGCCGGGACCGCGCCCTGGTTCGCAATCGGCGGAATCGACCTCGATAACGTCCGCGAGGTGATCTCCGCCGGCGCCTCCCGGATCGTGGTGGTCCGCGTCATCCGTGACGCGGCCGACCCAAGCCTGGCGGCCGCGGCGCTGCGAGCCGCGCTCCTCGAGGGTTCGGGTGGCTCAGAAGAACAGCCGTAAGCGGCGCAGGGCGGCTGGGTCTCGGCCCGCTCCCGCCGCGCCGCCCGAGGCGGCTCCCACTCCCACCTCCGAGGAGGCACCGCCGCGCGGCTACGCCCGCGGCCGGGCCAAGGACGAGGAGGCGCGGCGCTCTCTGAAGCCGCTGCGACCAGGCGAGCGGCCGACCGCGGTCACCGTCGGGGCCGTCGCGGCGGCGCTGCTCTGCCTGGCGAACGTGGTGGCCACGCTCTTCGGCTGGAACGGCGGCGGCGACTCGGACAGCAACCAGGCCCTGGTGGGCAGCCTGCTGGTGGCGGCGGTGCTGGCGCTCGTGGCCTACGGGATGTGGAAGGCGCGCTACTGGGCGGTGCTCGGCATGCAGACCCTGCTCGCCATCACCCTCATCGTGTGCGCGCTGGCGCTGATTCAGGCCACCTCCATCTGGGCGGCGCTGATCGTGACCGCCATTCTCGTCGGCTCGGGAGTCCTGTTCTGGTACCTGGTCAAGGCCATGGCTCGCATCCAGATGCCCGAGCGCCCGGGCTCCTCGACGCGATAGGTACTCTCGACCCGCCATGGCTGAGAGCAAGTACGACTGCATCGTGATCGGCTCGGGGCCGGGCGGCTACGTCGCCGCGATCCGGGCTGCGCAGCTCGGGCTGAAGACGGCAGTGGTGGAGAAGGGCAACGTCGGCGGGCGCTGTCTCAACGAGGCCTGCATACCGGCCAAGTCGATCCTGCGCGTGGCCGAGGTCTACCAGGAGGTCCAGCACGCGGATTCGTTCGGCATCAAGGTCGACGGCTCCTCGATCGACTACTCCGGCGCCACCAAGCACCGCGACAAGGTGGTCAAGACGCTCACCGGCGGGGTGAGCATGCTGTTCGAGAAGAACAAGATCGACTACATCGACGGCTTCGGCTCGGTCACCGACGACGCCAACGTGAAGATCGGCGGCCAGTTCGACGGCACCGAGATCGAGGCCGACCGCGTCATCTTGGCCTGCGGCTCTGTGGCCAAGCCGCTGCTCGACCTGCAGTTCGGGCCGCGGATCCTCGACACCGCGGGGATGTGGCTGCTGGACGAGCAGCCCTCGCGGCTGTGCATCATCGGGGCCGGCGCGTCGGGCACGGAGATCGCCTCGGCGTTTGGGCGTTTGGGCACCGAGGTGGTGCTGCTCGAGGCGCTGCCACAGATCCTTCCCTTGGAGGACGCGGACATCGCCAAGGCGTGCGCGCGGGAGATCAAGAAGCAGAACGTGCGCATCGAGACGGGGGCGAAGGTCGAGGGTGCTTCGGCGTCCGATTCGAGCGTCTCGGTGTCCTTCAACGGAGAGTCCGAGGACTTCGACTACCTGGTGATCGCCGCCGGCCGCGCGCCCGACGTGGAGGGGCTGGGGCTCGAGGAGGCCGGCGTGGAGGTCGACGACCGCGGCCTGATCAAGGTCGACGGCCGGCTGCGCACGTCATTGGACGGCGTGTGGGCGATCGGCGACATGGTTCCCGGGCCCGCGCTGGCCCACAAGGCGTCGGACGAAGGCATCATCGCCGTGGAGGACGCCGCCGGCAACGACCCTCATCCCATCGACTACACCTACATCCCCGCTGTGACCTTCTGCCATCCCCAGGTGGCCTCGTTCGGCCTGACCGAGAAGGAGGCCCGAGACGAGGGTTTCGACGTGACCGTGGGCAAGGTCCCCATGGGCGCCGTGGGAGCGCCGACCGTGTACGGCGACCGCAACGGCCTGGTCAAGATCGTAGGCGACAAGAAGTACGGCGAGATCCTGGGCGCCCACATCTGCTCGGTGAAGGCGGCCGACCTGATTCAGGAGCTCGTGAACGCGCGCGAGCTGGAGGGCGGCTACCCCGAGGTGGCGCGCACGATTCACCCGCATCCGGCGTTCGCGGAGACCGTCATGGAGGCGGCCCGGGCGACGGATGGCTGGTTGATTCACGGGTAGGGCGGCTGGGCGGCTCCGTGCCGGCCCGACGCGGCAGGAAATACACGCACGTTGCGCAGAAAGTGTGGGCAGTACCCGCCTGCCCCACTCGAGCTTCGACTCGGCCGCATTAATCTGCGGCGCCCCCAAGGGGGGTGAACCATCCGTCGTCGTCCCTTAGAGGGCCATGACCAACAGCCCCGCCGCTTGCTTCAGTCGCCAAGTTGCATGCGCGGCCTCGGCCGCGGTACTTCTCCGGCGCGGTGCGCTCACCCTCATCGCCACGGTCGTGCTCCTCGGGCCGCAGACCGGTTCGGCCACAGCCAGCGAATACTCGATCAACGCCTGTCTGGCGGACCCGGGTAACTTCTCGACCCAGGCGTTCAGCGACTTCGCCACGCGCGGGATGATGTGGAAACGAGCGTGCGATCCGCTTGGGCCCTGGATTGCGAGGACTGGTCACCTCGAATGTGCCCCGCGCGGGACGCGTCGAACGCGGTTCGCGCTCGGGCTTCGTGATGAACGCACCACCGGGCACCCGCTTCGCGCGACTCACCTGGTCCGGCCAGGCCCGCCGTCGCGACTGCCGCTACGCCCTCCAACTCTGGGCCGGCCGCCCCGACGGCCCGCCCGTCCCGATCAAGAACGTCCGCGCCAACAAGGGCTGCCCAAAACGCGGCCTCGCTCAAGCGGCAGCCTGGCCACGCCCCCGGACCTACGACATCCGAGGGGCGACGAGAATCGTCCAGCGGATCGTCTGCCTGGGCAAGGCGAGGAAGCCGTACTGCTCGAGCAGAGGCCTCAACTACATCCGCACGTTCAAGGCCCAGGCGACGGTGGTGGACGTGAGCCGCCCTGCGGTGACGATCCTGAAGAACAACCCGTTCACCCAGGGACAGTGGGTGCGGGGGAAGCAGAGCGTGAGCTATGCGGCGTTGGACAACGTTGGGGTGAAGGTGGCGAGGGCGGTGGTTGGAGGCCTGCACGAGGGCGAAGCAGGATCGTGCGTGCAACTACGCGATTCCAGTGCCGTGCCCTAGCGGTGCAGGTGCGATGACCGTGGAAACGACGTCGATGGTCGATGGCACCCAGGCTCTGGCGGTGAACGCCACGGATGCCGCGGGCAACGTCAGCCGCGACGGCCCGATCACCGTTCGTGTCGACAACACCGCGCCAGGCGCCGTTGCGGTCGACCTCGACGGAGGCGATGCGTGGCGAAACACAAATGACTTCGATCTGAGCTGGACCAACGCTCCCGAGGGAGACCGTGCGCCGATCTCGGGCGCCTACACCAAGATCTGCTCGTCGACCGGAACCGCGTGCTCCACGAAGGGCCATCCGGGCGGGAACATCTCAAGTCTGCCAAACACGACCGTGCCGGGGCCTGGGGAATGGCAACTGCGTTTGTGGCGGCAGGACGCCGCCGGCAATCAGGAACCAGCCAACGCCTCGGTGCCGATCACGCTTCGCTTCGATCCCGAACCCCCGGAGCTTGCTTTCGAGACCTCGCCGTCGTCCGATCCGACGCTCATCTCGGTTGCGGTGACCGACAAGATCTCCGGCCTGGCCGGGGGCCAGATCGAGATTGAGCAGGCAAGGTTCCGGTACATGGCAAGCGCTGAGCACACTTCCGTCCAGGGGAGTCGCCTCGTCGCCCGTGTCGACGACTCTCTCTTGCCTCCCGGCGTTTACCAGGTCCGCGCCACCGCGCGCGATCGAGCCTCGAACCAGAACAGCACCGACCGACGGACCAACGGACAGCCGATGACGGTGACGCTTCCGCTCCGAATAACGACGACCATGAAGGCCGGAGTGGTAGGCGAACGCATCGTCAGCCGCGTGATCAAGCGTCGCGGTAAACGGCGAAGGGTTCGACGGCGTGTCGAAACGGTACGCCAGCAGGCCCGCGTCGAGTACGGGGAGCAAGTCGATATCGAGGGTCGGCTGCAGAACCGCGACGGTCAACCGATCCCGGCGCGTCGGTGGAAGTCTTCTCACGTAGCACCGCCGCTCCCGAGCAGCTGGTCGGCGTGGTACAACCGACGGCGCGGGCAACTACACCTACCGGGCGACGGCCGACGCAACTCGCACGCTCCGGTTTGTCTACCGAGGGACTCGACTCGATGCTGCCCTCGCAGGCCGAGGTCAGCATGATCACATCGGCCGCGTCGACCATTCGCGCAGCTCCCCGCAGGCTCCGAAACGGACGAAGTGTTCGCTTCGCCGGAGTGCTCCGGTCCCTCCCGGCGCCGCCGGCGGGCAAGCTCGTGGAGCTGCAGGTCGTGCTCTCGGGGCGCTGGCAGACCTTCAGAACCACACGTACCGGGCCTGACGGGTCGTGGACCGTCCGCTACGCCTTCCGGCGCACGTGCGGTGTCGTTCGGTACCGATTCCGCGCCCGCCTTCCGGCCGAAGCGGGCTATGCCTTCCAAACCGGTCGCACCAAGGAGGTATCGGTCCAAGTGCGCGGGCCGCGCTGCTCATGACACGGGTCACCTTCACTTGGCCGCGCAAGTGCGAGACTCCGCACCGTCCCGTGGGTTATCCCGAGGAAGCCCGACGAAACTGAGCGACCCCGTGATCGAGGCAATCAAGCAGCGCCTGACCTACGCCAACGTGATGGCGACGGTTGCTGTGTTCATCGCCCTCGGCGGGTCGTCCTACGCGGCGCTGTCGATCACGGGAAGGGACGTTCAGAACGGCTCCCTCACGTACCGAGACCTGAAGAGAAACACGCTCGGCGGGAGCCGGATCAAGGAATCACAGCTTGGTCGAGTACCGCGCGCCAGAAATGCTGAGCGACTGAATGGTGTGTCGGCGGCTCGGCTTCTCGTCCGGTGTCCCGAAGGAACGATCCCGGTCTATGACGTTTGTGTTGAAACGAGCCTTCGTGGGCCCGCACCGTACAGCGCGGCCGTGATCGCCTGCGAAGAAGTCGGACCGCCCTGCTACCCCGGACGTCGCTTGCCGAACCATGACGAGCTGCTAGACTGCCGTTGGCAACCCCGGAATCACGATCGCCCCTGCGGGCGAGCTCACCCGCGAGGTCTTCCCCTCCTCAACGCCCGGCCGCGTCGAAGTCCTCTACGTCACCGACGACATTGGCAGCGTCGCCCTGACACCCAACACCGCTGCCGGTGCCAAGCCCTTCCGCTGTGTCACCGATCCTCTCAACTAGCCACGTCCCAACCGCGACTCGGCCCACAGGCCGCCGCAAGTTCATCGCCGGTGCCCTCATCGGCCTCGCCGGCATCCTCCCGGGGGCCTCGGTGGCCGCTGAACCCGACAATGCGCAGGAGGGCACCACGGCGCCCGGCCAGGGGGTCAGCCCGGAGTCCGATCAGCCGGCGTTCGATCCGGGCGGCGACACGGCGCTTCCCTTCGATGCCGGGCCTCCTCCGAGCGGCCCGCCTTCCGGCGACCCTGATGACGGCGGTCCGGTCGAGAGCGAGCCCCGCAGCGATCTCGACATCCCGGCCCCGGAGGGGAGCGGGCCCGGTGCCGCTCCTCCCGGAGCGGTCGATGACCCCTCGGTCAGCCCGATCGGCGAGCCTCCTCAGGCTCCGCCGCTCTCCGGAGGCTTTGGGGTCGACCCGGTTCCGCCCGCGGGCGGGACCGAGGAGACATCGGCGCCTTCGCCAGGCATCCAGTCCCTCGGGTCCGAACCCGGCTCGGCGAACAGCGACACACCGAAGCGTCTGGAGTGGCACATGCGGCCGCCCGCCGACCCACCGCCAGCCACAACTCCCTCCGCGGACTACGAGGTCGCGGCGCCGGGGCAATCCGCGGGATCCGACACGACCGCAACCGCCGGGCAGACCATCGCCGTCGAGGCGACCGCGCCACCGACCGGCAACGCCTTCTTCCACACGGTCCGGCCCGGCGAGTCGCTCTGGGTCATCGCCGAGCGGGAGCTCGGCCCCGGCGCGGACGCCGCGGCGATATCGGCCGAGGTCGCTCGCCTGTGGGAGCTCAACGCCGAAGCCATCGGGACCGGCGATCCCGACGTGATCATGGCCGGCACGAAGCTTCGCCTGCGCTAGAGAACCCGCCGGCAGCACTACGCTGTCCGCCGTGAGCGACCGGCCGATCTTCTACTACGACCTCGGCTCCCCCTACGCCTACCTGGCCGCGGAACGCGTCAACCAGATGCTCCCCGAGATCCCGATCTGGCAGCCGATCCTCCTCGGCGGGATCTGGCAACAGAGCGGCGGCGGGTCATGGGCGAACACCGACGCCCGCGATGAGGGCATGCGGGAGATCGAGCGGCGGGCCGAGAGCTACGGCCTCATGGAGATCCGCTGGCCCGACCCCTGGCCGGGCAACACCCTCCAGGCGATGAGGGTGGCGACGTTCGCCCAGCAGGCCGGACGGGCGGTGGCCTATTCGCTGGCCGCCTTCAGGCAGGCGTTCGCCGGAGGCAAGGACCTGTCTCAGATCGACTACGTGCTCATGGCCGCCGCGGCGTGCGAGCTCCATCCGAACGCGGTGCTCAAGGCGCTCGAGACCCAGTCGGTAAAGGACCGCCTCAAGCAGGCCACGGCCGAGGCCTACGAGTGCGGCGTGCGGGGTGTCCCCACCGTCGCGATCGGCACCGAGCTCTTCTACGGCGACGACCGTCTCGAGGACGCCGCAGCGGCCATGGCGGGCCACCCTTAGCGAGGGGCAGGCGCGGTCCACCCCCCAAGCGGGGGTCCTTCGCGCGCAAAGCCGCGCCACGCCGTCTTGAATACGACCTGCACCGGGTACAGTCCGACCAATGGCGACCAAGGACGCTACGAAGGCCGGCAAAGACGCCAAGGCCCGGGAGAAGAAGGACGACGGGGCCGACGCCCCGTCCGAGGTACCGGGCGCCGAGAAGATCGGCTTCGGTGAGGTCAAGCACGACCTGCCGGACGCCGACACCACGCGGGCAGTTCTGGAGAAGATGATGCTCATCCGCCGCTTCGAGGAGCGCGCGGGCGAGATGTACGCCAAGGCGAAGATCGGCGGCTTCCTCCACCTCTGCATCGGCGAGGAGGCCACCGTGGTCGGCGCCACCCAGGCGCTGCGCGAGACCGACTACCTGATGTCCACCTATCGCGAGCACGGTCAGGCGCTCGCCCGCGGCACCTCACCGAACGCCGTGATGGCCGAGCTGTTCGGCCGGGTCGACGGATGCTCGAAGGGCCGCGGCGGGTCGATGCACCTGTTCGACTGGGAGAAGCGCTTCCTCGGCGGCTACGGCATCGTCGGCGGCAGCCTTCCCTTGTCCGCGGGGGTCGCGCTTGCGTGTGACTACTCCGAGACCGAGGACGCGATCCTCTCGATGATGGGCGACGGTGCCACCAACCAGGGCACCTTCGGCGAGACCATGAACCTCGCCGCCCTGTGGAAGCTGCCGGTGGTCTTCCTGATCATCAACAACCAGTTCGGCATGGGCACCGCGCTGCACCGTCACTCGGCGGTGACGGATCTATCGCTGAAGTCGGAGGGCTACGGCGTGCCGGGCACACGCTGCGACGGCATGGACGTGCTCGACGTTCACTCGGTCGTGACCGAGGCACTACGGTGCGCCCGCGAGGAGCGCCAGCCGCAGCTCGTGGAGGCCGTGACCTACCGCTACCGCGGCCACTCGATGGCCGACCCCGAGGAGTACCGCTCCAAGGAAGAAGTCGAGGAATGGCGCGAGCGCGACCCGATCCAGGCGTTCGCCAAGCGGCTGGTCGACGAGGACGTGATGAGCCAGGAGGACGTCGACAAGCTCGACGAAGAGGCCATTGAGCACGTGGACGAAGCGGTGAAGTTCGCAGACAACTCGCCCTTCCCCGACCTCGACTCGCTCTACGACGACATCTACGACCTCGTCGCCGACGTGCCCGCCTGGTGGACCATCGACGAACGCAGTCCCGAGGTTCACCGCGGCGAGCGGGAGCGGGAGGCGGGCGAGATCCCGCACGAGCTCGCCGAGAAGGGCGCCGCCTACGCGAACGTCGGCGATCGCAAGTCGCGCAAGGGCGGCTCGCCCCGGGATCAGGACGAAGAGGGCAGCCAACAGGGCCCGGGTGCCGACGAGGACGAGGAGGCCGGCGACACCGAAGCCTCGGCCGATGACACCGAGGCGTCAGCCGAGGGCGGCAAGGAAGCGAGCGGCGAGGGCGAACCCGACGCCGACGACCGCGACAACGAGGGCGGCGGCGACTGATGCCGACCATGCGCTATCGCGAGGCGCTCAATCAGGCGCTTCGCGAGGAGATGGAGGCCGACGAGAACGTCTTCATCATGGGTGAGGACATCGGCGTCTTTCAGGGTGCGTTCAAGGTCACCGCCGGCCTGCTCGAGGAGTTCGGCGAGAAGCGCGTGCGCGACACGCCGATCTCGGAGAACACCATCGTCGGCATGGGCGTCGGCTCAGCGATGATCGGCCTGCGTCCGGTGGTGGAGCTGATGACCATCAACTTCTCGCTGCTCGCGATGGATCAGATCGTCAACCACGCCGCCGCGATCCGCTACATGTTCGGGGGCCAGGTGAGCGTGCCGATGGTCATCCGCATGCCGCAGGGCGCGGGGCATCAGCTCGGCCCCACGCACTCACACTCCTTCGAGGCCTTCTACCTGCACGTGCCCGGCCTGCTGGTGGCCGCGCCGTCCACGCCCGCTGACGCCAAGGGGCTCCTCAAGGCGGCGATCAAGGACGACAACCCCGTGATCTTCATCGAGCACGAGACGCTCTACGGTCAGCGCGGGGAGGTGCCCGAGAACGGCGGGCCGATGCGCTTCGGCGAGGCCGCCATTCGCCGCGAAGGCGACGACGTGACCGTGATCGGCATCTCGCGCATGGCCGTCACCGCCCTCAAGGCCGCCGACACCCTGGCCGAGGAGCACGAGATCGAGGCCGAGGTGATCGACCCGCGCACGCTGCGCCCGCTCGACCTCGACACCATCCTCGACTCGGTCAAGAAGACCAACCGCGCCGTGATCGTCGAGGAGGGCTGGCCCCACGGCGGCGTGGGGGCCAACCTCGCCGCCCTGATCCAGGAGCAGGCCTTCGACTGGCTCGATGCACCGGTTCAGCGAGTGACTGGCGCCGACGTTCCGATGCCGTACTCGAAGCCCCTCGAGCAGGCCGCCTTCCCGCACGAGGAGCATGTGGTGCAAGCGGCCATCGCCACCTTCCGCGACCTCTAGGAGAACCCAGCTCATGGCCAACGACGTCACGATGCCCCGGCTCTCCGACTCGATGGAGGAGGGCACCGTCCTGAAGTGGCTGGTGGACGTGGGCGACGAGGTCAAGCGCGGCGAGCCCCTCGTCGAGATCGAGACCGACAAGGCCAACATGACCTACGACGCTGATGCCGACGGCGTCCTGACCGAGGTTCTGGCACAGGAGGGCGACACCTTGGCCATCGGCGAGGTGATCGCGCGCATCGGCGATGCCGGAGAGGTCAAGGAGAACGGCGACGAGCCGTCGGGTGATGCGGCTGAAGAAGGTGGCGCGGAGGCCGAGGATGACTCCGAGCCCGAGGACGAAGAGGCGTCCGCCGAGGCCGAAGGCGACGGCGACGCGGCCGGCGATGACGCGGAGGCCGCCGACGCAGGCGAGACACGCGGCGCAGCCGGCGGTGACGGCGGCGGTGGCGAGACCGCGGCAGGGGCCGAAGCCGAGAGCGAAGAGAACGGCGGCGGCACCGCGACGCGCGAGCGCGAGGACGCCGGCGCCGCAGATGGCGCCGGGGGTAACGGTGACGGGCGCGTCAAGGCCTCACCGGTCGCCCGGCGCATGGCCCGCGAGCTCGGCGTCGAGCTCGCCCGTTTGGAGGGCAGCGGCCCAGGCGGGCGAATCGTCAAGGCCGACGTGACGGCCGCTGCGGAGAACGGCGACGCCGAGTCCAAGGCCGAGACAGGCACGGCCGAGGAAGCCGAGACCGAGGCAACGGCCGAGGGCGAAGACGGCAAGGACGACGGCGACAAGGCCGCCGCGGCGCCGGAGCCCCAGCGCGGCGAGGCCGGTCCGAAGGGTGAGGCCGAGATCCACGAGCTGAGCCGGCTGCAGCAGACGGTGAGCCGGCGCATGGCCGAGTCGAAGGCCACCGCGCCGGACTTCTCGATCTCGCTGACCGTCGACATGACCGACGCGGTTGCGCTTCGGGCCCGCCTCAAGGAGGTGGCCGATCCGGCGCCGTCGTTCAACGACATGGTCGTCAAGGCGGCCGCCACCGCGCTGAAGGAGTTCCCGCGCGTGAACGGCGCGTACCGCGACGGCAAGTTCGAGCTATACGAGAACGTCAACATCGGCGTGGCGGTGGCTGCGCAGGATGCGCTGGTGGTGCCCACGGTGTTCAACGCCGACCAGAAGTCACTGGGCCAGATCTCCAAGGACGCGCGTGCGGTGATCGAGCGCGTGCGCGACAAGAAGGTCACCCCGCCCGAGCTCTCGGGCGGCACGTTCACCGTGTCCAACCTGGGTATGTTCGGCATCGAGCACTTCACCGCGATCATCAACCCGCCCCAGGCGTCGATCCTGACGGTGGGAGCGCTGGCCAAGAAGCCGGCGGTGGACGAGAGCGGTCGCATCGTGGCCCGCGACCAGATGACGCTCAGCCTGGTGTGCGACCACCGCATCCTCTACGGCGCCGACGGCGCCCAGTTCCTCGCGCGCGTCAAGGAACTGCTCGAAAAGCCGCTCTCGCTCGCTCTCTAAGACGACCCTAAGGGCCGTTATCCGGCGTTGACATCGCCCTTCTTAGGGTGCTGCGCATGGATGAACGACCCACATACAACGCAGACCACGAGTCGGGCGAACGCCCGCGGCGCGGACGCCGCGTAGCGGTCGCGCTGCTGGCGGCCGGAGTGCTGGCAGCGGTGCCCGCGGGCGCCGCGCTGGCGGGGTCGGGGTCGGACGGCTCGGCGGCCGGCGACGGCAACTCGCCGAGCTCGATTCCGGTCCAGTCGACCACGCCCGAGGACGGGCAGCAGAACCGCGGTGAAGGTGACCGCGGGGACTGCCCCGAGAAGAACGGCCAGGGCGGACAGGAGGAGTCCACCCAGCTCTAGCCGACCGCTCCCGGGTAGGCGTGCGCGCGGCGCCCGCCCGGTGAGCGGCCGACAGCTTCGATGTGGTCGAGATCCCATCTGTTTGCGGCGCTCCTCGGGGGCGTCGTCTCGGCGTGCTTGACGGCCTGGGTGCTGCTGGCGCTGGGTGTAGGCGATGAGGACGAGTCGCAGGCACGGCGAGCAGTCCCGGTGCGTGGCGTGGAGGGCCGCCCCGACGGGGTCGACTGGCCCGACGGTCCGCCGCGCGAGGACGACGGCGTGGCCACCGGCAGCGGCTTCGCGATCGGAACGGCCGACAGATCGTGACCAACCAGCACGTGGTGGCCGACGCCGATGACGTGGTGGTTCACCTCGGCGGGCGCCGGGTGCCCGTCCGCGTGCTCGGCGGCGACGCATCCACCGACCTCGCCGTGCTGGCCCTGCCGGCTCGTGGGCCGGCTCCGCCTCCTGCGCTGCCACTCGGAGACTCCGGCGCCGTGAGACCGGGCGACACGGTGATGGCCATCGGCAACCCATACGGCCTGCGACGATCGATCACCACGGGCGTGGTGTCGGCAGTGGGGCGCGGCATCGACGCGCCCGACGGGTCGCGCATCCGTGATTCCATCCAGACCGACGCGGCCATCAACCCGGGCAACTCCGGCGGCCCGTTGCTGGACGCCGGCGGGCGCGTGATCGGGGTGATCGCCCAGGGCCGCGGCGACGGGATCGCCTTCGCGGTGCCGGTGAGCGTGCTCGAGCGGCTCAGCGATCGCCTCGACCGAGGTCCGAGGCGCCCCTAGACATCGAATCGACCCATACCGGGTACAGCGGAACGGATCCTTCCGTCTCGCCGAGGAGAGAAATCTTGACCCGTTTGCGCTTCGCTGTCCTGGCCGCACTGGCCGTCACGGCGTTCACCGCCGCTCCCGCCGCGGCCCAGACCGCCTGCGACCCGACGCAGACGCCGCCCGAGTTCCGCGGCCAGGTGCCGACGCTCGCCGAGGTGGTGCCCACGCCCGGAGGCGAGAGCGGCGGGGTGCCCACCGGCGAGGTGACCACCGATCAGGCGTACGCCTACATGGACGCCGTGGACGCGGCGAGCGAGCGTGTCATCACCGGCGCGCTCGATCAGACCTCGCAGGAGGGACGCGAGCTGCGCTGGGCCATCGTGGGTCAGCCGGATCAGCTCGGCCGCCGGGCGTTGCGCGACATCAAGCGCGCTGCCCAGAAGCTGCGTGACCCGAGCACCACGGCAGCTCAGGCGCGGCAGATAGCCCGTCGCTATCCCGCCATCCTCTGGATCGCCTCCAACGTCCACGGCGGTGAGGAGTCGGGCACCGACGCGTCCATGCGCGTGCTCTACGAGCTCGCCGACCGCGACGACTGCGCGGCCCGGCAGATCCTCGACAACTCGATCGTCGTGCTCCTGCCGATTCAGAACCCGGACGGCCGCGAGGCGGATACCCGCCGCAACTTCTACGGGTTCGACATGAACCGCGACTGGTTCGCGCGCACCCAGCCCGAGACCGACGGCAAGGTCGAGTTCCTGCGCGAGTACCCGAGCCCGCTGTTCATCGACGCCCACGAGATGGGCCGGGCGACCTACTTCTTCCCGCCGAACGCCGATCCGGTCTACCACGAGATCACCGACGAGTCGGTGAACTGGATCAACAACGTCTACGGCGCGGCGATGCAGAACGAATTCGACCGTCAGGGCATCCCGTACTTCAACCGCGACGTCTACGACCTGTTCTACATGGGCTACGGCGACACCGTGCCCGCCACCGGCTTCATCTCGGCCGGCATGACGTACGAGAAGGCCAGCGGCGACCCGATCGCGCGGCGAGCCTACGAGCAGTACCTCACCCAGTGGGTCTCCCTCTCGGCAGCGGCTGTGCGCAAGCAGTCGCTGCTCGAGGAGTGGGCGGGCGCCTGGCGCGAGGCCTACCTCCAGGGCCGCGACGGCTTCCTCGAGCCCAACGAGCTGATCAACGAGGTGGACATCGACGGCAATCCTCAGGAGATCGCCACCCAGGTTCCCGACATCGAGCTGCGCCACTACTGGATCACCGACCGCCGGGCCGCCAAGCAGGACGAGGTCGATGAGATGGTCAGGCGCCTCCAGCGGATGGACGTGGAGGTGTACAGGCTGCGACGTGGCCGCTGGGTCAATGACTTCACGCCCTACGGGCGCGAGACGCGCAGGCAGTACATGCCGGCCGGCACGTGGTACGTGCCCATGGCCCAGCAGCAGAAGCACTGGGTTCAGGCGATGCTGCACGAGGACACCTACACGCCGTTCCCGTACTTCTACGACGTGACCGCCTGGAGCCAGCCTCTGCTGTTCAACGTGCGCGGCGGCTACTCGGGCGAGCGGCTGCGCGTGGACGCGCGTGGCGTGGGCGAGCTGGACGATCCGGGCGTGGATCCGTGGCCCGGTGACGCCCCGCGTATCGCCCTGTGGCAACTGAGCGACTCCACCGCGGCGATCGAATCGGGCGGCTGGCTGCGCTGGCTGTTCGAGAAGCGCTGGGGCGCGTCCTACACCGCGGTCACCACCGCCGAGGTGGCGGCGGGCGCGCTGGCCGACTACGACGTGGTGGTCGTGCCGGACGCCACCGCGCCCGACGAGGACGATCCCGCGGGTGACGGCGGCGCAGCCGTGACCGAGCTCGGGCCGGCCGGCGTTCAGGCCGTGCGCGACTGGGCCAACGGCGGGGGCCACTGGATCAGCTGGGCCGAGGGCACGCGGCTGGCCACGCTGCTCGGGCTGAGCACCGTGACCCTGGCCGATCCGACCTCCGAGGTCCCGGGCACCCTGTTCCGCGTCCGCGTGAACGAGGACAGCCCGCTGCGCCGAGGCGTCGGCCGGCACGCCTACGCGTTCTACGAGTACGACTCGGTGATGCGGGCCTCGTCGCCTGACCAGGTGGCCGTGGAGTTCCCGCCCGTGGACAGCGGCGACTGGTTCATCTCGGGCTTTGCCCTTGACGCCGAGGAACTGGGCGAGACGGCCGCGGTGGTCGACGAGCCCGTGGGCTCGGGCCGGGCCACCGTGTTCTCGGTCGAGCCGAATTTCCGCGGCTTCACCACCGGGTTCCAGAAGATCCTGCGCAACGCCATCCTCGGCGCGGATCTCTCCGCGGCACAAGCAGCGGCGGCAGGGACCCGAGGCAGGAAGGCACTCGAGGTTCGTGCCCGGCGCGCGGCGCGCAAGCTGAGCGGTGGCAGCACGAGCATCAGGCTCTCGGTGACCAGGGCCAGCGCCAAGCGAGCGGCCGCCGTGCTGAAGCGCGTGGGCGCCTCCTATGACGCAACCCGCAGCCGGAGCAAGGTGGCGTTCCTGATCGCCAACCCGCGCGGTCTCACGGTCGACGAGCACCCCTTCGCGGGCCGTCTGCCGCAGGCGCTCGAGAAGGCCGGCGTGCAGACGATCGCCTTCCGGGCTCCCTAGAGGTTCTCCTGGGGGAGGAGACTAGGCTCGCGGTCATGGACGAAGTCCGTGGCTCCGAGCCACGCATGCCGCAGACCCTCGACGAGGAGCTGATCGAGGCCCAAGAGGACGCGGTCGTCTCCACGCTCACGGACGGCGACCGGCTCGAGCGCATCGCCGGCGAGCTGCGCGCCGGCTTTGAGGCCATGGCTCCGGTGGGCGCCGCGGCATCCTTCTTCGGCTCCGCGCGCACGCCCGAGGACCATCCCGAATACGCGCTGGCTCGCCGCACCGCCAAGCTCGTCGGCGAGAGCGGCATGGCCGTGATCACCGGCGGAGGACCTGGCGCGATGGAGGCGGCCAACCGCGGCGCGCGTGACGCGGGCGCCCTCTCCATCGGCCTCAACATCGAGCTGCCCTTCGAGCAGGGGGCCAATCCCTACTGCGACATCGAGCTCGAATTCCACTACTTCTTCGCGCGCAAGATCATGTTCGTGCGCTACGCCAGCGCCTTCGTCGTCTTCCCGGGTGGCTTCGGCACGATGGACGAACTGTTCGAGGCGCTCACGCTCGTGCAGACCGACAAGATCTCGGCCTTCCCGATCGTGCTCGTGGGAACGGACTACTGGCAGGGACTGGTGGACTGGCTGCGCGAACGCCTGCTGGCCGACGGGAAGATCTCCTCCGGAGATCTCGACCTGTTTCGCCTGACCGATGATCCGATCGAGGTGCGCGACACGCTCATCTCCGCCGTCCACCGTCGGGCACGGGCATAGTCTCGTAGCGCCCTCGCACCTCGTCGATGAAGCCGGCAAACAGCTCGGCCAGCTCAGCGTCGTGCACCTCGAGCACGTTCTCCGCGTTCATCTCGCCGGAGCGCGACAGGTTGAACGATCCGGCGAAGACGACGTCGTCGCAGACCGTGACCTTGGCGTGCATGAAGTCGTGGACCGACTCGGGGGTCCACGGCACCGACTGCTTGCCCGTGAAGTCCGCGTGCTCGAACACCGAGCCCAGGATCGGGATCTTCCAAGCGGAGCGGCCGTTGGTGCGCCACTGGTAGACCACGCCGTCCATCTGCGTTCGGTCCACCACGCCCCGCAGGTCGACCCGCGCCTCCGCCGCCACCTCGGCCAGCGTGCCCAGCACAGGGCCCGCGGTGATCACCGGCGAGGCGATGCGCACGCGCCGGCGGGCGGTGCCGATGGCCCGCGCGATGCGCTGGGACAGCTCTTCGCCGTGCCCGGGGGTGAACCAGGCGCGAGCCTCGTGCCCGCCGAGGTCGACTCGGCGCGGATCCCTATGGCCCGAGTCCGAAACGTCTCCGCTGCGCCACAGCTCGTCGAAGTTCTGAGTGAACTCGGCGGCCAGCTCCGCTGACCGGGCGGTCATGACCAGGTTCTCCTGGATCGTCCACGAGTCGGTGGTCCAATTGGTGGAGCCGGTCCACACCGAGTCGCCGTCGCGCACCACGTACTTGTGGTGCATCAGGTCGGGAATGCCGGGGACGCCCTTGGTGTCGAACGACTGCGCCTCGAGCAGCTCAGGCGCTGTCCGCGGCGGGGGAGGGAACTGGCGCTCGTCGTGGTCGGCGTTGTAGGCGATTCGCACCCGCACCCCACGTCCCATGGCGTCGCGCAATGCACCGGCGACCACGTCGCCGGGCTCGCCGGGCAGCCGCACGTCGTAGAGGGCGAGATCGAGTGACTCGCGGGCCTCGCCGAGAAAAGCCGCCACGCGCTGGGCCATCTCCAGCACCGTCTGGCGCCCGGGGTGGAGGGTGTGGACGTCCATCGCTGCGCTCGCCACTAGAGAAAGCGGAAGCCCGACGGCGCCACCCGCGGCTCGATCGGGCTGGCGGGCAGGTCGGTGGGCAGCTCGGGCTGGTTGAAGCCGCCCGGAGCGGTGTCGTTGGGGGTGTCGGGGTGAAAGAGCGAGGCGAGGTACTGGATCTGGTCGCGGCCCACCCCCAGCTCGGTCTGTCCGCCGCCGTAGGCGCGCACGCCCTCGCGCTCGCACCAGTCGTACATCGCGAAGAGGTTCTTCAGCGGTCCGAAGCGCGACGGCTTGATGTTGACCATCTTCGGCGGCCAGGGGCGGGAGAGGACGTCGGCCACGGAGTGGATCGGGGCGTCCCAGGTGATGCGGTTGCTCACCGGGTCGAGCACCGGCCGGGTCTCCTCGGTCACGTCGGGATCCTCGATCCACGCGTCGGGGAAGGCTTCGATGACCATGCGGTAGAGCTCGGGGTCGGTCTCCACGTCCACCGGCGTGCCCTTGTAACAGCCCTTGAGGTCGAGCGAGTCCACCGCGCCCGTGTCCACCAGCTCCTGGACCAGCTCGGGTGTCCAGGTGTTGGTCGGGTCGAGCTTGAAGCGCGTGCCCGGGTAGTGCTCGAGCACCACCTGGAGGCGCTCGGCGGTCTCGGGCTGCCCCTCGGCGGGCGCCGTCAGCCGCATCGAGACGACGTAGTTGAGCGGCCTGGGCTCGCGCTCGAGCACCTCGGCCAGTGAGCGGCCGGCCTGGCGCAGCGCCAGGTCGAGGGCCGCCGACTCGAAGGCCCAGCGGCGGTAGTCGGGCGAGCTGTCGGGGCGCTCGGGCTCCTCGGGCCACAGCGAGATGTCCTCGAGGTGTCGCGAGAAGGAGTCGAGCGTGAAGCGGCCGGTGACCTCGATCTTCCCGCCGTTGGCCTCCAGCACCTCGTGGTCGCGGGCGTCGTAGACCACGTCCTCGCCCACCCCGACCTTGCCGGCGCCGCTGAGGTGGATCAGCGTCGTCTTGCGGATGAACCCACCGAGATCGAGTTGGCGGCTCTCGAGTCCGAGTGTGTCGATCTCCAGCGGAAGGTCGGCGATCCTGTCGTAGCTGTCCACGAGGAGGGGCAGCCTACCCGGACGCAGACGCGGGCTCGGGCCCGACCTCGGATCAGCGGCGTGATGAGGCTGGACACAGCACCAGGTTGCCACGCAGGATGAAGTTGCGGAACTCCTTCAGCATCAGGTACTCCCGAACAGCTCCGCCACGGCCGACCCGAATGCCTCGGTGTGCCGGTCCACGTCGGTTTCCGTGGTGGCCGGGCACATCAGGGCCATGTTGTGGAAGGGCGTGATCATCACGCCGCGGTTGAGCAGGTAGAGGTGCAGGTACTCCTCGAGCTGCTCGTCGCCCGCCGCTGCCGACGCTGCCCCCGTGCGTGGCGGCTCGGGAGCGAAGCGGTACTCGGCCCGCGCGCCCAGGCTCACCACCGACCAGGGCGCGCCCTGCTCGGACAGCACCTCTTCGACGCCTCGTACGAAGCGCTCGCGGAGCGCGACCATCCCGGTGAAGGCGTCATCGGTGAGCACCTCGCCGAGCGTCGCGCGGGTCGCCGCCAGCGACAGGGCGTTGCCGGCCAGCGTGCCCCCCACGCCGCCCGTGTCCTCGTAGTCGGCGTCCTCCTCGGCAGCGATCCGCTCGGCCAGCTCGGCGCTGACTCCGTAGGCGCCGATCGGCACGCCGCCGCCGATCGACTTGCCGAGCGTCACGGCGTCGGGCTCGAGGCCCCAGGCCTGCGTGCAGCCACCGGGCCCGGCGCTCAGCGTGTGGGTCTCGTCGATGATTAGAAGCGTGCCGGCCGCCGTGCAGGCGGCGCGCACGCTCTCGAGAAAGCCGGGCTCCGGCAGGACGATGCCGATGTTGGTGAGCGCCGGCTCCATCAGCACGCAGGCCACATCGCCGTGGGCGAGCGCGCGCTCCAGCGAGCCGAGCTCGTTGAACTCGGCCACCCGGGTGGTCTGCGCGGGGTCCACCATCGGTCCCACGTTGCCCACCCGCGAGCGCTCGCTTCCGCCCTCGTCGAGCGTGACGAAGCTCTCGTCGACCGAGCCGTGATAGCACCAGTTGAACACGAGCACCCGAGGCCGTCCGGTGACCTGGCGCATCATCCGGAGCATCCAGCGGTTGGCGTCGGTGGCGGTGAGCGTGAACTGCCAGAGGGGGAGCCCGAAGCGCCGCGCCAGCTCCTCGCCCACCCAGGGGCCGTCCTCGGTGGGCAGCATCACCGTGATGCCGGCCTGCTCGCGCAGGACTCTCATCGTCGGCTCGGGCGAGTGCCCGGCCATCGCGCCGGTGTCGCCCAGGCAGAGGTCGGCGTACTCGTGGCCGTCCACGTCGACCACGCGGGCCCCATGGGCCTCGGCCAGGTAGACGGGATAGCCGCCGCGCCACATGGCCATCCACGGCATCGGCACGCCGCCGAGCAGGCTGCGCGCGGCGCGCTCGTGCAGCTCGCGAGAGCGAGGGTGATCGCTCGCGAAGCGGTCGCGCTCACGCCCGATCAGCGAGGCGAGCCGCTCGCGGTCCACTCGCTCGTTCGCCCGGCCACTGACCGCACTCACGCGCGGACCACCACCACCGGTGTCTCTGAGATCTGGAGGAGCTTGTGCGGCACAGAGCCCACGATCGCGCCCTTGATCGGGCTCTCGCCGTAACTGCCCACGACGATGAAGCGGGCACCACGTTCGTCGGCCACCTTGGTCAGCGCCGCGGAGGGACGATCGGGCGCGACCACGACCTCCACGTCGACGTTCGAGTCGCGCACGCGTTCGGCCGCCTCGCTCGTCACCCGCTCGCCCACCTCCTCGATGGCGCGCCGGTGCTCGCGGTACTCCTCGGTGGGGGTGCCCGGCGGGCCCGAGCCGAAGACGATCACCACCCGGTCCCCGAACTGGCGAGCGAGATCCATGGCGGTGTCGAGGGCGCGGCCCGCACACTCGCCGCCGTCGAAACCGACCACGATGGAGCTCGACTCGGCCATCAGACCGCCTCCTCCGGCACGGCCGCGACGCCCATCTTGCGACCCGCCGCCACATCCGGGTCCACGATCTCGCGATTACGGCCGAAGTACTTGTCGTGACCGGTCAAGCGCCAGACCAGCATCAGCACAACGCCCAGCAGCAGCAGGCCCAAACCGAGCACGACCGGTATGGCGATCCCGAAGGCCTGAGTGCCGCTGTAGGAATCACCGACCTTCGAGTACTCGACGATCGCCTTGTAGAACAGGTAGGCGAGGATCGCCGACCCGATCAGCGGCCCGACGCCGATGAAGAAGAAGTTCTTCACCGACTTGGTCAGCTCGTGGCGGTAGTACACCGCGCACGCGATACCGGTGAGCGAGTAGTAGAAGGCGATCATCAGCGACAGCGCGGTGAGCGAGTCGAACAGGAAGTTCTGCGACACCGAGTTGAGGACGCCGTACCAGACCGCCGCAATCGCACCGATGGTGATGGTCGACACGTGCGGGGTCAGGTAGCGGGGATGGACCTTGCCGAAGACCGCCGGGAAAGCGCCCTGGCGAGCCATCGACAGGGAGGTGCGCGAGGCCGGCAGGATGGTCGTCTGGGTGGAGGCGATGGCCGAGGTGATGATCGCCAGCACCACGATCCAGCTCAGCTCGCTGCCCAGCACCGAGTCGGCGACGGCACCGAACAGCGCGGTGTCGTCCTCGTACTCGGCCACTGCCGCGGGCCCGAAGTACGCCACGATCGCCACTGTGGTGGCCACGTAGGTCACGAGCAGGATCACCGTCGAGACCACGGCCGCGAGGCCCGGCGCGGTGTCGGAGTCCTCGGTCTCCTCGTTGAGGTTGACCGCCGATTCCCAGCCCCAGTAGATGAACACGCCTGTCAGCAGGCCGAGCACCAGGACGTTGACGCTGTCAACCGCGAACGGTGAGAACCACGACAGCGAAGGATCGACCGAACCGTCCGGCCCGTCTCCGGCCGCGACCTTGATGATCGCCACTGCGGCGAAGATCAGCATGGCCAGCACTTGTGCGCCGATCATGAAGCGCTGGAAGTGAGCCGAAAGCTCCGTGCCCAGCACACAGATGACCGTCATCGCCCCGATGATCACGATCGCGAAGATCGTGACCGCCGTCTTGTTGTCGCGCAGGCTGTCCAGGCTCAGGATGTCGAAGATGTAGAAGGCGCCCACGTCCGCGAGCGAGCCGATCACGATGATGCCCGTGGTGCAGATGGCCCAGCCGCCGACCCAGCCCAGACTCGGGCCGAGCGCGCGGGTGACCCACGAGAACGAGGTGCCGCAGTCCGGATCGGCGCGGTTCATGTAGTAGAAGGACGACGCGATCAGGAACATCGGGACGAACGAGGCCAGGAGCACGGCCGGCGCCTGCACCCCCACGAGCACCACGACGATGGCGAGCACGGCAGCGAGCGAGTAGGCCGGCGCCGTGGAAGCGATGCCGATGATCAGGCCGTCGAGGAACCCGATCGCGTCCTTCTTCAGGCCATGCTCGCTCCTTCCCTCGTCAACTGGGGGAGTTGAAGCTTCCATCTAACCCCTCCTCGGGATCGGGCCGCACCGCGGCCATTCGCTGGGCGCGGCGCTGCTGCCAAACCGTCAGCAGCATCATGGCCAGCGTGAACAAGAAGATCATGGACGCGATCACGTTGATCTGCGGCGGGACTGCCACCCGGGCGGCGCCCCAGATGAACAGCGGGAACGTGATGGTCGATCCGTTGTTGAAGTAGGTGATTACGAAGTCATCGATGGAGAGGGCGAAGGCGAGCAGCGCCGCGGAGATGACGCCGGGCATGATCAGCGGGAGGGTCACCAGACGGAACGTCTCCCACGGCGTGGCCCCCAGGTCCTGCGCCGCCTCCTCCAGCGAGCGGTCGAAGCCGATCAGCCTCGAGCGCACGGTGATGATCACGAACGACAGGTTGAACATGATGTGCGCGATCAGGATCGTGCCGAAGCCGAGCGCGGCCCCGGCGTTGAGGAAGAGCGAGAGCAGCGCGGCGCCCAGCACGACCTCGGGCGTGGCCAGCGGGATGAAGATGAAGAAGTTGGTGGGGGCGCGAGCGCGGAACTCGTAGCGCACGAGCGCCAGCGCGGTGATCGTGCCGAGGATGGTGGCCACCACGGTCGAGAGGACCGCGATCTGAATCGAGTTGGCGAGGGCGTCGCCGATCCCCGGCACGCCGAAGGGGTCAGACCAGGCCTCGAACGAGAACTCCTGCCAGATGAAGTTGAAGCGCCCACGCGGGTTGTTGAAGGAGAAGGCGATGATGAGGAAGATCGGCAGCAGCAGGTAGAGCAGGCCCAGGCCTGCATAGGCGTTGAGCAGCCAGTCGAGCCCCCGCCGGCCCAATCCGAGCGGACCGCGGGCCGGCCTTGTGGCGGTGGCCGCTTCCATCAGCGCGCCTCGCCCTCGCTCCCGAGCAGCGCCTCGGTGCCGGCGATGCGGGCCCAGATCAGGACGATGACCAGCATGAACGCCATCAGCAGGAACGACAGGGCCGCGGCGGTCGGGTAGTCCGCCACCTCCAGGTAGCGCGACTGGATCACGTTGCCGATCATGAACTGGTTCGGCGTGCCCAACAGCTCGGCGTTGATGAAGTCGCCGGCGGCGGGGATGAACGTGAGCAGCGAGCCGGCCACCACCCCGGGCATCGACAGCGGCAGGGTCACGCGCAGGAAGACGTCGCGGCGCCTGCCGTAGAGGTCGTAGCCGGCCTCGAGCAGGCGCGGATCGATCCGCTCGAGCGAGGCATAGAGCGGCAGGATCATGAAGGGCAGAAAGTTGTAGGTGATCCCCGTGACCACCGCGACGGTGGTGTCGAGCAGCCGCCCGTTCTCGGACAGGAGCCCGATCGTCCTCAGGCTTTCGACGATGAAGCCCGAGTCGGAGAGGATCGTCTGCCAGGACAGCGTGCGGATCAGGTAGGTGATGAAGAAGGGCGCGATCACCGCCAGCAGCAGGGCGTTGCGATAGCGGCCGCCGCGGAAGGCGATCACGTAGGCCAGCGGGTAGCCGATCAACAGGGCGAGCACGGTGGCCAGGCCCGCGTACTCGAACGAGCGCAGGAACTGCTCGCTGTAGTCCGACAGCGCCTCGGTGTAGTTCGAGAACTCCCAGGTGAGCGTGAAGCCGGTGTCGATCGTCCCGGTCTTCAGCGACTCCAGCGCCATGATGAACAGCGGGACCGCGAAGAAGACAGCGAGGAATCCCAGACCCGGCAACAGGAGCAGGTAGGGCAGACCCGCCTTTCTGAGCCGGGCGGACACGTCGGCGGGCGCCGCTCTAGGCGCCGATCACCTTCTGGAAGGCGTCGTCCAGCTCGGCCTCTTCCTCGGGCTTGAGCTGCCTGAAGATGAAGGCGTCGGCGAGCGTCTGCTCGTCGGGGAAGATCAGCTGGTTCTGGCCGAGCTCCGGATCGCGCTTCGTGAGGATCTCCTGAACGCCCTTGACCGGGCAGATGTAGTTCACGTACTCGGCGATGTCCGCCTGGACCTCCGGCCGGTAGACGAAGTCGATCATCTTCTGGGCGGTGTACGCCGCGGGCGCACCCACGGGAATCTGCATGTTGTCGGTCCAGAGGTGCACGCCGGACTCCGGCGACACGAACTGGATGTTGGGGTTGTCGGCCTGGAGCTGCACCGAGTCGCCCGACCAGCCCACGATCACCCAGGAGTCGCCAGTGGTGAGGTCCTTGGTGAACTCGTTGCCGGTGAAGCCGCGGATCTGGCCGGAGTCGGCCCCCTCGCCGATCTTCTCCACGGCCGCGAGGAACTCGTCGAGGCTCGCCTTCTCCGGGTCGGCCCCCATCGAGGCCGCCACGAGGCCCACGCTGTCGCGCATCTCCGTGAGCATCGTGACCTTGCCCTTGTAGTCCGGGTCGAACAGGTCGTCGATCGACTTCGGCTCGCGCTTGACCTTGTCCTTGCGGTAGACGATGCCCGTGAGACCCGACTGCCAGGGCGCGGAGAAGTCGCGGGTGGGGTCGAAGGGCGGGGACTTGAGGCGATCGATGACGTTCTTGTTGAACGTCGCCAGCTCGGGCTTGTCGAACTTCTGCACGTACCCGAGGCGGATCATGCGGGCGGCCATCCAGTCGGTCACCACGTGGATGTCGCGGCCGCCCGAGTCGCCTTGGTCGTACTGCTGGCGGACCTTGCCGAAGAACTCGGTGTTGTCGTTGATCTCCTCGACGTACTTGGTCTTGGTGCCGTACTCCTTCTCGAACTCCTTGAGCGTTCCGCGGTCCTCCTCGATGTAGAGGGGCCAGTTCGCGAAGTACAGAGAGTCGGAGATCTTCTCCTTGGCGATCGTCTTCTGCTCGTCGGAGTCCGACGATCCCCCACCCCCGCCGCCGGGATCGTCCGTGCCGCAGGCGGCCAGATAGGCCATGGCCGAGACGCTCAGAGCCCCGGCCGCACCGCGCTTCATGAGGCGCCTGCGAGTGAGCGGGTCCCTGAGCAGCCGCTCGAAGTGCCGGTCCAGATCGTCGTCCATGGGGCTCACGTCGTTGATTCCTCTCTCTGGGATGGGTCTGCTGCTGCGGTCTCGGGCTCCTCTCCTCCAACCGCGTCTCTGACTATGTGGATGTTCTCGCTGGCCCACGAGAGGCGGGCCTTCTCGCCCGCGCCGGGGAGGTCGTGGCGAGCCTCCGCGTCCGCGTTTGGCACCAGCACGGTCATGCGCGTGCCGTCCTCGAGCAACACCACCATCTGCGTGGCCGTGCCCATGTACAACGAGCTCTCCACCTGGCCCTCGACGCTCGCGCCGTCCCCCGAGGACTCACCCGCCGTGGTGAGCGACAGCTTCTCGGGCCGCACCACCGCGTGCACCCGCTCCCGGGCCGTGGCGCCGGCCGAGGATCGCGTGGTCACGGTGGGCCCGGCGTCGAGCTTGAGCTCGGCTCCGCCGCCGTTGGCCGACACCACCTCGCCGGGCATCAGGTTGGACACGCCGATGAAGCCGGCCACGAAGGTCGTGCCGGGGCGCTCGTAGACGGTCTCGGGATCGGCCACCTGCTCTACAACACCGCGGTTCATGACCGCGATGCGGTCCGACATCGTGAGCGCCTCCTCCTGGTCGTGCGTCACATAGACGAAGGTGATGCCGACGTCGCGCTGGATGCGCTTGAGCTCCACCTGCAGCTGCTTGCGCAGCTTGAGGTCGAGCGCGCCCAACGGCTCGTCGAGAAGGAGCACCGCGGGCCGGTTCACGAGCGCGCGAGCCAGGGCCACGCGCTGCTGCTGGCCGCCCGATAGCTGCGCGGGCCGGCGCTTGGCCTCGGCGGACAGACCCACGCGGTCGAGCTCCTCGGCCACGCGACGCTTGACCTCCGCGCGATCGACGCGCTTGCGCTCGAGCCCGAAGGCCACGTTCTTCTCCACCGAGCGGTGCGGAAACAGTGCGTAGCTCTGAAAGACGGTGTTGGTGGGACGCTTGAACGCGGGCCGGTTGGTCACGTCCTCGCCGTCGAGCAGCACCCGGCCCTCCGAGGGCTCCTCGAAGCCGGCCACCATGCGCAGCGTGGTGGTCTTGCCGCAGCCCGACGGGCCGAGCATGGTGAAGAACTCGCCGCGCGGGATGTCGAGCTCCATCGCACGCACGGCGGTGAACTCCCCGAAGCGTTTCGTGACATGGTCGAGCCGAACGCTGGGCGCACCGCCATCCCCTTGGCCCCCCTGGCTCATGCTGGTGCGCAACTTATGGCCGAAACGGTACAACCGCAAGTGGCGGGTTGACGAAAACACCACGGCTTAATTGTCCATAACGTCCAACCCACTACTCCGCCGTTTTGCCCTTCCGAGCCCTTGCCGCTCGCCGCAACCGCCGATACCGTTGTCCACATCGTCTAGTTGCATTCGTCGAAGGTGAGGAGAGAGCACAGTGGCAACACCGACGCCCGAGGCGGTCTTCGATACCACAGCGGAAGCTCCCAGCGAGCTCCAGGAAAAGGCTCGTAGGCACCTGTGGATGCACTTCACCCGCATGGGGGCCTACGACGACGGCCACGAGATCCCCATCATCACGCGCGGCGACGGCTGCTACGTCTACGACGAGCACGACAAGCGCTATCTCGACGGCCTGTCGGCGCTCTTCTGCGTGAACGCCGGCCACGGCCGGACGGAGATCGGCGATGCGGCGGCCGCCCAGGTCAGGGAGCTCGGCTTCTACACCAACTGGAGCTACGCGCACCCGACGGCCATCGAGCTCGCCTCGCGGATCGCCGGGCTGGCTCCCGGTGACCTCAACCGGGTGTTCTTCACCTCCGGTGGATCCGAGGCCGTGGAGTCGGCGTGGAAGCTGTCGCGCCAATACCACAAGCTCAGCGGCAACCCGCTGAAGACGAAGATCATCTCGCGCGACACGGCCTACCACGGCACCACCTTCGGCGCGCTCTCCATCACCGGGATCACTCCGCTGCGGACCGTGTTCGAGCCGCTCGTGCCCGGCGCGCACCACGTGCCGAACACCAACAGCTACCGCTGGCCCGAGGAGCGCGATCCGCTCTGGGCGGCGAACGCGATCGAGGAGATGATCGAGTTCCAGGGTCCTGAGACCGTGGCGGCGGTCATCCTCGAGCCGGTACAGAACTCCGGCGGCTGCTTCGTCCCCCAGGACGGCTACTGGCAGCGCGTGCGCGAGATCTGCGACGAGCACAACGTCCTGCTGATCTCCGACGAGGTCATCTGCTCCTGGGGCCGGCTCGGTCACTACTTCGGCTGCGAGCGCTTCGACGTGCTGCCGGACATGATCACCACGGCCAAGGGACTCACCTCGGCCTACGCCGCGATGGGCGCGGTGATCGTCTCGGACAAGGTCTCCGAGCCGTTCATGCACGACACGAAGTCCTTCAACCACGGCATCACGTTCGGGGGTCACCCGGTGTCCGCCGCGATGGCCATGGCCAACCTCGACATCTTCGAGCGCGAGGACCTGTGCGGGCACGTGCGCTCGAAGGAGGGCGAGTTCCGCCAGATGCTCGAGGGGTTGCGCGAGGACCTGCCGATCGTGGGCGACGTGCGCGGAGCCGGCTTCTTCCAGGCGCTCGAGCTGGTCAAGGACAAGGAGACGAAGGAGAGCTTCAACGACCAGGAGTCGGAGGAGCTGCTGCGCGGCTTCATGTCAGGCGAGCTGTTCCGCCAGGGTCTCATCTGCCGTGCGGACGACCGCGGCGATCCCGTGGTCCAGCTCTCGCCGCCGCTGATCGCCGACACCGAGCAGTTCGAGGAGATCGACCGCGTGTTGCGCTCGGTGCTCTCTCAGGCCTGGGACCGGATCAGCAACTGAACGCCGGGCCGGCGGACCAGGCCGGGTCTGACCGATGTTGACCGTCCGGGCCCTCGTGACCGAGATGGCCCTCGAGCTCGCCGCCGGCGAGGACAACGCGGACGCCCCGGTGCGTTGGGTGCACATCTCTGAGCTGCCGGATCCCACGCCCTGGCTGTCCGGCGGCGAGCTCCTGCTCACCACCGGGATTCAGCTCGACGACGAGCAGCGTCAGCGCGAGTTCGTGCGCCTGCTCGCCGACCGCCACCTTGCCGGCCTCGGGTTCGGCACCGGTTTCGACCACTCGGAGCTGCCGGCGGCGGTGGTGGACGAGGCGCAGGCCCTCGGCTTTCCTCTGTTCGAGATCCCCTACGAGCTGCCGTTCATCGCGCTCACCGAGAAGGCGTTCACCCGCCTGGTCAACGAGCAGTACGAGGTTCTCCAGCGCGGCATCGCGATCCACAAGCGGCTCGAGCGGCTGGTGCTCGAGGAGAGCGGGCTCGACGAGCTCGTCCGCGCGCTGACGGCGGCCATCGGCGGGGCCGTGAGTGTCCTCTCGGCCCGCGGTGAGACGATCGCCTCGAAGGTGTTTCGCCGGCAGGTGCCCGAGGCGGCCATGCGACAGGTCCGGAGCGAGGTGAGCCGCCGCTCCACCGCGCTGAGCAGCGCCGTCGCCTCGAGCCGCCCGGGCGACGACGCAGAGTTCGCTCCCGAGCATCCCGAGCTGGCGGGCCGCGCGCTGGTGCTCCCGGTCTCGATTCGGGGCCGCGGCGCTCCGCAGGCCTGGCTCGTGGCCACCCGCGACGCCGGCGGCATCGGCGACTTCGAGCGGCTGATCCTTCAGCAGGCGGTCACCGTCGTCGCGCTCGAGCTGATGCGCCAGCGCGCGATGCGCGACACGGAGCGCCGGCTGGCCGGGGACATGCTCGCCGAGGCGCTCACCGGGCGGCTGTCGGAGGCGGAGCTGGCCCTGCGGCTGCGACCCTTCGGCCTGGGAGAGCAGGCCGCGGTGCTTGTGTTCACGGGCATCGACGGCGCCCCGGCGGCAACCGCCGAGGGCGACCTTGACCGCTTCCTCGCCGACTCCGGCACCGGCGCGCTCGTCGCCGCTCGTGAGCGGCTCCTGTGCGCCGTGGTCGACATCCCCGACGATGCCGACCCGGTGGAGTTGGCCACCAGAGCGCGCGATGCCCTGGTACCCGAGCACGGCGAGCTGCGAGCGGCGGCGTCGCGGGCCGCGCCGGTGGGCTCGCTGCGGCGGACGTTCCACGAAGCGCGCTGTGCGCTCGAGGCGGCGGAGCTCAGCAACGGCTCGGCGCCGGCCGTTGCGTCCTACCGCGACCTCGGCGCCTTCCAGCTGCTGCTCTCGCTGCAGGACGACGAGGCCCTGCGGCTCTACTGCGAGAGCGTGCTGGGCCCGCTCGAGGACGCCAGCGGCGAGTACGGCGACGAGCTGATCCGCTCGCTGGAAGCCTTCATCGAACAGAACGGGCAGTGGGAGAAGGCGGCGCGCGAGCTCTACTGCCACAGGCATACGCTGCGCTATCGGATAAGGAGAGTCGAGCAGCTCACAGGGCGAGACCTGTCGAGCGCGCGCGACCGCATCGAGTTCTGGCTGGCCCTTCGCGCCCGCGAACTGGTCGATTAGGAGTTAGGGAGGAAGTGACGGCATGAAGGTCGGAGTCCCGACGGAGATCAAGACCGACGAGTACCGCGTGTCGCTCACGCCGGCGGGCGTGCGCGAGCTGACCGATCGCGGGCACGAGGTGCTGGTGCAGGCGGGGGCGGGTCTGGGGTCGACGATCCCGGACGCGGAGTACGAGGCGCAGGGAGCGAAGCTGGTGCCGGACGCCTCGGCGGTGTTCGACGAGGCGGAGCTGGTGCTCGGCGTGAAGGAGCCGCAGCCGGTGGAGGTGTCGATGCTGCGCCCCGGTCAGACGCTGTTCACCTATCTGCATCTGGCGCCGGACCCGGAGTTGACGCGCGGGCTCGTGGAGTCGGGCGCGACCTGTGTGGCCTACGAGACGGTGGAGGACGCCAAGGGCCGGTTGCCGCTGCTGGCGCCGATGTCTGAGGTGGCGGGCAAGATCGCCACCCAGGCGGGCGCGTTCTTTCTCGAGCGGCCGCTTGGTGGGCGCGGGGTCCTGCTGGGCGGAGTGCCCGGTGTGGCGGCGGCCACGGTGATGGTGATCGGTGGCGGGGTGGTGGGCCAGAACGCGGCCTTCATCGCGATCGGCATGGAGGCCGACGTGTTCGTCTACGACCGCTCGATCGACCGTCTCAGGGAGCTCGACGTGGCCTTCGGCGGCCGGGCCTCGACGGTCTATTCGTCGACGTTGTCGATCGAGGACATGCTGCCCCGCGCCGATCTGGTGATCGGCGCGGTGCTGGTCCACGGCGCCAAGGCCCCGTACGTGATCAAGCGCGACCAGCTGGCTTTGATGAAGGAGCGCGCCGTGCTCGTCGACGTGTCGATCGACCAGGGCGGCTGCTTCGAGACCTCGAAGCCCACCACCCACTCCGATCCGGTGTACGAGGTCGACGGCGTGACCCACTACTGCGTGGCCAACATGCCCGGCGCGGTGCCGGTGACCTCCACCTTTGCGCTGACCAACGCCACCCTGCCCTACGTGATCGCGGTGGCCGACAAGGGCCTGGAGGGTGCCATCGAGCGCATGCCCGGCCTCAAACCCGGCGTCAACGTCGCCGCCGGCAAGGTCACCCACCCCGCCGTGGCCGAGGGCACCGGCCTCGACTACACCCCTGTCGAAGACGTGCTCCAAGTCGCCGCCTAGAAGGGGACCCGACCGTGTCGATCGCCACCAGGACCACGCTGCGCAACTTCATCGACGGCGAGTTCGTCGACGCCGCAGAGGGCGCCACCGAGGACGTCTACAACCCGGCGACCGGTGAGGTCATCGCCGAGCAGCCCTTGTCCGGCGAGGAGGACGTGAACCGTGCGGTGGCCGCCGCCAAGCGCGCCTTCCCGGGCTGGGCGGCAACGCCTCCGGGAGAACGCGCCGACGCCCTGTTCGGGCTGGCCGACGCGCTGGCGGAGCACGCGGACGAGATCTCGGATCTGGAGGCGGCCGACGCCGGCAAGCCGCGCAACGTCTTCTTCGAGGACGAGATGCCCTTCCTGTGCGACAACCTGCGCTTCTTCGGGGGAGCGGGACGGGTAATGGAGGGCAAGGCCTCAGCGGAGTTCGTGGCCGGGCGCACCTCGATCATCCGGCGCGAGCCGATTGGCGTGGTGGGCCAGATCACTCCCTGGAACTACCCGCTGATGATGGCCATCTGGAAGATCGGTCCGGCGCTGGCCACCGGCAACACGATCGTGCTCAAGCCCGCGGAGTCCACGCCGGTCTCCACCGTCAAGCTGGCCGAGCTGGCCGGTGAGATCCTGCCGCCCGGCGTGCTCAACGTGATCACCGGCCACGGCAAGCCGGCGGGCTCTTCGATCGTGACCCACCCGGACGTCGAGATGGTCTCGCTCACCGGCTCGCCGGGCACCGGCAAGTGGATCGCCGCCGCCGCGGCCGACCAGCTCAAGCGCGTGCACCTCGAGCTGGGCGGTAAGGCGCCGGTGATCGTCTTCGACGACGTGGACGTGAGCACCGCGCTCGAGACGATCGCGGCCACGGGGCTCTACAACGCCGGGCAGGACTGCACCGCCGCCACCCGCGTGCTCGCCTCCGCGAAGGTCTACGACGACGTGGTCAGCGGCCTGGCCGACGAGGTCAAGGGCTATCGGGTGGGCGACACCTTCGACCCGGAGACCACGCTCGGACCGCTCAACTCGCTGACCCAGCGCGAGCGCGTGGAGGGCTTCCTCGAACGCCGGCCGTCGGGCGCCGAGATCGTGACCGGGGGCAAAGAGCCCGACCTGCCCGGAGCCTTCCTCGAGCCCACGGTGATCGCCAACCTCGAGCAGGACGACGAGATGATCCAGAACGAGATCTTCGGCCCGGTGATCACCGTCCAGCGCTTCGACGACGAGGCCAAGGCGATCGAGTGGGCCAACGGCACCCGCTACGGGCTCGCGTCGTCGGTGTGGACCCGGGACATCGCCCGGGCTCACCGCGTGGCCAACGCGATTCGCTTCGGCACCGTGTGGATCAACGACCACATCACGATGGCCGGCGAGATGCCCCACGGCGGGTTCAAGCAATCGGGCTACGGCAAGGACATGTCGCAGTACGCGCTCGAGGACTACACCGAGATCAAGCACGTGATGGTCAACCTGGAGACCGCGTAGCGGTCTTCGCTCCGTGAACCTCGAGACCCCCGAGGTCCGCTACGCGCGCTCCGGCGACCTCAGCATCGCCTACCAGGTGGTGGGCGATGGCCCGGTGGATCTGATCTTCGTGCCCTTCATGATCAACCTGGTCTGGGCCTGGGAGCAGCCCATCTTCGTCGACTTCTGCCGCCGGCTCGCTGACTTCTCGCGCCTCATCCTGCTTGACAAGCGCGGCACCGGCCTCTCCGACCGGCCCCGCGACCTGCCGAGCTTCGAGAGCCGGATGGACGACATCCGCGCCGTGATGGACGACGCCGACTCCGAGCGGGCCGCGCTCCTCGGCGCGGGGTCTCCGGGGGGTCAGCTCTGCGCCGTGTTCGCCGCCACCTATCCGGAGCGCGTGGAAGCGCTGATGTTGCACAACACGTGGCCGCGCGTCGTCTCGGCCCCCGACTACCCGATGGGCAACACGCTCGAGGAGTGGCACCGCCGGGTGCGTGAGACGCGCCGCAGATGGGGCGACCGGGACTTTCAGCTGGGCGAGCTGCGCAAGTACTTCCCGAGTCACGTCGGCGATCCGGAGTTCGAGCACTGGCACGTGAACCACGAGCGACTCGCCGCCAGCCCGGGAGCGGCCGCCTGGTTCCTGCGGGTCCTCATGGAGACCGACATCCGCGAGGTGCTGCCCACGATCTCCGTTCCCACGCTGCTGATGTACCAGGACCGTTACAGCGACGGCTGCCTCTACCTCGCCGAACGGATCCCGCACGCCGAGGTGCTCGAGGTGTTCTCTCCGGACAGCAGCATCTACGCCGACCAGGGTGTGGCCGACGCGGCCAAGCGCTTCCTCTCCGAGGGACGGATCGACACGGCCCCCGAACGGGTCCTCACCACCATCCTGTTCACGGACATCGTGGAGTCCACCTCTCACGCGGCCGAGCTCGGGGACAGTCGCTGGCGCGCGCTCCTCGAGGCTCACCACACCACCGTCCGCGCGCAGCTTGCCCGCTACGGCGGCCACGAGGTCCGCGGCACCGGTGACGGCTTCCTGGCCACCTTCGACGGTCCCGCCCGAGCCATCGCCTGCGCCCACGGGGCCATCAAAGCGGTCGGCGAGCTGGGTCTCGACATTCGGGCGGGCATCCACACCGGTGAGGTGGACCTGGTGGCCGGCAAGGTGGAGGGCATCGCGGTCCACACCGGCGCCCGGATCGCAGCGGAGGCGGGCGGCTGCGAGGTGCTCGTCTCCAGCATCGTGAGGGACCTCGCCGCCGGGTCGGGGATCGACTTCGAGGACCGCGGCACACAGCAGCTCAAGGGCGTTCCCGGCGAATGGCACCTCTACGCGGCTCGACTCAGCGAGCGGGCGCGAATAGGCTAACGCGCTAGTGAAGCTGTTCAGCCAGGACACCAAGGTGCAGGCGCTCAAGAGCGCGCCCCTCTTCGAAGGCCTGTCCCGCAAGCACCTCACCCAGCTGGCGCGGGTGTCGGAGGACCTCGAGGTCGAGCCGGGCACGGTGCTCACCAAGGAGGGTGAGATCGGGCACGAGTTCTTCGTGATCGTCGACGGCGAGATCAAGGTCACCAGAAAGAAGAGGCGCATCGCCACCCGGGGCGGCGGAGACTTCGTGGGCGAGATCGCTCTGCTCGAGGACGTACCGCGGACGGCGACGGTCACGGCCGAGACGCCGGTACGGCTGTTCGTCCTGACCGGCAAGGACTTCCGGCAGCTGCTGGACGAGAACCCGGCCGTGGAGCGCAAGGTGCTGCGGGCCCTCGCGCGGCGGCTGGCCCGGGATGCGACCGACCCGGCGGTCGCCTAGCGACCTCAGGCGCCGGTGGGCAGCGCCTCGATGCGCTCGAGCTCGGAGCGCAGCCGCTCCACCAGCTCGTGGCCGGGGATGAGCTGGTCGAGCATGTCGAGGCTCTCCCGGTAGTGGTCGAGCTTCATCCGCGCCTCGGGCGGCAGCGGTCCGCGCGTCCCGATGATCCTGAGCTCGCGGGCCTTTGACACCTTGTCCGCGGCGAAGACCACCGCGGCGTTCTCGCCGGCCTCGGCCACCTGCAGCCGGAGGGCCGCCTTGCGCTCGGCGGCATCCTCGATCGACGGATCGTCGGTCACGGCGGCCACCAGCCGGGCCACCTCGGGCCCGAAACGGTCCTCGAGGTCGGCGCGACTGGCGCTGGTGTCCTCGATCACGTCGTGGAGCACACCGGCCGCCACCACGTCGTCCTCGTAGCCGGCGTCGTGGAGCAGGCCCGCCACCTCCTGTGGATGCATCACGAAGGGAGCGTCGTCAACCTCACGCCGCTGGCCGGCGTGTTGTTCGTCGGCGAAGCGAAGTGCGGCCAGGGTACGGGGCATCGCCCGCTCGAAGCGGCTCCGTTCTCTACGCTCCCTCTCCAGCCCCCCGGCGTCCACTCGACTCCGCATTCTCCATGATTTTGATGGATTGCTGTCTGTTACCGCGTTGGGGCCGAATCGTTACCCGCCGGTGATCCGTCGGGCTCGCTCGCTACCACGCAACTCATGCCCCTGCATCTCACTCGCCTCCTCCTCCTCGCCGCCGGGCTGCTCAGCCTCTTCGTGGCGGGACTCGCCTGTGCCGGAGAGGAGAGTGCCGGCGGGGCCCGCCCTGACCCCTCGCCGGCCGCGGCACGCTCTCCGAACGCGGTGCTGATCGTGCTCGACGAGTTCCCCGGCGACTCGCTGCTCGGTCCCGACGGGCGGGTCGACCGCGGGCGTTACCCCAACTTCGCCGCGCTGGCCGGTGACTCCACCTGGTTTCGAAACGCCTACTCCTCCTACGACTCCACCACCAAGGCCGTGCCGCTCATCCTCGATGGCATGCGCCCGGCGCCCGGCACGGCGGCGGACCTCAGCGACCATCCGCGCTCCCTGTTCACCGCGCTGGCGGGCAACGGCTATCGGATCGTCGCCTCCGAGGAGGCCACCGCCCTGTGCCCGCCGCGTGACTGTCCTGGGGCCGGCACTCGCCGGCCGGCGATCATCCCGAACCTGAACGGCGGCCGCCCGGAGCGCTTCCGGCGCTTCGTGCGCAGCATCCGGCCGAGCGCCCGGCCCACCCTGTGGATGAAGCACGTGCTGCTTCCCCACGGGCCGTACCTGTACCTGCCCTCGGGCGCCCGCACACGCGATGGCGCGCGCGATCTCGTGCCGAACATGAACGGCCTGCGCGGGTTCGGCCACCGCTACCTCACCCGACACAACGAGCAGCGCTACCTGCTTCAGCTCGGCTTCGTGGACCGCCTGATCGGCGAGCTCACGCGGCGGCTCGAGCGAACGGGCCTCTACGACGACACGCTCATCGTGGTCACGGCCGACCACGGCTTCGCCTGGCAGGTGGGCGTCGACACGCGGCGCAGCGTGAACCCGGGCAACGTCGAGGAGCTGACCCCGGTGCCGCTGTTCGTGAAGGCGCCCGGGCAGCGGCGCGGGCGGGTGAACGGCGCCTTCGCCCAGACGCTCGACGTGACGCCCACCATCGCCGATGCTCTGGGCGTGCGGCTCGGCTACCGGACCGACGGGCGCTCGGCCTTCTCGCCCGCGGTGCGCCGGCGACGCGGCGTGGCGGTGACCACCCGGGACTTCAGCTCCATCGTCCGCATCTCCGGCCGGCGCTGGAAGGCGCGGCGTCGCGCCGTCGTCAAGCGGCGGCTGAGCGAGCTCGGTTCGGGGGACTGGGCCAGCCTGTACACCGGCATCGGTGACCACCGTGATCTGCTCGGGCGCGAGCCCGGCCGGCGGGCCGGCTCATCCGCCGGCGCGGTGCGCGCGAGCATCGCCGCCGAGGGCGGCTACGGCCAGGTGCGCCGGGCGAGCGGGCTCGTCCCCGCTCAGGTGGCCGGCGATCTGCGCGGCGGCGCCCCGGGTCAGGAACGCGACCTGGCGGTGGCGGTGAACGGGCGCATCGAGGCCGTGGGCCGCAGCTTTCACCTCAGCGGTGACACCACCGAGCACTTCGCGCTGAACGTGCCCGAAGCGGCGCTGAGAGACGGGCGCAACCCCATCGAGCTGTACGAGGTCACCCCGGGCGGGACCCTGCGCCTCCTGGCTCGCTCGGGAACCCAAGGGCTCGCGGGCACCGCCCGCTCGCCGTAACACCCCGGAAACGTCTCATTTACATTCCTCTGGGTGATCCGGAGCATTCACGCGACGGCTCTGGTGGCCGCGCTCGCGCTGGCCTGCGGCTGTGCCGGCACGGCGAGCAAAGGCGCGGAGCGGCGCGGGCAGGAGGACAAGCCTCCGGTGGTGCTGCTGATCCTCGACGAGTTCCCCACCGACGACCTCCTCGGCCCGGACGGCCGCATCGACGCCGAGCGCTACCCCAACTTCGCCGAGCTGGCCTCGATCTCCACCTGGTTCCCCAACGCCACCACGGTCTACGACTCGACCTTCAGCGCGGTGCCGAGCATCCTCGACGCCCGTCTGCCCGCGCCCCGCACCGCGCCGGACGTGCGCAGCCACCAGCCGAGCGTCTTCCACCTCGTGAACCGGATGGGCTACGAGATCCACAAGGTTGAGTCAGCCACCGCGGTGTGCCCGCCGAAGATCTGCGAGGGCGCCCGCGCGCGGCGGCCCAGCGTGCTCGACCGGCTCAAGGGCGGCGGGCGGCCCGCGCGGCTGCACCGGTGGATCAGGGAGATCCGGCCGCGGGAGCGACCGGCGTTCTACCTGCACCACGCGCTGCTACCGCACGAGCCCTGGATCTATCTCCCGTCGGGCCGGCCGGACCGGCCGAGTGGCGAGGATCCGATCGAGGGGCTCAACTCGAAGGCCGGCTTCGCCAACGCCGACCTGTCCGAGCACAACCACATGCGCCATCTGCTCCAGGTGGGCTACATGGACCTGGAGCTCGGACGGCTGCTCGACCGGCTGCGCCGCACGGGGCTGCTGCGGCGCTCGGCCCTCGTGGTGGTGGCCGACCACGGCTATGCCTTCGACATCGGGGTCGAGAGCCGACGGCTGGTGACCGAGGGGACGATCGACGAGGTCGGTCCTGTGCCCTTCTTCGTCAAGGCACCCGGGCAGATGCGAGGCGAGGTGGATGAGAGCCTGGTGCGGAACGTCGACGTCGTGCCGACTCTGGCCGAGTTCCTCGGTGCGCGCGTGTGGTGGCGCCACGACGGCCTGCCGGTCAGCGCGCCCGAGTCACGAGCGCGTGAGGAGGTCGCCATCCAAACGCGTGATTACAAGCGGGTGGTCCGCATCGGTCGCGCGGAGCTGGCTGCTCGCCGAGCCGCCAACCGGCTTCGCTGGGCGCGGCTGTTCGGCACGGGAGTGCAGAGCCGGCTGCTGTTCGGGGATCCGTGGGCGAGCGTGTACAGGGTCGGACCTCACCCCGAGCTGCTCGACCGCCGCGTCGCCGGCCTGGCCGTTCGCCGCGGGACGGACGACGCGACGGTGGCCAACGCCGGCCTGCTGCGCACCGTCAGCAGCTCCGCCTCGATTCAGCCCACCCGGATCACCGGCACGCTGTCCGGAGGCCAGCCCGAGGGGCTCCGTGATCTCGCCGTGGCCGTGAACGGCCGCATTCGCGCGGTGGGCCGCAGCTTCCGCCTGGGGCGGCGGCCGGCCGAGTACTTCTCGTTCGTGGTACCCGAGAGCGCGCTGCGACGCGGGGCCAACCGAGCCAGGCTGTTCGAGGTCGCCGAGGGTGGCCGTACGCTGATCTCGCTCGGCGGCCGCTAGGGAGCGGCCCGGAAGCTCGAGTTGGGCTCGGCGCTTCGGTCGAGCGTGACATCGGCCTTGCCGCCGCTCGTGTCGACGAAGGCGCAGAAGAAGCGCTGCCGGTCATCGCGCGCGATGCAGGTGCGGAAGTAGTCGTCGCTCAGCCGCACGGTGTTGGCGGTCTCGAGGTTGCGGATCAGCTCGGGGTTCTGTGTGTGGAGCACGAGCTGGCGAAAGGCGCGGGCGTTGCGTTCGGTGGCCTCGGTCTCCGATACCACCGTCGGTCTCGCCGCGAGCCCGGCGGCCACGACGCCCACCACGCTCGCCAGCAGCAGGCCCGTGCCGATGCGATCGGTGAGCACCTCGAGCTGGGCCCGCGGCGGGCTGCCGGCTTCGGCCGCCGGCCGGCGCCGCCAGATGCGGCGAGCGAGCCAGGGTGCGAGAGCGCCGATGAGAATCAGGTTGCCGAAGGTGGCCAGCAGGATGCCCGGCACGATGTCCACGCCGGTGCTGATCGGCGGCAGCCGGTGGAGGATCACTCCGTCGACCAGAGTCAGGACGATGAAGGCCGGCCACATCGTGGCCCCGCGCAACCGCCAGCGCATCCGGGCCGGCCAGAAGCGCTCCTCGCTCTTCACCCGGGCAAGGCTAGAGGCCGCGGTGGGTAGCCTCTATGGAGTGTCCGAGCTCTGGGTCGCTCAACTCCCGTCGCTTCCCTACAGCGACGGGCTCGCCCTGCAGGAACGGCTGCGCGAGCGCCGGCAGGCGGGCGAGCTTCCCGACCTGCTGCTGGTGCTCGAGCACCCTCCGGTCTACACGAAGGGCAGGCGCACCGAGCCGGGCGATCTGCCGTTCGGCGAGGACTGGTACCGCGAGCGCGGCATCGAGGTCTGCGATACCGATCGGGGCGGTCGCGTGACCTACCACGGGCCCGGCCAGCTGGTGGCCTACCCGGTGATGGCGGTCGAACGGGTGGCCGATTTCGTGCACACGATGGAGCACGCGATCCAGGCGGCGCTGGCCGACGAGGGCATCGCGGCCGAGCCCCGGAACACGCCCTTCACCGGCGTGTGGGCCGGGGAGGCCAAGATCGCCTCGATCGGCGTGCGCGTGTCGGGCGGGGTCTCCACCCACGGCCTGGCCGTGAACGTGGACAACGACCTCACGCCGTTCGAATGGATCGTGCCGTGCGGGATCGATCAGGTGCACGTGACCTCGGTGGCACGGGAGACCGGGCGCGGACCATCGCTGCCCTGCTTTCGCAAGCGCATGGCCTGGCGCTTTGCCGAGGCCTTTGGACTGCGGCAGCGCCTGGTGTCCAGGGAGCGGCTGCTCGAGCGGGAGCGGGTGCCCGCGTGAGCACGCGATCGCGCTCCAACCCGGGAGGCGCCCAGGTGCTCGAGATGGGCGAGGTGCGCCCCTTCGGCGAGCGCAAGCCCGCCTGGTTCAAGCGCCCGGCACCGGGGGGACCTGCCTACCGGGAGCTGCGCGGCATGATCGAGGGCGCCGACCTGCACACCGTGTGCCAGGAAGCGGCGTGCCCCAACATCGGCGAGTGCTGGGAACGCGGCACGGCCACCTTCATGATCCTCGGCGACACCTGCACCCGCCGCTGCGGCTTCTGCAACGTCAAGACCGGCAAGCCCACCCACAACGATCCGCTCGAGCCGCTGCGGGTGGCCCAGTCGGTGCGCACCATGGGCCTGCGCCACGCGGTGATCACGAGCGTCGACCGCGACGATCTGCCCGACCTCGGAGCGTCGGCCTTCGTCGGGGTGATCCGCTCGATCCGGCGCATGGCGCCGGGCTGCAAGGTGGAGGTCCTCACCCCCGACTTCCGCGGTGAGGAGATGCCCCTCGCCCGCGTGATCGCCGAGCGGCCCGACGTGTTCAACCACAACGTGGAGACGGTGCCGCGGCTGTATCCGCTTGCCCGGCGCGGCTCGCGCTTCCTGCGCTCGTGCCGAGTCCTGCGCAACGCCAAGGAGATGGGCGGCGACGAGGTGGTCACCAAGTCCGGCCTGATGACGGGTCTCGGCGAGTCGCGCGAGGAGCTGCTCGAGACCTTCGGCACGCTGCGCGAGCACGGCGTCCAGGTGCTCACGGTGGGCCAGTACCTGAGGCCGACGCGCGATCACCTCCCTGTGGTGCGCTACTGGCACCCGGACGAGTTCGCCGAGCTCGAGCGCGAGGCCTACGCGATGGGCTTCGAGTCCGTGGCCGCGGGACCGCTGGTGCGCTCGAGCTACCACGCCGAGCAGACCCTGGCGCAGGCCTCGTCCTCGTCCTGATGCGCTCGCCGCGGCTCGCGCTCGGCGCCGCCGTGGCGCTGCTG
Source organism: uncultured Thermoleophilaceae bacterium (assembly GCA_963826165.1). GTDB lineage: Bacteria > Actinomycetota > Thermoleophilia > Solirubrobacterales > Thermoleophilaceae > JACVRW01. The sequence continues at coordinate 68,472 of CAWGWC010000002.1, read as the reverse complement.
GGCGGCGCGGCGGTGGCCCTGGCGGCGGGCGCGGCCGGGCCCGAGGACGCCGGCCGCGACCGCTGGACAATGCTGCGCCCGGCCCCGCTCGAGCGCACCGAGGTGGCGGCCGCGCGCATCGGCCGCTCGATCTACGTGGCGGGCGGCTTCGAGCGCCGGAGCGGGCAGACGGTCGCCGCGGTGGAGCGCTACGACATTCGCCGCAACCGCTGGTCGCGGCTGCCGCCGATGCCGATCGCCCTGAACCACGCCACCGCCGCCGCCCACGACGGCCACCTCTATGTCCACGGCGGTTATCGGGCCGGTCTCGCGCTGCCCACCGGCGCGCTGCTGCGCTACGACCCGGGCCGCCGGCGCTGGCGGCGGCTATCTGACGCACCCACTCCGAGGGCGGCCCATGCGCTCGCGGTCGTCGGCGACCGCCTGTTCGCGGCGGGCGGCGCCAACGACTCCGGGTCGCTGCGGTCGCTCGAGGTCTACGACTTCGAGCGGAGGCGCTGGTCGGCCGGCCCGAGCCTGCGCTTCGGTCCCGCGCGCAACCACACCGCGGGGGTCGCCTCCGGCGGCCGCTTCTACGTCATCGCCGGCCGCGACGGCCGCAACTTCACTTCAGTCGAGCGCTACGACCCGCGGCGCCGCGTCTGGGAGGACGTGCCCGACCTGCGCACTCCCCGGGGCGGAATCGCGGTGGTACGGCTGGCCGACGGGCGCATAGCCGTCTTCGGAGGCGAGAATCTCGAGCCGGGCGGCAACACCATCCGCGAGGTGGAGCTGTACGACCCGCGCGAGCGCCGCTGGCGGAGCCTGCCCGCGATGCGCACGCCACGCCACGGCCTCGGTGGCGCCGCCCTCGGTCGCCGGATCTACGCGATCCAGGGCGGAGTGGCGCCGGGGTTCTCGTTCTCGAACGCGATCGAGACGCTCGACGTTCGCTGATCCTTGTTCCCGCTCAAGGACAACATCGCCACCCGCCGGTTCCCGGTGCTCACCCTGTCGATCATCGTCGTCTGCGTGATCGTCTGGTTCCTCTTCGAGCAGAGCTTCTGGAACATCAGCGCCACCGGGGACGAGCGGGTTCTCGAGTTCGGCGCGATCCCCTACGAGATCACCCACCCGGGCGACGACTGTGCGCCCGACCAGACCGGCACGCAGCTCGTCTGCGAGGGACAGCCGGGCGTCTCGGGAACGGCGCCCGATCAGGCCCCATGGTGGCTGACCATCTTCACCTCGATGTTCATGCACGGGAGCTTCCTTCACCTCGCGGGAAACATGCTCTTTCTGTGGATCTTCGGCAACAACATCGAGGACTCCATGGGCCGCGTGCGCTTCGTGGTCTTCTATCTGCTCGGCGGCGTGTTCGCCCTGCTGGGACAGGTGGCGGTCGATCCTGACGCCGCGGTGCCGACCGTGGGGGCGAGTGGCGCGATCGCCGCGGTACTCGGCGGCTATGCCCTCCTCTATCCGCGCGCACGCGTGGTCACGTTCATCTTCATCATCATCATCTTCACCGTCGTCGAGTTGCCGGCCCTGCTGGTGCTCGGCCTGTGGTTCCTCCTCCAGCTGGCCTACGGCGCCAACGACATCGCGCAGCCGGTCGACGGCGGCGGTGGCGTGGCCTATTTCGCCCACCTCGGCGGATTCCTGTTCGGGCTCTTGGCGATCAAGCTGTTCGCGAACAACGTGCACGAGGACTACGAGTCGGAGAGCCGTATACCGGTGTACTGATGGCGAGAACCGTCGTGCTGGCCGCCAGCCTGGGCATGATCTGTCTGTTGGCGTTCCTGACCATCTCGGTGGCCGTGCGTGAGGGAATCGACGTGCTGGTGGTTCTGTCCCTGATCATCCTGGCGCTGCTTGGCTTCGGAGTGCTCGGCGCGCTGCTCGCGCCGCCGGACGACTAGAGCGATGAGCCGCTTCGTCTCCGCGCTCTTGATCGTGCTGGCGCCGCTGGCCGTGGCCGCTGGCGCCTGGGTCACGTTCGTGCGCGAGGAGAGTGCGGCGCCTTCGGTGCGGCTGGCGGTGAGCGCCACTCCCCAGGTGCCCACCGAGGCACCCCGACCCGCCGGCTCGCCCGGGGGCTCCACCGGGCTCGACATCGGACTGGCCGGCGTCGACGCGTTCGACGCACCGCTGCGCAAGCCGCCGCGCGCGGGGCTCGTCTTCGAGCTCCGGAGCGGAGAGGTGCTGTGGAAGCTGAACCCGCAGCGCGAGCTGCCGATCGCGAGCCTCACCAAGATCATGACCGCGCTGGTGGTGGTGGACCGCGGACGGCCCAACGAGGCGGTGCGGATCACCCCCGCCGCCCTCGACTACGAGGGCTCGGCCATCGGCCTGCTGCCCAAGGGAAGGCGTGTGCGGCTCGAGACGCTGCTCAACGGCCTGCTGATCGTGTCCGGCAACGACGCGGCGATCGCGCTGGCCGTCCACCTCGCGGGGAACGAGAGCGGCTTCGTCCGCCTCATGAACGAGCGCGCCCGTGACTCGGGCCTGCGTTGCACCAGCTTCGCCTCGCCCCACGGCCTGAGCAACGGCGACCGCTCGTGCGCGCGTGACCTGGCGGTGCTCACCCGAATGGCGATGCGCCGCCCGCGCATCAACAGGATCGCCCGCAGGGAGTTCGCCGAGTTTCGCTTCCCCACCAAGGGCGGCCGTCTCTACCTCACCGGGCACAATCCCCTGCTGCGCCTCGACTACCCGGGCGCGATCGGCCTCAAGACCGGCTACACCGACGAAGCGGGCCGCTGCTTCGTGGGGGTGGCCCGGCGCGGCGACCGCACCCTGGGCGTGGTGCTGCTCAACTCCGTGGATCCGTCCAAGCAGGCGCCGAAGCTGCTGGACGCGGGGTTCGCGGCCGCGGGGTGAGCCGCCCGTAGGTGGAGCCAGCCGGACTCGAACCGGCGACCCCCTGCTTGCAAAGCAGGTGCTCTTCCAACTGAGCTATGGCCCCGACGTTGCCCATCTTAGGCCAGCCCCGTGAGGGTGCCCTCAGATCGATGTGTAGTCGTCGGCGTGCCGGATGCCGCGCAGCTGACCATTGAGGGTCGGGGCGAGACGAAGGTGAAGGTGCGCCCTCCCATCGCCGAGCTCGCTCGCCGGAATGTAGAAGCAACGGTCGATGTGCCGATCCCAAACGGCAAGCCAATCGATCGTTAAGGCCGTGTAGTGCTTCGTGCCGCGGACGCGGCCCTTGGTCATTGAGTGCGAGAAGCATCTGACGCGGACGAATACGCCATTGGAATCGGCGTACTTCACCTGCACCCGCTCCAGCGTCTCTCCATCCCGGCAGACGATCAGGTCGCAGTCCCAGTCCTCGCCGTAGGGCAGCGCGATCTTGTAGCCGCGAGCGACGAGGTCGGTCGCGACCTTCAACTCGGCCAGATCTCCTTTCGCCTTCTTGCTCAGCAACGTGGGAGACGCTACGAAACAGAGACGCACCGGTGTGCGACGTGTGTGACAAGTGAGGCAACGGGAAACAAGCCGCCTATGGCCGACGACAGCCCCCAGGAGACGCGGGAGGACCCGACCGAGGGCGTTCCCCACGAGGGCCGGGACGGCCACGGGCATCCCGACAAGTCGCCCAAGGTCTCCGAGGAGAGCGACACGCCGCAGCGCGCGGAGGTCTCCAACTACGAGATCGTCGAGCATTGGTTCGGGGTGGCGGCCGAGCGGCTCGGCCTGCGCGATGACGTGGCCGCCGTGCTGCGCTCCTCGTACCGCGAGGTGCAGGTCCAGGTTCCCGTCAAGCTGAGCGACGGCAAGATCCACGTCTTCTCCGGCTTCCGGGTCCAGCACAACGGCGCCCGGGGGCCGTACAAGGGCGGCATCCGCTTCCACCCCGAGGTCGACCTCGACGAGGTGCGCGCGCTGGCCGAGCTGATGACCTGGAAGACCGCGGTCACCGGCATCCCGTACGGCGGAGCCAAGGGCGGCGTGAACGTCGACCCGGAGAAGCTGGAATCCCACGAGCTCCAGACCATCGCGCGCTCGTTCATGGACAAGATCGAGAAGGTCCTCGGTCCGTCGCGCGACATCCCGGCGCCCGACGTCGGGACCAACGCCCAGGTGATGGCCTGGTTCATGGACGAGTACGGCAAGCTTCATGGGCACACGCCGACCTGTGTCACCGGCAAGCCGGTGTCGCTGGAGGGCTCGCTCGGCCGGGAGGCGGCGACGGGGCGCGGCGTGGTCTGCGTGTTCCAGGAGGCGGCGGCGGAGCTCGAGATCGACCCTGCCGACTGCCGCTTCGTCGTCCAGGGCTTCGGCAACGTCGGATCGTGGGCTGCCCGCCTGATGCACGAGCTGGGCGCCACCATGGTCGGGGTGTCGGACGCCACTGGCGCCCTTCATTCAGAGGAGGGGATCGACCCGGCGAAGCTGTCGGAGCATCAGCGCGAGGGCGGGCGGCTCAGTGAGTTCGACGAGGCCGACTCGCTCTCCCCGGACGAGCTGCTGGCGATCGAGTGCGACGTGTTCATCCCCGCCGCGCTCGGCGGCATGATTCACGGGCAGAACGCCGATTCGCTTCGCTGCCGCCTGATCGTCGAGGGCGCCAACAGCCCCACCACCCCGGCCGCCGACGAGATCCTCTCCGACCGTGGAGTGGCCGTCGTGCCCGACCTCCTCGCCAACGCCGGCGGCGTGGTCGTCTCGTACTTCGAGTGGGTGCAGAACCTCCAGCACTTCCGATGGGAGGAGAGCGAGGTCAACGAGCGCCTCACCCGGATCATGCGGCGCGCCTACGCCGAGGTCTCCGAGCGCGCCGAGCAGAACGAAACGGCTCGGCGCCCGGCGGCCTACGAGCTGGGGATCGAGCGGGTGGTCGAGGCCGCCACCACACGCGGCTACATCTCCTGACCAGGACACGTGTCGAGGCCAGGCGGCCCACCTTTCAGCCCGCGGTCCATCCTGCCGAAACACCGCCTACGACGGCATGGAGGGTTCCGTCGACCACAGCGGCCTTTCATAGCCGCTGAGTTGCATCACCGCGGGGGTCGCCGGGGCGGGCGGCCCCCGCCGCAACTCCCTGCCGTTTTCGCCTGGGCCGCGCCGCGAACCCGCGGCAGCGTCAGTCGAAGTCGAAGTCCCGGGGCGGCTTCTGCTCGAACCAGAGCCGGTCGTGCTCGGGCGTCTCCTGGAGGAAGTCCGGCGTGTCCTCGAGGACGTCACCGTCGCCCTCTTCGTCGTCGTCCTCGACAGGGTCCGCGTTCGCGTCAGCTGCCGGCTCCGGCTCGGCAGCGGGCTCGTCGGCGAACGGGTCGTACTCCTGGGTGGCGCCCGGGTCGGGCTCGTCTCGCACCGGCGGCTCCTCCACCGGAGCGAAGCCCCGGGGCGGTGTGTCGCTTGAGGGCGCCACGGCCGGCGTGGCTTCCGCCGGCTCGCTCTCGGCGTCGAAGAGCACCGTCTCCTCCTCGGCCGGCGAGGGATCGGGCTCGTCGAGCGGTGGTGGTGCGGACTCGACCACCTCCGGGACGGCGTCCGCCACCTCGGGCGTGACCTCTGCTGACGCCGGAGGTGGGGCCGGCTCGGCATCGAGCTCCGCGTCCGGCTCCACCGCGTCGGCGGGCTCCGCTTCGGCCTCAGCTTCGGCGCCGTTGCCGGCCGCCGCCGCCTCTTCCGCGCCCTCTGCCCCCGGTTGATCCTGGTCGGCAGCCAGTTCGCGGCGAGCGGGTCCGAGAGCCTCCTCCTCCTGGCGCTGGAGCTCGTCTTCGGCCGCTCCGTGCTTGCGCTTGAGGTCGAGATGCTCCCTGATGGCATCGTCGAGTACGCCCATCGCGCGGAACCATACCGAGGCACGCAGGACGGCTCTGGTCCCGCAGCCGAGCGCCCAACCGGCGCTACCATGGGACGACCTCGGGGCTATAGCTCAGTTGGGAGAGCGCCTGGATCGCACCCAGGAGGTCGCCGGTTCGAGTCCGGCTAGCTCCACTGCCTCTTGGATCGGCCAAGGACACCACGCCTGCTCGCCCTGATGGTGGCCCTGTCGCTCGCGCTCACGGCGGTGGCCTGCGGAGACGACGGGGAGAGCTCGACAGAGCTCACCCTGAACGGCCAGAGCACCGCCCTTGCGCTGAACGAGGACGTTGCCGCGGTTCTTCAGAAGCAGAAGGTGAAGGTCGCGCCCATCGAACCGGCGGCGCCCACCGACACCGGGGCGATCGAGTTCCCGATCACCGGTGGAACGGTGGACTCGGACACGCTGGCCGGCACGATCGCCCACCGCGGCGGCCTGCTGTTCACGGTTGGCAAAGAGACTCTCGAGATCACGAACTTCGTGGCCGACACCGAGTCCGGCGTCCTCACCGCGACCGCCGGGGCCGCCGAGCTGCCGATTTTGGCGCTCGATCTCACGCGCGTGAAGAAGTCGACGAGAGATGGAGCCATCGTGGCGTCGGGGATCACCACCGCGCTCACCGACTACGCGGCCGCGGCGATGAACAGCATCCTCGGAGTGAACTTCTTCGAGGAGGGCCTGCCGCTCGGCGAGCTGACCGTCACCGCCACCGCCGCACCCGCCTCGTAGGGCCTGGCTCCCGCCAGGCCGATCACCCAGCGGCTCGTGCCTCCGCCCGGCGGAGGCGGGCAGCGGCACCGTCGGAGGCTCGCTCGAGCTCCCTCAGCTTGTCCTGACTCACCGCACGTCCGCCGTAGAGCCGTGCTCGATAGAGGGCGAGCCGCTCGCCGCGATAGCGCGCTTCGTCACGCAGCTGCGGCAGCTCGTCGTGAGCGGAACGGCTCACGGCTTCTCGGTCGGCAAGGGCAGCACCACTGCCCGGGCCATCGCCGCGGAACTGACGTCGCCCGCGTCATCGAGCCAGAGTCCGGCCTCGAGCCGCGGCTGATCCTCCATCACCCGGAACCCGACGATCTCAGCGAGCTCGCCCACCGGTTCGAGCAAACGGCCGCAACCCGGACACAGATCGCCGACCAGGTTTTCCGGGGCCGCAGTGGTGCGCAATCGCAGCTTGCATGTCACGCATTTGAAGTGGGCCATTGAGGACATGTGAATCTAGAAAAGCTAGTCTACTGTTGTGGGCCGGGACGACACGCCCAGCTGGTCGTTTCTCACCAACCAAGCCCAGGTGCTGATCTGCATCGCGCACGACCCGGGAGTCCGCCTGCGCGAGATCGGCGAGGCGGTCGGAATCACCGAACGCGCCGCGCACCGCATCGTCGTGGAGCTCGCGGAGGCCGGCTACATCTCGCGGACGCGCAATGGTCGCCGCAACCACTACACGATCCAGTCGCACCTGCCGCTTCCCGACCCGCTCGCCCGTGAGCAGAAGATCGGAGACCTCCTCGCAATCCTCGCCGGGCAGCAGCGCTCCGAGACCGAGCGGTGACTGGCCCGGGGCAGCTCGGAGGACTGATTGCCGCGCTCCGTGACTTCGGGCGCCGCCGAAGCACCCTGATCACGGTCGTGGGCTCGCTGGCCACCGCCGGGCTCCTCGTCTTCCTGCTCGCCGGGCGCCGCGACGAGTTCGCAGCCGCGCTCTCCGGCGCCGCGGCTTGGGTGCTCGCACTCACGGTGCTGCTGCAGATCGTCGCGCTGGTTTCGCGCAGCGAGGCCTGGCATCTGACCATCGGAGAGGCCGGCGGCACGGTCGATCGCCGCGTTCTCTATCGAGCATCGAGCATGGGCGTCCTCGGCGGCCTGATCAATGCGCAGGCCGCGGTCGCCGCTCGGATCGCGGCGCTGCGCCGCTCCTCCCCGGATGCCAGTCCGCGGGTGCCGACCCTGATCGCCGCGGAGATTCCGATCGTGGTCGTCGAGGCGACCCTGGCCGCGCTGACGTCGTTCACCTTGGTCGGGCCGCTGGGGCTGCCCTGGTGGTTGCCGCTCATCTGTCTCGCGGTGATCGGGGCGATGTGCGTCGGCCTGCGCCGGCTCGCTGTGCGGAAGGGGCGCGAGCTGTGGAGGGGGCTCGCCATAATCCGCAGCCTGGCTCGCGGGAGCCTCCTGGTCGCGTTCGTGCTGGTGGCCGTGTTCGCGCAGATCCTCCGCAACTGGCTGCTGCTGCACGCGGTGGGCGTCGATGCCTCGCTGTTCGATGCCGTCGCCGTGTTGATCGCTGTGGTGACGCTCGCTGCGCTGCCGGTCGGGCCCAGCGTCGGCGCCGCGGCGGCGGTGCTCATCCTCGGCAGCGACGGGGTGGCTGCGGCAGCGGCCGCCGGTGTGCTGATGACAGTGACCGGAACGGTCGGCGGGCTCTGCTTCGCCGCGTGGGCCGGCGCCGACAAGCTCTGGTCGGTCAGCCGGAGGGCGAGGGCTCGCGAACGCGGGTTGCCGGCAGGACCAGCGCGAGGGCCGGCGCCGCGGCCCGGCGCTGCTGGATGACCACGGCGATGGCTCCGTTGACCAGGCAGAAGTAGGCCGGGTAGAGCAGCAGCGAGGGGTCAAGGGCGCCCACCGCGCCGGCCGCCAAGCCGCCGCTGACGCTCGCCAAGGCGAAGGTGGACAGGGTCTCCGACTCCGGGTCGTGCCAGGTCTTCGGGAGCATCAGGGCAGCCCCGATCAGGTCGGCCGCGATCACGCAGACGGTGGCCACGAGCGGCTCGTCGGCGACCATCCAACCAATCACGCCCGCGGCTGCGATGGCGATCATGACCATGTCGCCGGGGGTCACGCACCCCTCGCCGTGCCGGATGGCCATCACGAAGATGAGCGCGGTGAGCAGAGCCTGTGTGCCCGCCATGAGCAGGCTCCACGAGGCGCCGTCCGAGTACTGGGACCAGAAGACCACTACCGCCAGCGTGCCCCAGATCAACCAGGTCCCGCGGTGTGGACGGGTCGCCCCCCGGGCTATGTCGCGCACGTAGGGAATCGTGTCCGCCACTCCCACCAGCGCGGCCATCACGCCGAGGGCGGGAGCCAGCTCGTTCATCGCTCCAGCAGCGTGAGACTGGCGGTGCCGCCGAAGTGCTCGACGGCGATGCCCGCGGCGTGGCCGGCGTCGAAGGGGCGACACGAGAACACGTCGACGAAGCAGCGTCCGAAGACCTCGTCGGCGTGGAGGGTGATGGAGCTGGTCTCGATGAACTGCATCGCCGACCAGCCCTGGAGCTCCTCGTCGCCGAATCGATCGAGCTGAAGCGGGCCGTGGGCCCGCATCCCGATCGCCTCGATCACGGACGGGACGAAGCGGCGGATGGTGTCCGGTGACGCCAGCAGGCGCCGGTCGCAGCCGTGCAGGTCGATCGCCGCCATCATGCCCCAGGGCACATAGGGAGCAGGGCGGTCCGACGTAGCGACAGGTACCTGCATGGGATGCCTCCGGGCTGAACGGGTGCGGGCTCCCTTTGTACGGGCTGCCACTAGCCCTGTGTGCGACCTACGTCACACCAGGCGCACGTTCTGGTTGAAGCGGAAGAGGTTGTCCGGGTCCCAGCGTCGCTTCAGGTCCTGCAGCCGGGCGTAGGACTCCGGCCCGCCGAAGGCCGCCACGACACGCTGCTCGCCCTCGTCGCCGATGAAGTTGACGTACACCCGGCCCGTTGTGAACGGCTTCATCGCCGCGCTCAGCTCCCGCGTCCAGGCCACGTTCGCCTCGTCGTCGCCCGGATCGGTCCAGAGCGAGGTGATGTGCAGGTTGAACGGCGCCCGGCGATCGTGGCCGCACGCCATCGTCCCGTCCGGGACCCGGGCGACCGCCCCGCCGCCCGGGAGGACGAGTATCTGGGTGTGCGGCGAGGGCTTGGTCAGCTGGAAGCGGCACAGAAGCCGGATCGCCTCATCCGGGAGCCCGGTGAGGAAGTCGCCGGTCCAGTGGTTGCGCTGTCCGGTCGGGTAGTCGGCGTCGATCAACTGCTGCACCGCGAGATAGGGCATCGGCTGGACCATGTCGAGGGCGGGCGGGCCGAACTCGCGCAACGGCCGCAGGGCTTCCTCGGCCTCGTCGACCGGTCCGGCGTACATCGCGATGATGCCGACCACCGGGCGGCCGCGCACCGGCTCGGGTACGAAGTCGGCCTCCGGCGCCGTGGTGAGCGTGACGCCGGCTCCGACCTCGTCGGGGGCGTGCGCCATCACGTCACGGAAGTTCGCCAGGACCTCCGCCGCCATGGCCGCCGGATAGATCAGCATCCCGCCGAGGACGGTCGGCCCGACGCGGTGTAGCCCGAGCTCGAAGCTCGTGACGACGCCGAAGTTGCCTCCGCCGCCGCGGGTGCCCCAGAACAGGTCGGCGTGCTCGTCGGCTGACGCGGTGAGAATCTCTCCGTCGGCCGTCACGACTTCGACGGAGATCAGGTTGTCGACCGTGTAGCCACAGCTGCGCTCGAGCCAACCGGAGCCGCCGCCCACCGCCAGTCCGCCGAGACCGGTGGTGGACATCCGGCCGCCCGTCACCGCCAGACCGTGCTCCTGGGTGGCGGCGTCGAGCTCTCCCCAGGTGACCCCGCCGGCAGCGCGACAGGTGCGCGTGACCGGATCGACCTCGATCGTCTTCATCGGCCGCAGGTCGATTGTCAGCCCGCCGTCGCACACCGCGTTGCCGGTCACGTTGTGGCCGCCACCGAACACGGACACGGACAGCCCGTGCTCGCGGGCGAGGCCGATCGCCGTGGCCACGTCCTCTGGCCCGGTGCAGCGAGCGATCAGCGCCGGCCGGCGATCGACCGTGCCGTTGAACACCTTGCGCAGCTCGTCGTAACGGGCGTGGTCGGGGCCGATCATCGTGGGCGCCGTCTGCTCAATGGTCATGGGCCGAAGCTACGGCGACGGGCGCGAACCCGCATCGCCCGGATTCACCAACTTCAGGCCAGCCCGACGTGGTCATTTCTGACCACGTCCCTGGGTCAGATCAGGCCGTGTTCGAACGCAAACGAGGCCGCAGCGGTGCGCGAGGGCACGCCGAGCTTGGCGAAGATGTTCTGCAGGTGGCGGGCCACCGTGTGCTCGCTGATCACGAGCTCGGCCGCGATCTGACGATTGCTGCGTCCGGCCGCCACGTGCCGCAGCACCTCGAGCTCGCGGGCGGTCAGACCGTGCTCAGCGGCGAGGTCGGGAGCGGTCGCGATCGTCTCGATGCGCTCGAGGTCGGGAGTCGCCTCCAGCCGAGTGAACGTCGCGGCCGCGGCCTGAAGCTCGGCCTCCGCTGAGGTCTCGTCTCCCAGCTGCCGGCAGGCCAGGCCCACGAGCACCGTGGTCCGGGCCTCCTCGTAGGGAGCGCCCAGCTCACGCCAGGCCTGCCCCGCGTGGCGCAGCGAGGCCAGTGCGCCGCGTGCGTCGCCGTCGGCGAGCTCCACCGCTCCCCGCGCGTGAGCGGCAATGGCGCCCACCATCGGACCCTCCCAGCCCGCCGCGATGCGGTCGAGCTCGTCGCACGTCCTGTGCGCGCCCGCGACGTCCCCCTGGCCCAACAGGATCTCGACCCCGGCGGCCAGCAGTCCGGTCCGGCTGGACGGCTCGGGCGTCTCGTCGAGCAGGCGGCTCAGGGCGGCGGCCGCAGCGTCGCCCCGTCCCTGGGCCAGCCACAACAGAGCCAGCCCCGGCTGGGGCTCGAGACCCGCTCGGCGAGCGTCAGCGTACGCGCGCTCGGCGGACGAGAGCTCTCCCCTGAGTCGGTGGAGCTCGCCCCGGCGGTAATGCGCCTGCGCCACACCGCCGCTGTTGGAAGCCGCCGCGCAGCGCTCTCCCGCCCGGCGCGCCTCCTCGAGAGCGTGAGGCCAGGCCCCGTGTAGCTGCATGAGCTCCGCGCGATGGACGAGGCAGGTGCCGCTGAAGCTGACCATGTCGGGCTGCTGCTCACACCAGCTCGTGAGAGCATCGGTCCACTCCTGGGCGCGACGCGGATCGTGAGCCGCCTGGCAACTCGTGATCACACCGCAGTAGACGAGCCCGTTGACGATCGGCGACAGCTCGCCCGCCGTGACGGCGACCATGGCCTCGTCCAGGAGACGCAGGCCATCGGCCACGCGGCCCTCTTTGATCAGCAGCATTCCCTGATCCTGGGCGGCGAGGGCGATCAGATCGGGGTCGCCGAACCTCTCACCCGCGGCCAGCGCGTCGTCCGCCGCGGCGATCGCGCCGGCACGGTCGCCGGCGCCCTCGCGTTCGAACATCAGCGACAGCTTCAGGTAGCCACGCTCCACGCGATCCCGGCCGTCGCGCTCCACCAGACGGCGCGCCCGGCCCAGCCAGCCCGTTGACCTGGCCGGCTCCCCGCGCACGAGCAGGTTGATGTGGATCCACCAGGCGCAGCGGGCCGCGCGCAGAGGCTCGTCCAGATCCAGATGCAACCGATGGGCGCGCTCGAGGCAGGCCACGTGCTCCGCGTCGCGCCCGAGCATGTAGGCCGCCGTGGCCAGCAGCCCGAGGTCGTCGGCGCCGAGCGGCGTGGCCCGGTCAACGCCGGCGAGCAGCCGGTGAGCCTCGGTCCATTCGCGTCGCCCGTAAGACCGGCGGCCGAGCTCCAGCGTGTCGGACTTGGCCTGTTGCGCCACAACGCTAGTTTGCCGCTCATGACCAACCACGTCACCTCCCGGGCCGTCCTCATCACCGGCTGCTCGACCGGCATCGGCCGCGCCACCGCCCAGCGCCTGGCAGCCGCCGGCCACACCGTCTACGCCACCGCACGCAGGGCCGATGCGATCTCGGATCTCGAGGGATCGGGCTGCCGCACGCTCGCGCTCGACGTGACCGACGAGGCCTCGATGCAGGCGGCGGTGGAGCAGGTGGTGGCCGAGCAGGGGGCCGTCGGGGTGCTCGTGAACAACGCCGGCTACTCCCAGTCGGGAGCCATCGAGACGATCGAGATGGACGACGTGCGGCGCCAGTTCGAGACCAACGTGTTCGGTCTGATGCGGATGTGCCAGCTGGTGCTGCCCGGCATGCGCGATCAGGGCTACGGGCGCATCGTCAACATCAGCTCGATGGGCGCGAACTTCACCTTCCCCGGCGGAGGCATCTATCACGCCACCAAGTACGCGGTGGAGGCGATCAGCGATGCGCTGCGCTTCGAGGTCAAGGGCTTCGGCGTGGACGTGGTGGTCATCCAGCCCGGGTTGATCCGGACGGAGTTCGGCGGCACTGCGGCGGCCGAGGTCCAGACCGGCGACGGCCCCTACGCCGAGTTCAACGCCTCGGTGGCCAAGAGCACCAAGGAGGTGTACGAGAAGGGGCCGGTGGCCCGGCTCGGCGGCGGCCCCGAGACCGTGGCCAAGGCGATCGAGCGGGCGATCACCGCTGCCAAACCGAAGATCCGCTACCGCGTGACCCCCTCCGCGCACCTGCTGATCCGCCAGCGCAGCCTGATGACCGACGGGATGTGGGACCGCTTCGTGGCGTCCCAGTTTCCCCGGCCCGGCGAGAGCTGAGCAATGTCGGTGGCGACGACCGGCAGTGCGGTTCGCTGGCCCGCCGGGCACCAGCCGGAGGGCGCGCGCCTGCATCAGGCCAACCGGTCCAGCTCGTCTGCCGGCTGTGAGGCGGTATTCGCCCGGTTGGTCCGGCCCGACCGCTGGCGGGACTTCTATCCCAACGTGTTCCGCGTCCGCCACCGGGGCGGACCCTGGCCCGAGCTGGCGCTGGGCAGCAGCTTCACCTGGATCACCTTCGGGGCCCCGGTGACCACTGAGGTGACCGAATTCGAGCCTCCGCACCGCCTGGCCTGGACCGGCCGCGGCCTGGGCGCGGTCGGCCACCACGCCTGGCTCCTGACCCCCACCGCCGGCGGCTGCGAGATCCTCACCGAGGAGACCCAGCGCGGCGCGGCCATCGCTCTGCTCGGTCCGGTCCTGCGGCCGGCCGTGCGCCACTTCCATCAGCGCTGGGTCGACGGGGTTGCGCGGATCGCGGAGACGTAGCCGATGGCCCTGATCTCACGCCAGGTCGTCCCCGTGCTGGCCGTCGTGGTCGCCGGCCTCTGCCCGGCCCCGGCCTCGGCGATCCCGTGGGACCGCGGCGGCGCGATCCCCCCGTCACAGACGCCCTCACCGGAACAGCACGATCCCCACTGCCTGGAGAGCTACGCCGACGATCCGCCGGCCGGCGGGCCGCGCGTTCGCTTCGGCGTCGGGCCACGGCTGGCCGGTGAGAGCGGCACACAGCAGACCGTCCCCACCGTCCGGGAGGACCCCGCCGAGCGCGACGCCGCCGTGCGACGGCTCGCGGGCCGGCGCTTCTTTGCCGTTCGCCTGAACCGCCTCTTCATGGAGGACGGCCTGACCGGCATCAGGCGCTTCGAGCGCCTGGCACGCCACTTCGCGCGCCAGGGCCTCGAGGTGGAGCTGCAGGTGCGCTACCACCCGGCGCCCGCCGACGACGGGAACATCGCCAAGTGGCTGCGCTTCGTGCGGCGTGTGGTGCGTGAGTTCGGTCCGATCCGGCGCGTGACCGGTCTGCAGATCACGAACGAGGTCAACATCGGCTTCTCGCCGAACACCTCCGACGGGGCCTACCGGTCCGCGGTGGAGGCGCTCGTCGAGGGCGTGGTGGCGGCCAAGCGCGAGTCCCGGCGGCTGGGACACGACCACCAGACGATCGGCTTCAACTATGCCTGGCGCTTCGACTTTGCCGACCCCGCGAACGACTCGCGCTTCTGGGAAGCCGTGGGCCGGCGGGGCGGGCGCCGGCTGCGCCGTCATACGGACTGGATCGGGGTGGACCTCTACCCGGGCACCTTCACGCCCGGGATCCTCTTCCCGGCGCGCATCGACGACTTCGGCGACGCCTTTCTCGAGGGCATCGCGCAGACCCGCGAGTGCTTCATGCCCAGGGCGGGATTCGGCAGCGGCACGCCGCTGCGCATCGAGGAGACCGGCTACGGCACCGGTCCCGGCCGCTCGGAGGCCGACCAGGCCGAGGCCACGGGCGAGTTCGCCCGCGCCGCCCACAACTACCGCGGCCGCTACGGCATCACCGACTTCCGCTTCTTCGGCCTGCGCGACAACAACAGCGCCGGGCCCAGCTTCCAGCAGCACTTCGGACTGCTGCGCGACGACTACTCGCGCAAGCCTGCCTTCGAGGTCTACCGGAGGGCCGTGGCCCGCTACGGCGCGCCGAGATGAGCATCGACGAAGGCCTGGTCAAGGCCCTGCACGTCGAGGCGCTGCGCAAGGACGCTGTCCACGACGAGCACGAGCCTCACGTGATCTTCCAGACCTCGACCATCGACGCGCTCCTCGACGGCGCCTACGACGGCGACATCAGCTTCGGCGAGCTTCACGGGCACGGCGACCTGGGTCTCGGCACGCTGGACGCGTGCGACGGCGAGATGGTGGCCATCGACGGCGAGTTCTTCCAGGCCGCGGTGGACGGGACGGTTCGCCGGGTGGCGGACGAGGAGCGGACGCCCTTCGCCCTGGTGATCTTCTTCGACCCCGATGTCCGCTTCTCGATGACGAGCCCGCTCGACCACGACGAGCTGCTCGGCCTGCTGGACACTCGCCTGCCGGCCGGCGGCGCCTGCCATGCCGTGCGCGTGGACGGCCATTTCGCTCGCGTGAAGGTGCGTTCGGTGCCCCGCCAGCACAAGCCCTACCCGCCGCTGGCCGAGGTGGCCGCCCAGCAGCGGGTGTTCGTGCTCGAGGACGTGAGCGGCACGATCGTCGGCTTCCGCTTTCCCGACTACGCCGCCGGTCTCAACGTCTCCGGGTACCACCTGCACTTCATCACCGGCGATCGCTCGGCCGGGGGGCACGTGCTCGACTGCCGCGTGCGCGAGGGAGACATCACCCTCGACCACTCCTCGGACCTGCACCTCGAGCTGCCGCCCGGTGTCGAGCTCGAGACACCGGGCGCAGCCTTCTCGAGGCGGAGTCTCCTCGACGAGATCGAGGGCGACCCCCGCTAGCGGCGGAGCTTGACCCGCACGACCTCCCCGACGCCCGCGGCGGCGCCGTAGTTCGAGATGTATGCGTGACCCCGCCGGTCGATGGCCAGACCGGTCGGGAACACCAGGCCCTCACCCACCACCGTCGTGATCGAGCCATCGCGGTTCACGCGCTTGAGCGCGCCGACCGGAACGTCCGCCAGCAGGCTGTTGCTGGCGATCTCGAGCACGTACAGACGCCCGTCGGGACCGAACGCGATGTCGCTGATGTTGGTGAAACCCCCGGCCACGACCTCGGGCTCCGACCCGCGTCGGTCCACGCGGTAGACGTTCGCGCCGCCCACCGGGAACGGGAAGCCCGTGAGCTGACCCACGTAGTAGTCACGGTCCGGCCCGACCACCACCGAGGTGGGAACGGCGTCCATGGGGAGGGTCGGCGGAGCCGGCGGCCCGGGCGGAGGCACCAGGCGGTCCGGGAAGACGGCCAGCGTGGAGAACCGCCCACGCGGTCCCACCCGCACGAGGCTGTTGCCGCCCGCGTCGGCCACGACCGAGCTGAAGAACTTCGCCACCACCGAGTTGGGGTTGCTGTCAGCGCCGTCGGCGTCGGGATCGGCCGAGCTCTCGTACGCGGCGAGGTCCGCTATGGGACGAGCACCGCCGTAGGGCGAAACCTTGAACAGCTGTCCGAACAGCGGTCCGAGCGGACCGAGAGCCGCCCGCTGCTCGGCCGGGCCGCCGAGGCCCACGACCATCCGGACGTTGCCGAGCGGGCCGATCGAGATGTCCTGAGGGCCGGTGGCCGCTTCGCCGCTGGCCGGCGCCAGCGAGGGCAGCCCGCTCAGCACGCGGCGCTGGTGGCCGTGCCGGATGCGGGTGACCGCTCCCGTGGCGCCTACGCATTCCTCGCCGCTCTCCGGTCCCTCCGGTCCCTGGCGACAGGGTCCCGTGCCGCCGCGGCCCGCCTCGGTCACGTAGACGGCGCCGTGGCGCCCGATGTCCAGCCCGCGCGGGTTGTCGAGGCCCTCGGCCACCACCTTCAGCTCCGGTGGACCGCTCGCCACCGCAGGCACGGCTGAGGCGAGCAGAGCAGCGCACGCGATGAGCACGGCGAGCACGTTCCGGCGGAGCGACATGGAGGGCCTTTCGCTACGGGGGCAGTCCGGTGCGGGCCGATACTTGCAGAGCTTCGCCCAGAAAACCAGTGCGATTTCTGGACGATCTCTAGCGCGTGAGGGCTACGCGACGTCGCACG
Organism: uncultured Thermoleophilaceae bacterium; assembly: GCA_963826165.1. Taxonomy (GTDB): domain Bacteria; phylum Actinomycetota; class Thermoleophilia; order Solirubrobacterales; family Thermoleophilaceae; genus JACVRW01. The sequence goes on along the minus strand of CAWGWC010000002.1, from coordinate 51,447 downwards.
CTGCGGGCGTTGCCCGCGGCATCCTCGCCCCGCGCTTCAAGCGTCACGCGGGCAGATCCGAGGCGGCGCAGTGTCACGCGCGCCCGGCGGCCGAAGCGGAGCGTCACCCGGCGAGAGCGCGTGGGCGCGATGCGGACGCTGCGCAGCGACACCGCACGACCGGCGCGAGAGCGCCCGGCCCGGCGTGCCTCCCGCGAGCCGAGCAGGACCCGGAGCCGCACCGAGCAGGACTCGCTGCAGACCACCCGCAGCTTCAGGCCGCGACGCAGCACCCGCGCAAGCGACAGGCGGCGCTTCGCGTGGAGACTGATGGTCGGAGCGGACCGGTCGAGCGCCGGCGCGGGCGCCTGTACCGGGGGCGCGGGCGTCCGTGGCGGGGCCGCCGGCCGTGGCGTTGGTACGGGTGCAGGCGCGGTTGGGGCCGTGGTGGGAGCGCCGGCGCCGAGGCTGCCCGGCGCGGCCACCTCGAGCGGTCGCCTCATGTCGAGCCGACCGCCGGAGGCCACCCGCCCGGCGAGGGAGCTCAGGGGATCGACCCCGCCGAGCAGCGCTGCGCGCAGCTCGGCGACGGTCAGCGCCGGCCGGGCGGCGAGCAACAGCGCCGCGGTACCGGCGACGTGCGGGGTGGCCATCGAGGTTCCGTCCGAATAGGCGTAGCGGCCATCCAGCCAGGTGCTCAGGATGTCCTCACCGGGGGCCGCCAGGTCGACCGAGGCGGCGCCGTAGTTGGAAAAGGCCGACAGCTGGTCGCGCCGGCCAGTGGAGGCCACGCAGACCACGTTGGCCAGCGGATAGGAGCACGGGTACAGCGGCGTGCGGTCGTTGTCGTCGCCCACCCCGTCGGCGCCGCCGTTGCCGGCGGCCACCACGAACAGGACCCCGGATGCCGCGGCGATGGCGTCCCGCTCGGCAAGGGAGGAAGACGAGGCGCCGAGGCTCGCGTTGACGATGCGGATCCCCTTGGCGGCGGCGTAGTTGTAGGCCTTCACGACATTGGCCACGGTGCCGGTCCCGTTCTGAGCGAGCACGCGCAGCGCCAGCAGCCGCGCGCCCCAGCTCGTGCCGGCCACGCCGCGCGCGTTGTTGCTGCGCGCGCCCACGGTGCCCGCCACATGCGTGCCGTGGCCGTTGAGATCGGTTGGGTCGCCGTCAAGCCCGACCCAGTCCCACCCCCGGACGTCGTCCACCAGGGTGTTGCCGTCGTCGTCGACTCCGTTGGCCTCACGACCGGCGCCGGACTCGCCCGGGTTGGTCCAGCTCGACCCGAGGAGATCGGGATGTGAGAGCTGTACGCCCGAGTCGACCACGGCCACCGTGGTAGCCGGGCTGCCAGTGGTGATGTCCCAGGCGGCGACCGCGTTGACGTCCGCTCCGGCGAGGCCACCGCTCTGCCCAGTGTTCTGGAAGGCCCACTGCAGCCCGAAGCTCGAGTCGCTCGGTCGCAGGAACGAGCGCCGGTAGAAGTTGGGCTCCGCGTAGGCCACCCCGTCGGCCCGCTCGAGCGAGCGCTCGGCGGCCGCGGTGGTCTGACCGGCATCGACCTCCACCACCTGGAGCCCGCGCACCGGGAGCCGCTCGGCGAAGCCGACCTGTGCGCGCTCCCTGATGTCCGCCCGATCGCCGGCGTCCGCCGTCGGGGCGAAGCGCACGATCAGCTCGCCGGGAGCCGCGTCGGCCTGAGCCTGAGCCTGCGCCGGGGCAGCGAGAGCCAGCCCGGCCACGAGGGCGAGCAGGTACGCATGGGATTTGGACAGGGAAAGTGGCACGGCCCGCTGCACTGAGCTACCCCACTTGCATCGGCCGGTAACGGGCCGAACTTGAGGGGCGGGAGCCGTGATATATCGTCGCTCGCCCCATGAGCGCCCATGTCCTCGGAGTCGACGTCGGGCTGAGTGGCGTCCGGGCGGCGGTGGTCTCCCAGAGCGGCGAGCTTGCCGGGACAGGGCGACACGGCCACCGGCGCGCGCGGGTGGCCGACGGGATCGCCGAGCACGACCCGGAGGACTGGCTCGACGGGCTGTACGCCGCGAGCCGTGAGGCGCTGGCCGCAGCCGGGGAGGTCCAGATCGGAGCGATCGGCGTGGCTGCGCTGGGGCCCGCTCCGGTGCTCACCGACGAGCGGCTGCAGCCGCTCACTCCGGCCCTGCTGTTCGCGCTCGACCGGCGGGCCGAGCCACAGCGCCGGGCGATGACCGCGGCGATGACCGCGGCCGATGCCGGCGCGACCCTCGACAACGCCCTGCCCAAGCTGCGCTGGTGGGCCGAGCGCGAGCCGGCGGTGTTCGATCGCGCCAGCTGGGCGCTGGACGCCACTGGCTTCGTCGTAGGGGCGCTCACCGGCGAAGCGGTGATGGACACGATCACCGCGGCCGACTACGAGCTCCCCGGGGTCGAGCCTCCCCTGCCGCTTCCCACCGCGATGGACCCCGCGGCGGTCGCCGGACGACTAAGCGGGGACGCGGCAGGTCGGCTCGGGCTGCCCGCCGGGCTGCCGGTGGCGGCCGGGACCTATGACTCGTTCGCCGACATCGCTGCTATCGGGGTGCGTTCTCCCGGTGACGCCGGCATCGTCCTCGGCAGCACAACGATCATCTGCCGTGCCGTACTGGATGCGGCGCCGAGCGACGGCCTGGGAGTCTCGGCCTACCCGGGCGACGGGATGCTGCTGGGTGGCTGGACCCTGTCCGGCGGGCTGGTGCTCGACTGGTGCGCCGAGCGCCTGCTGGACGGCGCGGACCTGACGGCCGTCGCCGCCGCCGCGCGAGCGCTCGAGCCGGGCCGGCTGCTGGCCCTGCCCTACCTGGCCGGCGAGCGCACGCCGGTGTGGGACCCGCGTGCGCGTGGCGCCCTGGTGGGGTTGGACCTCGAAACCCGCCCTGAGCACGTCTACCGCGCGTTCGTCGACGCCCTCGCGCTGACCGTGCGCGACCACACCCAGCGTCTCGACGAGCTGCTCGGCCGCCCGGCCGCCTGGCGCCTGGGAGGCGGGGGCGCGCGCAATCCGCTCTGGCTGCAGGCCACCGCCGACGCCGTGGGCGCCCCGCTGGAGGTGATCGCCGACGCCGGCGAGGCGATCGGCCCGGCGCTGCTGGCCCTCCGCTCCCAGGGGGTCGACCCGGAGCGCAGGGCGGCGGCGGTGGTCGAGCCCGACGCCGCGCGGACCGTGCGCTACGCAGAGCTCCACGGGATCCAGCGGCGGCTGTGGCCCGCACTGGCCGAGGCGGTTCACAGCCTGGGCGGAGCGGTCATCGCCGAGGGGAGCCCGGCGTGACCCCGGCCACCATGCGTGCCGCGCGCCTCCACGGCATCCGCGACCTGCGCGTGGAGGAGCTGCCCGTCCCCGAGCCGGGCCCCGGTGACCTGCTTGTCCGGGTAGAGGCCTGCGGCATCTGCCCCACCGATGCCCGCAAGTACGAGATCGGCCTGAACGACGGCGGCTACCCGCTCAATCCCGGGCACGAGTGGGTCGGCACGGTGGTGGCCACCGGAGCCGGTGTCGAGGACGACTGGCAGGACCGGCGCGTCTACGGGGACACCTACGCCGGCTACGCCGAGTACGCCCTGATCGGGTCCGCCCCTGATGGGTGGTCGGGCGGCGCGCTGGTGCTCGGCGACATCCCGGCTGAGCGCGCGGTGTTCGTGGAGCCGCTCGCGGACTGCCTGCACGCCGTGCACGACCAGGGCGGTGTGCGTCCGGGGGACATGGTCGTGGTGCTGGGTGCCGGCGCGATGGGACTCCAGCTCGTGGCCGCGGCAGCCGGCGCCGGCGCAAGGGTTCTGGCCGTGGAGCCGCGGGCCGACCGTCGGGAGCTGGCCGCCGCCTTCGGCGCCGATCACGCCGTCGACGCCGCCGGCTGGAGCGACGCCGTGACCGGCTGGACGGACGGAGCCGGACCCGCGGTGGTGATCGTCTCGGTCGCTGCGGCTGCGCTCGCGGTCGAAGCGGTGGAGGTCTGTGCACCGGGCGGCCGCGTGGTGCTGTTCGCCGGATTCGGCGACGCCGGCCGTGCCGAGCTTGACCTCAACCGCCTGCACTACCTGGAGATCGCTCTGGTGGGGAGCGAATGGATCGGTGTGCCCCCGAGACAGCGGCTCGAGCGCTACGCAGATGCGCGCGAGCTCCTCCGGGAAGGCCGCGTGCCGGTGGAGCGGCTGGTGTCCGACGCCACCGGCCTCGAGGGCGTGGACGAGGCCCTGCGGGCGGTGCGCGAGCAGCGCAGCCTGAAGACGATCCTGTATCCCGGAGAGAGCCCATGAACACAGGCCCGCTGGTGGCCGCGGACGGCCGGCTGCTCGTGGTCGCGATCGACCATCCGCTGTACTCGTGGCCCTGTCAAGGGCTCGAGGACCGGGAACGGGTGCTGCGGGAGGTGACTGGCGCGGGCGCCGATGCGGTGATCGCCTCATACGGGACGATCCGTGATCTGCGTCCGGCCTTCGGCGACAAGGCTCCCATCCTCAAGCTCGATGTCACCACCCTGTCCGTGGGGGGCCACTACCCGGTGAGCGAGTACGCGCTCTGCTGGTCGGTCGAGGACGCCCTGCGGCTGGGCGCGGCAGCGGTGCTCACCTACGTGCAGCTCGGGACGTCCTTCGAGCTCGAGGCGCTGCGCACGGCCGGACGAGTGGCCGCGCGGGCCGACGAGCACGGGCTCCCGTACGTCTGCGAGATCATGCCGGTGGAGTCGGGGACCTACGCCGACGCGACCGCGCCCGTGGCCGTCGCCGCTGCGGCTCGGACGGCCGCCGAGCTGGGTGCGCACGTGGTGAAGACGACCATGCCCGATCCGCCCGAGGCCATGAGCGAGGTCGCCGGCTGCGGCGTCCCGGTGATCCTCGCCGGTGGTGACTTCGACGGCGACGACGACGCGCTGCTGAGAATGGTGAAGCGGGCCCTCGACGCCGGGGCGGCGGGTGTGGCCCACGGCCGCAACGTGTGGGGGCGGGCCGACGCGGCCGGCGCCGTCGAGCGGTTGCGTTCGGTGGTACACCCGGCGGCCGGCCGATGACCGGCCGGACGGCGCTGGTCACCGGCGCCAGCCGGGGCATCGGACGGGCCTGTGCGCTCGCCCTCGTGCGTGCCGGCGCGAGCGTGGTGGCCACGGCCCGCGACGCGGGCGCCCTGGACGAGCTCGCCCGGGAGCCGGGCATCGAGCCTCTGGTGTCGGAGCTCGACTCTCCCGAAGGGTGCACCCGCGTGGCCGCGGAGGCGCGGCGGCTGGGCGGCCCGATCACGATCCTGGTCAACAACGCTGGGCGAGGCGGCTGGCACGACCGCCCGATCTGGGAGCAGGACGACGAGGGCTGGCGTGCGTCGATGGCCGTGAACCTCGACGCACCTTTCGAGCTCACCCGCCGGCTCGTTCCCGACATGATCGAGGCGGGCTGGGGGCGCATCGTGATGGTGTCCTCGACCGCGGGCCAGATCGGCGCTCCGGCCATGTCGCCCTACTGCGCGTCGAAGCACGGGGTCCTGGGCCTGATGCGCTCGGTCGCCCAGGACGTGGCGCCGCACGGCGTGACCTGCAACGCGGTGCTGCCCGGCTGGGTGCGCACCGAGATGGCCGAGCGCGACGCCGAACAGGAGGCCGAGCGGAGGGCCCTGACGGCGGAGGCCGTCTGGCGGGAGCGGGCCGAGGCCAGCCCTGCCGGCCGCGTGCTCGAGCCGGGCGAGGTGGCAGAGGTCGTGGCCTACCTGGCCTCCGACGCCGCCCGCGCGGTAAACGGCGAGGCGATCACGGTGGCGCTCGGGAGCCCGTGGTAGGGGCGTTCAGAACGTGGCCGTGAGGCCGCCGTCGATGGTGAAGGTCTGTCCGGCCACGTAGGTGTTGGCGGGCCCGGCAAGCCACAGGATCAGCTCGGCCACCTCGTCGGCCGTGCCGCTGCGGCCCAGCGGCAGGCGTCCCTCATCGATGTAGGTGCGCTTGAGCGGCTCGGTCTGGAGCACGTCGTTGTTCTCGCGGTCACCCGACATCCCGGTGGCGATGAAGCCGGGCGCCACGGCGTTGGCCAGCACCCCGCTGGGCGCGAGCTCGAGCCCGAGGGTGCGGGTGGCGCCCTCCAGACCGGCCTTGGACGTGTCGTAGGCCACCGCCTCACGCGCGGAGGCCCGCGCGTGCACCGAGGTCACGCTCACGATGCGCCCGTAGCCGCGCGCCATCATGCCCGCGGCGGCGGCAGCGGCGAGCAGGATCGGCGCCTGCAGGTTGACGGCCAGCGTGTGGGCCAGCGAGTCCGGCGCGAGGGTCGTCACGGGCGTGGGCTCGTAGATCCCGGCCACGTTGATCAGGGCGTCCAGCGGCCCAACCTGCTCTTCTGCGTCGCGAACGAGCTGTGCCAGCGAGTCGAGCTCGGCCAGGTCGGCCACGATCGCTGCGCCACCAGGGGGGGCCTCCGCCGGCTCGCGGTCCACGGCGCACACCCGCGCGCCCGCCCCGGCCAGCCGGGCGGCGGTGGCCCGGCCTATGCCGTTGGCCGCCCCGGTGACCAGCACGCCCCGACCCTCACGCATGCCGGGATCCTCCCTCTTCCCACGCCGCCGCGGCAAGCAGGAGCGGGCCCTGGCCCCAGGGGACCACGACTCCGCGCGGCACGTCGTCGTAGTGGGAAACCGAAGTTCCGGCCCACACATTGGCCGAGACGCCGTCGAGCAGGCCGTCCTCACGCACTCGCGCGGCCGTGTGCGCCCATGCGCGCGCGCCCGGCTCGAGATGCTCGGCGCCGAGAAGGCCGTTCTCCACCGCAAGGCGAAGGCCGGTGGCAGCGAAGGCGGCAGTCGAGGTCTCCGGGCCGGACTGGGGCCGGCCGATCACCGCGTCCCAGCCGCCGTCCTCGTTCTGGCTGGCGCCGAGAGCGGCGGCCAGGCGCTCGAGCGCCCGCATCAGGGCATGACGGCACCCCTGTTGCGGCGGCAACACCTCAAGGACGTCGACCAGCCCGAGCAGCGCCCAGCCCTGACCGCGACCCCAGCCGAGTCCGTAGCGCCTTCCCGTGCGCTCGAGATAGAAGTGCCAGAACAGGCCCGACTCGTCCTGGAGCAGCTCGGTGAGCGCGCGGGCCTGTTCCGCCCCGGCGTCCACCAGCTCAGCTCGCCCCGTGGCGAGTCCCAGCCGCACCAGAAAGGGCGGGTCGAAGTGCAGCGGATCGACGAAGACGCCCGGGCCGGGATCTTCGATAAGGGCCTGCTCGGAGTGCCCGGGAGACCGGTCGCCGGCCGCTGCGCGCAGGGGCGCTCGCTCGAAGGGCAGCGCGGCCCCGTTCAGGGTGCGCCGGGAGCGCAGGAAGCCCGCGGCGTCGAGGGCCGCCTCGGTGAGCAGCCCGTCGCCCCGAGCCACGGCCAGCTCGCACAGCACCTTGCCCGGAATCGTGTTGTCGATCTCGGCAAAAGGACGGCGGCGTGCCGCCCAGCCGCGAAGCAGCCCGTGGACCCAACCCTCGTAGCGGGCGTCGCCCAAGAGCACGCCGGCGCGCATGAGGCCTTCGAGCCCGGTGGACTCGCCGTAGTGCCAGATGTGGAAGGGGTAGGCGAGGAGCAGTGCGGCCCCGGCGCGAAGGCGCTCGCGCGACACCGCTACCCCGGTCACGTGGAAGTGAAGGTCTCGTCGAGCCAGCGCCCGTCGCCGCTGACGCTCGTGCGGCGCCGGTGGGCCTCGGCGAGATAGGCGTCACCGAGAACGAGGCCGTGACCGGGTCCTTCGGCCGGCGCGACGACTCCCTCTGTCAGCGTCGGGCTGCCGGTTGCGATCTCGGGGTAGAGGTCGCGCACGTAGGGTCGGACGCACTCCTGAATGACGGCGTTGGGAAGGTGCAGGGCGGTGTGAACCGCGGCCCCGAAGCAGACCGGGCCGGCGCAGTCGTGGAGGATCACTCCCAGCCCGCGTGCTTCGGCGTAGGCGGCGATCCGAACCGCCTCGGTTATCCCGCCCACCCAGCCGAGGTCCATGCGCACGAGTGAGACGCCACCGCGCTCGATCATGTCCACATAGCTCGGCAGTCCGCAGCGGTAGTCGTACCCGGCGAGCGGCATGGTGAGGGCGCGGGCCAGCTCCCCCAGCGAATCGAGAGCGGAGATCCGCAGCGGGTCTTCGAGCCACATGAGGTCGAACGGGCTCAGCGCCTGCGCGATCTGGAGGGCAGGCGCGAGCGTCCACATGCTCGCGAGGTCGACGGCGAGGTCGAGCGCTCCGCCCACAGCCTCTCGCACCGCCGCGAAGGGCTCGAGGTTCTCGGCCAGCTGGGCCGGACTTATCGAGAGGCCGCCGGTCGCCTCGGCGAGCCGAACGAAGGGGAACAGCTTGAGCGCGGTGAAGCCCTCGTCCACCAGCTCGCGGGCCAGCTCGGCCGGCCGCTCGAGCGATGCCGTCCAGTCGTGGTGTCTGCTCTGCCGGGAGCCGCCGAGTCCCCAGTCGTCCCCGTTGGCCCGCTCGTGCGGCTGGGCGCCGCGCGGAGGGAGGTGGCCCGGGTCGACCGCCGTGACGTAAACGCGGATCGCGTCACGAACCGGGCCACCCAGGGCCTCGCACAGTGGCAATCCGAGCATCCGCGCGCGCAGGTCCCAGGCCGCGAGGTCTAGAGCCGAGCAGGCACCCGAGTCCACCGAGATGCTGCCGCTGTGGGGGCGCAGGCCGTCGGCGAACGCCCCGGTGCGCCGGCCCAGCTCGGCGATGTTGCCTGCCGGAGCGCCGACAACCCGAGGGGCGAGCTCCGTGTGCACGTAGGCCTCCACAGCGGCGGAGTGGTGGAAGGTCTCGCCGAGCCCGGTGAGACCTTCGGAGGAGGTGAGCCGGACGTGCGTGAGGTGGGGAAAGGCCGGATGCCTCACGGTCTCGACGGCCTCGATGCGATGGGTGGAATCGCTGGTCATCTCAGGCGACACGCACGCTCATGGTCCACGACAGCCCGGCGCCCTCCTCGAGACGTACGGCCTGGCCGGCTTCCACCGCCGCCGCCAGGCCGAGCAGGTGCGCCACCGAGCACGGCTCGAGGCAGAGCACCTCGGTTGAGTTTCGCCACACGCCGCCGCTCCCGCGAGCCTCGTGCCAGACGATCAGGTGGGGGAGAACGCCGGCCGACCAGGTGACCTCCACGGCCTGATCGCGTCCGCTGTTTGAGACCACGACCCGGCCCTCGGCAACGTCGCGAACCACGAAGACCCGCGCGCGCGTTGAGTCGAGAGCGAAGCGCTCGCCTCGCTCCACTCCTCCGTCCGCCAGTCCGATCTCCGGCCAGTCGCAGGCGCCGGGCGGCTCCCGGACTGGTCCGAGTTGCTCGTCGAGCTCGGACGCCCGCCCGGCGGGCAGCGCCAGTTCGACCCCCGGCTCGATCAGCTCGAGCCCGAGGGCGAGGTGCTCGAGCGCGATCAGCGGCGCGCCGGCGGTCAGCGCGGTGACCGTCGTGGCGATGCTCAGGCCGCGCCCGGCCTCGATGTGACGCTCGGCCCGCAGGCCATGGCCCTCCCAGCGCACGGTGCAACTCGTCTCGTCCGCAGCCGCCACTCGCCAGGGATCGTTGGAGGCGCGGCCGTGAAAGCCGTGGCGCACCCCGTCGGCGGTGCAGGCCGCGCCCGCGTTGGGAAGGCAGCCCTGCCAGCCGCCCCGCCAGGCCGCCGTCCAGGGATCCTCGTCGAGATCGCCGGCCCGCGGTGGCTCCGAGCCGAAGGGTGGCCGGCCGAGCAGCTGCCGGCCACTCCGGAGGTCCACGAGGTCGAGGACCTCTGCGCCGTGGGCGGGATCGACCCTGGCCAGCACATCCTCCGAGCGCAGGACGAGCACGGCTCAGGCGGGTGCGCGAGCGGGCCCGGGCGCGGTGTCGAGGGTGCGCCCGTCGGCCGGGTCGAAGAAGTAGAGCCGGTCGGTTCGGACGGCCAGGTCGAACATCTGGCCTGGCTCGATCGCCGGCCGGCCCGCCAGCCGGGCGGTGAACTGGGCACGGTCGTCCTCGGCGAGCAGCTGGTCGTCGTCGGCGGCCTGAGCCTCCGCTGCCGCGCGGGTGGCCTCGGTGTCCACCCGTGGAGCATCGAGAGGGAAGATCACGTTGCTCTCCGACCCGAGACGCTCGACCACCAACGCCTCCACGGTGATTCGCGGCAGCGAGGGCTCGGCGCTCGCCGGCTCGAGATCGCTCGGTCGCAGGCCCACGATCACCCGTCGCCGCTCACCCGCAAGGGGGGAGCGCTCCGGCAACGGCAGCGAATGCCCGGCGAAGGCGACGTTCGCCCCGTCGACCTCGCCGGCCACCAGGTTCATGGCGGGCGACCCGATGAAGGCGGCCACGAACAGATTGACCGGCCGGTCGTAGAGCTCCTCAGGCGGCGCGCACTGCTGCAGGACCCCGTCACGCAGCACGGCGACCCGCTGGCCGAGCGTCATGGCCTCCACCTGGTCGTGGGTCACGTAGATCGTGGTCACGCGGAGGCGTTCGTGGAGCCGGGCCAGCTCGGCCCGCATGGCCACGCGCAGCTTGGCGTCGAGGTTGGACAGCGGCTCGTCCATGAGGAACGCCGCCGGCTCGCGCACCATCGCCCGGCCCATGGCGACCCTCTGGCGCTGCCCGCCGGAGAGTGCCGACGGCTTGCGCTCCATGAGCTCCTCGAGGCCCAGGATGCGTGCCGCCTCCTCCACCCGGCGATCGCGCTCCGCGGCGGGAATCCGGCGCATCCTCAGCGCGAAGCCGAGGTTGCGCCTGACCGTCATGTGCGGGTAGAGCGCGTAGTTCTGGAAGACCATGGCGATGTCCCTGTCGCGCTCGAGCACGTTCGTCACGTCCTGGCCGCCGAGGCGGATCGTGCCCGAGCTCACCTCCTCGAGGCCGGCAATCAACCGCAGCAAGGTGGACTTGCCACAGCCGGAGGGACCCACCAGCACCACGAACTCGCCGTCGGCGATGTCGAGGCTCACCGCGTCCACCGCACGCACATCGCCGTCGAACAGCTTCGTGACCTCCTGGAGCTCGACGCCCGCCATCAGCTTCCCGGCTGCAGCAGGATCTTGGCCGTGCCGTCGGGCGCGTCGGCCAGTCGCGAGAAGGCGGCCAGGCCGTCCTCGAGGGGCATGATCTCGAGCCAGTCCGTGGCCAGCCGATCCTCGGCCAGGAGGGCAAGCGCCTCGGCGAACTCCGCGCGGGTGTAGGCGAAGTGGCCGCGCACGCGCAGGCTGCGCCGCACCAGCTCGGCCACCGGCATGCCACCGTCCTGTTGGGCGAGGCCCACGATCACGATCTCCCCTCCGGTGCGGGTACCCGCGACGGCGGCCCGCCAGGTGGGCTCGGCACCTACGGCGTCGACGGCCAGGTCGGCATCGAAGCCGTCCGCCTCGGCGGCATCGGCGACCACCCGCGTAGCCCCGAGGCGCTGGGCCTGCATGCGCCGCGCCGTGACCGGATCGACCGCCAGCACCTCGGCGCCGCGCTGGGCGGCGAGGTGTACGCACAGGAGCCCGATCGGCCCGCAACCCACCACCAGCATGCGCGTGCCAGATCCCACGCCCGCGGGCGCGAGCGCCGACACGCACACGGCCAGCGGCTCCACCAGTGCGGCCAGGGCATCGCTCAGCCCCTCGGGCACCTCGAGCAGGGCCCCGCGCGGCACGGCTACGCGGTCGGCGAATACTCCGGGGCGATGCAGGCCCAGCAACTGGCGTTGCTCACACAGGTTCTCCCGGCCGCCACGACAGTGCTCGCAGCGGCCGCAGACGGTGAGCGGGAACACCGACCAGCGCCCGGGGAGGTCAGGCACCGTGCCCACCACCTCGTGACCGAGGACCAGCGGGGGACGGCGCGGTCCGTGGTGTCCCTTGAAGGGGTGCAGGTCGGATCCGCAGATGCCCGCGAGGCCCACGTCGAGGACCACCTCGTCCTCACCGGGCTCCGGCTCGGGCAGCTCCTCCACCGCCAGATTTCGGCCTCCGTGCCAGACGAGCGCTTGCATTCTCACCCCGGGATTGACGTGGGCCCGACCGGTGTGCGAGCATAGCACCGGTCCGGATGCCGAATCTGTATTCCGTTATCCGGAACGCCCGTCAGGTCATCGAAGGAGGGAAGATGCCCCCGCTGCGGATCCTCACCGTCCTGCTCGTCACTGCTCTCGCCCTGTTCGCGGGCGCCTGTGGAGGCGACGACGACGACTCCGGCTCGAGCTCGGATTCCGGTTCGTCGGGGGAGACCGCAAAGGCCAAGCCGGGCACGCTCGAGCTGTGGGTCGGCGGCAACTTCGCCGGAGCCACACCGGGGACGCCGTACCGCGAGTGGCTCGACTCGCAAATCGACCGCTTCAAGGCCGAGAACAAGGGCTCGGACGTGAAGATCACGCTGCTGTCGACCGACAACGAGCAGGTGGCGGCCAAGCTCCAGGCCGCGTTCCAGGCCGAGCGAGCACCGGACATGATGCTCTTCTACTCCGGCGGCTACACCACGCCCTACGAGAACCAGCTGCTCGAGCTCAACCCCTACTTCGACAAGACGCCCGGCTTCTTCGACTCGCTCTCCGGGATGGACCTGTCCTGCAAGGACCTCGACTGCGACGGCGGCAAGAACGCCATCATCGCCGTGCCCCAGGACTTCGGCACCTACGGTCTCTTCTACAACAAGGCCATGTTCAAGGAGGCCGGCGTGGAGGCGCCGATCGCCACCTGGGACGACCTCTCGAGCGCCTGCGACGCGCTGAAGAAGACCGGCGTCACGCCCATCACCTTCGGTGACCGCGACGGCTACTCGACCGACAACTGGGTGACGCTCATGTACGGCTCCTATTTCGACGACGGCGACGTGGCCGCCGTCAACGACGGGGAGCTCAAGTACGCCGACCCGAAGCTCGTGGACCCGCTCCAGCAGCTCGTGGACCTGCGCGAGCAGGGCTGCCTCAACAAGGACGCGTCCACGCGCGAGAACTTCGACGCCAACTCCGACTTCACCTCGAAGAAGAGCGCGATGGTGCTCATGTACCCGGCGGTGATCCCCGACTTCAAGAAGAAGCTGGGCAAGGACCTCGGCATCATGCCCATCCCCGAGTCCTCCGATGGCCCGCTTGCCGGGCGCTCGGTGGGCAACGCGTTCTACAACTACGTCGTGACCAAGCAGTCCGACAACCCAGGTCTGGCGTGGGAGTTCATAAAGGTCGCCAGCGACAAGACGGCCGCCGGCGAGCTGCTTACCACCCTCGGCACGCCGCCGGCGCTGAAGGGAGTCGACGAGAGCCTGGTGGAGGACGAGTTCGTGCAGTTCTTCGTCGACGCCTCGCAGGATCCGGCCATGCCGGTGCTCGACAGCGTGATCCCCGTTCCGGTGGCGCTGACCTACTACAAGGAATTGCAGCAGGCACTGTCCGGGAAGAAGACGCCCGAGGAGGCCATGCAGTCGATGGACGAGCAGCTCCCGACGCTCGAGTAGACGGCCGTGGCCAACCGTGACCGGCTGTGGGGGGTCGTCTACGTCCTCCCGGCGTTGGCCCTGGTCCTGGCCTTCATCGCCTATCCCCTGGGCAGCGTGGTCTATCACGCGTTCACCGAGTGGGACGGGATCGAGGCGCCCACCTGGATCGGCGTCGACAACTTCACCGAGCTGGTGGACGATCCGGTGTTCCGCACCTCGCTGCGCAACAACGCCCTGTTCGCGCTCTCTGTTCCGATCCAGGTGGTGGTGCCGATGGTGCTGGCCTGGCTGATCCACGAGCGCATCCCGGGCTGGCGCTTCTTTCGCTCCACCTTCTTCCTGCCCGCGGTGATCTCCACCGTGGTGGTCGGGCTCGTGGCTCAGGTGGTCTTTCGCCTGAATGGCCCGCTCAACTCGCTGCTCGGCACTGTGGGACTCTCCTCGCTTGAGAAGGACTGGCTGGGGAGCGCCAGCACCTCGATCCCCGCCGTGCTGCTGGTGCTCGTGTGGGCCAACTTCGGCTACAACACGCTGATCTATCTCGCCGGCATGAGCGCACTCGACCCCGCGCTCACCGAGGCGGCTCGCATGGACGGCGCGCGGCCCACGCGGATCCTCTTCTCGATCGTCGCGCCCAACCTCAAGCGGGTGATGGAGCTGGTCCTGGTCACCAGCACCGTCACCGCCTTCGCGTTCATGTTCGCCTACATCTACGTGATCACCAACGGCGCGCCCGGATTCGACACCTACGTGACCGAGTTCATGATCTACAAAGAGGCGTTCGCGCTCGGCAACAGCGGCTACGCCTGTGCCATCGGCGTGGTGCTCACCCTGATCGCCGCCTCGATCGGCGCGCTTCAGATCCGCATCCTCACCCGGAGCGGCGCGTGAGTCGCCGCGAGGGCTGGAAGCGCACCCCGGTGGTGCTGGGCATGGCCCTCATCTCCGCCTCGGCCCTCTTCCCTCTGTACTTCATGGCCTCGAACGCCTTTCGCAGCAACGCGGATTACGACGACTCCAAGGTGGGGTTGCCGTCGGTGTTCTCCTTCGACACCATTCAGCGCGCCTGGGAGGGCGCCAGCATCCCGACCTACATGGTCAACTCGCTGTGGGTCGTGACGGGCACCGTGCTGCTGTCGATCGTCGTGGCCTCGATGGCCGGCTACTCGTTCTCGAAGCTGCGCTGGCGGCCACGCGGAGCGGTCTACCTGTTCGTGCTGGCCTGGATCGCGGTCCCGCCTCTGATCCTGCTCGTGCCGCTGTACGTCGAGATGGTCGACCTGGGCCTCTACGACACCCACTGGTCGGTGATCCTCATCTACAGCGCTGTGAACCTTCCCTTCAACGTCTACCTGATGACCGCCTACTTCCGGGGCGTGCCCGACGAGATGGTGGATGCTGCCCGCCTCGACGGCGCCAACCCCCACAGCGTCTTCTTCCGGGTGATGCTGCCGCTCGCCCGACCCGCCCTGGCCACACTGGTGATCTTCAACTTCCTGTGGGCCTGGAACGAGTTCATCTTCGCGCTGCTGCTGCTTCCGAGCGAGAGCACCAAGACCCTCACGGTGGGCGTTCTCCAGCTGCAGGGCCGCTTCAATCTCGATCCCACCGCGCTCATGGCCGGTCTGTTCATCTCGACGCTGCCGGTGATCGGCGTCTACCTCATCTTCCAGCGCCACCTCGTCCGCGCGGTGGCCGCGGGGATCGGTCGCTAGGCGATGGCGGGCAAGGACGGCACCGCCGCGCTCACCGGCTCCGACCGCGTGCTGGACACGCTCAAGAAGCTGGCGGGACACTCGTCGGGCGTCTCGCTGGAGGCGCTCTCGCGCCAGCTGGGGGCGCCCAAGTCGAGCACACACCGAGCGCTCGCGGCACTGCGGCGGGCGGGCTTCGCCGAGCAGGACGAGCGTGGCCGCTACCGGCTGGGCAGCGAGCTGGTGCGCATCGCCTTCGACTACCACGAGCGCCGCGACGAGGTCGACCTCGTCCGCCCCGTGCTCCAGACCCTCTCCGACTGGCTGTCGGAGACCGCGCACTACGCGGAGCTCGAGGGGGCCGAGGTGGTGTATCTCGCCAAGATCGAGCCCACCGGACAGGGCATCACGATGAGCTCGCGCATCGGAGGCCGCAACCCCGCGCACTCCACCGGCGTGGGCAAGGCCATGCTGGCCCACGTGCTCAGTGACGAGGACTCGGTGCGCGAGTTCGTGGCCCGCCACGGCCCGCTGGAGAAGCGAACCCGCAACACGCTGGTCTCTGCTCGCGCGCTGGCCGACGACCTGCGGCTGACCCGGGAGCGCGGCTACGCGCTCGATCGCGAGGAGAGCGAGCTCGGCGTGAACTGCATCGCCTTCCCGCTGTTCCTCGACTCGGGACGCAGCCCATCCGGCGGCGTGAGCGTGGCCGCGGTGGCGATGCGCACCGACACGGCGCAGCTGGAGAGCGTGGCGGAGCGGATCCGCGGCGTCATCGACAAGGCCCTCGGCCCCGTGACCCGACCCGCGAGCGAGCAGCCGGCGTGAGCGGGCGGCTCGAGGGACGACGGGTCCTCGTGACCGGCGCGGGGCGGGGTCTCGGCTTCGCGGTGGCTGCTGCCGCGGCGAGCGAGGGCGCGGCGATCGGCCTGTTGGGGAGGACGCGCGACACGCTGGATCGGGCTGCACAGGAGCTGCGCTCTCAGGCGGTGGACACGGTGGTGGCCGCGGCCGACGTGTCCGACGCCGCGACGGTGGAGCACGCGGTGGGCGAGGTCGCCGCCGGCCTCGGCGGGCTGGATGGCCTGGTAACCGCCGCCGCCGTGGACTGCGCCTGGGCGCCCACCGGCGAGATGGAGCTGGGCGAATGGGACCGGACGCTGGCGGTGAACCTGTCGGGCGCCTTCTACTGCTGCCGCTTCGCTCTCCCCCACCTGGTGGCGGCCGAGGCCGGCGCGATCGTCAACTTCAGCTCCGTCGCGGCTACACGCGCCTGGCCCGAGGACGTGGCCTACAACGCCTCCAAGGCCGGCGTGGAGATGCTCACGCAGACCATCGCCGTGGAGTACGCCGCTCACGGCGTGCGCGCCAACTGCCTCGCCCCCGGCGTGATCGACGCGGGGATGACCGCCGAGCTGCCGGGCGAGGAGGAGCGCGAGCGCCTGCGCCGGCAGCATCCGCTCGGGCGCTTCGGCCGGGCCGAGGAGGTGGCCGAAGCCGCGGTGTGGCTGCTGTCCAGCGCCTCGTCGTTCACCACCGGCACGACGCTCACGGTGGACGGCGGATTTCTGGCCTAGATGGAACGGCCCGCCTTGAAATCGGACCTGACAGCGCCTGAGTGGCACGTGCTGAACTACGTCGGCGAAGGCCTGGCGGCCGAATCGTTCAGGCTGGCCGTCAAGGAGCTTGTCGTCCGAAGCGTGCTGCCGCGTTCGGCGCGCACGACCTCGGCATCGGCGGCGGAGGAGATGGCGGTGGGGGTGGAGGCGGCGGCAACGGTGGTGGCGGGTGATGACACCTCAGCCGAGCGAGAGCACGACCATGCCCGCCAGCACGCCCGCCACTCCCACCAGCTGGTGCACGGCCACCCGCTCACGCAGAGCCACCAGGCCGACCACGATGGGGATGACAGGGTAGGCCGACGCCGCTGCGCTGGTGATCGCCACCTCGCCGATCTCGGCCCCCCGGTTGAACACGAGGTAGCCGCAGGCGTCGAGCATCCCGGCGCACAGGCAACCCAGGACACCCACGCGTCCGAGCTTGCCGTAGGCCGGGGGCCGCCGCGCGACCGCCACGGTGGCGAGGATGCCGACGGTGATCGAGCGCGCAATGAGGATGGGCACGAGCCAGCCGAGGTCCTCGGAGATCGTGGCCAGCACGAACAGATAGCCGCCGAAGGCCGTGGAGGCGATCAGTGCCATGCGCACGCCGCTCGAACCTCCTTCCGCGGTCGCCGCCTTGGGCTCCAGCGCCGCGAGCACGATGAAGCCGAGCACGAGCAGGCAACCCACAGCCTGGACCGCGCTCAGCGACTCGCCCAGCACCAGCACAGCGAGCAGCACCACCACCGCCCCGTTGGCCGAGGCGATTGGGCTGACGATGGCGATCGGCCCCAGCTCGAGCGCCCGGTAGAAGCCTCCGTAGGCCGCCACCGCCACGGGGCCGAGTGCGAGGAGCGTGAGCACCTGGGCGGTTGACGGGCCGGGCAGGCCGTCCAGCGCCAAAGCGACGATCACCAGCAGCACGACTCCGAAGACCTGCGTCAGGAACAGCGTCCGGAAGAACCCCACACGGCGGGACAGATAGGTGACGAAGACGTCGGCGGTACCCCACGCGACGGCGGACAGCGTGCCGAGGACGAAGCCGCTGTTCGTCAACGCGGAGGGCCGGCGCAGGCCCTGCGGCGGTCAGGCGCCGGCCGGCGCATGCTCGAGTGCCCGCAGGTGCTCGAAGCTCGCTCGCAGCCGCTGCGCCTGGTCGCGCACGTCGCCGCGGTTGTCGAGTCCCTCTACCGCGAGCGGCAGCTCGCGCCCGTCGAGCCCCTCGGCCAGGGCGGCCCAGATCGCCTCGAGGCCGGCTGCGCCCTCGCCGGGGTAGCGGTAGAGCACCGAGAAGCCGCGGCGGTGATAGCCGCCCTCGGTCTGGATCGACTCGAGCTCGAAGTCCTTCACGTGGCCGGCGACCGCGAACGGCGCGAGGGCGCGCACCACGGGCACCGGATCCTCGAGCGCGGCGATCGGATTGATCACGTCGAGGAAGACCCTCACGCGGTCGTCGGCCACGGTCTCGACGATCGAGCGATACTCGGCGACGGAGAAGTCCGCGTGATTCTCGAGGGCAATGACCACCCCCGCCTCGCGTGCGACCGGGACCGACGAGAGCATCGCCTCGATCACCCAGCGGCGCTCCGCCTCGATCGCGTCCGGCTGGGTGGCCAGGTCGGCCCGGTAGAAGCCGGAGGTGACCCTGAGCAGCGGGCTGCCGAGCGCCACCGCCCGCTCTAGCCAGCCCTCGACTCTCGAGCGGGCCTCATCGGGGTGATCGCCGAATCGAGCGCCGCCCAGGAAGTCTCCGGAGGCGAACACCTTCAGATCGAGGCCGGCCGCCCGCGCGGCCAGCTGCTCGAGCTCGCCCACGCTGCGATCGCGGGCGTGGTGGAGGGTCAGCTGCAGGTAACGGGCGCCGGCCTCCGCCGCCTCCTCGAGGACTTCCTCCAGCGTGATGTCACCGGTCTCGAGCCGCAGGTGCCAGCACAGCGTGTCGGCTCCCAGGAGCAGGCGCGGCGAGCCGCTCACGGCCTGATCACCGTACCGCCGTCGGCCACCAGGGCGGCACCGGTGACGAAGCTCGCCTCGTCGGAGGCCAGGAAGAGGATGCAGTTGGCGATCTCGTGGGGCTGCCCGGTGCGCCCGAGCGGCGCCACGCTCGCGTACTCCTCGTGCAGCTTCTCGGGATCCTTCACGACCGACAGGAACTGCTCGGTCAACGCGGTGTCGATCACCCCCGGGCAGATGCAGTTGACCCTGATGTTGCGGGCCGCCACGTCCACCGCCAGGGAGCGGGTGAGCTGGAGCACGGCGCCCTTCGACGTGGTGTAGGCGCCGTCGTTCTCCCAGGCGATGAACGAGTTGATGGAGCCCACAGTGACGATCGCTCCGCCGTCGGGCATGTGACGCAGCCCCGCCCGGCAGGTGAAGAACATGCCGTCCACGTTGACCCGCTGGATCCGCCGCCACTCGTCGTCGGTCGTGTCGGCCAGGTTGGGGCCGACACCCGACTCGCCGGGCGGTATCTCGATTCCGGCGTTGGCCACCAGCACGTCGATCCGCCCCAGCTCCCCGGCGATGCGGGCAAACACCTCGTCCACCGCGGTGCTGTCGGCTACGTCGAGCACGACCCCCAGCGGCATCCTCCCGGTGGCTCGCTCCACCGCCGCGCAGGTCTCCTCGACGTTGGCCGGCGTGCGGGAGGTGACCGCCACCCGGGCGCCCTCCTCGGCCAGGCGAACGCAGGTGGCGCGCCCGATGCCGGACCCGGCGCCGGTGACCACCGCCACCCTGCCCTCCACGCGGCCGCTCACAGCGTCTCCTTGCCGAACTCCGAGTACATCCCCGCGTCCACCAGCCTGACCGGCGCATCCGCTCCGTCGAGGTCGCGGGCGATCTCCTCCAGATGGGCCCAGGACGGCAGTCCCCACACCGCCAGCCCGCGCGGGTCGGGCCCGAGGCGTCCGATTCGGTCGAGCACGAAGTTCAACTTCAGCTCCGGGTGTCCGCTCGCCCGCTCCTCGTAGGCCGCGCGCACGTCGTCGCGGCCGGAACCGGCGCCGACGTCGAAGTATTCGATGTAGACGCGCTCGTGCTCCACCGGCGTGGGCTCGATGAGGGGGTCGTAGGAGCCGGCCTTGTCGATGCGCGCGGCGATCTTGAAGGGCTCCTCGAACTCGTCCGCGTCGCCGGAGCGAAAGATGCGCTCCCAGTCGTCGAAGCGGTCGAGGCCCTGCCCCGGCGTGTACCAGAACGCCAGGTACTCCGGCTCCGGGCCGGTGCGCCAGCTGCGGCCGAGGTTGGCCAGCAGGATCTCCTCCGGGTTGTCCCCCGCCCAGCCCGTCTGGCCGTGTCCCGCCAGCGCGTGGAACGCCTCGAGGGAGACGCCGGGACGGCGGCTGATGTACTCGATGTATACGAGCGGTCCGCTCACTCTGTGCCTCCGTTGGCGATGGGAATGGTGTCCACGTGCTGACCGAAGTTCGAGCCCTCCCCGTGGGTCGAGTAGCCGCCGTCCACGACCATCGTGTGGCCGGTGACCCACGAGGCGCGGACCGGATCGGAGAGGAAGGCCACCGCCTCGGCGATGTCGGTGGTCTCCCCCACGCGACCCAGCGGACAGGCACCGGCCTCCGCCGCCTCCACGCCGGGCATGGCCAGCTCGCCCTCGGTGGACGGCGTTCGGATCGTGCCCGGCGCAACCGAGTTGACCCGCACCCCGTGCGGGCCGAGCTCGTAGGCCGCCCCCTTGACCAGGCCGTCGATCGCCGCTTTGGAGACCGTGTAGTGCGTGGCGGTGTCCCACACGAGCCAGGACGCCGTGGACGAGATCAGCACGATGCTGCCGGCGCCGCGCTGCGCCATCCTCTGCCCGGCCAGGCGCGTGACGTGAAAGCTGCCGTCGAGGTTCACGTCCATCACCAGGCGCCAGCCCTCCGGGTCGAGCTCGAGGAAGGGCACGTTGCGGTAGACCCCGGCCACCTGGGCCACGGCGTGCAGGGGACCCTGCTCTCTCTCGACCGCGTCGACCAAGCGGCCGACCGCCTCCCAGTCGCTGATGTCGCATTCGTACCCGCGAGCCCGGCCGCCGTTCGCCTCGATGGCGCCCGCCGTCTCGTCACAGCTGCGCACGTCGGCCACCGCCAGCTCGTAGCCGTCGCCCGCCAGCCGCTGGGCCACGCGCGCGCCCATGCCGCGAGCGGCGCCCGTCACGAGCGCCACCCGCCCGCCGTCGCTGGTCATCCTGGTGTCTCCTCCTTGTGGGCGTCCTGTGTGTCCGGCTCCGCGGGTGCGAGGTCCTCGCCCTCGGTGGGCGCCGGCGCGACCGTCGTCTCCGCCTCGCGGGGCAGCAGCCAACAGGCGTCCGGGTCGAAGTCGATCGACACCTGCTGGTCCACCTCGTGGCCCACGGCGCCGCGGGTCTCCGCCTTCACGTCGGCGGCGAGCTCGGGCAGCGCTATCCGGTACGAGAAGCCCGTGCCGCGGTAGGCGGCGTCACGCACCACTCCGGGGAGCCGGTCCGACTTGCCGTTGGACGCGAAGGCGCCGCTGACCCGCACGGCCTCGGGCCGCAGAATGAGCCACGCCGGTCCGTCCGGCGGGTCCTGGCAGTCCACGCGCCGCTCGCGGCCACCGAGGCTCAGCAGAGCATTGCCGTCGCCCACCTCCAGCACCTCCACGGGCAGGACGTTGGCGTCGCCGACGAACTGGGCGGCGAAGACAGTCGCCGGGCAGCGGTAGATCTCCGTCGGAGCGCCCACCTGGTCCACCCGTCCCTGATCCATCACCACCAGCCGGTCCGAGAGCGCCATCGCCTCACGCTGGTCGTGGGTCACGTAGACGAAAGTCGCGCCGGTCTCACGGTGCACCCGCCGCAACTCCACCTCCATCTCCAGGCGGATCTTCAGGTCGAGCGCGGAGAGCGGCTCGTCGAGAAGCAGCACGGCCGGCCGGTTGACGAGGGCGCGGGCCAGGGCCACGCGCTGCATCTGCCCGCCTGAGAGCTCATGGCTGCGCCGCCGCTCGTAGCCCTCGAGGCGGACCAGCGCCAGCGCCTCGGCCACCCGGGCGCGCTGGTCCGCTCGCCCGACACGGGCTACCTGCAGGCCGAAGGCCACGTTGGAGAAGACGTCGAGGTGGGGGAACAGCGTCGGGCGCTGGAACACCAGGTTGGTGGGACGCCGGTGCGCGGGCACTGAGGTCACGTCCTCGCCGTCGATCAGCACGCGGCCCTCGGTCGGTTGCTCGAAGCCGGCGATTATGCGCAGCAGGGTGGTTTTGCCGCAGCCCGACGGGCCCAGCAGGGTCAGCAGCTCGCCGGGAGCGATGTCCAGGGACACGTCGCCGAGCACGGTCTCCGGCCCGAAGCGATGGGTGATCCCCTCGAGCCTCACCCGGGGCTGCTCCTGGTTCACGCCGTGCCCTCCACCGGGCCGGTGAGCACGAGCGGGTCCTCGGCCAGGCCGCGGCCGCGGCGCCTGCGCTCGCTCCAGGTGGTGAGCACGAACGTGATCACGAACAGCAGCATCGTGAAACCGAGCAGCAGCGTGGAGATCGCGTTGATGCTCGGGTCGATCGTGCGCCGCAGGCTCGACCAGATGTAGAGCGGCAGGGTCGAATCGGGGCCGATCACGAAGAAGGTGATCACGAACTCGTCGAAGGAGAGGGCGAAGGCCAGGCAGGCGGCCCCGACGAGCACCGGCCAAACCTGCGGGAGAGTCACCCGGCGGAAGACGGTCCACCGGTTGGCCCCGAGGTCGGACGCCGTCTCCTCGAGCGCCGGATCGAGGCGCTCCAGCGCGGCGCGGGCGATCAGGAAGAAGAAGGGGAACACGTAGACGAGGTGGGCGATGGTCACGGTCAGCAGCGAGAGCGAGAACTGCACGCGCGTGAACGCCACCAGGAGTGCCACGCCGATGAACAGGCCTGGAAGCGTGATCGGGAGGAAGAACAGCAGCGACAGCGGCCCTCGGGCGCGCGAGCTCGAGCGGGTCAGGCCGTAGGCCGCCAGCGTGCCGAGAAGCAGCGTGATCACCGCTGTGGCGACGGCGACGATGAGGCTGTTCTGCGTCGCCGTGCGGATCTCCTCGGACGAGAAGACCTCGTCGTACCAGCGAGTGGAGAAGCCCTCGAACGGAAACGTGAGCGAGCCGGTTGAGTGAAAGCTGAACAGGACGACGAGCAACAGCGGCGCCCACAGGAACACGAGGCCGGCGATCGTGAAGACTCCGGTGATGGGGCTGCGGCGGGTGCCGGTCACGCCGCGAACCTCACTCGGTCGAGCTTCGTGAGACGCAGGCCCAGGGCGATGAGCGCGTAACAGACGAGAAAGGCCGCGAGCATCGCGAAGGCCAGCGCGGCTCCGTAGGCGAAGTCCCCCGTTCCGATGAAGGCAACCTGCACCTGGACCCCCAGCATCACGCCGCTCGTCCCGCCGAGCAGCTGCGGGGTCACGTAGTCGGCCGCGGACAGCACGAACACGAACAGGAAGGCGCTGACGGCCGGCGCCGCCACCAGCGGCAGCACCACGCGGCGCCAGCGCTGCAGGCGACCGGCGCCGAGGTCCTGCGCGGTCTCGAGATAGGACGGCTGAAGCGGAGCGAGACCGGCGTACAGCACCAGGACCACGTAGGGCAGGAAGATGTGGACCAGCGCGATCGTGACTGCGAAGCGGTTGTAGAGCAGGAAGTCGAGCGGCTCGTCGATCAGCCCGAGGGAATCGAGGCCGCGATTGATGGCGCCGTTGCGGCCGAGCATGCTGCGCCAGGCGAAGATGCGCACCAGATAGCTGGCCAGGAACGACGCGACGATCAGGAACAGCACCAGGCCGCGCCAGCGTCCGGCGGCGTACCGGAGCCAGTAGGCCATCGGCAGGGCGATCAGAACCGAGAAGGCCGCGGCGAGCAGGCCGACCACCAGCGAGTTGCGGCCCAGAGTGCGATTGGAGTCGGTCTCCACGACCTCCTGGTAGTTCTCGACCGTCAGCGGCGTCTTGACGTCGTACAGCGCGCCCGTGAGAAACGAGTAGACGAGGAACGCCAGCAGCGGCGCGATGAAGAAGACGAGCAGCCCCGCCACCGCCGGCGCGGTGAGGACCAGCGGCCCGACTCGCCTTTCACTGGCCGACACACTTCTCAGGCGTCGGCCTCTGCCTTGATCTCCTGCCAGCGCTTCTGCACCTCTTCGAAGGTGACGAACTCGTCGGACTCCACCGGCGGATTGTTGTAGAACGGCGAGCGCTCGAGCAGCGCGTCGAGCTGGTCGTACTCGTAGAGGCCCGCGATGTTCTTGGGCAGGTCGGCCACCGCGTCGGCCACCGTCACGCCGCCCACGAGCACCACCGCCGCCTCGGCGTTGACCTTGGGCGCCAGGGACTCGTTCATCCAGGACAGCGCCGAGTCGACGTTGTCGGCCCCCTTGGGCAGCGCGTAGGCGTCGCAGAACGAGAAGCTGCCCTCCTTGGGCACTTCGGTCTCGAAGCTGTCGACACCCGCGTCGGCCGCGAACTGGTTCATCGCCGCCCAGCCCTGCCAGCAGACGTCGGCGTCACCGGCCGTCATCTTGGTGGTGGCGTCGCCGAACGAGGGCGAGATGCCGGTGGTCTGAGCCGCCACCTGGGACAGGAGGTCGAAGACCTCCTCGCCCTCGTCCTTCGTCGTCTTCGACGGATCGAAGCCCTTGACGTGCGCGGCGAGCGTGAACGAGCCCACCGGATCATCGGGACACGCCACCTTGCCCTTGAACTCGGGCTCGAGCAGGTCGAGCCAGGACGTGGGCATGGACTTGACCCGCCGACCGTCGATCGTGATCCCGATGGAGCCCCAGGTCCAGGGGACGCCGGTGCGCGTACCGTCCGGGTCGATCCAGAAGTTCCCCTCCTTGCTCGCGAAATAGGGGAACAGGTTCTTGAGGTTGGGCAGCTTCTGCTCGTCCAGCGGCTCGAGGATGTCGAGCTCCTGGTAGAGCGGCTTGTAGCCCTGGTAGTAGGTGATGATGTCGTAGCCCGCGCCCGCGCCGCCGGCCTTCAGCTTGGTCTGGATCTCGTCGTGGTTGCCGATGTACGTGGCCTTGACCGTGACGTCGTTCTCGGATTTCCAGCCCTTGAGCGGATCCGGGATGTCGTAGCCCTCCCAGGAGAGGAAGTCGACCCTCCCGCTGGCCTGGGGTGCCTTGGCCGGTCCGGACGCGGCGGTGGTGCTCCCGCCCCCGCCGTCGTCATCGCTGCCGCAGGCGGCCAGCAGCGTGGGCCCCGCGCCGACCGCGAGCGTGGTGAAGCCCGCGCGCCGCAGGAACTGCCGTCGCGTGTTGTACTCGCGCACGTACCGATCCCAACCGCCGGCCATATCCTCTCCTCTTTCTGCGGCCCTCTTGATTCTCACAATGCGAACACGACCAGCCGCACTGCGATAACTTAGTCGGATGACCGGTGGGGAGTCAACTCCGGTTAATGTCGGATTCATAGGAGCGGGCAGCGTCCTGCCGGCGTATCTGCAGACGCTCGACCGCCTCGTTCCGCGGGGCCTGGCCGAGCAGGGTCCCGTGTGTGCACGCCGCCGTGACACCTGGGCCGCGCTCACCGCACGCCGGCCCTCGCTGCCGCTGGTGGACTCCGTCGAACAGGTGCTGGACGACCCCGACGTCACCCTGGTCGTGCTCCTGACGCCGCCGGATACCCACGCAGGCCTCGTGCGAGCCGCGCTCGACGCCGGCAAGAACGTGTTGTGCGAGAAGCCCCTGGCCGGGGACGCCGGCGAGGCGGGTGCGCTCTTCGAGGAGGCCGCATCCGTGGAGCGACTGCTGATGGCGGCTCCCTTCGTGCAGCTGAGCCCGAGCTTCAGGCAGCTGTGGGCGCTGGTCCAGGATGGGGTGATCGGCCCGGTCCACTCGGCTCGCGCGCACTACGGGAACGTGGGCTCGGAGTCGGCCGAGTGGTACTTCCGCGCGCCCGCGGCCACGCTCGGCGACGCGGCCATCTACAACCTGAAATCCCTTGCTGCGCTGCTGGGGCCGGTGACGGAGGTCACGGCGGCCGCGGCCACCGCCGTGCCCCGGCGCGAGGTTGCGGGGAAGACGGTGGAGGTCACCGACCCCGACACGTGGCAGGTCGTGCTCCGGCACGAGGGCGGCGCGCTCTCGAGCGTTCTCGCCTCCCACGCTACCCCGGGTTATCGCCGGCCGGCGGTGGAGCTCTACGGAAGCGCGGGCACCGCCAACCTCCTCGGCGACGACTGGGACCCCCGCGGCATCGAGCTGTTGCGAGCGGGCTCCGGAAGCTGGGAGCTGATCGAGCCCGGGGACGTGACCTGGCTGTGGACGGACGGCCTGCGCGAAGCGGTGATGGCGCTGCGGACCGACCGTGCTCCGCTGCATGAGCCGGCGCTCGACGTGCACCTTCACGAGGTCATCTCGGCCTCTGTGAAAGCGGCGTCGGCGCGGCGCACCATCACGGTCAGCAGCCGCTTTCCCGCCTTCGAGGCGCTGCGGCCCCAGCCGGTCTCCCACAGGCACGTGCACGACAGGACCCGGCCCGCCGACGAGCAGTGAGGACCGCTCAGCCCGGGTAGACCCGCTCGGGCTCGACCCGGACGCGCGGGACCTCGAGCAGCTCCAGGTGGATCCCCAGCAGCGGCCGCAGGTCGAAGTACGCGAAGCCGCCGTCCCCCTCCGCCCCGTAGCCGCGTCCCCACTGGACCGGCTCGTGGCCGGCCTCGGCCATCTCGGCGAGCGCCTCACGCAGCGCGGGCACGTAGACCCCGATGTGGTGGAGGCCCTCTCCGTGCTCGTCCAGCCACTCGTGGTAGATGCTCGGCCCGACCACGGGCTCGATCAGCTCGATCTGGGGATCCTGGCCACACAGGGCGATTCGCATCTCGTAGCGCCCGGGCCCGCCGCGGTAGCCCAGCTCCGGAACCGTCGAGGGCCCGTAGGTCCAGCAGCGCCACGGAGCGATGCCCCACTCCTCCACGTAGCGCTCGAGCGCTGTGTCGAGATCTCTCACCACGATTCCGACCTGGCCCGCGGGCCGGCCGGCGAACGGGGGCAGCCCGGTCACGCGACGCTGGGCGTGCGCGGCTCGGCCATGTGGCCCAGGCCGCGAGAGGTGTCGCGGGCCGCCGCCAGGATCGCCTCCACGTTCGCCGACTCGCGGTCGCCCAGCACCGCGGGCTTGGGCCCGCTGAACGAGATCGCTCCGCGCAGTTCGCCGCGGTAGTCGAAGATCGGCGCGCCGAGGGCGGCTATGCCCACCACGACGTCCTCGTCGCTGACGGCGTAGCCGCGCTCCTTCGTCGCCTCCAGGTCGGCGATCAGCGCCTCCGGCTCGGTCAGTGAATGCGCGGTGAAGGGCTCGAGGGTGCCGTCGGCCAGGTACTCCATCCAGACAGGCCGACCGGAGTGAGCCAGGATCGCACGCGGGCCGGCGCCGATGTGGAGCGGCAGGCCGCCTCCCAGCGTGAGCGCCATCGACTGCACCCACAGACCGTCGATGCGCTCGATGCACACCGCCTCGCGGCCTCGCGGAACGCTGAGAAAGACCGTCTCCTCGGTCTGCTCGTGCACCCGCTCCATCGCGGGCAGCGCCGCCGCGCGCTCGTCGAAACGGGAGACCACGGCGCCGGACAGCCTGAGCAGCTTGAGGCCCAGGCGGTAGGTGCCGCGCCGCGAGCCCGGCTCCACGAGCTCGATCTCGCGCAGGCCGGCCAGCAGACGGTAGACCGAGCTGCGCGGCTCCTGCGCGGCATCGGACAGGGCCTGCACCGTCAGCTCCCCGCGCTCGGCGAGGAGGTCGAGCAGGCGGGCGGCCTTGCCCAGCACGCGGACCGGATTCTCCTGTGGCACCTTGCCCGCGATGTTATCGTCAGATGGGTCTAGTTGTCCGCTTTGTGAGAATTTCGTTCAGGAGGAGACTGCGATGACGATCGGAACGGCCGATCCGGGCACCTCGGTCGAGCGCTCGGAGCTCGCGCGGCTGTACCTGGCCATGGCGCGCATCCGGGCCTTCGAGGACGTGGTCATGCAGGCCTTCCAGTCGGGAGAGATCCGCGGGACCACGCATCTCTGCACCGGCCAGGAGGCGGTGCCGGTGGGGGTCTGCGAGGTTCTTGGACCGACCGACTGCGCGGCCGCCACCTACCGCGGCCATGGGGTGGCGCTCGCCCTGGGCTGCGATCCGGAGGCGTTGTTTGCCGAATTCCTCGGCCGCGAGGGAGGCATCTGCGGGGGCCGGGGCGGCTCCATGAACGTGATCGATCTCGAGCACCGCCTGCTCGGCTGCTTCGGCATCGTCGGCGGCTCCATCGGGGCGGCCACCGGGGCGGCCCTGGCTGCGCAGCTCACCGCAGACGACAGCGTGGCGGTGGCCTTCTTCGGCGACGGAGCGCTCAACCAGGCGTACTTCCACGAGTGCATGAACCTGGCGGGCGTGCGGCGGCTGCCGATCGTCTACGCCTGCGAGAACAACCTCTACGGCGAGTGGACGCATATGGCCGAGACCACGGCGGGCGGCCGGCTGGCCGCCCGCGCCGAGGCCTACGGGATGCCCTGGGAGATCGTTGACGGCAACGACGTCCTCGCCGTGCGCGAGGCGGGCGAGCGGGCCGTCAGGCATGCCCGGGAGGGCGCGGGCCCGTCCTTCGTCGAGTTTCTGACCTACCGCCATCACGGGCACTCGCGCAGCGACCCGGCCAAGTACCGCCCGGCGGAGGAGGTCGAGAGCTGGCTCGACCGCGACCCGCTCCCGCGGCTCGCCGAACGTCTCCCCGGCGACGAGGCCGAATCGCTCCTCGGCGAGGCCGATCGCGAGATGCGGCGGGCCCTCGACCGGGCTCGCGCGCAGGCGCCCGCGGGGGATGCGGGCGCCGCCACGGCCACCCGGACCGCCTGATGGCGGCGGTGGCCTATCGCCAGGCCGTGCGTGACGCGCTGGCCGACGAGATGGAGGCCGATGAGACGGTGGTGCTGCTCGGCGAAGACGTGACCCAGGGCGGGGTGTTCAACGTCACACCCGGGCTGGCCGAGCGCTTCGGTGAGCGCCGCATCGTGGACACACCGATCTCGGAGCTGGCCTTCACCTCGGCTGCCTTCGGGGCGGCGGTGCGGGGCCTGCGCCCGGTGGTGGAGATCATGTTCGGCGACTTCCTCGGCCTGGTGGTCGACACGCTGACCAATCAGGCCTCGAAGTACTGGTACCTGTCGAACGAGCAGGCCTCCGTGCCGCTGGTGGTGCGCAGCGCCGTAGGCGCCGGCGCCAGCTTCGGCGCCTGCCACTCGCAGACGCCCGCGGGCTGGTTCATGGGCGAGCCCGGTCTCAAGCTGGTGGCACCTTCCACTCCGGCGGACGCCTACACGCTGACCCGGGCGGCCATCCATGATCCCAACCCGGTGATCGTCTTCGAGCACAAGGCGCTCTACGCCCGCAAGGGAGAGCTGAACGGGGACGCTGACGCGAGCCTCGGGCGCGCCGCCGTGCGCCGGGCCGGGCGCGACGTGACCATCGTCGCCGCGCTGGCGATGGTCGAGGTAGCGATGGAGGCCGCCGAGGGGCTGGCCGCCGACGGCGTCGAGGCCGAGGTACTCGACCTGCGCTCGCTCCGACCGCTGGACGCCGACGCGATTGCCGAGTCGGTGACTCGCACGAAGCACGTCGTGGTGGTGGAGGAGGGACCCCCTCAGGGGGGCTACGCCGCGGAGGTCGTGGCCCTGGCGGTCGAGGCCGCCGGACCCGTGGCCGCGCAGAGGGTCACGATGCCCGACCTGCCCATACCCTTCGCGCCCTCGCTCGAGAAGGAGGCTCTCCCGGGCGCGGATCAGGTGGCGGACGCGGCCCGGCGTCTGCTGTGAACCGCTAGGCCACTCGCCGCAACGCCGCGAGCGTCGCCGCCAGCGCGGGCCGGCGGGCCGAGCCGCGGCGGAGCAGCACCGACAGCCGGCGGCGAGGCACGGGCGGAGCGATCTCGGCAAACCGGACCCCTGCGCTGTCCGACCCGTCGCACGCGAGGGCGGGCAGCATCCCGATGCCGAAGCCCGCGGCCGCCAGCGCCGTGTGCAGGACCGAGTCGTCCGCCCTGTGGGCGATCCGAGGACTGAAGCCGGCCGCGCGGCACACCTGCTCGAGCATCGCGGCGAACTGTGTCCCGGGGAGGCCCGCGATCCAGCTCTCCTCGCGCAGGGCCGAAAGCTCCACCGGCTCCTCGGCCGGATGACCGGGCCCGAGCACCAGCAGCAGCGGTTCGCTCATGAGCGGCCGGCTCTCCAGGCCGCCTGCCGGGGCCTGGGCCACGTCGTCGTAGCTCTCCGACACCAGCAGGTCGAGCTCCCCCGAGCGCAGCAGCGGGATGCCGTCCTCCGGCTCGTGCTCTCGGACGGTGCAGGAGAGCTCCGGGTGGCGCCGCACCAGACCGGCCACGGCCGGCACGACCAGCCCGGCCGCCGCACTGGGGAACGCGCCGATCACCACGGCGCCGCGGACGGTCCCTTCCTCCGCGGCCAGCTCGGCCTCCGCGGCGTCGAGCTCGGCGAGCACGCGGTCGGTGCGAGCCACCAGCGACCGCGCCGCGGGCGTGAGCCGCACCCGGCGCCCGTCGCGCTCGAGCAGCGGAACGCCGGCCTCGTGCTCGAGTCGCGCCAGCGACTGGGACACCGCCGACGGCGTGTAGCCCACCACGCCTGCCACCCTCGAGATGGTGCCCTGCCGCGACAGCTCACTGAGCAGACGCAGTCGCCGAACGTCGAGCATTGTTCAGCGCAGCTTACGCCGACCCCAACGAACAGGTGCTTGTGCTTGTGCTCGGCGGGGCCGAGAATCCCGGTGACGCCGGACCGTTACGAACCAATGCCCGGGCTCGCCGCCCTGCCCCTGTGGCTCTGGCGCAGGACGAGCCCGCGCGCTCGGGCCGGCGGCGCCGTCGCCCTGCTCGTCGTCGTGGCCGGCGCGGTGGTGCTGGCGCTCGGCCTGCGCGGCGACCAGCAGGAGCGCGCCCGGACCGAGAGCGCCGAGCTGGCGAAGCTGCGAGAGCAGCGCGAGGCGCGATTGCTGG
The DNA here is from genome assembly GCA_963826165.1 of uncultured Thermoleophilaceae bacterium. GTDB lineage: Bacteria > Actinomycetota > Thermoleophilia > Solirubrobacterales > Thermoleophilaceae > JACVRW01. The sequence goes on along the minus strand of CAWGWC010000002.1, from coordinate 20,811 downwards.
CCGGCCAGCGTCCTCGGTTCGCCCGCTCGAACGCTGTGGCGGCGCCCGGCGCCGATCCGCGGGAGCGCCTGGCGGCCCGGGCGGTGTTGCTCGACGAGCTCTCCGCCACCGTGCTGGCCGACGCGCGGCGACGGGTCCGCACGGGGGCGCTCGACGGTCCGGTCAGGCGGGTCGAGTGCGAGGCGTTCCCTCGTACGGCCGAGCCGAGCGGCGCCGAGCTCGACCTGGCGCGGCGCCGGGGCCGCTACTTCTGCCTGGCGGTGACCTCCGCCGTGGAGCGCAGCGACGCGAGCGCCGGGGTGACCCTGGGCCATCCCTACCGGGTGCTCGCCGACTTCGCCACCGGCCGGTTCGCCTACTGCCAGGTGGCCGGCCGAGCCGACACGCCGGCCGACCCGCGGGTGACCACCCCGCCGGCCTGCGGCGGTTAGTGCCCTGAGTCGGAAGTTCGGCTTCAGCTTCCCGAGTGGCTGGGCGTGGCTGGCGACGCACACGGGATGAGTCGATGCGCAGCATCGGCGATTCCCGGGGGTGGCGTCAGGCGCGCCCAGACGCCGGGAAGGTGCGCGCGAAATGACGACTCAGGGCACTAGGCTGGCCGCCGCGGTGGCGGAGCAGCTCGACATCGGTCCCAGCACCAGCCTGACCGTGCTGGCGCACGACGAAGACGGGCTCGAGGTCGAAGCGACCTACGCGCCCGGCAGCCCGGCGCCCCCCGCCCATCTGCACCCGGCTCAGGAGGAGCACTTCGAGGTGCGATCGGGAGCGATGCGCACCGTCGTCGACGGCCACGAGGAGACCTTCGAGCAGGGCAACGCGTTCGACGTCCCACCGGGCGCCGTGCACCAGATGTGGAACGACGGTGACGAGCCGGCGGTGCTCACCTGGCGCACCACGCCGGCGTCGCGCACGCTCGACTGGTTCCGCGAGCTGGACGCTCTCCAGCGCGGCGAGGGGCGCCCCAATCCGGCCGAGCTGCTCAGCGACTACGACGACGTGTTCCGGCTGGCGGATCAGTAGGCGTCGATAACCGCCTCGACCTCGCGCCGCACGGGCTGCGATCCGAAGTCGGTCAGGCACCAGGTGGCGCCGGCCTCGACCCAGGGGTCGCGCTCCGTACCCGGTGGGTTGTCCACCACGAGCTCGAACGGTCCGTCCGCGCCCGCTGAGGCGCGCAGCTCATGCACGTCCGCCGCCAGCTCCGCCAGCGCCTCGGGGCTGGGCACGTCCACCGGGAACAGCGCGTCCCAGCGAGCCGCGCGCGCCAGCGGACGCCGGTTGGGCCATCTCGACGCCACCCACACGGGAATCCGCGGCTGCTGGAGCGGCGGCGGCTCGAACTCGCCCTCCCAGTACGCGGTGAGCCGCTCCAGACCCTCGTCGAGCAGCCGGGCGCGGGCGCGCGGGTCCTCTTCCTCGCCGAAGGCCTCCGGGTCGAACTCGCCGGAGCGCGAGCTCCCGAGCCCCACGCCGAACACCAGGCGCCCGCCGCTCAGGCGATCGAGCGTGACCGTCTCCCGTGCGAGCTGATGCGGCCGGCGGCGGGCCACCGGGGTGACCATCGGGCCTATCCGCATGCGCTCGGTGGCCACGGCCACCGCGGCCAGCGTGATCCAAGGATTCGCCACCCTCCTCACCGGAGCCCGGTACTTCAGGTGGTCCCAGACGAAGAAGCCGTCCCAGCCGCGCTCCTCGGCGCGTGCGGCCAGCTCGGCCACGACCCGCGGTTCGGACAGCTCGTCGAAGGGGGCAACGTAGATGCCGCGGCGCGCGTTCACCGCGCGCGACCCTATCGCGAGCCTTCGTCCGTCCCGCGGGTCGTGGATGTACCGGTCAGCCCACGAACTCGATGTCGCCGGAGCGCGCGATCGCCCGGCTCACGTCTCCGCCGATGTCGGCGGCGAACCTCCGGGCGAGATCGGCGTTGGCCAGGTCGGCCACCAGCAGCAGCCGGCCGTCCTGGGTGACCGAGCCTCCGAACAGCGCCTCGCGGGCGGCCTCGTCGTCGAGCAGCCCCTGGCGCAGGGCATCGGCGCTCACACCCGGCACCTCGAGCTCCACTCCGTCCACGCGACCGGCAGAGGCCGGCAGGTAGTCGAAGGTCAGCACCGACTGCTGATCGAAGCGCCGGCGCACCCGCTCGGCAATCGCGCCCAGCTCGCCGACGCTGACGTGGTCGACGTCGAAGTCGCGCGAGCGCTCGAACGTCGTCTGGTTGAGGTCGGAGGAGAAGAACACGCCGTCGAGCAGCTGCGAGCCGCGTGGCGTTCCCCCTCCTTCATGGATGATCCGCGTGACCTTGCGGGCGAAACCGTTGAGCTCCTGGTCCAGGCGCGGGTCGGCGGGATCGGTGATCACCGCGGTGTTGTTCGTGGCGAAGATCTCGGCGTCCGGCAGTCCGCCGTAGGAGTTCGCCGAAGCCGCTGACGGCACCAGCGCGAGCGCGCCGGCCAGAAGCCCCGCAAGGGCGATCCCCCGGATCTGCGCGCGGAAGGATGAGTGTCGTGTCGTGAACATGTGCATGGCGAGCAGGACACGACACAGCGGACTGTTATTCCGCGGCCAGCCGCTCGAGAAGCCGGTCGACGAAGGCCGCCTGCGCCGCCACCAGCTTCGTACGGGCGGCGTCCGCGCCGAACCAGCCGGCCCGATCGACCTCCGGGAACTCCGCGGTCCGGCCCGACCGGGGCGGCCACTCCATCTCGAAGCTGTTGCTGTGGACGGCCTCCGCGTCGAGGTCGCCCTCGGCCGCCCAGGCCACCACGAGCTTGCCGCTCTTCTGCCTCACCGAGCCGAGCTCGATCAGCTCGGTGGCTTCGAGGGCCGTCCCGGTCTCCTCCTCGAACTCGCGCCTCGCGCTCTCGAGCGGGTCGTCGCCGTCCTCGTACTCGCCTTTGGGCAGCGACCACGCACCCTCGTCGCGCTTGGCCCAGAAGGGACCGCCGGGATGCACCAGCAGGAACTCGGGCTCGGTGCCCGTTCGGCGGTAGAGGAGAATGCCTGCGCTTCGCCTGGCCACGGCCGTGGAACATAATCGGCGGCGTGAGCACGAAGACGATCGCGTCCGGTGACGCGACGCTGTGCACCGAGAGCTTCGGCCGCGCCGGGGACCCTGTCCTGCTGTTGATCATGGGCCAGATGGCCTCGATGCTCTGGTGGCCGGACGGGCTATGCGAGCGCCTGGCGGCGGCCGGGCGGCTGGTGATCCGCTACGACCACCGCGACACCGGGCGCTCGACGAGCTACCCGCCGGGACAGCCCGGCTATACGTCCGGCGATCTGACGGCGGACGCCGTCGCCGTGCTGGACGGGCACGACGTCGAGCGCGCGCATGTCGCCGGCATGTCGATGGGAGGGATGATCGCCCAGCAGCTGGCGGTGGCTCATCCCGATCGGGTCGAGCGCCTGACCCTCATCAGCACCACGGCGCTCGGAGAACCGGACGGCGAGTTGCCCGGCCCGGACGCCGCCTACCTCGAGCACGCCGAGGCGGCGGAGGGGCTCGACTGGGCGGACACCGAGGCTCTGGCCGCGTTCATCGTGAGCGACGCCCGGGCGCTCGCGGGCACGCGGCATCCGTTCGACGAGGCCGCCACGCGCGATTTCGTCCGCAGAGATCTCGCCCGCACAGTCAACCCGGCCAGCCTGGTCAACCACACGCTGCTCGGCGGGGACGAGGATCCGGCGGGGGCGATCGCGAGCCAGATCGAGGCGCCGCTGACGGTGATCCACGGGACGGCCGATCCGCTCTTTCCGCCCGCTCACGGTGAGGCCCTGGCCGCCGCTGTCGGCGGTGCCGAGCTCGTCCTGCTCGAAGGAGGCGGTCACGAGCTGCACGAGGGCGACTGGGACGAGATCGTCGCGGCGATCGTGCGCTGACCCGCCTGCAACTCAGTGCAGGTCGGCGGCGGACAGGTGGTCGAGCAGGCCGACGGCGCGGGGCGGCGCCCCGTCTTCCAGCACCACGGCGCCCCCGGGCCAGTACGGGTGCGGCGGGGTGGCGCGGTGGAGCAGCAGCGGCTCGTAGACCCAGCAGCCGCTGTTCACGATCCGCGGGCGCCCGGCCGGGCTCTGCCAGTCGAACGGCCGGTCTCCTTCCAGCGGCCCGGTGCGGTGAACGTGACCGAACAACACCCAATCGGCCTCCACACCCAGCCGGTGCACCACTCGCGCCAGGGCCGGGATGCTCGCCCGGCGCATCTGCGTCCCCAGCAGCCGGGCGGTGAGCGGGGCGGCGCGCCGGCTCAGGAGGACCTGCGGCCCCGGCATCGTGGCCGCTCGCAGGACCTCGGCCAGGTCGTCCACGAGCGCCGCCAGCGGCCGTGGGAGCCAGCGGGTGAGAAACGCCTCGACACGGGTGAGGGAAGGGCCGCCGGCCTGCTCGTAGTCGGCCGGCAGCGCGCCGTCGCTCGGCAGCCGTCCCAGCAACCCGCGAGCGACGCCGAACGCGGACTCGGGCAGGAGGTGCCGGTCGAGATAGTGGCCGTGGGTGGCCCATACGCCGTCGGCGAGCCAGACGCCCGGGTAGCGAACGCTCACCTGAGCGGGGGCGAGCCAGTCCGTGACCTGCGCCAGCAGCGGGGTCGCGTCGTGGGGGACGGGAGCGTCCACGTCGTGCGGGACGCCGTGGCGGCGCAGCCACGGCCGCACCAGCGCGACGTCGTGGTTGCCCGGCACGACCACCAGCTCGCGGTCACGACCGACCGCGGCGCCGATCGCGCGCAGCACCGGCTCCGCGGCGGGCATGGCGTGATCGGCCCGGGCCTCGAGGAGCTCGACCACATCGCCCAGCAACACGAGCCGGTCGACGTCGCGCAGGCCGTCGAAGAGCGCTCGCAGCACCTGCGGCCGACGCAGCACGTCGCGGCCGAGACGTGACCCCAGATGGAGGTCGGAGATCACGAGCGTGCGCACGGCGAGACCCTAGTCTCCAGCCACGCAACTGATCGGCGCCGGCCTCCCGCGCTGAGGAGGCTCGACAGCGTGTCGAGCCTCGTTCGACGGCTGTCCAGGATTCGTTGACCGGCCGGGCGAGGCGCCCTTACCCTCTGCTGGTGGAGAGGGATCTGCGTCAGATAGTCGCGTTCGGCGGCGGCGGCTTCTCCATGGAGCCCGGCAACACGCTGCTCGACGACTACGTGCTGCACATCACCGGCAGCGAGCGGCCCAAGGTCTGCTTCCTGCCCACCGCGAGCGGTGACGCCGATCACTACATCGTGCGCTTCTACCGTGCCTTCTCGCCCGAGGTGTGCGAGCCCTCGCATCTCTCGCTGTTCAGGCGAGAGCGCACCGTGGGCGACGTGGGCGAGCACCTGCTGTCGCGCGACCTGATCTACGTCGGCGGGGGCAGCGTCATCAGTCTGCTCGGCACCTGGCAGGCCCACGGCATCGACACGATCTTGCGCGAGGCCTGGGAGCGCGGTGTGGTCCTGTGCGGCCTGAGCGCGGGCTCGCTGTGCTGGTTCGCCGAGTCGATCACGGCTTTTCACGGACCGCCCACCCGCGTCAGCGGGCTCGGGCTGCTGCCCTGGAGCAACTGCGTCCACTTCGACGCCGAGCCGGAGCGCTGCTCGGCCTATCGCCAGATGCTGGCCGACGGGATGCCCGCCGGCTACGCCGCCGAAGACGGCTCGGCCCTCCACTTCGAGGGAGAGCGCCTGGCGCGGGTGGTCGCGTCGCGTCCCGAGGCCCGGGCTCACTCGATGCGCTGGACCGGCAAGCGCGTGAGCCGGCGGCCGCTGCGGGCCACCTATCTGGGCTCGGCGCAGGAGCCCGCCGCGCCGGCACGGTCGGGCCGGTTGTCGGTCGTGGCGGCCTGAGCCGTTGGTGGCCAGCGACCCGTCCGATCCTCGCCGCATCGTCGCCATGGGCGGGGGTGGCTTCTCCGTCCCGCCGGGCGATCCGTCGCTCGACCGCTTCGTGCTGTCGGCAGCCCGCACTCCCCACCCGCGCATCTGCCTGTTGCCGACCGCCGGCGGTGACGCCGAGGAGCAGATCCGGCGCTTCTACGCCGCGTTCCGGCATCTGCCCTGCGAACCGACCCACGTGTCGCTGTTCCGTCTCGGCACACAGCGGATCGACCTGCGCGAGGCGCTGCTCGCCCAGGACGTGCTCTACGTCGGCGGGGGCAGCCTGCTGAACCTGCTGGCGGTCTGGCGCGCCCACGGCGCCGACGTCATCCTGCGCGAGGCCTGGGAGCAGGGCGTTGTCCTGTGTGGCATCAGCGCCGGATCGATGTGCTGGTTCGAGGCCGGGCTCACCACCTCCTTCGGGGCCCCGCGACCGGTGCGCGCGCTCGGCCTGCTGCCGGGGAGCAACTCCGTCCATCACGACAGCGAGCCCGAGCGCCGGCCGTGTTACCACGAGGCGATCCGCACCGAGGCGGTGCCGCCCGGCTACGCCGTGGACGACGGCGCGGGACTGCTGTTCGCCGGCCGCGACCTGCTCGAGGCGGTGAGCGCCCGCCCGGGCGCCGGCGCGTACTGGGTGGAGGAGATGGGAGGGCAAGCGGTGGAGCGACCGCTCGACATGACCGTGCTGCCGGGCCGGGACGAGCTCGAGCCGGCGACTCCGCTGTCGATCGCCGAGCTGCGCGAGGCGCGAGCACAGCGGCTCGAGCGCGGCGGCGGTAGCCGGCGCCGCGGGCGCCGCTGACCGCTCGGCCACAGGGCGGGCACAACGCAAAGCGGCGCCTCTCGGCGCCGCTCCACGAGGGGGGAGGGTTGGAGCCCCTTGGGTAAGCCTTGCTCTACGCCCGCGCGTGATGCAGGCGCCCGCGAAGGAGCGCGCGCAGGCGCCCCGAGGTCTGCGAGGCGCCGCCCTGGGCCGCCGCGATCTGCGACCGACGCAGCTCGAGCAGGTCCACGAGCGCCGCGGTGGGCTTGAACGGGTCGGCAATCGGACGGCCGCTGTCGAGCGGCAGGGCCGCGAGCATTCGCGAGTCGACCTCCGCCACCAGCGCCGGACCGCGAGGCGGCCTCCCGCTGTCGAGCTGCGCCAGATGATCGAGCGCGGCCTGATCGGCTGCGGTGCTACGGCGGACGGTTACGTTGTTCATGAAGCTCTCCAGGGTTGAAGTGTATGACTGTGTAGTGCTAGTGTACGTACTACAAGCGCCATGACAAGGTCGTACAAAATTGATTTGTCTGGTCTCGACCGCAACGCCGAGACCTCCCTGACCCAGCAGCTCGTGGATCTCTTCACGAACGCCATCGATTCAGGGCAGCTGGAACCCGGCGAGAAGCTGCCGCCCACGCGCGAGCTCGCCACCGAGGTGGGTGTGAACCACCTGACCGCCGCGCGGGTGTATCGCCGGCTGGCCGAGCTGGGCTACGTGAGCGCGAGCGTCGGCCGAGGAACCTTCGTTCGCTCCCTGGCTCCCGCGGGGAGCGAGGAGCACGGGGACGACTGGCAGGTCTACGCACTGCCGGACGAAGAGATCTCGTACTCCGAGCGAGTGATGGCCGAGACCTTCGCGAGCGCCGGCGATCCCGGCCTGATCTCCCTGGCGGTCGGCTGGCCTTCGCCTCAGCTCTATCCCACCGAGCAGCTCGCGAGCATCACCGCCGACGTCTTCGCCGAGGAGGGCGGGGCGGCGCTGTCCTATCTGTCGGCCGAGGGCTTGTACGAGCTGCGCGAGCGCCTTGCGCTGCGGGGGCGGGACGAGGGGTTCGCCCAGGATGCGGACGAGATCGTGGTCACCTCCGGAGCCAAGCAGGCGCTCAGCCTCGCCGCGAGAGCGACCCTGGAGGAGGGCGACGTCGCCCTGATCGAGTCACCCACCTTCGTCGGCATGCTCGACTCCCTGCATCAGACCGGCGCTCGGGTGATCGGCGTCCCGGTCGACGAGCAGGGCCTCGACGTGGACCTTCTCGAGCGGCTGCTGGCGCGCCACGAGGTCAAGCTGGTGGCACTGCAGACCGCCTGCCAGAACCCCACCGGGCGCAACCTCTCCGAGGAGCGTCGCCGGCGGCTGGCCGAGCTCGCCATCGAGCGCAACTTCTTCGTCCTCGAGGACCGGGTCTATGCGGACTCGAGCTTCGAGGGCGAGCCGCCACGACCGCTGCGCGAGCTTGCACCGGCCCACGTGATCTACGTGAACTCGCTGTCGAAGAGCGTGGGCGGCGGGCTGCGCGCCGGCTGGGTTGCCGCCCGCGGTCCGGTGCGTGAGCGGATCGCCATGCTCAAGCTGGAGAACGACTTTCACAGCCCCACGTTGATTCAGCACATGGCGGCCCGCTGGCTGGCCGGCGGCGCTCACGACCGCCACGTGGCCAAGACCCTGCCCTTCTATCGCGAGCGGCGAGATGCGCTGCTGGCCGCCCTGGAGCGCCACCTGCCGGGCGAGTACCGCGTGGACGTTCCCACCGGTGGCCACCATCTGTGGGTGACCCTCAAGCGTCCGCTCGACGAGCGTGCCCTCTACTCGGAGGCCGCCCGCCAGGGAATGACGTTCACCCCGGGCGACGCCGTCACGGCGGAGCGGCGCTCGGCCACCTCAGTGCGCCTCTCCTACTCGCTGCTCGAGCCACCGGAGCTCGACGAGGGCGTGCGCCGGCTGGCTCGTGCGATCCGCGAGGTGCGTCGCCGCAGCCGTACCGCCGTGGCCGCCCCGATGTCGTAGAGCGCTAGAGCCTCTCCCAGAGGCCACCGAGCAGCCGCAGCTCGTCGCGCGAGTAGCGGCTGAGGAACAGCTTGCGCACGCCTTCCAGATGAGTACGACGCGCTTCGTCGAACTGGCGCCGGCCGGCGGGGGTGATCTCGGCGAAGTAGCCGCGCGCGTCGTCCTCGCACTGGACGCGCTCGAGGAAGCCGGCGCGCTCCAGCCGGTCGACCAGGCGTGTGAGGCCGCTCCGGCTGAGCAGCACCGAGTCGGCCAGCTCGGACATGCGCATGCGGCCATCGGGAGCGTCGGCCAGGAAGAGCAGAACCTCGTAGGAGGTGAGCGGAAGCGCATGGGCCCGGGTCAGCTCGGCGTCGAGGCCCCTTGTCAGCTCGGCGTGCACCCGCAGCATCCCTCTCCAGGCGGCGAGCTCCTCGTCGTCGAGCAGCTCGACCGCGGGTGGCGGGGACGCGGGGCCGGAGGGTCTGTCGCTCGTCGCGCTCATCGTGGTGGGCCTGACGCTAGAGTAGTTGCAGGCACAACAAGTGTATTCGAGCGAGGGACGTACCGATGACCCTGACCCATCTCCTGCGGCCGGCCGACGGCGATCCGGAAGGCGCGCTGGTCCTGTTTCACGGCCGCGCCACCGACGAGCACGACCTGTTTCCCCTGCTCGACATCCTCGACCCGGAGCGGCGCCTGCTCGGGGTCACGGCGCGCGGGCCCCTCTCGCTGCCGCCCGGCGGCGCGCACTGGTACGTGGTCGAGCGCGTCGGCTTCCCCGATCCCGACACCTTCCACGCCACCTATGACCGAGCCGGCGGATGGCTCGACTCGCTCCTGGCGGAGCACGGGATCGCTCCGGAGCGCGCCGTGCTGGGCGGCTTCTCACAGGGAACGGTGATGTCCTACGCGCTGGGGCTCGGCCGCGGGCGTCCACGCCCGGGAGCGATCATCGCCCTCAGCGGCTTCATCCCCACCGTGGACGGCTGGGAGCTCGACCCCGCGAACGCCGCCGGGCTGCCGGTGGCCATCGGACACGGCAGCCGCGATCCGGTGATCGTGGTGGACTTCGCCCGTGACGCCCGGGAGCGGCTGGAGCAGGCCGGGGCCGACGTCACCTGGAACGAGTCGCCGGTCACCCACACGATCGATCCCCGCTTCCTCGGCGAGCTGCCGCAGTGGCTGGCGGGCGCGCTGGCCGAGAGCGGCCTGCCCCGAAGCGCCCCGTCCTAGGCCATCGGGCCGCCGGCGCGCAGGGCGTCCAGCTCGGCGGGAGTGTCCACGTCCTCACCACCGCCGAGGTCGTCGCACGGCACCTCACGCACGTGGGCGCTCAGCAGGAGATTGCGGGCCCCGTGGTCCCCGGTCACGTCTCGCATCCGCTCGAACAGCTCGCGCTCGAGCAGCACCGGGTGACCGGGATCGCCGCGGTAGGTGGCCCGGACGGCCTGGGCCCCGTTGCCGCGGGCCGCGATCACCCGGCGGATCGCGTCGGGCGACAGGCGGGGCTGGTCGCCGAGGGTGATCACCACGGCCTCACAGTCGGTGAGCGCCTCCAGCCCGCAGGCCAGCGACGCCGACTGGCCCTCCGCCCAGCGTGAGCAGATCCGGGACTCCGCCCCGTGCAGGTCGACCCCCGACGCGATCTCGTCGGCCTCGGCGCCGAGGACCACCACAACGCGGCCGACCGGCGATGCCGTCATGGCGCGCACCGAGTGCTCGAGCAGCGGCCGCCCGTCGAGCTGGGCCAGCTGCTTGGACCCGCCGAAACGCGTGCCCGCCCCCGCGGCGAGGATGAGGCCGCCGATCACGCGCCCACCTCGTGGATCCGGCCGGCGGACTCGGACAGCCGGCCGCCGCCGCGGCCGTTTCGAACCGCCACCACCTCGGCCATGATCGAGAGGGCGGTCTCCTCCGGCGACACGGCGCCCAGATCGAGGCCGATCGGGGCCGAGATCCGGTCGAGAAGTTCCTCCTCGAATCCCGCAGCCACCAGCCGCTCGCGGCGGTGGGCCTGAGCCCTGCGGCTGCCCATCGCCCCGACGTAGGGAGCGTCCGAGCGCAGCGCCACCCCGAGCGCTGCGTCGTCGAGATCAGGGGCATGGGTCAGCACCGCGATGTAGGTGGCGCGGTCGAAGCCGCCCATCTCGGCGCACGCCTCGGCCGGCCAGGCCGCGATCACCCGCTCGGCGCCCTCGAAGCGATCGGGTGTGGCGAACTGGGAGCGCGGGTCGCACACGAAGGGCCGCCAGCCCGCGGCTCTCGCGAGCTCGCACAGCGCGGCGGCATAGTCCACCGCCCCGAAGATCACCAGCCGGGGCGCGGGGGCGGTCACGTCCACGAACAGCACCGAGTCGCCGGCCTCGCGCTGCTCGGAGCGCTCGGCCCACATCAGCTCCTCCGCCGCCTCGACGGCCACGCGATCGGCCTCCGTGGTTCCCAGCCCGCCCTGCACCGTGCCGTCCTGCTCGACCAGCAGCTTGCGCCCGAGCCCGGCTCCCGCGATCACGGTCACGAGCGCGGCTCGGCCGTCCTCGCCCGCAATCCGGGCGAACTCCGACTGCTGGCTCACCCCTCGTATCGCTCCACGAACACGTCGATCTCGCCGCCGCACGGGAGGCCGACCTCCCAGGCCTCGCTGTCGGCGATCCCGAAGTGCAGCAGCCTCGGCTCGCCTCCGCGCAGCACCTCGGAGGCGACCTCGACCACGGCGCCCTCGACACAGCCGCCGGAGACTGCGCCCGAGACCTCACCGCGGTCGTTGACGGCCATCTTCGCCCCGGGTGCCCTGGGTGCGGACCGCTTGACGGCCACCACCATGGCGATGGCCACGCGATCGCCACGCTCTGTCCAAGCCGTCACGTCTTCCAATACGTCCTTCACAAGGGTTCCCCTCTCTCCGAGGCGGTGTCTACCCCGGACAACTCATCTCAAGTCCATTTCTCCCGGGATCCGGTCCGATGCTACGACCCGCGGGCCGAACCTGGCTTCACTACATTTCCGCTGTCGTGTCCCACCGCCGAGAGCAGAAGGAGGCGCTTCGCAAGGAGCGCGAGGAGCGCGAGCGCCAGCAGCGCGAGGCGCAGCAGCGCAAGCGCATGGTCGGCTACGGCGCGGCGGCGCTTCTGGTGGCCGCGGTCGCCGTGGTCGTGATCGTGCTGGCGATGGGCGGCGACGACGGCGGCGGATCGGACGCCGCGGCGAGCGAAGCCTTCCCCAGCGGGGGCACCGTGCCCGAGCAAGCGGAGTTCGAGGTGGGCCCGGCCGCCGAGGCGGCCAACTGCGAGCTCCGGTCGGAGCGCGCGAGGTCGCGCCAGCACACCACGACGCTCGATGAGACGATCGACTACCCGAGCAACCCGCCGAGCTCGGGTCGCCACTACATCGAGCCCGCGGTCGACGGTGCCTACGGAGATCCGCCCCAGGACGCGGAGCTCGTTCACGGCCTCGAGCACGGACGGGTGATCGTCTGGGTCAGGCCGAACCTGCCCAAAGAGGAGCGCGCCAACCTCAAGGCGCTGTTCGACGAGGACACCTACCAGATGTTCCTCGTCACCCGGCGCAACATGCCCTACGCCGTCGCGGCCTCCGCCTGGAACGCCGAGCCGGTGCCCAACGGCACCGGCCGGTTGATGCTCTGCCGGGAGTTCACGCCGGAGATCTACGACGCTCTCCGCGCCTTCCGCGACGAGCATCGCTCGCGCGGTCCCGAGCCGGTTCCCTGAGGGCTCGCGCGGGCCGACCGCGCACGACCTGCTGCACTTCCGCCGGCTGCACGAGATCCTGCAAGCCCGCAACCGAGACCCTGGCACCGTGTTCCGGGAACGTGAAGCTGCTCGCTCTCGCAGCGGCGCTCCTGTGCGCCCTGGCCCAATCCGCGCCCGTCGCCGCGGCGGCGCCACCCCGGCCTGTCGACTTCGAATTGGCGCCGCCCGCTTCGGCCGAGGCGGCCGCCGCCGGCAACGGAGGGCGGGCCGTGGTCTCCCGGGCGCTGCGCACGCCGCGCCGCTTCAACCTGGTCGGCCTGCGCTGGCGAGGGGCGGCGGAGCCCGACGTGAAGCTGCGGGTGCGCAAGCGCGGGCGCTGGAGCCGCTGGGCCGGGGTGGCCGCTCACTCCGAGCACAATCCCGACCTGTGGCGCAGTGAACGGCTCGCCGCGGCGTCGGATCCAATCTGGGTCGGCCGCGCGGGCGCGGTGCAGTACCGCCTGAGTCGCCCGGTCCCCGGGCTGCGGCTGCACTTCGTCGACCTCGGCGTGAACGCGGCCCGCTCGAGCCGGGCCCGAGCCGCCCAGGCCACCCCGCCGGCCTACGTCTCTCGCCAGGACTGGGGCGCCAACCGCTGCCCGCCGCGGTCGGGGCCCGAGTACGGAGCCGTGAGGGCCGTCCACGTCCACCACACGGTGTCGCTGAACGACTACTCGGCGGAGGAGTCGCCGGCGATCGTGCTCGCGGTGTGTCGCTACCACCGCAACTCCAACGGCTGGAACGACATCGGCTACAACGCGCTTGTCGACAAGTACGGCACGCTCTTCGAGGGCCGTGCCGGCGGACTCGACCAAGCGATCGTGGGCGCCCAGGCACAGGGGTTCAACTCGCAGACGGCCGGCATCTCCAACATCGGGGACTTCAGCAACGTCTCCCAGACGCCCGAGGCGCTGGCCACCCTGGCCAACTACATCCGCTGGAAGCTCACTGTCCACGGCCAGCCCCTGTCGGGGCGGGTCAGCCTGGTGAGCGCGGGCGGCTCGGCCACACGCTACGCGGCGGGGACGCGGGCGACCATCCAGCGGGTCAGCGGGCACCGCGACACCGGGCTCACCGCCTGCCCCGGGGCCGCGCTCTACGCGCAGCTCCCCGAGCTGCGCGCGCTGGTGGAGACCGGCACCCCCGTCACCTCTGCGGCCACCCGCCTGAGCGCCGCGCTGTCGGACTACCGCGCGGACTTCGGCAGCCCGGTGTCGGTGAGCGGGGCGCTGCTGGCACCGGACGGCCTCCCGCTGGCGGGCGAGCGCATCGAGATCCAGGTGTCGAGCGAGGGCCGCTGGCGCCGGGCCCGCCGCGTGCTGAGCGGACCGGACGGAGCCTTCTTCACCGAGATCAAGCCCGCCCGGCGGATGTACGTGCGGGTTCGCTATCCCGGCCGCTCGGGGCTGCGGCGCTCCTCATCTCCGCGTCTGTTGCTGCAGCTGCGTCCGGTGATCACGGTGGACGAGCCGCCCACCAGCGGGGTGCGCCGCGAGCCGGTGTCCCTCACCGGAAGCGTCGGGCCGCGCAAGCGCCTGCTCACGCTGGTGGTCCAAAAGCTCTCCCGGGGCCGCTACCGCAAGGCCCTCGCCCGCCGGGTGCGGGCCCGGCGGGGGCGCTTCTCCACCTCGTTCACCCCACGTCGCCCGGGCGTCTATCGCTACTACGTGGTGGCCACTCCCGATCTCGACACCGACCGCGGGGCCTCCGAGCGACAGGTGATCAGGATCGGCCGCTAGTCGGCTACTCCCAGCCCTGGCGGCGGTCCTCGCTGTAGAGGCCGTGGCCGGTGACCAGCATGCGCGCGGTGCGGGCGAGAATGTCCAGGTCGAGCCGCAGCGAGCGGTGCTCCACGTACCAGACGTCCAGCTCGATGCGCTCGGGCCAGGGAAGTGACGTGCGCCCGTTGACCTGGGCCCAGCCGGTGATCCCCGGCCTGACCTCGAGGCGGCGCCGCTGGCGCTCCGTGTAGCGGTCGACCTGCTCGCGCACCGTCGGCCGCGGACCGACGACGGCCAGATCGCCCGCCAGCACGTTGATCAGGTTGGGCAGCTCGTCGAGCGAGAACCGGCGAAGGAGACGACCCACCCGGGTGATGCGCGCGTCGCCCTCCAGCACGTAGATGCCGTCGCCCATGGTCTCGGCGCCGCGGACCATCGTGCGCAGCTTCCACAGCTGGAACGTCCGCCCGTGGCGACCGACCCGCAGCTGGCGGTAGAACACGGGCCCTCTGCTCTCCAACTTGATCGCCACGGCCGCCGCCGCGAGCAGCGGAGCGCTCAGCACCAGCAGCGTGGCGGCAACGATCAGGTCGAGGGCGCGGTTCACGGCGCATTACCGTTCGGGCGCAGCCAATGCGGATCCTCTACCTGCATCAGTTCTTCATCACCCGCGAGGGAGTCGGAGGCACGCGCTCCTACGAGTTCGCGCGCCGGTTCGCGGAGCGCGGACACGGCGTGCGGATGGTAACCGCCGGCGACGGCACCCGGACGGTCGACGGGATCGAGGTGGTGGGCGTGCGCGGCGGCTATTCGGACTACGTGAGCGCCACCGCCCTCTCCTACCCGAAGCGGATGCTGGCCTTCGGGCGCTTCGCCGCTGCCGCCTGCGTGGCGGCCCTGCGGGGCCCGCGGCCCGATGTGATCTACGCCACCTCGCCCCCGCTGACCATGGCGCTGCCCGCCCTCGCGGCCGCCGCACGCTGGCGCGCGCCGCTCGTGTTCGAGGTGCGCGACCTCTGGCCCGAGGCGCCGATTCAGATGGGTGCGCTGCGTCATCCCCTGGCCGTCCGCCTGGCGCGCGCCCTCGAGCGCCTGGTCTACTCGCGCTCGGTCCGGGTGATCGCGCTGTCGCCCGGAATACGCGACGGCATCGTCGCGGCCGGTCTCGCGCCGCAGCGCGTGGCCCTTGTCCCCAACGCGGCCGACCTTGATCTGTTCGACCCGGCGGCCGGTGAGCGCAGCGGCTTCACGGTCAGCTACTTCGGGAGCATGGGCGAGGCCAACGACCTGACCGCGGTGCTGGAGGCGGCGCGCGTGCTGGAGGACGTGCGCTTCGTGCTTATGGGCGACGGCAAACGCCGAGGCGAGCTCGAGCGCGAGGCGCCGCCCAACGTCGAGTTCCCGGGAGCGGCGGACGAGAAGGATGAGGTGGCGGCTCTGGCGGCGGCCTCCGACGCCTGCCTCACGCTGTTCAAGGACGTGCCCGTGCTGGCCACCAACTCGCCCAACAAGCTGTTCGACACGTTCGCGGCGGGCCGGCCGGCGATCGTGAACATGGACGGCTGGATGCGGGAGCTGGTGGAGGCGAACGAGGCGGGGCTCTACGTGCGCGCCGGCGACGGCGGCGACCTGGCCGACAAGCTGGCCTGGCTGCGCGACCGGCCCGACGAGGTCCAGCGCATGGGCGCCAACGCGCGCGCCTTGGCGGAGCGAGAGTTCGGCCGCGACGAGCTGGCCTCGCGGGCGCTCGCCGTGCTGGAGGAGGCCGCAGGGCGCTGAACGACGTCGAGCTCTCCTACTGCGTGGTCAACACGAACGGCCGCGAGCACCTGCTGGCCTGTCTCGACGCGATCGCGCGCACCCATCCCCGGGACGTATCGCACGAGCTCCTGGTGCTTGACAACGCGTCCGGCGACGGCTCGGCCGAGGCCGTGCGCGAGCGCCACCCGGAGGCCAGGCTGATCGCGCTCGAGCGGCGCGCCGGCAAGGCGGAGAACGACTCGCGGCTGCTCCAGGAGGCGCGCGGGCGCTCCTGCCTGCTGCTCAACGAGGACTCGGAGCTGCAGGAGGGTGCGGCCGCCGCTCTGCTGGCGGCGCTCGAGTCCGATCCGGGCGCCGCGGCCGCCGGGGCGCAGCTGCTCGACGGTGCGGGCCGCGAGGTGGCCTGCGCCTGGCGGCTTCCCGACATCCCCTGGGGCCTCGCCGCAGCCGTGTTCCTGCACCGGCGCGTGGCGGTGGAGAGCACCGGTGAGGAGGTGCGTACGGTGGGCTGGGTCCAGTCGAGCGCGATGCTCGTGCGCCGGGTCGCCGCGGAGCAGGTGAACTGGCTCGACCCGGACTTCTTCGTCTACTCCGACGAGACCGACTTCTGTCGCCGGCTGCACGACGCCGGCTGGCGCATCCTCTACGTGCCGTCGGCGCGGGCGATCCACCACGACCAGCTCGGCACGGACGCCGCCGCCATGCGCCGCCGCATCGTGGAGTTCCACCGAAACCGCGATCTCTACTTCGTCAAGCACGGGATGACCGGCACGCGGCTCGTCTGGAGGATCACCTGGACCTGGGCCTATCTGGTGAGGGCGGCGGTGGCGGTGGTGGTTCCCGGCCACGACCCGCGGCGCTATCTGCTGCACGCGCGCCAGCAGCTCAGGCCGGGTCGCGGCGAGGGCGTCCGCGAGGCTGCGCGCGACCACAACGCACGGCTGGCCTGAGCCGCCTTTACGCTGTGCCCTCCTCATGGAGTACCCCGATCTCGCCCAGATGGCCGCCGTGGGCGGCGCGCTGGGGGCGCCGCTCGTGCTGCTGGCCCGCGGGCGCGTGGCCCTGCTGGCAGGACTCGTGGTGCTGGGCATGTCCGAGCTGCTGCTCGCGTATTCGCTCGGCACCGGTTCGCTCGACCGGCTGACGGGGGCCACCGGCCTCGCGGCGGCGTTGGTCGGCCTGCTCGCCGTCGGGGCCGCGGCCGCCGTTCTCGCCCGGCGTCCCCTGCTCGTGCCGATCGCGGTGCTGGTGGCGGCGCCCTTCAGGCCGCCTCTGTCCTTCGACTCGGGCGGCTCCTTCCTCGTCTCGATCGCCGACGACGGCCGCCTCGGCCGGCTGCTGCCGCTCTACTTCGTGCTCGCCGCCGCCGGCGCGGCGCTGGGGTGGCGGGCCCTGCGCGGCCGCGAGCTGCGGCCGTTGCCGGCGGCGATCGCTCTGCCGGCCGCCATGTTCTTCGCCTTCGCCTGTCTCTCCCTCCTCTGGGCCGACGACCTCGAGGCGGGCACCAACCTGCTCGTGTTCTTCACCCTTCCCTTCGCCCTTCTCCTGGCCACGGTCGCACGGGCCGACTTCCCCGACGCCGTGCCCAAGGCGCTGGCGGTGACGGCGCTCGTGCTGGCCTCGCTGTTCGCCGTGGTCGGCCTGTGGCAGGCCGGGACCCGCGAGCTCTTCTTCTATGCGCCGAACCTGGCCGTCTCCAACGCGAACACCGACTTCTTCCGGGTGACCTCGCTGTTCGGCGACCCCAGCCTCTACGGCCGTCACCTGGTGCTGGGCATCGGCGTGGCCCTCTCGCTGCTCGCGGCCCGGCGCTGGAAGCCCGTGCCGCTGGTGGGCGTGCTGGCGCTGCTCTGGACGGGGTTGTTCTTCTCCTACTCGCAGTCGAGCATGGCCGCGCTGCTGGTGGTGATCCTGGCCATCGCCCTGGTCACCGGCGACCGGCGAATACGGATGGCGGTGGGGTTGCTGGCCGTGGCCGCGGCGCTCGCAGGCGGGGCGTACATGGCGATCCAGCTCGCCGACGGCAAGTCGATCAACCGCATCACGAGCGATCGCACCGAGCGCGTGGAGGACACCACGCGGGTGATCGAGGAGCATCCGCTCATCGGGGTGGGGATCGGCGGCCAGCCGCGCGCGAGCCGCGAGCTGGCGCGCAGCGACCGGCCCTCACCCAACTTCGTCTCACACACCACGCCGCTCACCGTGTTCGCCGAGCTGGGGGTCGTGGGGCTCGCGCTCTACGCCTGGTTGCTCGTGGGCGGCGCCCGCATGCTGCTCTCGGTCTACCACCGTGACCAGGCGCTCGGCCTGGCCCTGAGCGCCTCGTTCCTCGCGCTGTTCGTGCACGCGCTCTTCTACAGCGGCTTCCTCGAGGACCCGCTCACCTGGTTCGTGCTCGCCGTGGGAGCGGGCTATCTGAGCTGGCACGCCGCGCGCGACCCGCAGCCCAGCGCGGCCGATCGGGCGCGCAGCAGGATGGAGTCCGCGCCGGTGGGTTCGTGAGCGTCCGCGGCGCCTGGGCCGTGGTCGGGGTGCTGTTCGCTCTCATCGCCGTAACCCTCCCCGAGCTCGGCTCCGATCCGTGGCGCTTTCGCCCGCCCGACGTGGATCCCCAGGGACTGCTCGCGCCGCTGGTACGAGCGGCCGGCGAGGAATGGGACGTGGGCATCGCCCGGGCGGCGGCGTTCATGGCCGCGCTGCTCTGCGGTGCCGCCGCGGTTCTGCTGATCGCCCGTCCGCGACCCTGGCCGCGCTGGGGAGCGGTGGCGCTCGTGCTCGCCGTCGGGGTGCTGCTGTTGGCGCCCTCCACGCTCCTGCAGGTCGGGCTGAGGGACTCGACAGCGCCCTGGTTCTTTACCAATGACTCCACGTACCAGATCGAGCTGGGCGGGGATCTCGTCCTCGACCTCGACAACCCGTACGGGCACGACTACCGAGACTCCGGGCTGGAGCGCTTCTACACGCGCGACGGCAGCGTGTCCGAGCGCGTGCGCGAGCGTGAGGTGGCGCTCGAGCACTTCGCCTACTTCCCCGGTGCGGCGCTGACCTCCGCCGCCTGGCGCCTGCTCCCGGAGCCGCTCGACGACTACCGCCTGCTCGTGCTCCTGGCCACTCTGGCGATGCTTCCGGCGGCGATGTTGTTCCGGGGCCCGCCGGCGGCGCGGGTCGCCCTGGGCGCTCTGCTCGTCTGCAACCCGATCGCGGTCCGCTCGGCCTGGTTCGGCCAGAACGACGCTCCGAGCCTCCTGCTGGTGGTGCTGGCCTTTGCTCTGGTCACACGGCGTCGCTACGGCTGGGCCGCCGCCGCGCTGGCGGCGGCCATCCTCTCCAAGCAGTTCGCGCTCGTGGCCCTGCCCTTCCTGGCGCTGTTGATGATCAGGCAGGGCGCGGGGCGCGACGAGCTCCGCCGCGCAGCCCTCGTGTTCGGCGGGCTGGTGCTCGTGGCTCTGCTGCCCTTCCTGGTGGCCGACCCGAAGGCCTTCTACGAGGACACGGTCGAGTACGGCGCCGGCACCTACAAGATCGTGGGCTACGGGCTGTCGGCGATCCTCGTGCGCCTCGGCATCCTCGAGGACCGCGACGGCAGCTACCCGTTCGCGCTGATCGCCCTGCTCACCTGGGTGCCGCTGACGGTCTGGCTGCTGATCGCGCAGCGCCGCGCGCAGGAGCTGTGGATCGGGGCGGCCGCGTTCGGCGTGTCGATCCTGTGGCTGATGTTCATCGGCCGCACGTTCAACAACTACTACCTCGTGTGGCCGATGACGGCGGGGGTGATCGCCGCGCTGATGGCGCTACTTTCAGTGGATGCGCCCGATCGACCTAGACCCGGGTGAGGCGCTCCTCCATGAGGGTGATCCCGAGCGCTGCGTGGTGCTGCTCCCCGGGGTCCGCTACTTCAGTCAGGCGCCGCTGCTCTGGTTCGCGCGCGAGGCCGCACAGGCCGAGGGCTGGTCGGTGCTCGAGGTCAGCGAGCGGGCGCCGGCTGACGCGGACCCGTTCGCCTGGATGGTCGAGCGCGCCGAACGCGCTCTCACGGCCACCTCGGCGACCCAGGTGGCGTTCGTGGGCAAGTCGCTGGCCAGCGTCGCGGCGCCGCTGGCCACACAGCGCGCGCTTCCGGCCGTCTGGCTGACACCCCTGCTCGACCGGCCGGACGTGACCGAGGCTCTCGCCGCCGTCACCCGGCCCACTCTCATCGTCGGCAGTCCGGCCGATCCGACCTGGTCGGGCGGCAGCGTGCCAGACACGGAGGCGCTCTACGTGCTCGAGCTCGAGGGCCTCGACCACTCGCTTCAGGTGGCCGGCGACCCCTCGGCCTCCCTCGACGTCCTGCGGGAGGTCAGCGGACGAGTGCGCGAGTTCTTCGCCGCCCTCGGATGACCCGATGCGCCTTCGGCTGACCATCGGCGCGCTCGTCGCGCTGCTCGCGGCGCTCTCGGGCGCCACGCCGGCTCAGGCGACGGTCCCGCAGACCGGCTACGGGCTGGGCATCTCCGACCCCGATCCGATCCCCGCCAACTCCCTGCGCGAGCGCTTCGCCGCCCTGCGGCCCAAGACCTTCCGCGTGATCGTGGACTGGAACGTGGTGGACAATCCGCCCCTGAAGGCGCAGGTGGCCGCTCGGCTCGACCGGGCCCGCGCCGCGGGGGTGAGGGAGGTGGTGGTGGCCTTCGGCGGCCCGGCCGCCTACGTGGCGCCGGAGGCCTGGATCGCCAAGGTGGGGGCCTTCGTGGACGAGTTCTCGGCCCAGGTGAGCGCCTGGAGCCCGGTCAATGAGCCCAACTTCAATCCCGGCGGCGTGCCCAACTGGCTCGCCACCACGCCGCACAGTCCCGGGCCGATTCCCTCCTACGGCCACGGCGTCGAGGTGTTGGCGCGTCTACTCCGCAGCGCTCTCCGGCTTCCTCGCTGTGCGCCATCCCGACGACCGGCTGCTCTCGCCCGATCTCCACGACGACTACGACGGCGACCTGAGCGA
>CAWGWC010000001.1:0-15303 GCA_963826165.1 uncultured Thermoleophilaceae bacterium | reverse complement strand
CGCCGCTCCCGTGGTCCTGCCACTCATCGCGTTGATGGCTGCGGCGGTGAAGCTCGACTCACCCGGCCCCGCCTTCGTCCGGATCGTGCGGGTGGGACAGGACGGCGAGCCCTTCGAGCTGTTCAAGCTGCGAACCATGACCGCCGACGCCGAGGCGAGGAAGGAGTCCTTGCGTCACCTCAACACCCTTCCTTGGCCGGACTTCAAGATCGCCAACGATCCGCGCACCACGAGGGTCGGACGCTGGCTGCGGGCGCGCTCGCTGGACGAGCTTCCACAGCTTCTCAACGTCCTGCGTGGCGAGATGACGCTGGTCGGACCGCGCCCGTGCTCGGTGCGGCTGGTCGACTACGAGCCGTGGCAGGGTGAACGCCTCGAGGTCACGCCGGGCCTGGCAGGGAGCTGGCAGGCCGAGGGCCGCGGCTCTGCGGACTTCGCCACGCGTTGCCGGCTCGACATTCGCCAGGCTCAGGGAGGGTCGGTTCGGGTGAACCTCATGCTCGTCATCGCCACGCTTCGCTCGGTGATGCGGTCTCGGGGGGCACTCTGAGCATGGATCTCGCCAGTCTGCGTTCCCAGTTGCAGCGGCGGTGGTGGATCGTCGTGGCCGCCGCGGCCCTGGCGCTGCTCGGAGCGGTGGTGGCCTCCGTCAGCCAGGCGGACGAACACCGGCGAACCCTCCATCTGGTGCTGCGCCCGGACGCCTCCGTGACGGACGACGATCTGCCCGGAACTCTCGACGCTCTCAAATCGGACGGTCCGCTGGTGCAGACCATCGTAGGAGTGCTCGGCAGTGACGGGATGCTCCGGCAGGCGGCCGGCGACGCCGGCGTGGATCTGGACGGGAGCTACACCCTCGGTTCGGCCGTCAGGCCCGGGAGCTCGCTCATCGACTCGACCCTGACGGGCCCCGATGAGGCCACGGTCGATCAGCTCGCGGTCGGCTACACGGCCGCGACGGAGAGGTACGTCGCGGCCAGTTACTCCGCCTACGTGCTCCAGCAGCTCAGCAGCGACTCGGGTGGGGGTGTCGGCCCGGGCGTCCTCCAGGTGGGCGTGCTCGCCCTGATCGTGGGGGCTCTGCTCGGCGTGGGGCTCGTCGTAGCCGAGATGCTCCTCGAACCACGGCTCCGGCCGCGCATCGGAGCCGCTCGGGCGGCCGAGACCGCCGAGGTCGCACCACCCAAGCCCACGCCCAAGCGCAAGTCACCGGCCGCAGCGAAGGCGAAGGCGAAGGCAAAGTCACCACCTGGGTCGAAGTCGCCGTCGCGGGCACGGTCCGCGGCCAAGCCGAAGGCGCCGGCCGGGTCGAAGCCGCCGGCCGGGTCGAAGCCGGCCCGCTCGAAGGCCTCCGGGTCGAAGGCGTCGGCCCGGTCGAAGTCGGCCAACGGCGCCGGGTCGAAAGCAGAGGCCAAGCGGGCCGCCAGGCCTGAGCCGCCGGCCGCTGCCGAGGCGGAGGCCCAGCCTGAGTCCCAGAGGCCGCCCGACCCCAAGCCCGAGCCCGAGCCCGCTCTGCGGGCCCCAGTTCCGACGGCCGACAGTGCACCCGACCCGCCCACCTCGCCGGGTGACGGCCGCGCGCCGTCCCTGAAACCGGCCAGCCCACCCGCACGGTCGTCCCCCTCGCGCTCCAAGCCGGGCTCGAGCGGGGGACCGGGCCGCAATCCCCCGACGCGCCCGCCGTCCTCCTCGCAGCGGAGGCCGGCAGGCCCCAGCGAGGACGAGGCCTGAGGTGGGGGGCGCGGCGCTCGGCCAGACAGCGCGGTCGGCCGCTGCCGGAGGGGACGCATGGCTGTGGGGTGGCCGGCTGGTCGCCGGCGCCGCCGCGCTCGCTGCCGGAACCGCCCTCGGCCGCGGCGGCGACGCCACGAAGCTGGTGGTGCTCGCGGTGCTTCTGCCGCTGGCCATCTTCGTGGCGGTCACCAGGCTCAGATGGTGCCTGGTGGGGCTCCTCTTCCTCCTCGCCGCCTATGCGCCCGACGCGCTGTCCGGCGAGCGCTCGGCTCAGGCGCTGACCGCGGTCGCGCTCTTGGCGGGCCTGCTGCGGTGGGCCAGCGGCCGCGAGCGGATCACCGGCTCTGAGCACCTGGTGGCCATCGCGGTTCTCGTGGTCGCCTACGGCGCCGCCACCCTGTTCGCCGGAGACCGGTCCGCCGCTGCGGCCGAAACCCTCGACCTGGTCAGCTTCGGCGCCCTCATCGCTCTGATCGTCGCCGCACTCGATACGCCTGAGTGGCTGCGGCGAGCGGTCTGGGCGGTCGTGGCCGGCGTCGGCCTGCTGGCGTTGGTCGCCGTGCTCCAGCAGATCACCGAGAGCTATCACTCGTCCTGGTGGGGCTTCGCCGGCATCGTGGACGACGGCAACGCCGTGCGCAGCGCCGGACCGTTGAACCCCAACCCCTTCGGCCAGGTCCTTGCTGCCGCCGCCGTCCTTGCTTTCTACCTCGCTCTCAGCGCCTCCCACCGGCCTGCGCGCGTCCTCGCCGGGGCCATCGCGTTGCTGTGCGTGGCCGGGGTCGTCTACACCCAGTCGCGTGCGGCACTGATCGCGCTGCTCGTGGCCGCGCTTCTGATCGCGGTGCTCCGAGGTGTCCGCCTGCGGGTGCTCGCGGTTGCCGTCGTCGCGGCCATCGCCGTGGGCACGTTGCTGCTGCCCGCGGCTCTGCAGCAGCGGGTCGGCGCTCTCGGTCAGATATTCGGCAGCGACGCGGCCTCGTTCCAGGACACGTCGCTTCGCGGACGCACGAGCGAGAACCTCGCGGGGCTCCACATGTGGAGAGACAACCCGCTGCTGGGCGTCGGGCCCGACAACTTCGAGATTCAGTACCAGCGCTACTCGGCGCTGATCGGGATCGATCCCAGGCCCGAGCAGCGCGGTGCCCACAACCTCTATCTCGAGTCGCTGGCGGAGACGGGAGTGGTGGGAGCGCTCACTTTCGTGGCCGTGTTCGTGCTGGCACTCGCGGGGGCGTGGAGGGCGCGTTCACGTCTGCCCGGCGGTGGCCTCCTCGGCGAGGGGTTGTTCGTGGCGCTCTGCGCCTTCCTCGTCTGCGCCTTCACTCTCAGCAACGCCTACGCGCGCTACCAGTGGATATTCGTGGGGCTTGCCCTGGCCGCCGGGCGGCTGGCCCGGAGCGCTCGTTCATGACGACGATCGCCGTCGTGATCCTCGTGGTGTCGAGCGCCCTGGTCGTGTGGGTCTACGCCGGCTACCCCTTGGCCCTCCGGCTGCTGGGAGCAGTTCGCCCGCGGCCACGCCGGAGGGCGCGCCTCGAGGCGCCCGTATCCGTGATCGTGGCCGCCCACGACGAGGTCGAGGTGATCGCCGGCAAGATCGCGAACGTCTGGGACTCGGATTACCCGGAGAACCTGATCGAGCTCGTCATCGCTTCCGACGGATCGGGGGACGACACCGTGGAGGCAGCTCGGCGCGCTGGGGCGACCCGCGTGCTCGACCTGCCCCGCGTGGGGAAGCTCACGGCCATCAACCGAGCGGTCGAGGCCTCCTCGGGAGAGATCCTGGTCTTCACCGACGCCGACTCGCTGTTCGAGTCCGGCACGTTGAGCCAGCTGGTGTCGAACTTCGCCGATCCCGCGGTGGGCGGCGTGGCCGCCAACGTCGTGCGCTACGTGGAGGAGAATGGCCGCCCGGTGGCACGGGGCGAGGGGCTCTACTGGCGTTACGAGCGGCTGCTGAAGCGGCTGGAGGATCGGGTCGGAAGCGTCGTCTCGGCGAGCGGGCACCTGTACGCCGTGCGCCGAAGCTTCTTCTCGCCGTCGACGTTGACCGCCGGAACGGATGACTTCGTCATCTCCACCCAGGTGATCAGGGAGGGCTCGCGCCTCGCCTTCGACGAGCGGGCGAACGTGCTCGTGGAGACGCCGGAGGAAGGGGGAACGGAGCTGAGGCGCAAGGTGCGGGTGATGAACCGCGGTCTACGCGCGGCGCTGGCCCTGCGCGGCGCCCTGTTGCCCACGCGCACCGGCCTGTACGCCCTCGAGGTGATCTTCCACAAGCTCCTCAGGCGGCTGGTCGCGTTCTTCCTCGTCGCCATGCTGGCCGCGAGCGTGGTGCTGGCGGCGCGCAATTCGGTGTGGTGGTTGGTGCTCGCCCCGCAGTTGGTCTTCTACGGCCTGGCGGCCGCGGGTGGCCTTCTGGCCCGCACCGGGTGGGGTCGTCTCAAGCCGCTGTGGATCCCCTACTTCTTCTGCCTGGCCAACGGAGCGGCGGCGCTGGCCGTGCTGTCGCTCCTGGTGGGAATCCGGTTCACGACCTGGGAGCCCGTCGATTCACGGCATCGCGCCCGCGGGATCGCCTAGAGGGTGCCTGTGGCGCGCTGGGGTCTGAAGCGGACAGCGGGCGCGCTGGCGCACCTGGCTGCCTCCCGGACCGATCAGCACGAACGCCGGGTCGTGCTCTGCTACCACTCGGTCAACCCGTCGCCGAGCTACCTGTCGCTGACGCCCGACGAGTTCGACGCCCACCTCGACTGGCTCGAGCGGCACGCCACCGTCGTGGCGCTGAGCGACCTGGTGGCCGGGCACACCGATGGCGACGGTCCGCACGTGGCCATCACCTTCGACGACGGCTACGAAGACAACCACGCGCACGCGCTTCCCCTCCTCGCGAAGCGCGGCTTCACCGCGACCTTCTTCCTCACAGCGGGCTTTCTCGAGCGTGACGAGCACGTCATGACGCAGCTGGCCCAGACCTGGCACACGCCGGTCGAGCAGCTCGCGCCGCTCGATTGGTCGCAGGTGGAGGAGATGCGCGCCGAGGGCATGAGCTTCGGCTCCCATACCTGGAGCCACCGGAACCTCGCGAGCATCGGCGAGACCGAGGCCCAGCAGGAGCTCGTGCGCTCGAAGGAGGTACTCGAGTCACACCTCTCGACGCCGATCTCGTCGGTGGCCTTCCCGTGGGGCAAGCTGCGCCGCCACGTCACCGAGGACACCTTCGCCGCGGCCGGGCGGGCGGGCTACGAGCTCGCCGTGTTCTCGCTGCCCCGCGCGCTGCGTGACTCCGACCCGCCGCTTCGGATCCCGCGATTCGGCGTGGGCGCCGAGCCCGTCGAGAGCCTGGCGGGCAAGGTGGCCGGCGACATCGACTGGCACGCCGCGGTGCACGAGCGCATGCCGGCTTCCGTGGCGCGTGCCCTGTGGCCCGGTGACGGGGAGGGGGAGAACGGCTCCGCGCCGGGATGGGAGGCGGTCGACTCGCCGCGCGTCAGCGCCATCGTCACCACGCACAACTACGCCCGCTTCCTGCCCGACGCTCTCGACAGCGTGCTCGGGCAGAGCTACGGCAACCTCGAGATCGTGGTGGTGGACGACGGCTCGACCGACGACACGGCCGACGTGGTCCGGCGCTACGCGGATCAAGCGGTGCGCTACGTCGTCCGTCCGCAGGGCGGGGCGGGCCCGGCGCGCAACACCGGCCTCGCCGCGACTTCGGCGCCACTGGTGGCCTTCCTCGATGCGGACGACGCGTGGCTTCCCGATCGCGTGGAGGCGGGGATCGCCCATCTGCGGCGCCATCCCCAGCTCGCCCTCGCCGCCGCCCACGCCTTCGCGTGTGACGAGCAGCTGCAGCCGACCGCGGTGGTTCCGGCCGCCACTCGCGATGCCGGCAGGATGCTCGACCAGCTGCTCGTGGACAACGTGGTCCTCAACCCGAGCTCCGTGCTCGTGAGGCGGGAGGCCCTCGTCGCGGCCGGCGGATTCAGCGAGATCTCGTTCGGCGAGGACTGGGACACCTGGATCGAGATCGCCAAGCGCTTTCCGATCGGGTTCATCGACCGGCCGCTCGCCCTCGTGAGGCGTCACGACGGCAGCGTCTCGCCGAGGCGGTACCGCACGCGGCTGGACGCCCATCAGGCGACCGTGGAGCGTCACCTGGAGGGGTACCGCCCAGCCTGGAAACGCCCGATCATCAGGCGGCGGGCCGCATCGGTGGCCTACTTCCATGCGGGGGTGGGAAGCGTCAAGAGCGGAGACCGGCGAGTGGCTCGCCGCTACGCCCTGACCTCGATCGCGCTCGACCCGGTGACCCTGGCGCGGCGCAAGGCGAAGCTGCTCGCCCGCGTGTTCCTCCCGGAGCCGGCGGTCGGCGTCCTGCGCAAAGCCGCCGGCCACCATGACCGGTTCGCCGAGTACGGCATCAGATCGGGCCGGCGAGGAAGCCGTGCGTGACCTGGGTCGCCGCGCGTTCTCGGGCTTCCTGTGGGCCGCGGGTTCCTACGCCGGGGGCCGCGTCCTGGTGTTCGTGGCGACGCTCGTGCTGGCCCGCATCCTGGTGCCGGACGAGTTCGGGCTCGTGGCCTTCGCGCTGGCGGTCATGCACTACCTGGAGTACCTCACCGACCTCGGGCTGGGCGCGGCTCTCGTCTACCGCTCGGATGCGGAGGACCCCGCGGTCTCGTCGACCGCCTTCTGGATCGGCATCGGCGGCGGTGTGGTGCTCTTCGGCGTCTCCTGGCTCATCGCTCCGCTGCTCGGCGAGGTCGGTCCCGACGAGGAAGTGGTGCCGCTGTTTCGGGTGCTGGCTCTGTACTTCCTGCTCACGGCGCTCGGAAAGGCTCATGAGTACCGCCTCCGGCGCAGGCTCGACTTCCGCAGGTTGTTCTGGCCCCAGCTACTCGGCGGGCTCACAAAGGGCGCAGTCAGCATCGTGCTCGCCCTCGAGGGCGCCGGGGCCTGGAGCCTCATCATCGGCCAGCTGGCCGGCGCTCTGTGTCAGTCGGTGGCCCTCTGGATCGTTCACCCCTGGCGGCCCAGCTTCACGATCTCGCGCACTCACCTGGGACCGATGCTCAAGTTCGGGCTCGGGATCGTCGCCGTGGGCCTGCTCGGGCAGGGCGCGCGGAACTTCGACTACCTGATCATCGGAGCTCAGCTCGGGGCGACGGCGCTCGGCCTGTACTACCTTGCGTTCCGGCTGCCGGAGCTCGTGATCCTCTCGGGCTTCCAGGTCGCGAACGAGGTCCTGTTCCCCTTCTATGCGCGTCTCAAGGAGGGAGTGGTGGACGGGGCCGAGGAGTTGCGCCGGGGTTATCTGCAGACCGTCCGGCTGGGGTCGATGGTCGCGTTCCCCGCGGCGTTCGCGATGGCGGCGCTCGCCCTGCCACTGGTGCTGACCCTGTATGGCGAGGAGTGGCGCTCCTCGGCCGCCCCGCTCGCCCTGATCGCCGTGTGGGCTGGAGTGGCATCGCTGGCCAGCATGCCGGGCGCGGTCCTGAAGGCGGTGGGGCGCTCCTGGCTGCTGACCGCCACCGGCGTGATGCAGATCGCGATCCTGTTCCCGGCCATCTGGGTGGCAGCCGGCTACAGCATCACCGCGGTGGCCGCCTCGCAGGTGGTGGCGCAGACCCTGTCGCTGGGGCTCCTCGGCGCCGTCATCGGCCGCGTGCTGGGGCTGCCCTGGTACGCGACCTTCACCGCCGGCGCGCCGGCCTTCGCGCTGTCCGTGTTGATGGCCGCCGCCATCTATCCCCTGACGGAGCTGCTGCCGCCCGCGGCGGCGCTGGCGGTCGGAATCCCGCTGAGTGCGGGCCTGTACCTGCTCCTACTGCGCGGCTTCATGCCGGAGGGGCTGCAGATGCTCCTCCGTCCGCTGCGTGACCTTGCTCGCCGGCCGGAGCCCGCGGCGAGATGACGGTCCGGCTGCTCACATCGAGATGGGTGGCCGTGATGCTGGCGATGGCCTGCGCGTCAGGGTGCGCCGGCGCGGCGGACCCGGTCGAGTCGGGTCTCTCGGCGGAGAGCTCGGCGCGACCCGGCAGGACGCTGTTCGTGGCGCCGAGCGGCCGAGACTCGAACCCGGGAACCAGGCGGCGGCCGCTGGGGACGCTCGCACGGGCGCTGACGAGGCTGCGCGCAGGCGATCGCCTGTTCGTCCGCGGGGGCAACTACCGCGGACGGATCAAGGTCCACGCCGCGCCCGGGCGCCCGGGGTCGCGAGTTCTCGTTCGCAACTTCCCCGGTGAGCGCCCCGTCGTCCGTGGTCAGCTGTGGATCGGCAATCCGAGCTACTG
Organism: uncultured Thermoleophilaceae bacterium; assembly: GCA_963826165.1. Taxonomy (GTDB): domain Bacteria; phylum Actinomycetota; class Thermoleophilia; order Solirubrobacterales; family Thermoleophilaceae; genus JACVRW01. The sequence continues at coordinate 7,270 of CAWGWC010000001.1, read as the reverse complement.
GACGATCCGCGGCATCAACGTGACCTGGGCCCGCGGCAACCCCAACGAGCCGATGGCGCGCATCTACGGGGGCACCGACTGGAGGCTCACCCGGGCCGAGATCTGGGGAGCACACTCCACGTCCGGCCTGCACATCGACGACGGTCCCCGCAGCAACCTCGGGCGCTGGTCGGTCACCCGGAGCTGCGTACACGACACCTATCCCACCAACGGCCTCAACCAGGACCACAACATCTACGTCGACGACATGAGCTCCAGCCCAAGCCCGCGAGGCCTCATCGCGCGGAACCTGCTGTTCAACGCGGTCAACGGGCGGGGCGTCAAGCTCGGCCCGGGCGGGGAGACCGGCGGCGCCTTCAACGTCACCGTCCGCCACAACACGATCTACAACAGCGCGCAGAACGTGGGCGTGTCGCGCGACAGCTCGGGCGTGCGCATCTTCCGCAACCTCCTGGTCAGGGCCAGAGAAGCCAACGTCTTCGGCTTCGAGCTCGAGGGCCGCGGCAACGAGGTGCGCGACAACGCCGGAGCGGAAGCGCCAGAGCTGCTGACCAACACCGGCGGGAGCCGCCCGCTGGTGGACGGCGGGGGCAACCGGCGCACCGGGGACCCGAGGTTCGACTCCATCGGCTGCCGAGGATTCAAGTCGGCGAGGGTCGGGGACTATGGCGCCAATGGACAGGTCCCATCAGCTGGCGGCTCCGGGGGCTGAGAACGCGTTGGAGACCACCCGTATCCACGAGGTCGAGATCGCCAAATGGGACGCGCTGGCCGGCGTCCCGGCCTCGGACGAGAGCCTGAAGGTCGTCCACCCCGACTTCTCGGCCTTCACGAGACAGGACAGCACGATGCTCGGAATCGATGAGTTCCTCGGCGACCTGCGCGGCCGAGATGTGCTCGAGCTGGGCAGTGGCATGGGGGAGATGACAACGGTGCTGGCCCGCAGCGGCGCCCGGGTCACGGCCCTCGACATCTCGCCGGCGAGCACGGCCATCGCGCGTCGCCGGGCCGAGCTGCACGGCGTCGACGACTCGATCGACTTCGTGCTCGGAGCGGGTGAGCAGCTGCCTCTGGACACCGGCAGGTTCGACGTCGTGGTGGGCAAGGCCGTGCTGCATCACCTGGCCGTCGCGCAGGCGGCCCCCGAGCTGCACCGAGTAGTCCGCCCGGGAGGACGTGCGGCCTTCGCCGAGCCGCTCGGCACCAACCCCGTGGTCGCCTTTGCCCGCGACCACCTCCCCTATCCGGGCAAGAATCCGCGCGGGGCCGACGTGCCTCTCAGCTACGAGGACCTGCGCGCCTGGGAGGCCCCGTTCGCCGGCGCCGAGCACGAGGAGGTCCAGCTGCTCGAGATGGTGGAGCGGGCATTCGGCGTGCGCTCGTTGCCCGGGCTACGCCGCGCGGACAGCTGGTTGCTGGGGCGCTTCCCGGCCCTCCGGCGGCTCTGCCGGTATGTGACCATCAAGATGACCAAGTGAGGAGGAAACCGTGTCGCAGCTTCAGGTGAACAGGTTGCTCGATATCGATGCGTCGGGATTCAGCGGTGCCTTTGCGCGGCGGTCCATCGCGGTACGACACGAGCTGACGGATCACCCGCTCTTCTCGCTCGAGGCGATCGCCGAGCTCGCCGACCGTCTGCCGCCGGACTCCGTCCGCCGCGAGCGCGGCGGTCTGCCGCTGGTGAACCGGGAGGGTTACGTCGACGTCGGCGAGGGGCCGCCATCGGCCACCATCCGAGAGATCGAGAGCAACGGCTTCAGGGTCTCGTTGCGCGACATTCAGCAGGCGCCCGAGTACGCGGAGCTGATCGACGAGTGCCTGGACGAGGTCGAGGAGATCATCAAGGACCGCGAGGGCGGCATGCGGCGCCGCACGGGATACCTCTTCATAACCGCGCCGGCCTCCACCACGCCCATGCACTTCGATCCCGAGCACAGCTTCCTGCTGCAGGTGAGGGGAATCAAGCACGTGAGCGTGGCTGCCTTCGGTGACGATGCGATCCGGCAGCGCGAACTCGACCGCTACTACGACGACGAGGAGTGCGACTTCCCCGCGATGGAGCGAGTCGCCGAGGACTTCCTGCTCGAGCCCGGCGCGGGGGTGTACCTGCCGTCGTTCGTGCCCCACTGGGTCACGACCGAGGCGGGGATCTCGGTGTCGTTCTCGATTCCCTTCTACACCGAGTTCAGCGAGCGCGCAGAATCGGTGAACCGGATCAACCGCCGGCTGCGCAAGATGCACCTCTCGCCGAAGGGCCCGGGCAGGTCGGAGCCCGTGGACAAGGTCAAGGCCACCGGCTTCGAGCTGTGGGGGAAGCTGCGCGACGTCCGGCGCAGGCTGCCGGCCTGACGCCCGCGGTCTTCGACCTCCGGGACGAGCCGGCCGCGAACGCGCTCACGGCCGAATGGCTGGCGCTCGCAGGCCGATTCGAGCGCAGCTCGTACTTTCAGACGCCCGACTGGGTGCTGGGCTGGTGGGAGACCATCGCCGCGCGCCCGCCCACCCGCATCGCGGTCTGGCGAGACGACTCGGGACGGCTGGAGGCGATCGTCGCCCTGAGCCGCGATCGTGAGCGCCTCCACCGGAGGCTGCCCCTCGGGGTCTCCGCCTACGTCAACGCCGGCACCGGGGCCGGCGCCGCCGACCACTGTGGCTGGCTCGTGCCGGCCGAGCTGGGCTCCGCCGTGCGCGGATGGCTCGACGGGGCCACCGCCCGTTCCGCCCTGCTCGTTCGCAATGTCGACCCGAGTTGGCCCGCGGCAGCCGTCCTGCCCGACGGGGCCGAGGTCGTGGAGGCCACTGCCTGCCCGGAGGTGACGTTGCCGCTCCAAGCGGGACCGGGCGGCCCGTCCAAGTCGTTCGTCCGTCAGCTGCGGCGCTTCACGCGGCGGCTGACCGACGAGGGGATCGAGTTCGAATGGGTGCCTCCCGGTGGCGTGGACGAGGCGCTCCTCACCCGGCTGTTGGAGCTGCACGCCGAGGGACGGGAGGGGCTTCGGGACGGCAACTTCGGCAGCGATCAGCTCCCCCTGCTTCGGCGGCTGACGGAGCGAGGCGGTGCTGAGCGCGGGCCGGCGGCGGTGACGGCGCGGCGTGGTGCGGTGATCGTGGGAGTGCTCTACGGGTTCTGGTGGCGCGACACGTTTGCGGCCTACCAGTCGGGCTGGGACCGGGCGTACGCGCGCCATGCCCTCGGCAATGTGCTGATCCTTCAGGCCCTCGAGACCGCAGGCCGCCACGGGGCCCGGCGGTTCGACTTCCTGCGTGGCACCGAGCCCTACAAGTACCGCTTCGGAGCGAGCGACCGCTGTGACCAGACCTGGCTCGTCCCCCGCGGACCGGCCGGGGCGCTCCTAGCCGCGCGCCAGCGGGCCAGGGAGGCTCGCCGCTGACTCGGCGAACATGTCACCCAGCCGGTGCGCCTCCCGGGAAAGGCTGAAGGAGCGCTCCACCAGCTCGCGCGCGCGCCCCGCCAGCCCGGCGGCCAGCTCGTCGTCGTCGAGGAGCGCCGCCATGGCGTCGGCGAGACCCTCGGCGTCCCCGGGTTCCACCAGCCGGCCAGTGACGCCGTCCTGCACCAGCTCGGGCACTCCGGAGAGACGCGTGGCCACCACGGGCACGCCGGTGGCCATCGCCTCCATCAGCGCCACCGGGATGCCCTCCATTCTCCCGCTCGGAAGCCGTACCGACGGAAGCGCGAAGACGCCGGCCTCTGCGAGCTTCGCGCGCACGCCCTCCGCGGGAAGCGCTCCGAGCAGCCGCACCCTGTCGGCCACGCCGAGGTCCCGCGCGCGCGAGAGCACCCGCTCTCGCTCGGGCCCGTGGCCCACCAGCTCGAGGACCACCCCGGGCCGGCGCTGCACCAGCAGGGCGAATGCGTCAAGCAGGACGGCATGACCCTTCTTTGGCGACAGGCTTGCCACGCACACCACGAGGTCGCGCCTGCGGTTCCCCGCCGCGCGCGGGGTGAAGCGCTCCAGATCGACACCGCAGTGGACGACCTCCACGCGGGGGGCGGGCGGGCAGCGCTCGGTCAGGAACTGGCGGTTGTACTCCGAGATGGCGATCGCCGCGTAGGCATCGGCCACCTTGCGGCAGAGCAGCGCGGGCGCCACGAAGAGGTCGTTGGCGTGGGCGGTGAAGCTGAACGGGATGCCCGTGAGCCGGTGCACCACCCACGCCGCCGTTGCCGGATGGCCGGCAAAGTGAGCGTGGACGTGGGCCACTCCGTCGCGAGCCGCCTGACTCGCCAGCGGGACCGCCTGGAGGAACACGATCACCTCCTTGGCCCCCTGCCTCAGCGGCAGTCGCACGGCTCCCCGCAGCACCGTCGCCAGTGCAGAGAGGTAGGTCACGGGGCGGCGGGCGAGCATGGCGAGGTGGGCAGCCGCCGCCCGAGGCCCGGGCGCGTCCAGGAAACGCACGCGTTGCATCGCGCGCCTGCTCTCCGGGTGCACCGGGGTCTCGCCGCTTCGGCGCAGCGCCGCCATCTCCATCCTGAATCGGCCGGACAGGGCGAGCCACTCGTTGATCACGAACGTCTCGGTCACGACGGGGAAGCGCGAGACCACGTAGAGGACCGCGGGGGGCCCTCCGGTAGTGCTCATGCCGCCTGGGGGCTGACGCCGGCAACCACGGCGTAGGCCTGCGCCATCCGCTTCGCGGCCGCCTCCATGGACAGCGACTCGCCCACGAAGCAGGCGGCGGCGCCACCCATCTTCGCCCGCAGATCCGGATCGCCGGCGACGGCCTCGATGGCGTCGGTCCAGGCCGTGACGTCTCCGTCGGCCACCAGCAGACCGCGTCCCTCATCCAGCAGCTCCCTCGCCCCCCCGACCGACTGGCTGGCCAGGCACGGTAGGCCGCAGGCCATGGCCTCGAGAAGCGCGTTGGACATGCCCTCGCCTCGCGACGAGAGCAGAAAGCAGTCCGACGCCCGCAGGATGTCGGCCACGGCCGCCGATTCGCCCAGAAAGGTGACCCGCCGGCGGATGCCGAGGCGGTCGGTGAGCGCCTCGAGCCGGGCACGGTCGGGGCCGTCGCCGACCACGAGGAGGTCGAGCTCGGACATCCGTTCCCAGCTCTCGAGCAGGGTGTCGAGGTCCTTGACCGGATGCAGGCGGCCCACGAAGGCGGCGACGAAGCGGCCCGGCGGGAGGCCGAGCCACTGCCTGAGCCGGCCCCGCTCCCGGACGTCGGCGGGCCGGTAGCTGGCGAGATCGACGCCGTTGGGCACCATGAAGATCCGTCGGGTGGGCACGCCGAAGTCGACCAGCTCGCGCCGGGCATCGGCGCTGAGTGCGACAAACCAGGCAGCCCGCACGAGCAGCCGGCGCCGGGCACGCCCGAACGGCTTGCCCGCCAGCCTGGCCAGGTCGCCGTGCGGACCCGTGCCCAGGACGGTGACGAGGCTCGGAAGCCGGAGCAGGCGCGCACCGAGCGCGATGGTGGCCGGCGACAGGGCCCCGTGGGCATGAACCAGATCCACTCGACGACGGCGTCGCGCGAGGTGCAGGAGGGCGGTGGCGACGTAGACGATCGACGCGAGCGGCGACTCGCCCGCGATCGGCGAGCGGCGCACGAGCGATCCGTCGATCCGCTGCTCTCGCGGCAAGCCCGGGACCGCCCGCGTGAGGATCTCGGTGCAGACTCCCTGCCGCGCCAGGTGCGGAGCCAGTCGCTCGAGCTGCAGCTCGGCGCCGCCGAGGTGGGGGCGGAAGGACTGGATGGCGGCCACCACGTGGAGCCCAGCCGTGGGCCGGCTTTCGCCTCCGCGGGTCAGGAAGAGCTTCCGGCCCACGCCCGGGACCGGTCCTCGTCCACAACAGCTCCAGTCCAGGCGCGCGCCTGGGCGGTGAGGCCGGCCTCGAGCGACGTGACCGGCCTCCAGCCGAGCTCTCGCCAAGCCCGGCTGATGTCGGCGCTGGTGCGCCGGGCGTCTCCCGCCGCGCTGGGGACGTGTTCCAACTCGAGCCGCCGGCCCATGATCGCTTCGCACACCCTCACGGAGTCAAGCAGCGAGACCTCACCGCCTCCGCCGACGTTGTAGACGCGCCCCGACGGCGCCCGGGCCATGGCGGCGATCGTGGCGTCCACCACATCACCGACGTACGTGAACTCCCGGGACTGGCGACCGCTGCCCGTCAAGGAGAAGGGGCGATTCTCCGCCAGACCGGCCATCACCCTGGCGAAGGCCATGTCGGGACGCTGACGCGGGCCGTACACCGAGAAGTAGCGCAGCGCAACGGCATCCAGCCCCAGAGCCGTCGCGTATGCGCCCGCAAGCGCTTCGCCCGCCAGCTTGGTGATTCCGTAGGGAGACAGAGGCGCGAGCCTGGCGTCCTCGTCAACCGGGTAGTACTCGGCGTCGCCGTAGACCGAAGAGGACGAGGCGAAGACCACCCGGATGCCTCGCTCCGCGGCTGCCTCGAAGACTCTCTGGGTGGCCAGGCTGTTGTCGTGGAGGTAGGAGGCGTAGCTCGGGCCCCAGCTCGTCCTGACCCCTGGACGGGCGGCGAGATGGAAAATTCCCTCCACTCCATCGAGCAGGTGGGCGATGGGTTCCTCGGCGACGTCGAGCTCGACGAACCGGAAGTCGGCCGTTCGGGCGCAGTCGCTCAGGTTGCGCTCCTTGAGGGCGCGCGGGTAGTTGTCGATCAGAGCGTCGACGCCGATCACCGAGCAGTCGAGCTCGCTGAGCGCCTCCACGAGGGTCGAGCCTATGAAGCCGGCGCAGCCCGTGACCATGAACGTCTGACCGGGCTGAAGATGACGACCCCGCCTATCTGCCTTGGTGGCGGGACGCCGCAGGGTGATCCCGTTTGTCTGCTCGAATCCCCGTGCGCCGTTCGAGTTCGGACGGCGGCGGAACCGGCGAGTTCGTGTGCGCCGCTGTCCGTAGTTCCACGGTGCACCGCTCACCTGTCGAGTCTCCGCCAGACCCCGACTCCCAACGACGTTTTCCTCCGGGCTCGTGGCCGCCCGCTGCGGCCGATTGCAGACGGAAGGTTTCCTACCCGGGTGTGCGTATACGCCAACACGGCTTCGGGCTCGCTCCGACCTTTTTCAGCCCCTCGGGACTGGCACGTAACCCACTTGAAGCCCGACCACTCCCAGTTCGGGCGTGCTCGTCACCGCGCGCTGGCTGCCGCGCCGCCTGAGCTCGCGGTTCGCGTCGGTTTCAACGGGCTGGCCCAGCTCGCCCCGGTGATCGTGTGCGCTGGTGACGGTGAACACGTTGCGGCTCGTGACTGTGGTATCGCCGCCTCCC